>NZ_JBIWJD010000009.1:0-126095 GCF_044764945.1 Streptomyces sp. NPDC093568 | reverse complement strand
ACTCCCGCCGGCGCGGGCCCCCGCAGCACCCAGCACCCCAGCCGACCCCCTCGCCGTCGAGGCCGCCGCCGTCTCCACCCCCGACGCCGTGACATCGGCAGTGCTCTCGACCGCCTTGCCGTCCACGGCCCACACCGTGCCGTCGTCGGCGTACAGGCGGGCGGTGACGTGGTGCGTGCCGCGTGGGACGAGGTCGGCCGGGAGGCGGTACATCGGGGCGCGGAGTCTGGTGACCAGGCGGCCGTCGACGAAGAGGTACGCGAGCCCGTGTCCGGCCACCGCCCGAGCCTTCGTGCCGGGCGGCGAGAAGCGGAAGCCGCGCACCGTCAGCCGTACGTCCCAGCCGCCCCCGTCGGCGGCGTCCGGGTCCGGCTGCACCTCGACGGCGACCTCGGGGGCCTCGTCCTTGGACACCTCGCGGTAGTGCCGCCCGCCGGCGTCGGTGTCCTCGAGAACCTTGCCCACGGGAGACACACCGCCCGCGTCCTGATCCCGGGCACCACTGGAGTCGCAGCCCGCGGTTCCGGTCAGCAGCAGGACCCATACCGCGAGCGCGGCGAGAGAGGTCCGCGTCCATGACATGCCCGGAGACTAGAACACCGGTCCGACAGACGAATCCCTCTTAAGTCGGGTTGGCGTCGGGTTCCGGTCGTACTCGAGGACTGCTTCCGCGGATCTCTTGCGCCGGCGAAACCGCAATCCTACGGTGGAGCATAGGAATCAGATCCAAGGGAGCGATCATGAGCGATGGGGGCACCTCCCACGCGAGCGTGTTCGAGCACGGGCAAGCGCGGAAGACCGCGGAGGGGCTGGTCTACCTCAGCGGATTCGGCAACGAGCACAGCTCGGAGGCGGTGCCGGGCGCCCTGCCCGAGGGCCGCAACTCACCGCAGCGCGCCCCGCTGGGCCTGTACGCCGAGCAGCTGAGCGGTTCGGCGTTCACCGAACCGAGGGCGCACAACCGCCGCTCGTGGCTGTATCGCATTCGCCCCTCGGCCGCCCACCCGGCGTTCACGCGCACGGACAACGGCGCGATCCGCACGGCGCCCTTCACCGAGTCGGTGCCGGACCCCAACCGCCTGCGCTGGAACCCGCTGCCCGAGCCGGCCCCCGGAACCGACTTCCTGGCGGGCCTGTGGACGCTGGGCGGCAACGGCGACGCGACCCAGCGCACCGGCATGGCCGTGCACCTGTACCACGCCAACTCCTCAATGGACCGCGTCTTCAGCGACTCCGACGGCGAGCTGCTGATCGTGCCGGAGCTCGGCGGGCTGCTGCTGCGCACGGAGTTCGGGCTGCTGCATGCGGAGCCGGGACATGTGGCGTTGGTTCCCCGTGGGGTGCGCTTCCGTGTGGAGCTACTGGACGAGTCCGCCCGCGGTTATGTGTGCGAGAACTATGGGGCGCCCTTCCACCTCCCCGACCTCGGCCCGATCGGCGCCAACGGCCTCGCGAACGCCCGGGACTTCATGGCCCCGGTGGCGGCGTACGAGGAGACCGAGGGACCTGTGGAGGTGGTGAACAAGTTCTGCGGAAACCTCTGGACCGCCACGTACGACCACTCCCCGCTCGACGTGGTGGCCTGGCACGGCAACCATGTGCCGTACGTCTACGATCTGCGCCGTTTCAATGTGATCGGCAGCATCTCCTACGACCACCCCGACCCGTCGATCTTCACGGTGCTGACCTCCCCGTCGGACACCCCGGGCCTCGCGGGCGTCGACTTCGTCGTGTTCGCGCCGCGCTGGCTGGTGGGCGAGGACACGTTCCGGCCGCCGTACTTCCACCGGAACGTGATGAGCGAGTACATGGGTCTCATCGAAGGCGCGTACGACGCCAAGACGGCCGGAAAGGGGGGCTTCGTGCCGGGCGGCGGCTCGCTGCACAACATGATGTCCGCGCACGGCCCGGACCGGGAGACGTTCGACCGCGCGAGCGCGGCGGAGCTCAAGCCGCAGAAGGTCGACGACGGTCTGGCCTTCATGTTCGAGACCCGCTGGCCGGTGACGCTGACGCCGCAAGCGGCCGGCGCCGACCATCTGCAACGGCGCTATGACGACGTATGGCAGGGCCTGGAGCGTCACTTCCGCCCCTTGCAGTAGAGATCCCCTACCGGTACGGATGGCCACGTGACCTCCTTCGCCCCGGACTCGATCGTCCTGAACCGCAAGCTGCCGCTCTGGTACCAGGTGTCGCAGTCGCTGCGCGCCTCGATACTGGGCCGCCGTCCGCAGGACTCGCTGCGGCTGCCCACCGAGGAGCAGTTGGCCGAGCACTACGGCGTGAGCGTGCTGACCATGCGCCAGGCGTTGAAGGAGCTGGAGGACGAGGGCCTGATCACGCGCCACCGCAGACGCGGCACGTTCATCGAGCCGGACGCCCGCCGGGGCGCCCCCGTGCGACTGCTCGGCTCGGTGGACGCGATCGTGGCCCAGCAGTCCGGCATGGTGACGGAACTGCTGGGCCACGGCCGGGAGCCGGTGCCGGCCGAACTCGCGGAGTACTTCCCGGACATCGACGAGGTGGCCACGTACCACCGGCTGCGCGGCGACGAGAAGACGGGCGAGCCGACGAACCACGCCCGCAACTACGTCCGTCCCGAACTTGCCGCGCGCATCGACCTGGACGACCTGGTCCGCTGGCCGATGACGAAGGTGCTGAGGGATGTCGTCGGGGCGGACATCAGCCGCATCACGGACACCGTGGAGGCGCGGCTCGCGGACCCGGAGACGGCGAAACTGCTCCAAATCCCCTTGCTGAGCCCGATCCTGCACTACACGGGCGTGACCTACGACGCGGCGGGACGCGTGCTGGACGCGGCGGTCATCCACTACCGGGGCGACCGCTTCTCCTTCACGGTGACGCTCGACGCCACCTGACCCGCGTGTCGCACCCAGGCCGTACGATGCCCAGCGTGACGCACGACGACGCTCCGCCGCTGGCGGACCTCATGCCGTGGTCCGTCGCACCGCCGCGGCTCGGCCGGGGGTGGCCGACGGGCCCCGACGCGGCGTCCCTGAAGGCCCGCTGGGACGCCTTCGTGAAGGCCGAGGGCCCGGACCGGGAGGCCCTGCTGGAGCCGACGCGCTCGCGCACCCTGCATTCGGCGGTCGGTCAGCTGCCCGGCCAGAGCACCGGCACCGAGAAACTGCTCCGGGCCACGGGCCCCTGCCCGGAGCCGGTACGCGTCCTGCGCGCGCCCTTCGACGAGCAGTGGCTGATCCCCGACCACCGCCTGATCGACGCGGCCCGCCCTGAGCTGTGGCGGGTGGCGGACGAGCACCAGGTCTTCGTCGTGCAGGCCCCGGACTCCCCCCTGCTGGCGACCTCCCTGCTGCCCCTGGTCCGCCCGGGCCGCGTCCGCCCGCTCTTCCGCCGCCCGGACGGCACGGAACCCAACCTGGCGCCGGGCCTCCTGGAGCACCTCGGGGACCGGCTCGGCGTACCGGTCGAGCCGCTGGACCTGCTCGCCTGGACCGTGGCGGCCGTCCGCCCGGACCTGACCGTCCCTCTCACCGCCGACCCCGGACTGTGGGCACGCGGCGTGGAGTCGGGTCACCGCGCCCTTTGGCTGATGCGACGCGACGGCGACCGCCCGAAGCTCCCCGGCGGCCGCCGCCCGTACGTCCGCGCGCCGCTCCCCTCCCGCCCGCTGACGCTGGA
This sequence comes from Streptomyces sp. NPDC093568, assembly GCF_044764945.1. NCBI lineage: Bacteria > Bacillati > Actinomycetota > Actinomycetes > Kitasatosporales > Streptomycetaceae > Streptomyces > Streptomyces sp. NPDC093568. Next base: position 122,432 of record NZ_JBIWJD010000009.1, on the reverse strand, counting down.
GTACGACCGCGACGAGGAGGCCCTGCTGCTGGACGGGGGCCGCATCTCACCGGTCCCGCCGGAGGCGTGGGACTACGAGGTGGCCGGCGTGAAGGTCCTGGAGCAGTGGTTCACCGCCCGTGTCACGGAGCCCGAGCCGGGCACCCTGGCGGCGATCCGCCCGGCGACCTGGCCGCAGGCATGGACGTCGGAGCTGCTGGAACTGATCACGGTCCTGGCCCTGATGGCGGAACTCCAGCCACTCGACGGGGAGTTGACGGCCCCCATCACCGCGACCGACCTTCGAGGGGCCGGCGTCCTGCCGGTCCTGGAGCAGGCCCGTCGCCCGGCGTCGGTTCTGGACCACCACGAAGAGGGCCCCGAGGGGCAGTTCGCACTGCTCTGAGCTCTCGTCGGCGTGCCGGTGCACGCGCCCCCGAAACGGTGTGCCGCCGTCCGCCATTGTCGACGGCCGACTGCCCGCCTACGGTGTCCGGCCACCGCTGACAGGGGGGAACACACCGTCATGCACACGCCCGGATTTGCCGTGCCCCACCCACCGAGGGATCCCGAACTTCGACAGTTCGCGGCCGTCGTGGAGCCACCGTTGCGCGAGCTGCCCGCCCCCGCACCCGACCCCGGCCCGGCGGAAACCGTCCGCAGCCTGGCGGTCGAGGTGCCCGACGGAGCCGAACTCACCTGGAGGATCGCACCGTTGGCGCTCGCGGACGACCGGGTCCGCCGCGTCCTCGAGGGCAAGCGCCACGCCGTACTGGGCGCGACCACCCTGCTGGACGACAAACGCCGCGGGGCCGCCCGCACGCTCCTCTTCCTGTACGACTACAGCGACAACCATGCGTACGAGGTGAGCCTGAGCGGTCCGATCGAGACACTCAAGGTCGCGGAGGTACGACGGCTGGAGGGACAACCGCCGCTGTCCGACGAAGAGATCGAGCACGCCCTGCGCATCGCGCGCGCCGATGTCCGGGTGGCCGGACAACTACGTGACGGCGACATCGGGTTCGTCCTGCTGACGAGCGACGTCGAGCCCGGCGACCGCCATTACGGCAGGCGGCGGGCGTACGTCGGGTTCGGGCCCGCCGACGAGCGGCTGCCCCGGGTCCGGGCGATTGTCGACCTCGGTGACGAGAGCGTGGTCGAGACACGGGAGGGTGGTCATGAGTGAGGCGGGGCATGTCGCGTGGCCCTCGACGACGGGGCCTGTCTGGGAGTTCGATTGGCGGCTCACCGACTATCCGGACCAGGAAGGCATCGTGATCCGCGCGGCCCGCTACCGGGGCCACCAAGTGTTCTACAAGGCCAGTCTGCCGTCCCTACGGGTGCAGTACGACGGCCCCTGCGGCCCCTACAAGGATCCGCTGAACTACAACAATGCCAAGCCGACGGGCCGTTGCCCGGGCTCACGGGTTTGTGTGTACTCGTACACGAGCAACGGAGTGCGCGGCCTGGCGGTGGAGTCGTACCACACCATCGGCGCCTACCGGCTGACCCACCGCTGGGTGTTCTGGGAGCACGGGTGGGTCATGCCCCGGCTGTACAGCGCCGGACTCCAGTGCCCCTACGATCACCGGCACCACGCCTACTGGCGCTTCGACTTCGACATCGACGGCGCCGGGCGTGACGTGGCGCTGGAGTTCAACACCTATACGCCGGACCAGGGCTGGGGGGCGGGGTGGCACACCAAGCGGTGGGAGACCACGCGGCGGAAGAACCCGTCCTCCCGGCGGAGCTGGGCGATCCTCGACGTCGACAGTGGGCGCGGCTTCCACGTTCTACCCGGCCCCGGCGACGGCACCGCCGACGCGTTCTCCGCCTCGGACCTGTGGGTGCTGCGCTATCGCGGGGCGGAGGACCTGTACGGACGGCAGGGCTCGGCGGCCGCCGACGAGCTCGGGGCGTATCTGACCGCAGAGCCCACGGACGGCCAGGACCTGGTCCTGTGGTACGCCGGGCATCTCGCGCACGAGGCGCACGACGGCGAGGGCGACTGGCACTCCGTCGGGCCGAACCTGGCTCCGTTCGGCGCCTGGTGACCACACGCCGCCGGCCTCCCCGAGACGGGCCGGTGACCCCGCGGCGACGCCCACGACGACACGCTCCGTCTCATGGACATGCCGCAACGGGCGCGGATCCTCGTCCTTCGGGCGATGGTGCACGGCACCACGGTGGCGATACGCGCCGTCTATGTGAGCGACAACGGCGAGGCCTCCGTCGTCTGGCCGACGACGGAGGCCGCACGGGAGGGCATCGAGACATGGCTGCGCGAAGTCGGCCGGCCGACGAGGGAGAACTCCGGTTGAGCCGCCTGCCGCAGGGTTCGGCGGCGACCGGCGCCCCCGCCCGTTACGGCGTGGCACTGCTGGGTGACGTGGGGATTCTGCGGGACGGCCGACCGGTGGCGTCGGCGCCGGGGGCCGAGCGGCTCGTGGCGTATCTGGGCTGCCGGGGTGCCGCCCCGCGCGAGACGATCGGTGAGGAGTTGTGGCCCGGCCTGCCGGACGGGCGGGGGCGCGCCAATCTGCGCTCCGCGCTGTGGCGCCTGCAACGCGGCTGCCCCGGCCTGGTGGTCGGGTACGGCCCGCAGCGGCTCACGCTGGACGACAGCGTCGTGCTGGATCTGGCGCGGGCCACGGCTGTCGCCCGTGCCCTGATCGACCCGGCGGCCCGGCCCGTGGAACTGCCCGTACCCGCCCCGCCCGACGAGGCCCTCCTTCTCCTGGACGTCCTGCCCGACTGGTACGACGACTGGGCCGTCGTCGAGCGGGAGCGCTACCGCCAGTTGCGACTGCACGCGCTGGAGCGGCTCGCTCTCGCCCACCTCGCGCGGGCCCGGCATGCCCAGGCGATCGAGATCGCCGGCCAAGCCGTGTGCGCGGAGCCGCTGCGCGAGAGCGGCTACCGCATCCTGGTCCGCGCGCACCAGGACGAGGGCAACCATGTCGAGGCACGGCGGGTCTACGAGCGCTGCCGGGACCTCATGGAGGCCGAGTTGGGGCTGGCGCCGACAGCCGAGATGGAGCGGCTGGCCGCGGTCTCGCTGGGGCGTGCGACGGTGCCGTGACGCTGCGGCGACAGCACGTCGCGATTCTGGAGCCCGGTGCCGCCCCAGGAATCGGGAGCCTGCGATGGATGACGTGCCGACGCGCTATCCGGCCGTACGCAACGTACTCGCTTCGCCGTACGCCGAGTTGTCCGACGAAGCGCTCGAATCGGTCACGCCCCGGCTGTTCGGGGGCCTCACAGCGCCCGACGCGGAGAACTGGCTCTCCGCCATCGGCAGCGGTCTCGGCGCGTTCGCCTCGCAGGCGGCCCAGGCGGTGTCAAGCCCTCAAGGGCAACGCATCCTCTCGGCCGCCGGAGGAGGCGCGGCGGCGGGTTCCGCCGCGGGGCCGTGGGGCGCGCTGATCGGAGCCGGGCTCGGTGCCGCCACCGCGGCGCTTGCTCCGCAGCCCACGGCGCCACGTCCGGCCGCCGCGCCCGCCCGCGGGCGGGGGCCCGCCCCGGCTACGGCGTCTTCCGCGGCCGGAACCGCGGCGGTCACCTGGAGCCCGCAACCGGCGGCCCCGCCCGCCCACGGGACCCCGGCGCCGGCACCGCAGCTCCACCCGGCGTCGGAGCCACCGCCCCTGCCCGCCTACCACCCCGGCCCCGCGTCCGCGGGCGGCGCCGGCAACGCGCTGCTCTCCGTCCTGGCGCGCCCCGAGACACAGCACGCCCTGATCCAGTTGGCGTTGGGTGCGGCGGGCAAGGAGAAGGTCAGCACCGGCGGATTCGCCGTACCGGCCGCCGCGTTCGCGAATCTGCTGGGCGGCCTCGCGACGCAGGCAAGCGCTGAGTTCGCCGAGTCGCACCCCGAGGCGGCGGAGGCGGATGACACCTACGTCGCGTTCCAGCCGAGTGCCGATCCGGCCAACCCCCTGGACCGCGCCGCCTCCCTGAACGCCCTGCTCTCTTCGCTGCCCCCGCTGTCGGCCCCCGGATCGACGCAGGAGCCGGTCGTCGCGGCCGACCCCGTGGGCAGTGCCTCGGACGTGCCGCCGAAGCCGTCCGAGCCCCGTCGCGAACGGCCGCGCCGCCGGGTCCGCCGGTCCGCGGACCGCGTCGTCTATTCCGACGCCGAGACGGCGGAGCTGGAGGCGGCGGCCTGGTACGAGTACCTGCGGACGGTCTCATCATGACCGTGCCCGAGGTGCCCTCGCTGCCGTCCGTCGACGAACTGCTCGCCACCGCCCGCCAGAACGACCCCGAACTGGCGGCGATCGTGGAGTTGTTGATGCGCCGTCAGGACGAGGCCGGCCCCGCGCGGGAGCCGGACCCCTATGCCGACCCGTACGCCTCGGCGCCGACGACGCGCGAGACGGCCGCTCGCGACGAGGAACTCGCGCTGCTGCGCCGACGCAACGACACACTCGCCGCCGGTACCGGTGCCTGCCATCTGTGCTGGGGCGACGACCTGCTCTGCCCGCTCTGCGCGGGGCGTGGCAGTCCCGGCTGGCAGACGCCCGACCCCTGGGCCCACCAGCGCTACATCGCACCCATCCGCCCTGCCGAGGAGGGCAGTGAGTCATGACCTTCGCCCCGGAGTACCTGAATGGATCCGCGCTTGCGGAGAGCGACGAGGCCTACGGAGACGAAGCCTACGAAGAGGCTTACGGAGACGAAGCTTATGGAGACGAGGCGTACGGCGACGAGGCGTACGAGGAGCGGTCGCGGCAACGGAACCGGCCTGTCCAACGGCCCGTGCGAACCGCCCCGGTCCGGCCGTCCACGTTCACCCCGCCCGCGCCGGCCCCGACCGCGGCCGGCGCGCAGGGCGGCACCGTGACCCCGGCGCTCCTGGAGACCCGGCTCGCCACGCTCCGCGCCGAGTTGGACAACAGGATCCGTGCTACGTCGCGTGCCGTGTCCCAGGTGGACGGCAAGGTCCGCTCGGTCGACGCGAGCCAGGGCAGGCTGAGCCGCCGGGTCGGCAGGGACCTACGGCAGGTGCGTCAGCAGAACGCGCAGACCCGCGACTCGATCATGCTGCTTCAGCTGCTGAACCGACCGTCGACCCGCACGATCACCGAGAACACCTCGGGTCTGCTCGCGAAGGACAAGGTCGTCCTGGACTCCGACGGCTTCTCCTCCATCCTGCCGCTGCTGCTGCTCAGTGGCCTCGGCGGCAGCTCTGGGACGGAGGGCGGTGGGCAGGGCGCCTCCGGCGGTCTGTTCGGCGGTGACTCCGGCGGCATGGGTCTGATCGCCCTGCTCCTGCTGGCACAGCGCTGACGGCGACCGACGAAGAGCAGAGGAGGGCAGCACGGTGGTGTACGCACAGAATCTCGTCCTGGGGCTGGTGCTGGGGCAGCGGGCAGGGCTCAGCACGAAGGACAGTCTTCAGCCCGCGATCGTCGCCGGCGTGGTCCCCAACCCGTTGCTCGGCATCGTGGTCGCCGATCAACTGATCAAGCGTCAGCTGGCGGCCGGCCGGGACCAGGAGGACGTGCCTGCGGCGACGGGCACGAACACGGTGGTCGTGCCCGATCTGCTGTCGCTGTCACCGAGCCGGGCTCGTGAGGAGCTGGCGCAGGCGGGACTGACGGCCGCGGCGCAGGATCGTCTGGTCGTCGAGGACAAGGTGCCGCGCGGCCAGGTCGCCGCGCAGAGCCCGGTGGCGAAGACAGTGGTCGCCCGGGGTTCGGAGGTGCTGTTGTTCGTCTCGCGGGGGAAGTCTGTGCCCAAGGTGGTGGGGCTGCACCGCGGCGAGGCGGTCGAGACTCTGATCGAGGCCGGGTTCGGCGCGGAAATCGTCGAGGTGCCGGGCGACAAGGACGACCGGGACCGGGTGCGGACACAGGACCCGGAGCCGGGCGGCTTCCCCGAGACGGGGCGGACCGTGCGGCTCGAGGTCAGCATGGGCATCCCCGCGATCGTGCCGGACGTGCGCCTGATGACGCGCAGGGAGGCCGGGCGCAACCTGGCCAAGTCCCTTCTGGAGCCCGTCTACGAGGACCGTGACTGCACCGAAACGGATGTCGTCGTTGCCCAGGACCCCAAGGCAGGTGAGGTAGTCGCGCAGAAGAGCGCGGTACTGCTGCGGCTGAGGACCAGGGGGACGCCGGAGCACGACACGGACAAACGCAGCAGGCGCTCCGCGCCGGGCGCGGCGTCCTGACGGGCCATGGATCCCGGCCTGGCCGAGCTCCTCGCCCGCTCGGCGCCCGAGAAGGAACTGGGTCTGATCGTCCGGTTCCGCGACGCGGCGACGCCCGCGCCGCCGGGTCTGCGTGTGGTGACGCGGACCGGGACCGTCGCCACGGTCCGGGCGCGCGCGGCCGATGTCGCCACGCTGCGGGACGCCGCGGCGGTGGTCAGCGTGAAGGCACCGCTGCTGCACGGCGCCGATGTGGAGGAGGCCGCTGACGCGCCGTCGGCAGCGCCAGCGGACGAGGCACGTCGGCCCGACGGTGTGCGGTGGACCGGCGCGGGGACGGTCGTCGGAGTGATCGACTGGGGCCTGGACTTCGCGCATCCCGACTTCCGGCGCGAGGACGGCGGCAGCCGCGTCCTCGCCCTGTGGGACCAGCGTCCCGGATCCCAGCCCGGAAGTCCCGCCCCGTACGGCTACGGACGCGTCTACCCGCGCGAGGAGATCGACCGGGCACTGGCCACCTCTGACTCGTACGACGTGCTCGGATACCACCCGGCCGACGCCGACCCCGGTATCGGCGCGCACGGCACGCACACAGCGTCGATCGCCGTCGGCGGTGCGGGTGCGGGCGGGCCTGCCGGCATGGCTCCCGGTGCGGATCTGGTGTTCGTGCACCTGTCGACGTGGGGCGACCTGGGCCCGGTCGACATCGGTGACTCGGTGGCGCTGGTCGAGGCGCTGGATTTCGTCGCACGGGTCGCCGGCGGACGTCCGCTGGTCGTCAACTGCAGCCTCGGTCAGCAGCGCGGGCCGCACGACGGGCGCACCCTCGTGGAGATCGCCTTCGACGAGTTCGCCCGCTCCGACCCCTCGCCCCGCCTGTGCGTGCACAGCGCCGGGAACTACTTCGCCCGCCGGGCGCACCACAGTGGCCGCCTCGTCCAGGGGCGGGACCGGCTGGTGCAGTTCCGGGTGCCGCATCCACCGCATCATGCCGCGCTGGACCTCTGGTACGGCGGTGCCGACCGGCTCGCCGTCACCCTGCTCGCACCCGACGGTCTGGAACTCCCCTTGCCCGTGGGGCAGACGACGCTGCGGGACGGACTCGGCTTCGCCGCGCACCGACTCGACGACCCCAACAACGGCCGCAATCAGCTGACGCTGCGCCTTGCAAGCACCGTTCCGGCCGGGACGTGGGCGCTGCGCCTGACCGGTATCGACATTGCGGACGGTCGTTACCACGCCTGGCTGGAGCGTCCACTGCGCGGGGGGCTCCCCCTCGTATTCACTGATCCCGACCCGGCCACCACCACCGGCACCGTCTGCCACGAGCGCAGCGGACTGACGGTGGGTGCCCTCGCTCCGGACGGCTCCCTGGCCCCCTTCAGCAGTAGCGGGCCCACGGTCGACGGTCGCACGAAACCCGACCTCTCGGCCCCGGGTGTCGCCCTCCTCGCTGCCCGTTCGACCCCGCGCGGGGCACCACCAGGCAGCGGTGGGCTGACCCGGATGAGCGGCACCAGCATGGCGGCTCCCCAGGTCACGGGGGCCGTCGCGCTCCTGTACGAGGCAGGGGTGCGGGACGTCGAGACCGTTCGGCGGCTGCTGACCACGACGGCCGCCCCGCCGACCGGGGCTCCCGATCAGTACCGGGCCGGCGCCGGCCGGCTGTGCACCGCTGCCGCGCTGGCCGCGGGGGTGCCCGTGCCCGAGTACTTCCCTTCCCTGTCCCTGGAGGCCGACGTGTCCGTCACCGAGTCGATCGAGGAGACACCGGACGAGATGGTGCCGAAGGGTGCCTTCGCCTTCGAACCCGAGGACGACACGGCCTGGCCGAGGTCCGAGTCAGCCCTGGCAGAGGCCCAGGCCGTGGGGCCTGCGGACGAGGGAGCCGGGGCGGAGGCCGGAGCCTCGCTGCCGGAGGCGGGGCCATGGGGGCCGGAAGCCGGGGCCGCGGCATCGGCCGGGTTCGCGGTCGAGTACGGCTCCGAGGCCGAGACGGTGCTGGACGAGCGGGAGTTCGTGGGCGAGGCGGAGACGATGTCCGTCGGACTAGTCTTCGCCGACACCGAGTCCGTGGGGCGGCTCGTGGCGGACGAGAGTCTCGGGGTGGCCGAGGGAGTGCACGTTGTCGTGGACGGCCGGGGCGGGCAGCCGTACCGCGCGCTCTACGACACGGTCATGGGAGCGGCCAGGGCGCCGGCGGCGTACACGGTGCTGGCGGTGCCGGGCCGCCCCGTCGGCGCGCCGCCGTCGCCCGGGGATCTCCTGGTGCGCCGCAGCGAAAGCGGCGCGGTCCACGTCTTCGTCGTCACCGCGGACGGGGTGCTGGGCCGCGACCGCCTCGACGGTCTGCCGGCGGAGCGCGGCGGGCCGGGCGGCTATGTGCGAGTGGTGGACACCGCCGGGGCACGCCCAGCGCCACCCGGTGGACTGGCTCGACTGCTGACCGGCCCGGAGGGCCTGACCGCGCCGATGACGGTGCTGTTGCGGCCTGTGGCACCCGGTGCGGAAGGTATCGCCGAGGACACCGGCCGGTGCGCGCCGGACGCCTACCGGTACGACGGGACGGATGTGTTCGTGCCGGGGACGACCCCGTGCGCGACTGAAGTGCCGCCGGGCATGGTGCGGTTCGTCAACGAGTGGCTGCTGCCCACGTTCGGCAGGCGCCGGCACGGAATCGTGGCGTGCCGGCCCATCACGGGCGGCGCGAGGAAGAGCCTGCACGCCGAGGGACGCGCCGTCGACTACTACCTGGACGCCTCCGAGCCGGCGGACTTGGCTGTCGCGACGGCGATCATCGACCGGCTGCTCGCACCCGACGCGGCCGGCGTCCCCGACGCACTGCTGCGGCGGCTCGGCGTACAGGAGATCATCTGGAACCGGCGGATCTGGAGCACGGTCAGGGACCGGGGCAAGCCGATGACCCGTGAGTACAAAGGTGCCAACCCGCACACGGACCATATCCACATCGGCCTGCATCGCCCCGGCGCACGCGGCGAGACCTCGTACTGGCGTGGCTGCGACCGCCCCGGCGCGACAGGCACCGTCGTTGCCCCGAAGGTCGTCCCCGCCCCTGCGTCAGCCCCCTCCGTCGCGTCCCGGCCCGCCCCCGGTACCGCGGGCCGCAGCCCGGAGGGCACCAACTACGTGGTGTACGCGGGCGAGATACGCACCGGTGGCACGATCGCCTGGCGCAACAACAACCCCGGCAACATCGTTGCGGGCGCCTTCACCCGGTCCCACGGCGCCATCGGGGCGAACGGGCGCTTCGCGGTCTTCCCTGACGAGGAGACCGGCGCGGCCGCCGTCGCCGCGCTACTACGCACCCCCGCCTACAACTCGTCGTCGATCGCGCAGGCCATCGCCCGCTACGCGCCCTCTTTCGAGAACGACACGCCCCACTACATCGCCATGGTGGCCAGGTGGACCGGTCTCGACCCGTCGCGGGCGGTGTCGACGCTCGACGACAAGGAACTCGACGCGGTCGTCGGCGCGATCCGGCGGATGGAGGGGTGGCGGCCCGGAACGGTCCACACGTGCGCGTCGGGCACGCGGTGGGCTGGGGAACTGCTGGCCTGCCCCTGAGTGTCGGGCCTCATCGCAGGTCGGGGTCGAAAGCATCCAGCACCCGCTCCAACGCCCGCCGGAACACCCCCTCCAGATCGATCGGCCCACTGTCCGCCATGAAGGCGGCGGCAAGGCGCGGATACTTGCCGGTGGCGACCTGACTGCCGAGATACGCGATGCGCACCGCGTTCTCCTCCTCCTCGGACCACGGCATGGACCTGGTCCGCTCGGCGGTGGCGATCTCGTTCGCGGTGTACGTCGTCACGACGCCGTTGAGCAGCGCGACCAGCTCCATCTTCACGCTGTACGGGACGTCGAGCGGTTCGAGACAGGCCAGGCAGTGCTCCAGGTAGCGCAGGGTGTTGGGGCTGAAGCCGTAGACGCCCGACATCAGCCGCGGCACCCAGGTGTGGCGGTGCATGATGGCGCGGGTCTCCTGCGCGTTGCGGATCATGTCGGCACGCCAGTCGCCCGAAGGCTCCAGCATCTCGTGCTCGGCGCCCACCGCGTCGATCATCAGCTCGTGCAGGTCCTCCTTGCGGGGGACGTAGTTGTACAGCGACATCGTCCCGCAGCCCAGCTCGGCCGCCACATGCCGCATGGACACGGCGTCCAGCCCGCCGGCGTCGGCGATGCGCACCGCCGCGGCCGCGATGTCCGCACGGGTGAACGCGGGCCTGGGACCGCGCCCGGTCCTTTCGGGACGCGCCCAGATCACTTCGGGTACGGCAGCTCGGCCCGCCATGGATCATCACCTCGGCCACCATCCTAGTTACGTACACCGTACGTAGTGCGCTATGGTCGTGACATGACTTCTACGTACGCTGTACTTAGTGAAGGTCTGGAGAAGCGGTTCGGTGAGGTGCGTGCCGTGCGCGGCCTGGATCTGGCCGTGGCACAGGGGACCGTCTGCGGACTTCTGGGACCCAACGGGGCGGGCAAGACGACGGCGATCAGGCTGCTCACCACGCTGCTGCGCCCGGACGCCGGATCGGCCCGCGTCGCGGGTCACGACCTGCTGCGGGACCCCGCGGCCGTCCGGCGCAGCATCGGCGTCACCGGCCAGTACGCCTCGGTCGACGGCGAACTCACCGGCCGCCAGAACCTCCGGCTGTTCGCGCGGCTGCACCGGGTGGGCAGGCCGGACGAGCGGGCCGGCGAGCTGCTGGACCGCTTCGGGCTGACCGAGGCGGCCGACCGGCCGGCGGCCACGTACTCGGGCGGGATGCGCCGCCGCCTGGACCTCGCGGCGAGCCTGGTGCGCCGCCCCGACGTGCTGTTCCTGGACGAGCCCACGACGGGCCTCGACCCCGCGAGCCGCAACCGCATCTGGGAGGCGGTACGGGAGCTGACCGATGACGGCACGACCGTGCTGCTGACCACGCAGTATCTGGAGGAGGCCGACCGACTCGCCGACGACATCGCCCTGGTGGAGCGGGGCCGGGTCGCGCACACGGGGTCGCCGGCCCAGTTCAAGGCGTCGATCGGCGCACATGTCGAGGTCGTCGTCGCCGATCCGGACGTCATGGTGAAGGCGGCGGCGGTGCTGGACCAACTGACGGGTGCCGAACCGTCGTTCGACCACGACCGGCGCGCCGTCGGCGCGGTCGCCCGGGACGCCACGCTCACCCTCCCCCGCCTGGTGCGCGAACTCGACGCGGCGGGCGTGCCGTTGCTCGACGCGAGCCTGAAACCCCCGACGCTCGACGACGTGTTCCTGCGACTCACCGAGGAGCGTGCGGCATGAGCACTCTCACCTTCGAAAGCGGCGCGATGCTGGGCCGCCAGATGCGACGGGTCCGCAACAACCCGGGGCTGCTGATCCTGACCCAGACCATGCCGATCACCATGCTGCTGTTCTTCGGCTACGTCTTCGGCAGCGCGCTGGCGATGCCGGGCGCGCAGTACCGGTCCTTCCTGGTGCCGGGGCTGCTGGTGGCGACCGCGGCGAACGGGATCATGACCGGCATGTTCCAGGCCGCGCAGGACACGCACCGCGGCGTGATGGACCGCTTCCGGACGCTGCCGATGAGCCGGGCCGCCGTGCCGCTCGGGCAGGCGGGCGCGGACCTGGTCGTGACGGCCGCGGGGACCGTGCCGTTCCTGCTGGTGGGACTCGCGGTGGGCTGGCGGATCGAGGGGTCCGCGCTCGAAGCGCTGGGCGCCGTGGGGCTGTTGCTGTTGTTCCGGTTCGCGACGACGTGGGTCGGGATCTTCCTCGGGCTGCTCACCCGGAACGAGGAGGCCGCCGGTCAGCTGGGCGGGGCGACCTTCATCCTGCCGCTGCTGTCCAACGCGTACATTCCGACCGACGGCCTGCCGGGATGGCTGCGCACGATCGCCGAGTGGAATCCGATCAGCGCGGTCACCATGGCCCTGCGGGATCTGTTCGGCAACGGGTCCGTGCCGGACGGTTCCGCCTGGCCGGTCGCGCATCCCGTCGCCGGGTCACTGGTGTGGTGCGCGGTGCTGATCGCGGTGTTCATGCCGCTCGCGGTACGCCGGTACGCGCGCGGGGAGCGCTGAGGGACTGACGGGTGGATGACGGCGGGGATGTGCCCGCGCCCGGGTGACACTCCGGGGCGCCGCTGCGTGCCGTGGGGATGGCGGCGGCGACAGCGCTGTACGGCGCCGGACGTGTGGTGTGCCGGGCGCGGGCCAGGAAGTAGCTCGAGGAACGCCGGTGCGAGTCAGCGCCCGCCGAACAGGGACCGGCGGAGCCGACGCAGCGGGGCGAAGAGCGAGACGCGGCGGACTCGCGCACCCCGGTCGCTGCGCTCGTGCGTCTTGTCACGAGTGGTCAGCTCACGCATCAGCGAGGTCGCCTCGGCCGCCTCCCGCTGCGGCACGGCAGGGCCGGCCAGCACCGAGAGATGGCGGTCGAGACGCGAACTGGTCGCGCTGCTCCCGCAGGTGATCGCAGGGACCCTGGCCCTGCTGCGCACTGTTATCTGATCCATGTCACTCCCCACCCGTACGAGTCCACCCGGCCCGGGCAGGTTAACCCTATCGCCCCGGCGAGGCACTCGTGTATCGCGGTCACAGGATTCACCTTCCCCGTAAGGGTGTTGACGACTCGTCGCCGGTTACTCTCCGAATCCAACCGATTTCAGGGCGAGTTGGACAACGGGCTGGCTGGTGGGCTGTGGTGATCCTCCGTCGGGCTCGACGGTCACAGCCAGTGACGTCGCCGACTTGTCGAGTCCGGCCGCGACCAAGGGCGTGTCGCCGTCGAAAAGCCCGAGGGAGCGCGGTTGCACATCAGGGCGCATGAGCCAGAGCTGGTGCACCCGGCCGCCGGGCAGCTCACCGTATCCGCTCAGAGTGACGACCGCACGCCCCTCGGATGCGGACGCGACGACTCCGATCGTCCGGCCCTCGGCGTCCTCTCCGGTGCTCGCGCGGGCGTCGGGGGCGGCCAGAACGTTAGCGATCTCACTCGCCTGCGCCCGCTGGGCGTTCAGCTGATCCTGTGTCTTGTTCGCCTGGACGGCGAAGAGCGAGGCGACGACGAGCGCCGCCGCGGCCGTGGCCGTGGCGAACGGCACCAGCAAGGGGCGCGGCCGGGGCGCACGGGTGCGCGGCGGCGGCTGGTTGCCCCACACATGGGGCGGCAACTGGGTCGCCCGCGCGCGTGCCTGCTCCCGCCCGGCGGGCTCCTGCGGAGTCGTCCGTACGGCGGCCAGCACCCGCTCGCGCAGGGCGGCGGGCGGCGCGGCGGCCGTGGACCAGGCGAGGCGGGCGGCGTCCTCGGCCAGCGCGCGCACCTCGGCCGTGCAGAGGTCGCAGGTGCGCAGATGCTTCTCGAAACGGCGCCGCTCGCCGGGCTCCAGCGCGTCGAGGGCGTAGGGCGCGGCGAGGGAGTGCAGGTCCTCGCGGCGCAGCAGGCGGTCGACGAAGCTCACGCGACACCTCCCAGGCACTTGCGCAGCTGGGTGAGTCCGTCGCGCATCCGGGTCTTGACCGTGCCCAGCGGCAGCGAGAGCCGCTCGGCCACTTCACGGTACGTGTAGCCCTCGTAATAGGCGAGGGTGACGGACTGGCGCTGGAGGGCGGTGAGGCGTTCGAGGCAGCGGCGCACCCACTCGCGTTCGAGTCCGGCCTCGACCTCCTCGGCGACGTGGTCGAAGGCCGGGTGGTTCGCCCGGAGCGCCTCGCGCTGCTCGCGCTCGCCCGCCGCGCGGGCGCTGCGCACCCGGTCCACGGCGCGGCGGTGGGCGAGGGTGAGGACCCACGACAGGGCGCTGCCCCGGCCCGGGTCGAACTTCGCCGCGGACCGCCACAGTTCGAGCAGCACCTCCTGCGCCACCTCCTCCGACTGCGCGGCGTCGCGCACCACGCGCCGCACCAGCCCGAACACCGGGCCGGAGACCAGCCCGTACAGCTCCTCGAACGCCTTCTGATCACCGCCAGCCACGAGCACCAGCAGCTCGTCCGCCTCCAACTCGCCTCCCCCTCCCGCCAGACCGCATCTCGGCCGCCCTGTCCCACGAGGTATTCGCAACGAACACACCTCCGGATGGGGTTACGGATCAGCGAGTCGAAAACGCGGGTCGAGCAGCGGAGAAAATTGTTTTCGAGATCGACCAATCCGGCCCGCCCCCGGCTCCGAATCCCGGTGCGTCAGGCAAGTTGACACTGAGGACGGACGGCATGACACCTATTTCCAGGAGCGGTGCGGGACGCAAGGGCCTCGCGACCCTCGTATGTGGTGCGCTGGCCGCCGGGGGGCTCGCAGCCGCCGGCGTCGCCGCGCTGGAACCGGGGGCGGCCTCCGCCTCCAGCCACCGGGAGGCCCCGCTCATCTCGGGCACCCCGCAGTACGACAACACGGACGTGTACGCGTTCGTCAGCCCGGACAAGCCGGACACGACGACGATCGTCGCCAACTGGATCCCGTTCGAGGAGCCGGCCGGCGGGCCGAACTTCTTCACGTTCGCCGAGGACGCCCAGTACGACATCCACATCGACAACAACGGTGACGCACAGGGCGAGTTGCTCTACCGCTTCACCTTCGACACGCACGTCAAGAACAAGAAGACGTTCCTGTACAACACCGGCCCGGTCGAGAGCCTGGACGACCCGGACCTCAACATCACGCAGACCTACGACATCGAGCTGCTGAAGCTGAAGGACCAGCACCTGGTGTCGAAGACGAAGATCGCCAACGATGTGCCGGTGGCGCCGTCGAACGTCGGCAAGGCGTCCATGCCGGACTACGCCAAGCTGCGCGACCAGGCCATCCACGAGGTCCACGGCGGCACGACCACGTTCGCCGGCCAGGCCGACGACCCCTTCTTCCTCGACCTGCGGGTCTTCGACCTGCTCTACGGCGGGAACCTCTCCGAGGTCGGCAACGACACGCTCAAGGGCTACAACGTCAACTCGGTCGCCCTCCAGGTCCCCACGCACATGATCGCCGAGTCGGCGGACCAGCCGATCGTCGGCATCTGGTCGACGACCCAGCGGCAGAACGCCAAGGGAGAGTACGAGCAGGTCTCGCGGCTCGGTAGCCCGCTGGTCAACGAGGTCGTCAACCCGATCAAGGACAAGGACAAGTTCAACGCGTCCTCGCCGTGGGACGACGCGAAGTTCCTGAAGAACGTCACCAACCCCGAGCTGCCCAAGCTCATCGAGGCGATCTACAAGATCCCGGCGCCGGCCGAGCCGCGCAACGACCTCGTCGACGTCTTCCTCAAGGGCGTCAAGGGCCTCAACCAGCCGCCGCACGTCACCCCGTCGGAGATGCTGCGCCTGAACACCTCGATCAAGCCGACGGCGGAGCCCAAGCGGCTCGGCGTCCTCGACGGCGACAACGCGGGCTTCCCGAACGGCCGTCGCCTCACCGACGACGTGATCGACGCCTCCCTCCAGGTGGTCGAGGGCGAGCTGCTCGGCGCCAAGAACGACCTCGGTGACGCGGTCGACAAGAACGACAAGGAGTTCGAGAAGGCCTTCCCGTACGTCGCCCTGCCGACCGAGGGTTCGCGCGGCCCGCTCGCCAAGGGCACCAGCGGCGACGCCGACGTCCGCAGCCAGATCGGCGACGCCCTCCAGCCGGCCGGCGCCTCCGGCAGCACCGACAACATGGCCCTGATCGCCGGGTCGGCCGGTGCCGGCGCGCTGGGCATCCTGCTGATCGGCGGGGCGCTGATGTGGTGGCGCCGCATGCGGGACCGGGCGTACTAGCCCGTCCCACGGGCCGGGGGTTCCACCCGGCCCGCCCCAGCTGGCGCGGCCCGCGAAGTACTCATCCCCCACGGCGCGGGCCGCGCCGCAGCACGTGACAACGACCGTTGCCGGAAACCCGATCGAGGAGAGGGCATGGCCCCGCGTACGAACGACAGCGCACCGGAGAACGAGGAGCGCAGGACGGCCACCGGTGCGGATGCCGCTGCCGCGGGGGCCGGGGACCGCGCTGCCGCGGTGCGGCGGGTGCGGGCCGTGAAGCGACGGGAACCCGATCTCACAGCGCCGGTTCAGGCAGTCCCAGCCCGTCCGGCGACTGAGCACGAGGCTCCTTCAGGGCCGAAGCGGGGGTGGGGGGGGGGGGGGGGGGGGGGGGGGGGGGGGCCGCGGGGGGCGGCGCCCCCCGCCCCGCGCCCCCGCGCGCCCGCCCCCCCCCCCCCCGCCCCCCCCCCCCCCCCCCCCCGCCCCCCCCCCGCCCCCCCCCCCCCCCCCCCCCCCCCCCCCCCCCCCCCCCCCCCCCCCCCCCCCCCCCCCCCCCCCCCCCCCCCCCCCCCACCCCCGAGACCGACGCGGCGCAACGCCTCGCCACCCTGCGCCGCGTAGCCGCCGCAGGCCGCCGCGGCCGGGCCCTCCACCTCGCCGGCTGCGCCGCCCTGCTGGCCATCGCCCTCACCGCGGGCTCCATAGCGCTCGGCGCCGCCCGCGACACCACGGGCCAGAGTGTCGTCCCCGCCTCGGCCGCGGTGGCCCCGGGCCTGCTGGCCACCGGCGACCTGGAGACCGGCATCGCCTCCCTCCAGGCCCATCTCCACGACCAGCCGAGGGACTTCGGCGGCTGGGCGACCCTCGGCCTCGCCTACGTCGAACAGGCCCGCACCAAGGGCGACCCCTCCCGCTATCCCCAGGCCGAACAGGCCTTCCGGCGCTCCCTCGCCCTGCGCTCCGACAACGACCAGGCCCTCGCCGGCCGGGCCGCCCTCGCCGCCGCCCGGCACGACTTCGAGGACGCCCTGAAGTAC
The DNA here is from genome assembly GCF_044764945.1 of Streptomyces sp. NPDC093568. Classification (NCBI taxonomy): domain Bacteria; kingdom Bacillati; phylum Actinomycetota; class Actinomycetes; order Kitasatosporales; family Streptomycetaceae; genus Streptomyces; species Streptomyces sp. NPDC093568. The sequence continues at coordinate 105,521 of NZ_JBIWJD010000009.1, read as the reverse complement.
GCCGACCAGGCCCTGCGCATCAACCCCTACAGCGAACGCGCCCTGTGCACCCGCGTCGACGCCCTCGTCGAACTCGGCCGCTACGCCGACGCCGCCAAGGCCGCCGACACCGCCGACGACCGCCGACCAGGCATCCCGGTCTTCACCCGGTACGCGTACGTGCGCGAACTGCGCGGCGACGTCCGCACGGCCGAGCGCGTCCTGGAACAGGCGCTCTCCTCCGCCGTGGCCCCCGGCGACATCGCCTACGTCGCCACCCAGCTCGGCCAGCTCGCCTGGAACCAGGGCGACTACGACGCCGCTCTCACCCACTACGCCCGTGCCCTCGCCGCCGACGACAGCTACGTCCCCGCCCTCGAAGGCCGCGCCCGCGCGCAGGCCGCGAGCGGCGACCGGGACGGCGCGCTCAAGGGCCTGGAGGACGTCGTCTCCCGCTATCCCCTGCCCGGCCCGCTCGTCGAACTGGGCGAGCTGTACGAGGCGGCCGGCGACAAGGTCAAGGCCGACGACCAGTACGCCCTCGTCGACGCCTGGACGGCCCTCGCCCGCGCCAACGGCGTCAACGCCGACCTCGACACCGCCCTCGCGGCCGCCGACCACGGCGACACGGCGTCCGCCCTGCGCGCGGCCCGCGCCGAGTGGGAGCGCCGCCGCACCGTGCACACCGCGGACGCCCTCGCCTGGGCCCTGCACGTCAACGGCAAGGACGAGGAAGCCCTGCCCTACGCCCGCAAGGCCACGGCCACCGGCTACCGCAGCGCCGCGTTCCTCTACCACCGCGGCGTCATCGAGCGCGCCACCGGCCACGCCGAGGACGCCCGCGAGCACCTGCGGGCCGCGCTGAAGCTGAACCCCGGCTTCTCACCGCTGGGCGCCGGTAAAGCCCGTACGGCACTGAAGGACCTGGAGGCGGCCAAGTGACCCCTCGTCGGCTGTTCGCCTCCGGCGCCGCCGTCCTGACTGCGGCCTGCGCGCTCGCGCTGTTCCCCTCCCCTCCCGCGAGCGCGCACCCCCTCGGAAATTTCACCGTCAACCGCTACGACGGCCTGGTCGCCGCCCCCGGTGAACTGCGCGTCCACCATGTCGAGGACCTCGCCGAGATCCCGGCGACCCAGGCCGAGCCGGACATCGAGAAGGCCGGCATGACCGAGTGGGCCCGGCAGCGCTGCGCGGACGCCGCGCGAGGCAGCGAGGTCACCGTGGACGGCCGTACGGTCGAACTGTCGCTGAAGAGCAGCCACGCGCGCGTGCGGCCCGGTCAGGCGGGGCTCGACACGCTCCGGGTGGAGTGCCGGATGACGGCGCCGCTGCCCGAGGGCTCCACCGTGGACCTGGGCTTCCGTGGCGCGGGCGCGGAGTCCGGGCCCGGCTGGCGGGAGATCACGGCACGGGGCGACCGTATGACGCTCGCCGCCTCGGACGTGCCGAAGGAGTCGATCTCCGGTGAACTGACCGAATACCCCGGCGAGTTGCTCTCCTCCCCCGCCGACACCAGGTCGGCGTCCCTCCGGGTGCGCCCCGGCGGGCCGGCCCTGGCCGAGTCCGAGCGGGACGCCCCGGCCTCCTCGGTCCTCCCCCGCGGGGCCGACCGATGGACCCGCGCGCTGGACGACCTGGTCTCCCGTCACGACCTCACCCTCGGCTTCGCCGCGCTCGCCCTGGTCATCGCGATCTTCCTGGGCGCGATGCACGCGCTCGCCCCGGGCCACGGCAAGACCATCATGGCCGCGGTCGCGACGGCACGCGGCGGCCGGGCACGGATGAAGGACGTCATGCCGCTGGCCGCCTCGGTGACGGTCACCCACACCCTGGGCGTGGTCGCCCTCGGCCTCCTGGTCACGGCCGGCTCCGCGGCGGCCCCGTCGGTGATCACCTGGCTGGGCATCGCGAGCGGCGCCCTGGTGATCGCGGCGGGCGTGACGCTCGTACGCCGGGCCTGGCACATCCGCGGCCACGGACACGGCCACGGTCCCGCGCACGACCACGACCACGACCATCCACACGGCCACGGCCACGACCACGACCATCCACACGGCCACTCACACGATCACGACGACCACGCAGACCCCCACCCCCACGAGCACCCGCACGAGACCGACCACGCCCGCGAACGCCAACCGGTCCTGGTCGCCGCGCACACCCACACCGCGACGGAAGCCCCCGCACCGGCGCCCACCCACGTCCACGCACACACACCACCCGCGGACCACCACGACCACTCCCACGACCACCCTCACCCCCACCCCCACACGCACAAGCGCGGCCTGCTCACGCACACTCATGGCGGCTTCACCCACAGTCACCCGACCGCGCCCACCCTCCGCGGCACGATCCTCCTCGGCTTCGCCGGCGGGCTCGTGCCCAGCCCGTCCGCGGTCGTCGTCCTCGTCGGCGCGGCGGCGCTCGGAAAGGCGTGGTTCGGGCTGCTGCTCGTCGTCGCGTACGGCGTCGGGCTCGCCCTGACCCTGACCGCGGCCGGGTTCGCGGTCGTCAAGCTGGGTACCGGGGTCACGCGGGTACTGGACAGGCGCCCCCGCTGGACCGCGCACCCGGTCACGACCTTCCTGCGCAGGACGGCCCCGCTGGCATCCGCGCTCCTGGTCGTGCTGCTCGGGGCCGGATTGGTGTTCCAGGGGGCGGCATCAGTACTCGGCTGAGCTACTTTTGGGAAGAAATCGCACGGAGTGGAGTTTTCGCACGGATGCGAATGGGGGACGCCCGTGTCCGAAGAACACGGCAGTGAACGGGTGATCGCGGGCCGCTACCGCCTCCTGTCCCCGCTCGGCGAGGGCGGCATGGGCACCGTGTGGCGGGCCCGGGACGAGGTGCTGCACCGCGAGGTTGCCGTCAAGGAGGTGCGTGCGCCGCACGGGCTGCCTGCCTCGGAGGTCGAGCGGATGTACGCCCGCCTGGAGCGCGAGGCGTGGGCGGCGGCGCGGGTCGCCAACCGCAACGTCGTCACGGTGTACGACGTGGCCACCCAGGACGGCCGGCCGTGGATCGTGATGGAACTGGTCCGCGGTATCTCGCTGGCCGAGCTGCTGGACGCCGAGGGGCCGCTGAGCCCGCAGCGCGCCGCGCACATCGGCGCCGAGGTGCTGTCCGCGCTGCGGGCCGCGCACGAGGCCGGGGTGCTGCACCGGGACGTGAAGCCGGCCAACGTGCTGCTGTCGAACGACGGCCGGGTCGTGCTGACCGACTTCGGTATCGCGATGGTCGAGGGCAGCTCCGCGCTGACGATGACCGGCGAGGTCATCGGCTCCCCCGAGTTCCTCGCCCCGGAGCGTGCCCTGGGCCGCACACCGGGCCCGGAGTCCGACCTGTGGTCCCTCGGCGTACTGCTGTACGCGGCCGTGGAGGGCAACTCCCCCTTCCGCCAGAACACGCCGCTGAGCACGCTGCGCGCGATCGTCGACGACGAGCTGCCCCCGGCGCACCGGGCCGGTCCGCTCGCGCCGGTCATCGAGGGGCTGCTGCGCAAGGACCCGGCCGAGCGGCTGCCGGCCGACCGGGCGGAGCAGGACCTGCGGATCGTCGGCGCGGGAGGCACACCGCGTGCCGACACCGCGCGGTCGACCCCGTACAGCCCGACCGTCGCGGCCTTCCCGGCGCCTTCGCAGACCGCGCCGACCGGCCCGGTCCCGCCTCCCGGGCCGACCCGTCCCGTGACGCCCGCGTCGGGCGCGGACCCCGTCCGCCCCGAGCGCAACCGCCGCGCCGCCCTCACCCTGATCGCGGGCATCGCGATCCTCGCGCTGGCAGTGGCGGGGCTGACGTACGCCCTCCTGAACCGCGGCGACGGCGGTGACGGCGGCAAAGCGGGGGGCGACACCACCACCAGCCAGGAGGGCGGCGGGGCCAAACCGACCGAGACCGAGGACGAGAAGACCTCGGGTGCCACCGAGAGCCCCGAACCGACGAAGAGCGACACGAGCGCTCCGGCGCCGCAGTCCGTGCGGGTGACGCTGACGGGCTCGAACCTGGAGTACGCCGGGTCCTGCCCGCCGCCCAGCGGTGAGGCGCCCGCGTTCACGGCGACGTTCACGGTGGGGAAACTGCCGGCGGAGGTCACCTATCGCTGGGTGTCCGAGAACGGCGACGTCATGGACCAGGGCTGGAAGACGCTGTCGTTCCCGGAGGGCGGGGAGCGGACCAAGCAGGACCGGGCGTTCGTGACGACGTACGACGACAGCGGGACCTTCGAGAACGCGATCAGTGTCGAGGTGCGCGACCCGGTGAGGACGAAGTCCGAGTCGGTGCCGTTCTCGGTGACCTGTGAGACGGAGACCCCGACGGGCGGGGTCTCGCAGACGCCTACCGAGTCGCCCGGCGCCTGACGTCGCCTCAGGCTCAGGCCGCGCTGTTCAGCACCGGCAGATAACCACCTGACTGGCCCGCGGCCGTCGGGTGGTAGGACTCGGGGATGTTGAGCCAGTTGACGGCGTGCATCCAGGAGCTGCCGGAGCAGATCTCGTGCCCGGTGAAGGTGGGTCGCACGTCGCCGAAGGTGAAGCCGTGGTCCAGGGCGCGCTTCTCGGTCGCGGCGTCGATGTGGTCGGCGGCGTCGTTGAGGGCCCTGCGCTTGGTCTCGGACAGGCCGAGGCAGCCGGTGGCGCCCAGCTTGTAGAAGCGGGGGTAGCCGAGTACGACCACATGGGCGGACGGGGCCCTGCTGCGGATGGCGGAGTAGACGGTGTCGAGCCGGCCGGGGAGCGTCGAGTCGACGAACGCCTTGGCGGTGTTGATGCGTGAGACGCAGGCGCTGTCGGACTGGAGCACACAGGTCGTCATGATGTCGGCGAAGCCCGCGTCGTTGCCGCCGATCGAGATGGACACGAGGGTGGTCGCGGAGCTGAGCGGGCCCAGCTGACTGGCCATGACATCACCCGTTTGAGCGCCCGAGCAGGCCGTGAAGTCGAAGGACGAGGGTGAGTTCGCGGCGGCCCACAGGTACGGGTACGCCTTCGTGCTGCGCTTGCAGTCGCCGCTGCCGCTGATGTAGCTGCCCGCGCCGAGGCCCGAGGAGTAGGAGTCGCCGAGCGCGACATACCCGCCGGTTGCTGCGGTGTCGGCCGCCTGTGCGGTGGCCGCCCCGGTGAGGGCGGTGCCGACGGCGAGGAGGAGTGAGGCGACGTATACGGAAAGTCGGGAACGTCTCATGGAACCTCCCTATAGCAGGATCTCTGCTTTAACCGTCGTACCAACTACGCGTGTTGACGGGAAGTGTCCATGCCAAGACTTTTCCGGGCATCCCGGCACCCTGCCCATGGGTTCCCCATGAGATTGATTTCGTGTTCATGACAGGGTTGTTGACAGACCGTCAACTCCCTTGTCCGTCACCGCCGGACCACAGATCCTTTACATCGGCCCGGGAACGGGAACGCGACGTTCCGGTGCCGTGCCCGCGATCACGCGTGCACCCCCCACAGACGTGCGCCCCACCCGGGCGTGCGCCGCCTGGAGGAGGACTCCCTCGTAATGGCACAACTGCGTAGCAAGAACTTCCGGTTCGCCGCGATAACCGGCCTGGCGACCGCCGCCCTCGTCGGCGGACTCACCGCCCTCCCCGCCCAGGCCGCCCCGGCCGAGGGCAAGGTCCTGGCCGCCGGCTCCCCCACCGCGGTCAAGGACAGCTACATCGTCACGCTCAAGAAGAGCGCGGGCCTCAAGGCCTCCTCGGCCGCCGGCAAGGACCTGGTCGAGGAGTACGGCGGCACGGTGAGGAAGACCTTCACCAAGGCGCTGAACGGCTACACCGCCGCCCTCTCGGCGGCCGAGGCCAGACGGCTCGCCGCCGACCCGGCCGTGGCCTCCGTCGAGCAGAACCAGCGCGTCCAACTGGCCGACACCACGCAGACCAGCGCCCCTTGGGGCCTGGACCGCATCGACCAGACCTCGCTTCCGCTCTCCGGTACCTACACCTACCCGGACAGCGCCGGCAGCGGCGTGACGGCGTACGTCATCGACACCGGCGTACGCATCACCCACCAGCAGATCAGCGGTCGGGCCAGCTACGGCTACGACGCGGTCGACGGCGACACCACCGCCGCCGACGGCAACGGCCACGGCACCCATGTGGCCACCACGATCGCGGGCAGCACCTACGGCGTCGCCAAGAAGGCGAAGATCGTGGCGGTGCGCGTGCTCGACAACTCGGGCTCCGGCACCACCGCGGGCGTGATCGCGGGCATCGACTGGGTGACCAACAACCACTCCGGTCCCTCGGTCGCCAACCTCTCGCTCGGCGGCGGCGCCTCCAGCACGCTGGACACGGCCGTGCGCAACTCCATCGCCAGCGGCGTGACCTACGCCGTCGCGGCCGGCAACAGCAACGCCAACGCCTCCTCGTACTCCCCGGCCCGGGTCACCGAGGCGATCACCGTCGGCGCCACCACCAGCTCGGACGCGCGGGCCAGCTACTCGAACTACGGTTCGGTGCTGGACATCTTCGCCCCCGGTTCCTCGATCACGGCGGGCTGGTACACCAGCGACACCGCGACGAACACCATCTCCGGTACGTCGATGGCCACGCCGCACGTCGCGGGCGCGGCCGCGGTCTACCTGGCGAGCCACACCTCGGCCACCCCGGCCGCGGTCGCCTCGGCGCTGACCTCCGGCGCCACCACGAACGTGGTCACCAGCCCCGGCAGCGGCTCCCCGAACCGGCTGCTGAAGCTGGTGCCGTGACCCCTCCCCGCACCATCTGAACCACCGGTCCCCGCAGGCCCCACTCCTGCGGGGACCGCGCGTGCTCATGCGGGATACGAACAGATGTCAAGAGGCCGTTCGCATCTTGACGGCCGATGCGGCGCTGAGCCACATTGAAGCCCGGCATCCGGCGCTTCGGGGGGCAAAGTCGCCAATGCAGACCTTACGTATCAAGGCACGTATGAACACAGACTCGTCTCAGGACGACGAGCGCGTGCGACCAGGTCCGGGGAGGGACCTGACGCCGCTGCTCGCCGGGGCCGCGACGGCTGTGGGGGGAATCGGCGCGGTCCTCGCGCTCGTCGACTCGGGCTCGCCGCTGCGCGGCCCCTTCACACTGTTCTTCCTGCTCGCGGCGCCGGCCGGGGCCATCGCCGCCGCGCTGCGCGGGCTGGAACCCTTCGGCCGTGCGATCGCCGCGGTGGCGGGCGCGGTCGTCGTCAACATGCTGGTGACCCAGGGCATGCTGGCCGTGCACCGGTGGTCGGTACGCGGCGGGATCGTGGTGGTGACCGCGATCAGCGCCGGCATTCTCCTGCTCGTTCTGGTGCGGCGGCTGCGCGGCCGTACGACGCGAAGGCGGACGGACTGACGTGGACATCAGCGTGTACCGCCCCGGGGAGCTCAGCTCCGCCGACCGGGCGACGTGGACATCGATACAGTCCAAGGCTCATCTCCAGGGCTCGCCCGAGCTCGCCAACCCCTTCCTGTCGCCCGAGTTCACGCTCGCCGTCGGCCGCTGCCGGCGCGGGGTGCGGATCGCGGTCGTACGGGAGGGCGGCGAGCCGGCCGCGTTCTTCCCGTTCCAGCGGACGGCGGCCGGGGTGGGCCGGGCCATCGGGCTCGGCGTCTCGGACGCCCAGGGGGTGGTGCACCGGCCCGGGTTCGCCTGGGACGCCCGGGAGCTGCTGAAGGCGTGCGGGCTCGCCGTGTGGGAGTTCGACCACCTGGTGGAGGGCCAGTCGGCCTTCGAGGCGGAGTCCACCGGCACCTACCCCTCCCCGGTCATGGACGTCGACCAGGGGTACGAGGCGTATCTGGCCCAACTGCGCGAGCAGTCACCGAAGTTCACCCGGACGACGCTCGCCAAGGAGCGCAAGCTGGGCCGGGATCACGACGGGGTGCGGTATGTGCACGACGAGCGTGATCCCGCCGCGCTGCGCACGCTGATGGAATGGAAGTCCGCGCAGTACCGCAGGACCGGGCGCAGCGACCGCTTCGCGCACGCCTGGATCACGCTGCTCGTGGAGCAGCTGTTCCACACCCGCTCCGAGCCGTTCGCGGGGATCCTGTCGGTGCTGTACGCGGACGGCAAACCGGTCGCCGCGCACTTCGGACTGCGCTCCGAGCGGGTGCTGGCCTGCTGGTTCCCGGCGTACGACCCGGCCTTCTCGAAGTACTCGCCGGGCCTGGTCCTGCACCTGCGCATGGCCGAGGCGGCCGCGGCCGACGGCATCGCGTACCTCGATCTCGGCCGTGGCCAGAAGGAATACAAGGACTCCCTGAAGACACGCGAGTTGACGGTGTCGGAGGGGTGGGTGACCAGGCGTCACCCGGTCGCGTTCGGACACCGGGCACGCCGTGCCCCCGTCCGGGCGCTGCGCAACACCGTTCAGACCCGGCCGGAGCTGTTCGGACCGGCGGACCGGCTCCTCAAACGCATGGGGAAGATCCGCTCGGGACAAGGGTGACTACCGGTCAAACCAACAAAAATGTGAGGGCTCGTTCCAGCTCTTGCCATACGGGCTCAATCGTCAATACCGTCGTACATCTCACCCGCATCGGACTGTCGGCAGCGGCTCTAGGGGAGGGCTCAAGGACCGCGACAGTCCCGGCGCGGGGCGCGGTAGGGGGGTGCTCGGTGAAGGTGTCAGCACTTGTCGTCGAGTCGTGCCGCGCGACCGGCTGCCGATCTTCGGGCGGTCGGCCACACATGCCAGCTCACCGCACGCGCACGGAGAGCCACTCTTCCGTGCCGTGAGTTGAGAGAACCCCCCTTTCGAACCGGACATACAGCCGGGCCGCCCAGGGGCGGGCGGTCCACCGGACGAGAGGGACCTGACTCATGAGTTCTGTGCTGCGCCCGGCGGTCGCGGACCAAGATCCGTCACCGGCCGGCAAGTACCGGCCCGTCTCCATGCACCTGGCCATCGCGCCGCCGGTGAGCGTGGTGATCCCGGCCATGAACGAGGCGGAGAATCTGCCGTACGTCTTCAAGACACTGCCGGACTGGATACACGAAGTGGTGCTGGTGGACGGCAACTCCACCGACAACACCGTCGAGGTGGCGCGCGAGCTGTGGCCCGACGTGAAGGTCGTGCGACAGCGGGGCAAGGGCAAGGGGGATGCCCTGATCACCGGGTTCGAGGCGGCCACGGGCGACATCATCGTGATGGTCGACGCGGACGGCTCGGCCGACGGCAACGAGATCCTGTCGTACGTCTCCGCCCTGGTCTCGGGCGCCGACTTCGCCAAGGGCTCCCGCTTCGCCAACGGCGGCGGCACGGACGACATGACGCCGATCCGCAAGCTCGGCAACTGGGCGCTGTGCACGGCCGTCAACCGCAAGTTCGGCGCCCGCTACACCGACCTGTGCTACGGCTACAACGCGTTCTGGCGGCACTGCCTGGACAAGATCGACCTCGACTGCACCGGCTTCGAGGTGGAGACCCTGATGAACATCCGGGTCGTCAAGGCGGGGCTGAAGGTGCAGGAGATACCCAGCCACGAGTACCTCCGCATCCACGGCACGAGCAATCTGCGGGCCGTACGGGACGGGCTGAGGGTGCTCAAGGTGATCCTGAAGGAGCGCTCCAACCGGCGTGCCCTGCGTCGCCGCACCGCGGCGGCGCACTCCCCGATGCTCGACTCGGTTCGTTCGGGTCACTCGGTCCGGGGAGAGGCGTCTTGAGCGGTCCCGACATCTCCGTCGTGATCTGCGTGTACACCGAGGACCGCTGGGAGGACATCCTCGCGGCGGTCTCCTCGGTGCGGGCGCAGTCGTGTCCGGCTTTGGAGACGCTGCTGGTCGTCGACCACAACGCGGCGCTCCTGGACCGGCTGACCAAGGAGTACAAGGAAGCGACCGATGTGCGGGTGCTCGCCAACGCGGGTCCCCGCGGGCTGTCCGCCGGCCGCAACACCGGTATCGCGTCCTCGTACGGCGAGGTCATCGCGTTCCTCGACGACGACGCGGTGGCCGAGCGGGACTGGCTGAAGCACTTCGCGGCCGGGTACGCCGACCCGCGGGTCATGGCGGTCGGCGGGCGCACGGAGCCGATCTGGGCGTCGGGCCGCCGACCGGACTGGTTCCCGGAGGAGTTCGACTGGGTGGTCGGCTGCACCTACCGGGGCCTGCCGCGCGGCCGGGTCAAGGTGCGCAACGTCCTCGGCGGCAACGCCTCCTTCCGGCGTACGGCGTTCGACTTCGCGGGCGGCTTCGCCACCGGCATCGGGCGCGACGGCGACCGGCTGCCGCTGGGCTGCGAGGAGACGGAGCTGTGCATCCGGCTCACCCGGGCCAGGCCCGACGCGGTGCTGCTGATCGACGACCGGGCGGTGATCCACCACCGGGTGCCCGAGCCGCGCGAGCACTTCCGGTACTTCCGCACGCGGACGTACGCCGAGGGCCTGTCGAAGGCGCTCGTGGCCCGAAGTGTGGGTGCCGACAAGGGACTTGAGTCGGAGCGCCGGTACACCACCCGGGTCCTGCCGGCCGGGGTGGCGCGCGGGCTGCGGGATGCCGTACTGGCCCGGCGCGGCGGCGCGGGACGGGCCGGCGCGATCGTCGCGGGGGTGCTGACGGCGGCCGGTGGGTACGTCGTGGGGAGTGTCCGAGCGCGCCGGGGTGACGTTACGTACTCGGTGGCGGGGCTCGACGCACAGGCGGGCAGCGAGGGGGGACCGAGATGACCGACGCGCGGGTGCCGATCCTGATGTACCACGCCGTCTCCACGTCGCCGAACGACGCCACCCGTGAACTGTCGGTGGCACCGGAGGCGTTCGCGGAGCAGATGGCGCTGATCGGCGACCTGGGTCTGACGCCCGTGCGGACGGCCGAGCTCGCGGCACACTGGCGCGACGGCCGGCCGCTGCCCGAGCGGCCGGTGCTGATCACCTTCGACGACGGCTACGAGGGCGTGCACCGGCACGCGCTGCCCGTGCTCGCCAAGCACGGCTTCGCGGCCACGGTGTTCGTCTCCACGGGCTGGCTGAAGGGCCCGCACGACATGGGCGGCGGCCTGGACACCATGCTCGACTGGGACCAGGTCCGCGAACTCGCCGGGGCGGACGTCGAGATCGGCGGCCACAGCCACACGCATCCGCAGCTCGACCAGCTCCCGGACGCCCGGCTGCGCTCCGAGCTGATCCTGTGCAAGGAGATCATCTCGGACCAGCTCGGCACCGTCCCGGCCTCGTTCGCCTATCCGTACGGCTACTCCAGCCGCCGGGTGCGCGAGGCGGTGCTGGAGACCGGGTACGCCCAGGCACTCGCCGTCAACAACGGCCTCGCGCGGCGCCGGCAGGGGCCGTACGCCCTCACCCGGCTCACCGTGCGCCGCACCACCGGCATCGAGGAGTTCGGGCGGCTGGTCGAGGGCCGTGCCATCGCCCGCACCTTCGCCGGGGACCGCGCCCTCACCAAGGGGTACGCCCTGGTCCGCAGAGCCCGACAGGTCCGCCGGAAGGCCATCCGTTCCCGTGTCTGACACGACGACCACGACCGAGCCCGCATCGACCGACGCACCGGCGCCCGAGCAGTCGGGGCGCCGGCTTCGCCTGCCCGGCCTGGGCAGGTCCGCCGGGGGCAGCCAGCTGTTCCGCAACGCCTACGCCCTGATGATCAACACCGGTGTCTCCGCCGTGCTGGGGCTGGGTTTCTGGCTGGCCGCCGCCCGCTACTACTCCGAGTCCGCGGTCGGTCAGGGATCCGCCGCGATCGCCGCGATGAAGTTCCTCGCGGGCCTGACCGCGGTGACGCTGACGGGCGCGCTGGCCCGCTTCATCCCGGTCGCGGGACGCAACAGCGGCCGTCTCGTCTTCCGGACGTACGCGGGCAGTTGTGTGATCGTGGCGCTGGCCGCGGCCGTCTTCCTGCTGACGCTGGACCTGTGGGGGCCGTCGTACCGGTTCCTGAACGGGCCGCTGGGCGGGCTCTTCTTCGTGGTGGCCGTCATCGCCTGGAACCTGCTCACCCTTCAGGACGGGGTGCTGACCGGGCTGCGCAGCGCGGTGTGGGTGCCCGTCGGCAACACCGTGTTCTCGGCGGTGAAGCTGGGGCTGCTGGTGGCGTTCGCCGTGGCGATCCCCACCGCCGGGGTCTTCGTCTCCTGGGTCGCGGCGATCGCGGTGTCGGTGCTGCCGCTGGGCTGGCTGGTGTTCCGGCGGCTGGTGCCGCGCCATGTGAAGGCGACCGAGGACCACGCCGCGCCGCCGTCCCTGAAGGAGATCGGCAGGTTCCTCGCGGGCGACTACACCGGCTCGCTGTTCTCGCTGGCCGTGGTCTACCTCATCCCGGTGATCGTGGCCGCGCAGGTGTCCGCCGAGGACAACGCGTACTTCTACATCACGGCCACGATCGGCGGCACGGTCAACCTCCTCGCCATCAACATGGGCGCCTCCCTCACGGTCGAGGGCTCGCACGACCCGAGGCGGCTGGCCGCCAACACCCGGGCCGCGCTCAAGCGCATGGCGCGGATCATGCTGCCGGTCTCCGCGATCCTGTTCTTCGGGGCGCCCTGGATCCTCGGCGTGTTCGGCGCCGGCTACGCGGATGCGGCGACTCCGTTGCTGCGCTGGTTCGCGCTCGGCGCGCTGCTGCGGGTCGTGATGGAGACGTACTTCGCGGTCCTCAGGGCGCAGAGCCGCACCGCCGGGCTGGCCTGGCTGCAGGGCCTGTTGTGCGCCCTGGTGCTCGGTCTGACGCTGGTGCTGCTCCCCCGGATGGGCCTGACCGGCGCCGGCGTCGCCGAGATCGCGTCCCTCTCGGTCATCGTCGCGATCGCCGCGCCGAAGCTGTACCGGACCGTGCGGGCGACGTCCGCCGAGGTGCCCGAGGACGCGGCGCCCGACGGTGACCTCGCCGACCTGGGGGCGCGCGAGGTGTCCGAGGGGGCGCGCAAGCGGGGGCCCGCCTGGGCGCTCGACCACGACACCCTCGCCCTCGGCGTCCACGTCGACTTCGACCACCTGGAGCGGCGGCCCGACGTCCGTCCGGGCCCCGGAACACCGCCCACCGGCACCCCGCGGGTGCGTCCGGAACACCGGCCCACCTGGGCGCGGCGGCCCGAGGTCGGGCTGCCGGTGCAAGAGCGGGAGCCGGGCTCGGAGGCGTCGACGGGGCCCGCCGAGGTGGACGCGCCGTTCGAGGCCGAGTTCGACGCGGGCAAGGGCGAGGCCGGCGCCGCGCCGGAAGAGCGCGAAGAGGCTGCCGTACGGCAGGAGTCCGCCGTACGGGAAGAGCCGCCCATGCACGAAGAGCCCGTACGACAGCCCGAGGCGCCCGCGCTCTCCTGGCGCGAGCGGCTGCTGCCGACCCGCACCGGGGTCGTCCTCGGCTGTCTGCTGATCGCCGCGCTGCTGCTGTACTGGGTGCCCGCGCTGCGGCTCGGCGAGAGCGACCTGGACGGCATGGGCGGGCTCGGGCTGATCTCGGTGCTGCCGCCGTCGACGCTGCTCGGGGCGGCGCTGCTGGCGGTGACGTTCGCCTCGCTGCTGTGGCTGGGCCGGGAGCACCGGACGTTGCTGCTGGTCACGCTGCTCGCGACGGTCGTCTCACTGCACGCTCTGCCGGCCCTGATCGAGACCGAGCCACGGTTCGCGACGGCCTGGCAGCACCTCGGGTTCCTCGACTACATCGACCGCACCGGGTCGGCCGTGCCCGACCTGGACGCGCGCTGGAGCTGGCCGGGCTTCTTCGCGGTGGCCGCGTTCGTCGCGAAGGCCTGCGGGGTCACCGACCTGGGCGAGCTCATTCGCTGGTGGCCGCTGGCCATTCAACTGCTCTACCTGGTCCCGATGTTCCTGCTGGTGCGCTCGATGCGGGCGAGCTGGCGGGCCAAGTGGACCGGCATCTGGGTCTTCGTGCTCAGCGGCTGGGTGGGCCAGGACTACTTCTCCCCGCAGGGCTTCACATACCTGCTGTACCTCGTCTTCGCGGCGATCCTGCTGGTCTGGTTCCGGGCCCCCCGCGTGATCTGGACGAAGTGGCGGCCCGGCGAGGTCGAGGTCGAGCCGACGGACCGGCGGCAGCGGGCCGTGCTCCTGATGGTGGTGACCGGTCTGTTCGCGGCGAGCGTCCCGGCCCACCAGCTCACGCCGTTCGTGATGCTGGGCGTGCTGACGGCGCTCGTGCTGATCGGGCGGTCCGAACTGCGCGGCCTGCCCATCCTGTTCGGCGTGATGGTGACGGTGTGGATCGGCTTCATGGCCGAGCCGTACTGGTCGGGCCACTTCGACGAGCTCTTCGGCGGGGTCGGCGGCGTCGGCGGCAATGTGTCGTCCTCCGTCTCCGGCCGTATCGAGGGCGGCAGCTCGACGCACAAGCTCGTGCTCTACACCCGGGTGCTGCTGGCCGGCGGTGTGATGGCGTTCGCCTGCTGGGGCTGGTGGCGCCGGCGCTTCCACCACTACCGGGAGCGTTCGCTGCTCGTCCTCACCTTCGTGCCGTTCCTCGGCTTCGGCATGCAGTCGTACGGCGGCGAGATGGCCCTGCGGGTCTTCATGTTCGCCCTGCCCGGCGCGGCCCTGCTCACCGGCCTGGCCTTCTTCCCGCGCACCGGGATCACCGCCAAGGAGCGCGACAAGGACAGGGTGAGCCTGGCTCCGCTGGCCGCGCTCATGGCCGGTCTGGTGCTCATGGGCGGCTTCCTGGTGGCCCGTTGGGGCAACGAGCCGTTCGAGCGGGTGCGGCCCGGCGAGGTCGCCGCCATGGAGTACGTGTACGCCCATGACGATCCGAGCCTCAGGCTGCTGTGGCTGAGCAGCGACCCGGTCAACGACGTGACACCGGCGATGCCCTGGGGCTCGCGGGACATGGAGAAGGTCTCGTACCTGCCGACACAGGCGCCGACCGACCCCGTGCTGGTGTCGGGGCTGGTGAAGGCGCTGAAGGACGCCGGCCCGAACTCGTATCTGATGATCAACCGGGGGCAGGTCACCTACCTCCGGCTGGACGTGGGCTACTCGGCGACCTGGGAGACGCGGCTGATCCAGAACCTGGACCGGCGCCAGGAGCTGAGGAAGGTCTTCGTCAACGCCGACGTGACGATGTACGCGCTGCGCAAGCAGCCGGCGGGCGCGGTGCCGAAGGCCGATCCCGGGCCGATCGGGCCGCAGGTGACCTGGACGCCGTGGTCGGTGGTCGGCGGACTCGCGGCGCTCGCGCTGATCGTGCTGCTGATGGCCCGCGAGATCGTGCGGGTGGCGATGGCACCGAGCGTGCGGCAGCTGCGCTGGCTGCAGAGCAGCTTCTGGTTCTCGCTGCCGCTGCTGGCGGTGCTGCTGGCCTCGCTGGTGCAGCGGTTCCTGACGATCAAGTAGCGGAGGTCGGGTGGCTCAGCGTTCGAGCCACCTGACCTCGTAGGCCTGCAACTCGACCTTCCTGCCGTCGATCTTCGCGACGGTCTGCCGGTCGAGGGTGTTCACGGCGAGGATCACCCGGTCCGTGGCGAGGACCCGGACGTCGGGCTTGTCCACGGACACCGTCTTGTACGCGGCCCCCGGCCCGAACTCCTCGCCGAACCGGGAGAGCAGGTCGTACATGGGCAGCTTCGCGCCGCCCTTCGCGGTGTCGGTCGGCGTCCACAGACAGCCGGGGCAGTCGGTGCCGTTCTCCTTCTGCGGGTTCCAGTAGAAGGCGGACGTGGCACCGCCCTTGGCCAGCGCCATCATCCCGGCGGCCTGGACCGCGACCCGGCGGGCCTCGGACCAGCCCCTGCGCTCGTCGTGGCCGTCGGCGGGTTCGACGTAGTACTCGGCCCACCACAGCGGAAGGTCGCCGGTCCGCCCGCGGACCCACCGGCTCACGGCCGTGAACTTGTCGGTGGCCGTGAACTCGTCGGGCAGCAGCTCGTCGTCCCGGGTGTAGCTGGAGCCGTCCACGACGACGAAGTCGGCGCCCGCCTTGTGCTCGTTCCAGTACTCGAAGGCGTCGACGATGCGCTGGTCCATGGCGCCCCAGGACCCCTTCAGGGCCGTCGACGCCTCCTCCGCGCGCGGGTCGACGCTGTCCATCACGAGGTACGGCCCGCCGACCATGATCTGCGGGTTGACCTTCTTCAGCGCCCGGTGGACGAGGTTGTACAGCTTCGTGTAGCCCTCGTAGTCCCAGCGGGCCTCGGCGTCGTTCCAGAAGCCCTTGAACTCGTTCCAGACGATGAAGTGGCGAACGTCCGGGTAGCGCTTGGCCACGGTCACGGCGAGCGCGGCGTAGTCGTCGAAGTGCTCGGGGTCGGGTGCCGTCTCCAGGGCGGCCTGGCTCCAGTCGGTGTTGCCGACACCGGCCTCGCCGCCCTTCATCCAGTCGGGGGCGCAGCACAGGGTGACGACCGGGGTGCTGCCGGAGGCGCGGACGAAGTCGATCCGGCGGTCCATCGCCTCGAAGTCGTAACGTCCCCTGACCGGCTCGGGGTTGTCGGCGCCCCACCCCATGACGTGCTGGATCTGCGGCAGCCCGCCGGCGTCCGCGAGCCGTCCCTCGACCCGCTTGACGGCGGCGGAGGCGCCCTCGTCCGCGCTGTGCTCGGTGTGGGTGAAGCCCCAGCCCACCTCCGGGTTTCTCGCGTCCGGCGTGGCGGCCGGGGTGCCGTGCGGCTTGTCCCCGTCCCGTGAGGTGCCGTCGGTGTCCACGCCGTTGCCCGGCAGTGTGTTGAGCAAGGTCACCACCAGGGCCAGAGCCGCCGCGCCCACGCCGAGCAGCGCGGTGAGCCGCCACCGCCCCGCCCCCGAATTCCACCCATGACGTCCCATCAAGGACAACGGTAACGGGGGCGGCAGGCGCTGGGGCAGGTTTCGCACCTACACGGTCCTGTAACAGGACGGCGGGCGGCGGCGGAAGCGGCCGGCATGCCCACCACCGGGCGTTGTCGCACGGAAACCGGGTGCACGCAGCGCTTTCGTGCCGGATCATGGCCGCATGTCTGCGAACCCACACGACGCTCTGCCGATCCGGCTCAACGTCGACGACAGCGACTCGCCGTCCGACGTCGTCGACGCGCTGTTCCTCGGCCGCTTCGCGACGGGCGAGCAGCCGTACTCGCACGCGGTCAACATCGACCGGGTACGGTCCGGCGCGACGCTTCTGCCGCCGGGCGCCCGGGTGCTGCGTACGGCCCGCGACGACGACCGCAGCGCGACGCTGGCGGAGGGCGACGGCTGGACCCTGCTGGTCTCCCGCTGGAACCGCGGCGCCGACGTCACGGTGACCGCGACCACGGAGGAACTGGCCGCGCGGGTGCTGGGCGAGGCGACCGACGGCGCGGCGGACGAGCCCGAGCCGCAGCCGGAGAACGTGACGATGGGCTTCTGGTACGTCTCCCCCAGGCGCGGCCCGCACCGCACGACCCGGCAGATCTCGGCCGGCACCTGGGACGAGGTGCGGGCCAACTACACCGCGCCGGTGGCGGACGCGATGGGCCGCCTGATGAAGACGACGCCCGAGGACATCGCGGGCCGGCTGCTGTTGCTGCACGGGCCGCCGGGCACCGGCAAGACCTCGGCGCTGCGCACCCTCGCCCGCTCCTGGCGGGACTGGTGCCAGGTGGACTGCGTCCTGGACCCGGAGCGGCTCTTCTCCGACGTCGGCTATCTGATGGACATCGCGATCGGCGAGGAGGACTCGACGGGCAAGGGCCGCTGGCGGCTGCTGCTCCTGGAGGACTGCGACGAGCTGATCCGGGGCGAGGCGAAGCACACCGCGGGCCAGGCGCTGTCCCGGCTGCTGAACCTGACCGACGGCCTGCTCGGCCAGGGCCGCAACGTCCTGGTGGGGGTCACGACCAACGAGGACCTGGAGCGCCTGCACCCGGCCGTCGTCCGCCCCGGCCGCTGTCTGGCCCGCATCGAGGTGGGCCCGCTCACCCGCCGGGAGGCGGTGAGCTGGCTGGGCACGGACGAGGGCATCGGCCGGGAGGGTGCCACGCTGGCGGAGCTGTACGCACTGAAGCGGGGCACGTCCCCGACGTCGCTGCCGGATCCCCGGGACGGTGCGGACGCGGGGCTGTACCTGTAGCGGGGTGCTTTGATGGACGTATGACCCTGTTCGTCGGGACGTCCGGGTGGCAGTACCGGGACTGGCGGGGTGGCCTCTACCCCGCCGACGTGCCCATGCGGCTGTGGCTGGAGGAGTACACGGGGCACTTCGCCACGGTGGAGATCAACAACGCGTTCTACCGGTTGCCCACGCGGGAGAACTTCGCGGCCTGGCGTGAGCGGGTGCCGCCGGACTTCGTGGTCGCGGTGAAGGCGAGTCGCTATCTCACCCACATCAAGCGCCTGAAGGATCCCGAGGAGCCGGTCCACCGTCTGATGTCCCACGCGGCGGGCCTCGGCGACCGACTGGGCCCGGTCCTGCTCCAGCTTCCGCCGACCCTGCGCGCCGACCCGGGCCTCCTCGACGCCTGCCTGGCCTGCTTCCCGGCGGGGACACGGATCGCGGTCGAACCCCGGCACGAGTCCTGGTGGACGCCCGGGACCCGCGAGGTGCTCGAATCCCGGGGTGCCGCGCTGTGCTGGGCCGACGTCCGGGCCCGTCCGGTGACCCCGTTGTGGCGCACCACCGACTGGGGGTACGTCCGCTTCCACGAGGGCCGCGCCCGCCCCTGGCCCGGTTACGGCCGACGCTCCCTGGAGACCTGGGTCGACCGCATCGCCACCACCTGGGCCGACGACGAGGACATGTACGCGTACTTCAACAACGACCCCGGCGGCGCGGCGGTCCGGGACGCGGTCGTCTTCGGCAGGGCGGCGACGCGAGCGGGCCGCACGGTGACCCGTACCCCGGAGTTCGCCGCACACCGCTGACTACTCGCCGTAGACCGCCCGCAGGGCGTCGCGCACCGCGGCCAGCGCCGCCTTCTCGTCCGTCCCCAGCCGCCGGGCCCGCTCCGCGTAGGCCTGAGCGGCCGACGCCAGTTCACGTTCGGCGGCCGAGCCGGCGGCGGCCACGAACGTGCCGTTGCGCCCCCGCGTCTCGATCACCCCGTCGCTCTCCAGCGCCCGGTACGCCTTGGCGACGGTGTTCGCCGCCAGCCCCAGCGACTCGGCCAGCCCCCGCACGGTCGGCAGGCGGTACCCGACCGGCAGCGCCCCCGATCGCGCCTGCTCCGAGATCTGTGCCCGCACCTGCTCGTAGGGCGCGGCACTGTCATCGATGTGGATCTTCAAGGTCACAGGGCGATTGTCCCGTACCCGCCGGAAAATGAGAGGCATCCCCGCGCATCCCCCCGTAGCGTGCGCCTCCATGACCGTGATCGTGCGCGATCTGCGCACCGAACTGCCCGCCGACGTCGAGCGCTTCGCCCACAGCCGCCACCTCGCTCTCCCCTACGTCCTGTGGACCCCGGACGGCATCAGACACCGTCAGGCCCACACCCATCCCGACGCCCACTACCGCTCGCTGGTGGCGGAGGAGGACGGCGAGACGATCGGCACCGCCCAGGTCGGCATCGCGTACGACAGCCCGGAGCCCGGACAGGGATACCTCAACATCTATGTGCGGCCGGACCGGACCCGGCGCGGCGCCGGCGGTCTGCTGGTGCGCGCCGCCGAGGAGCACCTGAGGGCACTGGGTGCGACCAAGCTGTTCTCCTGGGTCCTGGACGAGCCGGACAACCGCGCGTTCGCCGAGCGGCACGGCTATCGCGCCAGCCGCTCCGCCCTCTTCCTGCGGCTGGACCTGGTGAACACCGCGCTGCCGCCGATCGGGGACCTCCCGCCGGACGTCGAGTTGCGCGCCTTCGCCGACTTCGCCGACGACCCGCGCCCGCTGTTCGAACTGGACGCGGAGACGACGTCGGACGAACCGAGCGACGTCGGCGCCGAGTTGACCGAGTACGAGACCTGGGTCGCGGAGACCTGGAAGCACCCGCTGCTCGACCCGGAGCTGTCGATGGCCGCGGTCGTCGACGGCCGTCCCGCGGCCTTCAGCATCGCCTTCACGGACCGCGCCACCCGCTACTCCACGGCGATGACCGGCACCGCCCGCGCCCACCGCGGCCGCGGCCTGGCCAAGCTCGCCAAGAACGCCTCCCTGCACCGCGCCCGTGCGGCCGGCTACCGGGAGGCGTTCACCGGCAACGACACCGACAATGAACCCATGTTGGCGATCAACAGGTGGTTCGGGTACGAGATCTGCGCGACGGAGGTCCGCCATGTCCGCGAACTGGGCTGACGGGAAAGCCGACCAAGAAGGCGGACGCCTGCTGGACGTGGTCCTGGTCAAGGGCGGCCGCACGAAGATCCGTTACGCGGCCGAGCTGCTCGCCGACGACGGTACCCGCGTCACCGTACGCGCCCCCTGGTCCGGCGACGGCGTGCGTGACTTCGGGTTCGTCCGGTTCGAGCCGGGCGACGTCTTCACGGAGTACTACTGGCGCGACCGCTGGTACGCGGTGAAGGAGGTCCGCACCGCGACGGGCGCCCTCAAGGGCTGGTACTGCGACGTCACGCGGCCCGCCACGCTGTCCGGCGGCGAGCTGGTCGTCGAGGACCTCGACCTGGACCTGTGGCGCTCCGCCGACGGCACGGAGGTGCTCCGGCTGGACGAGGACGAGTTCGCCGAGAGCGGGCTGGCGCAGCGGGATCCCGAGGCCGCCGCCGCGGCCGTGGCGGCCCTCGACGAGCTGGAGTCGCTCGCCGACGCGGAGGGCGGCCTGGAGTCGCTGCTGGCCTAAGCCGGCGTCGCGGGGTCCGGCATGCTCTCCCCGAGCTCTTCGAGCAGGCCCTGGGCCGTGGCCAGCACGGCGTACCGTTCGTCGTCCACGGCCTTCCCCCAGAGCCGCTCGTCGTCCGACAGCCGCTCAACCCGCACCTGCCCGGCGAGCGGTGCGAGCAACCCGGTGAGCCGGTCCGCCGCAATGCCGACCGGGACGGCCGGGGCGGCTGTCCTCCACACGCCCTCGACCAGCACGAACAGTCCTCCCGGGCGCAGCAGCCCGCGCCAGTGCCGCAGGACCCGGCCCGGGTCGGGCAGCGCCCACAGCACATGGCGTACGAGCACGACGTCGAACCGCTCCTCCCCCACCGGCGGCGCCGCCGCGTCACCGACGAGGAACACCGCGTCGCGCCCGGCGAGCTTGGCGCGGGCGAGGTCCACCATCGCCGGGGAGCGGTCCACCCCGGTGACCCGGTGTCCCTGTTCGGCCGCGAGCAGCGACATGCTGCCGGTGCCGCAGCCGACGTCGAGGAGGTCGCAGCGGCGCTCGGGCAGCCAGGAGCGCAGCCGCGCGGCCCATGCGTGGCGCACCCGGGGGTCGCGCAGGCCGTGGTCGGGCTCGTCGTCGAAGGAGGCGGCGGCCGCGTCCCAGTCCACGCCCTGCCCTGTGACGGCGTGTTCACCGTTCGTCATGTCGGTCATGCGGCCAAGAGTGACACCCGCCACTGACAGTCGAATCGTGACAGCCGCCACTGACAGGACCTGCGGCGATGAGGAACTGTCCCCGCAAAGGTCTACCTCCATGAGAACGAGGAACTCGGTGGACCCTGAAGGAGGCAGCCATGCGCCGTACAACCGTGCAGAAGCCCCTGAGGAAGTCGGACGCCCGCAGGGTCCGTGAGGAGGCTGACGAACGCCCCTCGGGACGACCGGAGGTCCGCAAGGACATCGCACGCACGTGGTGGCCGGACGGCTGAGACGCCCAGCCGGTCACGCGAGACGCGTCAGTCGAGCCGCTTGCGGTAGTGGACGCGGTCGAACCGCCCCTCGGCGCGCCGCTCGACGACTTCGTAGCCGTACTTCGGGTAGATCTTCTGGTTCTCCCGCATCAGCGCGTGCGTGTAGAGCCTGACCTCGGGCAGGCCGAGCGCACGCGCGCGTGCGTCCACGAAGTGCAGCAGCCGTCGCCCCACGCCCCTGCCATGGGCGTCGGGGTGGACGGCGATGCTGTCGAGGAACAGATGGTCCTCGCGCGCCTCGAGCACGACGAGCCCGAGCACGGGATCGCCCACCACGAACACCTTCCCCGCGGCCACGTTCACCTCGTGGTCCGCCGTCATGGGCTCGGGCATCCGCCCGATGCGTGCGACGTAGGGCGTGTAGGCCGCGTCCGTCACCGCCTTCACGGCCGGTACGTCGGCGGCCGTGGCGGGCCGGATCACCTCGCTCGTCATGGCGTACGCGCCGCCTTCCTGATCTCAGTCTGAGCACTCCCTTAAGGCGACCCTAAAGATCGCCTCGAACCCCCTGCAACAGGCGATTTCACGGTTTCTTTGGTCCGGCACGCATCAGTTCCGGTTCCGAGGAGATCCCCCATGCCCGCACGCCGCCGCAAGGCCGCCGCTGTCGCCGCCGTCGGCCTGGCCCCGCTTGCCCTGACCGCCCTCGCCGCCGCGCCCGCCTCGGCGCACGGTTCGATGGGCGACCCGGTCAGCCGGGTCTCGCAGTGCTACGCGGAGGGTCCGGAGAGCCCGAAGTCCGACGCGTGCGAGGCGGCGGTCGCGGCGGGCGGCACGCAGGCCCTCTACGACTGGAACGGCATCCGCATCGGCGACGCCGCCGGCCGGCACCAGGAGCTGATCCCGGACGGCAAGCTGTGCAGCGCGAACAACCAGGAGTTCAAGGGCCTGGACCTGGCTCGCGCCGACTGGCCGGCGACGAGCGTGAGCAGTGGGTCGTACACCTTCAAGTACCGCGTGACCGCCCCGCACAAGGGCACGTTCAAGGTCTACATCACCAAGGAGGGCTACGACCCCACGAAGCCGCTCGCCTGGGACGACCTGGACCTGACCAAGCCGGTGGCGACGGTCACCGACCCGGCGGCCTCGGGTGGCTTCTACACGTTCTCCGGGAGCCTGCCGCAGCGCTCCGGCAAGCAGTTGCTGTACGCGGTGTGGCAGCGCTCCGACAGCCCGGAGGCGTTCTACTCCTGCTCGGACGTGACGTTCGGCGGCGGTAGTGGCGGGACTGGCGGCGGCAGCACGGACGGTGGCGGCACGGACGGTGCCGGGAGCGACGGCTCCGGTGGCGAGGCGGCTCCGGCCCCGAGCGCCTCCGCGCCCTCCGAGGAGCAGATCGAGGCCGGTGCCGAGCAGTCGACGATCGAGCACCACGGCCATGGTGACCAGGACGCCAGTACGTCGGCGGAGCCGGTGACGAAGGCCGACGAGGCGCAGTCCGCGCCGGCCAACGAGCCGAAAGCGGCCGGGGCCGGCGAGAACCTCGCCGAGACGGGCGGGGACAGCAGCACCGCGTATCTCGCGATGGGTGGGGCGGCGACCCTGGCGCTGGGTTCGGCGGTCCTGTTCACGTCGGTGCGCAGGCGGGCGGCCGGCGGTCGCCACGGCCGCTGACCCCATGGGTTCCGGGGCCTGAACGGCGGCTCAGGCCGGTCAGGCCCCGGCGGTGTGTTCCGGTGGCTCAGCGCTCACGCGCTCAACTGAAAACGGACGCGCAGGTGGTCGGGGTGGCGCGCGCCGGGTCGAGCGCGTTGGCCACCTCGTGGAAGGCGATGCGGTCGGTCAGACCGAGGAAGGCGTGCTCGGATATGTCGACCGCGCACAGGTCCTGGATCAGGACGTTCCTCACGTCGGGGCCGCTGAGGAACTGGCTCCGGTAGGGCGTGACCACCTCGTCGTACTTCGTGGCGATGACCGTGTAGCGGACGCCGGGGACGGTGTCGCCGCCCGCGTTGAGCTTGTTCATGAACTCGGAGCCGACGACCTGCTGGGCGAGCGCGGGGGTGGTGGTGTTGAGCAGGTCCCCGGCGCCGGGGAAGTACGGCAGCAGGTTGGTGAGCCCGCCGAGCGTCGTGCCGTGGTTGTTGGGCGCGATGCCGACGAGGGCGTTCACCTTGCCGGCCCCGCCGAGGAACTTGAGGTAGTAGCGGGGCATCATGCCGCCCTGCGAGTGGCCGACGAGGTCGGCCTCGGCGGCGCCGGTCGCGGCGAGCACCTTGTCGACATAGGCGGAGAGTTGCTCCGCCGACTTGTCGATGGGGCCGAGGGCGTGGAAGAACGGCACGCCAGGCAGCTGACCGTAGTCGAGGGAGAAGACGCAGTAGCCGCGGCCCGTCAGGTAGGGCGCGAGGCCCAGCCAGTTGTCGACGGAGTTCGCCAAGGTGCCGTGCACGAGGACGACGGGGCGGGGGTGGGCGGCGGACGGCTTGCAGGAGTAGTCGTTCCAGCCGGTGCTGGAGGCGGTCCCCGTTTCGGCCGCCTGGGCGGTGGTGGCGGCGGGGACGACTGCGACCGCGGCGGTCAGCAGTAGCGCGGCCAGGGGTCTGAGCACTCGTTTCCAGGGCAGCATCGTGTGATCTCCTTGCGGCTCAAGGGAGGTGCGACGGCCTTACGCCCTGTGATCCGGATCACGAGGATGCTGTTCACTCGTCAAGTTACGGGTGAGTAGCTGACGTGTGAAGTTACGCGTCAGTAAAAACTTCCAGTGGTAGTAAGGGACGTTTTACGTTCCCTGATGAACCGTCACCAGGCGGGCCTGATGGGGCCATAGGGAGCGATCCGCCCCAACTGCCCGAGCAACGCGCGCACTTCACCCTCGCCCAGCACATCGACCCAGGTCCGGACGGCATCGGCGGCCGCCTCCTCGGCCGCACGAGTGCAGGCCCACCCGCGCTCGGTGAGCACGACCAGCCGCGCCCGGGCGTCCTCGGGATGCGGCCGGCGCTCGGCGTACCCCCTGCGCACGATCTCGTCGACGAGCTGACTCGCGGCCTGCTTGGTCACGCCGAGATGGACGGCGAGGTCGGTGGCGGTGGCACCGTCCGGGGCGAGCCGGGCGAACGCGAATCCGTGTGCGGGCCGCACCCCCTCGAAGCCCCGCGCGACCACGCCGTCATGGATGCGTTGCGTGAGCTCACCGGCTACGGCGAGCAGGGCGGCGGACAGGGCCATGGCTTCGGAGTTCTGCACGCAGGCATTGAAACACCCTTGACTGATTGGTCAAGCTGCTTGACCATATTCCCTGTTCCCATAGTCAAGCAGCTTGACCATCTGTCGCCAAAGGGAGTCCTCCATGCCCGTAGTCCGCGCATCCGAAGCCGTGACCCATGAAATCCACGGCGCCCGCTTCGTCTCGTACGCCACCCCCCTCTCCGGCAGCAAGGAGCTGTGCGCCTGGCGCGGCGAGATCCCGGCGGGGACCAAGGCGCCCGCGCACACCGTCAACCGGGAGGAGATCCTGCATCTGCTCGACGGCGAACTGCTGATCACGCTCGACGGCCGCACCGACCGGATCGCGGCCGGCGACACCCTGATCATCAACCCCGGCGCGACCCTGACCGTCGAGAACCCGACCGACCGGACGGCGATCACCTGGGTCACCACCTCCATCGGCCTGACGGCGAAGCTGGCCGACGGCACCCTCATCACACCGCCGTGGGCCAACTGAACTGTAAAAAAAGGGAATTGGGCCGTCGGCGCTCCCCTGAACCGCCACACGCGGTGGTGAGCCGGCCGGAGGCCTGCTCGGCGGGATCGAGTCCCTCGGCGCGCAGGGCGAGGGCGCGTACGCGGGCGCGCTCGAGGCCGAGCGCCTCGTACATGCCGTACGCCGCCCCGGTCAGCGCCGCCGAGCGGGCTGTCGGCTCCTTCAAGGTGCGGCTGCGGGTCGTCGAGGGGCGGTCGGCGTAGCGGGCGGTGAGAGTCAGGGCGCCGCAGACCTTGTCGAGGGCGCGCAGCCGGGCGCCCAGTTCCTCGGCGGCCGAGAGCAGGGCGCGGCGGTGCCGGTCGGGGTCCGGCTCGTCGCGGGTGAAGGGGCGTTCGGTGACCAGTGAGCGCGACAAGGCGTTCGGCACCACCCGGCCGCGGTCGACGCCGCCCGCCCTCTCGCGCAGTTCCCGGCCGGCCTTCGCACCGATCAGGCGCTGGAGCGTGGACAGGGGTGCGGCGGCGACCAGGCCGAGGGTGTCGAGGCCGTACTCGCACAGCGTGCGGGCGGTCGCGGCGCCGACGCCGGGCAGCGCGGCGACGGGCTTGCCGGCGAGGAACTCCGCGCCGGTCCCCTCGGGAACCACGCAGGTCACCCCGGGTCGCGCGTCCCGCAGCGCCACGCGGGCCAGCATCGGCCCCGGCCCGGCGCCGATCGCGCAGTCGACCCCGTGACGGGCGAGGGCGCGCACCCGGATCGCCGACGCCAGCTCCACCGCGTCGCGCCCGAAGTGCCGCTCGCCGCCGCGCAGATCGGCGAGCGCCCCGTCCGGCGGCAGCGCCTGAACGACCGGCGTGAAGTCCTCCAGCAGTCCGAGCAGCCCCGGCAGGGCCGCCTCGCCCGTCGGCGGCAGCTGGAAACGTACGCAGAGGATGGTCATCCCGCACTCCCCGGACTCCGGTGCCACAACTTCCGTACCTGTGAAGGCGCTTGACCCGCCGGTCGCGGAGCGGCCCACGGATTCGGTTCGTATCCGGGTGGGCATCTGGATTCGCCGGCCGCGAGCCGGATCTCCGCCGCCCCCGGCCGGGACCGGTCCGACACCGCCGCAAGTCCCGACTCGAACGCCATTCGGTCACCCCTCCCGCGGCACATCGCCGCTCGCCACCGGCATCTGATCCGGCCGCCGCCCAACCCACCCATGAATCGATGATGTGTTCGAATGTGGGTCGCTGACCGGGGCCGATGGGGTTAGAGTAATCGAACGAGCGTACGATGAACATATCGGGTGTATGGCCGAAAAGGGGTGGAGTGATGGAGGTGCGGCATGGAGGGCTTCGCCCACGTGCACGTCGCGTCCGGTTACTCCGCCCGCTACGGCGCATCCCACCCCGAGCAGCTCGCCCGGCGGGCGGCCGAGCGGGGCATGTCCGCGCTCGCGCTCACCGACCGGGACACCGTCACCGGGGCTGTTCGATTCGCTCAGGCCTGCGCGAAGGAAGGGGTCCGGCCGCTGTTCGGTGTCGACCTGGCGGTGGAAGCCCTCGCACCCCCACCGCCCACCCAGCGGCGCCGCACTCCGGCGCGCGGTGGCGCGCATGTCGTCGAGCCGCCGCTGCGGTTCGTGCTGCTCGCCCAGAACAGGGCGGGTTGGGCGCGGCTGTGCCGCATCACCTCGGCGGCTCACGAGGGAGCTCTGTCCGGTACGCCGCCGGTGGTGCCGTGGGAGGCGCTGCGCGAGTACGGCGGCCCCGGGCTGACCGTGCTGCTCGGGCCGCTCTCGGAGCCGGTGCGGGCCCTGTCCGTGGGGCGGGAGGACGTCGCGGTGAAGCTGCTGGCGCCCTGGAAGGAGATCTTCGGGCGGGGGGTCCGGCTGGAGGCTGTGGCGCAGAAACGTTTCGGCATGGGAGCGGGATCGCTACGGCTGGCCGCCCGGACGCTGGCCCTGGCCGATCGCACCCGCACCACCGCCGTGCTCTCCAACGCCGTCCGCTACGCCGACCCGAACCAGCACCGGATCGCCGATGTCCTGGACGCCGCACGGCTGCTGCGCCCCATCGACCGGCGCCACCTGGACAGCGGGCAGCGCTGGCTCAAGGGCGAGCGGGGGATGGCGGTCGTCGCGCGGATGGTCGCCGAGTGCGCCGGGGCGGATGTCCGGCGGGCACGGCGCCTGATGGCGGACACCGTCGCCACGGCGGCCGAGTGCACCGTCGACCCCCGAGCGGACCTCGGGCTGGGCGTGCCGCACTTCCCGGAGCCGTCGCTTTTCGGCGCCGACCCGAGCGCGGGCGGGGCCGCGGAGCTGCTGCGCCGGCAGTGCGAGGAGGGGCTGGCCCGGCGCGGCCTGGACCGTGACAGGGCGGCGCTCGACCGGCTGGACGAAGAACTCAAGGTGATCTCCGAGCTGAACTACGACTCGTACTTCCTCGCCGTCGGCCAGGTCGTCGCCGACATCCGGGCCAAGGGCATCCGGGTCGCCGCCCGCGGCTCCGGCGCCGGATCGATGGTCTGCCACGCGCTGGGCATCGCCACCGCCAACCCGCTCGACCACCGTCTTCTGTTCGAACGCTTCCTCAGCGTGCGCCGGGCCTCGCTGCCCGACATCGACATCGACGTGGAGTCCGCCCGACGGCTGGAGTGCTACGACACGATCTTCGAACGGTTCGGCAAGGAGCGCGTGGCGGTCACCGCGATGCCCGAGACGTACCGGGCGCGCCGGGCCCTGCGGGACACCGGCCTCGCGCTGGGGATCGCGCCCGCGGAGGTCGACCGGATCGCCAAGAGCTTCCCGCACCTGAGGGCCGGCGACATCACCGGCGCCCTCGCCGAACTGCCCGAGCTGCGGCAGCTGGCGGGCGAGGCGGGCCGGTACGGGCCGCTGTGGGAGCTCGCCGAGGGCCTCGACTCCCTCGTCCACGGCATGGCCATGCACCCCTGCGGCGTGGTCATCAGCGACGCCACCCTCCTGGACCGGCTGCCGGTGCAGCCCACCCCGCAGGGCGACTACCCCATGGCCATGGCCGCGAAGGAGGAGATCGAGGCGCTGGGCAACATCAAACTCGACGTCCTGGGGGTGCGGATGCAGTCCGCGATGGCCCACGCCGTCGACGAGATCGAACGCACCACCGGCAACCGCATCGACCTCGACGACCCCGAGCAGGTGCCGCTCGACGACGTCTTCGCCTTCAAGCTGATCCAGGAGAGCCGGACTCTGGGCCTGTTCCAGCTGGAGTCGCCCGGTCAGCAGGACCTGCTGTCCCGCCTCCAGCCACGCGATCCGCAGGACGTCATCGCCGACATCAGCCTCTTCCGGCCCGGCCCGGTCGCCGGCGGCATGCCCGAGCGGTACATCGCCGCCCGCCACGGCGGCACACCGGCGTACGCCCACCCGGATCTGGAGCCGGTGCTCGCCGACACCTACGGCGTGACCATCTGGCACGAGCAGATCATCGAGACACTGCGGGTGATGACCGGCTGCGACCGGGCCTTCGGAGAGATCACCCGGCGGGCCCTCGGTGACAAGGAGCGACTGCCCGAGATCAAGGACTGGTTCCACGAGCGGGCACGCGCGCGTGGTTACAGCGCGGCCGTGCGGGAGGAGGTCTGGAAGACCATCGAGGCCTTCGGGGCGTACGGCTTCTGCCGCGCCCACGCGGTCGCCTTCGCCGTACCTGCCCTGCAGAGCGCCTGGCTCAAGGCGCACTATCCGGCGTTCCTGCTGGCGGGTCTGCTCGAACACGATCCCGGGATGTGGCCCAAGCGCGTCCTGGTCGCCGACGCCCGCCGGGGCGGCGTACAGGTCCTGCCGGTCGACATCAACCGCTCCCGGGTGCGGCACACCGTGGAGAAGGCCGACGGGGAGCAGTGGAGTGTGCGGCTGGCGTTGTCCGCGGTGCACGGCATCAGCGAGGACGAGTGCGCCCGGATCGAGGAGAGCCAGCCGTACGGATCCCTGTCGGACTTCTGGCAGCGGGCCCGCCCCAGCAGGCCGGTCGCCGAGCGGCTCGCCGAGATCGGCGCCCTGAACCGCCTGCACGACGGCCGGCTCACCCGGCGTGACCTGCTGCTCCAGATCGCCGAGCTGCATCGCCAGTCCCGGAGCCGGTCCGCGCACGAGGGCCAACTGCCCATCGTCGCGGGCGCGATCGGCGGGGCGGAGCCGAGCGGGCTGCCGGAGATGACCGGGCGCGAGGCGCTGAGCGCGGAGCTGAGCACCCTTGGCATCGATGTCTCCAAGCATCTGATGGAGCACCATCACCGGCTGCTGCGCGAGATCGGCGCGACCGACGCGGCGCATCTGGCCGGGATGCGGGCCGGTCAGCAGGTGCTTGTGGCGGGTGTGCGGGCCTCGACGCAGACGCCGCCGATCGCGAGCGGCAGGCGGATCATCTTCGTCACCCTGGAGGACGGCTCCGGCCTGGTCGACCTGGCGTTCTTCGAGGACTCCCATCCGGCCTGCGCGCACACCGTCTTCCACAGCGGGCTGCTGCTGGTGCGCGGCACGGTCCAGGTGCGCGGCACCCGCCGTACCGTCGTCGGCTCCATGGCCTGGGACCTGGACGAGATCGCCGCCGCCCGCCGCGACAACGGCCCCGAGGCCGCCCTCGCCCTCCTCGGCGAGACCCGCCCGCACCCGACCCCCGCCCAGCCGCACCGCACTCTGACCGACGGAACCGCGGGCGCCCGCCTGCACCCGTACGCCGACCTCCAGCCCGCCGGCACCCGTTCCGCCGACCTGAAGAAGTTCGGCCACCGAAGCCCGGGGAGCGCGGGATGAGCGCGCGTCAGCGGCACATCGCCCACCTCCATCTGCACGCGGCGCTGAGCGAGGCCCAGTTCGACGATGTGATCGAACTGATGTCCGGTGTCACGCCCCATGTCCAGGCCGTCCCGCCGAGCGCCGTCCAGCTCGACCTGACCTCGGCGCTCCGGTACTTCGACCTCTCTCCCTACGACATGGTCCAGACGACGATGATGCGGCTGAAGCTCCTCTACGACATCGACTGCAGCGCCGGGCTCGCGGGCAACCGCATGCTGGCGGCCATGGCGGCCGACGCGTCCGCGCCGGGCGAGACCACCTGGGTCCCCGCCCATCAGGTGACCGAATGGCTGTACCCACGCCCGGTCACCGCGCTGCCCGGCATCGGCCGCGCCACGGCGTCGACGCTCGGCAGATACGGCCTGCACACCATCGGCCAGCTCACCGACCTGCCCTCGGCGACCCTGCAACGGCTCCTCGGCGCCGGCCAGGCGCGGCTGCTGACCGAGCGTGCCCGCGGCCACGACCCCCGCCCGGTCACCCCCGCGGAACCGGCCGAGCACCTGACCGCCGACCTCGTGCTGGAGCGGGACTGCCTCGACCCCGCCCGGCATCACCGAGCGGTTCTGGGACTCGCCGAGCAGCTCGGCGGGCGCCTGCGCGGGGAAGGGCGGATCGCGAGCCGGCTGACCCTCACGGTGCGGTACGCCGACCGCAGCTCCAGCACACGCACGCGTGCGCTGCCGGAACCCACCGACCACTCCCCCGCCCTCGCCGCCACCGCCCTGGGCCTGCTGACCGGTCTCGGCCTGCAACGGGCCAGAGTCCGCGCCTACGCGATCCGCGCCGACGGTCTGCTGCCGGCCGAGAACGCCTACTGGCAGCTCTCCCTGGATCCCGGCGACGCCCGCGCCCGCGCGGCCGAGGCCGCCGCGGACCGCGCCCGCCGACGCTTCGGCCCCGAGGCCGTACGCCCGGCCACGCTGGCGAACCAGGACCTGTCGTTTGGATCAGCGCGGCTGTGAGGATCGGTTCTTCCCGGCCGGGCCGAGCGGGGACAGATGTGCGTGCCAGGCCCCGCGACGCCGGGATGATCCGGATGATCCGAACGGCAGGCCCTAGTTCGGAGAACCGGACGCGCCGGCCCGGCGGACCGCCAGGAGGGCCGCGCCGATGTCCGCCGCCGCTCGTGGATCGGACAGGGAGCGGCCCGCCAGCTCCTCGACGCGGCGCAGCCGGTAGCGGACGGTGTTGGGGTGGACGAAGAGGCTCCGCGCAGCGTCCGCGGCGGAGCCGGCGGCGGCGTACCAGTGCTCCAGGGTCTCCAGGAGACGGGACCGCTCCGCGGCGGGGAGATCGAGCAGGGGCTGGAGGACCACCTCCACGAGGTGCGCCGCCTCGGCCGGGGCGGCGGCGACGACCATGGCCAGCGGGTTGTCGTCGAACCGCGCGACGCCGGGGCCGGTGCCCGTCAGGCCGGCCAGCGCCAGACGGGCGAAGCGCAGCGCCCGGGGGGTGTCCCGCAGGGAGTCGAAGCACGGGCTGACGCCCACGCGGGCGCCCGCCCGGCGCAGGATGCTCAGACAGGTGCTCTCCGCCGACGCCGTGGGCAGGGCGGCCAGACCGATCTGCTGGTCGGGCAGCAGCCGCCAGGCGAAGGGGATCTGGGCCTGCCGCAGCGCCGCCTCCGTCCCCGCCAGCGGCTCCTCGCCGGGGGCGTCGGCCGCCGCCGCGGCGACCACGTAGGGTCCGCGGTCGGGCAGACCCAGCTCGCGGGCGGCCTCCCACAGCGTGCGGTCGGCGATGACGCCGGTGAACAGCGCCTCCACCAGTGCCGAGCGGCGTGCCTGCCGCCGTGAGGTCAACTCGGCGGCCGTCTCCCGGTAGGCCGCCGCCACCGCCTCCGCGTAGCGGCCGAACAGGGCCCAGATCTCCGCGGACTGGGACACCAGCTGGGCGTCGGTGACCTCGGGACGGTTGCGTGCCTCGGCGAGGATGTCCGTCCACACGAGCTCGAAGCCGACCCGGTACGCGTGCAGGGTGTCCGCCAGCGGCACGCCCTGCTCGGCGCGGATGCGGCCGGTCTCCCGGGCCGGGCTCGGGTCCTGCGCACCCGCGCGGCCGAGCTGGTCCAGGAGCAGGTCCGCGTTGGCGGTGCACGAGCGGCGCAGCGACTCGAAGGGGATCAGCGACTCGTCCTTGTAGGCGTCGACGTCCGAGCGGATGCGCTGCGCCATCCGCTCGCCCAGTTCCGGCAGCCTCGCCTGAAGTGCCGAGACCACCCCCGAGAGGTTCATTCCCGCAGCGTAACGCCCCTGTTTTGTCCCCGGGAACAATCCGGGAGGCCGGACGCTGTCCTGCCCCATATAGGCCGTCGCCACGGACATCTGCACGATGTCGTCTGCGTGAACAGCGGATTTCGACGGTGACATTCGTGGAGGCGGTCATGGCCAATCTGGCTCAGTTCCTGGTGGAGACGGCACGGCGACAGCCGGAACGGCCCGCGCTGCGGCTGGGAGGCCAGGTCACCAGCTACGCGGAGCTCGACGAGCGCAGCGCCCGCGCGGCCGCGCTGCTGCGGGCCGAGGGCGTACGACCGGGAGACCGGGTCGCGCTGATGCTGCCCAACGTTCCCGAGTTCGTCGTCCTGTACTACGGCGTGCTGCGCGCGGGAGCGGTCGTCGTGCCGATGAACCCGCTGCTGAAGACCCGCGAGACCGAGTACCACCTGCGCGACTCGGGCGCACAGATGCTCTTCGAGTGGCACCAGGCGCCGGGTGAGGGCGCGCAGGGCGCGGCCGCCGCCGGAGTGCGGCACATGGCCGTCGAGCCCGCCGCCTTCGCGGGCCTGCTGGCGGGTCACGAGCCGCTGCCGGAGGTGAGCGAGCCGGACGCCGAGGACGTGGCCGTGCTGCTGTACACCTCAGGCACCACCGGCCGGCCCAAGGGCGCCACGCTCACCCACACCGGGCTCCGGCACAACACCGAGGTCAACGCGGTGCATGTGCAGCAGATGACGGCGGACGACGTGGTCGTGGGCTGTCTGCCGCTGTTCCACATCTTCGGCCAGATCTGCACGATGAGCGTGACCGTCCGCGCCGGCGCCACGCTCGTCCTGGTCCCCCGCTTCGACCCGCAGACCGTGCTGGACGCCATCGCCCGCGACCGGGCGACGATCTTCGAGGGCGTGCCGACCATGTACGCGGCGCTGCTCCAGCACCCGTCGGAGGCCGACGTGTCGACGCTGCGGATGTGCGTGTCCGGCGGAGCCTCGCTGCCGGTGGAGGTCCTGCACGGCTTCGAGCGCCGCTTCGGCTGCGTGGTGCTGGAGGGCTTCGGCATGTCCGAGACGAGTCCGGTGGTCACCTTCAACCACCCCGACCGGCCGCGCAAGGCCGGGTCCATCGGCACCCCGATCAAGGACGTGGAGGTGCGGCTCCTCGACGACAAGGGCCAGGACGTGGCCCCCGGCGAGATCGGCGAACTGGCCGTGCGCGGGCCGAACGTGATGAAGGGTTACTGGAAGCGCCCGGAGGAGACGGCGGCCACCATCCCCGACGGCTGGCTGCGCAGCGGCGACCTCGCGCGCCAGGACGAGGACGGCTACCTGTACATCGTCGACCGCAAGAAGGACATGATCATCCGCGGCGGCTACAACGTCTACCCGCGCGAGATCGAGGAGGTGCTCCACGAGCACCCGGCCGTCGCGCTGGCCGCGGTGGTGGGCGTGGCCGACGCGCATCTGGGCGAGGAGATCGCGGCCGCGGTGGTGCTGCGCCCCGGCGCCGCGGCCACGCCCGACGAGCTCCAACTGTTCGTGAAGGAGCGGGTGGCGGCGTACAAGTACCCGCGCGAGGTGTGGCTCGTGGACACCCTGCCGACCGGCCCCAGCGGCAAGATCCTGAAGAGGGAGATCAGCGCGCCGACGGGGTGAGGCCGACGGTGCACCAGGCATCTGGACAGAGCGTTACGCCCGTCCAGGTGCCTTTGTCATTCCCCGGAGTCGTCGAGACTCCGGGGGTGACCGCATCGTGATGACCGCCGCAGCGAAGAACCTCACCCCCGTCGCCCTCGAACTCGGCGGCAAGTCACCGGTGTTCGTGGACCGGGACGCCGACATCACCACGGTCGCGCAGCGCCTGGCGCAGACGAAGTCCGCCAACGCCGGCCAGACCTGCGTCGCCCCCGACTACGTCCTGACAGACCCGGACACCGCAGCCGAACTGCAGGCGGCCCTGGCCGTCGCGATCAAGGAGCTGTTCGGCGAGAACCCGCAGGCCTCGGACGCCTACGGACGGATCGTCAACGAGCGGCACTTCGACCGGCTGTCGGGCGTCGTCCCCCGGTGTGATGCTCCAGCAGACCGTCCACCTGTCCGCCTCCGCACTCTCCGGTGTCGGGCGATTCGCGGTGCTGCGCCTCGTCGTCTTCACACGGAGCCGCTCACGGACCGCGACCACAGTCGGCGCCACCCACCCCGTGTACGCGACCTCGGCACCCGCCGGCCCGGTGGCACTCTCCCCCGCCGCCTGACCCTTCCACGGACGGTCCGCACCTCACGGGCCCCTGCCGCGTCGTCCGGTGAGGGAGGAGAATCCGCGGCATGACCATGGTGCAGGTGCAGGACATCGACGCCCGAGGCATGCAGCACTGCGAGACGACGGCACTGGGCGTGCTGCTGCGGCGTGAGGGACTCGACCTGTCCGAGCCCATGCTGTTCGGACTCGGCTCCGGGCTGTCCTTCATCTACTGGGACAGCAAGAGCATGGGCTTTCCCTTCCTGGGCGGCCGGGTCAAGCCCTTCGAACTCACCAGGAACCTGGCCGCCGTACTCGGGCTCGAGCTCGTGGTCGAGGAGACCACCTCCCCGCGCAAGGCATGGCACAACGTGGCGGCACCCATCGACGCCGGCCGGCCGGTGGGCCTGCAACTCGACAGCTACCACCTGGACTACTTCAGCACCAAGGTGCATTTCGGCGGGCACGTCGTCGCCATGTACGGCTACGACGAACAGGACGCCTACCTCGTGGACACCGCCCCACAGGGCGGAGCGGTCTCCACCAGCCTCGCCGGCCTGGCCAGGGCCAGAGCCGAGCGCGGCCCCATGACCGCCAGGCACCGCTCCTTCACCCTCACGGCGCCCAGCACCCCGACGTCACCGCGGGACCGGATCATCCCCGCGATCAGGACCTGCGCCGACGCCTTCCTGAACCCGCCCATCGCGAACCTGGGCCACCGGGGCATCGAGAAGGCCGCCGGGCAGGTGCCGAAGTGGCTGCGGCGCAGCGACAATCCGCGCGAGGACCTGCCACGGGCCGCCGTCCTCATGGAGAAGGCGGGCACCGGCGGCGCCCTGTTCCGCAATCTCTACCGGGACTTCCTCGCCGAGTGTGCCCAGCTGATCGACAGCAGCCACCTGCGCACCGGCCACCGCCTGTACGCCGAGGCCGCCACCCTCTGGACGCAGGTGGCCGAACTCGTCGCGACATCGGGCGAGTCCGGCAACACCCAGCACCTCACGCAGGCAGGCGCCCTCCTCCACGACCTCTCCCGCATCGAACGCGACGCGATGCAGGCTCTCAGCATGCAAGGTTGATCATCCGCACCGAGATCCGGCAGGCCCGCTACGCCAGGCGGCCCACCTGGCTTCCCGGCCACCGCTCGGGGCACCCACCCTCGAACACTCGTACGCCATCCGTTCGGCCGCCTCCCACCTGCACAAACGCCCCGCGCCCCGGACGGTGGGGGCATGACGCAGAGCAGCGGCGCCGGCACCCCCCGCGGTTCCTTCCTGGCCGAGGTGAAGGACGCGGTCACCCCACGAGCCATCCTGCTCGTGACCGGTACGGGGATCCTCGCCCTGCTCTTCATCGCGTCCTACGTGGGCGCGCTCCACGACCCGAAGCCCAAGGACGTGCCCTTCGGAGTCGTGGCCCCCCAGGTCGCCGCCGAGCAGTCGGTGACCCGACTGGAGAACCTGCCCGGCGACCCTCTGGACCCACGCGCCCTGCCCGACGCGGCGACAGCCCGCAGCCAGATCCTGAACCGTGAGATCGACGGCGCCCTGGTGATCGACCCGTCCCGCACCACCGACACCCTGCTGGTCGCCACCGGAGGCGGCAGGGTGCTGGCCGCCACCCTGGAGACCCTCGTCGCCACCCTGGAGAGATCCGAGGCCCGCGCACTCCGCACCATCGACGTGGCCCCGGCCGACCCGCGGGACGCCAACGGACTCACGTCCTTCTACCTGATCGTGGGCTGGTGCGTGGGCGGCTACCTCACCGCGTCGATCATGGCGATCAGCTCGGGCGCGCGCCGCCCCACCGTGAGACGCTCGGTGATCCGTCTCCTCACCCTGGCCCTGGTCGCCGTCATCGGCGGCCTCGGCGGCGCCCTGATCGTAGGCCCGATCCTGAACGCCCTGCCGGGCAGCATCGCCGCGCTGTGGGGCCTCGGCGCCCTGATCACCTTCGCGGTGGGCGCGGCCACGCTCGCCTTCCAGGCCCTCTTCGGCCTGGCCGGCATCGGCCTGGTCATCCTGATCGTGGTGATCCTGGGCAACCCGAGCGCCGGCGGCGCGCTCCCCCCACCCCTCCTCCCCCCGTTCTGGCGGGACATCGGCCCGGCCCTGCCCCCGGGCGCGGGCACCTGGGCGGCCCGCTCGATCGCCTACTTCAGGGGCAACGACATGACCGGCTCCCTCCTGGTCCTCTCGGCCTGGGCAGCAGCAGGCATCGCCGTCACCCTGCTGGCGGGGGCCCTGCGCGGCAGGGACCCAGCGAAGCCCGGCACACCCGCCGAGACATGAAGAGCGCCTGCCCTCCGGCCATGGGCAACCGCGTTCCCGCACCCGCGAACGGCGGGAAGGGGACGTGCCGGGGGGTGTCCGCCCGCAGCGTCGGGTGTCAACGCGGGGCCACCCTTCGAGCCACGGCAACCACCCGACCGAGGACGGACACCCCCCGGCACGGCCCCGACTCACACCAGGCCATAGGCGCTACGCGAACCCCCACACACCACCACAGGCCGCCGCAGGCATCAACGCGCCCCTCACACAGCCGCACCCGAACGCGAAAGGCCCCGCCCCTCACTGAAGGGGCGGGACCTCCTGGATCCCAGGAACGAACGCGTCAGCCGATCTCGGTACCCGTGGCCGACAGCGCCTCGGTCACCGGCTGGAAGAACGTCTCCCCGCCGGAGGTGCAGTCACCGCTGCCCCCGGAGGTGAGCCCGATCGCCTTGTCGCCGGAGAAGAGCGAACCACCGCTGTCACCGGGCTCGGCGCAGACGTCGGTCTGGATCAGGCCGTTGACGATGTCACCGTTGCCGTAGTTCACGGTGGCGTCGAGCCCGGTGACCTTGCCGTCGTGCACCTGCGTGGTCGAACCGCTGCGGGTGACCGCCATGCCGACGGTCGCGTCGGCGGCCCCGCTGATGGCCTGCGCGGAACCGTTGTAGAGGTTGACCTCGCTCGGGTGGTCGACCTCGGCGGTGTACTTGACCAGCCCGTAGTCGTTGTCCGGGAAGCTGGAGACCTCGTTGGTGCCGATCTGGTTGCCGCTGGAGTCCGACCAGTCCGTGATGCCCTCGGTGCAGTGCCCGGCGGTCAGGAAGAACGGCTCGCCGCCCTTGACGACGTTGAAGCCGAGCGAGCAGCGCCCGGTGCCACCGGTGATGGCGTCACCACCCGCGACGAAGGGCTTGTACTCGCCCTTCGTCCGCTTCAGTTCGGCCGTGGCGCCCAGCCCGTCGACGACCTTGCCGAGCTTGGTCCACTCGGCCTCGGACACCGTGCGGTCAGCCGTGACGACGACCTTGTTCGTCGCCGGGTCCGTCACCCAGGAGGTGCCGGGAATGGTCGCGTCCTGCTTGAGCGTCGTCCGCGCGCTCTTCAGCTCGGCGAGCGAGTTCTCGACGACCCGCGCCTTGGCGCCGGCGGCCTCGACCGCGTCGGCCGCGGCCTCGTCGAGCACGTTCACCACAAGGTTCTTGGTCTGCGTGTCGTAGTAGGTACCCGCAGCGTCACCGCCGAGGTCCTTCGCCAGCGACGAGGCGAGCTTTCCGGCCGCCAGGACCGACAGGGTCTTGGGCGCGGACGCCTCGGGCGTCTCACTGGCGTTCGCACTCTGCAAGGTCACTCCCGCGGCGACCAGTGCGGCGATGCCCGCACCTGCCACGGCTGCACGCCGCTTGGGTATGCGTCGGTGCTTCAACTTACGTCCTCCTGTGGGGGGTCGGCCCGAGAGGTTGTGGGGACCTCGGCGAACCGGAAGGCGTACGGCTGTAGGGGCGGCACACAACAAAAGCCACGCCCACGCCGGTTGAACAAGGTTCACTATTCCTAGATTCGAAGGGAGCACACAAGGTCGACTTCGAGACGCGCGTAGAACACGGTTGCACGCCCCCGTCACCTTGACCGTGCACAGTCACACTAGCCCTCTTCGCTCAGCAAACACCGCAAGCGAGCGAACCATAAGCAGCGCGTGAGGTCTACTCCTGTCTCGAAATCGCCCCTTGAGGATCCGCATTCAAGTGAGGCTCACCCGAAAGAAGTTCATCCCGCATTGCCCCGGATTCACCCGACTCAACCCCCTGCGGACCGACCACCGACTCCCGCACAGCGGGCGCACCCTGCGCCCCTT
Organism: Streptomyces sp. NPDC093568; assembly: GCF_044764945.1. NCBI lineage: Bacteria > Bacillati > Actinomycetota > Actinomycetes > Kitasatosporales > Streptomycetaceae > Streptomyces > Streptomyces sp. NPDC093568. The sequence goes on along the minus strand of NZ_JBIWJD010000009.1, from coordinate 66,871 downwards.
TCTCCAGAAATCGCAGCAATTCCACCGGAATCGGCAGAACCAGCGTGGAATTCTTCTCGGCCGCCACCGCCATCACCGTTTGCAGCAACCGCAACTGAAGGGCAGCCGGCGCATCGGACATCTGATGCGCCGCCTCGGCCAGCTTCTTCGACGCCTGGAGCTCCGCGTCGGCGTTGATGACCCGCGCCCGCCGCTCCCGGTCGGCCTCCGCCTGCCGGGCCATCGACCGCTTCATGGTCTCGGGCAGGGACACGTCCTTGATCTCCACGCGGTCGATCGTCACGCCCCACTCGACCGCCGGGCTGTCGATCATCAACTCCAGCCCCTGGTTGAGCTTTTCGCGACTGGAGAGCAGATCGTCCAGCTCGCTCTTGCCGATGATGGACCGCAGCGAGGTCTGCGCCATCTGTGAGACCGCGAACCGGTAGTCCTCCACGCGGACGACCGCCTCGGCCGGCGCGGTCACCTTGAAGTAGACGACGGCGTCGACCCGCACGGTGACGTTGTCCCGCGTGATGCCCTCCTGCGCGGGAATGGGCATCGTCACGATCTGCATGTTCACTTTGCGCATTTTGTCGACGCCCGGCACGATCATCGTGAACCCGGGCCCGCGCACCTGGGATCGGAGCTTTCCGAGACGGAAGACCACCCCCCGCTCGTACTGCTTGACGACCCGCGCGGCCGCCGCCACATACACCACCGCGGCGGACGCGAGCGTCACTCCCGCCGCCACCAGCTCCTCGACCATCCCGGCCCCCCAGGGTCCGAATCAGGCACTCAAGGTGTGTACTTCGACGGTAACTCCAGGATGTTCGCGTTGGGGAGACGGAGGACACAGGTGGTCGACGGCGTACGGATGCGGGACGGCCGATGGCTGACGGTCGAGGAGCGCGGCGACCCGGACGGCACGCCGGTGGTGCTGCTGCACGGCACCCCGGGCTGCCGGTTCGGAGTCGTGCCCGAGGACGTCATGGCCGCCCGTCCAGGGGTACGGTTCATCGCCTACGACCGTCCGGGATACGGAGGTTCGGACCGGCGGCCGGGACGCCAGGTGGCCGACGCCGCGCAGGACGTGGCGGAACTGGCCGACGCCCTCGGGCTCGACCGGTTCACCGTCCTCGGCCGCTCGGGCGGCGCCCCCCACGCACTGGCCTGCGCCGCACTGCTGCCCGACCGGGTACGGCGGGCGGCGGCGCTGGTGTGTCCCGCGCCGCCGGACGCCCAGGGGCTGAGCTGGTTCGAAGGCATGGCCGACTCCAACGTCGAGGAGTACACCCGGGCGCTCACCGACCCGCTGGGCTTCGCCGACCGCCTCGCCGCCCGCGCCGCCGGCATTCGCCGGGATCCCGCCCAGCTCCTCGTGTCCATCCGCGACGGGCTCACCGACTCCGACCGGCGGATCGTCTCCGCCCCGGCCATCGGCGACATGCTGCTGCGCAACTACCGTGAGGCGCTGCGCACTTCGGCGTACGGCTGGCTCGACGACAACCTCGCCCTGGTCAGCCGCTGGGGCTTCGACCCGGCCGACATCATCCGGCCGGTCCTGCTGTGGCACGGCGCCCTGGACAGGTTCTCGCCGGTGGGCCACTTCACCTGGCTCGCGGGCCGCATCCCCCGCGCCCGCCCGGTCCTGGAGCCGGACGTCGGCCACTTCGGAGCGCTTCAGGCCCTGCCCGCCGTACTGGACTGGCTCCACCCGGCATCGGCGTCCACCGCGTCATGACCGCGGCCTGGAGGGCCACCGGCCTCGGCCGCGTCGCGACGAGGACCGCTGCGCAGGGAAGCCGGGCCGGGCCAGACGGGCGCCCCGCATCAGGTCCATGATCCGCTCATGGCTGTCGCCCACGGCATCGACGACCCGCAGTCGCAGGCGCAGCTGGTCGATCTCGTCGACGAACCGCTGACCGTACGTCCCCGCCCGCATCGCACCGCCGCCCAGGGGGAACCCCGCACCGGTCAGCCGTTGATAGTAGTCCTTGCCCTGCACGAACCCCCGCTCGGCGAGCGCCTCCAGCAGCCCGGCGTGTCCGACCCATTCGCCGGGCTCCCCGCCACGCGGCACGACGCAGTAGTCCACCCGCTCCACCACGGCCTGCTGCGAGCCGCCGTTCACTATCTCCACGGTCCAGGCCGTTTCGTCCGGACCCAGGTCGCCGACCGTCCAGGAGGAGCTCCAGCCCAGTGCGGGTCGCACCGTACGGCCGTACTGGGCACGGCCGAACACCGCGGCAAGAGCGACCGCCAGCAGGCTGCCCAGCGGGTTCATGTCCATCAGCCGCAGCCGCCAGGGCCACTCCCGGCTCGCCTCGCCGGTCACGTTCGACCGCACGATCTCCCACAGCAGCACCAGCGTCAGCAGGATCAGCAGCACCAGTGGCGCCAGAAACAGCAACGGGCTGCGCCGCACCCGCCGTTGCCGGTCGTCGAAGGACACCGCGCCGGCCCCTCCCCCGTGTGGTCACTGAAGGACCCGACGATAGCGAGCCCCCGCACCACAGTTGCGCGCGGGGGCTCACCTACTACTGGCTGCCGTTCAGGCCGAACCGAGGTGTCAGTAGACGCTGACGCCGTACGCGCTCAGGGCCTCGGTGACCGGCTGGAAGAAGGTCGTGCCGCCGGAGCTGCAGTTGCCGCTGCCGCCGGAGGTCAGACCGTACGCGGTGCCGTTGCTGCCGTAGAGCGAACCGCCGGAGTCACCGGGCTCGGCGCAGACGGTGGTCTGGATCAGGCCGCCGACGATGTCGCCGCCGCCGTAGTTGACGGTCGCGTTGAGGGCGGTGACCCGGCCGCTGTGCGTGCCGGTGGTGGAGCCGTCACGGATGACGGTGGTGCCCACGCTCGGCGTGGCCGCGCGGGTGATGTCCACGCCGTTCGCGGTGCCGGGCCGGCTGACGGAACCGGAGTACCGGACGATGCCGTAGTCGTTGCCCGGGAAGCTGGAGCCGGCGGTCGAGCCGATGACCTGGGTGCGGCCGGAGTTGGAGTACCAGGTGCCCGCACCGTCGGTGCAGTGGCCGGCCGTCAGGAAGTACTGGTTGCCGCTGCTGTCCTGGACGTTGAAGCCCAGCGAGCAGCGCCAGCTACTCGCATAGATGGCGTCGCCGCCCTGGATGAACTTGCTGAACTTGCCCGGGACGCTCTTGATGGTGAGCGCGTCGGCGTTTGCCCCGGCCTGTTCCTTGATCTTCGCTATCTCCGCCTGGGAGACCGTGGAGTCGACGGTCACCGTGACGCGGTTGGTCTTGCTGTCGACGGCCCAGGCGGTGCCCGGGATGTCGGCCTTCAGTACGGAGCCGCTGGCGCTCTTGAGCTGGGCGGCGGTGAAGGTGTCGGGCGTTTCCGCGGCGGTCGCGTTGGGGATCGCGATCGCGGCCGCGGCCACGAGTCCGGAGGAAACGGCGATCAGCCGGGTCCGTCTCGTAATGCCGCTGCGGGGAGTGGTGCGCTTGATCCTCACTTTTCGTTCCCTCCAAGGGAAGTCGGGGGCCCGCGTGGGGTCGGGGCCCGTGAGGCGCAGTCAGACGGGAGGATGTCCGGATCCCGAACACGCCGTGCCCCTGACAAGCGCTGAGGGGGAGTATTCGGCCGAACGACCGGTCGGCGCAAGGGCGCCTTTCGGCCGTCAACATTTGAACAGTCTGTGCGAGTTGGCCGCTCCTGCCCCGGTCAGAGCCGGTCGGCGCAGCTTGCACGCTCCCTCGGCCCACCCCCACGACCGGCCATGGCTTCCTTACGACGCCCGACTCCGGCCAACCGGTCGCGACGGCCGTGCGGCAGGCACCGTTTCCGCCGACCGCACGCTCCCCCGACGTGTCCGGAAGTCGCCTCTGAAACCGGCCTCAGCAACCGTCGCAGGGGCAGCAGCAGTCACAGCCGTCGCAGTCGCAGTCCCGGCAGCAGCCCTCGCGCTTCTTGCGCGACCAAGGACCCTCGTACTCCTTCGCACAGCACAGCTTGCAGGTGCAGCACAGCAGCCAGAACATCCCGCAGCCGGCCCAGAACCCACGCCGCCCCTTGGGCGGCTGAGGCGCGGCCCCACCACCGAACCCGCCGAAGCCACCCCCACCGCCACCACCACCGCCGGGCACTCCCCCACCACCGCCGTAGGGGTTCCCACCCGCGTACGGATTCCCGCCCCCGGCATACGGATTCGGCTGCGCCCCGTACGGCCCCTGCTGCGGCGGCTGTCCATAAGGCCCGGGCTGTCCATAGGGCCCGGGCTGCCCCGGCTGCCCTCCCTGCCCACCCGCCCCGAACTGATGGGACGAACAGGTCGGCACCGTGCCGAACGCCCGGTCCACCGACCGCCGCAGCTCGTGCACCAGCAGCAGATGGGCGAGCCCCGGGTCCGTGAACTCCACCTCGCGCAGCGCCAACCGCACCCCGTGCACGGCGTCGTCGGCGAGCCGGCGCGCCTCGGCGAGCGAAGTCCCGGTCGCGGTGAGCGGGTTCCACGCCCCCGCCTCTGCGTCGGCGGCCCGGTCCTCCACGGCGTCCAGGAGGTGCGCCAGGCGTCCGAACAGCCGCCCGGCCTCGGCGAGTGGCCCGGCGTTGTGCGGCCGTCCGGCCAGGATCGCGGTGTGCGCGAAGGCCGCGGCGGTCGCCGTCTCGGTCGGCTCGGTCACGGAGAGGATCGGAGTCCCGATCCCGGCGAGCGCCTCGATGCCGACCTGCCGGTCCACGGCGTCGACGAGTACGGCGGTGTCGAACCCGACGGCCGAGCCGCCGCGGGCACCCGCCGCACCCCACCCCGCGGCCACCCGGCGCGCGGCGAGCGCCACCGGTTTGCGGGCCAGCAGCCCGTCCCCGTCGGCCACATGGTCACGCACCTTCGCCGAGGCGAGCACCAGCGAGACGGCGGCGGCGAGCCGCGCGCCCTCCCCCTGCGCGACGGACGCGGTGCGCATGCCGCGCAACGGGCACGGTCCCGCCGTACGCCGCAGTCCGCTGCCCTTCTCTGCCTGAGCCTCCGTCAGGACGGATATCAACAGACCGTCGTAGTTGGTGACGATCCGCGCGAACTGACCGTGGTCCCCGCGCAGCGAGAGGCAAAGCCCGCACAAATGCGCCATCCACTGCCCCGCGAGGCTCTCCCCGAGGCGATGACGACAAGGCCTGACGATTCCGAACACGACGCTCCCCCGTGGTTCTTACGACGTTTCAACGACGCTGAACTGCCGCATCGTACCGATGACCGGGCCGATCTCCATGGCCGGCTCGTTCACCCGTACGCACCCCACATCACCCATACGCCGTGAACGATCATATTTCACTCCCAGTCAGCAGCCGTACGTGGCATGCCCCTTGCGGGACACGGGCTCTCGACGTATGCGCTGTGCACCAGTACCGTCACAAACCCCCCGCGCGGCGTCTATCCACTTGGCGTGACGTCCGCATCATGGATGACCATAGGGATGCGGAAAGCAGAACAGACCGCTGTGAGAGGAGGCGTCCATGGGATCGGTGCGCAAGGCGAGTGCCTGGCTTGGCCTCGTCGACGACAACGATGACGAGCGTTACTACGACGACGACTACTCCGAAGGGACCGAGCCCGGGGAGGCCTGGGTCACCGACCCGCGGGTCAAGGTGGCCACGGATGTCGCCGAGGAGAAGGGCCGCCGGATCGGCACGGTCACCCCGGACAGCTTCCGGGACGCCCGCGCCATCGGCGAGCTGTTCCGGGACGGCGTCCCGGTCATCATGAACCTCACGGCCATGGAGCCGTCCGACGCCAAGCGCGTCGTCGACTTCGCGGCGGGGCTCATCTTCGGTCTGCGCGGCTCGATCGACCGCGTGTCCAACCGGGTGTTCCTGCTGACCCCGGCCGACACGGAGATCGTCAGCAGCGAGCGGGCCGCTCACCGCGAGGACGGCTTCTACAACCAGAGCTGAGGCAGGGCCGCTCACCCGGCCCTGCCCCCTGGTGGGGTTCAGCGGAAGGCGTCGAGCCCGGTGAGTGCCTTGCCCAGCACCAGCTGGTGCATCTCGACGGTGCCCTCGTAGGTGAGCACCGACTCGAGGTTGGTCGCGTGCCGCATGATCGGGTATTCGAGCGAGATCCCGTTGGCACCGAGAATCGTCCGCGCCGTACGGCAGATGTCGATCGCCTCGCGGACGTTGTTGAGCTTGCCGAAGCTGACCTGCTCGGGACGCAGGCGGTCGGCGTCCATGCGCCGCCCCAGATGGTGGGCGAGCAGAATCCCCTTGTGCAGTTCGAGCGCCATGTCGGCGAGCTTGGCCTGGGTGAGCTGGAAGCCCCCGATCGGCCTGCCGAACTGCTCCCGCGTCTTCGCGTAGTCGACGGCGGCCTCGAAACAGGACCGCGCCGCGCCCATGGCGCCCCACACGATCCCGTACCGGGCGTGCGAGAGACAGCTGAGCGGCCCCTTGAGCCCGACGACCTCCGGCAGCACGGCATCGGCCGGCAGCCGTACGTCGTCCATCACGAGCTCACTGGTGACGGAGGCCCGCAGCGACAGCTTGTGCTTGATCTCCGGGGCGGAGAACCCGGCGCTGTCGGCCGGCACGACGAACCCGCGGATCCCCTCGTCGGTCTGCGCCCACACGACGGCGACGCCGGAGACGGAGCCGTTGGTGATCCACATCTTGCGCCCGGTGAGCACCCAGTCCGAGCCGTCCCGCTTCGCGTACGTCCGCATGGACGCCGGGTCGGACCCGTGGTCGGGCTCGGTCAGCCCGAAGCAGCCGATGACCTCGCCGGACGCCATCCGGGGCAGCCACGCCTGCTTCTGCTCCTCGCTGCCGAAGCGATGAATCGCGTACATGGCGAGGGACCCCTGCACGGAGACGAGGGACCGGATGCCGGAGTCGGCGGCCTCCAGCTCCAGGCAGGCGAGCCCGTACTGCACGGCGGAGGCGCCGGCGCACCCGTACCCCTCCAGCGACATCCCGAGGGCGCCGATCTCTCCGAGTTCCCGGGCGAGCTCACGGATCTCCGGCAGCTCGCCCTTCTCGTACCACTCGGCGACGTACGGCACGACCCGGTCCGTCGCCCACTGCCGCACGGTGCTGCGGACGGCCAGGTCCTCGGGCTCCAGGAGATCGTCGATGCCGAGGGGGTCGGCGGGGTCGAAGGGGGGCAACTTCGAGGACGCGGACATGGGAGATCCTCCGGCAAGGACTAAAACTAGCGCTGCTAGTCAGGACTGTGCGGCCGACGCTACGACCCGGCGTCCCGCACGTCCAGTACGCAGCCGATCGGCGCGGGCCGCAGCCCCGGTCAGGCGGAGACGCGGGACTCCGCGACCTCTCTCGGCTTGGGCAGCTCCACCGCGGGCTCCTCGCACTGCATCGTCCGCGGCAGCCGCAACGCCATCACCGCCCCGAGCAGCAGCAACCCGGCACTGACGAGCAAGGTCACGTGCAGCCCGTGCACGAACGCCTCCCGCGCCGCATGGTGCAGGGCCAGCCCCGCCGACCCGCCGAGCTGCGCGGCCACCTCGTACGCCTCGCCCAGCGAGTGCGAGGCAGCCGTGGACGCCGACGCCGGCACACCCGACACGGAGGTCAGGCCGGGGGCGTACGCCGCGTTCATCACGCTGCCCAGCAGCGCGATGCCGATCCCCGCGCCCAGCTGGTACGACGTCTCCCCGATCGCCGCCGCCCCGCCGGCCTGCTCCTGCGGAGCCTCGCTCAGCATCGACTCGTACGCCCCGAAGAGCGTCGTCTCGAGCCCGAAGCCGAGCAGCACGAAGCCGAACAGCAGCAGCCCCGGATTGTCGTGGCCGCCCATGGCGGTCAGCACGATCACCGCGAGCGCCGTCAGACAGAAGCCGCCGCACACCATCCGCCTCGGCCCGAACCGCCGCAGCATCCGCGCGCCGGCGAGCCCGGACGCCATCGCAGCGAACGTCAGCGGCAGCAGCCGCAGCCCCGTCTCCAGCGGCGACAGGCCGAGCACCAGCTGGAGGTACTGCGCGGCGATCAGTTCGAGCCCGACGAGCGCGAGCATCGCCAGCACGATGCAGCCGACGGACGTACTGAACGCGGGGCGCGCGAACATCTTGAGGTCCACCAGCGGATAGGTCCGCCGCTTCTGCCGCCGTACGAACAGGACCAGCATCACCGCGCCGAGCACCAGCGGCACCAGGGTGAACAGGCTGGCCACCGGCTCCCCGCCGCCGAGCCGCTTCACTCCGAGGACGACGCCGAACAGCCCGCCCGCCGCGAGCAGCGCGCCGACCACGTCCCAGGGCCCCCTGCCGTCGCCCTTCGACTCGGGCAGCAGCAGCCGGCCCACCGGAAGGCTGATCAGCATCAGCGGGATGTTGACGAGGAAGACCGAGCCCCACCAGAAGTGCTCGAGGAGGAAGCCGCCGAGCAGCGGTCCCACGGCGGCGCCGACCGCGGCCACCGCGCTCCAGATGCCGATCGCGAGGGCCCGCTCGCGCCGGTCGGGGAAGACCTGGCGCAGGATCGACAGGGTCGCGGGCATGATCATCGCGCCGCCGACCCCGAGCAGGGCGCGGGCCAGGATCAGCACCTGTGGGTCGTGCGCGAGGGCGGCGAGGCCGGAGGCGACGCCGAAGAGGCCGTATCCGAGGAGCAGGACGCGTCTGCGGCCCACCCGGTCGCCCAGCGTGCCGAAGAGGATCAGCAGCGAGGCGCAGACCAGCGGGTAGATGTCGACGATCCAGAGCAGTTCTATCGCGCCGGGCCGCAGGTCCTCGGTGACGGCGGGTACCGCCACATGGAGCACGGTCGCGTCCACTGCGACGAGCAGCAGGCTGACACAGAGGACGACGAGGACGACCCAGCGGTTGGCACCGGCCCCGGCCGCCCGACGGCGCAGCCCAGCGGCAGCCGTGGTCGTCCCGGACATGTACGTACCTCCCAGATGTTCCCTCGCCTTCGGCGGGTACACGGGGCGGGGACTCCCCGCGACTCGGCCGGAGAGGAGCGGTGGTCTCCGGCCCGCGCAACGAAGGGCGAGTGACTCGTCAGCGTACGCGAGTCCGCGTCCGTGCCGAGTGGCGGACCTCTCACCCGTCCAGCGGAACAAGTGTGGCGTACACCACTCCGGCCCCCTGAGCTCGGGTTCCGGCCCACGTCCCGATTCACGCCGGGCCGATAATCGGGCGCGTGACCGATCTTGCGACGCACGAGGCTCCGGCCCGTTCCGAGGCGCTGCGCCGGGCCGCCCCCGCGCTCCTCGGGTACGCGGCCGTGCGCGCCCTGGGCCTGCTCACCCTGGCCCTGTGGAGTGCGGCTCGCGACAAGGACGCGTACACCCTGCTGACCGCCCGCTGGGACGCGCTCTGGTACACCCGGGTCGCCGAGCTGGGCTACGGCTACGAGGTGCGGCTGCCGAACGGGGACGTGCACTCGAACCTCGCGTTCTTCCCGCTGCTGCCCTGGCTGGAGCGACTGGTCGCGGAGGTGTCCCCGCTGTCGTACGCCGACGGCGGCTTCGTCGTCGGCCTGCTCGCCTCGTTCGCCGCGGCCTGGGGGATCTTCGCGGTGGCGGAGCATGTGTACGGCCGCCGCGTCGGGGTCTGTGCCGTGCTGCTGTGGGCGGTCCTGCCGGTCGGGATCGTGCAGTCGATGGCGTACAGCGAGTCGCTGTTCACGGCGCTCGCCGCGTGGTCGCTGTACGCGGTGCTGACCGGCCGCTGGATCACGGCGGGGACCCTGGCGCTGCTGGCCGGGCTGACCCGCCCGGTGGGGCTGGCCGTGGTCGCGGCGGTGTGGGCGGCGGGCATCGCCTCGTTCGTGTCGTTCGTGCGGAACCGGCGTGCGGGCGCGCCGCTGGGCGCGGAGGACGCGAAACACGCCTCGGGCGTACCGGCCCGCCAGGTCCTCGCCATGCTCCTCGCCCCGCTCGGGGCCGCCGGGTACGTCCTGTGGGTCGGCCATCGCACGGGCAAGGGTCCGCTGGGCTACCTCGACGTCCAGGCGGGCTGGCGCAACGGGTTCGACGGCGGATACGCCTTCGCCCGCTTCGTCGCCGAAAAGTTCACGTCGTTTCCGTCGGCCCTGGCGGGCGCCGGGCTGATCGTCGGTGTCGGCCTGGTGATCTGGCTGTATGTCGTCTGTGTGCGGCAACGCCAGCCACTGCCACTGCTGGTGTACGCCGGTGTCGTCACCGCATTGGCCCTGTGCGCGTCGAGCTACTTCGGCTCGAAGCCGCGCCTGCTGCTGCCCGCCTTCCCGCTGCTCCTGCCGCTCGCCCGGTCCCTCGCCCGGCCGCGCACGCGCAGATCGGCGCTGGTGGTGGCGTCCGTGGCGGTGGCGTCGGCGCTGTACGGAGCGTTCTGGCTGAACGGGAGCGGTCCGCCCTGACCCCGGGTGAGCGCCGGTGTGCTCCGGGAGAATTCCGGATTATGCCCCGGTGAACAAACTCAAAAGCACAATAAACCGCCCCTCCGGAATGATCAAAAGAATTGAAGGCGACAGCCGTCGAAGATTAGGGATTCGTGGGAAATAAACCGCCCGTTGAGAGGAATCCCACATCACATCGTCATCACAAACCCGGTGAATCGACTGGGATCTGAGCTCACTCGCTGTAACGTCGATTGGGTGCGTACCGAACGGAAACCCACCCGTCTGGACCGGGTGTTCGCCAGGCTGGATCGTGAGCCGGAACGACCGGCCCACATCAGCGTGCCGGAGATGAGCCGGCACCGGATCGTGCTCCTCGGCGCGACCCTGGCCTTCTACGTGGCGATCGTGTGGGCCGTCGTGATCACCTCCTGGCTGGTCCGGCTGGACTGGCAGGTCATGTTCTTCCGGCCGTACCAGCAGTGGTCGGAGATCCACGCCTTCGTCGACTACTACGTGGTGCTCGGCCAGCGCGGCCCCACCGCCGTCATGGTCGCGGCCTGGCTGGGCTGGCGTTCCTGGCGGCAGCACACCCTGCGCCCGCTGCTCGCGCTCGGCGTCTCCCTGCTCCTGCTGAACCTCACCGTCGGCGCCGCCAAGCTCGGCATGGGCCGCCTGGGACCGCACTACGCGACCGCCATCGGCTCGAACGAGATGTGGCTGGGCGGCGATATATTTCCCAGCGGCCACACCGCCAACGCCGTGGTGACCTGGGGAATCCTGGCCTATCTGGCCTCCACCCCGAGAGCGCGCCGCTGGCTGTCGGCCCTGTCGGCGGTGACCTCGCTGGGCGTCGGCCTGTCCACCGTCTACCTCGGTACGCACTGGCTGAGCGACGTCCTGCTGGGCTGGGCCGCCGGCCTGCTGATCCTGCTCGCCCTGCCATGGTTCGAGCCGCTGATCGCCCGCTCCGAGACCTGGATCTTCGACCTGCGCGACCGCTGGCGTGCCCGCCGCGCCGACGCCGTCCCCCAGGGGACCGTCCCGGTCGAGGCTCCGGTGCTGCTCAAGCCGCTCACCACGGCCACCGACGACGAGGCCGCGGCACGCGAGGCGTCCACCGCGGCGCGCGAGACGTCGTCCACGCCGCGCTCCGCCCGGCAGACCGCCTACCACCTGGCGCCCGGCCCGCACACGGTCCGCGCGGAGCGCATGCCGGTCACACCGGCCGGCAGCCGCCGCCCGGCGCACCCGGACCGCCCCACCCGCGGCGGGGCCCCCACAGCCCGGCCCTTGACGGGCGGCTGACCGCCCCGAACACTCGAACGGCGGATTCGGTACGCACGAACTTCCGCACGCGAGAATTTCCGCACGGCGACGGCCCCGGTTCGTCGACAGGAACCGGGGCCGTCGCCGTCCGTCAGCCCTTCCAGGCCCGCGCCACCTGGCCGTCCTTCACTTCGAAGTTCAGGCGACCGCTCCGGTACTCCATGGTGATGATCGCCCCCGGCGGCAGCGAGCGCACCGTCGACCACCCGCGTTCACGGGCGAGCCGCTCGGCCCCGCCGGCGTCGAGTCCGACATACGCGTCCGGGTTGTCCTGCGGTTCTGCGGGGGGTTTCGGAATGGGTGCCATGCCGCCCACGCTAGGGCCTCGCCAAGGGATCGGGCCAGTGCCGACCGCGATCCTTTGTAGCGGCCATCCGGGTCACACATCCCCCTCCGGTCACGCTTTTGTCACAGGTTCACGACACGCGTTTCGACCGCTTCCACGGCTACGGGCAGTCACACGGACGGGGGATTCTCTGGGCCTTCCGCAGGCATTCGATCGTAATTTCCGCGTGTCGCGCGGGCGGGTGCGTCCACCCGGCGCAAAAGTTCCCGAGAAACCGTCCCCGGACTCCTTTTCCGCTCGATTCCGCGCGGCCCACCGGAGCCGGAGCAGCACAGAAAGCACATGGTTCCACCACAGAACCTCCGTACGCCCTCTGTCGGAGCGCCGGCGGCGCGAGCATCATGGCGTGAGCTCGCGTCGGCGCGTGCGACGCGGGCTTCAGCGGGCCCGGGACGCGACGAGCGAAGGGGCGAGCGAGCGATGGGGACGCACACCGCACAGGCGACGGCACGGCCGATGCGGAAGATCCAGCCCGGCGGCAAGGTGATCGTCGACTGGCTGACCACCACCGATCACAAGAAGATCGGCCATCTCTACCTGATCACGTCGTTCGCGTTCTTCCTGGCCGGCGGTGTCATGGCCCTGCTGATGCGGGCGGAACTGGCCCGGCCGGGGATGCAGATCGTGAGCAACGAGCAGTTCAACCAGCTGTTCACCATGCACGGCACGATCATGCTGCTGCTGTTCGCGACCCCGACCTTCGCGGGCTTCGCCAACGAGCTGATGCCGCTGCAGATCGGCGCCCCGGACGTGGCCTTCCCGCGGCTGAACATGTTCTCGTACTGGCTGTTCCTGTTCGGCGGCCTGATCGTGATGGGCTCGCTGATCGTGCCGGACGGGCCGGCCGCCTACGGCTGGTTCGCCTACGCGCCCCTCAACAGCCTGGAGCGCTCCCCCGGCATCGGACCCGACCTGTGGATCATGGGCCTGGCGCTGGCCGGCTTCGGCACGATCCTCGGCGCGGTCAACTTCATCACCACGATCATCGGGATGCGCGCGCCCGGCATGACGATGTTCCGGATGCCGATCTTCGTGTGGAACACGCTGTTCACGTCGATCCTGATCCTGATGGCGTTCCCGGTCCTGGCGGCGGCGCTGCTGGTGCTGGAGGCGGACCGCCGGTTCGGCTCGGTGGTGTTCGAGGCGGCCAACGGCGGAGCGCTGCTGTGGCAGCACCTGTTCTGGTTCTTCGGGCATCCCGAGGTGTACATCATCGCGCTGCCGTTCTTCGGCATCATCACGGAGATCATCCCGGTCTTCAGCCGCAAGCCGATCTTCGGGTATCTGACGCTGGTCGGGGCGACGATGGCGATCACCGGTCTGTCCATCGTCGTGTGGGCGCACCACATGTTCGTCACGGGCGCGGTGCTGCTGCCGTTCTTCTCCTTCATGAGCTTCCTGATCGCCGTCCCGACGGGCGTGAAGTTCTTCAACTGGTCCGGGACCATGATCAAGGGCTCGCTGTCCTTCGAGACCCCGATGCTGTGGGCGACGGGCTTCCTGGTGACGTTCCTGTTCGGCGGTCTGACCGGGGTGATCCTCGCCTCCCCACCGATGGACTTCCACGTCTCCGACTCCTACTTCGTGGTCGCCCACTTCCACTACGTCGTCTTCGGCACGGTCGTCTTCGCGATCTTCGCCGGGTTCCACTTCTGGTGGCCCAAGTTCACCGGGAAGATGCTCGACGAACGGCTCGGCAAGATCCACTTCTGGACGCTGTTCATCGGCTTCCACACCACGTTCCTGGTGCAGCACTGGCTCGGCGCGGAGGGCATGCCGCGCCGGTACGCCGACTATCTCGCCGCCGACGGCTTCACCGCGCTGAACACGGTCTCGACGATCGGCGCGTTCCTGCTCGGCCTGTCGACGCTGCCGTTCCTCTACAACGTCTGGAAGACCACCAAGTACGGCAAGAAGGTCGAGGTCGACGACCCCTGGGGGTACGGCCGCTCCCTGGAGTGGGCCACCTCCTGCCCGCCCCCGCGGCACAACTTCCTCACCCTGCCGAAGATCCGCTCGGAATCCCCGGCGTTCGACCTGCACCACCCCGAGCACGCGCTGGAGGCTCCGCAGCCCGAGCCGAAGAGCGAGCAAGCCGGCCGTGAGCCGTCCTGATCGCCTCGACGAGCTCGGCGGGCTCGACGACCTCGAACGCGCCGGTGCGCAGCAGGGCGATCGAGGCCGCGGCGGACCGTGCGCGGGGTGACGCCGAGGCGGTGGGCCAGTTCGGCCCTTGGCCTCCCCCACTGCCTAAGGGGGTGGGCATGCGGCGCCTAACGGCTCGGGAGGGCGGATCTCGCGGGTGGATGCGGGTCCATGGTGGCCGACCGCGCGGTTCCCGGCGCCCCGGACGGGGATCTCGGTAACCGGCACTCGACGCTCAGGTTCCCCTGGCGGGTCTCGTAGGGGACCCGCGAGGCCTGGGGATGCACGTCCATGGCACCCGAGGCCACCCGGTGGTCGGGGTCCTCCTCCGTCACGCTCGCGTAGGCGTCCCAGTGGCCCTCCAGCAGCACGACGCTGCTGGGCAGCGCGGCGCGCAGGTGGCCCTTCGTGGCCGGGGCGAGCGGCAGCGTGACCTCCTCGGGGCCCTCGCGGTGGCGCAGCACGAGATGGGCCGCCTCGGTGGCCCCGGGCGCGCGGACGTCGAAGGTCAGCCCGCCGGCCGAGTCCGCGATGCAGTCGGCGCGCAAGGGTGATGCCTGCGAGACGGGCGTCATGCGCTGCGGTTCCTCCCTCGGCTCTCGGCTCTCTCGGTTGGACCGGCGATACGGCCTTTTGGTTGCGCCTCACGGCACGTACGAAAGCTGCGGCACCTCGAAGCACGTGTCGTTCATGTCCGCCTGGGAGACCCAGCCCCGGCCGTCCTCCCAGCGGGCCACCGACAGACAGGTCCGGCGGCTCTTCGGCGGCTCGGGCAGCCGCTCGAACGTGACCGGGATCAGCAGGCCGTCGGCGGTGTATCCGTGGCTGCGGTTCATGTGGCCGTCGACGCACGCGCGCGTGACGCCCTGCCCGGAGCACGCCTTCGCCGCGTCCGTGAACCACATGGCCGCCGCCCAGCCCTCCAGCTGCCACTGGGAGTGCGTCCCCAGGCCTTCGGTTGCGTCTCTGAACTCCCGTACGGCCTCCTGGTCGGTGTCCTCGTAGTTGCGGGACGACCCGGTCGCCCACAGGGCGTTGCGGCAGCGCGGGGAGTCCTTGTAGTCCTCGGCGACGGTGGAGGTCCAGTTCTGCACGTTGGTCACCTTGGCGGTGACGAACGCGCCGACGTCGTCCATCGCCTCGCACAGCCGGGCGTTGCCGTGGCTGTCGATGGCGTCGAAGACGAGGTCGGCGCCCTGCTCCTTCAGATCGGCCGCCGCCGCGCGGAAGTTGGGCAGCGCGAAGTCGACCTGCTCGGTGACGACCTTGTAGCCCTCGGCCTTCAGCCCCCGCTCGACGAGCCGTGCGTAGGCGGCGGACGCGGGCTGGTTGTACGAGACGACGGCGGCCGTGCGGGCGCCGTGCTCCCGCTTGAAGTAGCGGTAGACCTCGGTGCCGCCGTACTGCTCGCCGTCCCAGCCGGTGGTGCCGTCGCGTGGCGCGAGGCTGCCGTAGATCCCGTACAGGTGGGGGTAGGTGTCGTAGGCGGATCCGATGGGCTGGCCGCCGATGTCGGGCACGCGCGCGTGGGAGACGCGGGAGGCGCCCGCGTAGTCCAGCGCGGTGGTGGCGACGAGCGCGACGACCTTCTCCTCGTCGATCAGGTCGTGCACGCACTCGTTGTTGCCGACCCCGCTGCCGCCGTCGTCGCACTCGCGCACCTCGACCCGGCGGCCGTCGATGCCGCCGCGCGCGTTGAGGCGGTCGAAGTAGGCCTTGGCGCCGTCGCGCGGGCCGGTGAATGCGTCGCCGCCGACCGGGCTGGTGGCGCTCGTGATGATGCCGACGCGGATCGGGGTGCGGTCCACGGGCGGCTCGGAGGCCCTGTCCCGGTCGCGGTGTTCGAAGTCGCTCTCCGGCAGCCGGCTGCCGCACGCCGTACTCAGAGTCAGCAACAGCACGGCGATCGCCGCCTCAGCAACCCGGGACCGGCGACCCATTGCCGCTCAACTGGACCAGCGCGCACAGGGTCTTGGCGGACACCTTCCAGGTGCCGTCCTGCTCGACCGTGGTTCCGGAGGCGTTCGGCAGGGCGGTGGCGCCCTTCAGCGTGAGGTCGTAGGTCACGTTCGCCTCGGTCGGCGAGGTGAACTCGATCTTGGAGACCTGCGCCTGGACCTGCCCGCCGCGCTCGTCGCCGCTGAACGCCTGGAGGACCGGTGCCATCCGCTCGCCGTTCTCGAGGACGGTCTGCTTGTCCTCAAGCGAGGTCTTCGGGTCGAAGAACTTCTGCCAGTTCTGCTTGATCTCCGTCTCGGCCGCCCCCAGGTCCGCGGGCGCCGTCGCGGACGGCGACTGCCCGGACCGCTCGACGGTCGGTGCCGGTGGCGACTCGTCGCCGCCGCCTCCCTCGTCGTCGCTGCAGGCCACGAGGCCCGGGGCGAGGGTGAGGAGCAGGGCGGCCGCCAGCAGCGCCCCCCGTCCCCTGTGTGCGCCGCGCCGCCTGAGGTCGCTCCCGAGAACCATCTGGCTCACCACCGGGTGTCCATCCGGGCCGTGTGCGCCCGGTGCTTTCAGGGTCAGCTTGCAGGAGGCATAGTGCAAGTCCATTGGCGGACTTGGAAGACGGCCGGCCACATGCGCAGAAACCCGATGCACAGACACACAGACCCGACGTGTGGGAGCCAGCGATGCGGACAGCCCGACTGCGGACCGTGCACCCCGTCCTCTGGGCCGGCTGGGCCGCCCTCGCGGCCGGCGCGGTGCTGTGCGTCATCGGCTGGTACGGCGTCTCCGGCGAGCGGTTCGCCGAGCAGCAGCTGCCCTACCTGGCCTCCTGCACGGTCCCCGGCGCCGCGCTGATCATCGCCGGGTCGGTGCTGCTGACCCACGGGCGCGGCGCGCTCGCCGCGGCGCGCGTGGAGGAGCTGTACGCCCTGCTGGTGGCCGCGGAGCCCGCCGACGCCGGGGAGGCCGGGCAGTCGGCCACGGCGCCCCTGGCGGTCAGCGGGAACCTGCTGATGGTGCCCGGCGGCACGCTCTGGCACCGGGCGGACTGCCCGCTGGTCGCGGGGAAGGCGGAGGCCGTGCCCGTCGACGCGAAGCTGGTGCGCGGCGGCGAGCTGAGCCCGTGCCCGATCTGTGAGCCGGCCGAAGCGGACGACTGATGTCCGCCCTGACATACGACCTCACCCTGGCCGGCCTCTCGGTCGGCAGCGCAGCCGCGCTCACCGGGATCGGCCTGGTCGTCACCTACCGCGCGACCGGCGTGCTGAACTTCGCGCACGGGGCGATCGCGATGGTGTGCGCCTATGCGCTGCGCCAGTGCGTGGTGGAGTGGGGCTGGCCGCTGTGGGCGGGCGCGGCGGTGACGCTGCTGGTCCTGGCGCCCGGCATCGGGATGGCGCTGGAACGATTCGTCTTCCGCCCGCTGTCCGTCCTGGGCGGCGACCCCGCGCAGACCCTGGTGGCGTCCATCGGGGTGTTCGTGCTGCTGGTGGGCGGGGCGGCGCTGCTGTGGGGCCAGGGTGCGCGGGACGACGCGCCGCAGCTGGTGTCGGCGGACCCGTGGGGGCAGCTGGCGGTGGCGCTCGTCCTCGCGGCCGGGGTCGGGGCGGTGATCCGCTGGACGCGCTTCGGCCGGGAGCTGCGTGCCGTGGTCGACGACCGGCGGCTGGCTGTCCTGGGCGGCATCGACGCGGACCGGGTCGCGGCGGCCGGCTGGGCGTTCGGCTCGTTCACGGCGGGCCTGACGGGCGTCCTGCTGGCCCCGTACGTGCGCCTGGACCCGTACGGCCTGCCGCTGCTGGTGATGGAGGTCGTCGCGGTCGCGGTGGTCGCCCGGATGCGCAGTCTGCCGGTCGCGGTGGTGACGGCGCTGGCGATCGGTGTGGCGCAGAGCCAGCTCACCCGTCTGCATCCGTCGGGCTGGGCCGCGCCCCTGCTCCAGGCGGTCGGCACCAACCTCTTCGTCGTCGCCCTGCTGATCGCGGCCCTGGCCCTGCCGAGCGTGGGCACGCGCGACGCGCTCCCGCGCACGGCCACCGCGCGCGTGCCGACCCCCGCGGGCGCCTGGATCGTGGCGGTCGTCCTCTTCCTGCTGCCCCTGGGCTTCGCGGGCTCGGACCTGCACACGTCGGTGCAGGTGCCGGCCCTCGGCGTGGTGCTGCTGTCCCTGGTCGTCGTCACCGGCCGCGGCGGCCAGATCTCGCTCGGGCAGGCGGCCTACGCCGGCCTCGGCGCCCTGTTCACGGCCCTGCTGGCGGCGGGCCGCTTCCCGGGCCTGCCCCGTCTGCCGGAGCTCGCGGCGCTGGCCCTCGCGGTCGTCCTGGTGGCCCCGCTCGGCCTCCTCACCGGCTGGCCGGCGATCAGCCGCCGCGGCCTCGCGCTGGCCCTGGCCACCTTCGCGGTCGGCGTCGGCGTGAGCCGCTTCGTCTTCGCCCAGCCGTACGCGATCGCGGGCCTGTCCCTCGGCCGCCCGGCGGGCTTCGAGGGCGACCGCGCGTACTACGTCCTGGAGCTCTGCCTCCTGGCGGCCGCCCTGCTGACCACCTGGCTGCTGCGCCGGGGCCGCACGGGCCGGGCCCTGGCGGCGATGCGGGACCACGAGTCCGGGGCGTCGGCGGCGGGCGTGCAGGTACCCGCCCTCAAGCTCCTGGCCTTCGTCTCGGGCGCCGCCCTGGCGGCCCTCGGCGGCGGCATGCTCGGCATGGGCCTGCGCGCCTTCGACCCCGCCGCCTACGACCCCGTCCGCGGCCTCCTCTGGTTCGCCGCGGTGGTCGTCCTCGGCGCCGACAGCACCCTGGGCGCCCTGGCCGCCGCGGCCCTCCTGGTCGGCCTCGACGCGGGCGCCCGGGGCGGCGTGGCGGCGGCGCTGATCGGGGTGCTGGCGGTGTTGGTGGGGCGGTTTCCCGGAGGGCCGTACGAGGCGGTACGGACGGCGGCCAGGCGGCTGCGGCCGGGGCGCGGAGCGGGGCTTACGGCGGTGGGGACGCGGGTGCGGTCGAGCGTCATCAGAGCCGCGGCCGCCGACGGCGGCGGGCCCCCACAAGGGCCACCGGCACCCGACGACGAAAGCGCCACGGGCGGTGCGAGTGGGCACCCGAACGCGGAAGCCGAAGGCCGCGTGCACCCCCACACCCCCTCCCCCGCCCCCGCACTCACCACCCACCACCTCCAGGCCCGCTACGACAACTTCACCGCCCTGGACGACATCACCCTCACCGTGCCCCCCGGCCGCATCACCGCGGTCGTCGGCCCCAACGGCGCGGGAAAGTCCACCCTGTTCCACTGCCTGGCCGGCACCCACCGCCCCGCCCACGGACACGTCCGACTCGGCTCCCGCGACATCACCCGCCTGCCCGCCCACGCCCGCACCCGCCTCGGCATCGCCCGCACCTTCCAGCAGCTGGCCGTCTTCCCCTCGCTGACCGTGGCCGACAACGTCCGCGTGGGCGCCGAGCAGGGCCGCGTCCACGACCCGTCGGCCGTGGAACGGGCCCTGCGGCTGCTCGCCCTGGACGGCCCCGTGCGCTCCCTGCCCGCCGCCGGCCTCCCCACCGGCACGCTCCGGCGTGTCGAGTTGGCCCGGGCCCTCGCGGGCAGCCCGCGCGTCCTGCTGCTGGACGAACCCGCCGCCGGCCTCGACACCGCGGAAGTCGACGCGCTGGCCCGGGTCCTGAAGGCCCTCGCCGCGGACGGCATGGCCCTGCTCGTCGTCGAGCACGACCTCGACCTGGTCGCCGACCTCGCGGACACGGTGCACGTCATGGCCGCGGGCCGCATCGTCGCCTCCGGCCCACCGGACCGCGTCCTGGACGCGGCAGGCGCCCGGGAGACCCCGGCATGACCACGATCTCCCTGCGCCACGCGCGCGTGCGCTACGGCCCCCTGGAGGCCCTCCACGGCGTCACGATCGCCGCTCACGGCCCCGGCCTCACCGTGCTGCTGGGCCGTAACGGCTCCGGCCGTACGACCGCCCTGCGCGCCCTCGCGGGAAGCGTGCGGCTGTCGGGCGGCGCGGTGGTGTGGGACGGCGTCGACGTGACCCGGCTGCCCGCCCACGAGCGGGCCCACCGCGGACTGTGCCTGGTCCCCGAGCGGCAGGCGGTGTTCGGTTCGCTCACCGTGCGCGAGAACCTCGAACTCACGGCCACGTCGTACGACATAGCCCTCGACGCCTACCCGCGGCTCGAACGCCTCCTGACACGCCGTGCCGGCACCCTGTCCGGCGGCGAACAGCGGATGCTGGCCCTCACCCGCGCCCTGTCGGCACGCGCGCGTGTCGTGCTCGTGGACGAACCCGCGCAGGGCATGTCGCCCGCCGTGGCGGCCCGTACGTACGAGTTGCTGAGCGGACTGGACGCGTGCGTGGTCGTCGCCGAACAGCGAGTGCCGCCCGTCCTGCGGGGCCGGGCGGCACTCGTGTACGAACTGCGGCGCGGGGTTGTCGTGTTCAGTGGAGAAGCGGGCGAGTACGAAGCCCGGACCGCGACGCGACCAACCGGACCGACTTCCTCGGCATGAGCAGCAGCGCGTCGGTCAGCCGCTGCTTGACGGGCTGGGCACGGCCGGGCTCCTCCCACTTCATGCGGCCCTTGAGCCCGTAGCGCCGGGAGCAGTGCGGCCAGGCTCCCCAGCCCTGCACGGCCACGACCTTGCGGGCGATGGCGATCTGCTCCTTGCGGGTGGCGAGGTCCGCGCGCGGGGCGTACTTCAGCCCGCCGAAGCCCTCCCACGTCGGCTGCGAGAACTGAAGCCCGCCGTAGTGGCCGTTGCCGGTGTTGATGCGCCAATTGCCGCCGCTCTCGCACTTGGCGACACAGCCCCAGGGCCAATGGTGTTTCGCACAGG
This sequence comes from Streptomyces sp. NPDC093568, assembly GCF_044764945.1. Classification (NCBI taxonomy): domain Bacteria; kingdom Bacillati; phylum Actinomycetota; class Actinomycetes; order Kitasatosporales; family Streptomycetaceae; genus Streptomyces; species Streptomyces sp. NPDC093568. The sequence goes on along the minus strand of NZ_JBIWJD010000009.1, from coordinate 45,978 downwards.
ACAGGGACGCGGGTTTGGGCGGTGGTCCGGACATGTGTGGTGCGGGCGCCACCTGGGGCGCCTGGGTGGCGTGCGACGTGCCCGGGACGACGGCGGTCAACAGGGCGGCGGCGACGGCGATGCTGAGCGGTGCGTATTTCATATGAGCACGCTAGGCAGCTTATTGCCGTCGATCGGTGCGGCGCGTCCGACGGCCGAAGGGGGCCCACCCGGTCGGCGGACCGGGTGGGCCCCTGGAGGCGCTCAGAGTTCGAGGCGCTGCCCCGGCACGATCAGGTGGGGATCGCCGCCGATGACGGACTTGTTGGCCGCGTAGAGCCGGCGCCAGGTGGTGCCGTTCTGCTCGGCGATGCCGCTCAGCGTGTCGCCCTCGCGGACGGTGTAGTCACCACGGGACGCGTCGCGGGTCGTGTGGCCGCCCTCCGAACGCTCCTGTGTCCGCGAAGGAGTCGAGGGGGCCGCCTCGGCGGTCGACGGAGCCGCCTTGGTGGCAGAGGACTGCGAGCCGGTGGCGGGAGCCGCGGGTGCGCCGCCATAAGCCCCGGCCCGGGCCGAACAGGTCGGCCACGCGCCCCATCCCTGGGCCTTCTGGACCTTGGTGGCCACAGCGATCTGCTGGGCCCTGCTGGCCTGGTCGGCCGTCGGCGCGTAGGCCGTGCCGCCGTACGCGCGCCAGGTGGAGGCGGAGAACTGCAGTCCGCCGTAGTAGCCGTTGCCGGTGTTGATGCGCCAATTGCCGCCGCTCTCGCACTGCGCGATGCGGTCCCACACTCCGCTGTCCGCCGCTGCGGCGTTGCCGGTCGCGGCCAGCAGTCCGAGCGGGGCGAGCAGTGCCGCCCCGGCGAGGACCGCCGTCGTACGCGTCTGGCCCCTGTTCGAAGCCTTGGCCGTCTTGCGAGCGTTGTCGTGAGTGTTATCGGCACATTCGGACATGTAGGTCCCTCTCGAAGGACCCGGGCTCCCCCGGACGGAGCGCGACTCCCCCACGCCATGGGGCGCGTGGGCCGCGCTCGTCCCGTCCGCCGGAAGGGCGTGCTGTGAAGCCGGTTGGTGCGGTTCGGCGGACGTACCCGAGCGGTGCTCGTTGCACACGGCGGAGGAATGTAGGGACTTTGACCAGCGGAGATCAACCAACTCCTTGTCGTTCCAGGCCAGTTCGCCGTTACCTTCGGTATCGGCAATTTTCAGCCACCCACTTCATTCGCTGATTTCCGGATTTGTCGACCACCGAACCCGGCGATCTGTGACACACCCCACGCAACCAACTACCCTGCATTTGCATCGACTTGACAGTGAGTAGGCGATTCCGCGCGCAACGTGACGGTCCGCGTTGGATGGTTCGATTCCGTTCGCCCTGGTGCGTGACTCCCGCCACAGATCGCCCGTTGTCTTCTTCATGAGCCCGGGACCCGCCCGGTTCACGGGCCGGGAGCCACCCGGCCCCACGACGCACCACATCCCGAGGAGCCACCCGTGCCACGCATGCTCGACGTCAGCGACGAGGTACGTGCCGAGATCGGCGACGAGGAAGCCGACCGGCTGCTCGCCGGAGAGAACGCCCCCGGCAGCTACGACTGCACGTCCTGCCGCACCCCGGGCGACTCCGAACAGGAGCGCACCAGCACCGTCCTGTTCATCGGGGACGAGACCGCCGTGCTCGCCTTCGCCCACGCCACCTGTCTGCCCTCGCAGGTCGTCCAGGTCACCGAGGAGCAGCTCAAGGGCGCCGTGAAGTCCATCACCGGCGACACGGTCGACCTGGAGCCGGACGCGATCGTGCCGGAGCAGGCCGTGCTCGGCGTGACCAGCGGACTGGTGCTGATCTCCGGGGAGTTGCACCCCGCCCTGGTCGTGGAGCCCACCGGGCCCATCGTGCGCCCCGGGGCGGTCGGCGCCGGGGACGACTTCCTGCCGCTGCTCATCGAACAGGGGTTCATGCCGGTGCCGGAGCTGGCCGACGTGCCTCCGGTGCTGCACGGCTGGTCCGTGCTGCTGGCGATGGGTCAGCTGCACGCGGTGCTCCAGCCCGGCTCGAATGGCGGGCAGCCGGTCGCGTGGTGGCAGGCGCACCAGCCGCTGCTGGTGACCGACGGCTGGCGGGCCGCGGCCAACAAGCACCAGCAGGTCCTGATGTTCGCGGCCCCGGTGGGCTCCATCGGACGTCAGCCCCGGGAGGATCTGCTGCGGGACGCGCTGGACAAGGCGGCCGCCAACGGAAAGCTGGTCGCCGCGGCACTGCCTCTCGCGGGGACGTGACGGCGCCGACTCCGAAGGGGCTGCGCGTTCGTCGGCGGCCGCGGGTCATTTGCAGTCCCTCGCGGCGGAGCCGTATGAGGTCGCAGCCCCGCGCCCCCAAAGGGGCGCACCCCGACCGCATCTCATCAGGCTCGGGGTCGTTTGGACATACGTGCACGCATACGACGTTCCCCGCCTCCAGGGCGGCCCATCGCCCACGCCGATCTACGACGCGCTCTACGCCGAGTACGTCAAGTCCTTCCGTTCGCTGCCGGGTGATCGCAGCGGTGAGGAGGACCTCGGGTTCGTCGCGTTCGGGAGCATGCAGCACAGTACGGGCCCTTACGGCGGCCATCGTCCGGGGTCGTTCAGCAGCTCGTACAGCGCCTACAGCGCGGGGGCGCACAGCGCCCGGCACGGCAGCGGTCAGCAGCCGCAGTGGCAGCGCGTCGGGCACATCGGCCCGCAGGGCCAGGGCATGCACCATGTCCCGCCCGCCCTGCCGCCGGCGCGCAGAGGCTGAACACAGGTGAAGGGCGGCCCGACGCGGGCCGCCCTTCACCTGTGTTCGCTACTTCTTCCTGCCGCGCTTCTCGCGCACCCGCACCGAGATGTGGATCGGCGTCCCCTCGAAGCCGAACTCCTCGCGCAGCCGGCGCTCGACGAAGCGCCGGTAGCCCGCCTCGATGAACCCGGACGCGAACAGCACGAACCGCGGGGGCTTGGTGCCCGCCTGGGTGCCGAACAGGATGCGGGGCTGCTTGCCGCCGCGGATCGGGTGGGGGTGGGCGGCGACCAGCTCGCCCAGGAACGCGTTCAGCCGGCCGGTCGGGACCCGGGTCTCCCAGCCCGCGAGGGCCGTCTCGATCGCCGGAACCAGCTTCTCCATGTGCCGCCCGGTGCGCGCCGAGACGTTCACCCGGGGCGCCCACGCGACCTGGCCGAACTCGGTCTCGATCTCCCGCTCCAGGTAGTAGCGGCGCTCCTCGTCGAGGGTGTCCCACTTGTTGTAGGCGATCACCATCGCGCGGCCCGCCTCCACCGCCATGGTGACGATGCGCTGGTCCTGCACCGAGATGCTGTCGGCGGCGTCGATCAGGACGACCGCGACCTCGGCCTTCTCGACGGCGGCCGCGGTACGCAGCGAGGCGTAGTAGTCGGCGCCCTGCTGGAGGTGGACGCGCTTGCGGATGCCCGCGGTGTCGACGAACTTCCAGGTCACGCCGCCCAGTTCGATGAGCTCGTCGACCGGGTCACGGGTGGTGCCGGCCAGCTCGTTGACGACGACACGCTCCTCGCCGGCCACCTTGTTCAGCAGCGAGGACTTGCCGACGTTCGGGCGGCCGATGAGCGCGATGCGGCGCGGGCCGCCGACCCCGGTGCCGCCGAAGGTCTGCTGGGGTGCCTCGGGCAGGGCCTCCAGGACGGCGTCCAGCATGTCGCCGGTGCCACGGCCGTGCAGGGCGGAGACCGGGTACGGCTCGCCCAGGCCCAGCGACCACAGGTAGGCGGCGTCTGCCTCACCGCTGGGTCCGTCGACCTTGTTGGCGCAGAGCACCACGGGCTTGCCGGCCTTGCGCAGCAGTCGTACGACGGCTTCGTCGGTGTCGGTGGCGCCCACCTTGGCGTCGACGACGAACACGACGGCGTCGGCGGCCTCGATGGCGAACTCGGCCTGCGCCGCCACGGAGGCGTCGATGCCGAAGACGTCCTGCTCCCAGCCGCCGGTGTCGACGACCTTGAAGCGGCGGCCCGCCCACTCGGCCTCGTAGGTCACCCGGTCACGGGTGACGCCCGGCTTGTCCTCGACGACGGCCTCGCGGCGCCCGATGATCCGGTTGACGAGAGTCGACTTGCCGACATTGGGCCGGCCGACGACGGCGAGCACGGGCAGCGGGCCGTGGCCGGCCGCCTCGATGGCACCCTCGACGTCCTCGAGGTCGAAGCCCTCTTCCGCGGCGAGCTCCATGAACTCCGCGTACTCGGCGTCGCCAAGCTCTCCGTGGTCGTGCTCCTCGCGCGAGCCGTCGGAGTGGATGTGGTCGTTCATGAAGTCCGTACCTCGTCGTTCATCGTGGTGATCGGTGGAACGTCCGGGTTTCCCCCGTCTGATCCACTACTCAGTGTCGCCTAGCGGCCGGTCAGCCGCCTGGAGATTTCCAGGTGCTCGGTGAGCTGCTTCTGGATGCGCTCGGTCGCCTCGTCCAGCGCCGTGCGGGTACGCCGCCCGCTGCCGTCGCCCGCCTCGAAGGGGTCGCCGAAGACGACGTCGACGCGGTGCCGCAGCGGAGGCAGCCCCTTTATCAACCGTCCCCGCTTCTCGGAACTTCCCATCACGGCGACCGGGACGATCGGCGCGCCGCTGCGCACCGCGAAGTAGGCGAGCCCGGCGCGCAGCGCGGCGAAGTCGCCGTGCCCGCGCGTGCCCTCGGGGAATATCCCGAGGACACCGCCGTGCGACAGGACGTCGAGCGCCTGCGTGATGGCCGTGCGGTCGGCGGCGTGCCGGTCCACCTTCACCTGGCCGATGCCGGTCAGGAAGGGGTCGAGCGGACCGATGAAGGCTTCCTTCTTGATCAGGAAGTGCACGGGCCGGGGCGAGACGCCCATCACCATCGGCCCGTCGATGTTGTGGCTGTGGTTGACCGCGTAGATCACCGGCCCGGCGGCGGGCACCTTCCAGGCGCCCAGGACCCGCGGGCGCCACAGCCCGTACATCAGGGGGACGCCGATGCGCCGCCCGATGTCCGCGCCCCGCTCGGACGGAACACTCACCTCGCGGCTCGCTTCTCCTCGACCAGGGTCACCACGCACTCGATGACCTGCGGCAGCGTGAGCGCGGTGGTGTCCACCTCGACCGCGTCGTCCGCCTTGGCGAGCGGCGAGGTCTTGCGGCTGGAGTCGGCCGCGTCACGCTTGATCAGGGCCTCGCGGGTGGCGTTGACGTCGGCGCCCTTCAGCTCACCGCTGCGGCGCGCCGCGCGGGCCTCCGGGGAGGCGGTGAGGAAGATCTTGAGGTCGGCGTCGGGCAGCACGGTCGTACCGATGTCGCGGCCCTCGACGACGATGCCGTACTCGGCGGACTTGGCCAGCGAGCGCTGCAGCTCGGTGATCCGCGCACGCACCTCGGGCACCGCGCTGACCGCGCTGACCTTGGAGGTGACCTCCTGGGTGCGGATGGGGCCGGAGACGTCGGTGCCGTCGACGGTGATCGTCGGCTCGGCCGGGTCGGTGCCGGAGACGATCTCCGCCTTGCCGGCCACGGCGGCGATGGCGGTGGGGTCCTCGATGTCGATGCCGTTGGTCACCATCCACCAGGTGATCGCCCGGTACTGGGCGCCGGTGTCGAGGTAGCTCAGCCCGAGCTGCGCGGCGACGGCCTTCGACGTGCTCGACTTGCCCGTGCCGGACGGGCCGTCGATGGCGACAATCACGGGCTTGGCGGCACCGTTTTCCACGGGGGGACACCTTCCTGGTGCGGTGTGGCGGGAGTACGGGGACGCGAGGGCGCCCCGCACAAGGTTACTGGGTTCGCGTCACTCGTCCGGCCGCGCGCTGCTCAGCGCCCTACTGGCGGATCGCCCAGCCCCGCTCGCGCAGCGAGGCGCTCAGCACCGGCGCCGCCTTCGGCTCCACCATCAGCTGCACCAGACCGGCCTGCTGTCCCGTCGCGTGCTCGATGCGCACGTCCTCGATGTTGACCCCGGCCAGCCCGGCGTCCGCGAAGATCCGCGCCAGCTGCCCCGGCTGGTCGTCGATGAGCACGGCCACGACCTCGTAGACCCGCGGAGCGGCCCCGTGCTTGCCCGGTACCCGCACCTGTCCGGCGTTCCCGCGCCGCAGCACGTCCTCGATCCCGGCCGTGCCCTCGACCCGCTTGGCCTCGTCGGACGACTGGAGCGCGCGCAGCGCGCGTACGGTCTCCTCCAGGTCGCCGGCGACGTCGGTGAGCAGGTCGGCGACCGGGCCGGGGTTCGCGGAGAGGATGTCGATCCACATCCGCGGGTCGGAGGCGGCGATCCGGGTCACGTCCCGGATGCCCTGGCCGCACAGCCGTACGGCCGCCTCCTCGGCGCTCTCCAGGCGCGCGGCGACCATGCTGGACACCAGGTGGGGCATGTGGGACACCAGGGCGACCGCGCGGTCGTGGGCGTCGGCGTCCATGACCACCGGCACGGCGCGGCAGTGCGAGACCAGCTCCAGGGCGAGGTTCAGCACCTCGGTGTCGGTGTCGCGGGTCGGCGTCAGCACCCAGGGCCGGCCCTCGAAGAGGTCACCGGTGGCGGCCAGCGGGCCGGACTTCTCGCGGCCCGACATGGGGTGCGAGCCGATGTACGAGGACAGGTCGAGCCCGAGCGCCTCCAGCTCACGGCGCGGCCCGCCCTTGACGCTGGCCACGTCGAGGTAGCCGCGGGCCACGCCCTGGCGCAGCGCGTCGGCGAGCACCCGGGCGACGTGCGCGGGCGGGGCGGCGACGATCGCGAGGTCGACGGGCCCGTCGGGGGCCTCGTCGGTGCCGGCGCCGAGCGCGGCGGCCGTACGGGCCTGCTCGGGATCGTGGTCGGCGAGGTGGACGACGACGCCTCGCTGGGACAGGGCGAGCGCTGCGGACGTACCGATGAGGCCGGTACCGATGACGAGGGCGGTTCTCACTGGGCGATGTCCTTGCGCAGGGCGGCCGCGGCACCGAGGTAGACGTGCGCGATGTGGGCGCGGGGCTTGTCGGACTCGATGTGCGCGAGGACGCGGACGACCCGGGGCATGGCGCCGGCGATGTCCAGTTCCTGGGCGCAGATCAGCGGGACGTCCACGATGCCGAGCTTGCGCGCGGCCGCCGCCGGGAAGTCGCTGTGCAGGTCGGGCGTGGCCGTGAACCAGACGCTGATCAGGTCGTCCGCGGTCAGGCCGTTGCGCTCCAGGATCGCCGTGAGCAGGGCACCGACCTGCTCGTCCATGTGGCCGGCCTCGTCCTGCTCCAGTTGGACGGCCCCCCGGACCGCTCGTACCGCCACGGCGCTGCTCCTTGCTGAAGTACGGATCGGCTCTACGACTGTCCAGCCTAGTCAGCCCGCGTGCGGCGGGCGCGGCCGGTGCGCACTGGGCTACCCGATGTACGAAATGCGCCGTTTACCGCCCTCCCTCCTGGGTTGCTTCTCCTTCGTTGTTTTGAGTGCAAAGATGCTGTTGCTCCGCTCGGAGCAACATTCCCGGCGGCTGACCTCCGCCGCTGGTTCTTCCGCACCTTCGGAGTCACGACATGACCAACGGTCCGACGCGGCGCACGATCCTCATCGCCACGGGCGCGACAGGCGCGGCGGCGCTCGTCGCGGGCTGCGGCGATTCCGGCGACGACGGCGGCTCGACCTCGACCTCCACCACCTCCCCCGGCCAGGACGGCCAGACCAGCGAGGAGGGCAAGGAGCTGGCGAGCACGTCCGACATCCCGGTGGGCGGCGGCACGATCTTCAAGGACGAGAAGGTGGTGGTGACCCAGCCGCAGCAGGGCGAGTTCAAGGCCTTCTCCGCCATCTGCACGCATCAGCAGTGCACGGTCGGCAGTGTCTCGGACGGGACGATCAACTGCCCCTGTCACGGCAGCAAGTTCAGCATCACGGACGGAGCGGTGGAGAACCCCCCGGCCACGCGACCACTGCCCGCGAAGGAGATCACCGTGGACGGAAATTCGATCCGGCTGGTGTGATCCGCCGCGTACCCTCCCGGGCATGGACCCCGAGACCCTGGTACGCGACCACACGATCTACGCCTGTGTGATGGGCTCGCGCGCCTTCGGTCTGGCCACGGACGACAGCGACACCGACCGCCGGGGCGTCTTCCTCGCCCCCACGCCCCTCTTCTGGCGCTTCGACAAGCCGCCGACGCATGTCGACGGCCCGCTGGAGGAGCAGTTCAGCTGGGAGTTGGAGCGCTTTTGCGAGCTGGCCCTGCGCGCCAACCCGAACATCCTGGAGTGCCTGCACTCCCCGCTCGTGGAGCACGTCGACGACACCGGCCGTGAGCTGCTCGCCCTGCGCGGGGCGTTCCTGTCCCGCCAGGTCCACGAGACGTTCACGCGCTACGCGCTCGGTCAGCGCAAGAAGCTGGAGGCGGACATCCGCGTCCACGGCGCCCCGCGCTGGAAGCACGCCATGCATCTCCTCCGTCTTCTCGCGAGCGCCCGCGACACGCTGCGCACCGGCCGCCTGACGATCGACGTGGGCGACCGGCGCGAGGCGCTGCTGGAGGTCAAGCGGGGCGAGGTGCCCTGGTCGCAAGTGGAGTGCCGGATGACCCGTCTGGCGAGCGAGGCGGAGGAGGCCGCCCGACGCAGCCCGCTCCCGGACCGGCCGGACCGTCGCCTGGTGGAGGAGTTCCTGATCCGGGTCCGCCGCGCGTCAGCCCTCCAGCCGGGTCCGTACGACGAAGGAGTGCAGGGCGTCGTATCCGCGCGGGGCGTCGGGCAGGGCTGAGGCCGCCTGCGCCTCGTCGAGCGTGCCGTGCAGCCGCTCGATATCGGCCGCCACGCGCGCGTGGTCGACATCGGTGCCACCGTGCTCCTGCTCCGCCTTCGCCGCGATCAGCTCCGGCAGATAGCCGGGCGCGTCGACCTCGCCGATCAGCGTCGGCAGATGGGGCTGCACCTCACCGCTGCGCATCAGATGCACGCCGGTGAGCAGCACCCGGAAGGTGTACAGCAGCGGCTTGAGCTCGCCGGTCTTCTCGAACAGCCGCCACTGGGTGCCGGCGAACCCCCGGTAGTGATGCGCGTGGTGGCTGGTGAGCACACCGGGAGCGAGCTCGGCCAGCTCCCGGTGGGCGTCGGTGGTGTGCACGACGAGCGGTGAGAGCAACTGCTCCAGGACGTATCCGTTGCGGCGCAGCATCAGCCGGACGAACTTGCGCAGGTCGTGCGTGACCAGGTCCATCTCGACGCCGTCCCGCAGCCACATCCGCGACCGCGTCTCGTCCGGCTCGCGCAGGCCGACCAGGTCGGCGGCCGGCAGCAGGTGCACACCACGCAGGTCGACGTCCGAGTCGCGTGACGGGAAGCCGTACAGGTGCGCGCCGGAGACGGTGGCGAACAGCACCGGGTCGGGCTGTTCGGCGACGACGGGGGCGAGGTCGAGGTCCAGGGCGTCGATCATCCGTCAAGCGTCCCAGAGGGCGCCGAGGGTCAGCAGGTCCCCCCGGTACTCGATCCGGTCCGCCCACGCCGTCGGCCAGACGTCCGCGCCTAGCCAGGCGCCCGCGAACGCGCCGGCCAGGCAGGCGATCGAGTCCGAGTCCCCGGCGGTGCAGGCGGCCCGCCGCAGCGCGGTGAGCGGCTCGTCGACGAACCACAGGAAGCACAGCAGCCCGGTGGCCATGGCCTCCTCGGCGATCCAGCCCTCGCCGGTCGCCAGGCACGGGTCGGTCTCGGGCGAGACGCCGCGCACGGCCTCCTGGAGCCGGTCCAGGACGCCCAGGCACTCGTCCCAGCCGCGCGCGATGAAGTGCTCGGCCGAGGGATCCTGGCTGCGGGTCCACAGGTCGCCGAGCCAGCGCTCGTGGTAGCGGGTGCGGTTCTCGTAGGCGTACGACCGCAGCAGCCCGACCAGCCCGGTCGGCTCGGCGCCCTGGGCGAGCAGTCGCACGGCGTGCGCGGTCAGGTCGGACGCGGCGAGAGCCGTCGGATGGCCGTGGGTGAGCGCGGACTGCAACTGGGCGGCGCCCGCGCGCTGTTCGTCGCTGAGACCGGGGACGAGCCCGATCGGCGCGACGCGCATGTTGGCGCCGCAGCCCTTGGAGCTGATCTGGCTGGCGTCCTGCCAGGGCCTGTTCTCGTCCTTCAGCAGGTCGCAGGCGACCAGGCAGGTCCGGCCCGGCGCGCGGTTGTTCTCCGGTGACTGGTACCAGTCCACGAACTCCTCGCGCACCGGACGCTCCAGCCGCTTCGGCCCGAGCACGCCCCGGTCCATCGCCGTCCGCAGCCCCTTCCCCAACGCCAGCGTCATCTGCGTGTCGTCGGTGACGATCGCCGGCGTCGGCAGCTCCATCTCGCGCCACGGCCCGCACTTGGCGAGGATCGACGGCACGTCGCTGAACTCGGTCGGGAAGCCGAGCGCGTCGCCGAGGGCGAGGCCGAGCAGTGCGCCGGTGGCGGCGCGCTTGCGGACGGTGGTCGTGGTCATGCGGGGCGTCCTTCCGGGGTGGGCCGCAGCAGGGGCGGGTGGAGGGTGGTGGCACGGCCCGCGCGATACAGCGCGGCCGGCTTGCCGCGGCCGCCGGTGAGCCGGGCGGCGCCGGGGACGGGCTCGACGAAGCCGGGCGTGGCGAGCACCTTGCGGCGGAAGTTGGGCCGGTCGAGGGCGGTGCCCCACACCGTCTCGTAGACCTGCTGGAGCTCGCCGAGCGTGAACTGGGGCGGGCAGAAGGCGGTGGCCAGGCCGGAGTACTCCAGCTTCGCGCCGACGCGCTCGTGGGCGTCGGCCAGGATCCGGTCGTGGTCGAAGGCGAGCGGCCCCGCCTCGTCGTACGGCACCCAGCGCGCCTGCGCGGCGTCGCTGCCGCCGTGCGGTTCGGGCGGGTGCGGCAGCAGCGCGGTGAAGGCGACCGTCACGACCCGCATCCGGGGGTCGCGGTCGGGTTCGCTGTAGGTGCGCAGCTGCTCCAGGTGCAGCCCGGAGACGTCCGACAGGCCGGTCTCCTCGGCGAGTTCGCGCCGGGCGGCCGTCTCGGCCGACTCGTCCGGCTGCACGAAGCCGCCGGGCAGCGCCCAGTGCCCCCGGTACGGCTCCTGCCCGCGTTCGACGAGCAGGACGTGCAGGACGCCGTCGAGGATCGTGAGGACGGCGAGGTCGGCGGTGACGGCGAAGGGTTCATGCGCGTACTTGTCGTACTCCATGCGAACCCACCCCCTTAATAGTCAGTACGACTATAAAGAGGGTGGAGATGTCGCCGCAACCCCCTGCCTACGCTCGCCCGCGGGAGGGCGCGAACGCCGCCACGGCCGCCCCCACGGCCGCCGCGCCCGCGCTCACCCACAGCGCCGCGCCGGCCCCGTCGATGAACGCCTGCGGGGAGCCGTAGGCGCCGTACGTCGTGAACACGGCCGCGGCGACGGCCACCCCGAAGACCCCGCCCAGCTCGCGCAGCGCGTTGTTGACGCCGGCCGCGACGCCCGCGTCGCCCAGCGGGACGGACGAGGTCACGGCGTTGGCCACGCTCGGGAACACCATGGAGATGCCGACGCCCGCGACGATCAGCGGGACGACGAGGCTGCCGTATGCGACGCCGGGTTCGAGCTGCCAGGCCAGCAGGGCCAGGCCCGTCGCCTGGAGGACCAGTCCGCCGAACATGAACGGCCGGTTCCCGAACCGGTCGGCGAGCGCACCGGCGATCGGCGCGACCAGGAGAGGCGTGGCGTTCCAGACCAGGATCCGCACGCCCGCCTCCAGCGGGGAGTAGCCGAGGCCGAGCTGGAAGAGCTGCGTGATCATGAACAGGGCGCCGAGCAGCGAGGCGAAGAGGAGGAAGCCGGAGGCGTTCGCGGTCGAGAAGCCCCGGCGGCGGAAGTGCGACAGCGGCAGCATCGGATAGCGGGCGCCGCTCCGCTCCCAGCCCAGGAAGGCCGCCACGAACACCGCTCCGACCGCCAGCGCGGTCAGCACCTCGGCGCTCCCCCACCCGGCCTCGGGCGCGCGCACCGGCGCCCAGGCGAGACCGGTCAGGCCGATGGCCGCCAACACCAGTCCCACCAGGTCAAGTTGGGGGCGCGTCCCGTAGCTCTCGCGCAGCTTGGTGGCGGCCAGAGGCAGCATCGCCAGCCCGAGGGGCACGTTCAGCCAGAAGATCCACTGCCAGGACAGCCCCTCGGTGACGGCCCCGCCCAGCACCGGCCCGGCCGCCACGCCGAGCCCGGTCACCCCGCCCCACATCCCGATGGCCACGCCCCGCTTCTCAGCCGGGAACGCCTCGCTGATCAGGGTCAGCGTGAGCGGCAGCAGGACGGCGGCCCCGGCGCCCTGGAGCACCCGCGCGCCGATCAGCTGGCCCGGGCCCTGGGCGAGGGCCGCCGCGGCCGAGGCGAGGGTGAAGACGGCGAGCCCGACGACGTACATCCGCCGCCGCCCGAACCGGTCGCCGAGCGCGGCGCCGGTCAGGGTGAGGCAGGCGAAGACGAGGTTGTAGGCGTTGATCGTCCACTCCAGCTCCGACAGGCTCGCCCCGAAGTCGGCCCGCAGCGCGGGCAGCGCGGTGGCCACGACCACGACGTCGAGGGAGCAGAGCAGGGCGCCGAGTCCGGCGAGGGCGACGGTCCACGCACGCCGTGACGGCGCCATTTGCGCGCGTGGTGGTGATCCGAGGGGAGCTTTCAGGGTCTCGGTCATGACGATGCCTTCCGTGAGATCACGACGGTCACTCACGGAAGGCAGACCGGGCTCACCCCGGAAAGGAATCGCGCCGGCCCAGGAAGGCCAGCAGGCGGACGTCGGCACGCGCGCGTGGCGGCACGACGACCGGCGCGCCGAACCGCACCCCGCGGTCCTCGTCCGCGACCACACAGCGGGCGACACCCAGCAGCTCGGCCGCGAGCGGGGCCGGAATGGGCCGGGGCCGGCCGCAGGCCTGGGCGACGTCCCATCCGTGCACGGCTATCTCCACCGCCCCCACGGCTCCCATCACCCGCACGTCCAGCGGCCGTTCGCCCACGGACACCGACCCGGGCGGCCCGGCGGCCCAGGCGCCGAGCAGCGCGCACGCGCGCGTACGGAAGCCGCAGGCCCGGTCGGCACGCGGGAACAGCCCGATCCGCCCGCCCGTCAGCCCCTCGTACAGCGCGTCCAGCGAGTCGTCGAGGTGTGCGAGCAGCTCCCCTAGGTCCCACTCGGCGCAGGGCGTCCTGCGCCCCATGCCCCCTGCCGGGACCTCAGCGACGCTGCCCAGTGCGTAGGCGAGGGAGCGCTCCAGCAGCTCCCCGGAGTTCACGACCACTCCTTCGGCAGCCCGAAGCGGTCGAGTGCGTCCGGGTCGAGGAAGGCCGTGATGCGGGCGAGGGCGCCCTCCCGCACGGTGAGCACCTGCAAGGAATGCACCCGGTTGACCCCGTCGTCCCCGCGTACGTACATCGCCACGGCCGGCTGCCCGTTCGCGCGCGTGCGCAGCATCCGCAGGGTGCCCTTCTCGTGCACCCGCGCGTGCAGGAAGCGCAGCACGTCCTTCTTGCCGCTGTACCACTCCAGGAAGGGCGGCATCTCGAGCTCCACGCCGTCCTGGAGAAGCCCGATCAGCGCGTCCAGGTCGGCGTTCTCGAAGGCGGCCACGTACCGGTCGAGCACGTCGCGGTCGGCGGCGCCCTCCGGCTCCTCGACGAGGTCCTCGTCGGGCGCCACCTCGTCGAGGCGGGCACGCGCGCGTTGCAGGCTGCTCTTCACGGCCGCGGTGGACATGCCGAGCTGCGCGGCCACCTCGGACGCCCGCCACGCCAGCACGTCCCGCAGGATCAGCACGGCACGCTGGCGAGCGGGCAGCTGCTGGAGGGCCGCGACCAGCGCCAGCCGCAGGCTCCCGCGGGCGGCGACGACGTTCGCCGGGTCGACCAACGTGTCGGGCAGCGGCTGGAGCCACGGGACGTCCGTCGCAGAGGCCCTCAGCGGCTCCTCAGGCGCCTCCGAGGGCCCGCCGAGCCCCGAGGGCAGCGGACGGCGCGCGCGGCCCTCCAGCGCCGTCAGACACGTGTTGGTGGCGATCCTGTGCAGCCAGGTCCGCAGGGACGCCCGGCCCTCGTAGCCGTCGTAGGCCCGCCAGGCCCGCAGATACGTCTCCTGCACCAGATCCTCGGCCTCGTCGACCGACCCCAGCATCCGGTAGCAGTGCGCGAGCAGCTCGCGCCGGTACGGGTCGGTCAGCCGTACGAACTCGTCACGGTCCACTGTGGTCGCACTCATCCCCGCTCCCTCCGTCATGGATACAGACCGGCGGAGCGGCGAAAACGAATCGGCCGGACCCGGATCGATTCCGGGACCGGCCGACACAAGGGGCTGCCTAGAGGTCGACTTCCTGCATCAGCATCCCCACCTCGGTGTTCGAAAGGCGGCGCAGCCACCCCGACTTCTGGTCGCCGAGGGCGATCGGACCGAAGGAGACCCGCACCAGCTTGTCGACGGGGAAGCCGGCCTCCGCGAGCATGCGGCGCACGATGTGCTTGCGGCCCTCGTGCAGGGTGACCTCGACCAGGTAGTTCTTGCCGGTCTGCTCGACGACCCGGAAGTGGTCCGCGCGCGCGTAGCCGTCCTCCAGCTGGATGCCGTCCTTGAGCTTCTTGCCCAGGTCGCGCGGGATGGGGCCGACGATGTGCGCGAGGTAGGTCTTCTTCACGCCGTACTTGGGGTGCGTGAGGCGGTGGGCCAGCTCACCGTGGTTGGTGAGCAGGATGACGCCCTCGGTCTCGGTGTCGAGCCGACCGACGTGGAAGAGCCGGGTCTCACGGTTGGTGACGTAGTCGCCGAGGCACTGGCGGCCCTCGGGGTCCTCCATCGTGGAGACGACACCGGCGGGCTTGTTGAGCGAGAAGAACTGGTACGACTGCGTGGCGACGGTCAGCCCGTCGACCTTGATCTCGTCCTTCTCCGGGTCGACCCGCAGGCCCTGCTCGGTGACGATCTTGCCGTTGACCTCGACCCTGGCCTCGTCGACCAGTTCCTCGCAGGCCCGCCGGGAGCCGTAACCGGCCCGCGCGAGCACCTTCTGGAGCCGCTCGCCCTCCTGCTCGGCGCCCGGGAAGGTCTTGGGCAGCTTGACGTCCTTCTTCCCGGCGTACCGCTCCCGGTTGCGCTCCTCGGCCCGGGCGTCGTACTCGCGGGAGGTCGCCGGAGCCGTGCGGCCGCGCCCGGTGCCCTGGCCCTGCCTGGGGCCGCCCTTGGCGCCGCCCCGCGCCGAGGCGCCACGCCCCGACTTCGGGCCGTCCTGGGTGGCGCCGGGGCCAACGTCGTAGCGCCGCTCCTCGGGGCGCGGCTTCTTCGGCCGGCCGCCCTGCTTGTCGTCGCGGTTGTTACCGGCGCCGCGGTAGTTACCGCGGCCCCCGCTGCTCCCGCCGCGGCCGCCGCTGTTGCCACCACGGCTCCCGCCGTTGTTTCCGCTGCTGTTCCTGCCGCTGCTGCTTCGCATCAAAGTTCCGTCTGGTCGTCTGCGTCGTCGGTGCCCCTTGGTGCCGGGGCGCCCGGACCGTCATCGGGAGCGTCCGGGTCGAACGACGGCACCCCCTCCTGGGTCTCGGCCTCGATCGCCTCCGCCTCCGGGAGGAAGGGCGCGAGCTCCGGGAGCTCGTCCAGACCGCGCAGGCCCATCCGCTCCAGGAAGTAGTTCGTCGTCCTGTACAGGATCGCACCTGTTTCGGGTTCCGTGCCCTCCTCCTCGATCAGCCCGCGCTGAAGGAGGGTGCGCATGACACCGTCACAGTTCACTCCGCGTACGGCGGAGACGCGGCTGCGGCTGACCGGCTGGCGGTAGGCGACCACGGCGAGTGTCTCCAGGGCGGCCTGGGTGAGGCGGGCCGTCTGGCCCTCCAGGACGAGCCGCTCGACGGCGGCCGCGTACTCGGGGCGGGTGTAGAACCGCCAGCCGCCCGCGACGAAGCGCAGCTCGAAGCCACGTCCCTGCACGGCGTACTCGTCGGCGAGCGCCCGCAGGGCGTCCGCGATCCGGCGCTTGGGCCGCTCCAGGAGTTTTGCCAGATGCTCCTCGGTCGCGGGCTCGTCCACGACCATGAGCATCGCCTCCAGGGCGGGCTTGAGGTCGAGGTCCGCGACGGCGCGCAGCCCGGCCGGAAGCTCGGTGGTCTCCTCACTCACGCCTTCTTCTCCTCCTTCGGCTGCTCCGGCGGCCGGTCGAACTCGTCGGTCACTGTGGGCGTCGCGTCCCCGTCCCCGCCGGTCCAGCGCACCAGCAGCTCCCCGAGCGCGGTCTCCTGGTCCAGGGCCACGGCCTTCTCGCGGTAGAGCTCCAGCAGGGCCAGGAACCGCGCCACGACGGTGAGGGTGTCGTCCGTGTCCTCGATCAGCGCCCGGAAACTGGCCTCGCCGAGCTCCTTCAGCCGAGCGACGACGATCCCGGCCTGCTCCTGCACGCTCACCAGCGGCGCGTGGATGTGGTCGACGTAGACCTGCGGCTTGGGCTTGGGCTGCATCGCCTTGACCGCGAGCCTGGCGAATCCTTCCGCCCCGATGCTGATGACGACCTCGGGCAGCAGCTCGGCGTGGTGCGGTTCGAGCCCGACGGTCCGCGGGTAGCGCCGGGCCTCGTCGTCTAGCCGCCGGCTGAAGATGTCGGCGATCTGCTTGTACGCGCGGTACTGCAGCAGCCGCGCGAAGAGCAGGTCGCGCGCCTCCAGCAACGCCAGGTCGGCCTCGTCCTCCACCTCGGCGGCGGGCAGCAGCCGGGCCGCCTTGAGGTCGAGCAGCGTGGCCGCGACCACCAGGAACTCGGTCGTCTCGTCGAGGTCCCAGTCCGGCCCCATCGCCCGGATGTGGGCCATGAACTCGTCGGTCACCTTGGACAGGGCGACCTCGGTGACGTCCAGCTTGTGCTTGGAGATCAGCTGGAGGAGGAGATCGAAGGGGCCCTCGAAATTGGCGAGGCGGACCTTGAAGACGCCGTCGTCGGCGGCTCCGTCGCCGGCTCCTTCGGCAGCCGCCTTGGCGGAGGCGGGCTCGTCCCGCTGGGCGGGGAGGACGGGCGCGGGCTCGGGAACCGGCGCGGGCTCGGGGGCCGACGCAGGCTCGGGAACCGGCGCGGGCTCGGGGGCCGACGCAAGCTCGGAAACCGGCGCGGGCTCGGGGGCCGACGCAGGCTCGGGAACCGGCGCGGGCTCGGACGCGGGCTCGAAGACCGGCGCGGGCTCGGACACCGCCTCGGGAACCGGCGCGAGCTCGGGCGTGGACGCGGGATCGGGCGCGGGCGCGGACTCGGGATCAGGCGCGGGCGCGTACTCCCGCTCGACCCCCGGTAGACCAACCTGGGATTCCGTTTCCGGGACCACGGCCACGGGAACCTCGGCGACCGCTGCCGCCTCGGGCTCCGGTTCGACGGGACCCGGTGTCCCCACCGGCGACGCTCCCGGCCCCCGCCCGAGCGCACGCCGACGGCCGCCGGAGGCACCGGCGCGCGGGGCTGGAACGTCGTTCGAGGTCATGGCCCCCGCAGGCTACCGCTACCGCCCGCGGAGTCGTCGTACCAGGATGCTGGCGTCTCCCCGGCTCTCCAGATCCGCGAGCACCACGGCCACGGCCTCGCGGACGATCCGCCCGCGGTCGACGGCCAGCCCGTGCTCGCCGCGCAGCACCAGCCGCGCGTGCTCCAGATCCATGAGCTCCTCGGCGGAGACGTACACGGTGATCTTCTCGTCGTGCCGTTCACGCCCACTGGGCCGGCGCGAGGCCGACCGCCCCCGCTTGCGCGGAGCGGCCGAGGCGGAGGCGGAGGCGGCTGCTCCGGAACCGGACGCGCCGGAACCGCCGGAGGGGGTCGCCGTCGCGGCAGAACCTTCCTGCGCCCCCTGCCGCCGCCCGGTGCGCTCCGCGGCCGCGGAGCGGCTGCGGGACTCGCCGGTGTCGGCGGACTCCGCCTCGGCCGCCACGTGCTCGGCGCCGTCGCCGTCACCGCCCTGCACGGGCACCGACTGCGGCGCGTCCTCGGCGGCGGCGGTCTCGTCGCTCTCCCCCGCGGGAGCCGGCACCCGGGCCTCGCCGTTGGCGGGGCGCCGGGGAGTGGACGGCTGGAGCGCCATACCCCCTGTCGTACGGAACAGTTCGTCGGCCCCCGGCAGACTCACTCGGCGTGACACCGGGCGAGCACCTCCCTGGCGAGCTGGCGATAGGCGGCGGCACCGACGGAGTTGGAGGCGTAGGTGGTGATCGGCTCACCGGCGACCGTGGTCTCCGGGAAGCGGACCGTGCGCCCGATGACCGTGTGGTAGACGTGGTCGTCGAACGCCTCGACGACACGCGCGAGCACCTCACGGCTGTGCACGGTGCGCGAGTCGTACATCGTGGCGAGGATCCCGTCGAGCTCCAGGTCCGGGTTGAGCCGCTCCTGGACCTTCTCGATCGTCTCGGTCAGCAGCGCCACACCGCGCAGCGCGAAGAACTCGCACTCCAGCGGGACGATCACCTTGTGGGCGGCCGTCAGCGCGTTGACCGTGAGCAGACCGAGCGAGGGCTGACAGTCGATGACGATGAAGTCGTAGTCGTCCATCAGCGGCTTCAGGGCACGCTGGAGCGTGGACTCGCGCGCGACCTCGGAGACGAGCTGGACCTCGGCCGCCGAGAGGTCGATGTTGCTCGGCAGCAGGTCCATGTTGGGGACCGCCGTCTTCAGGAGCACCTCGTCCGCCGACATGCCCCGCTCCATGAGCAGGTTGTAGACGGTGAGGTCGAGCTCCATCGGGTTGACGCCGAGACCGACCGAGAGCGCGCCCTGGGGGTCGAAGTCGACGAGCAGGACCCGGCGTCCGTATTCCGCGAGCGCGGCACCCAGGTTGATGGTCGACGTGGTCTTGCCCACGCCGCCCTTCTGGTTGCACATCGCGATGATCTTCGCGGGGCCGTGGTCGGTCAGGGGACCCGGGATCGGGAAGTACGGCAGCGGGCGCCCGGTCGGACCGATGCGCTCACGGCGCTGCCGGGCAGCGTCGGGCGCGAGCGTGGCCGCGTACTCGGGGTCGGGCTCGTACTCCGCGTCGGGATCGTAGAAGTGCCCGTCGGGCAGTTCGTCGTAGTCGGCGAATTGGTTGTGGGGCGCGCCACTTCCGTCGCCGGCCATGGCGTTCACGTGATGGCCATCCATGCTCTGGTGTGCTGTCTGAGTCAACCCTGAGATCTGGTGACTCTGGTGGGCTGCGAAGGTGCGCACCGCAACGGAGCCGACAGCCTCGAATCCCGCGGGACCCTGGTCCCGTACCGGCATTCCTGGTTGACCACCCCCGGGAGAAAATGTCGACTCATTCACAAGTCGTCTTACCTCCTTGGTGACCAGGAAACTTCTAGACAGGTCAGCGTGGCACCATGCCGACGGTTGGCGACTCTATGGCGTGTCGGTGGTCCGCAGCAACACAATCCGCCGGACCGAGCAGATGTGTCGACAATGAAACATCCCGCTGTCAAGGGCGTACGGCCGTCGCACGGCAGGTTTCACGGGTGTGCGAATCGGTCGAAGGGTTGCGTTCGAGGCGAGTTGACCGAGAGTCGCAAAGTGACCATACACACATCCGGCCGGACCTTTTCGGGCAAGGTCCGGCCGGGTGCGTACGGTTGACGACTCGTGTTGACGTATCGCCTTTACCAGAAAGTGACTTAGCCGATCGGCTCAGCCGAGGAGCTCGGCGAGCTCCACGTGCTCCAGGCCGTGCGCCTCCGCGACCTCCCGGTAAACCACCTTGCCGTCATGCGTGTTGAGGCCCTTGGCCAGCGCGGGGTCACGGCGCAGCGCCTCGACCCAGCCCTTGTTGGCGAGCTCGACGATGTACGGCAGCGTGGCGTTGGTCAGCGCGTAGGTGGAGGTGTTGGGCACCGCGCCGGGCATGTTGGCGACGCAGTAGAAGACCGAGTTGTGGACCGGGAAGGTCGGCTCGGCGTGGGTCGTCGGGCGGGAGTCCTCGAAGCAGCCGCCCTGGTCGATCGCGATGTCGACAAGGACACTTCCCGGCTTCATGCGCGACACGAGCTCGTTGGTGACGAGCTTCGGGGCCTTGGCGCCCGGGATGAGGACGGCGCCGATGACGAGGTCGGCCTCCAGGCAGGCCTTCTCCAGCTCCAGGGTGTTGGAGACGACGGTCTGGATCTTCGTGCCGAAGATCTTGTCCGCCTCCTTGAGCTTGTTGATGTCCTTGTCGAGCAGGGTCACGTGGAAGCCCATGCCGATGGCGATCTGCGCGGCGTTCCAGCCGGAGACACCGCCTCCGATGACCACGGCCCGGCCGGCCAGCACACCCGGAACGCCGCCGGGCAGGACGCCACGGCCGCCGTTGGCGCGCATCAGGTGGTAGGCGCCGACCTGCGGGGCGAGGCGGCCGGCCACCTCGGACATGGGGGCGAGCAGCGGCAGGGCGCGCGAGGGTAGCTCGACCGTCTCGTAGGCGATCGCCGTGGTGCCGGACTCGATGAGCGCGTCCGTGCACTCCTTGGAGGCGGCCAGGTGCAGGTAGGTGAAGAGCGTCTGGTCCTTGCGGAGGCGGTGGTACTCCTCCGCGATGGGCTCCTTGACCTTCAGCAGCAGGTCGGCCGTGGCCCACACCTCGTCGGCAGTCGGGAGGATCTGGGCGCCCGCGGCGATGTACTCCGCGTCCGGGATCGACGAGCCGACACCGGCTCCCTGCTCGATGACGACCTGGTGGCCGTGGCGCACCAGCTCAAGCACGCCGGCGGGGGTGATGGCCACCCGGAACTCGTTGTTCTTGACCTCGCGGGGGATGCCGACCTTCACGTCGATCACGGTCCTTGGCTCAGAGGGTGTAGGGCATTACATGACATACCCAGGCGTGCTGGGCACACCGGGAGACACCGCAGGAGAAGGTGCGGCAGAGCCAGTCTAATGAAGGTGTTCCCGCTGTCTAGCCTTTCATTGCATCAATCTTCAGCGGATGTACTACGGATTTCGCAGGCGTTAGGGTCTTGTTCCGGCTGGAATACCTCTTGCTGGGGGTCGGACTCGGCCGCATCGGGCTCCTCTCCCAGCATCCGCTCCGCCGCGCCCCGGTGCAGCTGAGCCGCCGCCGGGTCACCCAGGCGGTCCAGGGTGTCGGCCAGCCTGAGGTACAGGGCGCCCTGGAGCCGCGGATCCTCGGCGCGCCGCGCCCAGTCCACCGCCTCCTGGCAGGTACGCAGCGACTCCTCGGGCCGCCCGGCGTACTCCTGGACCCGGGCCAGCTCGCTCAACGCCCGCGCGTGGCCGCCGACATCGCCGTTCTTGCGGTGCCCGGCGACCGCGGCCCGCCAGCTCCGCATGGCCTCGCCGTACCGGCCCGCATAGGTGTGCGCCTCGGCGATACGGCCGTACAGCCGGGCGGCGTCCGCGCGCTCGGCCCGCGCCAGCCGCTGGGCGAGCGCGCGGCCGAACCAGTCGGCGGCCCGGTCGTAGTCCCCGAGCTCCAGATGGGCGCCACCTACGGATTCCATCGCGCGACCCGTCGCGTACGGGTCATTTGCTTCCCGTCCGGCGTCCAGCGCGGCGCGAAAGCGCACCAGCGCCTCACGCGCCCGTCCGGTCCGGGCGTCGAGATCGCCGAGGTTCAGCAGCGCCGCGGCCTTCTCGCGTGGCAGGTCCCGGCGCTCGGCCACGTCGAGGACCAGGCCGTGGACCTCGTACAGCTCGGGGGCGGCGGCCTGGGTGCCGAAGTGCGCCACCAGCGCTCTGACCAGCTGGGACATCAGCCGCCTGGCGAGCGTGTCCAGCTCCCCGTCGGCGACCGCGGCCCGCGCCGAGGCCAGCAGGACGGGCCTGCGGATGCGCAGCCAGTCGGCGGCCGCACGGGGGTTGGGAAAGCGCAGGGCCCGGGGCATGCCGATGAGCTTCTGCCGGGTCTCGGGGCTGTCGGTCTCGGTGATCGCGCGGCAGGACTGCAGCAGCCGTACGGTCCGCTCCAGCATCCGCGCGCGGGCGAGCTGGAGCTCGGCGGGGCGGTCCTGGGTCTCGGTGAGGGCCTGGAGGAACGGGTGCAGGCAGGCCGGGACCTCGTACTGGGGCAGCGGCGAGTCGACGGAGTGCAGCAGACCGAGGGCGACGAAGTCGTCCAGGGTGGTGTGGGCGCTGTCCACCGAGGAGCCGGCGAGCGCGGAGGCCGTGTGCGGGTCGACGAGGCCGCCGGGGGCGAGGGAGAGCAGCCGCAGTATGCGGGCGGCCGGCGCCGGCAGGCCGGCGTAGGCGAGGCGGAACATGCGGCTGAGCGGTGTGCCCTCCTCGCCCTCGGCCCGCAGCTGCTTGGCGAGGTCGGCGACGGCCGCCTTGGGCCGGGCGGCGAGCCAGCCACCGGCCAGCATCAGGGCGGCCGGCTGCCCCTGGCACACCTCGACCAGGCCCTCGGCGGCCCGTGGATCGACGGTGATGCGCACCGAGCCGGCGTGCCGGGACAGCAGCTCCACGGCCGACTTGGTGTCGAGGCCGCCGAGCGTGCAGGGCCGCACGTCCGAGATGCCGGTCAGCGGGCCGCCGGAGACGGCGACGGCCAGGCAGTCCGGGGTGTCCGGCAGCAGGGCGTCGACCTGCTCGGATTCGGCTGCGTCGTCGAGCAGCAGCAGGACCCGGCGGTCGGCGAGGCCTTCGCGCAGGGCGGCCGTGAGGTCGTCCTCGGCGGCGCCGGCCGGGGTCGGCAGGTCCAGGGCGGTGAGCAGGTGCCGGGCGACGCGCTCGACCGGGACGGGGGTGCCGTCGGGCTCGCTCAGGCGGGCGCGCAGCACGCCGTCGCAGTAACGGTCCGCCACCTGCCGTACCAGCTCCTCGGCGAGCGCCGTGCGTCCCGAGCCGGGGCGGCCCGCGATGAGCAGTACGCGCGCGCGTGGCGCCTTGCGGCCGGAGAGGGTGTCCAGGCCCGCGCGCTCGATGTCGGCGCGCAGCTCCTTCAACTCGCGGGTGCGGCCGAGGAATTGGTTCCGGTCGGATTTCCGTGCCGACACCTGCACGCCGCCTGTGTCCACCACCTGATCCGTCACGGGCCACGCTCCCGTCCCACGCACGCGCAAGCCCGCCGGGACTCCGGTTCGGGCGTATTCAGAGCCTAGTTCACGCTCTGCTACGTTCCGGGCGGAGCGTGGCGGGCACGGCCAGGAGGTCGCTCGATCGGATCAGCCGATCTTCACACCGCGGCGGTCCCGTCGGCTCGGGACCGGGCGCGATCGCTCAGGCCTCGAAGGGGCGTGCGGGCCAGGGCGCCTCAGCCGGACGGAGCGCGTCCAGACCGTCCCCGGCCCGCGCCGCGACCAGCGACAGCACGCCCACGACAAGGCAGTTGTTGTGCAGCTCGCCGGCGAGCACCCCGCGGACCAACTCGTCGACCGGCACGCGCGCGTGCTCCATGTCGGCCTCCTCGTCCTCCACCACGAAGCGCTCCCCCTCCGCCTCGGAGAGGTTGCGGGCGAGGAAGATCCGGATGGCCTCGTCACAACCGCCGGGGGTGGTGTAGACGTCCGTCAGCACCCGCCAGTCCTCGGCCTTGACGTGGGCCTCCTCGTACAGCTCGCGCTGGGCGGCGTGCAGCGGGTTCTCGCCGGGGATGTCGAGCAGGCCGGCCGGGATCTCCCACAGCTTCTGGCGCACCGGGTGCCGGTACTGCTTGATGAGCAGGACGCGGTCCTGGTCGTCCAGGGCGAGGACCCCCACGGAACCGGGGTGGACCTGGTAGTCACGCCGGACCACCGAACCGTCGGGCATGACCACGTCGTCCGTGCGGACGGAGGTCTTGTTGCCCACGAAGGGGGTGTCCGTCGCCCGGACCTCCCACTCCTCGGGGGTGTCCTTGATCGTCATGCCTGCCCTTCCACACGCTTTCAAAAAGAACCCGCCAAGGAAAACCGGGGTGCCAACCTTTGAAGGTTTGCACCCCGGCCACCGTACAACTCTCGTGTTACTTCGAATTCTTCCGCTCGACCGAGGCCTTCACGAGGCCGGCGAACAGCGGGTGCGGTCGCGTCGGACGCGAGCGCAGCTCCGGGTGCGCCTGCGTGGCCACGAGGTAGGGGTGGACGTCACGCGGGTACTCGACGTACTCGACCAGCTTGCCGTCGGGGGAGGTGCCGGAGAACTGGATGCCCGCCTTCTTCTCCAGCTCCGCGCGGTAGGCGTTGTTGACCTCGTACCGGTGACGGTGCCGCTCCTCGACGTACTCCTTGCCGTCGTACACCTCGCGCACGATCGAGCCCTCGGCCAGCTTGGCCGGGTACATGCCCAGTCGCATGGTGCCGCCCATGTCACCCTCACCGGCGACGATGTCGAGCTGCTCGGCCATGGTGGAGATGACCGGGTGGGAGGTCGCCGGGTCGAACTCGGTGGAGTTGGCGTCGCCGATGTCGGCGAGGTTGCGGGCCGCCTCGATCACGATGCACTGCAGCCCCAGGCACAGACCGAGCAGCGGGATCTTGTTCTCGCGGGCGTACTTGATCGCGCCGACCTTGCCGAGCACACCGCGGTCGCCGAAGCCGCCCGGGATGCAGATGCCGTCGACGTCGGCGAGTTGCTGCTTGGCGCCGGCCGGGGTCTTGCAGTCGTCGGAGGTGACCCACTTGATCTTCACGCGGGCCTTGTTGGCGAAGCCGCCGGCGCGCAGCGCCTCGGTGACCGAGAGGTAGGCGTCGGGCAGGTCGATGTACTTGCCGACCAGCGCGAGGGTGATCTCGTGGTCCGGGTTGTGGACGCGGTCGAGCAGGTCGTCCCAGGTCGTCCAGTCCACGTCGCGGAACGGCAGGTCCAGCTTGCGGACGACATAGGCGTCCAGGCCCTCGCCGTGCACGGTCTTCGGAATGTCGTAGATCGAGCGGGCGTCGGGGCAGGCGACCACGGCCGCCTCGTCGACGTCGCACATCAGGGAGATCTTCCGCTTGATCGCGGTCGGCACCTCACGGTCGCAGCGCAGCACGATCGCGTCTGGCTGGATACCGATGTTGCGCAGAGCCGCAACCGAGTGCTGGGTCGGCTTCGTCTTCAGCTCTCCCGAGGGGCCGATGTACGGCAGGAGCGAGATGTGGACGACGAAGACGTTGTCACGGCCGACCTCGTGACGGACCTGGCGGACGGTCTCCAGGAACGGCAGCGACTCGATGTCGCCGACCGTGCCGCCGACCTCCGTGATCACGACGTCGACCTCGTCCGTCGCCATGCGGCGGATGCGGTGCTTGATCTCGTTGGTGATGTGCGGGATGACCTGCACGGTGTCGCCCAGGTACTCACCGCGCCGCTCCTTGGCGATCACGGTCGAGTACACCTGGCCGGTGGTGACGTTCGCGGAGCCGTCCAGGTCGCGGTCGAGGAACCGCTCGTAGTGGCCGATGTCCAGGTCGGTCTCGGCGCCGTCGTTGGTGACGAACACCTCACCGTGCTGGAAGGGGTTCATCGTGCCAGGGTCGACATTGAGGTACGGGTCCAGCTTCTGCATCACCACGCGAAGGCCTCGCGCCTTCAGGAGCATGCCGAGGCTGGAGGCCGTCAGGCCCTTGCCGAGCGAGGAGGCGACACCCCCGGTGACGAAGATGTGCTTGGTCGTCGTGGATTTTGGCGTCATGGCCAAGAGGGGGCTCCCGTGGTCGCTGTCTTGAAGTGCGGTTCGGGGGTCATCACGCCCACCGGTCCACGGGCTACCAGGGTATCAGCGACAGCGACCGATGGCTTCCGGCCACTCTCCGCGCACGTGTCGGCACGGATCGGCACACTTCACCGATTTCCCGCGCATCGGTCACCCATTGCTCACCCGTTCGGCGGACCCGGGTTGCCCGGAGCGGCACGCAGATCATCTACGTGCGTCGTATCCTGCTCGGACATTCGCTGCCGAGCCCGGCCGGCAACACGGCACCACCCCTCGCCCGTAACCACCGGAACAACGAGAGCTCGTCAGTTCGTTGAGCAGAGATCGTCGAGAAGAGACTGTCGTTTTGCCTCACAGCGCGGACGACTGCTTTGCTTCACCGCTCAACCAAGCATTACAACCACCCCTTGACCGCACTAGCGAGAACCCCCTTTCGACAAGGGGGTGACGTGGCCGTTCGACTGGAGTTGCACGTGGCCGGGCGCATCGAAGACTACGCACTCATCGGAGACATGCAGACCGCCGCACTGGTCTGCCGGGACGGCACAGTGGACTGGCTGTGCCTGCCCCGCTTCGACTCGCATGCCATCTTCGCCGGCCTGCTGGGCACCGAGGAGCACGGCTTCTGGCGGCTCGGCCCCGCGCACGCCTCCGACGCCGAGCCACCCACCGCGGCGCGGCGCAGCTACCGCGGCGACTCCCTGATCCTGGAGTCCGAGTGGGACACGCCGCGCGGCACGGTCCGGGTGATCGACTTCATGCCTCCGCGTGACGGCGCCCCCCAGCTGATCCGGATCGTGGAGGGCGTCTCGGGCCGGGTCCCGATGCGCTCGACGCTGCGGATGCGGTTCTCGTACGGCCGGGTGGTGCCGTGGGTGCACCGGCACGAGGGCCGTACGGTCGCCGTGGCCGGCCCGGACTCGGTGTGGTTCGACACCGAGGCGGAGACCTACGGCAAGTCGCTCACGACGTACTCCGACTTCACGGTCGCCCCTGGGGAGCGGATCGCGTTCACGATCTCCTGGGAGCCCTCGCACAAGGAGCCGCCCGCGCTGCCGGAGCCGGAGCAGTCGCTGGAGGCGACGGAGGACTTCTGGCGGGACTGGGTCGATCACTGTACGTACCACGGCCCGTACCGCGAGGCGGTGATCCGTTCGCTGATCACGCTGAAGGCGCTGACGTACGCCCCGACCGGCGGCATCGTCGCGGCACCCACCACCTCCCTGCCGGAGGACATCGGCGGCGTCCGCAACTGGGACTACCGCTACACCTGGCTGCGCGACGCGGCGATCACCCTGTCCTCGCTGCTGCGCACCGGCTACCGCGAGGAGGCCCGCTCCTGGCGGGAGTGGCTGCTCAGGGCGGTCGCGGGCGACCCCGAGAACCTGCAGATCATGTACGGCATCGCCGGTGAGCGCGAGCTGGGCGAGGCCGAGCTGGACTGGCTGCCCGGCTACGAGAACTCCGCACCGGTGCGGGTCGGCAACGGCGCCGCGCACCAGCTCCAGCTGGACGTGTACGGCGAAGTCACCGAGGCCCTGCACCTGGCGCACATGACGGGCCTGGCCCGCAACGACTACGCCTCCCTGCTCCAGCTCAAGCTGATCCGCTACCTGGAGGACCACTGGCAGGAGCCGGACGAGGGCATCTGGGAGGTGCGCGGTCCGCGCCGCCAGTTCGTGCACTCCAAGGTGATGGCCTGGGTGGCCGTCGACCGCACGATCAAGCTGATCGAGTCCGGCGACGCGGACGGCCCGCTGGAGCGCTGGAAGGAACTGCGCGACGACATCCACCGGGACGTCTGCGAGAAGGGCTACGACAAGGAGCGCAACACCTTCACGCAGTCCTACGGCTCCAAGGAGCTGGACGCCTCCCTGCTGCTGATCCCGCAGATGGGCTTCCTGCCGCCGGACGACAAGCGCGTCATCGGCACCATCGAGGCGATCCAGCGCGAGCTGTCCACCTCGGACGGCTTCATCCTGCGCTACCCGACCGAGGGCGAGCACGAGGGCGTCGACGGCCTCCCCGGTGACGAGGGCGCCTTCCTGGCCTGCTCGTTCTGGATGGCGGACGACCTCGCGATGATCGGCCGCGTCGACGAGGCCCGCAAGCTGTTCGAGAAGCTGCTGTCGCTGCGCAACGACCTCGGGCTGCTGGCCGAGGAGTGGGACCCGGTCCGTCAGCGCCAGGTCGGCAACTTCCCGCAGGCCTTCAGCCACGTTCCGCTGATCGACACGGCGCTGCGTCTGACGGCGTCGGGGGCCTACGGAGGCTGAACAGGACCACCGGCCGAAGCCTGCCTACGCTGGGATCCATCAGCCCCTGCACGGAAGGGGGCGCCCCATGGCCTCCCCATCGAAGGCGGGCGCGGCCCTCGCCGCGCTGCGCGAGGATCTGGTCGGCGACGTGTTCGCTCCGGGTGACCCGGGCTACGACGAGGCCCGGGCCGTCTTCAACGTCATGATCGACCGCCGGCCGGCGGTGATCGCCCAGTGCGTGGACGAGGACGACGTCGTACGGGCCGTGCGGTTCGGCCGGGAGCTGGACCTCAACATCGCGGTGCGCGGCGGCGGACACAGCGTCGCGGGCATGGCCGTCAACGACGCCGGGCTGGTCGTCGACCTGCGGCACATGCGCGCGGTGAGCGTGAATCCGGGGGCCGAGGCGGTGCGGGTCGCGGGCGGCGCCACGATGAGCGACCTGGACCGCGCCTGCCAGCCGCACGGCCTGGCCACGACGGGTGGGCGGGCCTCGACGACGGGGGTCGGCGGGTTCGTCCTCGGCGGCGGCTCCGGCTGGCTGGACCGCTGGTGCGGGCTGGCCGTCGACAACCTGCTGGGCGTCGAACTCGTCACCGCGGACGGCGAGCGGGTGCACGCCAGCGCCGACGAGAACCCGGAGCTGTTCTGGGGACTGCACGGCGGTGGCGGCAACTTCGGCGTGGCGACCGCGCTCACCCTGAAGCTGCACGAGCTGCCCGTGTTCTCCATCGCGCTGGTGCTGTACCGCCCGGAGTTCGGCCCCGAGGCCGTCCGCACCTACCGGGAGCTGATCACCGCCGCCCCGGACGAGGCGAGCGGCGGCGTGCTGTATCTCACCGGTCCGCCCGAGGACTTCGTACCGCCGCACCTGGTCGGCACACTCCTGTGCGGGGCCCTGCTGACGTACGCCGGGCCCGAGGAGGACATGCGCAAGCTGGCCGAGCCCCTGCTGGCACTGCCGCACGAGTCCGAGATCGTCGGGGTCATGCCGTACGCCGACGTCCAGTGCATGCTCGACGATCCGCCGGGGATGCGTAACTACTGGTCGGCGGAGTATCTGACGAGCGCGCCCGACGAATACCTTGACGCGTTCTGCGCCGGGGGCGAGGCGCTGCCGCCGACCGGCACCATCCATGTGCTGTTCCCCCAGGGCGGGGCGATCGCGGCGGGCCCCCACGAGTACCCCGTGCCCTACCGGGACGCGCCCTGGGCCGTGCACCCCTTCGCGATCTGGGAGAACCCCGCGGACGACGAGCGCTGCGTGAGCTGGGTCCGCGACGTCCGCGCGGCGGCACGGCCGTGGAGCACCGGCGCGGTCTACCTCAACTTCATCGGGGACGAGGGCGCCGAGCGGGTCGTGGCCGGGCTGGGCCCGGAGAACACGCGCCGGCTGGCGGATCTCAAGCGGCGCTACGACCCGGACAACGTCTTCCGGTTCAACCACAACATCAGGCCGGCCTGAGCGCCGTCAGCGTCCGCTCCCCGCCGGGATCCCCCGCCGTCGCCGGCACCAGGGCGATCTCGTCCAGTCCGGCCTCGGCGTACTCGGTGGCACGCGCGCGTACGGCGTCCAGGTCGCCCACCAGACCGACCGTGCCGGCCGCCTCGGCGGGCAGGGCCCGCACCAGCGTGTCGGGGTCCGCGCCGGTGCGGGCCAGCTCGACCGCCTCACCGAAGCCGGCCGCCTCGAACATGTCGCTGTAGCCGGGCACCGTGAGATACCCGGCGATGCTCCGCAGGACCTGGGCGAGGGAGGCCGGGTCGGGATCCACGGCCGCTGGCAGCCAGGCGGCCAGGACCGGCGGGGACGTGCGGCCCGCGTGCTCGGCGGCGGCGTCGAGCTTCGCCCGCAGCACCCTGACCTGATCCGGCGAGACGAGGTCGAGCAGCATCCGGTCGGCGTGGACCGCCGCCGTGGCGATGGCGCGGTCCCCGAAAGCGGCCACGGTGAGCGGGCCGCCCGGCGGCCGGTGACGGCGCCGGAAAGCGCTGCCGGGCACCAGCGGCCGGCCCGGCTCGCCGTGCAGGAAGCCGCGTACGGCCGCCGCCGACGCCTCCATCGCCGCCGCGGGCCGCACCCGCGGCACCCCGTGCACGCCCTCCACGACCCGCTTGCTGGACGTCCCCAGCGCCACCCCGACCGGCCGCCTCGGTCACGGCCGCGACCGAGGCGGCACCCCGCGAGATGCCGAACGCGTCGCGCACCGACACCGCCACCGGACCGGCGGTCAGCGCGACCCGTCCGGTGTCCCGCCCGATGGCGGTGGCGAGGACGAACGAGTCCCAGGTCGGCCCCTCCCCCGCCCACACCTCGCGATACCCGAGCCGATCGGCGGCCACCGCCACCCGCAGCGGTTCCTCGATCGCGCTGTCGTCCTCCCGCGCCACGGCTACCACGCTGTAGTCCATGCCGACGCGGCTACCCCGGCCCCTGCTCTCGTGAACGCCCTCGAAGATGTCAGGACGCCATCGGCACGGGTAGCGTCCGCACATGGACAGCGGCATGAACAGCGGATTCGACACCCAGGGCGCCGGGATCACCGTCCGGCGGGCGCTGGAGCTGCCCGGCCTGCGCAGTGGTCTGCCCGAGATCCTCGCGGGCGCCGACCGGCTGGGCCGGACCGTGCGCTGGGTGCACGCGGGCGAGGTGCCGAACATCGCGTCCTTGCTGAAGGGCGGGGAGCTGCTGCTGACCACGGGCTACGGCCTCGGTACCCGCCCGGCGGACCAGCGCGCGTTCGTGCGCACCCTGGCCGAGCGCGGCATCGCGGCCCTCGTCATCGAACTCGGCGCCCGCTTCACCCGGCTGCCCGCCGCACTGGTCGACACGGCACGCGCGGCCGGTCTCCCGCTCGTGCAACTGCACCGCCAGGTGCCGTTCGTGACGGTCACGGAGGAGATCCACACGGAGATCGTCAACGGGCACTACGCGCTGCTGCAACGCGCGGAGGAGGTGCACCGCCGCTGCACCGAGGCCCTGCTCGGCGGCGGCGGAGTGCCCCAAGTGCTCGGCATCCTGGCGGACTTCAGCGGCAACCCGGTCTTCCTTGAGACGACCGACGGACGGCTGCTGTACGCCGCAGGGGCCGGTCCGCAGGGCACGGATCCGTTGCAGGTGTGGGAGGGGCTGCGGGGGCAGCACAAGGACGTGCCGCCGCCCGCCGGGGCGGTCCTGGTGGACGTGCCGGGCGGCGGCCAGGGGGCCGGCGCGATCCGGGCCCGGCTCGCCCTCCTGCCCGTGCTGGGCCCGCTCGCGCCCGTGCACCGGATCGCCGCCGAGCGGGCCGCGGGCATCCTCGCCGTGGTGCTGATGCAGGCACGCCAGGAGGAGGAGCTGGCCGCCCGTGGCCGGGGTGACTTCCTGACCGACCTCGCGGAGGGCCGGATCGCCGCCGAGGACGCCCCGGCGCAGGCGCGCGTCCTGGGATTCAAGCCCGGGGAGGCCCCGCTGCTGCCGGTCGTGATGCGGCTCGGCGACGGGCCCGCGCCGGGCGGCTGGGCGGTGCTGGCGCGCGCGGTCGGGGAGGAGCTGGCCTCGGTGGGGGTGCCGGTGCTGCTGGGCGTACGGCCGGTGGAGGGCCGCGTTCCGCTGCTGCTGGGCCTGCGTGCGGAGGCGGACCGGCCGGCGGTCGCCGACAAGGTCGCGGCGGCGCTGCGGGCGGGCGTGGAGCGGGCCGGGATCCAGCGGCCCGGGGCACGGCCGCCGGTGGTGGTCGTCGGGGTGGCGGGCGGCTGGCCGGCGGCCTCGGTGGGCCTCAGACACGCGGCGGAGACGGCCACGGCGGCGCAGGGCCTGGCCGACCGCCCCTGGTACGACGCCCGTCGCCTGGACATCGACCTGCTGCTGTGGCGGCTGCGCGACCATCCCGACCTCGCGGCCTTCGTGGACCGCGCGATCGGCCCGCTGCGCGACCACGACGACCGTTCCAGGCCACCCCTGCTGCCCACACTGGAGACGTATCTGGCACACGCGGGCCGCAAGGCGGAGACGGCCCGCGAGCTGCACCTCAACCGGCAGACGCTCTACAACCGCCTCGCCCGCATCGGTGAGTTGCTCGGCACCGACCTCGACGACCCGCAGACGGTGCTGGCGTTGAGCCTGGCGCTGCGGGCGCGCCGGCACGTGCCCTAGATCATGGGCCGGGGCTGCGTCAACTCGTCGTAGACGCTGAGCACTTGGGCCACGGTGTCGTCCTCGCTCGGCCAGGTGGCCGCCTGCCGCACGCCCCGCTCCCGGAGGAGTTCCCGCCGCTCGGGATCGCCGAGCAGGCGTACGACGGCGTCGGCGAGGGCTTCCGGATCGCCGTAGGGGACGAGTTCGGCCGCGTCGCCGACGAGTTCCGGCATGCCGCCGACGTCGGTGGCGACGAGCGGCACGCGCGCGTGGAGGGCCTCCTGGGCGAGGACGGACCGGGACTCCCAACTGCTGGGCAGCAGCGCGATGTCGGCGGCGGCGAGCAGCTCGGCGACGTCGTCCCGTCGCCCGATGAGCCGCACGGGCAGCTCCTCGTCCTCGATACGGCGCTGCAGTTCGGCCCGCAGCTCCCCCTCCCCCGCGATCACGACCAGCGGGGCGGGATCGAGCCGCCGCCACGAACGCGAGGCGTCCAGCAGCACGTCGTACCCGCGGTGCCGCTCCAGCGAGCCGACGGCGATCAGCAACGACCGCCCGGTGGCGCCGAGTTCGGCGCGCACCTTGGGCCGCAGCCGGTCGGGGTCGTCCTGCTCGACGGAGCGGCGCCGGCCGGGCAACGCGACGGCGGCGAGCCGCGCGTCCCGCGCCCCGGTCCGGCGGGCCCGGTCGACCAGGGCCGACGTGGAACCGAGGACCACGGAGGCCGCCTTGACGACGCGCCGCTCCAACAGCCGTACGAGATGGGCGCGGGCGCCCTCCGCGTGCGCCCGGTCGTGCCAGGTCACCACGAGCGGGATGCGCCGCCCGCTCAGCGCGAGGACCGCGCGGAAGGAGGCGTGCAGCCCGTGCGCGTGCACCAGGTCGGCGTCCACGCAGGCGGCCCGCAGCGCTGCCACGGAGGCGGGATCGCTCCGGCGCGGCACGTGCACATGCTCGGCGCCGGCTCCGGTGAAGTCGTAGGCCCGGTCGGCCTCGACGGGGGCACACACCGTGACCCGCACACCCCGCGCGACCAGCCCCGAGGCCAGCGATCGCACATGCGCGCTGCTGCCGGCGTTGCCGCCGCCCAGCACCTGCACGGTGCGCAGCGACGACTGGCCGTGCGGTGAGTGGCTGCTCACGGGGGTCACGTGGCCGGGGCTCCTGGTCGTGGGTGGGGCGGTCACGAAGAAAGTACAGAAGGATCGGGCGGAGGGGGTGTACCGCGAGGATCCCTACGCGTACGACGTGTTTACGCCAAGGATGCCAGGACGCACGGCCGTTCCGGGACCGGCGGGAGGACGGGAGCCGGGCAACGCGGCGGGCCGAGTCACCTGGACGAGTGAGCCGGGGTGACGGCGGTGCACGAACACGCGCGCGTGGCGCACTCCGCGCCGGTGCCGCCGTGTCACCCCAGCGCCCGGCGCGAGAGCTCGCTCACCCGGTCGCCGTACACCGCCGCGGCGACCACGGCGGCTGCGTGCGCCACCAGCCCGGCACGCCCGTTCCCGGCGACCACGGCGGCGCCCAGGGCCGCGCCCAGCGCATGCGCCCCGGTGTCGCCGGTCATCGCCCGTTCACCGAGGTCGTCGGGCAGGACGGCAGCGGCGGCTCCCATGGCGGTCGCGGCGAGTTCGGCACCCGGCCCGGTGCGCAGCAGCCCCGGCGCGCCGAGCGCGAGCACCGCGGCGGCGGCCCGACCCGGCCGTACGTCAACGAGGTTGACGAAGTGCGCTGCACCGGCGATCACGACCCCGGCGAGCAGCTTGTCCAGCGGCCGCTCCTTCAGGAACGCGCCCGCGACGAGTCCGGCGGCCGAGATCCCGAACAACTTGACGGCCCCGCTGGTGACTTCGCCGTCCCGCAGGGCTCGCAGATGCGCCTTGAAGCCCCGCCGTACGTCGTCCGCCCCGGCGACGTCGTCGTACGCCCCGCAGATCCCGGCGACGGCCACGGCGACCCCGGCGGCCGGCGACACCCGCCCGGCCCCGGCCGCGGTGGCCAGGGCCGAGGCGGGCCCGGCGTACAACTCCACGCTCCGCCCGGCGTAGTTCTTCCGCTCCCAGCGGTCGCGTCCGCCGGGGGCCTTGGCGCGCAGGGCGGTGACGGCGGCGCGCGTGAGAGTGGCGGAGAGACCGAAGGACACGGCTTGCCTGATCATCCGGTCACCCTACGGCCCGGCCCGGACTACGCGTCCGCCCGGGCCGTCTCCAGCAGTTCCTCCGCGTGGGCCCGTGCCGTCTCCGAGTCCTCCTGGCCGGCGAGCATGCGGGAGAGTTCCCGGATCCGTTCCTCACCCTCCAGGACCTTCACGCCGGACCTGGTGACCGAGCCGTCGTTGGTCTTCTCGACGAGCAACTGCCGGTCGGCGAAGGCGGCGACCTGGGGCAGGTGGGTCACGACGACGACCTGCGCGGTCCGGGCCAGCCGGGCCAGCCGCCGGCCGATCTCCACGGCCGCCTTGCCGCCGACGCCCGCGTCGACCTCGTCGAAGAGGTAGGTCGGCACGGGATCGGTGCCCGCGAACACGACCTCGACGGCGAGCATCACGCGCGACAGCTCACCGCCGGAGGCGCCCTTGGCGATCGGCCGGGGCGGCGCGCCGGGGTGCGGCGCGAGCAGCAGCTCGACCTCGTCCACGCCCGACGGCCCGTAGGCGACCGCGCGGCCGCCGACCTCGACGCCCTCCGGGTCCTCGGTCTGCCGGATCGCGAACGACACGCGCGCGTGCGGCATCGCGAGGGACGCCAGCTCCGCCGTCACGGCGGCGGCGAACCGCTCGGCGGCCTCGGTCCGCGCGTCGGTCAGCGCCTGCGCCAGCCCGCCCAGCTCGGTCCGCAGCGCGTCCCGCTCGGCCGTGAGCTCGCCGATCCGGTCGTCGTCACCGTCAAGCTCGGTCAGCCGTGAGCCGCCCTCCTCGGCCCAGGCGAGCACGGCGGCGATGTTCTCGCCGTACTTCCGGGTCAGCGCGTTCAGCGCGGCCCGCCGCTCCTCGACGGCCGCGAGCCGCAGCGGATCGGCGTCCAGGTCGTCGGCGTACCCCGCCAGCTCCCCGGCGACGTCGCCCAGCAGGATCCCGATCTCCCCGATCCGGTCGGCGAGCGCGGCCAGCGCCGGATCGTGCGAGCGCACGGCGTCCAGGGCCCGCTGCGCGCCCGCTACGAGCGTGGCCGCGTCGATGCCCTCGGGGTCCTCCGGGTTGCCCGCGAGAGCGGCGTGAGCGGCCGTGGCGGCGGACGACAAGGCCTCGGCGTGCCCGAGCCGCTCGGCCTCCTCCGCGAGCTCCACGTCCTCCCCGGGGCGCGGCTCGACTCCGGCGATCTCGTCGAGCCCGAACCGCAGCATGTCGGCTTCCTGGGCCCGCTCACGCGCGCGCGTGACGATCTCCTCCAACTCGACGGAGACCGCCCGCAACCGCCGGTAGGCCTCGCCGTACTTGGCGAGCGGCACGGCGACGGCGTCCCCGGCGTACCGGTCCAGCGCCTGCCGCTGCCGGGTCAGCTTCAGCAGCCCCTGCTGGTCGGTCTGCCCGTGCACGGCCACCAGCTCGTCGGCGAGTTCGGCCAGCATGCCCACGGGCACGCTGCGCCCGCCGAGGTGCGCCCGGGACCGTCCTTCGGCGGAAACGGTACGGCTGATCAGCAGCGCACCGTCGTCGAGCTCGGCTCCGGCCTCCTCGACCCGTACGACGACCGGCGCGCCCTCGGGCACGGCGATCCGCCCCTCCACGACGGCCTTGTCGGCCCCGATCCGCACGAGCGCCGGGTCCGCCCGCCCGCCGAGCAGCAGCCCCAGGCTGGTGACCACCATGGTCTTGCCCGCACCCGTCTCGCCCGTGACGGCGGTGAACCCCGGCGACAGCTCGACGACCGCGTCGTCGATGACTCCGAGCGACCGTATCCGCATCTCCTCCAACACGGACACGACCTTACGAGGTCGGGGGCCGGAAGTGCGACGGCCCCCGGGTCCGTGATGTGAAGGTGCAGGTGACGAATGTGTATCGGGCGCACATGTCACCCAGCCGAGTGGAGCGCCGCCAGGGGCGCGGGGCTGTATCGATTTGCGGCTCCGCCGCGTGGGCGCGCCAAGCACGACGGTCCCGCAGCCGCCGACGCACCCCCGCACGCCCCTGCGAATCGGCTAGTGAGGCGCCCCCCGCCACCCGGACACGGGCAACGCGAACTTCGCCACCAACCGATCCGTGAACGACGCGTGATGCAGCCGGGCCAACCGCACGGGCACGGCCCCCCGCCGCACCTCCACCCGCGCCCCCGGCGGCAGCTCAACGGTCCGCCGCCCGTCACACCACAGCACGCCCGGCGGAATGTGCGGCAGCACCTCCACCGCCAGCACCGAATCCGGCGAGGTCACCAACGGCTTGGCGAACAGCGCGTGCGCACTGATCGGCACCATCAGCAGCGCCTCGACCTCGGGCCACACCACAGGCCCGCCCGCGGAGAACGCGTACGCCGTCGACCCGGTCGGCGTGGACAGCACGATCCCGTCGCACCCGAACCCCGTCACCGGCCGCCCGTCGATCTCCAGCACGACCTCGAGCAGCTTCTCGGCGCCCGCCTTCTGCACGGCCGCCTCGTTCAGCGCCCAGTCGGTGTGCACGATGTCGCCGTTCTGATGCACGACGACGTCGACGGTCATCCGCTCCTCGACCTCGTAGGCCTTGGTCACGACCCGGTCGACAACCTTGTCGAGATCGTCCCGCTCGGCCTCCGCGAGGAACCCCACCCGGCCCAGGTTGACGCCCAGCATCGGCACCCCGGACGCCCGCGCGAACTCGGCGCCCCGCAGCAGCGTCCCGTCGCCGCCCAGCACGATGAGCAGCTCACACCCGTCGAGGCACTGCGGTGTCGCCTCCTTGACCAGCTGCACCTCGTCGGGCAGCGGCAGGTCGGCGGCCTCGTACTCCAGGACGCGGACCCCGATGCCTTCCCTCAGCAGCCCCTTGACCACCAGCTCGGCACTGCGGATGGCCGCCGGCCGCCCCGTGTGGGCGAGGAGAAAAACAGTACGAGCTCGGTTCTGCATCAACGCGGCCCCTCCGCCACTGCACGGTCAACGTCGGCCGGGTCCAGGGCGGGCGCCCCGGCACGCAGCCACAGAAAGTACTCGACATTCCCGGAAGGTCCGGGCAACGGACTCGCCGTTACCCCCTTCACCCCGAGTCCGAGTTCCCACGCCTTCTCGGCGACACCGCGCACGGCCTCCGCCCGCAGCTGCGGACTCCGTACGACTCCCCCACTGCCCAGCCGTTCCTTCCCCACCTCGAACTGCGGCTTCACCATCATCACCAGATCGGCGTCCGGTTTCACGCACCGCACGAGGGCGGGCAGCACCAGTCCGAGCGGGATGAAGGACAGATCCCCCACGACAAGATCCACTGGTTCCCCATCGATCGCTTCGAGCGTCAACTCGCGTACGTTCGTACGGTCCTTGACGGTGACGCGTTCATCGCTCTGGAGAGTCCAGGCCAGTTGTCCGTATCCGACGTCGACGGCGACGACGTGCGCGGCTCCCGCCCGCAGCAGCACATCGGTGAAGCCGCCCGTGGACGCGCCGGCGTCCAGCGCCCGGCGCCCTTCCACCGCGAGCCCCTGGGGCACGAAGGCCGCCAGCGCGCCCGCGAGTTTGTGGCCGCCCCGGGAGACGTACTCGGGATCGCTGTCGTCGGCCAGGACGACGATCGCCGCGGCGGTCTCCACCTGCGTGGCCGCCTTGGTCGCGACGGTCTTGCCGACGGTCACCCGGCCGGCGGCGATCAGCTGGCTGGCGTGCTCACGCGAACGCGCGAGCTTCCGGCGGACCAGCTCGGCGTCGAGACGGAGGCGTGCGGCTCCTGCCACGTTCGGTTCAGCTCCTGTGTTGTCCGTACGACGATCAAAAGGTGTGACCCGAAGGGTCTCGTTGAGGGGTGGTGGTCGGGTGGCGGGTGGGAACCGGAGGTCCCGGGCGGGCGTCGAGCGCGGTGAGCGCGTCGCGCAGCCCCCGGTGTACATCCTCGTACACCTCCAGGTGCCCGTCGGTGGCGAGGTGGTCGGCGTCACCGAGCCGTTCCAGCTGGGCGTCGACCTCCGCGTTGCCGGTGGGGGCGAGTGGGACGTTCAGCGGCGCGGGGGCGGCCGGGTCGTACTCGGGCTCCGCCGCGGGCCCGGCCTCCGCCTCGGCGGCCTCCTGCGGGGGCTCCGTCTGCCAAACCGTGTCGCTCATGCCCAGACGCTACCCCGAACCGCTGGGGTACCGTCGATCGCGATGGCCACGATTGAGGAGTGCCGCGTCGCACTCGAAAAGCTCTCGGACAACATGCAGCGCGCCGAAGGGGACGCCCGTGCGGCCGCCGCCCTTGACCGCTCGGTGAGCTGCCACATCACCGACCTGGACGTCACGTTCGTCGGCCGCATGGAGGACGGCAGGATCCACGTCCACGACACACTGCAGGGCCCGCCCCGCGAGAAGGCCCAGATCAGGCTGAGCATGACGGGCGACGACCTGGTCGCCCTGGTCGGCGGCGACCTGAACTTCGCCAAGGCCTGGGGCTCGGGCCGGGTGAAGCTGCACGCGGGCGTGCGCGACCTGCTGCAGCTCAGGAAGCTTCTGTAGCCGCCACCTTCGCCTGCGTGCGCGCCTTGCGTGCCGCCGGCACCACCAGCGGGGTCCCCGTCTCCGGGTCGTCGATGACCTGGCAGCGCAGCCCGAACACGTCCTCGACCAGCTCGGCCGTCACGATGTCGTTGGGCGCGCCCTCGGCGATCACGGACCCGCCGCGCAGGGCGATCAGGTGGGTGGCGTACCGGGCGGCGTGGTTGAGGTCGTGCAGCACCGCGACCAGCGTGCGCCCCTGCTCCTCGTGCAACTGGGCGCACAGGTCGAGGACGTCGATCTGGTGCTGGATGTCGAGGTAGGTCGTCGGCTCGTCGAGCAGCAGCAGCGGCGTCTGCTGGGCGAGCGCCATCGCGATCCAGACACGCTGGCGCTGCCCACCCGACAATTCGTCGACATAGCGATCGGCGAGCTCGGCGACCCCGGTCTGTGCCATCGACTCCTGGACGACCCGCTCGTCCTCGGTCGACCACTGGCGCAGGATCCCCTGGTGCGGGTAGCGGCCGCGGCCCACCAGGTCGGCGACGGTGATCCCGTCGGGCGCGATCGAGGACTGCGGCAGCAGCCCGAGGGTGCGCGCGACCTTCTTCGCCGGCATCGACTGGATGACCTGCCCGTCCAGCAGGACCCGGCCCTGGCTGGGCTTGAGCATCCGGGACAGCGCCCGCAGCAGCGTGGACTTGCCGCACGCGTTCGGGCCGACGATCACGGTGAAGGAGTTGTCGGGTATCTCGACCGACAGTTGCTCCGCGATGACCCGCTGGTCGTAGGCGAGGGTGACGTTGTCGGCGGACAGGCGGTTCACGGTGCTCCTTCGGTGGTTCAGCCCACTGCTGTTCTTGTCGGTGCGGCCGGCGCTCATATCCGTCCCGCCTTGCGCTCGGTGACCAGCAGCCACAGCAGGTATACGCCGCCGAGCACACCGGTGACCACGCCCACGGGCATCTGGTCCGCGCCGAAGACCCGCTGGGAGATCCAGTCGGCGGTGACGAGGAGGGCGGCGCCCATGCACAGGGAGGGCAGCAGGTTCGGGCCGGGCGAGCGGGTCAGGCGCCGGGCGAGCTGCGGGGCGGTGAGCGCCACGAAGCTGACGGGACCGGCGGCGGCGGTGGCGGCCGCGGTGAGCAGCACGGCCGCCAGCATCAGCAGCAGCCGTACGCCTTCGACACGCACCCCGAGGGCGTACGAGACGTCGTCGCCCATCTCCATCATCCGCAGCCCGCGCGCGTTGGCGAGGACCAGCGGCACGAGGACGGCGCACAGCGCGAGCAGCGGCCAGACCTGGGCCCAGTCACGGCCGCTGAGGGAGCCGGTCATCCACACGACCGCGCGGGCGGCGTCGACCAGGTCGGCCTTGGTCAGCAGATAGCCGTTGACCGCCGTCATGATCGCGGACATGCCGATGCCGACCAGGACCAGTCGGTAGCCGTGCACGCCCCGCTTCCAGGCGAGCAGATAGATGGCGAGACCGGTCGCGAGGCCGCCTACGAGCGCGCCGACGGTCACCTGGCCCGCGCTCCCGGAGAACAGCACGATCACCACGAGCGCGCCGGCCGTGGCCCCCTGGCCGAGACCGAGGATGTCGGGGCTGCCCAGCGGGTTGCGGGACAGCGCTTGGAACAGCGCCCCGCCGAGGCCGAGCGAGGCCCCGACCAGCAGCCCGACCAGCACGCGCGGCAGCCGCAGCTCGTTGACGATGAACTCCTGACCGGCGTTGCCCCCGCCGAACAGCGTTCTCAGCACGTCGCCCGCCCCGATCGGGAAGTCGCCGGTGCCGATCAACAGGACACTCGCGCCGAGCCCGGCGAGCAGCAACAGCACGACGACGGTCAGCGCCCGCACGTCGAGGCGGACGGAGAGCCCGCCCGGGGTCCGCAGGGCACGGCCCGCGCGGGCGGACCTCGCCGAGCCCGGCGCCGCGGTCTTCGCTTCGCTCTTCACTGCGGTCCTCACAGCTGGGCCGTCCTCCGCCGTCGTACGAGAAAGATGAAGACCGGTCCGCCGAGGATCGCGGTGACGATGCCGACCTGGATCTCGGAGGGCCGGGCGGCCATCCGGCCGAGGACATCGGCGCCGAGCAGCAGCACCGGCGACAGGACGGCCGCGTACGGCAGGATCCAGCGCAGGTCGGGCCCGGTGAACGAGCGCACGACGTGCGGCACCATCAGGCCGACGAACACGATCGGCCCGCAGGCGGCGGTCGCGGCACCGCACAGCACGGTGGCCGCGAGCATCGCCAGCACCCGGGTGCGGTTCAGGTTGGCGCCGAGGGCCTTGGCGGTGTCGTCGCCCATCTCCATCGCGTTCAGCGGCCGGGCGAGGGCGAGCGCGAGGACCATGCCGGCGACGAGGAACGGCAGTACCTGCTTGATGGTCGAGTCCGTCGCCGAGGCGAGCGAACCGACCGTCCAGAAGCGCATCTTGTTCAGCGCCACGTCGTCCATGATCATTACGGCCTGGAGATAGCCGTAGAGCGCGGCACTGATCGCCGTGCCGGCCAGCGCGAGCCGGACCGGTGTGGCGCCCCGGCTGCCGCCGAGGAACCAGACCAGCGCCCCGACCGCGGCCGCGCCGAGGAAGGCGAACCAGACGTAGACGTTCAGGCTGGTGATGCCGAAGAAGGTGATGGCGGTGACGACCGCCGCGGACGCGCCCGCGTTGATGCCGAGCAGTCCGGGGTCGGCCAGCGGGTTACGGGTCAGGGCCTGGAGCACGGCTCCGGCGAGACCGAGCGCGGCGCCGGCGAGCAGTCCGAGGACGGTGCGCGAGATCCGGTCGTCGACCACGACGTCGCCGTAGGTCCCCGAACTCTGGAACAGACCGTGCCAGACCTCCCCCACGGACAGCTGTTTCGCCCCGATCGCGATGCTCGCCACCACGACGACCACCAGAATCAGGACAGAGACGAGCAGCCCAACGGCACGTATCGCCCGTCGGGTTGGGGGCGCGGACACGGACTCCGCGCGCTGTTCGGGAGGACTGTCGACCAACACCCGGTTAGGTTAGCCTACCCTCCCATTCAGCCACGATCCCGCTGCAAGCCCTCGCGAGGGTCACGCCCGCCCCGCCGGGCGACACCTCACCAACCCAGTCTGGCCAGCGCCTTCCCCGAGTCCAGCGCACACGAGCCGTCTCCCGCCGCCGTCCAGGCCGCCGCGCACAGCGCCCGCAGCCCGTCCAAGGGCACTCCGTCACCGGCCAGTTCCAGCCGCTCCGCCCCCGCCGTCGCCGTCCAGCCGCCGCACCGGAAACCCTCCCCGTCCTCGGCCACCTCCGGCTGGCCGGTGAGCAACCCTCGCAGATCGGCGTCGACATAGGTCGGCCGGTGCTGCGGCGGCGCGGCCAGCAGCTGCGCGCCGTCGGTGACGCCGGTCAGGACGAGCAGCGAGTCGACATCGCCGTTGAACGCGCCCTCGATGTCCGTGTCCAGCCGGTCCCCGACCACCAGCGGCCGCTCGGCGCCGGTCCGCAGGATCGTCTCCCGGTGCATGGGAGGCAACGGCTTGCCCGCGACCTGCGGCTCCGCGCCGGTGGCGATCCGGACGACCTCCACCGCCGCCCCGTTCCCCGGTGCGATGCCGCGCGCGCTCGGGATCGTCAGGTCGGTGTTGGACGCGAACCACGGCACCCCGCGGGCGATGGCGTAGCACGCCTCCGCGAACCGCCCCCACACCAGCTCCGGCCCGCCAAAGCCCTGCACGACCGCCGCCGGATCGTCGTCCGCCGACTCCACCGGCTCCAGCCCGCGCTCCCGCAGGGCGACCCGCAGCCCCTCACCGCCGATCACCAGCACCCGGGCCCCCGCCGGCACCTGCTCACTGATCAGCCGCGCGACCGCCTGCGCCGACGTGATCACGTCATCGGCGCCCGTCGGTATCCCCAGCGCCGTCAGATGCGCGGCCACGACGTCAGGCGTCCGCAACGCGTTGTTGGTGACGTAGGCGAGATGCATCCCGCCCGCGCGGGCCACCGCGAGCGAGTCGACCGCGTGCGCGATCGCGTTCCCACCCGCGTACACCACACCGTCGAGGTCGAGCAGCGCCGTGTCGTACGCCTCGCTCAGGGCCTGGCCACTGCCCTCGGGCCTCCTCCTGACGCTCTGGCTCATTTGACATCGCTCCTCGTTCGACGGCTTTCCCCCGATCATCCCCCATGCCACTGACACCCGTACGATGCCTGGATGAACACAGCAGGTCACCCGGAAGCAACGGCGCGCCGAGGCCTCGAACTCACCCCCTTCCGAGGGCTTCGCTACGACCCCGACCGGGTCGGCAGCCTGGCCGCCGTGACATCCCCTCCGTACGACGTCGTGGTCCGCCCTGACGGCCTGCACCAACTCCAGGACTCGGACCCGCACAACATCGTCCGCCTGATCCTCCCCCAGGCCGACACACCCGACGCCCGCAACGAACAGGCGGCGAAGACCCTGCGCCGCTGGCTGTCCGAAGGTGTCCTCACCACCGACCGCGAGCCCGGCCTCTACGTCTACGAACAGCAGGACGGCGAGGGCATGATCCAGCGCGGCGTCATCGGCGCCCTGCGCGTGTCGGACCCTTCGGAGGGCCTGGTCCTGCCGCACGAGGACGTCATGCCGCACGTGGTCGCCGACAGAGCGGCCCTGATGCGCGCCACGTCCGCCAACCTGGAACCCTTGCTGCTGACCTACCGTGGCAACGGCACGACGGCCGACACGAGCTCCGTGATCGAGCGCACGATCGAGGGCCCGCCCCTCCTCGCGACCACGACCGAGGACGGCTTCAGCCACCGCCTGTGGTCGATCACCGACCCCGCGGACCTCACCCGCATCCAGTCGGACCTGACCCGCCGCCAGGCACTGATCGCCGACGGCCACCACCGCTGGGCGACCTATCGACGTCTACGCGCGGAGCACGGTTCGCCCAGCCCCTGGGACTACGGCCTGGTCCTCCTGGTCGACACCGCCCGCTACCCCCTGCGCGTCCGCGCCATCCACCGCCTCCTGCACACGCTGCCGGTGCCGGACGCCGTCACCGCCCTCGACGGCCACTTCCGCGTACGCCGCCTCGAAGTCCCGCTGGCCGAGGCCCTGGAAGCGCTGGCCGACGCGGCCTGCGCGGGCAACGCCTTCCTCCTCGCCGGAGACGGCTC
This sequence comes from Streptomyces sp. NPDC093568, assembly GCF_044764945.1. Classification (NCBI taxonomy): domain Bacteria; kingdom Bacillati; phylum Actinomycetota; class Actinomycetes; order Kitasatosporales; family Streptomycetaceae; genus Streptomyces; species Streptomyces sp. NPDC093568. Next base: position 2,372 of record NZ_JBIWJD010000009.1, on the reverse strand, counting down.
CTTCCACCTCGTCGACCGACCGGACCCCCGCCTCCTCGCCCGTACGGTCCCGGCCGACCGCCCCACCGCCTGGCGCACCCTGGACGCGACGGTCCTGCACGCGACACTCCTCGCCCACGTCTGGCACATCCCCGAGGACGACCCCACCCGCATCGCCTACATCCACGACACGGCCGCGACCGTCAGAAAGGCCGAACGCGACGGCGGTACGGCCGTCCTGATGCACCCCGTCCGCGAGGACGTCGTACGCGACCTCGCCCGCCAGGGAGTCACGATGCCCCGCAAGTCGACGTCGTTCGGCCCGAAGCCGGCATCGGGCCTGGTACTGCGCGCACTGGACGCCTGAAACGCCGAAGGGCGGGATCCCAGCCCGGGATCCCGCCCTTCTCACGTCACACGCGGCTCACTCCTTGTCGTCCTCTTCGGAGTCGACCGGAGCCTGCTCACCCTTGGTGCCCTCGTCGCCCTCGCCCTGCCCGTCGTTCTCGTCGAGGGCGTCCACGAAGTCGACACCGTCCAGCTCGGCGAGCCGGTCGGAGGCATCCGTGCTGCCGTCCTTGTCGGCCTCGACGGCCTTCGCGAACCACTCCCGCGCCTCACCCTGCCGCCCGGCGGCAAGCAGCGCGTCGGCGTACGCGTACCGCAGCCGCGCCGTCCACGGCTGTACGGCGTTGGAGGCCAGCTCGGGGCTCTGCAGCGTCACGATGGCCGCGTCCAGCTGCCCCATGTCACGCCGGGCGCCGGCCGCGACGAGCCGCATCTCCACCTGCCCGGCCTTGTCGAGCTTGTGCACCTCGGGCGCGCCGGCCATGTCCAGCGCCTTCTCCGGCCGCCCGAGCCCACGCTCGCAGTCGGCCATCAGCGGCCAGAGATCCACGGTCCCGGTCATCCGCCGCGCGGCCCGGAACTCCGCGAGCGCCTCGGAGTACTTCTGGTTCGCGTACGCCGCGAACCCGGCCGCCTCTCGTACGGCGGCGACGCGCGACGCCAGCCGCAGGGCCACCTTGGAGTAGCCGTAGGCACCCTCGGGGTCCTCGTCGATGAGTCGCGCCACCATCACCAGGTTCCTGGCGACATCCTCGGCGAGCGTCTTCGGCAGGCTCTGCAGCTCCTGCCGTACGTCCTTGTCGACCTCGTCACCCGTGACGTCCTCGGGGATCGGCAGCCGCTTGATCGGCTCACGGTCCCGGTCCCGGTCCCGCTCATCACGGAACCGCCCACCGCCACGCCGGTCGTCACGCCGGTCGTCACGCCCACGGAACCCTCCGGGACGCCCACCGCGGTCGTCCCGACGGGGCCCACGCCCGCCACGGTCGTCGCGCCCACGGAATCCACCGCGCTCGCCCCGGCTGTCATCGCGCCGGAAGCCACCACGGTCGCCACGCTCGCTGCGCTCACCGCGGTCGCTGCGGTCCTGGTCCCGACGGTCATCGCGGCGGAACCCACGGTCCCGGTCACCGCGCTCACCACGGTCGTCACGCCGGAAGCCACGGTCGCGGTCGTCGCGGCGGTAGCCACCACGGTCGCTGTCACGACGGTCATCACGCCGGTCGTCGCGGCGGTCATCCCGGCGGTCGTCACGTCGATCGTCGCGTCGGTCATCACGTCGGTCGTCCCGACGGAACCCGCGGTCGCGGTCGTCTCGTCGGTCATCGCGGCGGTCGTCACGCCGGTCGTCGCGGCGGAAGCCACGGTCACGGTCGTCGCCGCGCCGGTCGTCACGGCGGCCGTAGCCACCGCGGTCATCGCGCCGGCCATAACCGCCACGGTCGTCGTCCCGACGCTCCCCACGGTCGTCACGACGGTAGGACGGACGGTCGCCGTCCCGCCGGAACCCGCGATCACGGTCCCGGTCGTCCCGACGAGGCCCGGCCGGCCGGTCGTCCCGCCGGAAGGAGGGCCGGGGACCACGGTCCCCATCACGGCGGTCGTCACGACGGTCGTCACGGCGGACATCACGCCGGTCGTCCCGACGCTCTCCACGGTCATCGCGACGGTCATCGCGGCGGCCGTATCCGCCACGGCTGTCGTCACGCCGGAAGCGGCCTCGGTCGCTGCCTCGGTCCCCACCACGGTCGTTGTCGCGACGGAAGCCGCCACGGTCCCCTCGGTAGCCGCCGCGGTCACCACTGTCCCGTCGCCGCTGGTCGCGCTCCGGTCGGTCGTCGGGAGAGTTGGTGGACATCGGTGACTCCTGTCTTCGGTACACAAGCATTGTAAAAACGAAAGGACCCCTGGTCCCAGCTGAACGCTGGTGACCAGGGGTCCTTCCCAAAGATTGTTCGGCGGTGTCCTACTCTCCCACAGGGTCCCCCCTGCAGTACCATCGGCGCTGTAAGGCTTAGCTTCCGGGTTCGGAATGTAACCGGGCG
>NZ_JBIWJD010000008.1:443464-483087 GCF_044764945.1 Streptomyces sp. NPDC093568 | reverse complement strand
TTTCCCTTTCCGGCGGTTCCGACTTTAGCAGATCCTTTCGGGCCTGATCCCCAGTCAGCGGGGCTTGTCTTCCCGGCCGTTGGGCCGTTCCGACGTCTCAAACCTTAGCGGATCCTCTCGGCGATTCCCAATCGGGCCGCCGAGCCCCAATTCGAATTGAATTCGGGCACGCCGAAATCAACCCGGCTGGGAGATCGTGCTGGTGGTTTGTGTGCCGCTCACGCGGCGGGAGGTGCTGTCGCAGAACCGTTACGGCTCGGCGGCAACCCGAAGAACTTTACGGATCGGGCAGAGGGCTGTCAAGAAGCCCTTGTCAAGATCTTTTGTCTCGGCGTCAGGACCCGTGTCAGTCAAGGTCGATGAGGCGTCCGCCGGCGTCCGGCTGGGCGTGCTCCACCCTGCGGAGCAGGCGGGTGAGGACGTCGCCGAGGGTGGTGCGCTCCTGCGGGGAGAGGTCCTGGAGCAGGTCCTCCTCGAAGACCGACGCGGATCGCATCGCCTCCAGCCACTTCTCGCGCCCCTCCACCGTCAGCTCCACGATGACGCGGACGCGGTTGGACTCGTCGCGCTCCCGGGTGACCAGCCCCTCGGCGACCATGCGGTCGATGCGGTGAGTCATGGCGGCCGGGGTGAGGCCGAGGCGCTTGGCCAGGTCGCTGGGGCCCAGGCGATAGGGGGCACCGGAAAGGACGAGGGCCTTGAGGACCTCCCACTCGGCGTTGCTGATGCCGAGAGCGGAGGTCTGGCGGCCGTAGGCGACGTTCATGCGCCGGTTCAGGCGGGACAGCGCCGAGACGATCTGCTCGACCTGGGGGTCGAGGTCCTGGAACTCGCGCTGGTAGGCGGCGATCTGCTCTTCGAGTGTCGGTTCGCCGATGTCGGGGGTGTCACCCATGAGCCGAGTATGGCACGGGCCTGCTTGGCGTTGAAGTCCTTCTATGTGTACTCTTTAGCTTCGAACTTTAGCTTTGAAGTCTTCAGGCCTTTATACGAGGAGAGGTGAACGTGACCAGGGCGATGGGCGCAGCGATGCGCCGGATCCACGTGGGCAATGCACTCAGCGCGTTCGGGCTCGGTTTCACGGTCCCCTACCTGTACGTCTATGTGGCGCAGGTACGGGGACTGGGTTCCTTGACGGCGGGGCTCGTCCTCGCCGTCTTCGCCGTGGCCGCGCTGGTCGTGCTTCCGTTCGCCGGGCGGGCGATCGTCCGGCGCGGCCCGCTTCCGGTGCTGCTCGCCGCCTTGGTCACCGCCGCCCTCGGGGCGCTGAGCCTGGGGCTGGCGGGAAGTGCGGCGACCGTACTGCTGTCGGCGGCCGCGCTCGGGGCCGGGCAGGCCGTGATGCAGCCGGCGCTGGCGACCATGATCGTGGACTGCTCCACCTCGGAGACCCGGTCGCGGGCGTTCGCGATGCAGTTCTTTCTGCAGAACCTCGGGCTCGGGGTCGGCGGACTCATCGGCGGGCACCTCGTCGACACGACGAGCGTCTCCTCCTTCACCCTGCTGTTCGCGATCGAGGCGGCGATGTTCCTGCTGCTCGTCGTGGTGATGTCGACGGTGCGGATGCCGCGTGCGCCGCGGGTGGACGGGGCGCCGGAGGCGCTGTCGGAGAAGGGGAGCTGGAAGCAGCTGCTCCAGAACCGGGCGATGGTGCAGCTGTGCGTGTTGGGCTTCGTCCTGTTCTTCGCCTGCTACGGGCAGTTCGAGTCGGGGCTGAGTGCGTACGGCGTCGAGGCGGCCGGGGTCTCCACGTCGGCGCTGGGGACGGCGATGGCGGCGAACACGGCGATGATCGTGGTGGCGCAGTTCGCCGTGCTGAAGTTCGTGGAGCGGCGGAGGCGGTCCCGGGTGATCGCGGCCGTCGGGTTGATCTGGGCCGTGGCCTGGGTCGCGGCGGGGTACGCCGGGCTCGGGCACGGGAGTCAGGAGATGGCCACGGCTGCCTTCGTCTCCACGTACGCGCTGTTCGGGCTGGGTGAGGCGATGCTGTCGCCGACCGTGGCCCCGCTGGTGGCCGACCTGGCGCCGAGTGGGCTGGCCGGGCAGTACAACTCCGCGTTCGCCCTGGTGAAGCAGTTGGCGCTGGCGGTCGGGCCGGCTGTGGGCGGGCCCATGGGGGCGTCGTTGCACGGGCCGTATGTCGTGACGTTCCTGCTGTTCTCGCTGGGGATCACGTATCTCGCGCTGCGGCTCGGGCGGCAGCTCAGTGCGGTGCAGGACCGGCCGTGGCTGGGCAAGAGCCGGGTCGTGGCGCAGGGAACGGCCTCGCCGGTCGGGGAGTCGCAGGCCCTCGCCTGAGTCTCCCCGCCCCGCGCGCTAGTGGCCCGCTCCCTTCGGGAGGACGAACTCGCACCACACCGCTTTTCCGCCGCCCGGTGTCCGTCGGGAGCCCCAGCCGGAGGCGATCGTGGCGACGATGGCGATGCCCCGGCCCGATTCGTCGGCCGGTTCCGCGCGGCGGCGGCGCGGGAGGTGGTCGTCGCCGTCCGTGACCTCGATGATCAGGCGGCGGTCGGTGCGGCGCAGGCGCAGCCGCATGGGCGGGGTGCCGTGCTGGAGGGAGTTGGCCACCAGTTCGCTGGTGGCCAGGACGCCCAGATCGTGCAGGTCGGGCGGGAAGCGCCAGCTGGTCAGGACTCCGGAGGCGAAGGCACGCGCGCGAGGGGCCGCTTCCACGCCACCCAGCAGTTCCAGGGCCGCGTTGCGGAAGAGGTCTCCGTCGGGTCCGGTGCGGGCGGGGTGCTGGAGGACCAGGACCGCCACGTCGTCGTCGTGATCCGCGGTGACGCCCGCGCTGCGGACCAGTCGGTCGCACACGACCTGGGGCGTGCCGGTCGCGCCGGCCAGGGCGCGTTCGAGTGAGGCGATGCCCTCGTCCAGGTCCTCGTCCCGGCGTTCGACCAGGCCGTCGGTGTAGAGGACCGCCGTGGAGCCGGGGGCCAGGGCGATCGAACCGGACGCGTGCATCCAGCCGCCGGTGCCCAGCGGAGGGCCGGTGGGTTCGTCGGCGCGGTGGACCTCGCCGTGCTCGTCGCGGACCAGGATCGGGAGGTGGCCGGCGGAGGCGTACACCAGCCGGCCCTCGTTCGGGTCGTGGATGGCGTAGACGCAGGTGGCGATCTGGTTGGCGTCGATCTCCGTGGCCAGGCCGTCCAGCAGCTGCAGCACCTCGTGCGGGGGGAGGTCCAGCCGGGCGTAGGCCCTCACCGCCGTACGGAGCTGGCCCATCACCGCGGCCGCCCGGACCCCTCGGCCCATGACGTCGCCGATGACCAGGGCGGTGCGGCCGCCGCCCAGGGTGATCACGTCGTACCAGTCGCCGCCGACCGCGGCCTCGGTGCCGCCGGGGTGGTAGGTGGCGGCGATGCGCAGGTCGTCCGGCTGTTCGAGCTCCTGGGGGAGGAGGGAGCGCTGGAGGGTGACGGCCGTTTCGCGTTGACGGCGCTCGCTGGCGCGCAGGCGTTCGGCGGCTTCCGCGTGGTCGGTGACGTCGGTGGCGAAGACCAGAACACCGCTGCCACCGCCGCCCTCGCCGTCGGTGACGGGCGTGCAGGTGAAGGTGTACGAGCGGCCGTCGGGGGCCTTGCGGGACTTCAGGGTGCGGGGCTTGCCGCTGCGCAGGACCTGGTCGAGGAGGGGGAACAGGCCCAGCTCGGCCAGTTCGGGCAGGGCCTCGCGGGCGGGTTCGCCCGGCGGACGGGCACCGAAGGCGGTCGTATAGGCGTCGTTGACGTACGCGAGGCGGTGGTCGGTGCCGTGGACGAGGGCGACCAGGGCCGGGACGCGGTCGAGGACCTCACGGACCGGCAGTTCGTCCACGGCCGGGATCGGGCCCGTCTCGTCGGTGAGTTGTTCGACGCGGGCCGCGGGGACGGAGCTCGCGCTCTCGCCCCGGCGGTCCTGGGCGGCCGCCGCCGCGGTCTCGGTCCGCGCTGCGGCGCGACGCTGTGTTCCGGGGAGCCGGGCGCTCCAGCGCGTGAAGTTCACGAATCCTTGCCTCGTGTCGTCGTCTTCGGCCGGCTCCGGACCCGGCCGGGGGTCCGAGGGGCGGCGGCACCCCGGGGTTGCGGCACCGTGGGGAGAGCGTCGTGGGTGGAAGGGCGGGCGGGTGCCCGTCCAGGGTCGTCCAAGGGTCGTCCTGGTTCGGGAGCGGTTCGGGATCAGTCTGGCAGTGCGGCCGACCTGGCCGACACCCGTCTGACGCCTGCCCCGTCGGTGGAGTTCCTGGGTCCGGTCAGGACGACCCCTTCGTGTCGTCTCCCGGGTTGAGGTGATGCTTTCCACCGGCCGCGAGTTCGAACTCCGCACGGGGATGTTCGAGCGAACCGAGGGAGACGACCTCCCTCTTGAACAGCCCCGACAGGGTCCATTCCGCCAGGACGCGGGCCTTGCGGTTGAAGGTCGGCACCCTGCTGAGGTGGTAGACGCGGTGCATGAACCAGGCAGGGTAGCCCTTCAGCCTGCGTCCGTAGACCTGGGCGACGCCCTTGTGGAAGCCGAGCGAGGCGACCGAGCCCGCGTACTTGTGGGCGTACGTCTCCAGGGGTTCGCCGCGCAGGGCGTGGACGATGTTGTCGCCGAGGACCTTGGCCTGGCGCAGGGCGTGCTGGGCGTTGGGGGCGCACTCCGTGCCGGGCTCGGCGGCGGTGACGTCGGGGACGGCCGCGGCGTCTCCCGCCGCCCACGCGTGCGTGGCGCCGTCGACCGTCAGCTCCGGGGTGCACCTCAGCCTGCCGCGCGCGTTGAGCGGGAGGTCGGTCGCGGCGAGGATCGGGTGCGGCTTGACGCCGGCCGTCCACACGACCGTACGGGTCGGGAAGCGGGCGCCGTCGTCGAGGACGGCGACGCGGTCCGCGCAGGACTCCAGGCGGGTGTGCAGGCGTACGTCGATGTTGCGGCGGCGCAGCTCGGTGACGGTGTAGCGGCCCATGTCCTCGCCGACCTCGGGCAGGATGCGGTCCGAGGCCTCGACGAGGATCCACTTCATGTCCTCGGGACTGACGTTGTGGTAGTAGCGCGTGGCGTAGCGGGCCATGTCCTCGAGTTCGCCGAGCGCCTCCACGCCCGCGTAGCCGCCACCCACGAAGACGAAGGTGAGGGCCGCGTCGCGGATCGCCGGGTCGCGGGTGGAGGAGGCGATGTCCATCTGCTCGATGACGTGGTTGCGCAGCCCGATGGCCTCCTCGACGGTCTTGAACCCGATGCCGTGCTCAGCGAGGCCGGGGACGGGGAGGGTGCGCGAGACGGAGCCGGGGGCGAGGACGAGTTCGTCGTACGACAGCTTCTCGGTGCCCGTGCCCTCCTCCTCCGTGGCGAGAGTGGTGAGGGTCGCGGTGCGTGCCGTGTGGTCGATGGCGGCGGCCTCGCCGATGATGACCCTGCACCGGGGCAGGACGCGGCGCAGCGGTACGACCACATGGCGCGGGGAGATGGAGCCGGCCGCCGCTTCCGGGAGAAACGGCTGATACGTCATGTACGGGTCGGGGGTGACGACGGTGATCTCGGCCTCGCCCCGTTCGAGTTCCGGTTTGAGCCTCCGCTGCAGACGCAGGGCCGTGTACATCCCGACGTAGCCGCCGCCGACAACGAGAATGCGCGCACGTTCCTTCACCATCCCATGACGCACCCGACGCTTGCGTTTGTCCACAGGCTCGACAATTTGTGTGACCGGACGCCGCCGGAGCCGCGATTTGGCCGAATTGCCGGAGTGCGGGGAAACGCCGCAGGTCAGAGGGTGTGCGCCGGGGGAACACGGGTGGCGCAATCCGGACGTAAACGACCCGTGCTCCGATCGAGGGGCGCTCCGTGCGGAACCTGCCCCTTCTGAATTGACTCCCGCTCAACTATGTTCGTGTGTCGACGGGGTGTAGGGGGATGCGCTCTTCGGGTCCGCGAGTCACGCAGAACGGACTCGTGGTCCGGGCTTGTTCCGCGACGCTCCGGCTTTGCAATGACGGGGAGTGTCTCCGGGGGGAGACGTCATTACCGGGGGATCGCTTATGCATGTTCAGGATTCTCGTTGGACTTCCGCGGCCGCCATCGCACCGGGCGGCGCGGTGGGCGGCACGATGAGCGCGGCCGCGAGCAACGGACGCGGGAGCAGCTCGCGTACGGCGCCGCTGCGCGTGGACGCACAGCGCAATCTGGAGCACGTACTGCGTGCGGCGCGCGAGGTCTTCGGCGAGCTGGGATACGGCGCGCCGATGGAGGACGTGGCCCGGCGCGCGCGGGTCGGTGTCGGCACGGTGTACCGGCGCTTCCCGAGCAAGGACGTCCTGGTGCGGCGGATAGCCGAGGAGGAGACGTCCAGGCTGACCGACCAGGCGCGTGCCGCGCTCGGCCAGGAGGACGAGCCGTGGTCGGCGCTGTCGCGCTTCCTGCGCACGTCGGTGGCCTCGGGCGCGGGCCGGCTGCTGCCGCCGCAGGTGCTGCGGGTCGGGGTCGCCGAGGACGGCACCGGGCTCGACGAGGCGCGGGTGCCGCAGCAGCGGATGCAGCCGGGCGCCGGTGAGCTGCGGCTGGTGCCCGAGCACCCGCAGGCGGCCGACCCGGTGGACGACGCGGGGGCGGCGGCGCTGCTCGACGTCGTGGGCCAGCTCGTGGAGCGGGCGCGCGCGGCGGGTGAGCTGCGGGCCGACGTCTCGGTGTCGGACGTGCTGCTGGTGATCGCGACGGCGGCGCCCTCGCTGCCGGACGCGGCGCAGCAGGCGGCGGCCTCGGCGCGACTGCTGGACATCCTGCTGGAGGGGTTGCGGTCGCGGCCCCAGGCCTGATCCGGCAGTCCTCGCCTCACCCGTCCTCGCGAAACTTGTCCGGCATGCCGGACCCGGTGCTGAACTCCCGCCCGAAGAGGGCCGTTTGAGCCTTCCCCGTGCGGGCGGGGGCCAGTACCGGGTCGCGGGAAGTCCCCACGGACGAGTGGATGTCCGTACGAGCGGGTCCTGGCCAAAAGCCAATGTGGCACCCTGACCCGGTGTCCATGACTGGTGGAGCCGGCGGCGGGGGCTTTCCGCGATGAGCGTTGACGGGTGGGACGAGTCACGCGGTGACGGCGACTCGCCGACTCCGCAGGTGCCGAGTCAGGGCGGGCGCGCCGACCTGCCATCGGGCGGCGTCCCGGCACAGCGCGACCGGCGCGAGGACGGCGTGCTGCCGCCCCCGCGCGAACTCCCGCCCTCGGACGTCGACCTGATCGGCCGGATGCGCTCCGGCGACGACGGCGCCTACGAGGAGCTGTACCGGCGTCACGCCGAGGCGGTCCGCCGGTACGCGCGCACCTGTTGCCGTGACATCCACACCGCGGACGACCTCACCGCCGAGGTCTTCGCCCGCATGCTCCAGGCGGTACGCGGCGGTTCCGGCCCCGAGCACGCCGTGCGCGCCTATCTGCTCACCTCCGTCCGCCGGGCCGCCGCCGACTGGACGAGGTCTGCCCGGCGCGAGCAACTGGTCGACGACTTCGCGCTGTTCGCCGCGCAGTCCGCGCGGGTGGCCGAGGTGTCCGACGACGACACCCTCGACCTCGGCGCCGACGTACGGGCGATGCACGAGGCCGAGCAGTCCATGGCCATGCGGGCCTTCCGGTCGCTGCCCGAGCGCTGGCAGGCCGTGCTGTGGCACACCGAGGTCGAGGACGAGTCGCCCAGCGAGGTCGCCACGCTCTTCGGGCTCGACGCCAACGGCACGCGCGTGCTGGCCAGCCGCGCCCGTGAGGGCCTCAAGCAGGCCTACCTCCAAGCCCATGTCAGCGCCAGCCTGGCCGGCGACGAGGAGTGCGCCCGCTACGCCGACCGGCTCGGCGCCTACGCCCGCGGCAGCCTGCGCACCCGCGCCGAACGGGGCCTGCGCAAGCACCTGGAGGAGTGCGCCAAGTGCCGGCTCGCCGCCGGCCAGATCAAGGAAGTCGCCGGCGGTATCCCCGCCGTCGTGCCGGTCGCGGTCATCGGCTGGTTCGGCGCCGCCGGGTACGCCAAGGCGGCCGGGCTCATCGCCGGAAGCGCCGGGGCCGCGGGCGCGGCCGGTGCGGCCGGAGCGGCCGCCGCGGCGAGCGGCGGTTCGTCGAGCGGGGCCGGGGCCGCGAGTGGCGGTTCGTCCGGCGGGGCGGGCGCCGGGAGCGGTGCCGCGGCCTCCGAGGGGCTGGGCGCGCCGCTGAAGGCGGGTGTCGCGGCCGGTGTGGTCGCCGTGGGCGTCGCGGCGGCGATCGTGCTCGCGCTGGCCGGCAACGACAAGCCGGCCGAGCACACCGACGCCAAGCAGCCCCCCGTCCCCTCCCCCATCGTCGAGGAGACGCCGACCCCCGAGCCGCCGAAGCGGGAGCCGACCCCGCGGCCACCGGCGATCGCCCCGGCCGTGGAGCCCGAGCGGACCCCGACACCGACGCCTTCACCCACCCCCACGCGCACGCCCGCCCCGACGCCTACGTCTTCCCCGAAGCCGACGCCGACCCCCACGCCCACCCCGACACCGACGCCGCCCCCCACACCCACGCCGACACCGACACCGCCGCCCGCCCCGGCCGACTACCAGTGGAGCGACCTGTCGTACGACCTCACCGGCGACGGCACCGAGCCCGAGATGCGGCTCGGCGAGAGCAGCTGGGTGTGGCAGCGCTACGACGTGTCGATCGCCGGGCAGCGGTACGCGCACGGCGTCACCGTGCACGGCCGGTCCTCCGTCACCATCGACCTCAACCGCGAGTGCTCCGCCTACCGGGCGCTCGTCGGCGTCGACGACTCGACCCTGGGGCTCGGCCGGTTCTCCTTCTCGGTCTACGCCGACGGCGTCCGGCTGTGGCGGTCCGCCGTCGTCGAGGCCGGGGACTCGGCGGTGCCCGTGAATGTGGACCTCACCGGGCGCGAGACCGTCCGGCTGGTGGTCGAGCCGCACGGCACCCTGAACAACCTGATGCTGGCGGACTGGGCGGAGTCGAAGTTCAGCTGCCGCTAGGCGAGCTCGGGTTACCGCGTGCGTTCAGCGCGATGCTGGAGGGCGCCGACGGCTTCCGCGAGGTCATTCAGGACCTCGTCATGGGTGAGGGCGGCGCCTCGAGCGTGCTCGGCCGTGAAGCGCTCGGTGCCCAGGGCGATACGGGCGTCGGCCTCGGCCCGATCGGCCTGTGCGCGCTCCGGCAGCCGGCGCGGACGGCCGCGGCGCCAGTGCTCCGAGGCGGCGAGCAGACGGACCGCGCGGGCGGGGTCGCCGAGCCGGGTCAGCAGATCCGCCGCCACGTCGGCGAGGGTCGCCGTGACGACGTCGGCGGTCCGGTTCTCCACGGCCAGGCGCAGGGTGTCGGCGAGCAGGGGAAGTCCGCGCTCCGGGCCCGCTTCGGCCGTCACGACCATGGACTCGACGGTGTTCAGCATCACGATGAACTGGGGCGGCGGTGTGGCGCGCTCGGTCTCCGCGCATGCCGCCTCCCAGAGCTCACGCGCGCGTGCGGTGTCCTTGTCGTCCAGCGCCAGTTGGGCCCTCATCAGCAGGACGAACGCCCGGGAGTCCGCCACGCCGTACCGGTCTGCCGCGGCGCCCGCCTCGTCCAGCGCGGCCAGGGCGCCTTCGCGGTCGCCCGAACGGTAGGCGATCTCGGCGAGCCGGGCGATGAGGAAGGGCGTCTCGGTGTACGCGCCCACCTCGTGGGCGAGGCGCAGCGCCTCCTCGTACTCGCCCTTGGCCTCCTCGAACCGGCCGCGCGACATGGCCGTCTCACCGGCCGCGCTGCTCACCTGTGCCCGCATCCAGCGGTCGCCGACCCGGCGGCTGAGGGTGCGCAGCTCGTCGAGGTCGTCGTCGACGCTCACCGGGCCCGGCGAGTCGACGATCATGTGGGTGCGGAACATCAGGATGCAGCCGACCTCCCAGTCACCCCCGTGCGCACGGCAGTTGGCCAGCGCGGCGTCCATGACCGGGCCGGTGTTGGCCGCGTCCTGGAGGATGTAGTGGGTCAACGGCCAGACCAGGCCGGGGAGACGGGCCGCTTCCGGGCCGCCGCGCGCGAAGTGGGCCCGCACGCCGTCGATGTACCTCCTCAGCCGCTCGTCCTGCCAGTGCTCCACCGTCTCGAACTCGATGGAGAGGAACAGGTGCAGCACGCGCAGGTTCATCCGCGCCGCGTGCCGTGGGTGGGCCGGTCCGTCCTGGGCGGTGAGGAAGGCGTCCACCGGGTCCGTGTCCACCGGGCCCGCGGGGGTGAGGGGTGCTGGAGCGGACAGCTGCGGAGCCGGAGCCGCGTCCGCGTCCAGGGCGGCGCACAGGCGCAGGATCCTGTCGACCCACGCCGCGCCCTCGACGCGGTAGTTGCGCAGCCACCAGAACCAGCACATGGCCAGGGCGATGGCCGTGGCGTCCGGTTCTTCGCGGGCCGTCAGGGCTCGGTCGAGGGCCGCGCGGATGTTGTCCAGCTCGGTCTCCAGGCGGGCGATCCAGGGGAGCTGGCCGGCGGAACGCAGCAGCGGGTCGGCCTCCTCGACGAGCGCGCGCACCCACGCGCGGTGCCGGCGCTCGGCCGCGAGCCGCAGCTCGGGGAGTTCGGCGGCGCGCTCCACGGCGTACTCGTGGATGGTCTCCAGCATGCGGTACCGCATGCCGTCGGAGCCTTCCCGGTCGTACGGCGTGGCCACGATCAGGGACTTGTCGACGAGTGCGCCCAGCAGGTCCGCGACCGGTCCGGTGCACACGGCCTCGGCCGCCGCGAGGTCCCAGCCGCCCGCGAAGACCGACGCCTCGCGCAGGACCGTCCGCTCCGGCTCGTCGAGCAGGTCCCAGGACCAGTCGACGACGGCGCGCAGGGTCTGCTGGCGGGGCAGGACCGTACGGCTTCCCGAGGTGAGGAGGCGGAAGCGGTCGTCCAGGCGGTCGGCGATCTGACGGGGGGTGAGCAGCCGGAGCCGGGCCGCCGCCAGCTCGATGGCCAGGGGCAGTCCGTCGAGGCGGCGGCAGATCTCCACGACCGCCTCCTGGTCGCGGCCGTCGCGCAGCGCGGCGGCGGCGTCCGGGCTGACGGCCGCCGCGCGGTCCACGAAGAGGCGGTGCGCCTGGTCGGGGAGCAGGGGCTCGACCGGGCGCACCGACTCGCCGGGGACGCCCAGGGGTTCACGGCTGGTGGCGAGGATCGTGAGGCCCGGGCAGTGGGTGAGGAGGGTCTCGGCGAGGGTGGCGGCGGCGCCGATGACATGTTCGCAGTTGTCAAGGATCAGGAGCTTGCTGCGCGGGGCGCAGTACTCGATCAGCAGGGCGAGCGGGTCGTCCTGCGGGGCCGCCAGGTCGTTGGTCAGGAGCACGGTCTCGCGGAGACCGAGCACGCTGACCACCGCGTCCGGCACCGCCTCCGGCCGGTCGAGCGGGGCGAGCTCGACGAGCCATGCCTGGGGGAGGCCGGCGGCGGCTTCCTCGGCGAGGCGGGTCTTTCCAGAGCCGCCCGGTCCGGTGAGTGTGACCAGTCGGGCCCTGTGCAATTCGGAACGGATGGCGTCGAGTTCGAGTTCCCGGCCCACGAACGAAGTAAGGCGGGGACGGAGGTTGCCGTTCCGTTCGGGGGGGTGCGGGGTGTGGGGCTGTCGGTGGGGGTGGGGGTGGTGGGGCCGGGGTGTGGTCGGCGGGGTCAGGAGTTCGGCGTGCAGGGTGCGTAGTTCCGGGCCGGGGTCTGCGCCGAGGCCGTCCGCGAGGGCTTGGCGGGCGGTCTCGTACGCGGCGAGGGCGTCTGCGGGGCGGGACGTGTCGCGCAGGGCGCGGATGAGGAGGGCGTGCAGCGGTTCGTCGTACGGGTGTGCGGTGGTCAGTTCCCGCAGTTCGGGCACGGCGCTGTGGGCGTGGCCGAGTCGTAGGTCCGCCTCGATGCGGGATCGGGTCGCCTCCAGGCGCAGGGCCTCCGGGCGGGTGGCGGCGGCCGTGCGGTCGGGGAGGTCGGCCAGGGCCGGGCCGTGCCACAGGGCGAGGGCGGTGGTGAGGGTGCGGGCCGCAGTGGCCGGGTCGTCGTGGTGGAGGGCGGTGGTGCCCTCGTGTACGAGGCGTTCGAAGACGAAGAGGTCTACGTCGTCCTTTGTCGCCGCGAGCGCGTAGCCGCCGGGGGCGGAGGTGATCGTGTCCTTGCCGAGGGTGCGGCGGAGGCGGGCTATCAGGGCCTGGAGGGCGGCGGGGGCGTCCTGGGGTGGGGCGTCGGTCCAGATCTTGTCGATGAGGGTGTCTGGGGTGGTGAGGTGGCCGGGGCGTAGGGCCAGGGCTGTGAGGAGGGCGCGGAGGCGGGGGCCGCCGAGGGGGATGACGGTGCCCTGGTCGTCCTGTGCCTGGGTGACGCCCAGGATTCTGTACCGCACCGGGTCATTGTCGCGGGGGTGGGTGGTGGGGGCACGGGTTTTGTCGGCGTTGCGGGTGCCGGGGGTTGTGTTCGGTGGCTTGGGGTTGTCGTTCTCGTGCGGTGATCGTTCTCGTGCGGTGATCGTTCGGGTGCGGGCCGGGAGGGTTCTCGCCCCCGCCGCCCCTACCCGTCCCATCCTGAAGGGGCTCCGCCCCTTCCACCCCGCCGAGGGGCTCCGCCCCCTGGACCCCCGTCGGCCCTGAAGGGGCCTCGTCCTCAAACGCCGGACGGGCTGAGGGGTGGGTGCGGCAGCGCCCACCTGCGGGTGGGTGGGGGCTGGGGGGGGCCCCCGCCCAAAACCCCGGGCGGGGGGGGGGGGGGGGGGGGCCCCCCCCCCCGGGGGGGGGGGGGGGGGGGGGGGATGGCGTGGCCTCGTCCTCAAACGCCGGACGGGCTGAAGAGGCGGGACGGCGTTGAGAAATGCCGTCCGCAAGGGTTGCCACCACCTGCGGGTGGCTGGGGGCCAGGGACCCTCACGGCTGCCGAACCCCCGCCCCCAACGCCCCCCTCTGCGGCCGGATCCCCGCCGGTACCGCTCGCTGGCGGGCCGGGGTGCCTGTCCAGCAGGTGCCTCGGCGGGACAGGAGGCGGACCAGCCAGAGTTCCAGGGAGACCAGGTCGGCCAGGCCGTCCAGGGGGAGGGGTTCGCCCTCGGAGGCCGCGCGCAGGGCCTTGCGGACCACTCGGGCCTCCACCAGGCCCGCCTGGGCCAGGAGAGGGGTGCCGAAGAGGGACATGAGGGAGTCCGTGGCGACCCGGAGGCCCGTGCGGGCCGCCACCGCCGCCGGTGCGTGGGACGGGGCGCCCCAGCCGGGCGGGAGGTCGGCCACCCCGGCGCCCTCCAGGACCGTACGGAGGATCGCGGCGCGGGCGCCGGGCTGGACGCGCAGGGCTTCGGGGAGGGCGCGGCAGGCGCGGACGACCTGGTTGTCGAGGAAGGGGGTGTGCAGGCGCTGGGAGCGGATCTCGGCGGCCTGCTCCAGGATCCGGATGTCGGCGGCGTACCGGGCGAGGGCCGCACGCGCGCGGTGGTCGCCGGGGCGCTGGCCGGGGCCGACGCCGTTACGGGTCGTCGCCGTCTGCAGGCGAACCGATACTTCAGCCAGCGCCTCGCCGGTCAGCCAGCGCGCCGCCGGGCCCGGTCTGGCCCAGGTGAGCGCCGCGAGAGAGGCCCCTACGGCTCCTCCGGGTTCGTCGAAGCGGCGGTCCATCAGCCGGGCGGCCAGGGTCTCCACGCCCGCGCGGTACGGCGTGCGGGCCAGCTTGCGTGCCGCGCCGTACACGCGCGCGGGGACCAGCACCGAGCCGTCGGCCTTGGCCAGGGCCGCGACCGGGCGGACCAGGTGGCGGCGTTTGCGGTCCATCAGGAGGTCCGCGAGGCGGGCCGGGTGCGCGTCCAGGACCTGGCGGGCGCCGTAGCCGGTGAAGTGGTCCGCGCTGCCGGAGGCCAGGCGGGCGCGGTGCCTCGCGGCCATGACCAGGCTCGCGCCGGGCTCGTCCGTCAGCGGGCCGTCGAGTTCGGCGTACGGCAGTGTCTCCTCGCCGCCGGCCACCACCACGTGATGCAGCCGCGGGTTGGCCGCCAGGGCGCCCGCCCGCTCCAGCTCGGCCTCGCGGCCGCCGACCGCCAGGTCGTTGAAGGTCACCGCGAGCAGCCGCTCCCCCGCGCCCGTGCCGTGGCCCAGTACCGTGCCCGGCATGCCGGGAAGGCCGGCGGCGAGGAGCGCCAGGGTGGCCGACGCGGGGCCCCCGGAGAGGTCTGCGCCGATGCCCGGAACCGGCATCCCGCGCGCGGCACGCCGCTCGGCCGGGCCCATCCCCGGCACCGGACCGGGGTCGATGTCGGGAACGTGGCGGGGCGCGGACAGGCGCGCGCGTACCGCTTCGACCAGGGCGTCACGTACGGCGTCCACCGCGCTGTCCGGGTCGGCCGAGGGCGCCGCGACGGCGAGGGAGGCGACCGGCTCGTACCCGGCGATCTCGCGCGCCCCGGCACGCAGGATGAGCGCATGCCCCGGCGGAATGCGCCGTACGCCGTCGTACGGGGTGGAGTCGTGCAGGGCCGCCGGCACGTCGGGGGCGGCGAGCAGCGCGGCGAGGTGGCCGAAGTCGAGGTTGGCCTCGATGAGGTCGGCGAGCGGCAGCGCGGCGGTCGCGTACGCCGTGCCGCCCGCCCACGGGGTGTAGAACACCGGCCGCGCGCCCGCCAGATCGCCGCAGACGGTGATCCTGCGGCCGACCTGGACGACGGCGGTGTAGCTGCCGGACCAGGCCGTCAGATGCCGAAGTGCCCCTCCGCGCGCGGCGAACAGACCGAGGCGCAGTTGTTCGTCGCTGGCCCCGCAGGTGCCGAGGACCGCGATCCGGTTCTGCGCGTCGGCCTTCACCACGCGCACCTCGTCGGGGCGCCAGTCGCCGACGGCCCACAGCGGATCGGGGTCGCCCCACAGGAGTTGTGAGCCCACCGGATGCACGGTCTCGCCGTCGCTTCCGGTCGCCCCCGCGGAGCCGATCCCTGCGGCCACCGCGGTGGTGCTGCTCCATCCCACCAACCACCGCATGGACGCCTCCACAGGCTGTGGACAACCAGTGCACCGTACGAACCGGTTCACCATGCTGCCATGAAGGAGGCGTGCCGGAGCGGCGACGGAGCCGCTCGGGATCAGGTGAGGGGGCGGGCAGGGCGGCGGGATCCCCGTGCGCGCAGCAAGGGTTCGGCCAGCACCTGAGGCGCGAATGCGCCCCCGATACGCTCCCCAAAAACGCCCTTCGCGCCCTCAAGTCCCATGGTGAGAGCGGCAATCACCCGCGAGGGGCGGGGTCGGTTTTCGGCCAAATCGGCGTCGTAGGGACAGGCTCACGCACGCTCCGTACAAGCCCTCCGCACTACTCGCCGTGCTCGCCGCGTGCGCAGTCCGGGGAACGGAGTGCGCCCCCCGGACCGTTCCGCCGCCCGCGGGGATGTAGGCGGCGGAATCCCCCAGCCCACTGGATCCAGTACAGCGGGCCGACCCACGCAGAAGCCATGGAACCGCTCCCCCGGTGGCTGGAGAAGAGCGCACGGACGGGCGCACAGCCACACAGCGGGAGCACGACACAACTGTGCGTAGGGGGTGCGCACTTGAGTACGGACCACAATCCCGCCATCCGGAAGAATGCCCCTTAACGCTTGGGATGCGGCGAACTACGCTGGGTTTACGAATGCCGCGTGGTTATGCCAGCGCGGCAGCCGTCTGTGTCGAGGGGTGGCGCATGTCCAGGGAGCAACGCGGGCCGAACGAAAAGCTCGGCGCCGTTCTCGCCCTCGCGGGAATCAGCAACGCAGGACTCGCTCGACGCGTCAACGACCTTGGCGCTCAGCGGGGCCTGACTCTTCGCTACGACAAGACGTCGGTGGCGCGCTGGGTGTCGAAGGGCATGGTGCCGCAGGGCGCCGCGCCGCACCTCATCGCCGCCGCGATCAGCCAGAAGCTGGGCCGCCCGGTGCCGCTCCACGAGATCGGCCTGGCGGACGCGGACCCCGCACCCGAAGTGGGCCTCGCCTTCCCCCGGGACGTCGGACAGGCGGTGAAGTCGGCGACGGAGCTGTACCGTCTCGACCTCGCCGGCCGGCGTACCGGCACCGGTGGCATCTGGCAGTCGCTGGCCGGTTCGTTCGCGGTGAGCGCATACGCAACGCCCGCCTCACGGTGGCTGATAACCCCGGCCGACAGTTCGGTCGCGCGCGAGGTGAGCCCGTCCGAAGGCTCCGGCGCACCGCTCAAAGTCGGCCACAGCGATGTGCAGAAGCTGCGGGAGGCCGCCGACGACGCCAGGCGCTGGGACTCCAAGTACGGAGGCGGCGACTGGCGTTCGTCCATGGTGCCCGAGTGCCTGCGAGTGGAGGCGGCGCCACTGCTGCTCGGCTCGTACTCCGACGAGGTCGGCCGCGCCCTGTTCGGGGCGAGCGCCGAACTCACCCGGCTCGCCGGGTGGATGGCCTTCGACACCGGGCAGCAGGAGGCCGCGCAGCGGTACTACATCCAGGCGCTCCGGCTCGCCCGCGCGGCGGCCGACGTACCCCTGGGCGGGTACGTGCTGGCGTCGATGTCCCTCCAGGCGACCTACCGGGGCTTCGGCGACGAGGGCGTCGACCTCGCCCAGGCCGCGCTGGAGCGCAACCGCGGCCTGGCCACGGCCCGCACCATGAGCTTCTTCCGCCTGGTCGAGGCACGCGCGCACGCACGCGCGGGTGACGCGCAGGCGGCCGGTGCGGCGCTGAAGGCGGCGGAGGGCTGGCTGGAGCGGTCCCGGGAGGGCGACAACGACCCGTCCTGGCTCGGCTTCTACTCCTACGACCGCTTCGCCGCGGACGCCGCCGAGTGCTACCGGGACCTCAAGGCACCGCGTCAGGTACGGCGGTTCACCGAACAGGCGCTGTCGAAGCCGACGGAGGAGTTCGTGCGCTCGCACGGGCTGCGGCTCGTCGTCTCGGCGGTCGCCGAGCTGGAGTCGGGCAACCTCGACGCGGCATGCGAGCAGGGCGTACGGGCGGTGGAGGTCGCGGGGCGGATATCGTCCGCGCGCACCACCGAGTACGTGAAGGACCTGCTGCACCGCCTGGAGCCGTACGGCGACGAGCCGCGGGTCGTCGAACTGCGGGAGCGGGCACGGCCGCTGCTCATGGCGCCGGCCTGAGCGCGCCCGCACGCGCGCGTGGAGTGCTCGGCGGCTCGGCGTCCCCGAGCCGCCGTCGCCCCCGTCCTGCCCGGAGCGGGTGGTTACGACGCTTGCCGCGCCCGCTGAGGTCGCCGTTTCCCACGGACCTCATGGCGCTCCGCAGCGCCTGCACCCTGGGCCCGACCTGTTTGCCCCGGGCCCTCGGCCGCCCCGCCGCCCCGGCCTTCTTCCACAGCGCCAGGACCAGGTCGGCGTCCTCGCCGTCGGTCGCGGCGCGGGAGCCGTGCCGGGAGACGTTCTCGGTGAACACCGGCGTGAAGCCGGCCGGGGGCCGCTGGTGGGAGCGGGGGTTCTGGCCGGGGGCGTACGTCGCCTTGGTGCCGTAGCTGTAGCGGCCGCCGGTACTGGCGCCGGCAGGGGCCGCGGCCAGAAGGGCGGCGAGGCCGAGGGCCGGCGCCGGGGTGACACGTCTCGGGGGGTGCCGTTCCTGTTCGGTGCCGCTGGGTCGCACCGATGCGGCAGACCGGGATGATCGGCCGCATCGTCGGAGCGGCGCGTGAACTCCCCGTGGCCGCGTCACGGCGGACGCGGCCGGATCTCCCGCCCTTGCCCAAGGTTCCCCCTCGGAATCGCCGGTCCGCGGGGGCACGGCCGGCGCACGTCCGCCGGGACTCGGGGATCCGGGGGTTTGAGCGCGTTGTCAGTGGCGCAGTGCATTATCGAAACCGGGAGGTGGGGCAGGTGCGGACGCTCGCTTACGACTGTGACGTGCTGGTCATCGGCGGTGGGATCGTCGGGCTGGCCACGGCGTATGCGATCACGCGTGCCGCGCCGGGCACGCGGGTGACCGTGCTGGAGAAGGAACCGGGCCCCGCCCGCCACCAGACGGGACGCAACAGCGGGGTCATCCACAGCGGGATCTACTACCGCCCGGGATCCCTGAAGGCGCGCTACGCGGTGCGGGGCGCCGCCGAGATGGTCAAGTTCTGCGCGGAGTACGGCATCGCGCACGCCGTCACCGGCAAGCTGATCGTCGCGACCGAGCGCGAGGAGCTGCCCCGCCTGCACGCCCTGGTCCAGCGCGGCCGGGAGAACGGCATTCCGGTCCGCGAGCTGCGCACCGCGCAGATCGCGGAGTACGAGCCGGAGGTGCGCGGACTGGCCGCGATACACGTCGGGACGACGGGCGTGTGCGACTTCGTGGGCGTGGCCCGGCAGCTGGCCGAGGCGTCGGGGGCGGAGATCCGGTACGGCGCGCGGGTCGAGCGCGTGGACCGCCGGGCGGAGCTCGGGGTCGCCGTCCGGACGACGCGCGGGGACGTCGTACGGGGTCGGGTGCTGGTCAACTGCGCCGGGCTGTACTGCGACGAGGTGGCCCGGATGACCGGGGACGAGCCGCAGGTGCGGATCGTGCCGTTCCGCGGGGAGTACTACTCGCTGGCTCGGCCCGAGCTGGTGCGAGGGCTGGTGTATCCGGTGCCTGACCCGGCGTTCCCGTTCCTCGGCGTGCACCTCACGCGCGGGATCGACGGAGGCGTGCACATCGGGCCGAACGCGGTCCCGGCGCTGGCCCGGGAGGGCTACGGATGGGGCGTCGTACGGCCGCGGGAGGTCGGCACGACGGTGACGTGGCCCGGGACCTGGCGCATGGCACGGCGGCACTGGCGGTACGGCACGGGGGAGCTGCTGCGGTCGGTGTCCAAGGGGGCGTTCACGGTGGCGGTGCGCAGGCTGCTGCCCGCGGTGACGTCCGACGACCTGGTGCCCGCGGCGGCGGGAGTGCGGGCGCAGGCGGTGCTGCGGGACGGGGCGCTGGTGGACGACTTCCTGATCCGGGAAGGCCCGCGGGCGGTCCACGTGCTCAACGCCCCGAGCCCCGCGGCCACGGCGTCACTGCCGATCGGGCGGGAGGTCGCCCGTCGGGCGCTGGCGGTGCTGGAGTCCGCCTGAGCAGTCGTGAGCAGTGGTGCGTGGTGTCGGCGAGCCCGGCCGGCGGCCCCCTGGGCCGGCTGCGGGGCTGCGGGCGCAGGGGGTGCTGCGGGACGGGTCGCTGGTGGACGACTTCCTGATGTCACTGCCGATCGGGCGGGAGGTCGCCCGTCGGGCGCTGGCGGTGCTGGAGTCCGCCTGAGCGGTTGTGAGCGGCGATGCGTGGTGTCGGCGAGCCCGGCCGGAGGCCTCTGGGCCGGCTGCGGGAGCACGTAAAATCGACGCACTGTGTCTGACTCCCTCAACGCCCCCGAAGCCCCCCGCCCCGGCACCACCCCAGGTCAGCCCGTGGCCGAGGGTGAGCACCCCCGTCATGTCCCCGGTGTCTCCGTCCGGCACACCCGGGCCAAGGGGGAGCCGCGGTTCCCGGACGGCCCCAAGGCCGATCCGGCCGGGTCGCACTTCGAGCGGCGGATCAGGAGTTTCCAGCCGCGGCGGAGCAGGGTGACCGCGGGACAGGCGGACGCCTTGCAGCGGCTGTGGCCCAAGTGGGGGCTCGACATCGACGGGCAGCAGGTCGTCGATCTCGGTGAGCTGTTCGGCAACGACAACCCGGTCTTCCTGGAGATCGGCTTCGGCATGGGCGAGGCGACCGCGCAGATGGCCGCCGCCGACCCCGAAACCAACATCCTCGCCATCGACGTCCACACCCCGGGGCAGGGAAACCTGCTGGCCCTCGCCGACCGCAACGGACTGGGCAACATCCGGGTGGGCAACGGCGACGCGATCATCCTGCTGCGCGAGATGCTCACGCCGGACTCGCTCGACGGGCTGCGGGTCTACTTCCCCGACCCCTGGCCCAAGAAGCGCCACCACAAGCGGCGGCTCATCCAGCCCGAGTTCCTCTCCCTCGCCGCGACCCGGCTCAAGCCCGGCGCCCTGGTGCACTGCGCCACCGACTGGGAGCCGTACGCCGAACAGATGCTCGAAGTGCTGAGCGCGCATCCCGACTTCGAGAACACCCGGCCCGACGGCGGTTTCGCGCCCCGTCCGGAGTTCCGGCCGCTGACCCGTTTCGAGGGCCAGGGACTGGACAAGGGTCATGTGGTGAACGACCTGCTCTTCCGCCGCGTACAGCGGTAGGAGCAGCGGGAACACCAGCACCGAACGACATCGACGCGCACAGCACCGACCAGATCATCGACAGCAGCACCGACAGCAACCCCCCACCGGCGCCCGAGCCCCACTCGCGCTGCTGCGGGCGGCGCCCCTGCCTCGTTAGGGTCAATGCCGTGGCCACCTGTCCCCCGTACCCGACGCACCCCACCGGTCCCACCGGCGGCGCACTGCGGCACGCGCACTGGTGGCAGAAACGCTGGGTGCGTTACGGCGCGCTCAGCACCCTGCTCGCGCTCTCCGGGCTGGTCATCCTCGCCCTGGTGCGCGAACAGACCGGCACCGAAGGGTTCCTCGTCGGGCTCGGACTGGCGGTGCTGCCCGTGCCGCTCCTCGTCGCCGCCTTCCGCTGGCTGGACCGGGTCGAGCCGGGCCCGTGGCGCAATCTGCTGTTCTCCTTCGCCTGGGGCGCGTGCGCGGCGGCGCTCATAGCCATCGTCGCCAACAGTTTCGCGACCAGATGGATAGCGACCGCGACGGCCGACCCGTCGCACGCGGACACCCTCGGCGCGACCGTCATAGCGCCCGTCGTGGAGGAGCTGGCGAAGGCGGCGGCCGTACTGCTCGTCTTCCTCTTCCGCCGCCGGGACTTCACCGGGATCGTCGACGGCGTGGTGATAGCCGGCGTCACCGCCACCGGTTTCGCCTTCACCGAGAACATCCTCTACCTCGGCACCGCCTTCGGTACCGACCAGCTCACCGGCGACCGCGGCATCGCCTCCGTCACGGCGGCGACCTTCTTCGTCCGCGTCATCATGTCGCCCTTCGCACACCCCCTCTTCACGGTCCTGACCGGCATCGGCTTCGGCATCGCCGCGCTGTCGGGCGAGCGCCAGCACGTGCGCCGCGTCCTGCTCCCGCTGCTCGGGCTGCTGCTCGCCATGGGCATGCACGCCCTGTGGAACGGCTCCTCGACCTTCGGCGAGTACGGCTTCTTCGCCGTGTACGCGACACTCATGGTGCCCGCGTTCGGGCTGCTGACCTGGCTGGTGATCTGGACCCGGCAGCGCGAGCTGAGAACCGTGCGCGAGGAACTGCCCGCCTACGTGGCCGCCGGGTGGCTGTCCCCGGGCGAGCCGTACGTGCTGGGTTCGATGCGGGACCGGCGGGTGGCCCGGCAGTACGCGCGCCGGCACGGGGGCCGGGCGGCGGCACGGTCGGTGGCGCAGTACGAGGCCTACGCCACGTCGCTGGCGTTCCTGCGGCACCGGGGGCGCCGCGGGCGGGCCGGCGCGGACTACGTCGTACGGGAGCAGGAGTTGCTGCACGCGCTGTGGGCCCGGCGGGAGTTCGCCCGGCCGGCGCTGCAGCACGCGCTGTCGGCTCAGGCCTGGCCGGCGTACGGGTACGGGGCGCCCGCCCACTGGCAGCCGTACGGTCAGGGTTACGGGCCGGCGGCGCCCTACCCGGCGTACAACCCCTACCGCTCGCCCTGAACGCCGAAAACCGGCAGTCCTGGCGTCGGGGGGACGCCGCCGGGACCGCCGGTGGATCGGAGTCGGGTGATGCTCAGGAGCCCTGGGGCCGTGAGCCCGTGGGGTTCCTCAGACGGTGAGGCCCTTGCTCTGCAGCCACGCCATCGGGTCGATGCCGCTCGCGGCGCCGTCGGGGTGCACCTCGAGGTGCAGGTGGGCGCCGGTGACGTTGCCGGTGGCGCCGACGCGGCCGATGACGTCGCCCGTGTTGACCTTCTGGCCCACGCTGACGCTGATCGAGGACTGGTGAGCGAACCAGAGCTCGGTGCCGTCGTCGAGGGTGAGGACCGTCTTGTAGCCGTACGACCCGTCCCAGCCGGCGAAGGTGATGGTGCCGGAGTGGATCGCCTTGATCAGCGTCCCGGTGGGAGCGGCGAAGTCGAGGCCGGTGTGGTAGCCGGAGGACCAGTAGGCGCCGGCCTGACCGAAGGTCGAGGTGATGGTGTACGAGGAGGTCGGCAGCGTGAACTGCTTGGCCAGCTCGGCGAGGCGCTCGGCCTCGGCCTTCTTGCGGGCCTCCTCCTCGGCGGCGGCCTTCGCGGCGGCGGCCTTCTCCTTGGCCTCCTGCTCCGCCTTGGCGACCGCGGCGGCGGCCTCCTTCTCGGCGGCGGCGACGGCGGCCTCGGCGGCCTTGGTGTCGATCTGGTCCTGCTGGAGCTCGGCCTGCGCGATGATCCGGCTGCGCAGCGCCTCACCGGCGTCCGAGGCGCCCTGCGCGGTCTGCTCGGTGGTCTCGCCCATCGTGCTGAGCGCGGTGGCCGTGTCCTCGGCGGGCTCGGCGGAGTCGTCGGAGATCAGCGGCAGGTCGGGCATGGTGATGGCGACCGGCGGCTTGCCGCTGTTCGCGCTGGCCATACCGCCCGCGCCGACGGCGGCTATGACGCCTACGCCGAGAACCGTGGAGCTGCGGGCGAGTCCCCCGCCGCGCTGCTTGGAGACACGGTGCCTGCCACGAACGGGACGGATGGACTCCGCGGTGGGATTCCACTCCTCGAACGGGCCCTCGTCGGTGCGGTAGCTGTCGTAGCCGAAGGTTTCCGTACTGCGCCGACTCGGCACGAACGGGGCTTGCGGAGCAGGCCGGTTTGACGCCACGTGGGCGTACTCCTTTCCTTCCTTCTCGCCTACCGGGTTAGCTGACGGGTTCGGAGCAGGAAGGTCTCCTACGCGCGTATACCAACCGTGCTTCCACGGCGGAATCCGTGCGATTCACCCCAGGGTGGTGGTTCCCCGGCTCCCTTGCGGGACTCGGCGCATGAGCACGGAGCCGCCTCTTGTGACGGCTGGGACGACCGCGCTGCGTTATCGAACGTTAATAGACCCGGGGTGTGGATTCCAAGCTGTTCCGCTTGATCATTAACGATTTTCGCCTGGACTTACGGGTCATCAGCTGCCTAAATCGGGCGAGTTGGCCAAGGCTCAGGAGTCCCACAGGTATTGACGGTATGTCAGTTGTTATGCGGAGGGCGCTCATCCGATCACCCTTGGTGAGAAGGATCAAGAAACGGGGGTCACGGCCGCCGAACGGCCATGAGCGCCATGTCGTCCGCCATCCCGCCGCCGGAGTGCCGGCGCACCTCCGCCGCGAGCACGCCGAGCAACGCGGCCGGCTCGCGCAGGGCGTTGGCCCGCCCGGCGAGCCCCGCTTCGGGGTCGTAGAACCGCCCGCTGTCGTCCCGCGCCTCGGACAGTCCGTCCGTGTACAGCAGCAGTGTGGCCCCGCTCGGGAAGTCGGCCTCGTCGGCCCGGTCGGGCCAGGCGCCGAGCTCGCGCATGCCGAGCGGCAGCGCCGGTTCGGTGGCGGGCAGGGAGCGCACGGAGCCGTCGGCGTACAGCAGCAGCGGGGAGGGATGCCCACGGTTCACCAGCCGCACGACGCCGTCGCTGTGCGGCAGTTCGGCGAGTACGACGGTGGTGAACCCCTCGCGGACCGAGGCCCCGTCGCGCCGCCTGCGCTCCCGCTCCAGTGCCCTCTCCAGTCGCTGCGCGACCGCCTCCAGGGTGGTCTCCTGCTCGGCGGCCTCCCGGAAGGCCCCGAGGACCACGGCGACGGCCCCGACCGCCCCCATCCCCTTGCCTCGCACGTCGCCCACGATCAGCCGGACGCCGTGCGGGCTGTCCTGCACGGCGTACAGGTCGCCGCCGATGGAGGCGCCGGTCTGCGCGGCCTCGTAGCGCGCCGCGATCCGGAACCCGCCGATGCGTTCGCCGGGTTCCGGCAGCACGGCGCGCTGGGCGGCCTCGGCGATCTCGCGAGCGGAGGCGAGGCGCTGGTCGCTGCGGCGGACGAGGACGTTGATGAGGACGGCGAGGACGGAGACCACCAGGACCGTGGCCAGCTCGGTGAGGATCTCCGCCCGGGTCAGGCCGCCGCTCAGGACCCGCAGCACGAGCAGTACGGCGAGGGCGACGGCACCGGTGAGCACCGTGCCGCGCAGCGAGTAGAGGGGAGCGGCTACCAGCGGAGCCGCCGTGAAGAAGGGCGCGCCGGTGAAGCCGGTGGGGGTGACGTGGTCGAACGCGGCACCTGCCGCGATCAGCAGGGCGGGGAGCAACCGGACGAACCGGCGCGCGTATGAGATCCGCCGCTGCTCCACCTGATCAGGGTTGCCGATCAGGGGGCGGGCAGCGAGTGCTGGGGGCCGACCGGGGAAACACTCAGGGCCGGAACTGAGAAGTTCCGGCCCTGAGCCTTCAGTAGCGGGGACAGGATTTGAACCTGCGACCTCTGGGTTATGAGCCCAGCGAGCTACCGAGCTGCTCCACCCCGCGTCGGTGAATCCATAGTACGCCATCCGCAGGACCCGAAGCACACGCGTTTCCGGCGGGCGGCTCTGACCAGGGTTTTTCGGTCGGTTGTGCGGGCCGCGTCACACCCGGCGGGTCAGGACGACAGGTGGGCGTTGGGCGCCTTGGCCCGCTGTTCGTACTCCGGCAGGACCAGGACCTCCACCCCGTGCGCCGCCAGCATCCCGCTGCCGTCGGCCCCCGTCACGAACGTGTCCGGCTCCCGCCAGGCCGTCACCACGCGGCGCACCCCGGCCTCCAGGATCAGCCGTGCGCAGGGCACGGGACGCGACGAGCGCCGGGTGCAGGGCTCCAGGCTGGAGTACACGGTGGCGGACGCCAGCCTCGGGTCCCCCGGCGCGATCTTCGCCAGCGCCGCCTCCTCCGCGTGCACCACCGGATCGTCGCCCTCCCGGGAGTACCCGCGCGCCAGCTCGGTCCCGTCGGCGGCCACGACCACGGCCCCGACGCTGAACGCCGTCGCGGACGGCGGGCACTGCGCCGCCAGCTCGCAGGCCAGCGCCAGCCAGTGCCGGTCCGCGGCGGCGGGGAGGGCGCCGGCCCCGGGTGCCGTCGGCTCGTAGCGCATCAGCACGACGTCCTCGATCCGCCGTGTCTCCAGCAGCCGCAGCCGCCCGCCCTGGTAGGCGCCCGGCCCGAACAGCCGCGGCGCCCCCGAGTCCCCGACGAACAGCGGCGCGAGCACCAGCTGCAGCTCGTCCGCCAGCCCCTGCTGGAGCAACTGGGTGTGGACCGTGCCGCCGCCCTCGACCATCAGCCGCTCGACACCGCGCACCTCCCGCAGGTGTGCCAGCAGCCCCCGCCAGTCCAGTTCCTCGCCCAGCGCGACGACGTCCGCGGCGACCGGCTCCCGCCGCAGCCGCTCCGCGCCCTTCTCCGTCGTATAGACGATCTTGTCGCCGCCGGTGTGCCAGAAGTTCGCCGCCGGGTCCAGCTCGCCCGACGCGCTGACCGTGACCTTCAAGGGGTACTCCGACTTGCCCCGCGCCACCCGCGCGGCCCGCCGCTCGGCCGAGTTCACCAGGAGCCGGGGGTTGTCCGCCCGGATCGTGCCGGCGCCGATCAGGATCGCGTCCACGGACGCCCGGACCTCGTCGACCCGGTCGAAGTCGGCGACGCTGGACAGCAGCAGCCGCTCAAGGGTCGTGTCGTCGAGGTAGCCGTCCAGGGAGACGGCGGCCGACAGCAGGACGTAGGGGTACGACGGCATGGGCGCGCTCTCCGGCTCGGCGATCTGATCTTGGTTCAACTTTGAAACAAACCTACACTGGTCACATGACGACTCGCTGGCTCACCCCGAAGGAGCAGCGCGCCTGGCGCGCGTACGTCGCGGCCGCCGCTCTCGTGGAGGACGCGCTGGACCGGCAGCTCCAGCAGGAGGCCGGCATGCCCCATCTGTATTACTCCATCCTCGCCACCCTCTCCGAAACCCCGGAGCGCAGACTGCGCATGACCGACCTCGCCGAAGGGCTGAAAATCACCCGCAGTCGGCTGACGTACGCCGTCACCCGGCTGGAGCGGGACGGCCTGGTGCGGCGCGAGGACTGCCGCTGGGACAAGCGGGGCAGCATCGCGGCCCTCACCGACGAGGGCATGCGGGTGCTGGAGCGCGCGGCGCCCGGTCATGTGGAGACCGTGCGATCGCTGCTCTTCGACCGGCTGACGCCCGAGCAGGTCGGGCAGCTGGAGGAGATCTTCACGGCGGTCGGCGAGGGGTTCCAGGGGGAGGGCGCGCACGCCTCCCCGGACGACGTGCCCTGGCGGCGGCGCTCCGGCAAGTCCTGTTCGTGATCCGCGCGACAGTCCCGTTGATTCAAATTTGTTGATTCAAATTTAAAGCAGGGGTAGGGTCCTGACCGAGCAGCTGATTCAAATCTGAAGCAGCCCGCACGTACGGAACCCGGAGAACCCGCATGCCCGACTTCACCGCCGCCGCCACCCAGCGCGCCCGCGTCCGGGTCCCGCTGCGCTTCCAGGACGGCTACCGCATCGACGCCGAGCTGGTCACCTTCCACGGCCTGGCCGACGGCCTGGAGCACGTGGCCGTCGTCCTCGGCGACCCGGCCCCCGGCACCACCCCGCTGGTCCGGCTGCACTCCGAGTGCCTGACCGGCGACGTCTTCGGCTCCGCCCGCTGCGACTGCGGCCCCCAGCTGCGCGAGGCCGTCGAGCGCATCGCCGAGCGCGGCGGCGTCCTGCTGTACCTGCGCCAGGAGGGCCGCGGCATCGGCCTCTACAACAAGCTCGACGCGTACGCCCTCCAGGACCAGGGCCTCGACACGTACGCCGCGAACGCCGCCCTGGGCCTGCCCGAGGACGCCCGCGACTACACGGCCGCCGCCCAGATGCTCACCGCCCTCGGCATCGGCGATCTGGACCTGCTCTCCAACAACCCCGACAAGGCGGACCAGCTGCGCGCCCTCGGCGTCGAGGTCAAGGACCGCGTCCCCACCGGCGTCTTCGCCACCCCGGACAACCTCCGCTACCTGCGCGCGAAGGTCCTCCAGACCCAGCACACGCTGCCGCTCGGCGACCTCGCGGAGCTCAACGCGGGCTGACGGCAACGCGAAGGGGCGGGCGCCCGGCACCGGACGCCCGCCCCTCGGTCGTGGGTACGACGGCTACGGCGTGACCTTCTCGATCGTCACCCCGCCCACACCCGCGGTCGTCCCGCGCGTGTTCACCAGCCGTACCTCACCGAAGAGCTGCCGGCCCTCGGGCACCGCCCGCGCGACGGTGACGTCGGCCGCCGCCTTCGCCGTCCCGCCCGTGCCGAGCTTCACCGGCGTCGCCTCGTCGACCTCGACCGAGCCGAGCGCGGTGGAGAAGAAGGCGTCCCGGTAGTCGTACGCGGTCGAGCCGGACGGCACCTCGAAGCCGGCGACCTCCACGGTGTAGGTGCCGGCCGCCGGGGCGGCGATGGAGACGGACTCCTCGGCGTCGCCGTCCGCGGACTGGCCGACGAGCTTGCCGGCCGCGTCGTACACCGACAGGTCCAGGTCGGCGCCCAGGTCGGAGACCTTGCCGATGGAGACGTCCAGCGAGGTCGTGCCCTCGGGCACCTCGATGGTGCTGGTGTGCGTCTGGCCGCCCGCGATGGTCGGCCGCGCCGTCTTCGACGAGCCGAGCGCGCCGCCCTTGAGCCTGCCCTCGACCGCCTCCAGCTTGTTGGTCACCGTCCAGGACGCGTCGACCGGCGTGCCGACCTTGGCCTCCGGCACGGTCACGGTCGCCGGGTCGAAGGACGCGCCGTACACGGTGGCGGCCAGCTTGAACGGGTTGTCGAGCAGCGCCGACGTACGGCGTGCGTCGACCTCGATCTCCCAGACGCCGGGCTGCGGGTCCTCGTAGGCGGCGATGTCCGTCGTGCCCGGGTCGTCGTCGGCGGCCGTGACGCCGTACGGGTTGATGGCGCTGAACAGCGTCCTGCTGCCCTCTTTCAGTCCGCCGAGCGTCACCTGGAGCGACTTGGCGCCCTCGGGGACGGTGAGGAAGTACGACTTCACGTTGTTGCGCTGCACCGAACCCGAGGCGGTGAAGGTGTGCCGGACCGGCGTGGAGACCACCACGGTGGCGAGGATCTGCTCGTCGACGCCGACCGTCCGCGGGTCGTCGGCCTCGAGGATCGCGCTCTTGATGCCGGCGTGCTTCGGCGCGGCCTGCACCTTGACCGTCACCGGCTTGTTCAGCGGCAGGCTGACCACCTTCGGGCCGGCGATCGAGAAGGTGCGGGCCTTGTTGTTCGCCAGGCGCAGGGTGTGCGGGAGCGAGCCGGCCGGGCCGGACGTACGGGTGAGGGTGATGTCGTACGTCTTCTTCTGCCCCGCCTTCAGACCGCCCTCGCGGTCGTACAGACCCGTGCCGAAGCCCGGCGTCTTCAGCGCCTGGTCGAGCGCGGTGTCGACCGGGGCCTTGACCGCGTAGTCGTGGGCGGTGGCGCCCGCCTTCACGGCCTTCCAGGCGTCGACGACGTCGATGCGGCCGGCGCCCTCCTCGTAGGCCTGGAGTCCCTCGATGTGGTGGGCGGTCGAGGTGAGCGCGGTGCGCAGCTTCTCGGGCGTCAGATCGATGCCCTTCCGCTTGGCGGCCGACAGCAGCAGCGCGGACGCGCCCGCCGTCTGCGGGGAGGCCATCGACGTGCCGTTGTACATGGCGTAGCCGGCCGGCAGCTTCCAGCCCGCCTCGGCGATGGGCGCGCCGGGCATCCAGGCCGGGATCGTGCTGACCGCGGAGCCGGGGGCGACGACGGTCGGGGTGAAACCGCCGTCCTCACGCGGGCCGCGCGAGGAGAAGTTGAACAGCTGGTACTTGTTGCGCACCCCGGTGCCGTAGTTGGCGGCGAAGGTCTCCTTGGAGACGCCCGCGCCGACCGAGATGACCTTGTCGGCGAGGCCGGGGTCGCCGATGGTGTTGGCGCCGGGGCCGGAGTTGCCGCCGGAGATGACCAGCTGGACGCCGTAGGTGTCGATGAGGCGCGTGTACAGCTCGGCGCGGGCGTTGTTGCCGTCGTTCAGCGGGGGCAGGCCGCCGATGGACATGTTGACGACGTCGACGCCGCGGTTGACGACGAGGTCGATCATGCCCTCGGTGAGCGCGACGTTGCTGCATCCGGGGCCGAAGACGCAGGCCCGCGAGGAGACGATCTTCGCGCCGGGGGCGGCGCCGTCCATCGCGCCGCCGAACATGCCGTTGGCGGCGGTGATGCCGGCCACGTGGGTGCCGTGGGCGCCCGCGGTGAGGCCGATGTTGACGAAGTCGGCCTTCTTGCCGGCCCAGTCCCCGCCCAGCGGGTCCATCGGGACGTCCCTCCGGACCTCCACGACGAAGTCCTGGGTCTCGGGGATGTCCGTGGCCGGGTCGTCGGTGCCGAAGTGGCCGACCTGGTGGCCGTCCTTGTACGGCTTCATCGGGGTGTCGTCGGTGAAGTCGCCGTTGTCGTCGACGTCGACGGTGACCGTCCCGGCGGCCGGGTCGTACAGGACACCCCAGTCGTCGGTCGTGTCGCCGTCACGGTTGACGTCACCGTCGGCGTCGCCCTCCGTGACCTTGCCCTGAGCGGTGACGGCCTCGCGGAAGGTGCTGATCCGGTAGGTGCCCTCCGGTGCCTTCCAGCTCTTGCCGCCGTAGGTGAAGGAGGGCCCGGAGACGGAGGTGGTCATCGCACGCCAGGTGCCGTCGCCGTCGACCAGGGGGTCGGTCGCGGTCACCCAGTCGGCGATCTTGCGCTCGCCGGTCGTGGTCTTCCGCAGCGCGGGGCTCGCGAGGTCGACCCCGGTGTCGAGGACGCCGATGGTGACTCCGCGCCCGTCCGCCTCGGGGTTCTTCTTCACGAAGTCGACGGCGCCCGTCTCGAAGGACGGGTTGTACGGGTTCTTCGCCGGGGTCCCCCGGCCCGGGCCGGGGTAAGTCGCGGCGGAGGCGCCGGACTTGCCGTCGGCGTCGAGGCTCGGCTCCTCAAGGGGTATCTCCTCGCGCAGGTCGATGGCCTGCACGGAGGCGAGCCGCGTGGCGGCGGCGATGGCCGAGTCCGCCCTGCCGGTCGGCACGGTGGCCCGGACATAGCCGAGCTTGTCGTACGTACGGCCGACGGAGGCGCCCTTGACCGCGTCCAGCTCCCGGGCGACCTGCTCGGTCTGTCCCGGGGCCGTGGCGATCATGATCGTGACGTTCTTGGCGCGCTGCGCCTTGGCCTCGGCGAGGAGGTCCGCGTCGTCCGAACCGAGCTTGTCGTGGGCGGACTTGACGCCGGGGTCGGCCGGGGCGGCGGGGGCGCCGTCCGCGGCTGGGGCGCCGTCCGCGGCGAGGGCGAGAGGAAGGGGGCCGGCCGCGCAGAGCGCGGCGACGAGGCCCGCTGCCACGGCGGTACGGGCGACGCGTCGCCCGCCCGGTATCGCGGCAGGGTGGGGGGTGCGGGGCATGGTGATCCCTGATGCCGGAGGAACGTAGGCGTCGGCGGCCGGGTCGAGCACCTTCGACCGCCGCGGTCCGGAATGTGATCCCGGATGATCGCCCAGCTTCCCTCAAGGGACCGATTTCTGTTGATAGTTCACGGTGGGGAGATCACGGACTGACGCAAACTCGCCATGTGCCACCTGGGACTTATCGGGGTGGTCCGTGACATTCCTGTGCGGCGGCCGGGGGCGCGCCCGAGCTCACTGAGTGCGCGGCAGTTCCACCGTGATGCGCATCCCGCCGTCGGAGCGCGGGGTGAGGGTGAGGGTGCCGTCGTGTGCGTGGGTGATGGTCTTGACGATCGCCAGGCCCAGGCCGACGCCCGCGTGGTCGGTGTGGATGCGTTCGGTGCCGCGCTGGAAGGGTTCGGTGAGGGTCGAGACGCGCTGCGGGGTGAGCTTCTCGCCGGTGTTCTCGACGGTGAGCACCACCGTCCGGTCGCGGACGCCGGTGTGGACCCACACCGTGCCCTCATCCGGCAGGTTGTGGACGATCGCGTTGTGCACGAGGTTCATGGTCAGTTGCAGCAGCAGCGCCGGTGATCCGGTCGTCGGGGTGATGTCGCCGCCGGTCTCGACGGTGACGCCGTGCTTCTCCGCGAGGGGCAGGAGTGTCTCGGTGGCTTCCTCCGCCACGAGGGACAGGTCGACGGGCTCATGGGTGAAGGACCGCTGGCCCGCGCGGCTGAGCAGGAGCAGTGCCTCGGTGAGCTCGATGGCTCGGGTGTTGACGGTGTGGAGGCGCTCGACGAGTTCGCCGGTGACGCGGCTCGGATCGGTGCGGGCCACGTCGAGAAGCGCCTTCGAGATCGCCAGCGGGGTGCGCAGCTCGTGGGAGGCGTTGGCCGCGAACCTCCGCTGTTCGCCGACGTGTGCCTCGAGCCGTACGAGCATCGTGTCGAAGGCGTCGGCGAGTTCGCGGAACTCGTCCTTGCGGCCGGGCAGCCGGATCCGGTGGGAGAGCGATCCGCCCGTGGCCAGGCGGGTTGCGTCCGTGATGCGGGTCAGCGGGGCGAGCATGCGGCCGGCGAGGATCCACCCTCCCACCAGGCCGAACACCAGCAGGAACGCCAGTACCGCGGCCGCCCGCGGAGCGAAGACGTCGAGGAGGGAGGACCGGACGGGAAACACGCCGTTGCCGGGACCGTCGTCGGGGTTGATGAGGGTGGCGCGTTCGGGGACGTACCGCAGGAGGAACACCCAGACCGCGGTGAGCAGCAAGGCGCCGGCGACCATGAGGAACCCGGCGTAGCTGAGGGTGAGCTTGAGCCGAACGCTCAAGCCGGGCGCCCTATCCACGGTCTCCGGCCTGGTCATCCACGGTCTCCCGCCTGGTCATCCACGGTCTCCTCCTCGTCATCCACGGTCTCCCGGCTCGTCGCCGGCCTCCCGCCGCACGTCGATGCGGTAGCCGGCGCCCGGCACGGTGGTGATGATCCAGGGCTCGCCCAGCCGCTTGCGCAGCGCCGAGACGGTGATGCGCACGGCGTTGGTGAACGGGTCGGCGTTCTCGTCCCAGGCGCGTTCCAGGAGTTCCTCGGCGCTGATCACCCCGCCTTCGGCGGCGACGAGCACCTCGAGCACGGCGAACTGCTTCCTGGTCAGCGCGACATAGCGGCCGTCCCGGTAGACCTCCCGGCGGAACGGGTCCACCCGCAGCCCCGCGATCTCCCGCACCGGGGGCCGGCTGTGGCCACGTCTGCGGTCGAGTGCCCTGAGCCGGAGTGCGAGTTCCTGGAGTGCGAAGGGCTTCGTGAGGTAGTCGTCCGCGCCGAGTTCGAACCCGGACGCCTTGTCATCGAGGCGGTCGGCCGCGGTGAGCATGAGGATCGGCGTGCCGCTGCCGGAGGCGACGATGCGTTCGGCGATCTCGTCACCGGACGGTCCGGGAATGTCGCGGTCGAGGACGGCGATGTCGTAGGCGTTGACGCTCAGCAGTTCCAGAGCGGTGTCGCCGTCGCCGGCGATGTCGGCCGCGATCGCCTCCAGCCGCAGACCGTCGCGGATGGCCTCCGCCAGAAAGGGTTCGTCCTCGACGACCAGCACACGCATGCCCTCAAGGCTACGAGTCGGTACATATCGTCGGCGTATCGAAAACCGCATACGTGCCGGCAACACCGCGCTGCCTTGACTGGCCGCATGACTCGAACCGGACCATCGGCACGGACCACGACCGCCCCGTACGCCCGGACGCGGCGATGACCGGCGAAGAACGGGCGCAGACGATGCCGCGGGCTGCCACGGCACAGGCCGACCCGCACGGAGGCAGCCGCCCGGACAGCGACACCCGTCCCCGACACGCGCGCATCCGCCGGGCGATCCGCGGCGGCCTTCGGCCGGAACCCTGGAAGCGCGGCCCGGTGCTCGTGGCGCAGGCGCTGCTGCTCGGCCTGCTCATGCTGCTGCACGCGAGGATCCCCAACCGGATCGGCAACCTCGGCAGCCTGGTGGAGACCTTCCTGCCGTGGTTCGGCCTTTTCCTCCCCGTGCTGCTGGCCGGGGCGCTGTGGCGCCGCTCCGCCTCCGCGGTGGCCGCGCTGCTGCTGCCTGCCGTGGTGTGGCTGCACCTCTTCGGCGGGCTGCTCGGCGACAGGTCCCGGCCGGGCGGCGACCTGACCGTGGTCAGCCACAACGTCGGCGCCGACAACCCCGACCCGGTCGGCACCGCCCGCGACCTGGCCGCCTCCGGCGCGGACGTGCTGGCGCTTCAGGAGATCGCCGCCGAGGCGAAGCCGCGGTACGAGAGGGAACTGGCGAAGGCGTACCGGTACCACACGGTGCAGGGCACGGTCGGGCTGTGGAGCAAGCTGCCGCTGTCGGACACACGGCCGGTCGACACCGGGATGGACTACGGGCCCCTGGCGAAGACCAAGCCGGCGGACGTCAAACTGACCGACAACCGCGGGCTGCACGCGACGGTGTCCACGCCCCGGGGCCCGCTGTCGGTGTACGTGGCCCACCTGGGTTCCGCCCGGGTGAACCCCAGAGGAGGCTTCGTCACGGACCAGCGCGACCGCGGCGCCGAGGCCCTCGCCAAGACCGTCGCCGCCGACCGGAACGAACGGGTCCTGCTGCTCGGCGACCTGAACGGCACCCTGGACGACCGCGCCTTCACTACCCTCACCACACAGCTGACCTCAGCCCAGACGGCGGCGGGCGCCGGCTTCGGCTTCAGCTGGCCGGCGAACTTCCCGGTGGCCCGGATCGACCAGGTCCTGGTCCGGGGGGTGGAGCCGATGAGCGCGTGGGTGTTGGGGGCCACGGGAAGCGACCATTTGCCGGTGGGGGCACGGGTCGGCTGGTGAGCACCGAGCCCCGGAGGACGGGGTCGAGCCTGGGGCCGGCAGACCACACACCCCGCTCAATACGCACAGGACCCCAGGACTGTTCAGATCGCCGTCCTGGCGGGCAACGGCGGTGCCATGCGTTTCTACCAGCAGCGGGGAGCAGTGCCCTTCCTCACGACCGTCGTCGCCGCCACCAGCCACCACCCCGGGTCGACCCACG
The DNA here is from genome assembly GCF_044764945.1 of Streptomyces sp. NPDC093568. NCBI lineage: Bacteria > Bacillati > Actinomycetota > Actinomycetes > Kitasatosporales > Streptomycetaceae > Streptomyces > Streptomyces sp. NPDC093568. The sequence goes on along the minus strand of NZ_JBIWJD010000008.1, from coordinate 449,233 downwards.
GCAAGCAGGACAGCGCCCGGGCCGACTGATGCCGGTCCGGGCCCTACGTGGCATCTGAACGCCGGCCCCGGACCGGGTCGCTGCTCCTCGGATCGGGATCTGCGCCATGTCTCCGCAACTCTCACGCATGCGCGCGGCGAGGTTGACCCACGGGGGTGCGTCAGGCAGCCGCCGAACCATCCGCGGACGCCGCAGCCGATCCACAGGCCACGGGCACATCCGCTCACGCATCGCTCCCGCATCGCTCACGCACGCGCCCGAAAACGAGCCAGCGCCCGGGCCGACTGAGGCCGGTCCGAGCGCTGCACCGCAGGTCAGAAGAGGTTTCCCCTCCCCCGCGTCCGTAGGCCCTGTGGGACTCGAACCCACAACCAATGGATTAAAAGTCCACTGCTCTGCCAATTGAGCTAAGGGCCCAGGCGATGTTGCCACCCCGAGCATAGCCGGACGTGGCCGTGTCTCCGATCGGGTATCGGAGACACGGCCACGTCAGCGGTGGCGAAGGGCCGCGGAGCGAGGCGCTCCGGAACCCGGTGCGCGCCCAACCGCTACGGATCCACCGGTTCGGGCGCCCCCGCCCGAGCCGCCTCCCGGGCGATCGTCCGCTCGTGGTCGGGGTTGAGGAACCAGTGCCGGGCCGAGGCCAGCCACCAGGCCGACGCGAAGCCGAGGACGGCCAGGACGGCGACGGGGGCGTAGTTGAAGCTCTCCCAGGTGACCGGGGACACCTGCGGCAGCATGAACAGCACCGTGATCACGCCGACCCACACCACCGCCACCACGCCCACGACCCCGGACCAGCGGCCCAGATGCCACGGCCCCCGCTCGAACGCGTCCCCCTTGCGCACCCGCAGCAGCGTCGGGATGACGTACGCGATGTACAGGCCGATGACCGCGATCGACGTCACCGCCGCGTACGCCGTCACGTTGATCAGATAGGGGAGACCCAGGAGCAGCGCGCCGCCCGCCGCCAGCCACACCGCCGCCACCGGCGTCCTCGTGCGCGGGCTGACCGTGTGCCAGAGGTGCGAGAACGGCAGTGCGCCGTCGCGCGAGAAGGCGTAGATCATGCGGCTGTTGGCCGTCACCGACGCCATCCCGCAGAACAGCTGCGCCCCGATGACGACCAGCAGGAGCAGCTTGCCCGCCGTCGCCCCCAGCGCGTCCAGCAGGATCTGCGCGGGCGGCGCGCCCGTCGGGGAGGTGAGGGCGCCCTCGTACGACTGGATCGCGAAGGTGAAGCCCAGCAGGAGCACGAACCCGGCTATCCACGACGTCCAGATGGACCGCACGATGCCCTTCGGGCCGGCCGTCGACGCGTCGTGCGTCTCCTCCGTCATGTGGGCCGAGGCGTCGTAGCCGGTGAAGGTGTACTGGGCCATCAGCAGCCCCAGGAGGACCACGTAGACCCCGCTGCCCCAGCCCGTGTTGTTCACGAACTCGCCGAACACGAACGACGCGGAGCGGTGCTCGTCCGGTACGAAGGTCAGCGCGCCGACGATCACCGCGACGCCCACCACGTGCCACCACACGCTGACGCTGTTGAGGAGGGCCACGATCCGCACCCCGAAGGTGTTCAGCAGGCCGTGGAGCACCAGGATCCCCGCGAACAGCAGGATCGTGCGGCCCGGCGTCACCTCGAAGCCGAACTGGAGGTTCAGGTAGGCGCCGAGGAACGACGCCGCCCCGAAGTCGATGCCGGCCGTCACCGCCACCTGGCCCAGCACGTTGAACCAGCCCGTGAACCACGCCCAGGCGGCCGCGGACCGCGGCGGCGCGAGCCGGTGGGCCCAGAAGTACAGGCCGGCCGACGTCGGATACGCCGAGCAGATCTCGGCCATGGACAGACCCACGAAGAGGGTCATCAGACCTACGGCGACCCAGCCCCAGACGATCACCGCCGGGCCGCCCGTGTTCATGCCGAACAGATAGAGCGTCAGGCAGCCCGACAGGACCGAGATGATCGTGAAGGAGACCGCGTAGTTGGAGAACGCCGACATGCGGCGGGCGAGAACCTGCGTGTAGCCGAGCTGGGCAAGCCGCTCTTCGTCCGAGATCCCCCCGGAAGACCGCCCACTCGCTATGGCGTCATCTGTCATGTCCCCAGCGATTCCCTCACCGGGGGCATGACACACGTCACATCTTGGCTAGAAAATGCCCTTGTAGCCCTGCCAGCCGCTCGCGATCTTCACCCGCGGCCCGAACGACCCCTTGCCGTCACCGTTGTTGCGCCACACGTTGCCACTGCCGTCCCGCGAGACAAGGTCGGCCTTCCCGTCCCCGGTGATGTCCCCGGCGCCGACGATGACGTTGTAACCCGAGCCCCAGCCCGAGAAGACCTTCACCCGGTCCTTCAACAGCCCGTTGCCCAGGCCGTTGTAGCGCCACAGCACCCCGGCCCTGTCCCGGGCGAGGACGTCCCCGTGACCGTCGCCATTCACGTCCCCGACACCCACGATCTTCGTGTAGCCCGTCCACGCCGAACGGATCTTCTTCCCCGCCGCCAGCGTCCCGTCGCTCTTCGCCGCGAAGAGGTGGATGTCGCCGGTCGACGCCTTCCGCGCCAGCAGATCGGCCCTCTTGTCGCCGGTCAGATCGCCGGGCGAGGTGAGCACGTTGTAGGCGTTCCAGCCGGTGCCGAGCTTCGTATACGCCATCGAAGGTGTCGGCGCCAGCCCGCACTTGACCTTGTAGCCGCGCAGCGAGCCGTCACTCATCCGCACCAGCACGTCATTGCACCGGTCGCCGTTCAGGTCCCCGAAGGGCACCGCGACCACCGACGTCGACCAGCCACCCCCGGACACCTTCCCGGAGAAGGTGCCCTTGCCCGTGCCCTGCTGGAAGGTGAGGGTGCCGGAGGAGTTGAGGGTGAGCAGGTCGGCGTTGCTGTCCGGCAGCCCTTCCGAGCCCACGTGGTCGTGACGCTCGGGTGTGCCGTGCAGCAGCTTCACCGATCCGCGCACTTCCAAGGGCGCGCCGACCCCGTCGGCCGGTGTGACGGTGAGCGTCCAGTCGTAGGTTCCGTTCGGCAGGAACACGTCCCCCTGAACCGCCGGGTCGTCGCCGTGCCAGCCGACGCTCAGCTCACCGCGCGCCGCATCGCCGTCCACGCCGTCGCCGTAGACCTTGCCGGTGGCGCGATTGCGTACGGTCAGGTCCCACCCCGAAGACGGCTTCGGCAGCAGCACGGTGGTCAGGGTGTCGGGCGCCGTGTCGATAGCGCGGGCCTCGACGTACGGCGCGTTCCACACCGGCCCCAGCAGCCGCAGCGGCTGCTGCGCGACCCCGGACGGTACGAGGTGCACGCGCTCCTGGTCATCGACGTACGCCGCGTTCGCGCCGGCCTCGTCGACCGTCCAGCGCACGCCCCGCTGCGAGACGCCGGTGTCGGGCAGGTCGCCGATGACGCGGCTCACGGCCGTGCCGTCGGTGACCGTGGTGAGGATCAGCTTGCCCGCCCGCTTGTCGTGCGTGACGACGAACCCGTCACCGAGCTCGGCCTCACCGCCCGGCACGGGCACGGACGCCTTCGCCGTACGGTCGTAGACACCGGCCTTGCCGTCAGCGCAGGTCCAGTACAAGTACCGGCCCAGCGCCTGGAGTTCAGTGGGGGTGCAGCCGGCGTCGGTGGTGAGGGTCTCGGTGGTCTTCTTGGCGGTCAGGTCGTACGCGGTGACGCTGCCTGGGGTGCTACCCGCCGTCCAGAGGGTGTCGCCGGAGAGGGCGGCGGCGCCGGGCGCCCGGGTCACCGCTGCCGTACCGTCGTTGCCGATCTTGATGACCGTCTGCTGGGTGGCGGTCGTGTGGATCAGGTACTGGCCGGACACATCGGTGATCCGCCCGCCCGCCGGAACACCGCGCTGCCAGAAGGTGTACGGGGCGGCCCCGTTGACCCGGAGGCTGTCGTAGCCCGCCGAGTTCCTCATCAGCCAGACGGCCCGGTTGTCGGCCGTGTTGTGCAGGGCACAGCCGCCCTCCTGTGCCGGGCAGTCGTGCATCAACAGCTCCGACCCGTCGTACGAGGAACGCTCGCCGAAGGCGGGAGTGCCGGTCGCGGCGACGGTCCGCACGTAGCTGTCGCGATAGCCGGCCCAGCTCTTGTCCGCGACCAGGAGCCGGCCCTGCTGCAGGGCAATGCCCTGGATCTTGTGCGGAGGTTTCGGCAGCGCCTTGACCATGGTCACGACGGGCTTGCCGTCCGCACCCGGGTGGATGCGCTGGATTCCCCAATCATCCGCGCCCGAACGGCCGATGACGACGGCGGTGCCGTCCGGGGCGGCGGAGATACCGGAGCCGGAGGAGGGCAGCACCGTGACCGGGTCGCCGCCCGCGATCGGAACGGCGGTCACCTGCGCCTTACCGCCCGGGCGGTGGACGAGCCAGTCGCCGACCACGGAGAGGTCGTCGGCCGGAGTCGTCCCGTCGGCTCCGTCCAGCGTCACCTCGGTGGGAGCGGCCGACAGGTCGGAACGCGAGTACACGTACACCTTCGAGCCGGCGGCACCGGCGTACACCGCCAGGTACTCCGGCGAGATCTTGGCGTACCCGGCGGAAAGCGGCGGGGTCCAGCTCCTGACCTGGCCGGTCCGCGGGTCGACGGCAACCATACGGGTGCTTCCGTCCAGCACGGCACGGAAGAACAGTTCGCTTGCGTCGCCCCGCACAGGCCCCGCCAGCTTCATCCCCGCGGGCTCGCCTCCGACGGTCACGTCACGCGTGCTTCCGTCGGGCCCAGGACTCAGCAGATGGGTGACCCGCGTGGTGGTGCCGTCCTCGGCAGTGACGTTCTCCAACGTGACGACGCTGCTGCCGAAGACACCGAACGTACTCTGCCCCTCCGGCACCCGGATGGTGGCAGTCGTGCCGTCGGCGGCGTTCCAGAAGTCGACCGTGCCGCCGTAGCGGTACGCGAGGACATCACTGCCGGTTCCCACGGCGATCGCTGAGCTGTTGAAAGCCGGCGCGTCGAAGGACCTGCCGTCGTCGTACCGCGTCCACACCCTGCCGTGTCCCTCCAGCCGGTGGAACACGCCCCGCGCGCCCGCTCCGTCCCCGCCGCTGGTGGTGTCCGGGCTGATCAGAGTCGCCGACGTGTACGTACTTCGCAACGCCGCCGGTACCACCGTCTCCTGCGGCACCTCCACCGCCGACGCGGTCGGCATCAGCGGGCTCAACCCCGCCGCGAGCGCCGCGGACGCGGCTACGGCGACGGCGGCGCGTCTCGCGCGCGTGAGACGTACGAAGGCATGACGAGCCAAGGCGGATCCTCCCCAGGAACACGAGGGGGCAGCGTGCACTGCATCGGGCTGCTTCAGATGCCCCCGGCCCCGGCCGTCGCATCCCCCCAAAAAAGTGGGCTGATCCTACAGCGCTCTCACACTCCAGGCACAGCAAAGCGCCGTGGCCCGAAGGGACCACGGCGCTTGCCACTCACTCGGCGTCAGCCGTTGCGCTTCCAACGCGGCTTGTCCTCGCGACGCCCGAAGGAGCCGCCGCCGGTGCCACGGTGGTCGTCACGTCGGCCGTACGGCCGCTCGTGGCCGCCCGAGCGGAAGCCGGGGCGGTCGTCGCGGCGGTCGCGGTTGAAGGGACGGTCGCTGCCACGGTGACCGCCACGCTCGTCACGCCGCTCGAAGGAACGCCCGGCCGGACGGTCGTCCCGGCGGAAACCACCGCGGTCGTCGCGACGCTCGAAGGAACGCCCGCCACGGTCACGGTCGAAGGAACGGCCACCGCGGTCGTCACGACGGTCGTCCCGGCGGAAGCCGC
>NZ_JBIWJD010000008.1:319569-443367 GCF_044764945.1 Streptomyces sp. NPDC093568 | reverse complement strand
CGCCACGGTCGTTGTCCCGGCGCTCGAAGCCACGGTCACCGCGGTCACGGTTGAACCCGCCGCGCTCACCGTCGCGACGCTCGAAGGAACGCCCACCGCGGTCGTCACGACGGTCGTCCCGGCGGAAGCCGCCACGGTCGTTGTCCCGGCGCTCGAAGCCACGGTCACCGCGGTCACGGTTGAACCCGCCGCGCTCACCGTCGCGACGCTCGAAGGAACGCCCACCACGGTCGTCACGACGGTCGTCCCGGCGGAAACCGCCACGGTCGTTGTCCCGACGCTCACGACGCTCGTACGCCGGAGCCTCCGCCCTGTCGACATCCTGCGCCGCCGGCTGCTCGGGCACGGCCACCTCGACGGCCTCGACCGCGGCCGCCTGCGCCTCCGCCACCGCGGCCTCCGGGTCCTCGCCCCGCTCACGCGCCGCACGGGCGACGAGCCGGTCGGACTCCTCACGCAGCTCGACGGCACGCCGCTGCGCCCGCTCCAGCTGCTTGGTGAGCTGAGCCACCTCGCGCTCGGCCTGCTGAGCGGCGTTGCCCGCCGACTCCGCCTGGACCTCGGTCATCGAGCGGGCGCCGGTGATGTCGGCGACCTCCGGGTCGAAGGCCGCACCGCCCTGGATGATGTGGCGCGAGGCGTCGACGCCCGCGTCCTCCATCAGCCGGAAGATCTGACGACGCTGGTGCGGCAGGGAGAGCGAGACGACCGTGCCCGTACGCCCCGCACGGGCCGTACGGCCGGCCCGGTGCAGGTAGTCCTTGTGGTCACCGGCGGGGTCGACGTTCAGCACCAGGTCGATGCCGTCGACGTGAATACCGCGCGCGGCGACGTCGGTCGCGACGAGGACGTTGACATACCCGTCCTTGAAGTCCGCGAGGGTCCGGGTCCTGGCCCCCTGCGTCATACCGCCGTGCAGCGCGTCCGCCTTCGCACCGGCCTCGCGCAGCTGCTCCGCGACACGGTCGGCGCCCAGCTGGGTGCGGACGAAGATGATGGTGCGGCCCTTGCGGGAGGCGATCGCGGCGGTGACCGGCGCCTTGTCCTTGGGCTTCACGATCAGGATGTGGTGCGACATGGTCGTCACCGCACCCTGCGCGGCGTCGACCTCGTGCAGGACCGGGTCCGTCAGGTACCGGTCGACGAGGGTCTTGATCTCGTTCTCCATCGTCGCGGAGAACAGCATCCGCTGACCGCCCGCCGGAACCTGGTCAAGCAGCTCCGTGACCTCGGGCAGGAAGCCCAGGTCGGACATCTGGTCGGCCTCGTCGAGCACGGCGACCTCGACGTCCTCGAGGGAGCAGGCGCCGCGGTTGATGATGTCGCGCAGCCGGCCGGGGGTCGCGACGAGCACGTCCACACCCCGCTCCAGCGCGTAGATCTGGTTACCCATCGACGTACCGCCGCAGACGACCTTCATCTTCAGTCCGAGCTGGTCGCCGTAGGGCTGGAGGGCGTCCGCGACCTGCATCGCGAGCTCACGGGTCGGGGTGAGGATGACGGCGCGCGGCTTGTGCTTCTCGGTACGGCCGCCGGACAGACGCGCCAGCGTCGGCAGGCCGAACGACAGCGTCTTGCCGGAGCCGGTACGGCCGCGGCCCAGGATGTCCTTGCCGGCCAGGGCGTCCGGGATGGTCGCGGCCTGGATCGGGAAGGGGGTGGTCACGCCGTTCTGCGCGAGCTTGCGCACGACGCCCTCGGGAAGACCGAGGTCCGCGAAGGTGATCTCGGGGGTCTCTTCGACGGAGTCGTTCTCGCCGTTCTCGGGCACGACGACGTGATCAGTACTGGAAATGGACATGCGTATGCGAAACCTTCCGGAGTCTCGTCGGCACGCGCCCGTCAACTCCGTGATTCGCAATACGACCGCCTCAATGCGGTCCGCCACGGCAAGGGAGAGTACGCGCCACACGGCGCGCTCTGCGTTGGCGCCGGGCAAATGGGATCAAACGATCTACCACCATACGCACCCCCAGCCCCCCAAGGCAAACTGACCGAAGCCGGTGTAGGCAACGTCACGTGCCACGGGCCCCCACCGCCCCTACCTCACGCTGGCGCCCCCGCGGCCGGCGCCGGCTCCCGCTGCCCCAGCTGCGGCCCCGTCTCCTCGTGCGCCGACGACGACGGCTCCGCCTCCGTGGGCGTCGGCGTGGCGGACGTCGGCTCCGGCGTCGGCGTCGGCTCCGGTTCCACCGTACGTGTGGGCGTCGGCTCCGCCGGACGCGTGGGACCGGGCTTCTCGCTCTGCCCCGGCTTCTGCGGCCCGCCGCCCCCGACGGGAGCCGACGCGCTCACCGCCGCCGAGGGCGAGGCCGACGGGGACGCCGACCGCTCGGCCCCCTTCTTGCCCTTGCCCTTGCCCTTCGCCCTGCCCCGCTTGCCGTCGTCCGCGTGCGCCCCGAACCCGGACCCCCCACCCGAGACGGCCGACCCCCCGTCGGGCGCCTCACCGCCCCGCTGCCCGGCGGAATGCGACGGCTTGGCGCCCCCGCCTCCCCCGTCGTCGCCCACACTCATACAGCCGGCGGCAGCCGCCACCGCCACGACCGTGGCGGCCAGACGGACAGGTACGTACAAGGGGCGCACGGTGGCCACCTCCAGTGGCGGGCGAAGAAGTCAACCTGCCCAACTCCCGCCGCCCACAAGAGGACACGCGCGCCGCACAGCACGTCCACGAAGACGCGCGCTCACCCGTAACCGAGTGCGTGCAACCGCTCGTCGTCGATCCCGAAGTGGTGCGCGATCTCGTGCACCACCGTCACCTCGGTCTCCTCGACGACCTCCTCCCGCGACCGGCACATCCGCAGCGTCGGCCCCCGATAGATGGTGATCCGGTCCGGCAGCACCCCGGCGTACCACTCCCCGCGTTCGGTGAGCGGAGTCCCCTCGTACAGCCCGAGCAGCTCGGGATCCTCCGCGGGCGGTTCGTCCTCGACGAACACCGCGACGTTGTCCATCAGCCGCGTCAGCTCCGGCGGAATCCGGTCCAGGGCCTCGGCGACCAGTTCCTCGAACTCCTCGCGCGTCATCTCCAGCACAGGCCCATTGTCGGGTACGACCCGCCCGGGAAGGAGCCGCCAACGGCCCCGCATATCCACCCGCGCACTTGGGCATACGGGACCAATGGCCAGGGTCCCCGCCGCAGTCATGAAAGTTCTCGCCCACGTCCCCAGGGCCCCGCGCGCCCTCGCCCGCCGCTACTCGACCCGCCGCCCGCTGCCCACACCGGAACTCGTCACCCAGCCACACCCCTGGACCCGCGCCCTCGGCCTGGTCGCGGTCGTCCTCCTGGGCGCCTGGCTGGGCCTGCTGATCGTCGGCAACGTACGCGTCCCGGTCGGCCCCATGAACACGACGATGACGCTCCGCCCCTCCGTCACCGGCGGCACGAAGATCAACGTCTCCCCACTGGGCGCCCTCCAGCTGGACAGCCACATCGCCCCGGTCCGGCTGGACGTCAACGTCGACCAACTCGACCCCGAGCGCGCCCAGGCCCTGGTCGACCACCCCGAACGCCTCTCCGGCCTCCAGGACGAGGTCACCGAGGACGTCGCCCACGGCACCCGCGACCTGGCCGTCCGCAGCTGCGTCGCCGTCGTAACCGGCGCCACGGCGCTCGGCCTGGCCGTCTACCGCCGCCCACGCCGCGCCCTGGCTGCCGGCGGCCTGGCCCTGACCCTCCTGGCCGCCTCGGGCGGCACGGCGTTCGCCACCTGGAACCCCGAGTCCGTCCTCGAACCGAAATTCTCCGGCCTGCTCTCCTCCGCCCCGTCCCTGGTCGGCAACGCCCGCAGCATCGTCACCGAATTCGACGTCTACCAGAAGGAGTTGGCCCGCCTGGTCACCAACGTGACCAAGCTCTACGACGCCACCTCCACCCTCCCCGCCTACGCACCCGACCCGAGGACCATCCGGGTCCTGCACGTCTCCGACATCCACCTCAACCCCGCGAGCTGGAAGATCATCGCCTCACTCGTCGACCAGTACAAGATCAACGTGATCGTCGACTCCGGAGACACCATGGACCACGGCACGACCGCCGAGAACGGCTTCCTCGACCCCATCGAGAACCTCGGCGCCCCCTACGTCTGGGTCCGCGGCAACCACGACTCCCGCCAGACCCAGCGCTACCTCGAGGACCTCAAGAACGTCCACGTCCTCGACGACGGCAAGGCCCGCACCATCGCCGGCCTGCGCTTCGCCGGCATCGGCGACCCCCAGTTCACCCCCGACCGCTCCCAGGTCGCCGGCGGCGACGCCGCCAACGAACTGGCCGGAGCCCGCCTCGCCGCGTCCCTGCGCGACCAGAAGGCCGCCGGAAGCCCCGTCGACGTCGCCATCGCCCACGAACCCGTCGCCGCCCGCCAGACCGACGGCCAGGTCCCCCTCGCCCTGGCCGGCCACCTCCACCACCAGGAAATGGAGGTCATGCCGTACGGCACCCGGCTGCGCCTGGAGGGCTCCACGGGCGGCAGCGGCCTGCGCGCGATCGAGGGCAAACACCCCGACCCCATCCAGACCTCGGTGCTCTACTTCGACCGCGACAGCCGCCGCCTGCAGGCCTGGGACGAGATCGAACTGGGCGGCCTGGGCCTGACGACGGCGGAGGTGAGGCGCCACCTGGTGGAGGAGAACCAGCCGGCCGCCCCCGGCACCACGACCACGCCCCCCACACCCAGCCCGTAAACCGTTTTGGCGATACCTCCCGCCATCCCATATGCTTCTCACGTCCCCGACGCGCTGAGAAGCGCCCAGGCGGGCCGATAGCCCTCATCGTCTAGCGGCCTAGGACGCCGCCCTTTCAAGGCGGTAGCACGGGTTCGAATCCCGTTGGGGGCACGCAGTACGGTGTGCGACACTGTCGTACGCATCGCAAGGTCCTGTGGAGCAGTTTGGAGTGCTCGCCACCCTGTCAAGGTGGAGGCCGCGGGTTCAAATCCCGTCAGGACCGCCGAGGCTTCTTCGGAAGCCTCGTGGCTGGGTAGCTCAGTTGGTACGAGCGATCGCCTGAAAAGCGATAGGTCGCCGGTTCGACCCCGGCCCCAGCCACAGGAAAGACCCCCGTCGATCTGATCGACGGGGGTCTTCTCGTGCCACCCGCGGCAAAAGCGTTCGCCACGGTTTTAGGACGGATGAGATCCTGGACCCCGTATGTCTACGCACCCCGCCCCCGCCCTCGACTCCCTCGCCTCCCGCCTGACCGAGCTGTCCCTGCGCGACGCGCACCGGCTCGGGCGGCGGCTCGAGGGTGCGCGCAAGATCCGTAAGCCGGAGGCTCGGGCCGCCGTGCTCGGCGAGATCGAGACGGAGATCGCCCGCGGCGAGGAGCGGATGACCGCCCGTCGCGCCCGCGTACCCGCCGTCACCTATCCCGAGCAGCTGCCGGTCAGCCAGAAGAAGGACGAGATCGCGGCCGCCATCCGTGATCACCAGGTCGTGATCGTCGCCGGTGAGACCGGTTCCGGCAAGACGACCCAGATCCCGAAGATCTGCCTCGAGCTCGGCCGCGGGGTCAGGGGCATGATCGGGCACACGCAGCCCCGTCGTATCGCGGCGCGTACGGTCGCCGAGCGGGTAGCGGAGGAGCTGGACACCCCGCTCGGTGAGTCCGTCGGCTGGAAGGTGCGGTTCACCGACCAGGTGAACCCGGACGCGACCTTCGTCAAGCTGATGACGGACGGCATCCTGCTCGCCGAGATCCAGACCGACCGCGAGCTGCGCGCCTACGACACGATCGTCATCGACGAGGCCCACGAGCGGTCGCTCAACATCGACTTCCTGCTCGGCTATCTGGCGCAGCTGCTGCCGAAGCGGCCGGACCTCAAGGTCGTCATCACTTCCGCGACCATCGACCCCGAGCGCTTCTCCCGGCATTTCGGCGACGCCCCGATCGTCGAGGTCAGCGGGCGGACGTATCCGGTGGAGGTGCGTTACCGGCCGCTGCTGGAGGAGGACTCCGAGGATTCCGACCGTGACCAGATCACCGCGATCTGCGACGCGGTCGAGGAGCTTCAGGGCGAGGGCAAGGGCGACATCCTCGTCTTCCTCTCGGGCGAGCGGGAGATCCGGGACACGGCGGACGCCCTGGTCAAGAAGAACTACCGGTTCACCGAGGTCCTCCCCCTCTACGCCCGTCTCTCGCACGCCGAGCAGCACCGCGTCTTCCAGCCCCACACGGGCCGCAGGATCGTTCTGGCGACCAACGTCGCCGAGACCTCCCTCACGGTCCCGGGCATCAAGTACGTCATCGACCCCGGTTTCGCCCGGATCAGCCGGTACAGCCATCGCACGAAGGTGCAGCGGCTGCCGATCGAGCCGATCTCGCAGGCGAGCGCCAACCAGCGCAAGGGCCGCTGCGGTCGTACGAGTGACGGTGTCTGCATCCGGCTGTACTCCGAGGACGACTTCGTCGCCCGTCCGGAGTTCACGGACGCGGAGATCCTGCGGACGAATCTCGCCTCCGTCATCCTTCAGATGACCGCGGCCGGCCTAGGCGACATCGAGAAGTTTCCGTTCATCGACCCGCCGGACCACCGCAACATCCGCGACGGCGTGCAGCTGCTGCAGGAGCTCGGCGCGATCGACCCGGCCGAGAAGGACGTACGCAAGCGGCTGACGCAGACCGGCCGCAAGCTCGCCCAGCTCCCGGTCGACCCGCGGCTGGCCCGGATGGTCCTGGAGGCCGACAAGAACGGCTGTGTGCGTGAGGTCATGGTCATAGCGGCCGCGCTCTCCATCCAGGACCCGCGGGAGCGGCCGGCGGACAAGCAGACCCAGGCTGATCAGCAGCACGCCCGCTTCCGGGACGAGACGAGCGACTTCCTCGCCTATCTCAACCTCTGGCGCTATGTCCGGGAGCAGCAGAAGGAGCGCGGCTCGTCGTCGTTCCGCCGGATGTGCAAGCAGGAGTACCTGAACTTCCTGCGCATCCGCGAATGGCAGGACATCTACACGCAGCTGCGCACGGTCGCCAAGCAGATGGGCATCCACCTCAACGAGGACGACGCCCCCGCCGACCGTGTGCACGTCTCCCTCCTCGCGGGCCTTCTCTCCCACATCGGGATGAAGGACGTGAAGGAGGGCGCGAAGAACGAGTACCTGGGCGCGCGCAACGCCAAGTTCGCGGTCTTCCCCGGCTCGGCCCTCTTCAAGAAGCCCCCGCGCTTCGTGATGTCGGCGGAACTGGTGGAGACCTCCCGCCTCTGGGCCCGCGTCAACGCGAAGATCGAGCCCGAGTGGGTCGAGCCGCTCGCCGAGCACCTGCTGAAGCGCACGTACTCCGAACCGCACTGGGAGAAGGACCAGGCGGCGGTGATGGCGTACGAGAAGGTCACGCTGTACGGCGTCCCGATCATCGCCCAGCGCAAGGTGAACTACGGCCGGATCGATCCGGAGGTCAGCCGGGAGCTGTTCATCCGCAACGCCCTGGTCGAGGGCGACTGGCGCACCCACCACAAGTTCTTCGCGGACAACCGCAGACTCCTCAGCGAGGTCGAGGAGTTGGAGCACCGGGCGCGGCGCCGGGACATCGTCGTGGACGACGAGACGCTCTTCGACTTCTACGACCAGCGGGTTCCCGAGCATGTGGTGTCGGGCGCCCACTTCGACTCGTGGTGGAAGCGCAAGCGGCACGAGGAGCCGGAGTTCCTGGACTTCGAGCGCGAGATGCTCATCCGGGAGTCGGCCGAGGCGGTCACCAAGGCGGACTATCCGGACACGTGGCGGCAGGGGCAGCTGAAGTTCCGGGTCACCTACCAGTTCGAGCCCGGAGCGGACGCGGACGGTGTGACGGTCCACATCCCGCTCCAGGTGCTCAACCAGGTGACGGACGAGGGCTTCGACTGGCAGATCCCGGGTCTGCGCGAGGAGTTGGTGACGGAGCTGATCCGTTCCCTGCCGAAGCCGATCCGCCGCAACTACGTCCCCGCCCCGAACTTCGCCAAGCGGTTCCTGGACACGGCCGTGCCGTTGCGGGAGCCGTTGACGGTGACGATGGCGCGGGAACTGAAGCGCATGGTCGGGGTGCCCTTCGAGGCGGAGGACTTCGACCAGGCGAAGGTCCCGGACCATCTGCGCATCACCTTCCGGATCGTCGACGAGCGCCGCCGCAAGCTGGCCGAGGACAAGGACCTGGAGGCCCTGCGGCTGCGTCTGAAGCCGAAGGCGCGCAAGGCCCTGTCGCAGGCCGCTGCGGCCACCGCGTCGCGTCAGGGCGGGGAGTCCCTGGAGCGCAAGGGCCTGACGGACTGGACGATCGGCACGCTCACCCGGGTCTTCGAGACGCGCCGCGCCGGCCAGCCGGTCAAGGCGTACCCGGCGTTGGTGGACGACGGCGACACGGTGTCGGTGCGCCTGTTCGACACGGAGGCGGAGCAGCAGCAGGCGATGTGGAAGGGCACGCGCCGGCTGATCCTCCGCAACATCCCGGTGAACCCGGCGAAATTCGCGAGCGATCACCTGACGAACGCGCAGAAGCTGGGCCTGTCGGCGAACCCGCACGGCTCGATCCAGGCGCTCTTCGACGACTGCGCCATGGCCGCGGCGGACAAGCTGATCGGTGACTTCGGCGGGCCCGCGTGGGACGAGGAGTCGTACCGCAAGCTGTACGAGAAGGTGCGCGCCGAGATCGTCGACGCGACGGTCCGTACGGTCGGTCAGGTGCAGCAGGTGCTCGCCGCCTGGCAGGCCGCCGAACGACGTCTGAAGGGCGTGCGCAGCCCCGCGCTGCTGGCGAACCTCACGGACGTCCGGGGGCAGCTGGACGCCCTGGTGAAGCCCGGCTTCGTGACCGAGGCGGGGCTGCGGCGGATGCCCGATCTGATGCGCTACCTGATCGCGGTGGACCGCCGGCTCCAGCAGATGCCGACGAACGTCCAGCGGGACACCACGCGCATGGAGAAGGTCCACGAGATGCGGGACGAGTACGCCTGGCTGCTGGAGCAGATGCCGCAGGGGCGTCCGGTGCCGGCGCAGGTGCTGGACGTGCGCTGGATGCTGGAGGAGCTCCGGGTGAGCTATTTCGCCCATGCGCTCGGCACGGCGTACCCGATCTCGGACAAGCGGATCGTGAAGACGATCGACGCGCTGGCGCCGTAACGGAGTGTTTACGCAGGGTGAGTTCGACCAGGGACTCACCCTCCTGTACAGTCTCTTCTCGCAGCGCAACGCACGAATCGCGCAGCGAAACCTGGTCCTGTGGAGCAGTTTGGAGTGCTCGCCACCCTGTCAAGGTGGAGGCCGCGGGTTCAAATCCCGTCAGGACCGCAACAAGAAGAAGGCCCGCACCCATCAGGGATTGCGGGCCTTCTTCGTACCCACACACGAACCCGCTCGCCACCCCTCTCGAGGTGGAGGCCGCGCCCGCGGCGCAGCCGCAATCAGACGCAGCAAATCCCGTCAGGACCGCAACACGCAGAAGACCCGCACCCGTCAAGGGAGGCGGGCCTTCGTCACTCCCCACCCACAAACCCGCTCGCCACCCCTCTCGAGGCGGAGGCCGCGCCCGCGGCGCAGCCGCAATCGGACGCAGCAAATCCCGTCAGGACCGCAACACGCAGAAGACCCGCACCCGTCAAGGGATGCGGGCCTACGTCACTCCCCACCCACAAACCCGCTCGCCACCCCTCTCGAGGCGGAGGCCGCGCCCGCGGCACAGCCGCAATCAGACGCAGCAAACCCCGTCAGGACCGCAGTGAAGTCGAGGCCCGTGCCCCAAGTGTGATGCGGGCCTTCTTCATGCCCCACACACAAACCCCGTGCCCCAAGTGGCATGCGGGCCTCGTTCATTCCCCCCGTGAGGGCCGATGCGCCGCCACGCCGGCACGCGCGGCCCCCATGCCACCTTGACGGCGTCACATTCGCTCGGTACCCAGAAATCAGGGCCCTTTCCCGTTCGGCCCCGGAGGTGGCGTATGGCGGCATCGGCGAGGCACGAGACGCGGGCGCTGCTCCGCGCGCACCTGTCGGCCGCCTCCTCCTATCGGCATCTCACCCGCCACTGTCCGATCTGCCACCGCCTGCTGCGCCTGGCGATGGACTCCGGCACGCGTACCTCACCGCCGGCCCCTGCCGAGGTCGCGGAGGACGAGGCCCCGTCCACGGCGTGATCGTCGACGGCCTCAACTCCCGCCCGCGCACGGGCCGCTGGCGGGCGTGCCGCCCAATAGCGCACATAGGCCAGAGGCAACAAGCACCGTGGCATGTGACGGGAGTCACCGCATAAGTTTCCGCGCGGGTAGGTCTTACACCTCGCCTACAACGGGTCAATTTAATATGTGCAATTGCACCAGCTTCCGGGCTCCGCCCCGGCCCCGTACGGGCGCCGCCGGGGGGCTGCCCCGCACCCACCCTCGCTCACACTCCGCGACCATCCGGAGGGAGTCCACAGGAGATCCGACAGGCCTCCCCAGACTCCGACAAGGCCACTCACAGGCCCGCCGCCGGCACACACTCCGCGCACAAAAAAGATCGCGCTGGACCCGGCGGAGTCCAGCGCGATCTACGACGCACCCTTGTTGCGTGCCTGAAGTGCTCTGACGGCTTGGGCGTGGGCTCTGTTGGGGCAGAACCCGCGTCGCTTGGAGCTAGAGTTCGGGCGCCGCGGCGAGTTGGGGGAACCGCCGTTTTGCCCGGTTATGCAGCTGTTCAGGCCTCGCTGCGCTGCTGCGGGATGCCCGCGAGCAGAGCGCGGACCTCAGCCTCGCGGTAACGGCGGTGTCCGCCGAGCGTACGGATGGAAGTAAGCTTCCCGGCCTTCGCCCACCGCGTGACCGTCTTGGGGTCGACGCGGAACATCGTGGCGACCTCAGCCGGGGTCAGCAGCGGCTCGGCATCAGGGGTGCGAGCGGTCATGAGCGGCCTCCTCGGGAGAACCGAACCTTCTCGGTTCTTTCCTCTAAATTCTGCACCTTGACCCGCGTTGCCCGAAATGGCGGACGCGAGTCGAGTCGGTTATAGGACGAACGGCTTGTCCTCGGCACTACAACTACACCATCTGTCCAGCCGCGTCGGCCAAACCGATGGAATTGCCCTCCCAGGTGTTCATCAGCGACGGAAGCCGATGGACCATGCCATAGCGGACAGTCACGCCACTGTGACGATCAGTCACAGTGGCGTGCAGGAGTCTCAAGACCCCCCAAAGCGTGCAATGTCGAGATGGAGTCCTCCCCGGACTCCTTGTCCTATTTTGGCACGAGGGGGGGTTAGGGACGCAAGGGCCGCGTACGTGCGGTCCGTCACGCTTACGCGTGTTGAAGCATGCTTGATGCATACGCCCGGATCGGGTCCTACGTCCCTTGTTGACGAGGCATCAAGAACCTCAGAACGAGCACGAAACCCCAAAACGGGCGTGCCGTCAAACGTCAGTTCGTTACATCACACAGTTGCCTGCGTCACACCGCACAGGCCGGTCTCAGGGGGTCAGTTCGCGGACCGCCGGTCCCGCACCGCCCGCCACCGCTCCACGAGCCGCGCGTAGGCCTCCCCGGCCCCCGCCCCGTCGCCCTGCCGCAGCGCCTCGATGCCGGCGGCCACGTCCGCCGCCGAGTGGTCGTCCTCCAGGTCGCCGGTCGGCAGGGTGTGCACCAGGCCGCCGTAGTCCAGCTCGACCAGCGAGCGCGGGTGGAACTCCTCCAGCCAGCGCCCGACGTCCACCAGGCCGTCGATGAGCGGCCCTTCGTCCATGGCGTCCTTCAGCGTCCGCAGCGCCCGCGCCACCCGCCGCCGCGCCTGCACCATCGGCGTCTGGTAGCGCAGCATCGGCGGGATCTCGCCCGAGCCCTTCTCGAAGCGCCGCTCCTCGTCGGACACCAGCACGAACCAGTGCAGCGGCACCTGCCAGGTCGAGGTCCGGATCCACGGCCGGGCGTCCGGGTTGCGGGCCAGCCAGCGCTCGTAGTCCTGGGCCGCCTGGCGCCGTACGACCTCCGGCAGCACCGCGTCCAGCACCGGCCTGGGCAGTTCGTCGCCGAGCTCCCCGAGCGCCTGCCAGCCGCGCAGCCGGGTGCGCCACGGGCACACGCACAGCACCCCGTCGATCTCCAGCACGAACGCGTCGGCGCTCTCGTGGACCGGCACGGCGACGGGCGGGGTGGGCAGCAAGTCCGCCAGGGAGCGGCGCAGTTCGTCCTGGTACGACGGCCGGTCGGGGTTGCGGGCGTAACGCGCCCAGTGGTCGCGCTCCGGTTCCGGGAAGGCCGCAAGCGGTTCGTACACCCGCAGATAGGTCGCGTACGGGACGATCACCGAGGACACCTTGGGCACGCCTGCTCCATCCCCCGCCGTCTGCCAGGGAAACCTGCGAAACCCGCTCACAAACGTGCGGGAAAACTATGCAAATCGTCGCACGGGTGTACTCCGGGAGTAGGTGATCCTGAGCACTGCGGGTTGGACGGGCGCCGGCGGGTTTAATCTCATGCTCAACAGCCCCCGCCACCCGTACGGGAGCTCGCTCCGATCGCCGCACCGTACTCAGGAGTCACCACAGTGACCGACGTAACACACGGCGTCCTGCACACCCTGTTCCACTCGGATCAGGGGGGTCATGAGCAAGTAGTGCTCTGCCAGGACCGCGCCAGCGGCCTCAAGGCCGTCATCGCCCTCCACTCCACCGCCCTGGGCCCCGCCCTCGGCGGTACGCGCTTCTACCCGTACGCGACCGAGGAAGAGGCCGTCGCCGACGCGCTGAACCTCGCGCGCGGGATGTCGTACAAGAACGCCATGGCCGGTCTCGACCACGGCGGCGGCAAGGCCGTGATCATCGGGGACCCCGACCTGATCAAGTCCGAGGAGCTGCTGCTGGCCTACGGCCGCTTCGTGGCCTCGCTCGGCGGCCGGTACGTCACCGCGTGCGACGTCGGTACGTACGTCGCCGACATGGACGTCGTGGCCCGCGAGTGCCCCTGGACGACCGGCCGCTCCCCGGAGAACGGCGGCGCCGGAGACTCCTCCGTGCTCACCGCCTTCGGCGTCTACCAGGGCATGCGGGCCTCCGCCCAGCACCTGTGGGGAGACCCGTCGCTGCGCGGCCGCAAGGTCGGCATCGCGGGCGTCGGCAAGGTCGGCCACCACCTGGTCGAGCACCTGCGCGCCGAGGGCGCCGAGGTCGTCATCACGGACGTGCGCGAGGAGGCCGTCGGCCGGATCCTCGCGGCGCACCCGGACGGCGTGACCGCCGTCGCCGACACCGCGACCCTGATCCGCGTCGAGGGCCTCGACATCTACGCCCCCTGCGCGCTCGGCGGCGCCCTGAACGACGACACCGTGCCGGCGCTGACCGCCAAGGTGGTCTGCGGCGCGGCCAACAACCAGCTCGCCCACCCGGGCGTCGAGAAGGACATCGCCGACCGCGGGATCCTCTACGCGCCCGACTACGTGGTGAACGCCGGCGGTGTCATCCAGGTCGCCGACGAGCTCCACGGCTTCGACTTCGACCGCTGCAAGGCGAAGGCCGCGAAGATCTACGACACCACGCTCGCCATATTCGCACGTGCGAAGACGGATGGGATTCCGCCGGCCGCCGCGGCCGACCGGATCGCCGAGCAGCGGATGGCGGAGGCACGCGGAGCGCACTGATCCGCCGAGTCGTCCCGGCCTTCCTCGACCCCCTAACACGGGTTTGGCCGGTACCCGCCGGTGGGCAGTTGGAGAGAACTCTCACTCTTACCGGCGGGTCGACCGCCAATAAGTGGTTAAAATCGCGGTTGACCAGCGAGGACAGGGCACCTCAAAGGTCGTGGGCACACGCCTGTGCTGCGGGCGACGTACCGTATGGGCGCGGGCTCAGGTACCGTGGAAGCCCTACGGACCGGCCTCTCCACGGAGAGTCCGTTCCAGATCATGAACGCGTGTCGAGACTCTGGGGCCGTCGAGCCCCGTCACCGAGGGGGTCGAGCCATGGGGCGCGGCCGGGCCAAGGCCAAGCAGACGAAGGTCGCCCGCCAGCTGAAGTACAACAGCGGCGGGACTGACCTGTCGCGTCTGGCCAACGAGCTGGGCGCTTCGACTTCGAACCAGCCGCCGAACGGCGAGCCGTTCGAGGACGACGAAGACGACGACGACCCGTACGCGCAGTACGCGGATCTGTACAACGACGACGACGAGGACGATGAGGACGACGAGTCCGGTCCCACGTCGCAGCGTCGCGGCGCTTGACCTGGCGCGCTTCGCAGTTCCCGTCACAACTGCACTTCACCCGGTCCGGGGCCTCAGCGCCGGACCGGGTTTCGTGCTGCCGCACGGGGGCTGATCAGGCCACGGGGGCTGATCAGGCGGCGCTTTTAGTTCGAATACGTGCCCACCAGCGCTGCGCCCGTCTCGTGGTCGCCCCGGTCAGTGATCTCGCCGGCGACCCACGCCTCCACGCCGCGGTCGGCCAGCGTCGCCAGGGCCGCCTCGGTGGACTCCTCGGGGACGATCGCCATCATGCCGACGCCCATGTTGAGGGTCTTCTCCAGCTCCAGGCGCTCGACCTGACCGGTCCGGCCGACGAGGTCGAAGACCGGGGCCGGGGTCCAGGTGGAGCGGTCGACGATCGCGTGCAGGCCGTCCGGGATCACCCGGGCCAGGTTGGCGGCCAGACCGCCACCGGTGATGTGCGAGAAGGCGTGCACATCCGTGGTCCGGGTCAGCGCCAGGCAGTCCAGCGAGTAGATCTTGGTGGGCTCCAGCAGCTCCTCGCCGAGGGTGCGGCCGAGCTCGTCGATCCGCGCGTCCAGGGCCAGGCCCGCCTGGTTCAGCAGGACGTGCCGGACGAGCGAGTACCCGTTCGAGTGAAGGCCGGACGCCGCCATGGCGATCACCGTGTCACCCGTACGGATGCGATCGGGGCCCAGCAGCCGGTCGGCCTCCACGACACCCGTGCCGGCGCCGGCGACGTCGAAGTCGTCCTCGCCCAGCAGCCCCGGGTGCTCGGCCGTCTCGCCGCCCACCAGGGCGCAGCCGGCGAGCACACAGCCCTCGGCGATGCCCTTGACGATGGCGGCGACCCGCTCGGGGTGGACCTTGCCGACGCAGACGTAGTCGGTCATGAACAGCGGCTCGGCGCCGCACACCACGATGTCGTCCATGACCATCGCGACCAGGTCGTGGCCGATCGTGTCGTAGACACCCATCTGGCGGGCGATGTCGACCTTGGTGCCGACTCCGTCGGTGGCGGAGGCCAGCAGGGGACGCTCGTAACGCTTGAGGGCGGAGGCGTCGAAGAGGCCGGCGAAACCGCCGAGGCCGCCGAGGACCTCGGGGCGCTGGGTCTTCTTCACCCACTCCTTCATCAGCTCGACCGCGCGGTCGCCCGCCTCGATGTCGACGCCGGCCGCCGCGTAGGAAGCTCCGCCGGGCACAACAGTCTCAGACATTGCCTGGGATCTTTCGGGTTGGTTACAGGGCTTACGGGCGACGGATCGCGTCGACGGCAGCCGTGGCGGCCGGACCGGCCGCGAGCTCGGTCTCCAGGAGCTGCTTGCCGAGCAGCTCGGGGTCCGGGAGCTCCATCGGGTACTCGCCGTCGAAGCAGGCGCGGCACAGGTTCGGCTTGGCGATGGTGGTCGCCTCGATCATGCCGTCGATGGAGATGTACGACAGCGAGTCGGCGCCCAGCGAGGTGCCGATCTCCTCGATCGTCATGCCGTTGGCGATGAGCTCCGCGCGCGTGGCGAAGTCGATGCCGAAGAAGCAGGGCCACTTCACGGGCGGGGAGGAGATCCGGATGTGGACCTCCGCGGCGCCCGCCTCGCGGAGCATGCGGACCAGGGCGCGCTGGGTGTTGCCGCGCACGATCGAGTCGTCGACGACGACCAGCCGCTTGCCCTTGATGACTTCCTTCAGCGGGTTCAGCTTCAGGCGGATGCCGAGCTGGCGGATGGTCTGCGAGGGCTGGATGAACGTGCGGCCGACATAGGCGTTCTTCACCAGGCCGGCGCCGAACGGGATGCCGCTGGCCTCCGCGTAGCCGATCGCGGCCGGGGTGCCGGACTCCGGGGTCGCTATGACCAGGTCGGCCTCGACCGGGGCTTCCTTCGCGAGCTTGCGGCCCATCTCCACGCGGGAGAGGTAGACGTTGCGGCCGGCGATGTCCGTGTCCGGGCGGGCCAGGTACACGTACTCGAAGACACAGCCCTTGGGCTTCGCTTCCGCGAATCGGGAGGTGCGCAGGCCGTTCTCGTCGATGGCGACGAACTCACCCGGCTCGACCTCGCGGACGAAGCTGGCGCCGCAGATGTCCAGGGCGGCGGACTCGGAGGCCACGACCCAGCCACGCTCCAGGCGGCCGAGGACCAGCGGGCGGATGCCCTGCGGGTCACGGGCGGCGTAGAGGGTGTGCTCGTCCATGAAGACGAGGCTGAAGGCGCCCTTGACCTGCGGAAGGACCGTGTGGGCGGCCTCCTCGATGGTCAGCGGCTTGCCGTCCTCGTCGACCTGGGCCGCGAGCAGCGCGGTGAGCAGGTCGGTGTCGTTGGTGGCCGCGACGCGCGGGGTGCGGCCGCCCTCCTGCTTGGGCAGGTCGGCGACCATCTCGGCGAGCTGGGCGGTGTTGACCAGGTTGCCGTTGTGGCCGAGCGCGATGGAGCCGTGCCCGGTGGCCCGGAACGTCGGCTGGGCGTTCTCCCACACGGAGGCACCGGTGGTCGAGTAGCGGGCGTGACCGACCGCGATGTGACCCTGGAGCGAACCGAGCGAGGTCTCGTCGAAGACCTGGGAAACGAGGCCCATGTCCTTGAAGACGAGGATCTGGGAGCCGTTGCTGACCGCGATACCCGCGGATTCCTGGCCCCGATGCTGGAGGGCGTAGAGCCCGAAGTACGTGAGCTTTGCGACCTCTTCGCCCGGAGCCCAGACACCGAAGACGCCACACGCGTCCTGGGGGCCTTTCTCGCCGGGGAGCAGATCGTGATTGAGTCGACCGTCACCACGTGGCACGGCACCGAGTGTAGGCGAGATCGACCACTGGTCCGAATTGGGGATACGCGGCCGTAAACGATCACCCTGCGGCGGTCGCGTTCACGCGCTCGCCGTTTTCGCTGGTCAGAGTGAGGTTGCGGTGATCGATCCGGTACTCGACCGTGCCGCCGAAGAGGCCCAGGAGGGTCTTCTCCGTCTTCATGAGTGAGGCGTCGCACATCATGCGCGTGGTGGACGCCGTGCCGAGCGTGATACGGCCGTCGCTGACCGTTGCCTCGGCCTTCACCTTGTTGCAGCCCAGGCTTCCGCTGACCTGTCCGCTCTTGCGGTCGATGGTGAGGTGGGCCTTGCCGTCGGTGTCGGGGCTGGTGATGTTCCACTTCGTGTCCTGCAGCGTGGCCGCCTTCTGCTTGCTGAGGGCGACGCGGTCGCCGTCGGCCGTGGTGAGGGTCAGCCGGTCGCCGTCGACCTCGGTGGTGAGGTCGCCGTCGGCGAGGGTGCGCGCGAGGGTCTGCTCGAAGTTCACCGGGACGTTCTCGCAGGCCATCTCCGTCGACTGCAGCTGCTCGAAGGTGACGTGGCTGTCGGCGAAGGCGGCCTCGGCACCGAAGTTGTTGCAGCCGAGGCTGCCGTCCACCTTGCCGCCGTCGGCGATCTTCAGCCAGGCGCTGCCCGGGGCGTCACTCTTCTTCCCGTCGACGGTGACGTCGTCGACGGCCCAGTGGACGCCGGTGACGGAGGCCGCGGCCCCGGCACCGACCGATTCGCTGCCCGCGTCCTGGCTGCCGCAGGCGGCGGCGAGCGGAAGGAGGGTGAGCGCGGCGAGGGCGGCCAGTCGCTTTGTGTCCATGCCGAGTGTGTCCATGCCGGTGGGACGGGAGGGACACGGGACCGGTTCCGTTGGTTCGCCCGCGGGCGCGTCACCCCATGAGGGGCAGCAGCCCGCCCAGGTCCGCCCGCTCCCCGCTCGCGCTCACCTTGGCCTCCGCCACGGCGTCCTTCCAGGTCACCCGCCCGGTCGCCAGCCGGATCCAGGTCAGCGGGTCGGTCTCGACGACGTTGGGCGGGGTGCCCCGGGTGTGCCTCGGCCCCTCGACGCACTGGACCACGGCGTACGGCGGGATCCGCACCTCGGTCGAACCGCCGGGCGCCTTCGCGGCGAGCGCGTCGGCGAGCAGCCGGGTGCAGGCGGCGAGGGCCTGGCGGTCGTGGGGGACGCCGAGGCCGGGGACGGCGGCGTTGAGGTCGTCGGTGTGGGCGACCAGCTCGACGGTCCGGGTGACCAGGTAGTCGGCGAGGGTCATGGCGCCGGTGAGGGCGGCGAGGAGGCGGTCGCCGGGCACGGCCGCGAGCCCGGCGGCGAGCCGTTCCTCGGTGCGGGCGTACAGGGCGTCGAGGTCGGGGTTGGCGGCGGCGAGGTCCTGGGTGCGGTCGGCGATGTCGACGGCCCGGGCCGCCGTGGCGAAGGGCCACTCCAGGAGGGTCAGTTCGGCCTTGGCCGGCTCGTCGCGGTCGAGGTTGCGGCTGACGCTCCCCACGGCCATGGCCACGTGCGCCGCCAGGTCCCGCACGGTCCAGCCCGGCAGCCGGGTGGGAAGGGCGAGCTGCTCCTCGGTGAGGGTGCGCACGGCCTGCCGTACGTGCCCGAACTGGGTGAGCACCGCGGTGCGGATCCTGGCGGGGTCGTAGGTGCGGGCACGCTTCTTGGCCGGGGGCATGTACGGCAGCCTATGCGGGCCGGGACGCGGGCGCGGCCGCCTCGAAGACCTCGCCGTTGCGGGGGACGCCGACACCGCGCCAGGTGAAGGGGATGCCGCGGGCGGTGTCGGGGTCGGGGCCGTTCATCAGCTGGAAGTGCACGTGCGGCTCGCTGGAGTTGCCGGAGTTCCCGCACCGGGCGAGCACCTGGCCGGCGCGCACCCGGTCGCCCTCGCGGACGGCGAGCGAGCCGCGTTGCAGATGGGCGTAGAGGGCGTGGGTGCCGTCGCCGAGGTCGAGGACGACGTGGTTGCCGACGATCCTGCGGACGCCCCCCATCTCGCGCACCGCACCCTCGACGAGCATCAGATAGAGCAGTCCGGGCAGCGAGGTGCGGCTCAGGTGGTCGCGCTGACGGTCGTCGGCCCGCACGACCGTGCCGTCGGCCACCGCCGACAGCGGGGCGCCGAAGGCCGGGAAGTCGGCATTGCGCCGGGCGAGCGGCCACAGCGCGCGGAACCCGGGGCGGGCGCCCGGCTCGGGCTCGGCGACGATGTCGATGGCGTAGGTCTGCCCGTAGGCGTGCGTGCCATGGCTCGGGGTGCGGTCGGCCGGGCTGTTGAGCGCGGACCAGCGGCCGCTGACGGGAGGGTCGACCTCGACCGGCTCGCGGTCCTTCGGCGGGTCGTCGGGTGTGCGGCCCGTCCGGTTGACGACGGCGACGAGGACGTACGCCAGGACCAGGGGCAGGAAGTTCCACCAGTGCGGGTACCCGAGGTCGAGCCAGGCGTCGGCGATGATCACGGCGAAGAAGGCCGCCAGCAGGGCGCGGAAGGCGATCATGGCGAGCTTGCGTGCGGACATTGTTCCCCCTGTTTTTTCATGACGTGCGGTCGTGCAACGCCGTTCGGCACCTTGCGGACGTGCCGCCGTTTCGGCAACTTGCGGCCGTACCGCCGCCGTTTCGACGGCTTACGGCCGTGCCGTCGCCAGTGCCACCAGCAGCGGTACGACCCGTCCCGGCGGGACCTCGTAGCGGCCCCGGCCGGTCGTGTGGAGCCAGCCCGCGCCGGTCAGCTGGCGCAGGTGGTGGTAGATCTGGCCGGTCGTGCCGACCTCGTCCAGCTCGGCGAGTTCGGCGGCGGTGCGCCGGCCGCCGAGGATCTCCCGGAGCAGCCGCAGCCGGACGGCGTGTCCGAGCGCCGCGAACGACTCGGCGGCCGCGGTCCAGTCGTCGTCCAGCAGGCCCTCGGTCAGCGTGCCGTGCTGCCACTCGTACTGCTCGCCGGTCGGCAGCCGTACGGCGCCGGTGAACAGGACGCCGCCGTCGGCCGCCCCGAGCTCGGCCAGTTGGTCCTTGAACCCTTGCAGGGCCCAGAAGTCGCCCTCGCCGAGGCGGGGCGCGGCAGGGCGTGCCCCCTCCAGTGCCGCGATGCGGCGTTCGAGGTCGGCGACGCGTTGTTCGAGTTCCTCCACACCGTGGATATTACGGAACTACGTAATTACGGTCAACTCTGCCGCCGTAGCCGATCTCGAGATCCGGTGACTCGGGCACCATGAGGCAACTCACGTCGCGCTCGCGCGAGCGGCCGGCTCGCCCCCGGCGACCCGGGCGAGCCGCCTCGCGGTGGAGACGCTCCAGGCCCTCGCCCCGTCCACGGACGATCCCCGCCTGCCGCTGATGCCGGCCGCCGTCCAACCGGTCCTCGTGCCTCCATCTCCTCGATCGCCACGCCGAAGCGGCCGCCTGCCGCGGGGAAGCGATCGGCATCGTGGGGGAGGAGGCGCGGGGGGGGACGGGAAGTTCCTGGTGGTCCTGGCCGACATGCAGGGCGAGCAGGCGCGTTGCCTCGCGGAGGCCGGTGACCAACGCCGCGGCCGCGGACGCCTGTCGCAAGGAGACGGACATCCGCTACGGGCTGTGCCGGACCGACCCGTCGCCCGTCCCCGGCTCGCCCGGTCCCTGGCCGACCTCTCCACCCACCTCCAGGACGCAGGCCGCCTGCCCGCCGCCGTCTCGGCGGCGGAGGCCGTCGCACCCTTCGTGCACGCCATGGCGATGGCCCGCAACGCGGGCGTCATGGACCTGGCCGCCGGGTGCCGGTCGGCATCGACCTCGCCCAACGCTGGCCCCGGGCGGCGCCGTGGCCGAGTGGCGGCGTCTGGTCGGCCCTGAGCTTCCGGACCGGTCGACGTAAGGGCACGGAAAGACGTAAGGGCACGGAAAACGGCGAGGCCCGCCCGGATCACCGGGCGGGCCTGCGGTCAGTACGGAGACCGGCTACGCCAGCAGCGCCTCGATGGTCCCCTCGTGCGCCTCGCGCAGCTCCTCCAGGGAGAGCGCGAACTCGCCCTGCAGCTCCACGGAGTCACCGTCCACGACACCCACGCGGGTGACCGGCAGACCCCGGGCGCCGCACATGTCGTTGAAGCGGACCTCCTCCGAGCGCGGGACGGCCACGACCGCGCGGCCGGCCGACTCGGAGAAGAGGAAGGTGAAAGCGTCCAGACCGTCGGGGACGACCAGACGGGCGCCCTTGCCGCCGAGCAGCGCCGACTCCACGACCGCCTGGATCAGGCCGCCGTCCGACAGGTCGTGCGCGGAGTCGATCATGCCGTCGCGGGAGGCGGAGATCAGGATCTCGGCGAGCAGCCGCTCGCGCTCCAGGTCGACCTTCGGGGGCAGCCCGCCGAGGTGGTCGTGCACGACCTGGGACCAGGCCGAGCCGCTGAACTCCTCACGCGTGTCGCCGAGGAGGTACAGCAGCTGGCCCTCCTCCTGGAAGGCGACCGGCGTGCGCCGGGCCACGTCGTCGATGACGCCGAGGACCGCGACGACCGGCGTCGGGTGGATGGCGACCTCGCCGGTCTGGTTGTACAGGGAGACGTTGCCGCCGGTCACGGGGGTGCCGAGCTGCTGGCAGGCGTCCGCCAGACCGCGCACGGCCTCCGCGAACTGCCACATGACGGCCGGGTCCTCGGGCGAGCCGAAGTTCAGGCAGTCGGAGACGGCGAGCGGCTTGGCGCCGGTGGTGGCGACGTTGCGGTACGCCTCGGCGAGGGCCAGCTGGGCGCCGTGGTACGGGTCCAGCTTGGCGTACCGGCCGTTGCCGTCCGTCGCGATGGCGACGCCGAGGCCGGTCTCCTCGTCGATGCGGATCATGCCGGAGTCCTCGGGCTGGGCGAGGACGGTGTTGCCCTGCACGAAGTGGTCGTACTGCGAGGTGATCCACTTCTTGGAGGCCTGGTTCGGGGAGCCGACCAGCTTCAGGACCTGGTCCTTCAGCTCGTCCGCGCTCTTCGGCCGCGGCAGCTTGTTCGCGTCGTCCGCCTGGAGGGTGTCCTGCCAGTCCGGACGGGCGTACGGGCGCTCGTAGACCGGGCCCTCGTGCGCGACGGTCCGCGGGTCGACGTCGACGATCTTGCCGCCGTGCCAGTAGATCTCCAGCCGGTCGCCGTCGGTCACCTCACCGATGACGGTGGCGATGACGTCCCACTTCTCGCAGATCTCCAGGAACCGGTCGACCTTCCCCGGCTCGACGACCGCGCACATGCGCTCCTGGGACTCGCTCATGAGGATTTCCTCGGGCGAGAGCGTGGAGTCACGCAGCGGTACGTCGTCGAGGACGACGGTCATGCCGCCCGAGCCGTTGGAGGCGAGCTCGGAGGTGGCGCAGGAGAGACCGGCCGCACCCAGGTCCTGGATGCCGACGACCAGCTTCTCCTTGAACGCCTCCAGGGTGCACTCGATGAGGAGCTTCTCCTGGAAGGGGTCGCCGACCTGGACGGCCGGGCGCTTGGAGGGCTTGGCGTCGTCGAAGGTCTCCGAGGCGAGGATCGACGCGCCGCCGATGCCGTCACCGCCGGTGCGGGCGCCGTACAGGATGACCTTGTTGCCCGCGCCGGACGCCTTCGCGAGGTGGATGTCCTCGTGCCGCATGACGCCGATGGCACCGGCGTTGACCAGCGGGTTGCCCTGGTAGCAGGAGTCGAAGACGACCTCGCCGCCGATGTTGGGCAGGCCCAGGCAGTTGCCGTAGCCGCCGATGCCGGCGACGACGCCCGGGAGGACGCGCTTGGTGTCCGGGTGGTCGGCGGCACCGAAGCGCAGCGGGTCGACCACGGCCACCGGCCGCGCGCCCATCGCGATGATGTCGCGCACGATGCCGCCGACACCCGTGGCCGCGCCCTGGTAGGGCTCGACGTACGACGGGTGGTTGTGCGACTCGACCTTGAAGGTGACCGCGTAGCCCTGGCCGACGTCCACGACACCGGCGTTCTCGCCGATGCCGACGAGCAGGGCGTCCGACTGCGGGGCCTTCTCGCCGAACTGGCGCAGGTGCACCTTCGACGACTTGTAGGAGCAGTGCTCGGACCACATGACGGAGTACATGGCGAGCTCGGCGCCGGTCGGCCGGCGGCCCAGGATCTCGACGATCCGCTCGTACTCGTCCTTCTTCAGGCCGAGTTCGGCCCAGGGCAGCTCGACGTCGGGGGTCTCGGCCGCGTGCTCGACCGTGTCCAGTGGCGTCCGGCTCATGCGTTGACCAGCTTCTTGAGGATCGAGGTGAAGAAGGGGAGACCGTCGGTGCGGCCGGACCCGATGAGGGGCTCGACGGCGTGCTCCGGGTGCGGCATGAGGCCTACGACGTTGCCGGCCTCGTTGGTGATGCCGGCGATGTCGTTGAGCGAGCCGTTCGGGTTGAAGTCGAGGTACCGGAACGCGACCCGGCCCTCGGCCTCCAGCATGTCCAGCGTGTACTGGTCGGCGACGTAACGGCCGTCCATGTTCTTCAGCGGGATGAAGATCTCCTGGCCCTCGCTGTAGTCGCTGGTCCAGGAGGTCCCCGCGTTCTCCACGCGCAGCTTCTGGTCGCGGCAGATGAAGTGCAGGTGGTCGTTGCCGAGCATCCCGCCCGGGAGGAGGTGGGCCTCGGTGAGGATCTGGAAGCCGTTGCAGATACCGAGGACCGGAAGGCCGGCCTTCGCCTGCTCGATGACGCTCTCCATCACCGGCGAGAAGCGGGAGATGGCGCCGGCCCGCAGATAGTCGCCGTAGGAGAAACCGCCGGGCAGCACCACGGCGTCGACCTGCTTGAGGTCCTTGTCCTTGTGCCACAGGGCGACCGGTTCGGCACCCGCGAGGCGGATCGCGCGCTGGGTGTCCCGGTCGTCAAGGCTCCCCGGGAAAGTGACGACGCCAATACGAGCGGTCACTTCGCGGCCTCCGCGACTTCCTCCACCTTGACGGTGAAGTCCTCGATCACGGTGTTGGCGAGGAAGGATTCCGCAAGATCGTGGA
Source organism: Streptomyces sp. NPDC093568 (assembly GCF_044764945.1). Lineage (NCBI taxonomy): Bacteria > Bacillati > Actinomycetota > Actinomycetes > Kitasatosporales > Streptomycetaceae > Streptomyces > Streptomyces sp. NPDC093568. The sequence continues at coordinate 419,471 of NZ_JBIWJD010000008.1, read as the reverse complement.
TGCGGGCGAGCGCGGCCTCGTCGACCGGTCCCTCAACTTCCAGTTCGAAACGCTTTCCCTGACGGACGTCGGAGATCCCTTCGAATCCCAGCCGCGGCAGTGCGCGCTGCACCGCCTGGCCCTGGGGGTCGAGGATCTCCGGCTTGAGCATGACGTCGACTACGACGCGTGCCACGTGCACTCCCGGTGGTGTGGTGCTGAGCAGGTTCCTGCAGTGGTTTCAGACTACCTGCACAAAATTTCTACGCGCGTCGACTTGTAGGAATCTACGTGATGGCTGTCACGGGCCGACGGGAGCGTGTCTGTCGATGAAAAGTTCCGGAAAAGATCCCGGATCGACACCTGATACCTATTGCGCATGGGACACGCGGGAGGATTTAGTCGAGCTTCACATTACATTGCCCGGCACTGTACAAATGAATTGTCTACGTGCCGTACGAAGGGACCGATATTCGTGGCGCAGAAGGTCGTGGTCACTCTCTTTGACGACATCGACGGCTCGGAAGCGGCGGAAACGATCGCCTTCGGACTCGACGGCAAGTCGTACGAGATCGACCTGAATGAAGCCAATGCCAAGAAACTGCGTAAGGCACTCGCGCCCTACGTGGAAGCAGGCCGCAAGCGGTCGAAGTCAGGCAAGGCGTACAAGCAGACCGAGGTCGCCCCGGACCCGGCCGCCGTACGGGCCTGGGCCCAGGCCAACAAGATGGAGGTGCCGGCCCGCGGCCGCATCCCCAAGAAGGTGTACGAGGCATTCGCCTCGGCGCAGTGAGGGGACGACCCGAGGGTCTGCGCTCAGGGTCCGTCAGCGGACCCTGAGGGCGGCCGACTTGCCCCGGTGCGACAACCGACTTGCGCTACCCCCCTGCTGATCAGCTAATGTCTGGAGCACGCCGCCGGGCGGGGCAGAAAAGCCCAGCTCGCCGAGCATGCGGGTGTAGTTCAGTAGTAGAACATCCCCCTTCCAGGGGGAAGGCGCAGTGTGCAATTCCTGTCACCCGCTCCGCACCGCCGCCCTGAGCACTCATGTGGATCAGGTAGGCTGGTGCTCGCACCGATCGGTGAGAGCCGGTCGGGGGCAATGCGGACGTAGCTCAGTTGGTAGAGCGCAACCTTGCCAAGGTTGAGGTCGCGAGTTCGAGCCTCGTCGTCCGCTCGGGAATGAGACCCCCGGTCCTGAGGACCGGGGGTCTTTTCATGTCCCGCGCCGGGATCTCTGACATTTGTCATGCGGAGCGGTGACACCGCGCACTGCTGCCGGCTCCGGATCGCCGGGACGCTGACGTCATGGACATCAACGAACACGAACACGTGATTGAGGTCACCGACCTGCGGCGTGTGTACGGGGGCGGGTTCGAGGCGGTGCGCGGAATCTCCTTCTCCGTAGCACGCGGGGAGGTATTCGCCCTGCTAGGCACCAATGGCGCCGGCAAGACGTCGACCGTCGAGCTGCTGGAAGGACTTGCCCGGCCGGCCGGGGGACGCGTGCGGGTGCTCGGGCACGATCCCCACGCCGAGCGGGCCGCCGTACGGCCGCGGACCGGGGTGATGCTGCAGGAGGGCGGCTTTCCGTCCGAGCTGACCGTCGCCGAGACCGCACGGATGTGGGCCGGGTGCGTGAGCGGTGCGCGGCCGCCGCTGGAAGTGCTGGAGAGGATCGGGCTGGCCGGGAAGGCCGGCGTACGGGTGAAGCAGCTGTCCGGGGGTGAGCGGCGGCGCCTCGACCTTGCGCTCGCGCTGCTCGGGGACCCCGAGGTGCTGTTCCTGGACGAGCCGACGACCGGGCTCGACGCCGAAGGGCGCCGGGACACCTGGGAGTTGGTGCGGGAGCTGCGCGACGCCGGTACGACCGTGCTGCTGACCACGCACTACCTGGAGGAGGCCGAGGGCCTCGCCGACCGGCTGGCGATCCTGCACGAGGGGCGTATCGCCACGGCCGGCACGCCGGTCGAGGTGACGGCGGCCCAGCCCTCGCGGATCACCTTCGAGCTGCCGCAGGGCTACTTCGTCGGAGATCTGCCGCCGCTCGACGGCATGGGCGTGCGCGAGCACGAGATCGACGGGCGCGTCGTACGGCTGCGGACGCACGAGCTGCAGCGGACCGCGACCCGGCTGCTGGTGTGGGCCGAGGCCGCGGGTGTGGAGCTGCGGCGGCTGGACGTGCGGCCGGCGTCGCTGGAAGAGGCGTTCCTGGGGATCGCGCGGGAGGCGGCGGGCGCCGCCGAGAAGAAGGAGTACGCGGCATGAGTACGGCGATGACCACCCCGGTGGGACGCATGACGGCGCTGGCCCGCGCTGAGGTGACGCTGCTCGGACGCAGCAGGGGCACCCTGTTCGCGGCGCTGTTCGTGCCGCTGCTGCTGCCCTTCAGCGTGCAACAGGCCGCGAGGGAAATGGACCTGGCGGAGGCAGGACTCACCCTCGGCACGGTCGTCCTGCCCGCCTCGATCGGCTTCTCACTGCTCTACGCGGTGTACGCCACGCTCGTCTCCGTCTACACCGCCCGGCGCGAGGAACTCGTCCTCAAGCGGCTGCGCACCGGCGAGCTGAGGGACGCGGAGATCCTGGCCGGGGCCGCGCTGCCGGCCGTGGTCACGGGCCTCGCGCAGAGCGTGGTGCTGGCGGTCGGCTGCGCCGTCCTGCTCGATGTGGGCGCACCCGCCGCGCCCCATCTCGCCGTGCTGGGTCTGCTGTTGGGGATCGTCCTGTGCGCGTCGCTGGGCGCCGTGACCGCGTCGTTCACCCGAACCGTCGAGAGCGCGCAGGTCACGACCCTGCCCGTGCTGTTCCTCTCCATGATCTTCTCCGGAATGTTCATCCCCCTTGAGGTGCTGCCGGACCGGGTGGCGTCGGTGTGCGAGTTCCTGCCGCTCACCCCGGTGACCACCCTGCTGCGGGGTGGCTGGACCGGCGACCTGTCGGCGTACGAGTCGATCGGTCCCCTGGTGACCGCGCTGGCCTGGACGGTCCTGGGCGTGTTTGCTGTACGGCGGTGGTTCCGCTGGGAACCGCGGCACTGAGGCAGGGGGACGGCGGATGCGCGGGCCGGGGACATGGTGGCGGGGCAAGAGCACACCGGCGAAGGTGGAGACGTACACCAGGTGGTCGTTCCACTCCTTCGCGGTGACGGAGGTCCTGTCGGTCTCGCTGCCGGTCCTCGGCAACATGGCGACGCCGCTGGGCGGCTGGCTGCTGCTCGTGGTGTGCGCGCACGCGGCGGTCAGCGCCCTGGTCGTGTCGCGGGCGCTGCACTGGGTGTGCGATCGGCGTGAGCAGCCCGTACGACTGCTGTGGGCGCTCGGCGCCGTCACCGCGGCGGTCGCCGCCACAGGTCTGACCGTGGTGGAGTACGGCCCGAAGGGCGACGGCGTCGACTCGGCGGCGGGCAGTGTCTTCGGCGCCGTCGTGTTCTTCGGCGTGGGCATCACCGCGCTGGGGATGCGCAGCCGCAGGCGGGTGTTCGCCCTCGTCGCGGGCTTCGCGGCGGGATCCGGGCTCTTCGTGCTCCTGATCAGCCGGTCCGTCTTCGCCGCGCTGGTCATCGCCCTGATCACGCTGCTCGGCAGCGGTTTCTTCGCCTTCGTCGCCCTCTTCTCCGTCTGGCTCCTCAAAGCGGTCTACGAACTCGACGAGGCCCGCGAGACCCGCGCCCGGCTCGCGGTCGCCGAGGAACGGCTGCGGTTCGGGCGGGATCTGCACGACGTCATGGGGCGGAACCTGTCGGTCATCGCGCTCAAGAGCGAGCTCGCGGTGCAGCTCGCGCGGCGCGGGCGCCCCGAGGCCGTGGAGCAGATGATCGAGGTGCAGCGGATCGCGCGCGAGTCGCAGCGCGAGGTGCGCGACGTCGTACGCGGCTACCGGGAGGCCGACCTGGAGGTCGAACTCACCGGTGCGCAGGGGGTGCTGACGGCGGCCGGGATCGAGTGCCGGGTGACCGGCCGGGCCACCGGGCTGCCCGTCGAGGTGCAGTCGGTGCTGGCCTGGGTGGTGCGGGAGGCGACCACCAATGTGCTGCGGCACGGGAATGCCGAGCGGTGCTCGGTGGGGGTACGGGTGAGCGAGGGACGTGTGGTGCTGACGGTGGAGAACGACGGCGCGGCCGGAGCCGCCGACGGGGGTGGCGGCTCCGGGCTCACCGGGCTGCGGGAGCGGCTGGCCGCGGTCGACGGGACACTGGCGGCCGGTCGCGTCGGCGAGGCGGTGTTCCGGCTGGTGGCGGACGTGCCGCTGGCCGGGGCGGATGTGCGGGAGGTCGCCGTATGACGGGGCCGGTGCGGCTGCTGCTCGCCGACGACGAGCATCTGATCCGCGGGGCGCTCGCCACGCTGCTCTCCCTGGAGGACGACCTCCTGATCGTCGCGGAGGCGGCCAGCGGGCCCGAGGCGCTGGCGATGGCGCGGGCCCACGAGCCCGACGTCGCCGTACTGGATCTGCAGATGCCCGGGGCGGACGGTGTGAAGGTCGCCACATCCCTGCGCGCCGAACTGCCCGGCTGCCGGGTCATGATCGTGACCAGTCACGGGCGGCCCGGACATCTGAAACGGGCCCTTGCGGCCGGTGTGCGCGGGTTCGTCCCGAAGACCGTCAGCGCTCAGCGGCTCGCCGAGATCATCCGTACCGTGCACGCCGGAAACCGCTACGTCGACCCCGAGTTGGCCGCCGACGCCATCGCCGCCGGGGACTCGCCGCTGACCGTGCGGGAGGCCGAGGTGCTGGAACTCGCGGCCGACGGGGCGCCCGTCGCGGAGATCGCGGAGCGGGCCGCGCTGTCCCAGGGGACCGTGCGGAACTATCTGTCGTCCGCCGTCTCCAAGCTCGGGGCCGAGAACCGGCACGCGGCGGTGCGTCTCGCGCGGGAGCGAGGTTGGGTATAGTGGATCCCGCGCCACGGCGCATGCGAACGTAGCTCAGTTGGTAGAGCGCAACCTTGCCAAGGTTGAGGTCGCGAGTTCGAACCTCGTCGTTCGCTCCACATCAAAGGCCCCGGTCATCGACCGGGGCCTTCGTCATGCCAGGCCCCTTGTCATGCCGGGGCCTTCGTCATGGGCTCAGCTCCAGCTCGTGCCCGTCAGGCGCTCGTACGCCTCCACGTACTTCGCGCGGGTCGCGTCCACGACCTCCTGCGGCAGCGCGGGCGGCGGCTGCTCGCTCCTGCGGTCCCAGCCGGAGGCCGGCGAGGTCAGCCAGTCGCGCACGAACTGCTTGTCGTACGACGGCTGCGCGCGGCCCGGCTCCCACTGGTCGGCCGGCCAGAAGCGGGAGGAGTCCGGGGTGAGGACCTCGTCGGCGATGACCAGGCTCTCGCCGTCGAAGCCGAACTCGAACTTGGTGTCGGCGAGGATGATGCCGCGCTCGCGGGCGATGTCCCGGCCCCGGGAGTACACGGCGAGCGTGGCCTGGCGCAGCCGGGCGGCGGTGTCGGCGCCGACCTGGCGGGCGACCTCCTCGTAGGAGACGTTCTCGTCGTGCTCGCCGACCTCCGCCTTGGTGGCCGGGGTGAAGATCGGGGCGGGGAGCTCGCTGCCGTCGACGAGGCCCTCGGGGAGGGCGAGGCCGCAGACCGTGCGGGACTCGTTGTACTCGGCCAGGCCCGACCCGGTCAGATAGCCGCGGGCCACGGCTTCCACCGGGACCATCTGGAGCGACTTGCAGATCATGGTGCGCCCCGCCCAGTCGGCGGGGGCGCCCTCGGGCACGTCGGTGCTGATCACGTGGTTGGGGACCAGGTCGGCGAGCTGGTCGAACCACCACAGGGAGAGCTGGGTGAGGACGCGTCCCTTGTCGGGGATCTCGGTCGGCAGCACCCAGTCGTAGGCGGAGATACGGTCGCTGGCGACCATCACGAGGTCGCCCGCCTCGTTCTGGTACAGCTCGCGCACCTTGCCGGTGTGCAGATGCACCAAGCCCGGAACCTGGATCGGCTCAGGCTTTTCTACGAATCCGGACACGGTTCCTCCCCGTGGTTGAACAAAAGGGGCGCCCGCAGGGCTCGCATAGGGCGGTGGTGGGAGACGGGCGGGCCAATAGGTCGATTGTCCCGTATGAGGGCTCTGACCTTGGACTTGGGGTGTGCTGGGTGAGCTCAGTCACGTTTGCAGATGCGGTCCAGGAGGTTCGCGGTGGCGCGCTGGACGCGGGCGTCGACGTGGCCCGGGCGGTCCAGTGCCGGGGACCAGGCGAACGTCCCGGACGCGAAGACCAGGGCGCCGGAGGGCGATCGGTACAGGGACGTCTCCTGGTGGCGCACGACGCCCTCCTTGTCGGCGTACGGGGAGTGTGCGAGCAGGATGCGCTCCTCGTGCTCGGGCAGCGGGGCGCGCGGGAAGTAGCGGTCTGCCTCGCCGGCGACCAGGCCCTCGATCCCGTCCCCCTCGTGGGCGCCGGTCGCCTCCCACAGCCAGTGATCGGCGTTGCGGACGATCAGCGGGTGCGGCTCGGGGACCTGGCCCGCGTACTGGATCCCGATCAGCTCCTGCTCGGGCCGGTCGATCTCCCGCCACAGCACGGGCCGGCCGGGGCCCTTGCGCTTGCGGCAGGTGAGCAGGCGGTCGGGGACGCCGGACGGGGAGGGGCCCAGCTCCACCTGCCAGTACATGGAGTTGGCGGAGAGGAAGACGAGGGAGGTGCCGTTCTCACGGGCCAGCTCGACGGTTCGGCGCATGTTCGACGACCAGTACTCGTCGTGGCCGGGGAAGACCAGACCGCGGTAGCGGGTGGGGTCGACATGGCCGCCGTGCAGGTCGCGGGCGTCGGCGTAGGCGATGTCGTAGCCGTAGCGCTCGGCCCAGCGGATGAAGTCGTAGGCGTGGCCCACGTGCAGGGGCAGGCCCGCGCCCGCGTAGGGGCGGTCGAAGGAGACGGTGGTGGCGGCGTCGGCCTCGCCGAGCAGCCGGCCGTCGGCGTCCCAGGCGTGGTAGAGGCTGGCGCCGGTGCGGCCGTCCTCGGGGTAGAGGTTGTACGCCTGCCAGGTGACGTCGGGCAGGAGCAGCAGCAGGTCCGCGGGGTGGTTGTCGCGGACGGTGAAGGGGATGTGGGAGCGGTAGCCGTCGGCGGTGGTGAGGACGGCCACGTAGGCGCCGATGCTCCAGTAGCTCGGGACCTGCAGGCGCCAGGACAGCCACCAGTGATGGCAGGAGACGGTGCGGTCGGCGGTGAGCGGCGGGGGCTGGACGATGCCGGAGAGGCGGGGGCTGGTGGTGATCTTCGAGGCGCCGTCGCCGCCGTAATGGCCGATGCGGTAGATGTCGACGGCGAACTCCTGGGGCGGGTCGACCGTGATGTGGAAGTCGACCGCCTCGCCGGGGGCTACCGCGCCGGTGGAGATGAAGCCCTTGATCTGACGGCGCACGTCGTCCGCCGAGCGCGGGCCGGCGCTACGGGGCGCGGGGACCCTCGGGGTGTCCGACGTGGGCGGGTGGGCCTGGCCGTCGACGTACCAGGGGACCACCTGGCCCGTGTCGTCGAAGTAGGTGACGTTGCCGCGCAGCCAGGGGACCGGGCCCTGGCCGAAGGGGTCCGTCACGGCGTGTGCGAGTGCTCCCGACTCCCAGCGGCGGATCTGCTCCGACCCCATGGCCATACCCCTCCCTCGTTCCCCCGTGATGGTGCAGCGAGCGTTGTGTGGTGTGTGCGGTGTGTGGTGCCCGAGCCTGCCTGTGCCTGGTGTGGTGCGAGTGCCGTAAGGATTCCCGTGAGCTGCGTGTTCTTGCCGTGCCGGCCGTGCGACGTGGGCTTTCGTATGCCTGTCGGATGGCGTAAGCCCTTGCCATATGCGCTATCGGTCCCAGCACATCACATTCCGCACGCATCCTGTCACTATTCGTTGCGAATTGGCCGAAAGTGGAACCGGGGGCTCCGACCGCATACGGCGCTCAGGCCCCGTCGGACCGGGCGGGCGCGGCCGTCAGACCAGCCTCACCGGCTTCTCCGGGCGTATCCCCGACTCCACCAGCCAGGCGCGCAACGGCGCCGGGTCCCCGTTCTCGATGAGGCTGAGGACGCGGGGGGTCAGGTCGGCGGCCCGTTCGCCGTTGACAAGAAGGGTGGGGCCGTCGAGCCAGTCCAGGCCGGGGGCCGCGCCCGCGGTGTCCATCGCGGCGCAGCAGACCATGGCCGTCACATGGTCGGTCAGCAACTCGCGCGAACTGCGGGGCGGTTGGAGCGGGAAGAGCGGGAGCGCGCCGATGTCGAGGAGGGTGCTGCCGGGGAGGTCCGGGGACGCGGGGCGCTCCGCCGGGGCCGCGGCCTCCTCGCGGGCCAGCTCGGCGGTCAGGCCGGCGGCCAGGGCGGAGCTGCGCTCGGTCTCGGGGTCGTCGGCGGGGTTGTCCTCCGCCATGGCGGCGTAAGGGGGCTTGGGGGGGCGGGTGGTGACGACCGGGTCGGCGGGGTCGGCGAGGGTCGGGGTGTGGGCGTCCGAGGGCCGAGCGGGGTGGGGGGCGGACGGGTGGGGCTCGGAGGGGTCGGACGGGTGGGGCTCGGAGGGGTCGGCGGCGAGGTGGGCCTCGGAGGGGCCTGCGGCGAGGTCGGACGGGTGGGTCCCGGAGGGGCCGGCGGCGAGATCAGACGGGCCAGCCCCGGAAGACCCCGCGGCGAGATCAGACGGGCCAGCCCCGGAGGACCCCGCGGCGAGATCAGACGGGCCAGCCCCAGAGGACCCCGCGGCGAGATCGGGCGGTGGGGTCGACAGGTGGTCCAGGACGCGGGCCAGGGTCGGGCCGTCGCTCTCCGGGGAGGTGTCGGTGGTGCGGCGGACGCCGAGGGCGTCGAGGACGCGGTGCAGACGGGCCGCGTCGGTGCGCCATTTGCGGTCCACGACCTCCTCCGGGTACTCCTGCCAGTCCACCGGGGACCAGTCCGGGCCGCGCTCGGCCGGGCCGCCGTGGAACAGGCGGGCGGCGAGGAGCGAGGCGGCCTCGTCGACCGCGCCGGGCTCTTCGAGCAGGTCACAGGCGGGGCGCTCGCCGAGCCGGGAGGCGAATCCCTCGGCCAGCCGGTCCCGCCGGGACAGCTCGGTGAGCGCGGCGACCACGCCCGCGTCGAGCCGGGAGGGCCAGCGGCCCATCCGCCAGGCGGGCAGCGCCACCCGCGTGAGCAGCCGGTCCCAGCCCGCGTACGCCAGCCCGACCTGTTCCTGGGCGACGATCCGCAGCCCGTAGTCCACAGCCTGTGCGCGCTCGGCGGCCGCGGCGGCCACGCCCCGCTCCATCTCGGCGGCGTGATCCCGGCAGCTGCGCAGGAGCAGCCGCGCGACCCAGCCGATGCCCGCGCACACCGCCCGCGACCCGGGGCAGCGCCCGCTCGTGGAGGCGACGGCCACGGCCGCGTCCAGACCCCGGACGAAGCGCCGGGCCTGGGCTATGTCCGGGTGGGCCGAGGGTCCCGTACCGGCGACGACCGGGGCGAGGACCGCGCGCAGCTCCCCCACGCGCATCCACCACAGGAACGGGGAGCCGATGACGAGGACCGGGGCGGCGGTCGTACGGCGATGGGGGCCGCGTTTGCTTCCGCCCTGCAGGCCGTTCAGCCCGTCCTCGTGCTCCGCCGGCGGCGGGCCGTTGGACGGGTGGGTGCGGTCCTCCAGCCAGCTGTCGCAGTCCGGGGTGAGCGCTATCGCGGACGGTGCCGGGACGTCGAGGCGGTCGGCGAGGTCGCGCACCAGGCGGTACAGGTCCGGGGCCTGTTCCTCGGTGATGGGGACCGTCGGGCTGACGGCCGGGCGGGCGCGGGCGACGACCAGGGCGACGGCGGCCGCGGCGAGCAGGACGAGGACGGCGGCCGGGGTGACGACCCAGCGGGCGGCGTGCCAACCCGGGCCCACGAAGTGGCCGGTGGAGGCGCCGGCGAGCAGCACCACGGCGATCGCCGCGGGCAGCAGGGCGACGGCCATCGCGCGGCTGCGGATGCGCAGCACCACGAGGGCCCGGGCGCGCGCAGCCTGCGCACCCACCTCCACACCCATACCGGTCACGGCCGGACCTCACCCCCTCCCGGGTGCCCTGGCTGTCCGAACTGTCCTGGCTTTGCTCACTCCCCCACTGTGGCACCCACCACTGACATCGCAATGCCGGTGGGCCAAGTGCCGGAACGCTTGCGCCGCACCCTAGTTGGGGCTTCGACCCACGTCAGCCGGATGGGGCATCGGTCACTCGATGGAATGGCTCAGGGGAGAGGTGGATGACGGTCAGCGAGGGTCAGGCCCCCGATCCGGGCATGGACCAGGCCCCGAACCCTGAGACGGGTTCGGGGCCTGTGGGGTTTATCGACCGGGGCGGATTCCGCCCGGCGCGGGAGCCGCGGGGCTCAGGCGCCCGCCACCTTCGCCGCGATGTCCGTACGGTGCTGGGAGCCGTCGAGCTTGATGCGGGCCACCGCCTGGTACGCGCGGTCGCGGGCCTGGGCGAGGTCCTTTCCGGTCGCCGTGACGGACAGGACGCGGCCGCCCGCGCTCACGATCGCCTCGCCGTCGCGCTTGGTGCCGGCGTGCAGGACGTAGGCGTGCGGGGCGTCCTCGGCGGCCACCTCGTCGAGGCCGGTGATCGGGTCGCCGGTGCGCGGGGTGCCGGGGTAGTTGTGCGAGGCGACGACGACGGTGACCGCGGCGTCCTCGCTCCAGCGCAGGCGCTCCAGGTCGGCGAGGTCGCCGTTGGCGGCGGCCAGCAGCACACCGGCCAGCGGGGTCTTCAGCCGGGCCAGCACGACCTGGGTCTCGGGGTCGCCGAAGCGCGCGTTGAACTCGATGACCCGCACGCCCCGGGAGGTGATCGCGAGACCGGCGTAGAGCAGCCCGGAGAACGGGTTGCCGCGGCGGCGCATCTCGTCGACGGTCGGCTGCAGGACCGTCTCCAGCACCTCCTCGACCAGCTTCGGGTCGGCCCACGGGAGCGGGGAGTACGCGCCCATGCCCCCGGTGTTGGGGCCCTCGTCGCCGTCGAGCGCCCGCTTGAAGTCCTGGGCGGACTGGAGCGGGACGACCGTCTCGCCGTCGGTGATGGCGAAGAGGGAGACCTCGGGGCCGTCGAGGTACTCCTCGATGACGACGCGCTCGCAGGCGTTGGCGTGCGCCCTGGCGGCCTCGAGGTCGCCGGTGACGACCACGCCCTTGCCCGCGGCGAGGCCGTCGTCCTTCACCACGTACGGGGCGCCGAAGGCGTCGAGGGCCTCGTCGACCTCCTCCGGTGTGGTGCAGACGTAGGAGCGGGCCGTCGGAACGCCGGCCGCCGCCATGACGTCCTTCGCGAACGCCTTGGAGCCCTCGATCTGCGCGGCTTCCCCGGAGGGGCCGAAGACCGGGATGCCCGCCTCGCGCACGGCGTCGGCGACCCCGGCGACGAGGGGTGCCTCCGGCCCGACGACCACGAGGTCGGCGCCGAGCTCCGTGGCCAGCGTGGTGACGGCCTCGCCGTCCAGGGCGTCGACCTGGTGCAGTTCGGCGACCTCGGCGATGCCGGCGTTGCCGGGGGCGCAGTGCAGCGCGGTGACGTCGGGATCGAGGGACAGGGAGCGGCAGAGGGCGTGTTCGCGGGCGCCGGTGCCGATGACGAGGACCTTCACGGGGGTCAGCCTAACGGGGTTCTTGTGCGGGGTGCCGAGAGGCCGGGGGTTCGCGACCTGTACGTTCCTCCAAGCGCCCCCTACTCGTTCATGAACTCCTCGACCACCGTCGCCCCCAGCTCCCGCACGATCAGGTCGTGGCCGGACAGTGCCGACTCGTTCAGGTCGGGGTCGTCGTCCTCGGGGATGTCGTCCTCAGGGGCCACCGGGTGCGGGGGCTCCGGGGAGGACGCGGTGGACGGCTGGGACGCGGGGGCAGGGGTCGCGGTGGCCGCCGAAGGGGCCGACGGAGGCGGGGTGGGTGCCGTGGGCGCCGCCGGCTCGGGAGCGGACGGGCGCTGGGCGGACGTACCGCCGCCGTAGCCGCCACCGCCATGGCCGCCGGTGCTGCCGCCGCCGTAACCACCGGCGCCGCCTCCGCCGCCGTAGCCGGAGGAACCGCCGGTCGGTGCGGGCGCCGAACCGCCGCCCGACGGGTCGATGATCGCCTCGATCTTCCACTGGACGCCGAACTGCTCGGTCAGCGCCTGCCGCAGGACGTCCTCGCTGCCGCTGCTCGCGAAGTTGTCGCGCGCTCCGGCGTTGACGAAGCCGAGTTGGAGGGTGGTGCCGTCGAAGCCGGCCACGTGGGCGTTCTGGCTGAGCAGGATCCAGGTGAAGCGGCGGCGGTTCTTGACCGCCTCCAGGATGTTCGGCCACAGCATGCGGGGGTCGAGGCCGCCGCTCGGGGGCGCGTAGGCGGCCGCGGGGCCCGGGGTGGGGGCGGCGGGCGCGGCGGGCGCGGGCTGCGGTGGCGGGGTGGGGGTGCCGGCGGCGGGCCGGGACTCGGTCGCGGGCTGGGCGCCGCCGCCAGCCTGGGCGGCCGTGGGCCAGCCGCCGGGGCGTCGGCCGCCGCCCGCGGGCGCGGCGGTGGGCCAGGCACCGGGGGCGGGGGCCGAGGGTGTCTGCTGGGGTGCGGCGGGCGGGGTGGGCGCGGGTGCCGGTGCGGGGACCGCCTGAGGTGGCTGTGGCTGCTCCTGGGGCTGCGCCGTCGGCGCGCTCTGCTCCGCCGCCGCCGGAACACTGCCGGCGCCGGTCGCGGGCCCGCCGGGAGCCCGGACCGCCGCCCGCGCCGCGGCGGGGCCGCCACCCGGCGGTACCGGTGCCGCGGGCGCCGCGCCGTGCGCGTCGGGACCCGGCACGTATCCCATCGCGGGCATCCCACCGCCGCCGGAGAAGCTGACTCCCCGCTCCAGCCGGTCGAGCCGGGCCATGACCGCGCGCTCGTCGCCGTACGCCGCCGGGAGCAGGACGCGCGCGCAGATCAGCTCCAGTTGCAGGCGGGGCGAGGTGGCCCCCCGCATCTCGGTCAGGCCCTCGTTGACCAGGTCGGCGGCGCGGCTCAGCTCGGCGGCGCCGAAGGTGCCGGCCTGGGCCTGCATGCGCTCCAGGACGTCTGCGGGGGCGTCGATGAGCCCCTTGTCCAGCGCGTCCGGAACGGCGGCCAGGATCACCAGGTCCCGCAGCCGCTCCAGCAGGTCGGCGACGAAGCGCCGGGGGTCGTTGCCCCCCTCGATGACGCGGTCCACGACCTCGAAGGCGGCGGCCCCGTCACCGGTCGCGAAGGCCTCGACGACGGAGTCGAGGAGCGAGCCGTCGGTGTAGCCGAGCAGAGAGGTGGCCATGGCATACGTCACACCCTCTTCCCTCGCTCCGGCGAGCAGCTGATCCATGACGGACATGGAGTCACGCACGGACCCCGCGCCCGCGCGCACGACGAGGGGCAGCACGCCCTCCTCGACGGGGATGTTCTCCCGGCCGCACACCTCGCCCAGGTAGTCCCGCAGGGTGCCCGGCGGGACGAGGCGGAAGGGGTAGTGGTGGGTCCGCGAGCGGATGGTCCCGATGACCTTCTCGGGCTCGGTCGTGGCGAAGATGAACTTCAGATGCTCGGGCGGCTCCTCGACGACCTTCAGCAGCGCGTTGAAGCCGGCCGACGTGACCATGTGGGCCTCGTCGATGATGTAGATCTTGTAGCGGCTGCTCGCGGGGCCGAAGAAGGCCTTCTCGCGCAGCTCACGGGCGTCGTCCACGCCACCGTGCGACGCGGCGTCGATCTCGATGACGTCGATGGAACCGGGGCCGTTGCGGGCGAGGTCCTGGCAGGACTGGCACTCGCCGCAGGGGGTCGGCGTAGGACCCTGCTCACAGTTCAGACACCGCGCGAGGATCCGCGCGCTGGTCGTCTTGCCGCAGCCGCGCGGACCGCTGAACAGGTACGCGTGATTGACCCGGTTGTTCCGCAGCGCCTGCTGCAACGGGTCGGTGACATGCTCCTGCCCGATGACCTCGGCGAACGACTCCGGGCGATAGCGGCGGTACAGCGCGAGAGACGACACGCATACGAGGTTATAGGCGCCCACTGACAACGCGGACAGCGCTGCTGGGGCCGGACGGCACCGGAACTCTCGGAGACCTCATCGAAACTCTCCGGAGACGACAAGACCCCCCACGCACCCGCCAGAGCCAACCTACCCTTGCTGCCTTCCGGCCCTGGGGGAGTTCAGTCAGATAGCGCCGCGTGAGGGGCTGAGCCCCAGCCTACCTGATCGCCGGGCGCCCGAACGAGTTCGCTAGCACCCTCCAGCGTCATGTAATGTTTCCGGCGGAGGATTCGCCTAGAGGCCTAGGGCGCACGCTTGGAAAGCGTGTTGGGGGCAACCCCTCACGAGTTCGAATCTCGTATCCTCCGCCAGTGCCTCACCGGGCACGATGTCGAAAGGCCCCACCGTTCGCGGTGGGGCCTTTCGACGTTGTCCGTCTCACTTTCCGTCTCAGTTCGTCTCCGGCGGCTCCGAGAGAGCGTCGCCGACTTGCTGGGCGACTTTCCGCAGCAGGGTTCCAGTGAGCCTTTCCCAACCTCAGGTTGAGGCGTGACGAAGGCATCGGATCTTGGCGTGGCTGCTGTGGCGGAGGCGTACTGGCGGACGGCCGCGCCCGCGCGCAGACGACGAGGCCGTTCCCGGTGACATGCACCGGGGACGGGCCCCTCGCCCGTTCGTTCAGGAAGCCCGGATCGCCCGGTCGATCTCCGCGCCGGTACGCGCCACGACGACGGGCCCCTCGTCCCTGAGGGAGGCGGGCAGAAGCTCGCGGTCCTCGTCCCGCTGGATCATGGTCGGCCCGCCCGGGACGACGAGCACGGCATCCAGCCGTCGCAGCAGGACGGCCAGGAGGTCCATGATCCCGTCCCCTCCGAAGCGGTTGAAGGTGATGCCGGTCGGGCTGTTGAAGTACACACCCGCCTCCTCCCCCTCCGCCGTACTCACCAGCAGGAAGTCCGTCTCGGGGTCCCGCACCACCGCATAGGGGCCGAGGACCTCGTGCGCGGCACTCATGTCCAGCGGCGCCGGCGCATCGTTCTCGAACCGGCACACGAAGACGTCAAAACTCATGGAGTCCCTTCTAACCTCAGGTTGAGGCGTGGTGAAGGGCGACGACAGCCTTCACGATGTCGGTGATCCGGTTGGTGCTGCAGCGGAGTTTTCGCAGAAGGCGCCAGCCCTTCAGGGTGGCTATGGTCTGTTCGCCGAGACAGCGGATCTTGGCATGGGTGCTGTTGTGTCGCCGCTTCCGGCGTTTGAGCCGACGGCCCCTGAACGGCACCCGGACGGGGCGCCCGGCGCCCTGGTAAGCCTTGTCCGCCCAGCACTTCACCTCGGCCTCGGCGAGCGCGTCGATGATGCCGTGGCGCCGGGCGGCGGTCAGGTCATGGGTCGATCCGGGCGATGCCGGTGAGGCCCCCAGCAGTCGGCCGAACGGGTCGGTGAGGACCTGGACGTTCATGCCGTGGCGTTTGTGTTTTCCGGAGTAGTACGGGGTGTCGGCGGCGATCCGGTCGATCGGCAGCAGGGTGCCGTCCAGGATCACGAAGGCTTTCGCCCATACGGTCTTCATCGCCTCGGTCAGGGTCGGCGTGGCGGCGGCCAGGACGTCGATCACCTCACCTATGTACCGGTACACGGTCGCGACGCCGATGCCGAACCCGGCGGCGAGCCGCGTGTAGGTGTCCCGCACCGCAGGTGGGCGAGGACGAGCAGGGCCTGACGGCCGACAGGCAGCCGTCGCCACCGGGTCCCGATCTCTCGCTGCCGGGCACGCAGCCGTGTGGTCAGGAAGCGCAGGGTGCGGCCGGAGACATCGATCGACGACGGGTAGACAAGCACGCGAAGCTCCTGGCGGACACGGGTGATCTTGGTCGAGAACCCGTCTACCAGGGGCTTC
Source organism: Streptomyces sp. NPDC093568 (assembly GCF_044764945.1). Lineage (NCBI taxonomy): Bacteria > Bacillati > Actinomycetota > Actinomycetes > Kitasatosporales > Streptomycetaceae > Streptomyces > Streptomyces sp. NPDC093568. Next base: position 403,658 of record NZ_JBIWJD010000008.1, on the reverse strand, counting down.
TTCGTTCCGTACAGCTGGCAGCCTCCAACACCTCGCCGCCGCGGTCAGGTTGGAAAAGGCTCAATAACGGCATGATGCTGATGGGGTCGCCGCGAACCGCGGGGCCCTTCAGCCTCGTCTCCCGCGACTTGTCCACGGGTGCGTCGGCACCGGGTGCCCCCTGCCTCCACAGATGCCGCGGCACGTAGCTAAAGTTTCGCCGCTGCCGTACGGACGACGAACACGATGCCGTCCGTTCGCCTCGGGGGAGGGGCAACGCAGCCATCCATTCACCTGTGGGGGCACATTGAACATCTCTGCGCGTCGCGGATTCGCGGCGCTCACGACCGTCGCCGCAGTCGCGGCCGGTCTCGTCGCCGGGCTCCCGGGCCAGGCGACCGCCGACACCGCCGGCTGGCCGGCCACGGACGGCAGGCTGCTGTACAACGAACTCGGCTCGCTGCGGTACATCAACCCCGACGGGACCAAGAGCGCCCAGTTCTACGAGACCGCGAATCAGGCCGCCTGGTCCGCCGACGGCAGCCAGATCGCCTACGTGGGCTCCGCCGACAGCCGTCTCCGCACGAAGACGTACGCCCAGGAGTCGATATCGGGCCGGGACATCGTCATGCCGGCGGGCAGTGGCTGGCATCCGACCGATCCGACGTTCTGGAACGGCGGAGGCGACATCGTCTTCACCGCCGGAGGCCGACTACGAGTGGCCGTGGCCAACAGCGCCCGCGCTCCTCAGGCCCTGTTCGGCACCGACGTCGACGGCTGCGACTCCAAGGCCAGCGGCGCCGTCAACGGCAAACTGGCCTTCGTGCGCACCGGCACAAGCTGCTCCACCACCGGCACTCCAGCCGTCTGGGTCTACAACGGCCCCACCAAGGCCTTCACCAAGGTGGCCGCCGACGCGGACGAGCCGAGCATGTCCCCGGACGGGCAGTCGCTGGTCTTCACCCGCAGCGTCGCCGGACACAAGCAGCTCTTCACGGTCAAGGCCGACGGCACCGGGCTGACCCAGATCACCACGGACCCCGTCGACCACAACCGTCCGGCCTGGTCTCCCAAGGGCGACCGGATCGCCTACGACACCTACTTCGCCGGCAGCGCGGACACCGCCAGTGGTTCGCAGATATGGATCCGCGACCTCGCCGCGGGCACGGAGACACGTGTGCCCATGGCCGACGGCACGGACGTGGCCTGGCAGCCGCTCCGGAAGAACGCGATCTCCCGGGTCTACGGCGCCGACACCTACGGCACCAACATCGCGTCGTCCAAGTGGACCTGGAACACCCTCGGCAAGAGCGTGCCCGGCATGATGAACGCGAGCTCGGCCGTCCTGATCAGCAAGTCGGACTCCGCGTATGCCACCACCGCGACCTCGCTGGCCGGCAAGAAGCACGGACCGGTGCTGATGACCTCCGGCACGGGCCTGGACTCCTCCGTCCAGACCGAGCTGAAGCGCATGCTGCCCAAGGGCAAGACCGTCTACCTGGTCGGCGGAACCAGCATCCTCAACAGCTCGGTGGCGTCCAAGGTGACCTCGCTCGGGTACGTCGCCAAGCGGCTGTCCGACGTCTCTCGCTACTCCACCTCGGTGGCCGTGGCCAAGACGATCACCAGTGCGCCGAAGTACGTGTTCCTGGCGACCGGCACCGACTACCACAACGCCCTCGCGGCCAGCTCCGCCGCCGGCGCCATGGGCACCTCGGGCACCGCTGTCGTACTGCTGACCCAGGGCTCGACCATGACCGCGTCCGTCTACGGCTACCTGAACAAGTACAGCCCGAGCACGACGAAGATCATCACGGTGGGGACCGACGCCGAGTCGGCGCTGACCAAGGCGTACAACGCCGGCAAGCTGCCCAACTGGCCCAGCAAGTACAGCTACTACCGCTTCGCCGGCAGTCCGGCGCCGGTCGCCGCGAGGCTCGCCGAGTTCTGGTGGTCGTCGCCGTCGGACGCCGCGGTGGCCTCGGTGAACAGTTGGACCGGTGGCGTCTCCGCGTCGTCGGCGATGACCACGTTCGGCCCGCTGCTGTGGACCGACGTCACCTCGCTGACGTACGACACCAAGTCGTACATGATGCGCACGTCGGCGAGCCTGAACCACGTGGCCGTGTTCGGCGGCAACGGCTCCGTCGACGCGAAGGTCGTCCCGTTGATCGGCCGGGCCATCGGCGTGGACAGCACCTACGCGTACACCTCGTACTACAACGGTGACATCCCGCAGAGCCCGACCTCCCAGCCGCTGTCCGCGGGCACCGCGAGCACCGGCAAGCCCGTTCCGAGCCCGGATCTGGCCCCGCTCAAGGTGACAGTCTCGAAGTGACCCCCGGTCCGGGCCACCCTCCTCCCAGAGGGGCGGCCCGGACCACCGGCCGATCGGCCGGGGACATCTCGCGAGCGCGGGCCGACGCCTGCCCGATCTTCCCCGACAAGAAGTGCCTGGACCGGGCCCTGGAAGACCCGGCGGGCAAGGGCGTCGAGGCCGTTCGCCCCATCCGCGACGAGATCCACACCGCGCAGGAGGCGAGAGACCTGACTCGGCCGGAGACGGCATGCGCCAAGTCATCATCAGCTCCGGCCCCGCCGGACGACCCGGCCGACGCCCGTCTCGGTTTCCGTCTCATTCAGCCCCGTTCACGGACGTTCAGCCGGGGCCAGAGGCCCTTCGGCCCTCTGGCGTTTGTCCCGAGCCTTTGGCCGGGTGCCCAAGTCCGGGAGCCATTGCCCAGGGGCCTTTGCCCGGGGGCTTTGGCTGGGCACCTTGGCCCGTGGGTCTTTGTCCGGGCGAAATGGCCTCAGGCCGCGGACCGGGCCAGGCGGTGGAACGCCTGGGTGGTGCGGGGGTGGGCCATCTCGTCCAGGAGGTGGCGCCAGTCCGGGTCGGACGCGGGGTGGGTCAGGTCCCAGGCGGCGAGGAGTGGCGTGAGGTCGCTCTCGTGCGGGGGCTCTGTGGCGTCGTTCATGGTGGGGCTCACGGTGGACGGCAGTGGCGACTTCATGGCCGGTTTCCTTCCGGGCGGGGACTCCAAACCTCTGGGATCCGTCGGGTTCAACCATGCCGTCGGCCGGCGGGAAGGACTATGGCGTACGCCACCCTGTCCGAGGTACGGCCGGCTCTACCTACAGAGGGCTGTCCGCCCCCGGCTCGCGGCCTCGGGCGTTCACCCGCTCTCTCCCTGGCACCCCGGACACCACACCGTCGTCCGGCCGGCCACGCGGGACCGGCGCAGGGAGGTGCCGCAGCGGGGGCAGTGGGGGCTGGGGGTGTCTCGGTGGCCGGTCAGCCAGGAGTCACGGGGTGGGACGCGGCCGGCGGTGACCGCGGTGCGCAGGGTGCGGCGCATCTGGGTGTGGAGGGTGCGGCGGTCGGACTGGGTGAGGTCGGCGGTGCGGGTGGTGGGGCGCACCTTCGCGCGCCAGAGGATCTCGTCGGCGAGCAGATTGCCGAGGCCGGCCAAGACGGACTGGTTCATCAGGACGCTCTTGACGCTGCCCCGGTGGGCGCGCAGGGCGGCCTCGAACTCCTCTCGGTCCACCGCGAGCGCGTCGGGGCCCTGGCGCCGCAGCAGCCGTACGACGTCGGAGTCGTCGTACGCCAGCCACAGGCCCTGGAGTTTGCGCTGGTCGCGGTAGCGGAGCTGGTGGTCGCGGGAGAGCGTGAACAGGACGCGGTCGTGCGGCTCGGGCGGATCGTCGGGGTGGGCGCAGAGCAGTCGGCCCGTCATGCCGAAGTGCAGCAGGAGGGTGGGGCCGCCGGTGCGGGCGAGGAGCCACTTCCCGTGCCGCTCGGTCCGCGTGACGCGGCGGCCCTCCAGCGCATCCCGCAGGCCCCGCGCGCTCACCCCGTGCAGGACGCCCGTGTCACGCACGTCGACCCGGCGGAGCACCCTGCCCTGCGCACAGGACCGGAGCACCTCCCGGAAACCCTCCACGTCCGGCAGCTCAGGCATGGCGGACGGCTTTCGGCACGCGGACCATGCCTTCCCGGGTACCCGGATGTCGCTGGAGCGCTCAGCGGCGCTTGAACTCCACCGGGCCCGCGTTCATCTCGATCGTGCCGTCCGGGTGGAGGACCGGGCGGCGTTCGGTCATGCGGGCGCTGTAGGCCTCGACGTGGTGGATCGCTGCGCCGTCGGGCGAGGTGAAATCCACCAGGGCGATGGCCACCCAGTAGCGGGTCTTGGTGTTCTCGAAGAGCGGGACCGTGACCGTCGAACCCCGGTCGTCGGTGACCACGACCTTCGCGCCGAAGCTGCGGAAGGAGCCGAAGCCGTTGCTGAGCGCGGAGTAGGCGCACAGCAGGACGTAGCCCTGCTGGTCGGGGCGGACGATACGGAGGGTCTCGCGGCCGGGGACCCGGGAGTCGCCGTCGAGGTGGATGAAGGGAGGGTGCTTCCGGGAGCCGAGGCGCTTGTAGTAGACGACGTCGGCGCCCTTGCCCGTCTTCGCCGTGTCGGTGTCGGACGCCGGGGCGCCCTTCTTGCGGGTGATGAGGGTGCCAGGTGCCCGCTCGCCGCGTACCGCCTTCGAGGCCGGCACGAACAGGGCGTAGAGGTCGAGGTCGGCGCCCCTCCTGCGGCGCTGGTCGCTGCCGCCGTCCCACTCCAGGGTGGCCGTGACCACCAGCTCGCGGTCCGTCTTGTCCAGGCTCATCGAGACCTGGCCGCCCTTGTCGAGGCTGATCTTGCCGAGCGGCGGCTTGCGCAGGCTCATCGGGGCCGGGGCGGCCGGCATCGGCACCTCTTCCGCGGGTTCCTCGGCGGGCTCCTCCTGCGCCACCTCGATGCCGAAGTCCGTCGCGAGGCCGGCCAGGCCGTTGTCGTAGCCCTGGCCGATCGCGCGCAGCTTCCAGCCCTCGCCCCTGCGGTAGAGCTCCATCAGCAGGACGGCGCGTTCGCCGTCGGTGAGGGCGGGTGGCCGGAAGTGGACCGGTTCGGCGCCCAGTTGGGAGGCACGGATCAGGACGTCCTTGACCTCGTGGAAGGTGCGGCCGGGGTCGTCGGGGTCGCAGCTGGCGACCAGGACGACCCGGTCCACGTCCGCCGGAAGGCGGGCCGGGTCCATCTCGATGCGCTCCGCGCCCTCCTCGTCGGCGGCGACGTGCCATACCGCACCGGACTCGGCGGACGGCTGGTTGTAGAAGACCAGGTCGTCGTCGGACCTGACCTTGCCGTCCGCCGCCACCAGCAGGGCGCTGAGGTCGAGCGTGGCGCCCACGGCGTGCAGTTCTGCGAACACGGCCCCGTCGCCCACCGCGATGTTCCCGCCCTTGGCCAGCTCCGGCATACCGCCCACCCCTCGAAAATCCCCCAGCGCTCCCCGGCGCTTCCGAGCCACCCTGCCACATCCGCCCCGGTACGAAAGGGTGTACGTGGGGAAGGGGCGTGCCGTGGTCTCAGCGCGGCTCGCGCACCACCGCCGTCTCTCCCGCCGGAACGCTGACCGAACCCCGCGCCGGCTTGCCCGTCAGCAGTTCCGTGGCGTCCGGGGCCACCGTGACCTCGGCGGGGCGGTCGGTGTGGTTGATCAGGAAGAGGTAGTCGGCGTCCGGGCCGCGGCGCAGGGCCGCCTCCACGCCCGGTGCCGTCTCGCGCACCGGCTTCACCCCGGCCTCCGCACGGATGCGGTCCAGCAGCGCGGCCAGGGTCGCCGCGTCCGGCCGCGTCGCGACGTACCAGGCGGCGCCCTCGCCGAGCGAGTTGCGGGTCACCGCCGCGACGCCCGTCAGCGGGCCGCTCGTGTACGACTCGACCGGCTCGGCGCCCACCAGGTGGACCCGCTCCGACCACAGCGTTGCCGTGCCGCCGCCGCTGAGGGCCACCGACTCGCCGGGCAGCAGCGGGAAGAGCTCGTCGGTGCGCACACCGAGCACCTCGCGGAACGCACCGGGGTAACCGCCCAGCCGGACATGGCAGTTCTCGTCGACGGCACCGCTGTGGAAGCCGACGGCCAGGGTGCCGCCGGCCGACGCGAAGGACGTCAGATTCCGCGCGCCCTCGTCGTCCACCAGGTACAGCGAGGGGACCAGCACCGCCCGGTAGGCCGAGAGGTCCGCGTCCGGGCGTACGAAGTCCACCGCCACGCCGGACCGCCACAGCGGCTCGTACCAGGCGCGCACCAGGTCGAGGAAGCGCGGTTCGGCGCTCGGCTGGGAGGGGAGTTCCATCGCCCAGCGGGTGTTCCAGTCCCAGACGATCGCCACCTCGGCCGTGCCGACGCTGCCGCGCACCTCGGCCAGCGCGGCCAGGTCCGCGCCCAGGCGGACCACGTCCCGCCAGATCTCGCTGTCGGTGCCCGCGTGCGGCAGCATCGCCGAGTGCCACTGCTCGGCGCCCGCCTTCGCCGCCCGCCACTGGAAGTACGCGATGCCGTCCGCGCCCCGGGCCACATGTGCCAGCGCGTTGCGCCGCAGCTCGCCGGGCCCCTTCGCCCTGTTCACCGGCTGCCAGTTCACCGCGCCCGTCGAGTGCTCCATCAGCAGCCACGGGCCGCCCGCGAGGGAGCGGACCAGGTCGCCGCTGAGCGCGATGTCGATCTCGGACTCGGGGTCGGTGGAGCGCAGGTAGTGGTCGTTGGAGACGACGTCCAGCTTCGGGGCCCAGCGCCAGTAGTCCAGGGCGTCGAAGTTGTACATCACCATGAAGTTGGTGGTGGCGGGGATCTCCGGGGCCGCCTCCAGCAGCACCTGGCGCTCCGCCTCGTACAGCGACAGCAGTTCGTCGCTGCAGAAGCGGCGCCAGTCCAGCTGGTGGGTGGGGTTCGGTACCGCGCCGGTGGGGCGGGGCGGGATGATCTCGTCCCAGTCGTAGTACCACTGGCTCCAGAAGCGCGTGCCCCAGGCGTCGTTCAGCGCCGCGAGGTCGTCGGCGTACCGCTTCCTCAGCCAGCGCCGGAACGCCGCCGCGCTCTCGTCGCAGTAGCACTCGGCGTTGTGGCAGCCGTACTCGTTGTGGACGTGCCACATCGCCAGCGCCGGATGGCCGGCGTAGCGCCGGGCGAGCTCGCCCGCCATGCGCAGGGCCGCCTCCCGGTAGGCCGGGCTCGACGGGCAGAACGTCTGACGGCTGCCGTACGACAGTCCCCGGCCGTCCTTGTCCACGGGCAGCGCCTCGGGGTGGGCGCGGAAGAACCACGCCGGGGGCGCCGCCGTCGGGGTGGCCAGGTCGGCCGCGATGCCGTGGGTGTGCAGCAGGTCCAGGACACGGTCCAGGAGGGAGAAGTCGTACTCGCCCTGCTTGGGCTCCAGCAGCGCCCAGGAGAAGATGCCGACGCTGACCATGGTGACCCCGGCCTCGCGCATCAGGCGCATGTCCTCGGCCCAGACCTCCTCGGGCCACTGCTCCGGGTTGTAGTCACCCCCGTAGGCGATGCCCGGGACCTTGAGTTCGCGCTTCACCGCGCACCTCCCCCGAGGAGCCGGCGGGTCGTCGCCACGCCCCACTCGTCGAGGGACAGCAGGCGGTCGCTGGAGGCCATCAGGCCGCCCGTCGCCTCGACGTGCGCGGCCCACCGCTCCCGGGTCTCCACCGCGGGGCGGGCCATCAGGCAGTCGGGGTCGTTGGTCCAGAGCCGGCCGTGCTGCCACTGGCGGCCGACGCCGGTGAACTCGGCCGGGTCCTGGCCGGGCTGGCTGAAGTCGTCGGCCTCGGGGCGGCGGTGCGGGGCGGTGTCGGGGCTGACCCGCATCGCGTCGAACAGGCCGAGGGAGGGCAGCATCGGCGCACCGCAGCCCAGCAGGTAGGCGTCCTCGCCGATCGCGTCCCGGATCAGCCGGACACCGGAGCGGTACGCCGTCAGCGCGTCCGACTCCGAGTCGTGCCGTACGCCCTCCAGGGCGCCCGCGTACAGGAAGTCGACCTTGAAGTAGTCGTAGCCCTCGGCGCGCAGTGTCCGGAAGACCTCGGTCAGATACGCCGCCGCCCCGGGGTGGGTGGTGTCCAGGACACGCAGGTCGTGGCCCCAGTTGCGGCCGGCGTGGGTGAAGTCGCCGTCGGCGGTGCGCACCAGCCACTCGGGGTGCTCGGCGGCCAGGTCGCTCGCCGGGTCGACCAGGAAGGGGGCCGTCCAGATGCCGGCGCGGCGGCCGCGGGCGCGGATGGCCTCCGCGATGTCCGCGCGGGAGCGGAAGCGGCCGGAGAGGGTGAGCCAGTCGCCGAGCGCCTTCTGGTAGCCGTCGTCGATCTGGACGACGTCTATGGGCAGGTCGAGGGTGTCCATCGCGCGGAGGTTCTCGTGGATGTCGTCCTCGGTGACGGCGGTGAAGTACTCGTACCAGGAGCACCAGACCGTCGGCGCCGGGCGCGGGGCGGGCAGCTGGAGGCTGTCGGCCCAGTCGCCCAGCACCGACTGGACGGTGGCGCCCGTCCACTCCTTCACCGGTCCGTCGGCCGTGACCTCGGCGACGGCGTCGTCCGTCACGACCAGGCGGATGGACGGGACCTCGCTGACGGGGTCCGTCGCCGCCCACAGCCGGACGGCCGAGCCGTTGCCGGGGTCGAGCGCCAGCAGGCCCTCGCCCTGGAAGGTGCCCTCGGGGGCGGTGACGCCGGGGCGGTAGCAGACCGTCGCCCAGTTGTCGTTGGTCGGGCGGTGGGGGCGCTCGCCGAGGGCGTAGGTGCCACTCGGGCTCCAGGACTGCCAGCCCTCCTCGTGGACCCGGGCGCGGGCCGGGTCCACGGGCACGGAGGCGACGGGGGTGAAGGGGTGGTGCACGGGTGTCTCTTTCAAGAAGGGGGCCGTCAGCCCTTGTTGGCGCCCAGGGTCAGACCGCTGACGAACTGCCGCTGGAGCACGAAGTACACGATCAGCGTGGGGATCGCGGTGAGCAGGGCGCCCGCGGCGACCAGGTTGGGGTCGGTGAAGTACGCGCCGGAGAGGTTGTTCAGCGCCGAGGTGATCGGCATGTTCTCGCCGGTGGAGATCAGGACCAGGGCCCAGAAGAAGTCGTTGTAGATCCAGATGGACAGCAGCGTCGCCAGGGCCGCCATCGCGGGGCGGCACAGCGGCAGCACGATCTGCCAGTACTGCCGCCACACCGAGGCGCCGTCGACGAGCGCGGCCTCGGTCAGCTCGTGCGGCAGCGTGCGCATGTAGTTGCTGAGCACGAAGGCGCAGAAGCCGGACTGGAAAGCGACATGAATCAACACCAGGCCGAGCGCCGAGTCGTAGAGCTTGCCGCTCATGGTGATGCCGGGCAGGTCGATCAGCAGGTACAGCCGGTACAGCGGGGTGATGATGACCTGCTGCGGCAGCAGGTTGCCGGCCGTGAAGACCAGCAGCAGCGCCAGGTTGAGGCGGAAGTCGAAGCGGCTGACGTAGAACGCGACCATCGAGGACAGGAAGAGCGTCAACAGCACCGCCGGCACGGCGATGATCATCGTGTTGACGAAGTAGTGGCTCATGTCCGACTGAGTGAACGCGTTCGTGAAGTTGTCGAAGTTCAGCGTGTCCGGCCAGGACACGTATCCCTTCTCGCTCGTCTCCGAGTACGGCCGCAGCGCCGCGTAGATCGCCCACAGCAGCGGCGCGAGCCAGGCCAGCGCCGCGCCGGCGAGGAAGAGGTGCAGCAGGATCCGGGCGGGGCGGAGGGGCGTACGGGGCTTGGTCATGGCGGTGGTGCTCATGCGCGCCGCTCCTTCCGGAAGGTGGCCACCAGGTAGGGGATGATCACGACGAGGGAGATCAGCAGCAGTACGACCGCGATCGCGGAGCCGTATCCGATGCGGCTGGACTCGCCGATGATGTTGTTGGTGACCAGGATCGAGAGCAGCTCGGTGCCCTCGGCGCCCTTGTTGAAGACGAAGACCAGGTCGAAGGCGCGCAGCGCCTCGATGATGGTGACGACCAGGACGACGGTGTTGGTGGGGCGCAGCGTCGGGAAGATGACGTTCTTGAACGTCTGCCACTCGTTGGCGCCGTCGAGCGCGGACGCCTCCCGCAGCGAGGGGTCGACGCCCTTCAGGCCGGCCAGGTACAGGATCATCATGTAGCCGGTGTGCCGCCAGGACGCGGCGACGAGGATCGCCCACAGGTTGAGGTCCGGGTCACCGATCCAGTCGATGTACTTTCCGGGCTCGTTGGCCCCGATGATGCTGTTGATCAGGCCGGTGTCGGGGTTGTAGATGAGCTGCCAGACGAAGCCGATGACGGCCATGGACAGCACGACCGGCAGGAAGAACGCGGTCTGGTACACCCTGCTGAACCGGATCCTCTTGTCCAGCTGCACGGCCAGGAACAGGCCGAGCGGGGTCGGGATCACGATCAGGACGACGAACCAGATGACGTTGTGCTCGACGGCGGGCCAGAACTGCGGGTTGTTGGTGAACAGTTCCTTGAAGTTCTCGAGCCCGACCCACTTGATGGAGTCGAAGCCGATGCCGTCCCAGGTGGTGAAGGCCAGCGCGATGGAGGCGAAGGCGGTCACCCAGACGAGGGCGATGTGCAGGACGGTCGGCAGACCCGCCATCAGACCGAGGGTGATCCGGTCGCGTCGGGTCAGCAGACGGCTGTGCCCGTGGGGCACCTTCGTGGCGGGGGCAGCGCCCGGAGGCGGCACGGCGGCCGCCTCCGGGATCTCCTTGGTGGTTTGTGTGGTCATGTCGATCAGCCGGACGCGAAGATCGTCTTCTTCTGGCGCTCGATCGAGGACAGCAGGCTGTCGACGCCCTTGGGGTCACGGATGAACTTCTGCAGCGCGGGCTGCATCACCGTGGAGGTGAAGTCGGGGCGGGAGTCGCGGTCCATGAACTGGGTCAGGGACTTGGCGCCGGCGATCATGTCGTACGCCTTCTTCTGAAGGGGGGTGTACGAGGAGGTGTCGGCCTTGGTGGAGGCGTGGACCGAGCTCGGGTCGGACTTGAGGTAGACGGTCTCGGCCTCCGGAGTGCCCAGGAACTCGAGGAGCTTGACGGCCTCGGTCTTGTTCTTCGGGCTCTTGCTCATCATGAAGCCGTCGGTCGGCGCCTCGACGGTGTCCTGCCCGAACTGCGGGTCGATCTCCGGGAAGGCGAAGAAGTCGAGGTCGTCCAGGGCGGCCTTGTCCGTGAACTGCTGGGCCACGAAGGTGCCGAGGAGGTACATGCCGGCCTTCTTGGAGGCCAGCGTCTGGGCCGCGTCCTGCCAGGTGCGGCCGACCGCGCCCTCCTGGTGGTACGGGAGGATCTCGGTCCACAGGTCGAAGACCTTGCGCACCTTGGCGTCGGTCCAGGAGGCCTTGCCGGCCATCAGCTCGACGTGGAAGTCGTAGCCGTTCTGGCGGAAGTTGATCTGGTCGAAGGTGCCGAGCGCGGGCCAGGCGTCCTTGTCACCGAAGGCGATCGGGACCAGCTTGTCCTTCTGCATCCGCTTGCACAGCGCGACGAAGTCGTCCCAGGTGGTGGGGACTTCGTAGCCGTTCTCCCGGAAGACGCTCTTGCGGTAGAAGACCGCCCACGGGTACGTGTACAGCGGCACGAAGTAGTACTTGCCGTCCTCGCCCTTGCTGAGCTTGTGCATCGCCTCGGGGAAGTTGCCCCCGATGGTCTTCCACACGTCGTCGATCGGGGTGGCCAGTCCCTTGGCCGCGAAGAACTGCATCCGGTAGCCGGCGAACCAGGTGAACACGTCGTCCGGCGTGCCCTGGAGGTAGGAGTTGATCTGCTCCTGGAAGGTGTTGGAGTCCTTGGTGTTCACGTCGACCGTGATGCCGGACTTCTTCTTGTAGGCCGCGTAGATGTCCGCGAAGGCCTTCTTCGGCACCGCGTCGGAGGCCTTGGAGCCGAGGGTGACGGTCTTCGGGTCGCTCGCCGTGCCGCTGCCGCCGCAGGCGCTGAGCAGGGGGACGCCCGCGCCGAGTACGGCGGCGCCGCCTATCCCGCGCAGCAGGGTGCGGCGACCGGGCGAGGGCAGGGAGAGACCGGAGGGGGAGAAGTGCTGCATCTACGGCTCCTGATGGCAGGGTTCGATCGTGAGGGTGGACGTGTCGAAGTCCGTCGTAACCGATCAGAAATCAACTTGACCGAACACGTTGGCGCAATAACAGCCGTATGTCTGGTCATGCGTCAAGAGATGTCGTTCGCCGTTTCGGAAACGTGACCGACATCTCGAACCCGCCGTTCACCGTCGTGATGATCGAACCCGGGAACGTTCACGGCGCCGCCGGGCCGGGGACCAGCGCGTACGGCTCCGGTCTGCTAGCGGATCAGCACGGTCCGGGTCTCGCTCACCTGGTCGACGTCCGACGTCCGGACGGTCACCTTCATCTCCCACTTCCCGGCGATGGGCAGGTTGAGGAAGCTGTTGCCCCAGTAGCCGCCCTTGTCGGTGAGTTCGGCGTCGAGGGGGCCGATGTCCTTGGCGGGGAGCGTGAAGGAGATCCGCAGCTCCGGGACGACGGACACACCGCCGTCGGGCCCGTAGACGAGGGCCTCGATCGAGTTGTCGCCCACCCGGCCCGGGTCGAGGGTGATCTGCACCTTGCCGCGGGCGCCCTGGGTGCCGACGGCGAAGGGCACGTTGGTGACGGAGGCGCCGATGACCGCGGGCGTACCGGCCGCCGCCTCGGCCTGAGCGCGGCCGGGCAGGGTGCTGGTGAGCAGCGTGGTGACCACCAGGACGGCCGCGCCCACGGCGACTTCGGCGAGGACGGAACGCCGCAGGGCCCGGCGGTGCGGATCGGCCGACGGCGGTACGTCGGCCTGCGGCGGCTCGGGCAGCGGCGGGCCGCCGGCCGGCTCGGGCAGGGACGGGCCGCCGGCCGGCTCGGGCACCTTCTCCCGTACGGCCGTCTCCGCCGGCGCGTCGACGGTCGCGAGCCGTGCCGTCCAGCGGCGGGAGACGGCCGCCGCCGCGAGGAGCAGCACGACCGCGGCCAGCTTGAGGGTCAGGAGCCTGCCGTACGTCGTGCCGGTGAGCGCGTCCCAGGAGCCGAGGCCGCGCCAGGACTGGTAGACGCCGGTGACGACGAGGACCGTCACGGATGCGAAGGCCAGGCGCGAGAAGCGGGTGACCGCCGCCGGGGTCGGACGGGCGCGGTACAGGGTGACGAGCAGGGCCGTGAGGCCGCCCAGCCAGACCGCCGTGGCGAGCAGGTGCAGGGCCGAGGACGTCATCGCCACCGGCACCTGGATGCCCGCGGAGGCGTGCTCGCCGGCGGCCCAGGTCATGGCGAGTCCCACGGCGAGGGCGGCGCCCGTCCAGCCCGGGGGCCGCCCTCGCCGTGACAGCCGTACGAGGTAGAGCGCGGCGACCAGCAGCAGGGCCAGCCGGGCCAGCAGGATCTCGCCGGGGCGGCCGGTCAGGGTGCGGGTGAGGGCGTCGGCGCTCAGGGCGCCCAGGGGGCCCTCGCCGGTCTCGTAGGGGGCGCGCAGCGCGAGCAGGGCGAGGGTGGCGGCCAGCAGGGTCCACCAGCCCGCCCTGAGCAGCCGGGACAGGACAGGGGCGTCCGGTGGGCGGCAGACCGCCATGAACGTCGCCGTGCCGATGAGCAGGGCGACGGCGAGGTAGGCCAGATAGCGGGCGATGTTGTAGAGGCTCTTGGTCGCCGGGTCCTCGGTCGGGCCCGTGTCGACGGTGGCCGTGGTGAGGGACTGTTTGGCGACCGAGAAGGTGAACGCGCCGGACACCGGGTGGCTGTCGGCCGAGACCACGCGCCAGGCGACGGTGTACGTGCCCTCCGCGAGCTTCGCGGGCAGCGTGACCCGGGCGGTCCCGGCGCCCTCCGCGGCGTGCTCGGGCTCACCGGTGCGCAGCCGACGGCCGTCGGGGTCCAGCACCCGGAAGGAGTCCTCCAGCAGTCCGACGGACTCCGTGAAGGTCAGGGTGATGGCGCGGGGCGCCGACTTGAGGACGCTTCCGTCCTCGGGGTCGGTGGCGCGGAGGGCGGCGTGCGCGGACGCCGGTCCCGTTCCGCCGAGGAGGAACAGGACCAGCAGGGGGCCCAGCAGCACCAGCCGCTGAAGCCGCCGCCGCTCGGTGAACCGGCGGCGCGCTCGTCGTCGCTCATCGCACCCCACGTGTGTCACATCTCCGTCGTCGGACTTGAGGCCTCGGGGGTAGGTACGGACGCGGAGGCATTCGGGCTCAACGCGGTCGGACACCGTGCGGAAAGCGGCCTGATCACCACCCCGGCCGCGCCGACACCCCACCGTCCACCACCAGGTCGTGCCCCGTCACCCATGACGCGAGTCCCGACGCCAGAAAGACGCACGCGTCCCCCACGTCCTCCGGCCGCCCCAGCCGCCCGGCCGGTGCCGCTCCCTCCCAGCGCCGCACGCCCTCCGGCCACGCCTCCTCCAGTCCCTCCCGGTGGATCAGCCCCGGTGACACGGAGTTCACGCGGATGCCGGAGCGGCCGTACTCCAGGGCCGCCGCGCGGGCGTGCGTCACCACCGCCGCCTTGGACGCGGCGTAGTGCGCGTGCAGGGGTGCCGGGCGGGTCGCCTCGATGGACGCGATGTGGGTCACCGAACCGCCTCCGCCCCGCTCCCGCATGACCTCCACCGCAGCCTGCGTGCAGGCGAACACGCTCGACAGGTTGGTGTCCACGACGGCCCGCCACTGAGCCGCCGCCATCCCGGCAAGCTCCCGCGTCGGCTGCGCGCCCGCGTTGTTGACCAGCGCCGTCAGCCGCCCGCCGCCCCACTCGGCGGCCTCGGCCACCACCCGTCGGCACGCGTCCTCGTCCGTCAGGTCGGCCCGCAGGACGACGGCCCGGCCGCCCGACTCCCGGATCCGGGACGCCGCTTCGTCCGCCGCCGTCACCGCCGTACGACAGTGCAGGGCGACCGCAGCCCCCTCCTGCGCGAACCGTCGCGCGATCCCCCGCCCGATGCCGCCGCCCGCGCCCGTGACCAGGGCGACCTGTCCTTCGAGGAGTCCGCTCATGGGCGGCACAGTGCCGCTATCCGGGCGGCCTCGGCCGGGTAGCGCGCCGTCAGTTCCGCCAGGTCGCCGTGCTCATAGCCCTCGTAGGTGAAACCGGGCGCCATCGTGCAGCCGAAGAAGGTCCAGGAGCCGCCCGCCGCCACCCGCCCGCCCATCCAGGTCCCGGCCGGGACGGTGAGCTGGATGTGCTGGCCGCGGGTCACGTCCGGGCCGAGCACGGCGGTGCGGGAGGTGCCGTCGGGGGCGAGCAGCAGCATCTCCAGGGGGTCGCCCAGGTAGAAGTGCCAGACCTCGTCCGACGGCAGGCGGTGCAGGGCCGAGTAGTCGTCGGCGGTGAGCAGGACGACTATCGCGGTGCCCTGCGGCCGCCCGTCGGACAGCTCGGGCCCCGCCCAGGTCTGCCGGAACAGCCCTCCCTCGCGCGGGATCGGCTCCAGGCTGTAGTGCGCGACGAGCTCTTCGGGGGTCACTCCCGGAAGGCTACCCCCGGCTGAGGAAGGCCAGTTGGGCCTTCTTCTCCGGGATGTACACGTCGGGCAGGTCCACCTCCGGCAGCACGACCACCGGTCCGGCCGTGAAGCCCTGCTTGAGGAAGCGGGCGACGGCCTTCTCGTTGCGCACGTCCGGATCGACGACCACGCGTCGGCGGTCCAGGGTGTGGAAGACGTACGACGCCACGACCGCGAGGAGCACCGAGGTCCAGCCGGGCCGAGGGCCCTCGGGACCGGCGGGGGCGAGCAGCAGGTGGACGCCGATGTCGCCGGGAAGGACCTCGTAGCACTCGCTGACCCGGTCCGCCTCCGGCTCATAGGTCTGGAGGAGGGCGACGGGGGCGGCGTCCCGTTCGACCAGGTAGGCGTGGTGGGTGTCGAGGCCGGCCAGGTGGCCGTAGATCTCGGCCACCTGGTCCCTGGTCAGGCCGTTCATGCCCCAGAAGGAGGCTCGTTCCTGGCTGACCCAGCCGTGGACGACGTCGGTGTCGGCGTCCGGGTCGAGGGGACGGATGCGTACGGTGCCGAATCCGTCGACGACCTGCTCATGGACCGCTGCGGACAGCTCAGACATCTGATTCCTTCGTGAACTGGGTGAAATCGGTGACGACCGGGACCAGCTCTCCCTTGAGCCACAGCGGGAGTTGGTCACGGTGATGGGGGGAGCCGGGGGCGCCCCAGGCGCCCAGCGGGACCACCCAGCGGCTGGCCTCGCGGTCGGCCAGGTCCCAGACATAGCGGGCGGCGGGACCGCGCGCGCTCAGGTCGGTCAGGCCGGGGACGGACGACGTGCACAGCACGCAGTCGTGGTCGCCGGAGAGGCCGGGCGCGGCGTACGAGGGGTCCGGGAGAGCCCGCCAGGGGGCGAGGCGGTGCGTATCGCCCCAGCTGCCGGAGGGCCGCTCGGCCGCCACCTCCTCGACCGCGGCCCGGACCGCCTCGGCGCGGTCGATGCCGTACAGCTCCTCGGCGCGCAACAGGTGTTCGAGGGCGAAGCCGACGCGGGGGAGCAGCGCGAGCCAGGGGAGGAGGACCTCGGAGTAGGCGGGCGGCGTGGCCAGCGCGGCGAACGCCGGGTGCGCGGCGAGCCGCCGTACGACGGCACCGCGCAGCCGCGCGTACAGCGCCGCCGCCTCGCTGTCCGCGTCCATGCGGCGGTCCCAGCCCAGGAGCCGCCGCCGGACGCGGGCGGCCTCGGCGGTGAGGGATCCGACGCCGCGCAGGAGGTCCAGCAAGGGCTCCGCCGAGGCCAGTTGGGTGTCCATGTGGATCGCCGGCATGTCGGCGGCCGACCAGCGCTCCTTCTCCCCCAGCAGTTGCGTGATGCGGTCGGCGCGATGGGGCGGGGCGAACTCGACACCGAGCGGGGCGGCGACGCCGCGCTGGTTTGCCATGGCGGCGACGCCGTCGGTGAGCCCCGCGCGGGGTGTCTCGTGCCAGCCCCGCCAGTCGTGGCCGGGCTCCCAGGCGGGCACCAGCCGGATGCCGTTGGCCTCGGACCGCACCGGCACCTTCCCGGCGACTCGGTGCAGCAGGCCGCCCTCGGTGTCGGCGGCCTGGACGACGTTGACGGGCTCGGTCCACAGGTCGACGGCCCGGTCGACGTCGGCGACCCGGCGGGCGCGCAGCAGGGGGAGGAGGGCGCCGAAGCCGAGGTCGGCGGTGACGCGGGGCGGGTGGCGGAGGGCCACGGCGAGGGGCGGGGCGTCGGGCAACTCACCAGAGAAACCTTCCTGCACATCGCCCGGCGAGCCTTCCGGCAAGCCGTCCCGCGACCCGTCGGGCAGCCCTTCCGGCCCCCCGATCACCACCGGCCCCCGAGCCGTCTCGATCACCTCGACCTCGACCGGCTCCTCCCCCGCGACCTCCACGACCTCCGTGTGCCGCGCGGCCCGGCGCCACACCCCGTCCGGGTCCAGCGCCTCCACACCGGCCCCGGTGCGCCGCAACCGCTCCCGGTACAGGTCCTGGTAGTCGGCCATGGCGTTGGTGATCGCCCAGGCGACCGTGCCGGTGTGGCCGAAGTGGGCGATGCCGGGGACGCCGGGGACGGCGAGGCCGACGACGTCGAACTCCGGGCAGGAGAGGTGGATCTGCTGGTAGACGCCGGGCTCCTCGATGAAGCGGTGCGGGTCACCGGCGATGACCGCCTGCCCCGTGACGGTCCGCTCCCCGCTCACCAGCCAGCCGTTGCTGCCGGAGGTGCCCGGCCCGTCGGCGGCGAACAGCCCGACCGCGTCGGCGCCGAGGTGCCGTACGACCTGCTCGCGCCAGAGCTTGGCCGGGAAGCCCGCGAACAGGATATGGATGCCGAGCCAGACGCCGAGCGGGGTCCAGGGCTCCCAGCGGCCGGGTGCGAGACCGGTCCGCGCGAACTCCGGTGTGCGGGCGGCGCCTTCGGCCAGACCTTCGTTCACCCCGTCGACGTACGCCCGCACCCACCGCGCCGTCTCGGGGTCCCGTCTCTCCAGTTCGGCGAAGCAGCGTCTCGCCGTGTCGTCGAGGCGGGCCCGTCTGACGAACCGGTCCCAGGGCAGGGCCTCGGCACCGAGGAAGGAGGCCGAGGTGCCCCGCGCCCGGTGCCGTTCCACCTCCAGCTGCCAGGCGCGGTCGAGGGCGGTGACACGGCCCTGGACCCGGGCGAGTTCGCTCGCCCCGTCGGCGCGGAGATGCGGAATGCCCCAGGCATCGCGGAAGATCTCGCCGGTCACCTGTGCCCCTCCTTTGCTTTAGGTTAGGCTTCCCTAAGTTATTGGTGCGGGAATGGTACTTGAAGGGTGAAGAAGCCATGGGGCAGGGGCACGGCTGGGAGGGCGCGGTCCTGAAGCTGCTGCGCGCGAAGGACTTCGTGTTCACGGTGACGGGGTCCGAGGACGTCACCGAGCACTACCGCCGGGTCCACCTCACGGACGGCGGCATGCTGGCGGCGACCGGCGTCCACCCCACGATGTGGGTCCGGCTGTGGTTCGACAACGCGGGCAAGCCGCACCAGCGCGCCTACACCCTGGTCGACCCGGACCCCGAGGCCGGCACCTTCAGCCTGGAGTTCGCCCTGCACGAGGGGGTCGCCAGCGACTGGGCGCGCACGGCGAAGCCCGGCGACTCGATCGAGGCGACCATCCACGGCACGGGCTTCACCGACCCCGACCCGGCCCCCTCGCACGTCTTCGCCGTCGCCGACACCGCCTCCCTGCCGGCCCTCAACTCCCTGCTCGACGCCCTGGGACCGGCCCCGGCCACGGTGTGGTTCGAGGGCGAGCGGGACGGTCTGCCCTTCCGCACGGCCGAGTCCCGCCACGACGTCCGGACGCTGCCGAGGCGCGACGCCGGGGCCCACCTCGTCGCCCAGGTCAAGGAGGCCCTGCCCGAGATGCTCAAGAGCACCTCGGACCCGTACGTCTGGATCGCCTGTGACACCGCGACGACCCGGGCCCTCACCTCGTACGTCCGCAAGGAGCTCGGGCTGCCGAAGCAGCGGGTGAACGCGCTGGGTTACTGGCGCGCCTGACCGGGGCAGGGGCTGCGTACCCCTTGCGCGCCCCTGCCCCCCGCGCGCATCCCTCCGGCGCGCGCGGCATCATCGGGGACATGGACGTCACCCTGCATCTCGCCCAGGATCCCGAGGCCGACGCACTCCTCGGCCGCAGCCCGCTCGCCGCGCTGGTCGGCATGCTGCTGGACCAGCAGGTCCCGATGGAATGGGCGTTCAAGGGGCCGCGCACGATCGCCGACCGGCTCGGCGCGGACGACCTGGACGCGCACGACATCGCCGCCCAGGACCCGGACGCGTTCGTGGCCCTGCTGTCCGAGAAGCCGGCCGTGCACCGCTACCCGGGCTCCATGGCCAAGCGGATCCAGCAGCTGTGCCAGTACCTCGTCGAGCGCTACGAAGGTGACGCCGAGCTGGTCTGGAAGGGCGTCGACGACGGCCGCGAACTGCTGCGCCGGCTGGAGGACCTGCCCGGGTTCGGCAAGCAGAAGGCCCAGATCTTCCTCGCCCTGCTCGGCAAGCAACTGGGCGTGCGGCCCGCGGGCTGGCAGGAGGCCGCGGGCGCCTATGGCGAGCCTCAGTCCTTCCGGTCCGTCGCCGACATCACCGGTCCCGAGTCGCTGACCAAGGTGCGCGCGCACAAGCAGGAGATGAAGGCGGCGGCGAAGGCTGCGAAGGCGGCCCGCAACTAGCGTCCCCGCGGGGGCGTCAGCCGACTGGCCCGCCCCGAATGGCGGGCCGGGCCGCCCCGTTCCCAGCATGGAGCATGACCGAGGCTCCGAGCGGTTCCCCATGGGGGCGTGACTACGACGACCGTCGTGTGCACTCGGGCCATGCGCCGGGAAGCGCGCACGAGCCCGAGCCGCCCTTCGAGGGCCCCCTGCACGCGCTGTCCCGGGCCGCCTGGCAGGTCGTCCTGGTCACCGGGGTCGTCTCCCTGGTCCTGGGCGTCTTCGTGCTGGTCTGGCCGGACGCCTCGCTCCGGGTCGCCGGGGTGCTCTTCGGCCTCTACCTGCTGATCAGCGGCGTCTTCCAGCTGGTCGCCGCCTTCGGCACGCACCGCACGACCTCGCTGCGCGTGCTCGCGTTCGTCAGCGGCGCCCTGTCGATCCTGCTCGGCCTGTTCTGCTTCCGGGGCGCGATGCAGTCGATCCTGCTGCTCGCCCTGTGGATCGGCATCGGCTGGCTCGTCCGTGGCATCACCCACACCCTGGCAGCCGCCTCCGACCGGTCCGTGCCGGCCCGCGGCTGGCAGATCCTCCTCGGGGTCGTCACCTTTCTCGCCGGGATCGTGCTGATTGTCTCGCCGGTCGAGTCGATCACCGTGCTGATGGTGCTCGGCGGCTGCTGGCTGGTGGCGGTCGGCCTCGTGGAGATCGTCACCGCGCTGCGGCTGCGCGGATCGGCCCGTCGGATTCCGCGCGAACTGTGACACGCACAGTGATACCCACCCCTGCCCCGTACGCCGAGCGGGCGGTTATCCCGCCGGCCGGGATGAACGCCGTACGGCTCCCGGGGAGATGACCTTCCGTGAGGACCGCACGATGCCGCTCGCGCAGCCGCACCTGGCTGCGGGTCGTCGTGCTGCTGCTCGCCCTGCTCGTGCCCGGCGCACACGCCCAGGCGCACGCCCTGCCCATGGTGGCCGGCGCCGCCGAGGTCGCCGAGCACGACGTCCTCGACACGGCCCTGCGGCCACCGGCCCGCGCCGACCGGCGCACTCTCGTCCGCACGCGTCCGGCCCCCTCGCCGGCGCCGGCGCCCGGTACCGCACCGGGCCCCCGGTCCAGCGCGCCGCACCGGCCGCCGTACGTCCCGCACATCCTGCGCACCGTGGTCCTGCGCTGCTGACAGACCCCTGCCACGAGGTCCGTGAGGTCCGTCAGTACGACGCAAGGAGCACAGTCATGCCCACCGACCACTACGCGGTCCTGCGCGCCCTGCTGCGCGCCGAGGCCGTCCGCAACGCCCCGAAACCGCAGGTGAAGAAGGACAAGCCGCAGCATCCCCCGAAGGTCCGGGAGCGCGGCTGACGCGGCTGCGGCGGAGGCGGGCTTTTCTCCGGGTCACCGCCTCCGCCGCGCCGTGCCGAACAGCGACCGGGTGATCTCCCGTCCGATCCGCGTACCGACCGACCGAGCCAGGGACTTGAACATGGCGCTCCCGACGACCTGCTCGACGACGGAGGGCTCGCCCTCCCGCATCTCGTCGGGCCCCTTCGCACCCCGCGGCCCGCGCATCTCGTCCGGGCCCTTGCCGCCGCCCGACCGGAGCCGCTCGTACGCCGACTCCCTGTCCACAGCCTGTGCATACCGCCCGTACAGCGCGGACGCCGTGACCGCCCGCTCCAGCGCGTCCGCCTCGACGGGCCCCATCAGCGACTCGGGCGCCCGCAGCCGGGTCGCGGCGACCGGCGTCGGGGCGCCCTTCTCGCTCAGGACCGTCACGACCGCCTCACCGGTACCGAGGCCGGTGAGGAGTTCCTCCAGGTCGTACGCCGAATTGGGGAACGTCCTCACGGTGGCCCTGAGGGCCTTCTGATCGTCCGGCGTGAAGGCCCGCAGCGCGTGCTGGATCCGGTTGCCGAGCCGGCCGAGCACCTCGGCGGGTACGTCCTTCGGCGTCTGGGTCACGAAGAAGACCCCGACCCCTTTCGAGCGAATCAGCCGCACGGTTTGCGTGATCGAGTCGAGGAAGTCCTTCGAGGCGCCGTCGAACAGCAGGTGCGCCTCGTCGAGGAAGAACACGAGCTTCGGCCGGTCGGCGTCACCGACCTCGGGAAGGTCGTGGAAGAGGTCGGCGAGCAGCCACATCAGGAACGTCGAGAACAGCTGCGGCCGGTCCTGTACGGCGGACAGTTCGAGGACCGACACCACGCCCCGCCCGTCCGGAGCCGTCCGCAGGAACTCGCCCGTGTCGAACTCCGGCTCCCCGAAGAAGCCGGCCGTGCCCTGCGCCTCGAAGGCGGTGAGGGAGCGCAGGATCACCCCGGCCGTCGCGGTCGACAGCCCGCCGATGCTCTCCAGCTCCGTCCTGCCCTCGTCCGAGGTCAGGAAGGCGACGACGGCCCTGAGGTCCTTCAGGTCGACCAGCTCCAGGCCCTTGGTGTCGGCGTAACGGAAGATCAGGCCGAGGGACTGCTCCTGGGTCCGGTCCAGCCGCAGGACCTTGGACAGCAGCACCGGGCCGAAGCTGGTGACCGTGGCCCGCACGGGGACGCCCCGGCCGATGCCGCCGAGGGCGTGGAACTCCGCCGGGAAGCCGGTCGCCGTCCACCGCTGATGGACCTCGGCGGCACGCGAGCGCACCTTGTCGCCCTGCACGCCCGGCGCCGAGACCCCGGAGAGGTCGCCCTTGACGTCCGCCAGGAACACCGGCACGCCCTGGGCCGACAGCTGCTCGGCGATCAGCTGGAGCGTCCTGGTCCTGCCGGTGCCGGTGGCGCCCGCGACCAGGCCGTGCCGGTTGAGCATCGGCAGCGGCAGCCGGATCTGCGCGTCGGGCAGGCACCGCCCGTCCCAGATCAGGGCGCCGAGGTCGAGGGCGGGCCCGGTGAAGGCGTATCCGGCGGCGATCTCCAAAGCCTCCCGCGGCAGCGCGGCGGCGCCGCCCCGCCCCTCGGGAGCCGGTGACGGCGGCGCGGCCGCGGACCCGGCCCTGGGCGTGGTCTTGCGGTCGCTCATGTCAGGCCTCCGCGTGCTCGTGCTCCGACGCCGTCGTGCCGGGCCGGTTCACCCGCTCGGCCCCCGGAGCCGGGCCGGCCTCCGATCCGACACCGTGTTCGAGTCCATCCCGGCCACCGGCTCGGCTTCCGCCGGGCTGCCGAACCGGTCCGCTCCGGCGTCCGATCCGGGTTCCGATCGACTTCCGATCGACGTCCGATCGGCGTTCGATCGGCTTTCGATCCGGCTTCCGATCGGCTTCTGATCGGCTTCTGATCAGCCACCATTCCCGCGACGTTTGCCGTTTCGCACCGGTTCGTCCCGTCTTTTCCAGCCTCGCACTCCGTCTCCATGGCTGCGCCCGGAACGTCTTGACCGGTAGGCTTTCCGTGTGATCTTCAAGCGCATCGGAAACGGCCGGCCGTACCCCGACCACGGCCGGGAAAGCACCCGGCAGTGGGCGGACGTCGCGCCGCGCCCGGTCCGCCTCGATCAGCTCGTGACGACCAAGGGCCAGCTCGATCTGGAAACCCTGCTCGCCGAGGACTCGACGTTCTACGGCGACCTCTTCGCGCACGTCGTGAAGTGGCAGGGCGACCTGTATCTGGAGGACGGCCTCCACCGCGCGGTGCGCGCGGCGCTCCAGCAGCGCCAGGTGCTGCACGCGAGAGTCCTGGAACTGGACTGACTCCGGGCTGAGGCGGCCGGGCGTCCCCTGTTGCCCCTTTCGGGTTGGTCCGAGCGGCCTCGAATGATCATCTAGTAGGCATTGCCGCTCGGGCGCACTACGCTGCGCCCATGAGCATGCTGACTCCCCAGGGCATGGGCGGCCAGTACCGCATCAAGGGGAACAAATACCCTCGGATGCGCCGGCGTCGGCGACGCGGCAGGCTCGCCGTCCTCGCCGTCGCCTCCGTCGCCGCGCTCGGGATGGTCGGCTGGGGCACGCTCCAGCTCATCGACGTCTTCTCCGGCGGCGGCGGAGAGGCCTCGGCAGCCGGACCCAAGTCCGACTGCGGGACGAGGGCGACCCCCTCGCCCACCGCGACCGCGCCGCTGCCCAAGCCGGCGGGCATCACCGTCAACGTCCTCAACGCGACGACCCGCAGCGGGCTCGCCAAGAAGACCGCGGACGAGCTGAAGAAGCGCGGCTTCAAGATCGGCGACGTGGGCAACGCGACGAAGGTGTACGACAAGAAGGTCAAGGGCACCGGGATACTGCTCGGCCCGTCCGCGTCGCTCAACACCTCGCTGCCGGTCCTGGCCACCCAGCTCACGACGGCCGAGCGCCGCACCGACACCCGCAAGGGCACGACGGTCGACCTGATCATCGGCGACCGGTTCAAGGAGCTGGCGAAGAGGCCGGCCGCCGACAAGGCGCTGGCCGCCCTGGCCAACCCGAAGCCGGCGCCCTCCGCGTCGAAGCAGACCTGCTGAGCAACGCCGGGCGGGGGCGCGGGGAACCGCGCGACAAGCGACGACCGACCGGCCGTCGCGACGCAACCGCGCCCCGACGGCGAAAGGGCGCTCCCGCGCCCTACTCGGCCGCCCCGTAAAGACGATCCCCCGCGTCACCGAGTCCCGGCACGATGTACCCGTGCTCGTTCAGGTGGTCGTCCACGGCCGCCGTCACCACGGTGACCGGCGTCCCCGCCAGCTCCTGCTCCATGAGCTCCACGCCCTCGGGCGCGGCGAGCAGCACGACGGCGGTCACGTCGTCCGCACCCCGCTTGATGAGCTCCTGAATCGCCGCGACCAGCGTGCCGCCCGTGGCCAGCATCGGGTCCAGGACGTACACCTGACGCCCGGAGAGGTCCTCGGGCATGCGCGTCGCGTACGTGGAGGCCTGGAGCGTCTCCTCGTTGCGGATCATGCCCAGGAAGCCCACCTCGGCGGTCGGCAGCAGCCGGACCATGCCGTCCAGCATGCCGAGCCCGGCGCGCAGGATCGGCACCACCAGGGGGCGCGGGTGGGAGAGCTTGACGCCGGTGGTGTCGGTGACCGGGGTCGTGATGTCGACCGCTTCGGTGCGCACGTCCCGCGTGGCCTCGTAGGCGAGCAGGGTGACCAGTTCGTCGGCGAGCCGGCGGAAGGTCGGGGAGTCGGTGCGCTGGTCGCGCAGCGTGGTGAGCTTGTGGGCGACCAAGGGGTGGTCGACGACGTGGAGACGCATGTCCACAACATTAGCCGGGCCGGGTATGCCCGGCGTCCCCACGCGCGGCAAGTCCCGGGCACGCCCTTCACCCGTGCGCTGGCATCAAACCGCCCGTCGGAGGGAAAGTGGGAGGGACGTACCCGGGGGTGGTGAGCCGATGCCGAATCCTGAGTCGCCTGCGGATCCCACGCAGGACTCGCCGGAGGAGAACGACGCCGCGCGCCGTCGGCGGCGCGCCCAGTTCCTGCGGGACCTCGCCGAGGCCCGCGAACTGCGGGACCGCGTCCAGCCGCGCCGTGCCAAGGCGGCCCGGCTTCGCCACGCCATGCGGATGCGAACGTTCCGCTGGTAGGGCGAGCCGGCGGGGAAGATCCGCGCCCTTCGGGGACGTTGGAGCGGTGGGCGTGCGTGGACAGCCGGAAAGCCGCGTACGATCCGCACGTGGCGGCAACGAGTGCGCTGGTGAGTCCTTCACGGACGTGCTCGCGCAACCCCTCGGGACCATGCGATCAAAACTGCCGGACACAGGGAGCCGAAGACGTCCCCTGAACGCCTTGTTTCTGCCACGATTCCGAGTGGGTGGGCTCGGAGCACAGCTCTCCCCGCCCCCAACCTCCGCCGGGGGGACCCCCAACCGGCACGCCTATGACCAGTGGGAGAGTCACGGTGTACTTCGCCGCACTGCTCGCGCGCACCGAAGACGGGTGGGAAGCGAGCGACACAGAGCTCGACGATGTGGAGACCCTGTCGGATCTCGCCGACCTGGCCCGTGAAGCCTCGCCCGAGGACGACACGGTGCTCGTACTCATCGAGCAGGAGGACGCCTGGTTCGGAGTCGTCCGGATCGACGGCGAGGACGACCCTCGTATCTACGTCTCGGACGCCGCCGCAGCCGCCCGCAGCAGCTACGGCGAGATCCTGCTCACCGACGAACTGCTCGGCAGGGAGCCCGGCGACGACGGCGCCGACCTGGACTCCCTGGACCTCGACGGCACGGAGGAGCCGGACGGCGACTCCGAGGACGACGACGAGGAGGGCGGCTCCGCCGACGCGGTCCCGCACAGCCCCGTCGGCGACAGCGAGATCCTCGACGACCTCGGTGTCGGCGAGAAGGAGCTGAAGGCCCTGGACGCCGAGGACGCGCTCAGCGCGATCGCGGAGGCGCTGGGTGCCTCGGAGGTCCTGGAGACCGTCCGCTGACCTCGTTCGACCCCGTACGCGACCGCTGGCGGGCCGCGATGCGGCTCGCCCTGGACGAGGCCGGCCTGGCCGTCCGGGGCGGGGACGTCCCCGTCGGCGCCGTCGTGCTGTCCGCCGACGGCACGACCGTGCTCGGCGGCGGCCACAACGAGCGCGAGGCGACCGGCGATCCGACCGCGCACGCCGAGGTCCTGGCGATCCGGCGGGCCGCGGCCGCGCTCGGCGAGTGGCGGCTGTCGGGCTGCACGCTCGTCGTCACACTGGAGCCCTGCACGATGTGCGCCGGGGCGCTCGTGCAGTCCCGCGTGGACCGGGTCGTCTACGGCGCCCGGGACGAGAAGGCCGGCGCGACGGGCTCGCTCTGGGACGTCGTGCGCGACCGGCGGCTCAACCACCGGCCCGAAGTGATCGAGGGCGTTCTGGCCGAGGAGTGCGCCCGGCTGCTCACCGACTTCTTCAGGGATCGCTGAAGAGCCGCGAACAGCTGAGGGGCCGCGAATACCGATTTCAGAGCATGGCCCGGCGTGCTGTAAGGTCTCCCTCGGTAGCGTGTCCGAGCGGCCGAAGGAGCTCGCCTCGAAAGCGAGTGTGGCGCAAGTCACCGAGGGTTCAAATCCCTCCGCTACCGCTTCAGAAGGGCCCCGTCCGAGGACGGGGCCCTTCGTGCTGTTGATCTCCCGCAAGGCGCGAAGGTTACACTCACCGCCGGCAACACGGGGCTCTTTCGGCTCTTTCGACTCATACGGCACGGCAGGCATGGCAGCCACAGGGGAGGCCGCGATGGCGGTGAATTCCAAGAAGATCGCCGTCTATGTCCTCGCGGTCTTCGTGCTCTACGTGATCATCACGGACCCGGCCAAGGCGGCGGACTACGTCCAGGTAGGGTTCGAGGGCATTTCGGACGCCGCCAAGGCCATCGGCGACTTCATGACCTGGATCGCCAACGGAGGAGACTCATGATCCGCCACCTCGTCCTGTTCAAGCTGAACGAGGGCGTCGAGCGCGACGACCCCCGGGTGGTGGCCGGCGAGAAGGCCTTCCGCTCGCTGGAGGACTCGATCCCCGAGATCCGGCACTGGGAGCTCGGCTGGAACCTCAGCGACCGCCCCATCGCCTACGACTTCGCCATCAACTCCGCCTTCGAGGACGCCGCCGCCCTGCGGACGTACGCGGAGCACCCCGAGCACCAGGCGGGCGTCGCCCTGTGGCGGGAGTTCGCCACCTGGGTGATCGCCGACTACGAATTCTGAGCCGCGCGGCGCCCCGACCCACCCGAAGCCCTCCGCCGGAACGGCGGGGGGCTTTCGCGTGTCTAACGCAACCTTTCGTCCCCAACACGGGATTATGCGGTACTTGAACACAATGAACTGTCTTGTGATGCTATGACCGCTTTTGACGGATGAGTTGATGGATCACGAGGTGGAGTTGACCGTGCCGGCCAGTACTGCGCCTCAAGCCCCGACCCAGGAGGAGCCTCCCGCGTCCCCGCCACCCCGCAGTCGCGGCGCCGACACCCGGGCGCTCACCCAGGTGCTCTTCGGGGAGCTCAAGGAGCTGACACCGGGCACGCCGGAGCACAACCGCGTGCGCGGGGCGCTCATCGAGGCGAACCTCCCGCTCGTGCGCTACGCGGCCGCCCGCTTCCGCTCCCGCAACGAGCCGATGGAGGACGTGATCCAGGTCGGCACCATCGGGCTCATCAACGCCATCGACCGCTTCGACCCGGACCGGGGCGTGCAGTTCCCGACGTTCGCGATGCCGACGGTCGTCGGCGAGATCAAGCGGTACTTCCGGGACAACGTCCGCACGGTCCACGTCCCGCGCCGGCTGCACGAGCTGTGGGTCCAGGTCAACAGCGCGAGCGAGGACCTCACCACCGCGTTCGGACGGACCCCGACTACCGCCGAGATCGCCGAGCGGCTGCGCATCACCGAGGACGAGGTGCTCTCCTGCATCGAGGCCGGGCGGTCGTACCACGCCACCTCGCTGGAGGCCGCGCAGGAGGGCGACGGGCTGCCCGGGCTGCTGGACCGGCTCGGCTACGAGGACCCGGCCCTGGACGGCGTGGAGCACCGGGACCTCGTACGGCATCTGCTGGTGCAACTCCCCGAACGGGAGCAGAGAATCCTGCTCCTTCGCTACTACAGCAACCTCACCCAGTCGCAAATCAGTGCGGAACTCGGGGTATCCCAGATGCACGTTTCGAGGCTACTCGCGCGTAGCTTCCAGCGGTTGCGTTCGGCGAACCGGATCGACGCGTAACCGTATAGAGGATCGAGCGGTCACCGTCGCGAGCGAATCGCCCACCAGGGCGGATCCCGACAGTTCAGAGCCGAAATACCGTCAGACCCCCTTTATCCAGGGCGGATTCGAGTCTCACATGTCGACATGTCACTACAGCGTGTTGCCGACATGTGACATTCTTCGGGAAGCGCGTTTGCCGTGGCTTCGGCTCCGGTATTCAGGTGAAGGCCGACGTTCCTCGATCGGAGCGTTCGCCACGACCGTCCCGCGACCCAAAGGGGGTGGCATGTCCGCAGACCAGGGCAGCTCGAAGGTGCTCACGCTCACGAAGAGCGAGTCCGCGCCCGACGCCGTTCTCGACGACGTCACGGCCCTTGAGGCCGTCCCGGCCCCGGCCCTCCCGTCCTCGGGAGCCATCGACACCCGCACCCTGTCCCGCTCCCTGTTCCTGCGGCTCGCCGCACTGGACGAGAACAGTCCCGAGCGTGCCTACGTCCGGGACACCCTGATCGAGCTGAACCTCCCGCTCGTGCGCTACGCGGCGGCCCGCTTCCGCTCGCGCAACGAGCCGATGGAGGACATCGTCCAGGTCGGCACCATCGGCCTGATCAAGGCGATCGACCGCTTCGACTGCGAACGGGGCGTGGAGTTCCCGACGTTCGCGATGCCGACGGTGGTCGGCGAGATCAAGCGGTTCTTCCGCGACACGTCCTGGTCGGTGCGGGTGCCGCGCCGGCTCCAGGAGCTGCGCCTGGCCCTCACCAAGGCCAGCGACGAGCTCTCCCAGAAGCTCGACCGCTCCCCGACCGTCACCGAACTCGCCGCCGTGCTCGGTGTGTCCGAGGAGGACGTCGTCGACGGCCTCGCCGTCGGCAACGCCTACACGGCCTCCTCGCTGGACTCCCCGGCCCCTGAGGACGACGGCGGCGAGGGCTCGCTCGCGGACCGCCTCGGCTACGAGGACACCGCGCTGGAGGGCGTCGAGTACCGCGAGTCCCTCAAGCCGCTGCTGGCCAAACTGCCGCCCCGCGAGCGGCGGATCATCATGCTGCGCTTCTTCGCCAACATGACCCAGTCGCAGATCGGCGAGGAGGTCGGCATCTCCCAGATGCACGTCTCCCGGCTGCTGACCCGGACCCTGGCGCAGCTGCGCGAGGGGCTCATCTCCGACTGACCCTCATCTCCGACCGTTCCTCATCTCCGGACGACCCCTTCATATTTGACGGAGCGTCAGCCACCATGGCCCGATGCTTCGGCGGATATGGACGACCTCGACACCTGGCCGTCGGTGCGCCCTGATCGGCGCCTCGGCGGCCGTCGTCTGTCTGGGCGGGGCGCCTGCCGCGTGCGGAGGCGGCGGGGGCGGTGACGGGTTCGTCGCGACGGGAGCCGCGGGCGTTCCGCCCCGGGTCTCCGGTACGGCTGTCGCGCCGACGGGCGAGGTGACGCTGGTGCCGCTCGACGGACCGGTCGGCGGCAGCGGCGGTGATGCGGGGTCCCGCGACTCTTCCGGGCGGGGCGGGAGCCAGGAGCCGGCGACCACCCGGGCGGCCGGAGGCGCCGGTACGCAGAGCCCCGCCAGCCCGTCGAGTGAGCCGACCGGCCCGATGCTCACGCCGTCCGGCTCGGCCAGTGGTTCACCCGCCGCGCCCTCGACACCCGCGACCACCATCCCCGCGCCCGCCGCCACTCCCGCTCCCGCGAAGCTCACCGTGAGCGACCCCGAACGGGAGCCCACGGATCAGCGCTGGTGCGAGAAGGTCACACTCGGCTTCCACAACTCGGGCGGCACGGCCGTGCGTTCGGGCACCGTCACCTTCGGCACCCACATCATCGGCGCGCTCGGCATCGACTGGGCGACGATCGAGTCGACGCGGGACATCCCGGCGCCGATCGGAGCCGGGGCGCACAAGGAGCGGACCTGGACGGTGTGCGTCGACGCCTGGCGGGTGCCGCTCGGCATGCGCATCGAGACGCGGGACGTCACCGTCCGGTGGAAGTGAGGCCGGCGGCGCCTACTTGAGCGCGAGCCAGGCCACCGCCGCCACGATCGCCACGGCGACGATCACGCCGACGATCACGCCGATGCGGGGGCCGGCGGAGGAGGCCTGCTGCTGCCGGCCGCCCTGCGGGCCCTCGTCGACGAAGGCACGGAACATCTGGGTGCTGCCTGCGGGGTCGTGGTTGCCCTGGGGGCCCTGGGTGTTAGCCATGGCCTGAGACCCTAGCGAATCCGCCCGTTCGGCCCAAGTGGGGGCTCGACCCCTGCACAAGGGGTCACAGGACCCGCCCCACCTGCACATTTACGGTCGCAATACTTGCCTTTGCCGAGTTTTTATACCGGGCACCCGCCCATTTGTTTGCCTGTAGCAACCAAGCGCTTCTATGGTTGCCCTAAGCAACAAATGACGGAGGTGTGATGGCCGAGCAGGCGCAGTACGAGGAGCTGGTACGTCAGTTCAGCGCCTTCGGCGCCGTGAAGCGGGAGATGGGGCGGATCCTGCCGTCCGACTGCCCGTCCGGCTCCGCCGCCGTACTGACGTTGCTGAGCCGCCACGGGGACATGCGCATGAGCAAGCTCGCGGAGCTGCTGGCCGTGGACATGTCGGTCACCAGCCGCCATGTCGCCCACGTGGCCGAGCGCGGCTGGATCGAGCGCTCCCCCGACCCGGCGGACAAGCGCAGCCGCATCCTGCACCTCACCCCGGCAGGCGAGGAACGCGTCCGGGAGATGTCCCGGCTGACCACCGAGCTGCTCGCCGAGCGCCTGAGCGACTGGACCGACGAGGAGGTCGCCCAGCTCACCGGGCTGATGACCCGGCTGCGGGCCAGCTTCGACGACTGCCGCTCCGCGCACCGGCCGCCGGCGCCCCCCGACCCACCCGAACACTCCCCCCGTACACCCGCGATCACCCAGTAGGAAAAGGAACCCCATGGCAACGACCACACCAGCCGGTGTGCGGGCGCACGCCAAGCACTCAGGAGGGCCGTCCGGCGCTCCGATGTCGCACCGGCAGATCATGGAAGCGCTGACCGGGCTGCTGCTCGGCATGTTCGTCGCGATCCTGTCGTCGACGATCGTCTCCAACGCTCTGCCCGACATCATCAAGGACCTCGGCGGCGGCCAGAGCGCCTACACCTGGGTGGTCACCGCGTCGCTGCTGGCGATGACCGCGTCCACCCCCCTGTGGGGCAAGCTCGCCGACCTCTTCTCCAAGAAGCTGCTCATACAGCTGGCCCTGGTCGTCTTCGTGGCCGGCTCCGCGCTGGCCGGTCTCTCGCAGAACCCGGCCATGCTCATCACCTTCCGCGCGGTGCAGGGCATCGGCATGGGCGGTCTGTCGTCGCTGGCCCAGATCATCCTGGCCGCGATGATCTCCCCGCGTGAGCGCGGCCGCTACAACGGCTACCTCGGCGCCACCTTCGCCACCGCGATGGTCGGCGGCCCGCTGATCGGCGGCGTCATCACCGACACCGACTGGCTCGGCTGGCGCTGGTGCTTCTACGTCGGCGTGCCCTTCGCGGTCGTCGCGCTGATCGTGCTCCAGCGCACCCTGCACCTCCCGGTCGTCCGGCGGAAGGTCAAGGTCGACTGGGCCGGCGCCTTCTTCATCACCGCCGCGGTCTGCCTGCTGCTGGTCTGGGTGACCTTCGCCGGTGACAAGTACGACTGGCTGTCGTGGCAGACCGGTGCGATGACCGGTGGTGCGCTCGCGCTGCTGCTGATCTTCGTCCTCGTGGAGTCCAGGGCGAGCGAGCCGATCATCCCGCTGCGCCTGTTCCGCAACCGCACGATCACGCTGGCCTCGCTGGCCTCCCTGTTCGTCGGCATCGCGATGTTCGCGGGCACGATCTTCTTCAGCCAGTACTTCCAGCTGGCGCGGGGCGAGTCGCCGACCATGTCCGGCGTGCTGACCATCCCGATGATCGTCGGCCTGTTCATCTCCTCGACCGTCTCCGGCCAGGTCATCACCCGCACCGGCCGCTGGAAGGCCTGGCTGCTGGCCGGCGGTGTGCTGGTGACGGCGGGCCTCGGGCTGCTGGGCACGATCCGCTACGACACCGAGTACTGGCACGTCGCGATCTTCATGGCCCTGCTGGGTCTCGGCGTCGGCATGATGATGCAGAACCTGGTCCTGGCCACCCAGAACCAGGTGGCCCCGAGCGACCTGGGCGTCGCCAGCTCGGTCGTCAACTTCTTCCGGTCCCTCGGCGGTGCCATGGGCGTCTCGGCGCTCGGCGCGGTCCTCAGCCACCGGATCACCCACTACGCCGAGGAGGGCCTGACCCAGCTCGGCGTGCAGGGCTCCGGCGGCGGCCACGGTGAGATCCCCGACCTCGACGCGCTGCCCGGCCCGGTGCGCACGGTCATCGAGAGCGCGTACGGCCACGGCGTCGCCGACGTCTTCCTGTACGCCGCGCCGATCGCCTTCCTCGCCCTCCTGTTCGCGCTGTTCATCAAGGAGGTCCCGTTGAAGACGAAGGGCGCGCTGGCCCAGGCCGCCGAGACCGAGTCGCCGGAGCCGGCCGAGACCCCGGCGGTCGCGCCGGCCGCGGCGCAGGAGCGGGTGCCGAGCTGGGCCGCGGCCTCCCCGGACACCGAGGTCGCTCCCGACGGCACGCAGAAGCTGTCCGCCGTCGCCACGGTGGCCCGGCCGGAGGAGTCGACCGGCGGCGGTGTCCCGGTCCGCGGCTTCGTGCGGGGCGCCGAGAGCGCGCCGGTGCCGCGGGCGGCGGTCACGCTGATCTCGCTGGCCGGCCGGCAGCTGGGCCGCTCGGTCGCGCAGACCGACGGTGGGTACGCGGTGGACGCGCCCGGCGCGGGGTCGTACGTCCTGATCGCCTCCGCCGACGGCTTCCAGCCGCAGGCCTCCACGATCGTCGTGAACGGCGACGAGCCGGTGGCCTACGACATCCTGCTCAGCGGCACCAGCGGCCTGAGCGGTGTCGTGCGCGCCTCGCAGAGCGCGCTGCCGGTCAAGGACGCGATGGTGATCGTCACCGACGTGCGCGGCGACCTGCTGGCCACCGCCGCCACCGGTGAGCAGGGCGAGTTCAGCTTCGCCGAGCTGGTGCCGGGCGCGGTGACCGTCGCGGTGAACGCCGCCGGTTACCGGCCGCGCGCCCTGCCCGTCGAGGTCGGCGGCGCCGGGGTCACCCGGATCGAGGTCGACCTGGAGGCCGGCGCGCAGGTCCAGGGCGTCGTACGGGCGCCGCACGGTCCGCTGGCCGACGCCCGCGTCACCCTGGTCGACGCGGCGGGCAACGTCGTGGGCACCGCCACCACCGGCACGGACGGGGCGTACGCCTTCACCGACCTGGACGGCGGCGAGTACACGGTCATCGCGACGGGCTACCCGCCGGTGGCGACCGCCCTGACGGTGACCGGCCCCGGCACCGACGACCACGACATCGAACTCGCCCACCCCGGCGAGTAGTCGAACTCCGGCCCGTGGCGGGCGGCGCGCTCTGAGCGGAGGTGCGCCGTCGCCGCGGGCCGGTTCTTCTTGAGACCTTCTGAGGAGTACGTGAGATGGGACTGACCGCGAGGATCCGTACCCGGGACGGGTGGGCCGTGTCGCACGCGGTCGTCACGGTGACGGACATGACCGGGACGCAGGTGCTGCGGCTGGAGGCGGACGCGGAGGGGGCCGTACGGGACGCGAACCCGCTGGTCCCGGGGGCGTACACCGTGATCGTCACCGCCGTCGGCTACGCGCCCGCCGCCGCGAGCGCGATCGTCACCGCGAGCGGTCGCGCCGAGGTCGGCACGGTGACGCTGGCCCGGCAGGGCGGCACGGAGTTGCCGCCGCCCGGTCCGTGGACCGTCGACCCGGCGCACTCCAGCGTCGCCGCCGTCGCCCAGCACCTGGGGATCTCCAGCGTGCACGGCCGGTTCACCCGGTTCTCCGGCGCCATCGAGATCGCGCCGGACGATGTCACCAAGTCCCGGGTGGAGGCGGTGATCCTGGCCGACTCGATCGACACGGGCAACGGCATGCGGGACGGGCATCTGAAGTCGCCCGACTTCCTCGACGTGGAGAAGTACCCCGAGATCACGTACCGCTCGACGGGGGTCACGGCCGCCGCTGGCACCGACCGCTGGACCGTGCACGGCGAGCTGACCATGCACGGCGTCGTACGGCCGGTGGACCTGGACCTGGCCTACCTCGGCACCGGAGCCGACCCCTGGGGCGGGACGCGGGCGGCGTTCCGCGCGACGGCCGAGCTGCACCGCGACGACTTCGCCATGAACTACAACCAGGTCGTCCAGGCGGGGATCGCGGCCATCGGTTCGACGCTCAAGGTCGAGCTGGACATCCAGGCCGTGCAGGGCGAGACACTGCCGCGAGCGTAAGCACGGCAGGGGCAGGCTGAACGGCCCGTGGGCCCCTAGGCTGCCCTCATGGCACCGAACATCGCGACCAACACCCGCGTCTCGCTCGAAGAGCTGCTCGACTTCGTACGGACCCGTCATCGCGCCGTCCTGCTGACCCGGCGGACCGACGGCAGCCCGCAGGCCTCGCCGCTGACCTGCGGGGTCGACGACTCCGGGCGGATCGTGATGTCCACGTACCCCGAGCGGGCCAAGACGCGCAACGCCAAGCGGGACCAGCGGGTCAGCGTCCTTGTCCTCAGCGACGACTGGAACGGGCCGTGGGTGCAGGTCGACGGGACCGCCGAGGTCATCGACTCGCCGGATTCCGTGGAGCCGCTCGTCGAGTACTACCGGAACATCGCCGGGGAGCACCCGGACTGGGACGAGTACCGGGCGGCGATGGTGAAGCAGGGGAAGTCGATCATTCGGGTGACGCCGGAGAAGTGGGGGCCGGTGGCCACCGGTGGGTTTCCCGCGCGGCTCGTGGAGGGTGACGCCTAGGAGCTCGGGGGGCGTGGGTCGTCGTGCGGGTGCGGGTCCGTTGTGGCCGGTCGCGCCCGCGCGGCGGAGCCGCATATCGATTCAGTCCCGCGCCCCTGAAGGCGCTTCGCGCCCTCCGGGTGGGGCGCTGCGCGCCACCATCGCCTCGATGCCCGCCACCAGCAGGTCCAGGGCGAACTCGAAGTCCCGCTCCCACATCTCCTCGACCGTGTCGCCGCCCCTGGCCTCCATGAGTTCCGCGGAATCCTGGACGATGTCGGCGGCCTCGGGGGACTGGGTCACCGTGCTCATGGCGTGGTGGAAGTAGTCGTCCGGGGTCATGCCGAACGCCGTGCTGCGGGCGATGAAATGGCCCTCGATCGTGCCGAAGCCGTACACGAACTGGAAGACCGCGGAGATGGCGGCCACCAGGCCGTGCGCGGGCAGGCCCGTCCTGCGGATGATCCGCTGGACCTGGCGGGAGAAGGCAAGGCTGTTCGGGCCGATGTTGACGTACGTGCCGATCAGCGGCGACAGCCACGGGTGCCGGACCAGCAGGCCGCGGTACTCGCGGGCCAGCGCGCGCAGTTGGTCGCGCCAGTCCTCGTCGGTCTCCGGGTCGGGCAGGGCGAGCTCCCCGAACGCGGCGTCGAGGGCGAGTTCGAGCAGGTCGTCCTTGGTGTCGACGTACCAGTACACGGACATCGCGGTGACGTTCAGCTCGGCCGCCAGCCGCCGCATGGAGAACTTGGCCAGCCCTTCGGCGTCCAGCATCCGTACGGTCACCTCGGTGATCCGGTCCCGGTCGAGCCCTGAGGGCTGACCGCCACCGCGCCCACCTCTCCGCTCCTTGCCCTCCAGCCAGATGCTGGTCCGCGCGGACTGCCGGGCTGCCCTGGCCATGGCGCACCTTCCTAGAACATTCGATCGGCGATCACGAAAACGCCCCTCCAGGGGCGCGGGGCTGTTTCAATTTTGCGGCTCCGCCGCGTGGGCGCGACCAGCCACAACGGTCCCGCAGTCGCCCGACAACGGTATGCCCCGAGCTCTCAGGCGGAATCTCCCCTTTCAGCCCGCCGCAGCAAAGCGCCCGCGACCAATCCTCCCAACAGCACAGCCAACGCCCCCACCAGCAGACTGGTCTGAAGCCCGGAGGAGAACGCGTCCGTGATCTCCGCCTTCTCCTCGGCCGACCCGGCAGCCGCCAGCGCCGCGGGCAGGGACGTCGCCGCCACCGGAATCAGCGCCGCGAACCGCGAGTTGAGCAGGGCGCCCAGCACGGCGACCCCCAGCCCGGTGCCGAACTCCGCCACCGTGCCGTTGATCCCGCCGCCGACCCCGGCCTTCTCCGGCGGAATCGCACTCATGATCGCGTGTGACATCGCCGGACTCGCCACCGCCGCACCGGCACCGATGAGCACCAGCCCCAGCAGCGTGCCGGTGTAACCGCCGGAGGACACCGTGGCGATGGAGGCCAGGCCCGCCGCCATGACCGCCATGCCGAGCCCGATGGCGAGCGGGGTGCCCAGCCGGGTCGCCCACTTCGCCGCCACACCGGTGAAGTTCAGCGCCACGATCATCAGGGCGAGCGGGGCCGTGCGCAGCCCGGCCTCCAGCGGCTCGTAGCCGAGCACGAACTGCATGTGCTGGGTGAGCAGGAAGAGCGAGCCGCCCATGCCGAAGGTGATCAGCACACCGCCCGAGACCGCGCCCATGAACCGCCGGTTCCGGAAGAAGTGCATGTCGATCATGGGGTACGGGATCCGGCTCTCCCAGTACGCGAAGGCGGCCAGCACGAGGACGGCCACCGCCGCCGTCAGCAGGACCCGGCCCGACGTCCAGCCGTGCTCCGGCCCCGAGATGATCGCGTACACGAGCGAGGCCATGCCGATCGTGGAGAGGACGGCGCCCAGCAGGTCGGGGCGGTCGCCCTGGGGGTTCTTCGACTCCGGGACGAGCACCACGACGGCGATCAGGGCGAGCACCGCGACCGGGATGTTGATCAGGAAGATCGCGCCCCACCAGAAGTGGTCCAGCATGAAGCCGCCGAGCAGCGGGCCGGCCGCGAAGCCCAGCGAGTTCACCGCCGCCCAGATGCCGATCGCCTTGGGCTGCTCCTCCGGCGTGAAGATCTGGATCGCCACGGCCAGCACGGTGGTCATCAGCAGCGCGCCGCCGACGCCCATCCCGGCCCGCGCCGCGATCAGCTGGCCCGTGGAGTCGGCGAGGCCGGCCACCAGCGAGCCCACGCCGAACAGGGCCAGGCCCGCGGCCAGCATCTTCTTGCGGCCGTAGCGGTCGGCCGCACTGCCGGCCGTGAGCAGCAGACCCGCCTGCACCAGCGAGTAGGCGTTGATCATCCACTGGATGTCCGAGGTGGCGGCGCCCAGTTCGCGGGTGAGCGAGGGGATGGCCACGTTCAGCACGGTGTTGTCGAGCACCACGGTGAGCACCGCGAGGCACAGGACACCGAGGATCAGCCAGCGCTGCGGGTGGCCGCCCGGTGACTGGGGCTGCGGCGGGGCCGGCGCCTGTTCCTGGGGGGACGTCGTCATGTTGTACACCGTAGAACACCTCTCATACGGTGTACAGCAGATTTCCCATACAGCGTATAAGAGGAGGCCGAGAAGGGGGCGGTGGCTCTGGCCACCGCCCCCTGTTCTCGCAGGGACCGTCAGCTGTCGCTCGTCGGCCGCGTCAGGTCGTAGAAGGTCGTGCCGTCGACCGTCACCGACTTGAAGTTCTCCTGGACCCAGGAGCTGATCTGCGAGGAGGTGCCGTTGCCGCTGCCTCCCATGCCGCCGCCGCTGCCACCGGCGATGAAGTAGTGGATCTTTCCGTCCGCCACGTACTCCTTGAACTCGGCCAGTGTCGGGGACGGGTCGGTGCCGTTGAAGCCGCCGATCGCCATCACCGGCTCGCCGGTGGAGAGCTGGTAGCTCGCGGCGTTCTGGGCCCCGATGGCCGCGGCCGCCCAGGTGTAGTCCCCGGCGTTCGTCTCCAGCAGCTCCTTGACCTCGTCGCTGACGCTGGCGCCGTTGAGCAGACCGCCGACGCCGCCGCCTCCCATGCCGCCGCCCTCGCCCATCCGGCCGCCGCCGGGCATGCCGCCCTGCTGGTTCTGGCCCTGGCCCTGGCCCTGGGTGTTGCCGTTGCCGTTCTGCCCGCCCGGCGTGCCGCCGCCCGGGAAGCCGTTCTGGCCGTTCTGCTGGTTCTGGCCGGGCATGCCGCCACCTCCGGGGCCGCCGCCCATGCCCCCACCGCCGCCGGGGCCGCCACGGCCGCCCGCGACCGCGGGGCCCGCGGTGACGATCGAGCCGGTGTGGCCCTCGTTGACCGTGGTGAGCGTGTACGCGGTCGGGCCGGCCAGCGCCGCGACGAGGCCCAACCCGACGACGCCCATGGTCAGTCGGCGTCCGAGCTTCGAGGCGAAGATCAGGCCCAGCGCCGCGGTCAGTCCGCCGACCAGGACCAGCCATTTCAGCCAGGGCAGGTAGTCCGAGGAGCGGTTGAGCAGGACGTAGCCCCAGGCGGCGGTGGCCGTCATCGCGCCCGCCAGGGTCAGCGACGCCCACACCTTGTCGCGCCTGTCCCAGAGCAGCGCCGCGCCCATGCCGATCAGCGGGGCGATGTAGGGGGCGAGGGCCACCGTGTAGTACTCGTGGAAGATGCCCTGCATATAGCTGAAGACCAGCACGGTCGTGATCAGCGCGCCGCCCCAGACCAGGAACGAACCGCGCGTCACCGACGTACGGCGCGCCTTGCGCGTGGCCACCAGGGCCGCGACCAGCAGGATCAGCGCGGCCGGGAGCAGCCAGGAGATCTGGCCGCCGATGGAGGAGCTGAAGAGGCGGTCCCAGCCGGTCTCACCCCAGTTGCCGCCGCCGTTTCCGCCGCCACCGCCCCCGCCGACGCTGCCGGTCTCGTCGCCGCTGAGCCGGCCGAGGCCGTTGTAGGCGAAGGTCAGCTCCAGGAAGGAGTTGTTCTGCGAGCCGCCGATGTAGGGACGGGAGGAGGCGGGCCACAGTTCGACGATCGCGACCCACCAGCCGCCCGAGACGACGATCGCGGCGAGGCCCGCGGCGAGCTGGCCGATCCGCTTCCTCACCGGCACCGGGGCGCAGACCGCGTACACGAGCGCGAGCGGCGGCAGGATCAGGAAGGCCTGGAGGGTCTTGGCGAGGAAAGCGAAGCCGATCGCGGCCCCGGCCCACACCAGCCACCTGGTACGGCCGTCCTCCATCGCCCGGATGACGAAGTAGCAGGCCACGGCCATCAGCAGGGCCAGCATCGCGTCCGGGTTGTTGAACCGGAACATCAGCGCCGCGACCGGCGTGAGCGCCAGCACCGCGCCCGAGATCAGGCCGGCGGCCGGGCTGAAGCGGCGGCGTACGGCCGCGTACACCACGGCGACCGTGCCGACGCCCATGAGGACCTCGGGGAGCAGGATCGCCCACGAGCTGAGGCCGAAGAGGCGGACGGACAGGGCCATCGGCCACAGGGAGGCCGGGGGCTTGTCGACGGTGATGGCGTTCGCCGCGTCCAGTGAGCCGAAGAAGAAGGCCTTCCAGGACTGGCTGCCGGCCTGGACGGCCGCCGAGTAGAAGGAGTTGGCGTAGCCGGAGGCGCTCAGGTTGTAGAGGTAGAGGAGGAGGGTGGCGAGCAGGAGGCCGAGGATGGCCGGGCGCGCCCAGCGCGGGTCCTCGGGGCGGCCGCGCCACAGCCGCCGTACGAAGGGCTGCTCGGGGTCGCCGGCGCCGGGGGCCGGCGGTGGAGCCCAGGTGGCGGGGCCCGCGTCTCTGCCGTAGGTCTCGTGGGACTGCTGGTCGTAGTGGACGGTCATCGGTATTCCCTCGACTCGGTCTCGTGCGGGCGCACCGGCTGCAGTTGCAGGGTGGCGTCCCGCCAATTGCCGTCCGCGGCTTCACCGGCGCGGAACCGATCGGTGTCGTACGTGGGGTGGGGTGTGCGAAGCGGCAACGGGCCGTAGCTCAGGGGCGGTTGCGGGGCGAGGACCGCCGGCCCGGTGTCGTCACGCCGGTCCGGGAACACCCACGCCCGGAAGAGCAGGAACCGCAGCACGGTCGCCGCGAGGTTGGCGGCGATCAGGACCGCCAGTTCGGTGGAGTGCGCGGGATCGCTGCCGGCCGCGTTCAGGGCGGCGAGCGAGCCGCTGGTCAGGGCGAGTCCGATGCCGAAGACGACCAGGCCCTGCGCCTGGTGCCGGACCGCCCCGCTGCGGCCGCGCACCCCGAAGGTCAGCCGCCGGTTGGCCGCCGTGTTGGCGACCGCGGAGACCAGCAGGGCGAGCGCGTTGGCGAGCTGCGAGCCGGTGAAGACCCTGAAGCCGCTGTACAGCAGCAGATAGAACAGGGTGGACAGGCCGCCGACCACGCAGAATCCGACGAGCTGGCGGGCCAGGCCTCCCGGTACGTCCTCGATCTCCCGGTCGCGCGGGTCGTCACCGAACGGGCGGGCGAGGCGGTCCAGCGGCAGACAGCCGGAGGCCAGGGCCTTGCCGACCCGCCACACGCCCTTCAGGTCGTCGGTGGCCGTCTTCACGATGTGGACCGTGGAGTCGGGGTCGTCCACCCAGTCGACGGGCACCTCGTGGATCCGCAGGCCCGCGCGTTCGGCGAGCACCAGCATCTCGGTGTCGAAGAACCAGCCCGTGTCCTCCACCATCGGCAGCAGGATCTGGGCGACGTCGCGGCGTATGGCCTTGAAACCGCACTGCGCGTCCGAGAAGCGGGCGTGGAGCGAGCCGCGCAGGATGAGGTTGTACGAGCGGCTGATGAACTCCCGCTTGGTGCCGCGCACGACGCGCGAGCTACGGGCCAGCCGGGAGCCGATCGCCAGGTCCGAGTGCCCCGAGATCAGCGGGGCCACCAGCGGCAGCAGGGCGTTGAGGTCGGTGGACAGGTCGACGTCCATGTAGGCGAGGATCGGGGCGTCCGAGGCGGACCAGACGGTCCGCAGCGCCCGGCCGCGGCCCTTCTGCTCCAGCCGGAAGGACCTGACCGCGGGGAGCTCCGCCTCCAGCCGCGACGCCACCCGGGGGGTGGTGTCCGTCGACGCGTTGTCCGCGATCGTGATGCGGAACGCGTACGGGAAGGTCCGCTTGAGGTGATCGTGCAGTCTCAGCACACACGGCTGGAGGTCCTTCTCCTCGTTGTAGACGGGGATCACTACGTCCAGGACAGGCGTACCGGCGTCTCCGGCCGGGAGGTGCTCCCGCGCCGGCAGGGTGCCGGGAGAAGAGTCGGTTCGCATGGGACCGACTTTCGTCAGGCGCCCTGTTCCACCCATGTGGTGGCGCTGTGCTGTGCCTGTGAGTGCTGTTGCCAGCTCATTTCGGGGCTCGGCGGCGCGGGGAGCGCCGGCAGGCGCACCGTGAAGACGGTGCGTCCGGGCACGCTGTCGACGGTCACGGCACCGCCGTGCGCGGTGGCCACGGCCTGCACGATGGCGAGGCCGAGGCCGGTGGAGCCGGTGGCGCGGGAGCGCGCGGAGTCGCCGCGCGCGAACCGTTCGAAGACGTGCGGGAGCATATCCGGCGGGATGCCCTGGCCGTTGTCCTCGACGTCCACGCACAGCCACGGGCCCCTCCGCTGAACACGCGCGGTGACCGTCGTGCCGGGTGGGGTGTGGTTGCGGGCGTTGCCGAGGAGGTTGACGAGGACCTGTTGCAGACGCGCCGCGTCCGCGGAGACGAGCGCGGGCTCGTCGGGCAGGTCGAGGCGCCAGTTGTGGTCCATGCCGGCCGCGCGGGCGTCGCTGACGGTGTCGACGACGAGCGGGATCAGGTCGGTCTGCTCGAACTGGAGGGGGCGGCCCGCGTCCAGCCGGGCGAGCAGGAGGAGATCCTCGACGAGGAGGGTCATGCGGCCGGCCTCGGACTCGATCCGGGCGAGGGCGTGTCTGGTGTCCGGGCCGATGTCCTCCCTGCCGCGTCTGGTCAGCTCGGCGTATCCGCGAATGGACGCGAGGGGCGTGCGCAGCTCATGGCTCGCGTCCGCCACGAACTGCCGCACCCGCATCTCGCTCTGCTGCCGGGAGTGCAGGGCGCCGTGGACGTGGTCGAGCATGCGGTTCAGGGCGGCCCCGACCCGTCCGACCTCGGTGTGCGGGTCGGTCTCGGACTCGGGGACGCGTTCGCTGAGGTTGACCTCGCCGGTGTGGAGGGGGAGTTCGGAGACCCGGGTGGCGGTGCTGGCCACTCGGCGCAGCGGGCGGGTGGCCACGCCGACCAGCACGGAGCCGGCGATTCCGGCGGCGATCAGTCCGGCGCCGGTGACGCTGGCCTCGATGAGCATCAGTGTGTTGAGGGTGCTGGTGACTTCCTCGGTGGGGATCGCCACGTAGTAACTGCGGGTTCCTTCGATGTCGGTCCGGTACTGGACCCGGTACTCGCCGAGGCTGCCCAGGTCGACGGTGTGCTGCTTCTTGTCCTGGGCGACCTTGTTGAGCGCCGCCGTCTGACCTTCGGTGAGCTCGTTGGCCACCATTCCGAAATTGTCGGCAGTCGTACTGTCGTCGGACTTCTGGCCGACCTTGGCCTCGGTGATGACGCCGTTCCGGACCAGGGCGATGACCGTGCCGCCCGACGACGACGGGGTGCCCGCACGCTTGACGAACTCGTCGAGTTTGAGGGTCTGGGAGCCCTTGTCGGTGACGTTGTCGTCAGGTTCCTCCTTGCCGGGAGCGTCACCGGGAGGTTTGCCGAAACCTGTGGCCCGATCACCGGCCTCGCTCAGCTGGTTGCCCAACTGTTCGTACAGATGCGAGCGCAGCGCGAGCGTCGTCACGGTGCCGATCACCGCGCAGACCACGGCGATCAGCACCACGGAGGCGACGACGAGCCGGGTCCGCAGGGTACGCGGCTGACCTGCCCGTTTCTTCTGCGCACGCGGTCGTCGTCGCCCGCTCATGAGGCCGCGGGCTTGATCAGGTAACCGGCACCGCGCCGGGTGTGGATCATCGGCTCCCGGCCCGCGTCGATCTTGCGGCGCAGGTAGGAGATGTACAGCTCGACGACGTTGGCCTGGCCGCCGAAGTCGTAGGACCACACGCGGTCGAGTATCTGGGCCTTGCTGAGCACACGCCGCGGGTTGCGCATGAGGAAGCGCAGTAGCTCGAACTCGGTGGCGGTGAGGTGGATGTTGTCGCCGGCCCGCGACACCTCGTGGCTGTCCTCGTCGAGGGTCAGGTCGCCGACGACGAGCACGGAGTCGGACCGCCGGTCGGCGGCGCCGGAGCGCCGGATGAGCCCGCGCAGCCGGGCCACGACCTCCTCCAGGCTGAACGGCTTGGTGACGTAGTCGTCGCCACCGGCGGTGAGCCCGGCGATACGGTCCTCGACGGCGTCCTTCGCCGTCAGGAACAGCACCGGCACGTCCGGCAGCTCGCGGCGCAGCCGCCCGAGGACGGTCAGGCCGTCCATGTCCGGCAGCATCATGTCCAGGACGACGGCGTCGGGCCGGAACTCGCGCGCGGTCTGGACGGCACCGGTGCCGTCACCCGCGCTGCGGATCTGCCAGCCCTCGTAGCGGAGGGCCATGGACAGCAGTTCGGTGATCGACATCTCGTCGTCCACCACAAGCACTCGGACGGGGCTCCCGTCCGGCCTCAGCAGTTCGGTGCGCCCCTGGGGCGAGGTCGTGGTCATAGCGGACACCCTGTCGAGGTCCTCTAAGAACACGCTTTCCGCAACCTGTGATTTTCCTGAGAAACGCACAGGAGGCTCTCAGGAAGTCCCTGGGTACCGCTCATTCCGGGGCGTCGAGGTCACCGACGGCGACCTGAGCGCCAGCCTGGCGCTTGCTTCGCGCCTGCCTGGCGCCTGCCTGGGTGGCCTTCCTCAGAACAAGCCGTCCTGACCCGTCCTGCTCCTGAACCCCTTGACGGTCAGGGTCAGTTCGTCGCCGTCGGCCTGGACCAGCTCCCACCCCGCCAGCAACCGCGTGTCCAGCACGACGACCCCGCCCCCGCCCGCCAGGTCCAGATGGAGATCGGGCCCGGCGGCCGCCACCAACCGCCCGCTCACCACCCCGCCCGCGGCGAGCTCGGTCACCTCCCCGACGGCATCCGGGAGATCCGCGAGCCCGAACACCCCGGCGTGGTCGACCGGTTGGCACGGCTCGCGGGTGAGGGACTCCGGCCAGCCCGCCAGCGCGACCGCCCGTGCGTGCAGGTCCTCGACCTCGCCCGCCCGCTCCGCCGCCGACTCCGGCAACCGCGAGCGCACCGCCCGCTTGTCGGCGTACGGAATCCGGTCCGGCACCCGCAGGGCCGCCCGCAGCAGCTCCTCCGTGCGCCGCGCCGCCATCAGCGGACCGGCGCCGAGCCAGCTGAAGCAGACCGCGCCCTGCTCCAGCAGCCGTGCCGAGCCGCGCTCGAGGGCGGTGATGCCGACCTTGGTCATCCCGGGGCCGAACCAGGCCAGATACACGTGGTACGGCCGCGGATCGTCCGCGATCGTGTCGGCGGCCACCGAGTGCGCCCGGTCCAGCCGCGCACACTCCTCGCAACGCGCCCCAGTGCTCCGCCCCGGCACGGCCGCGCGCACCGGACACGCGTGCCCCCGCGCTCCCACGCAGGTCCGCGCTCCCCCTTCCGCGACCCCGAAGGCCACCCGCTTCCCCCAGGT
The DNA here is from genome assembly GCF_044764945.1 of Streptomyces sp. NPDC093568. NCBI lineage: Bacteria > Bacillati > Actinomycetota > Actinomycetes > Kitasatosporales > Streptomycetaceae > Streptomyces > Streptomyces sp. NPDC093568. Next base: position 359,052 of record NZ_JBIWJD010000008.1, on the reverse strand, counting down.
CAGCGCCGAGCGCCGACCGCCGTCCCAGGCCAGCTCGGGGCCGCCCGCCGACCAGCGCAGTCCTGTGCATCTCCATGCCTGTGCCATCGCTTTCGGAGCCTAGAGGCCGCCACTGACAACGCCCCTGACCACGCCCTTCAGCGACCGCCCGGACCGGCCTCGGCGACCGCCGGCTCGGGCTCGGCGGCCGTGCCCCGCACAGCGACCACCTCCGTCGCCGCCACGGCCGTACGACGGCCGCGCCCCGCGAGCCGGCAGCCCCAGCAGTCCGCGTGCCCGGCCCGTGCCGTCAGGTCACGCGCCCCCATGGGCCACTGGGCGCGCGGCCGGACGCCCGGTGGCTTGCCCCATCCGGTCAGATGCAGGACCCAGGTGACGAGGACGCTCGCCGCCAGGATCCCGGTCCCGCCGACCATCAGCACGGCCGAAACCGTGCACACCCCCGCCCCCAGCACACTGGCGCCGATGGTCGCGATGGCCGTTCCGGTCCACCCCGCGACCGTATGCCCCTCGTCATACTGGCTCACGTGCCCGCCTCCCTCACGTCAGGGTCTCTCACGTCGTAAGAAGTTTAGGCACTAAATATCTCACAAGCTAAGGTAATCAGGAAGATGCACGCCAAGCCGCGCCCCTCCGCCTCCCCGGCCCAGGCCCTGTCCGCGATGGATCACCTCATCGCGACCTCGATGGTCGGGCAGCAGGAGATCGCCGCACAAGTGGGCCTGAACGTCACGGACCTGACCTGCTTCGCCTACGTCCTGGAGGCCGGCGAGAACCTGCTCACGGCCGGCGACCTGGCGGCGCGCGCCCACGTCACCACGGGCGCGGTGACCGGCATCCTCAACCGCCTGGAACGCGCGGGATACGTCACCCGCCGCCCCGACCCGACGGACCGCCGCCGGGTGCGGGTGGCCGCGGTGCCGGACGCGGAGGCCCGTATCCGCGAGATCTACGAGCCCTACTACGCCCGGCTGATGAACCTCTTCGCCGACTACTCCCCCGCGGAGATCGCCGTCCTGACCGACTGGTTCACCCGCGCGAGCACGCTGGCGGCGGACTACCTGGAGGAGTACTGCCGCGCCGACTGACGCGTGGGCCGCTTCACCCAGGGCCTGTCACGGGCTCACCGGCCGCGGCCGGTGTCCCGCGCGTCGTACGCTGTCCGCGCCCGCTCGACCTCGTCCAGATGGACGGACCACTCCGACAGCGCGGCGAACAACGGCGCCAGGCTGCGCCCCAGTTCACTGATCTCGTACTCCACGCGCGGCGGGACCTCGGGGTAATACGTGCGCACGACCAGCCCGTCGCGCTCCAGTTGCCGCAGCCGCTGGGTCAGCACCTTCGGCGTGATGGTGGCGATCCGGCGCTCCAGTTCGACGAAGCGCTGACGGCCGTACTCGTGGAGCGCCCACAGGATCGGGGTGGTCCAGCGGCTGAAGACGATGTCGACGACGGGGGAGATCGGGCAGGCGCTCTCGGGGTCCGCGCTCCGCGGGACCCGCATCCTTGTGTCCTCGGTCACAACTGCCCCCGTCCGCCAATACTTTCCTCTAGGTACCTACTACCTCCACAACAGTAGCGTCGCCGTACGAGATCCGAACTCGGAAACGGAGACCGATGATGATCGTGGTGACCGGAGCAACGGGCAATGTCGGAAGGCCACTTGTGCGTGCCCTCGTCGAGGCGGGCGAGCAGGTGACGGCGGTCTCCCGCCGCATCTCCGCGACGGACGTTCCGGCGGGCACCCGCCACCACCGGGCCGACCTGACCGACCCCGGCCGCCTGGAGCCCGCGCTCGCCGGCGCCAAAGCCCTCTTCCTGCTGACCTCGGGCGACTTCATGGCGGCCGGCGGCGACCTCGGCGCCGTCCTGGACGCCGTACGGGGTTCGGGCGTCCGGCGCGTGGTCCTGCTGTCCTCCCAAGGCGTCGGCACGGGCGACCACCCCTCGACGATGGAGGACGCGGTCAAGGCGTCGGGCCTGGAGTGGACGATGCTGCGGCCCGGCGGCTTCCACTCCAACGCCCTCCAGTGGGCCGACATGATCCGCGCACGCCGCGAGGTCGCCGCCCCCTTCGGCGACGTGGCCCTGCCGACCGTCGACCCGGCCGACGTCGCGGAGGTCGCGGCACTGACCCTGCGCGAGCCCGGCCACGACGGCGAGGTCTACGAACTCACCGGCCCCGCCCCCGTCTCCCCTCGACAGCAGACAGCCGCGATCGGGGCCGCGCTCGGAGAACCGGTCGCCTTCGTCGAACTGACCCGCGCCCAGGCCCGCGAGCACATGCTGCGCGCGCTGCCCGAGCCCGTCGTCGACAGCACGCTCGACATGCTGGGCGCGCCGCCGGCCGGGCTGCGACGGGTGAGCCCGGACGTGGAACGGGTTCTCGGGCGGCCGGGGCGTACGTTCGCGGAGTGGGTGGCGCGCGGTGTCGGGGCGTTCAAGTAGGCGATACCCGGAGGCCGGACGGTAGAGCGACACCGGGCCCCGCACGGTAGAGCCTGCCCTACCCCGAGTCCGGGAGGCCACCCCATCGTTCCGACGCGCGAACAACGGAATCGTTGGCCATGGTTGATCCCGGCGACGGTTCCGACGGCGGGCGCCGGCCGAAACCCGCCTGAGGCTCCGCTGAAGCCCGCCTGAGGCTGCGGTGAAGCCGTGCCGGGATGAGCTGAATCCTGCAAAGGATCCCGCCGCCCGGAAGGAGACCGCCATGGGCGCCATGGAGTCGCAGCGTCTGTCGGAGCCGAGCAGCTCGCAGCCGAACGCCCTGCCGTCGAGCGGGTCGGCCGCCGGCCCCGCGCGCCCGGGCCCCGTCTCCTCGTTCGTGCGGTTCGTGGTGTGCGGCGGTGGTGTCGGACTGCTCTCCAGCGCGGCCGTACCGCTGGTGGCCGCGACGATGCCCTGGGCGGTCGCGAACGCCCTGGTCACCATCGCCGGCACCCTGCTCTGCACCGAGCTGTACGCCCTGTTCAGCTTCGGCACCGGACGACGCCCCGGCCTGCGGCAGCACGCGCAGTCGTTCGGGTCGGCCCTCGCCGCCTATCTGGCCACGACCGCCGCGATGCTCGTCCTGCACGCCGTGCAGCCGGAGGCCGGCACGGTCCGGGAGCAGGCGGTCTACCTCACCGCCTCCGGGCTCGCCGGAATCGGACGGTTCCTGGTCCTGCGGCTGTTCGTGTTCGCCGAGCGCCGCAACGAGTCGGCGAGGGCTGCGGCGCTTCCCTCAACTGCACGTCGGCGCAAGCCCGTTGACCTCCGGTCAAGCGTCCGCGTGAGCCCGGTAAGGATCTTGGGAACCAGCGAATCGGTTGAGCTCGGAACGGTAAAGTCCGCTGCATGAACGCTCGGCTGGCACTGCTCGGCATGGTGGCCCCCGGTGTCGCGGAAAGCGAGGTCTTCCGGCTGGCCCTCCAGCACGCGGTGGGCCAGCTGGGCGCGCTGGGCGGCATGATCCATCTGAGGGGCCCGATGTCCGCGCTGCGGCTGGTGTCGGCGGCCGGGCTGCCGCCCGACCTCACTCGTCCCTGGGAGATCGTCGACCAGGAGGTGCCGCTCGCCCCGGCCCGCGCCCTGCGCGAGGGCAACGGCGTCTGGGTCCCGCTGAGCCCGGCCGGTGCCGCCGGGGCCCCGGACGCCGCCTGGCCCGGCACCGGCCTCGCCGCACTGCCGCTCTACACCGGCAACCGCGGCACCGGCGCCCTGAGCGTCCTGATGGGCGACCGGGGCGAACCTGGCCCCGGGGACTGGGAGTTCCTGCGTGCCGTAGCGGCGTGGACCGAGGACCGTATGGCCCAGGCACCGCCGCCCGTGGGGCCCGTCCAGCGGGAGCCGAACGGCGAACGCCGGCGCCGGGCCCTGAAGGAGGTCAGCGTCGGCTCCTGGGACTGGAACATCCGCACCGGCGAACTCCTCTGGGACGAAGCGGCCCTGGAGCTGTACGGCACCCGCCCCGAGGACTACGTCGGCCAGGTCGAGAACTGGATGAGATGCGTCCACCCCGACGACCTCCCGCCGACCCTGGCGCTGGTGGACCGGGCGATCCGGGAGCACGGCGTGTTCGAGGCCGAGTACCGGGTGCGCAAACTGGACGGCACCTGGGGCTGGACCCAGGCCCGTGCCAGGGCGACGTACGACGACAACGGCGAGCCCCTGCGGATGATAGGCGTGGGCTGGGACAGCAGTGAGCCGCGGTCCGCGCGTGACGCGCTGGGCCGTGCCCTGCGGCACATGAGCGACGGCTTCCTCGCGATGGACGACGACTGGCGGATCACCTTCGCCAACCTGGAGGCCGAACGCACCCTGGGCTTCTCCGAGGAGGAGTTGTTCGGCTGTCTGCTGTGGGACCTGCCCGCCGCCGAGCAGGTGCCCGGCCTGGAGATCCGCTGCCGGCAGGCGGCCGCCGCGGAGAAGTCGGTCAGCTTCGACGTACGGCTGCCGAACGGGCGGCTGTGCCACCTCCGGTTCGTCCCGGGCCCCGACGGCCGCACCATCTACTTCACCGACGTCACCGAGAAGCGGCGGCTGGAGGAGGAGCGCCGCTCCGCCGACCGGTCCGCCGCCGAACGTGCCGAGCGGATAGGGGAGTTGACGGCCGCCCTCGCCAAGGCGACGACGTCGACGGACGTGGTGGACGCGGTCGCGCGCGGGGTGCTGCCGCCGTTCGAGGCGTCCGGTCTCGTGGTGCAGACGGTGGAGGGCGACCGGCTGCACACCGTCGGCTCCATCGGCTACCCGGACGACGTCCTCGCCGTGCTCGACGGCCGTGAGCGCACGCAGTCCAGCCCGCTGTGGGACGCGATCCTGGCCGGAGCGCCCCTGTTCCTGTCCACCCCGCGGGAGTTCGCCGCCCGCTACCCCGAGCTCGCCGACCTGCCCGCCCGCGCCGGCAAGCAGGCCTGGGCCCTGCTCCCGCTGACCGCCTCCGGCCACACCTTCGGCATCTGCGCGGTCACCTTCGACCACCCGCGCCGCCTCACCGACGAGGAGCGCACCCTGCTGACCGCGACCAGCGCCCTGGTCGCCCAGGCCCTGGAGCGGGCCCGCCTCTTCGACGCCGAACACACCCGCTCCCGCGAGCTCCAGCGCAGCCTGCTCCCCCGGGACCTGCCCGCCCTCCCCGCCTGCACGGCCGCCGCCCGCTATCTGCCGGCCGGGCAGGGCATGGACGTCGGGGGCGACTGGTACGACATCATCCCGCTGTCGGGCGGCCAGGTCGCCCTGGTCGTCGGCGACGTCATGGGCCACGGCCTGCCGGAGGCGGCGACGATGGGCCGCCTGCGCACGGCCGTCCACACGCTGGCCGACCTCGAACTGCCGCCCGACGAGATCATGAGCCACCTCAACGACATCGTCGGCGCCATGGGCGAGGAGTCGTACGTGACGTGCCTGTACGCGCTGTACGACTCCACGACCCGCGTCTGCTCCATCGCGAGGGCCGGCCACCCGCCCCCGGCCCTGCTCCACCCCGACGGCACGGTGGTCTTCCCGGCCCTGGCGGCCGATCCGCCCCTGGGCGCGGCCGAGCCCCCCTTCGAGACGACGGAGATCCCGGTCCCCGAGGGCAGCGTGCTGGTGCTCTACACCGACGGCCTGGTGGAGTCGTCCAAGCGCGAGATGGACGAGGGCATGGCGGCGCTGTCCGGCATACTGCGCGGCGCGCACGCGGACGGCACGGCGAGCGACCTGGACCACCTCTGCGAGCGGGTCACCTCGGCCCTGCTCCCCGCCGACCAGCAGGCGGCCGACGACGCGGCCGTCCTCCTGGCCCGCCTGCACGCGCTGCCCGAGGCCCGCATGGCCGCCTGGCCCCTGCCGAAGGACCCCAGAGCGGCCGGCCAGGCCCGCACCCTGATCCGCGAGCAGCTGGCCGCCTGGGACCTGGACTCCCTCACCCCGACCACCGAACTCCTGGCCAGCGAACTCGTCGGCAACGTCATACGGCACGCCAAGGGTCCGCTGCGACTACGGCTCCTGTACGGCGCCGACCTGATCTGCGAGGTCTTCGACGGCAGCCTGACGATGCCCCGGATACGCCGGGCGACCGAGACGGACGAGGGCGGCCGGGGGCTCCAGCTGATCACCGCGCTGTCGCAGCGCTGGGGGACGCGGTACACACCGACGGGCAAGTGCATCTGGACGGAACAGGCCCTCCAGACGACGCCGGACGCGGCACGGGACGCGGCGGACGGGCCCGACGATCCGGCACCGGACCCGCTGGAGCGGATGTTCCTGAACCTGCCGGGGCTGGGGGAGGGCTTCGACGGGGACCTGGACGCGTTGGCGTTCGGGGATCAGGACTGACTCGGGGCGGGGTAACGTAAAAAGCCACATATGCCACGTATGCCTACGTCTGCCACGTATGCCTACGTCGCACATAACGCTCCGCCGCCGCTCACGGCGCTCCGCGCGAACCCGGGGTGTGATGCCATGGCCCGCCGCCGCACCGATTCGGCCGGTGCCACCAGAGAGCTGCTGAAAGAGCTCGGGGATCTCACCGGCCGGATACTGGACCAGATCAAGCTCCAGCAGGCACGAGTGGAGCTCGCCGCCGCGCTCCAGCGCCAGGTGCTCGCGGCCGAGCTGCCCGACATGCCCTGGCTGCGGGCCGCGGGCCGGTACACACCCGCGCGCGTCGGACTGGACATCGGCGGCGACTGGTACGACGGCTTCCTGCTGCCGGACGGCGCGGTGGGCTTCGCGATCGGGGACGTCCAGGGCCACGACGTCGAGGCCGCGGCCCACATGGGGCAGGTGCGCACCTGCCTGCGCGCCGTCGCGATCTCCACCACGGACCCGGCGGAGGTGCTGGGCCGCACCAACGACCTGCTCGTGGCGATGGCCTCCGAGCTCTTCGTGACCTGCTCGTTCCTGCGGTTCGACCCGGCCACGAGGGAACTGTGCGACGCCCGCGCCGGACATGTCCCGGCCGTCTGGGCCACGACCGGCGGCCGCTGCGAGATCGTCCTGCACGACGGCGGCCTGCCGCTGGGCATCCGCGCCGGCGAGCACTACCCGTCCTCACGCCGGCGGCTGACCGAGACGGGCGCGTTCGTGCTGCTCACGGACGGGGTCGTGGAGGGCCCTTCCTACCCGCTCGACGACGGGCTGAAGAAGGTGGCCGACCTGGTCGGCGACGCCTGCGACACCGACCCCGACGCGCTCGCCGGCGAGGTGATCAAGGTGGCGGACCTCACCGGCCACAGTGACGACGCCGCGGTCCTCGTTCTTCGCTACGGCGACGGCTGCGGAGGGTGAACGCCATGCACACCCTGCTCGCCCCGCAGGCACCGCGCGAGACCCGCGGCCCACAGCTCCAGCTACGCCAGTACGCCGTCCAGGCCCTGCGGCTGACCGTCGTGACCGCCGCCTACTACGGCAGCGCCAAGCTCGGCCTGGAGCAGCAGCTGGTACGCGGCCAGGTCACGCCGTTCTGGCCGCCCACCGGCATCGCGCTGGTCGCCCTGCTGATGTGGGGCCTGCGCATGTGGCCGGGCATCGCCCTCGGGGCGTTCGCGGTGAACATGCCGCTGGGCCCGTCGGTCCTCCCCGTACTCGCCATCGTGGCCGGCAACACGATCGCGCCGGTCTTCGCGTGCCTCCTCCTGCGCCGCGTGGGTTTCCGCCTCGCCCTGGACCGGCTCCAGGACGCCCTGGCGCTGGTCTTCCTCGGGGCCCTGGTCGGCATGGTGCTCAGCGCGACCATCGGCACGGGGGTGCTCGTGGCCTCCGAGGCCCTGGCGGCCGACGACTTCTGGCCGACGTGGTCGGTGTGGTGGACGGGCGACGCGATGGGGATCCTCGTCATCGCGCCCCTCCTGCTGGCCGCGCGCACCCTGCGCCGACCACGCGACGTGCCCGCCCTGCGGTGGGCGGAGGCGGGGGCCCTGCTGGCCGGCACGACGGCGGCGTCCCTGGTCGCCACCCACAGCTCCCTCAACCTGCTCTTCGTCGTCGTCCCCTTCCTCATCTGGGCGGCCTTCCGCTTCCAGCTCCCCGGCGCCGCGCCCTGCGCCCTGATCGCCTCGGTCGTGGCGATCTCCGCCGGCGCGGTCGGCGAGGGCCCGTTCGCAGGCCATGACCTCCTGGCCAAGATGGTCATCCTGCAGGCCTTCAACGGCACCGTGGCCCTGACCTCACTCCTCCTGTCCGCCACCATCGCCGAACGCAACCAGACGGTCCGGGCCCTGAGAGAAGCCTGCGAACGCCTGACGGAGGCCCTCTCCGAACTCCTCCCGGACCAGGCACTGGACCAGCGAACGCCGTCGCGACTGACGAAGCCGGAGGAGAAGAGATAGCCCGACGCGGGCCCGGATGGACCCCGAACAGGACGTCAGGCCCTGAGCTGACGCATCCGGCCAGGCGCATCTCATCCGGGGGAGGTGAGGACCACCATCGCCGTCCCCAACTGGCATGCTCCCCTGGCCCCCTGGCGGGCATGGAGATCGTTCACGTCGAAATCCTGGCACCGACGCTCGACTTGCTGTCAGCCGCTGATGTCAGACCCCAGCCAGTGGCTTGCCGGTCTCAGAAGTCGTCGCTGCTGTACGGCCCGGAAAAACTCAAAGGCCCCGGATCGCTCCGGGGCCTTTGACCTGTGTGCACTCGGCAGGATTCGAACCTGCAACCTTCTGATCCGTAGTCAGATGCTCTATCCGTTAAGCTACGAGTGCTTGTTCTGTTATTCTCCGCCGCTCTTGGCCCTTCCGGGCCCCGTCGCGGCGACAGGAAGAACATTACATGACTGCCGCCGCCATGTGAAATCCGTTTGGTCTACCCCTTGTGACCTGCGGAAATGCCGTGGTGGGGCCGTCGGTGTCCACATGGCGGGCCGGGTGTCCTGCCCTCGTATCCAGCGTCGCAAACGACGAAGCCCCGGTCCAGGGACCGGGGCTTCGTGATCAGGCGCGGAGGCGGAGGGATTTGAACCCTCGATGGGCTTTAAGGCCCAAACCGCATTAGCAGTGCGGCGCCATAGACCGGACTAGGCGACGCCTCCAGCACAGCCGCTCGCGCGAGCGCGAGTGGTGCGTGCAGATGATGACACAGTCGAGCGTGCTGTCACCAATCGACTCCCACGGTACTAGGCGGAGAGGTCGCAGGGCAAAGCACTTCCCGGCGCGCTTCGAGGGCCGCAACGTCCGGGGACGCGGGGCGTTAGTCAGGTCATGTTGCAGGTCAACCGTTCCGCCCGGACCGTGCGCCTTCGCCGGGTCCTCCTCGGCGCCACCGGCTCCCTCGTCGCCGTCGGCCTCACCTCCGTCGCGCCCGCCGCCGCGTCCCCCCTCGCCGCTCCGCAAGCCGCGCCCGCCGTCCCGCTCCCCTCCCTCCAGGCCCCGGACCGCGTCGGCGACCACCTCACCGTCACCGTCCGCGAGGCCGGCGGCGCCGACGGGAGGTACGAGCTGACCTGCCATCCGACGGGCGGCGACCACCCCGACGCCGCCGACGCCTGCGCCGTACTCGATGGCGGCACCCGCTGGGGCAAGGACGCCTTCGCCCCCGTACCGCGGGAGAGCCTCTGCACCATGCAGTACGGCGGCTCGGCCACCGCGCATGTCACCGGGACCTGGGCCGGGCGCCCCGTCGACGCCCGCTACGACCGCAGCAACGGGTGCGAGATCGCGCGATGGGACCGGCTGGTGCCGCTCCTGCCCGAGGTGCGGGCCGACGGGCAGCGGTCGTAGGCGGGAGGCGGCGGGGGTGGTCGCGCTCTGGGCGTCCGCCCCCGAGGCCCGCCGTCCCCCGTCGCACAGGCTTTCCATACCGGACGTACCGGATCCGCGAAAGTCCCGCGAAGGTCTCGCGAAGCCCGAATGGACACGCGGCGGACATGGGAAGGACGACGCCGCAGGCGGTCATACGTTCTGGGTCACTTCGTCGTGCGACCTCCCTCTCATCCGGCGTCGCGAGCGCAACCCCAACCCTTAGACTCCCTCGCGTGACACGCTGCGGACCGATTGGCAAGATGGCCCGAGCGGTCGGCAAGGTGCGGTAACAGGGAGGAAGCGTCTCGTGAGCAGCAGGCCATCCCGAGGCGCTGCTCGCCTCGCAGCCATACTCGACGCGCTTCCCGATGCGTTGGTGCTGGTCAACGCCAATGGGACCGTCGTGAACGCCAACACCATCGCCCTGGAGGCCTTCGAGGCGCCGGGGACGGCACTGGTGGGGCGGGGGCTGCTCGATCTGCTGCCGCAGTTCGACTCCAAGCTCATTCCCGGGTCCATGCGGCGGCCCGATCACATGGACCCGCAGGGCCGGACCAAGCCGACCCGGATGATGGCCCGGCGGACCGACGGGACCGAGTTCCCGGTCGAGGTCACGTCCGCGAATCTCGAGAACGGACAGCAGGCCTACGACGGGTACGGCTACAGCGGCGACGAGCTGCTGATGCTCGTCGTCCGGGATCTGACCGGCACCGTCGACACCGAGGCCGAGCTGGCGCGTTCGCAGCGGCAGACCGAGATGATCCTGCGGGCGGCCGCCGAGGGCGTGATCGGGACCGACACCGACGGGCGGATCGTCCTCGTCAATCCGGCCGCCGCCCAGATTCTGGGTTACCGGGCCAGCGACCTGGGTGGGCGGGAGCTGCACACGCTCGTGCTGCACTCGCGTCTCGACGGCTCGCCCTTCCCGTACGAGGAGTCGCCGCTCGCCGACACCCTGCGCTCGGGGCGCAAGCACCGGGTGCGCGGGCAGGTGCTGTGGTCCAAGGGCGGGGACAAGGTCTCCGTCGACCTGACGACCGCGCCCGTGCGCGACGGGGACCAGCTCGTCGGCGCCGTCATGACCTTCACCGACCGGCGGCCCTACGACGCCCTCGCCGAGGAGAAGGACGCCGCCCAGAAGCGGCACGAGGAGGAGCTCGAACGGCTCGCCGAGGAGCACGCCTCCGAGCTGACCGCCCTGCGGCAGAAGCACGTGACCGAGGTCGAGGAACTCGAGGAGCGGCACGCCGAGGCGCTCGCCGCGGGCGAGGACCGCTATGCCGCGCTCGGCGAACGCGAGAAGGACCGGTACGAGGCGCTCGCCGCCCGGCACGAGCAGCTGCTGACCCTGCTCGCCGGTTCGCTGCGCGGCCCGCTGGACGAGCTGCGCCGCGAGCTGGCCGCACTCGCCGCCGACGACGCGGGGCAGTTGTGGCCCGAGGCCAACCAGGTGCTGCATCACCTGTCGGCCGGGTACTCGCGGATCACGACCCTGATCGACAACGTCCTCGGGTACCAGCGGCTGGACTCGGGCGGCGACCAGGTCTCCCGTACGAAGGTGATGCTCGACGCCGTCGTGGCCGCGGGTGTCGACGGGGCCGTCGAACTCATCGGCCCGGGGCGGGTGCAGTTCGCCGTGCACGCGCCGCCCATCGAGGCCGAGGTCGACCCGCAGCGCCTCGCCGTCGCGCTCGCGCATCTCGTCGCGGACGTCGCCGGGGTCGACGCGACCGGCAACTCGCCGGTGTCGGCGGGCGGTTACATGGACAACACCGTCGTCGTCGCGGCGGCGCAGCGCGGTGAGGTCGTACGGATCGAGGTGCGCGGGCCCTATCCCGGGGGAGACCCGGTGCACGAGCCGATCGTGCGCGGGATCGTGCGGGCTCACGGCGGGGTGCTGCAGACGCACGAGGTGCCGGGGATGAGCGGCAGTGCGTTCGTGCTCGAAGTGCCCATCGGCGGTGGGGCGGGGGCCGTTTCCGCCGCTCCGGCCGAGGCCGCGCCGACGGACGCCGCGCCGACCGGCACCGGTGACGGGACCGCGGGTACCGCCGTGGCCGTCGTCGCCGCCGTCGCCCCCGAGCACAGTGGCGGCAGCGGGCGGCGGCGGGCCCGGCGGGCCTCCGTGGACGCCTTCCTGGAGAGCGACACCCCGGGTGGCGAGGCCGAGGGAGGCGCCGAGGCCGAGGGCGCCTCGCCCACGGGGCGGCGACGCAGGCGCGCTGCCGCGCCGGAGCTTCCCCAGGGTGCTGAGCACGGTGGCGGCGAGGCCTCCGGCGGAACCGGCCGGCGCCGTGGTCGGCCCGCCGAGGACGGCGGGGACGTTGTCGCCGAGGGTGCCGTCGTCACGGCAGCCGAGCATGCGGCGGGGACCGCGGCCGTGGGCAGCGGCCTGGGCGGGACCGTGCCGCCGCAGGGTGTGCCCGCACCCGCCGGCCGACGTGCCCGGCGCGACGGCGGGGAGCAGCACGCGCTGCCGCCCGCCCTGCCGGCGCCGACCGGTGACGCCGCGGCCGCCGAGTCCGGTACGGCCGCCTCGGGCGACGCTTCTCAGCCGACCGGGCGGCGCCGGCGTGCCCTGGCCGCGGCGTCCGAGCGGGCGGCCGCGCAGGAGGCGGGGGCCCGTACGGTGTTCGCGCTGCCGCCCGCCGAGGCGGACCGGGCTCCGGCCGAGCAGGCGCAGGGGGCGGCTGTGGCTCAGGGGGCCGGTGCGGCTCCGGGGGCCGGTGCGGCTCCGGGGGCTACCGCCTTGGCTGCCGCGTCCGCCATGACTCCTGCTTCGGCTGTGGTGCCCGGGCAGGTTCCGGGGCAGATCCCCGGGCAGGCGACGCCCGTGGACGCCCAGGGCGACGTGCGTGGCGACGAAGGCCGGCACGATGCCGTGCCGCACGACCAGGCCGAGGACCACACCCCGCCGCAGCCGCATCCGACCACCGCGCCGACCGGGCGTCGCCGCCGGGCCGTGGCGCCGCCGGCGGAGGCTGCCGGGGCCGCGCAGGAGGTTCCCGCACAGGCTGTCGCCGCCCCGGCCCCCGTCGCCGTCCCGGGTCAGCCCCTCCCCGCCGAGGCGGCCCCGTCGCAGGGCACCCCGGCGCAGGGCGTCCCGGCCCCGCAGCCGTGGCCCGCCGCCGACGACACGTCCGGCACCGGGACAGCCGTACCGGCGAACGGCGCCGCCACCCCCGTACCGCCGCAGCCGAACACCCCCCAGGCCGCGCAGGCCGCCCAGAGCACTCCGGCGCCGGGCACCGCGCTGCCGCCCGAAGCCGCGGCGGCGGCCGGGGCGCGGCAGCGGGCGGCCCAGCCGCTTCCCGCCGAGGCCGCCGCTCCCGCCGCGCCGAGTGCGCCCGTCGACCCGAACTCGACGCAGGGGCGCGCGATCAGCGTGCGGACGTTGGGGCAGGGAGTGCCCTTCACGCGGCAGGCGGCGCAGGTGCAGCAGCCCGCGGCGCCCGCGCCGTCGTCGACGGCCACGCCTCCCCCGCATCAGACCAGCGGTGGGCGGCGCCGCAAGCTGGGTACGCCGCCCGACCCGGCCGCACGGGCCGGTGGGGCGACGGAGCAGGCCGCGCGGCCGCATCCGCCGGCCGAGCAGCCGGTGCCGGCCTCCCCTGCGCCGCAGCAGCCACAGCCGTCCCAGCCTTCCCAGGCCGGGCAGTCGCGGCTCGCACCAACAGCCGAGGCGGCCGGACGGTCGTACGCCATAGGCGCGCCGGACGAGAACGCCGCCGAGGGACCCGAACCCCTGGACGGGCCCGGCGGGGCGGTGGAGGTGGCCGACACCCCGCGTCCGCAGCCGATGGACGACGAGTTGCCCCCGGAGCCGCTCGACAACCCGCGGCGGCTGCTGGTGTGGCCGGCGCCGGATGTGACGACCCAGCAGGCGCTGAGCGACCGCGGCTACCGGCCGGTGATCGTGCACTCGCGCGAGGAGGTCGACGCGCAGATCGCGGCGTTCCCGGCCGCGCTGTTCGTCGACCCGCTGACCGGCCCGATCACCCGGACCGCGCTCCAGTCGCTGCGGCAGGCCGCCGTCGCGGCCGAGGTGCCGGTCATGGTGACCGCGGGCCTCGGACAGGCCTCACGGGAGGCGGCGTACGGCGCCGACCCCGCCGTACTGCTGAAGGCGCTGGCCCCCCGGGACAGCGAACAGCACCCGCCGCGGGTGCTGTTGATCGAGGAGCACGCCGAGATCGCGCTGGCGCTGACCGCGACGCTGGAGCGGCGCGGGATGCAGGTGGCACGGGCCGCGAGTGACGCCGACGCGGTGATGCTGGCGGGCGACTTCCACCCGAACCTGGTCGTGATGGACCTGATGCAGGTGCACCGCCGCCGGGCCGGGATCGTGGACTGGCTGCGCGCCAACGGCCGTCTGAACCGCACCCCGCTCGTCGTCTACACCGCCGCCGTCGACCAGGCCGACCTGCCGCGGCTCGCCTCCGGCGAGACGGTGCTGTTCCTCGCGGAGCGGTCGACCAGCGGCGAGGTGCAGGCCCGGATCGTGGATCTGCTCTCGCGGATCGGGACCAACTAGCCGCTCAGGGGTCGGCATTCGGCCGGAACTTGATCCCGCTACGATGCGCTGCGCGCCGCCTGCGAGGCGGCGCCGATCCGTTCTCGTCGGAGTTCGGGGTTTCGGGGTTTCGGGGTTTCGGGGTTTCGGAGCGGAGTTTCGAAGTTCCGGAGTTCCGGAGTTCCGGTGGGACATTCCGTGGGGGAGATTCCTGTGTTCGTGCTGTCCATCCTGCTGCTCATAGCGGCGGTCGTGCTCTTCCTCGTCGGCCGCGGCCGCGACTCCGCCGGGGGGTGGAGACTCGGGGCGGCCGTCAGCGCCGTGGGGGGCGTGCTGGCCGCCGCCTTCGCCTGTGTCTTCGTGGTGAGCGCCTACGAGGTCGGCGTGCCGGTGACGTTCGGCAAGGTCGGTTCGCCCCTGACCTCCGGTCTGCACTTCAAGTCGCCGTTCACCGACGTCACGTCCTTCTCCACCCGGCCGGTGGACCTCAGCCTCAACGACAAGGACGTCGTCGAGGTGCGCTCCTCGCAGGGCGGGGTGCTGTACGCGGACGTCACCATCAAGTGGGCCGTGGTGCCGGCCAAGTCCGTCGCGCTGTACCGGCTGGCGGGCAGCCAGGAGGCCATCGAGGAGCGGCTGGTGCTGCCGGACAGCCGCGAGATCATCCGCAACGTCTTCGCCAAGCACACCAGCGAGGAAGGCTACGCCTCCGGGCGTGAGCAGATCGGCGCGGAGATCGAGAAGCTCGTCAAGGAGCGCCTGGCGCCGCGCGGGATCGACGTCTCCACCGTCAACCTGCGCAATGTGCGGCCCTCGGACAAGCTGCAGGAGCAGATCGACAAGAAGATCCAGCAGGAGCAGGCCACCGACCGGGCCGTCGAGGCGTCCCGGACGGCCAAGGCGGAGGCGGAGCGCCGGCGGATCGAGGCGGAGGGCATCGCCCGCGCCAACAAGATCATCGAGCGTTCGCTGAGCGACAACGTGCTCTACAACCAGTGCCTGGAGGCCTACAAGGAGGCCGCCAAGGCCAACCCGGTCTACGCGGTGCCCTGCGGCACGAACTCCTCGGGGACGCCGGTCATCGTGGACAACGGCAAGAACTAGCGGCCATGGCAATGGCTACCGGCCTGCGCTAGCGGCAGCCGGGTGTGACGGACAGCCCCCGGCGTCTGCCGGGGGCTGTCGGCGTCGTACGGCGGTGTCAGCCGAGCTCGGTGACGTCCAGGTCGCCGGCGGCGTACTGCCTGCGCAGCACCTTCTTGTCGAACTTGCCCACGCTGGTCTTCGGCACCGCCTCGATGATCGTCCACCGCTCGGGCAGCTGCCACTTGGCGATCCGGCCCTCGTCGGCGAGGAAGGAGCGCAGGGTCTCGAAGTCGGCGGCGGCGCCCTCCCGCAGCACGACCGTGGCCAGCGGGCGCTCGCCCCACTTCTCGTCGGGGACGGCGACCACGGCCGCCTCGGCGACGTCCGGGTGGGACATCAGGGCGTTCTCCAGCTCGACCGAGGAGATCCACTCGCCGCCGGACTTGATGACGTCCTTGGCGCGGTCGGTGAGGGTGAGGAAGCCGTCGGCGGAGATGGTGCCGACGTCGCCGGTCTTCAGCCAGCCGTCCTCGCTGAACTTGTCGGCGGGGCGCAGCGGTTCGCCGTCCGGGCCGTTGTAGTACGCGCCCGCGATCCAGGGGCCGCGCACCTCCAGCTCGCCGGCCGACTCGCCGTCCCACGGGATGCGCTCGCCGCCGGGGCCGGTGAGCCGGGCCTCGACGCTCGTCGGGAAACGGCCCTGGGTGAGGCGGTACGCGAACTCCTCCTCGGTGCCCACCGCGTGCGCCGGCGGCCGGGCGACCGTGCCGAGCGGGGAGGTCTCCGTCATGCCCCAGGCGTGGCAGACCCGCATGCCCAGCTTGTCGAACGCCTCCATCAGCGAGGGCGGACAGGCCGAGCCGCCGATGGTGACCTGGCCGAGGGTGGACACGTCACGGGGGTTCGCGTTGAGCTCGGCCAGCAGGCCCTGCCAGATGGTGGGCACGGCGGCCGCGTGTGTCGGCTTCTCGCGCTCGATCATCTCGGCGAGGGGGGCGGGCTGCAGGAAGCGGTCCGGCATCAGCATGTTGACGCCGGTCATGAAGGTGGCGTGCGGCAGACCCCAGGCGTTGACATGGAACTGCGGGACCACCACGAGCGAGGTGTCCTGGTCCGTCAGGCCCATCGACTCGGTCATGTTGACCTGCATGGAGTGCAGGTAGATCGAACGGTGCGAGTAGACGACGCCCTTCGGGTCGCCCGTGGTCCCGGAGGTGTAACACATGGCGGCGGCCTGCCGCTCGTCCAGCTCCGGCCAGTCGTACGTGGTCGGCTTGCCGGCGATCAGTTCCTCGTACTCGTGGACCTGGACGGAGGCGCCCTCGAGGAGGGAACGGTCACCGGGGCCGACCACCACCACGTGCTCGACCGGCTTGAGGTGCGGGAGCAGCGGGGCGAGCAGGGGGAGGAGCGAACCGTTGGCGATGACGACGCGGTCGGCCGCGTGGTTGACGATCCAGGCCAGCTGCTCGGGCGGGAGCCGGAGGTTGAGGGTGTGCAGGACCGCGCCCATGGAGGGGATCGCGAAGTACGCCTCGACGTGCTCGGCGTTGTTCCACATCAGGGTCGCGACCCGCTCGTCGCCGGCTACGCCCAGGTCCTCGCGCAGGGCGTGTGCCAGCTGGGCCGCGCGATCACCGATCTCGGCGAAGGACCGGCGGTGCGGCTCGGCCTCCCCGGTCCAGGTGGTGACCTGCGATGTGCCGTGGATCGTCGACCCATGGGCCAGGATCCTCGAGATCAGCAGCGGTACGTCCTGCATGGTGCTCAGCACGGAGTCCTCCCGGGGCGACATTGCCTACGCGGTGGTAAGGGTTGCGGAGATTCTGCGCGCATACCGCGCGGTATGTCACTAGGGCCGGGCGATCGATCATGTCACGTTGCGTTCACAGAGCTCTGCCGCTACGGGTGCCCTACCCACTGACTACCGTGCGTCACTCCTACCGGGGCGTCCCTCCCACCGGGGCGCCACTCCCACCGGGCGTCGCCCGTACCTACCGGGTGTCACTTCTACTTACAGGGCGTAACTCCTACCGGGCCAGCACCAGCTCCGGGTCCTCGCGCAGCTTCCCGAGCGCTCTCGACACCGCCGACTTCACCGTGCCCACGGACACCCCGAGCACCTCGGCCGTCTGGACCTCGCTGAGGTCCTCGTAGTAGCGCAGCACCACCATCGCCCGCTGCCGGGCCGGCAGCCGCATGATCGCGCGCCACATCGCGTCGTGCAGCGCCTGCTGCTCCGCCGGGTCGTCGTCGTGGCCGGGCAGGGGCTCCGGCTCGGGCAGCTCGTCGCAGGCGAACTCGTCGACCTTGCGCTTGCGCCACTGCGACGTCCGCGTGTTCAGCAGCGCCCTGCGCACATAGCCGTCGAGCGCCCGATGGTCCTCGATCCGCTCCCAGGCCACATACGTCTTGGTGAGCGCGGTCTGCAGCAGATCCTCCGCGTCGCTCGGGTTCGCGGTGAGCGAGCGGGCGGTACGCAGCAGCACCGGCTGGCGGGCCCGTACGTACGACGTGAAGGAGGGATACGTCGCGTTCGGACGGGTCTGCCTCGCTGAAGTAGCGGCGTCGGAAGCGCTGGTGCAGACGGGTGTGGTCATGGCTCCACGCTATGAGCGAGGCCTGCTTCAGCGGATCGGCCGCAGGTGCCGAAGCAACGTCCGCCTCAGGTTGTAGGGGTGGGGCTGACTCCACCTCCTGAAGGTGGACGAGCGAAGGACCGCTACTGCGGGATTACCCCTGGGGGTCACCCGTCGCAGGCAAGCACCAGACCCGACGTCGGCACCCCCGTCCCGGCCGTCACCAGCACTCGCTCAGCCGCGGGTATCTGGTTCACGGACGTCCCTCTCACCTGCCTCACCCCCTCCGCGATTCCGTTCATTCCGTGCAGGTACGCCTCCCCGAGCTGCCCCCCGTGTGTGTTGAGCGGCAGCCGCTCCTCGGCGACGAAGTCCGCGGCCTCCCCCTTTCCGCAGAACCCGAACTCCTCCAACTGCATCAGCACGAACGGAGTGAAGTGGTCGTACAGGATCCCCACGTCGATCTCCCCCGGCCCGAGCCCCGCCGTCCGCCACAGCTGCCGCGCCACCACGGCCATCTCCGGCAGGCCGGTGAGGTCGTCCCGGTAGAAGCTCGTCATCTGCTCCTGGCCCCGGCCGGCGCCCTGGGCCGCCGCCGCTATGACCGCCGGCGGGTTCGGCAGGTCACGGGCCCGCTCCACGGACGTGACGACCAGCGCCTGGCCGCCGTCCGTCTCCTGGCAGCAGTCCAGCAGCCGCAGCGGCTCGACGATCCAGCGCGAGGCCGCGTGGTCGGCGAGGGTGATGGGTCTGCCGTGGAAGTAAGCGGCCGGGTTGGTCGCCGCGTACTTGCGGTCGGTCACCGCCACATGCCCGAACGCCTCCGGCGTCAGCCCGTAGGTGTACAGATACCGCTGGGCCGCCATCGCCACCCAGGAGGCCGGGGTGAGCAGTCCGAACGGCAGGGACCAGCCCAGCGCCACGCCCTCCGCCGACGGCTCCCGGTGCTGGACGCCCGAGCCGAATCTCCGGCCCGACCGCTCGTTGAAGGCGCGGTAACAGACCACCACCTCCGCGATGCCGGTCGCCACCGCGAGCGCCGCCTGCTGAACCGTCGCGCAGGCGGCGCCGCCGCCGTAGTGGACGCGGGAGAAGAAGGACAGGTCCCCCATGCCGCACGCCTGTGCCACGGTGATCTCCGGGCTGGTGTCCATCGTGAACGTCACCATCCCGTCCACGTCCCTGGGCGTCAGCCCCGCGTCGTCCAGCGCGGCCCGCACCGCCTCCGCGGCCAGCTGGAGCTCGCTGCGTCCGGAGTCCTTGGAGAACTCGGTGGCCCCGACACCGACGATCGCCGCCCGGCCGCCGAGGGCGTCCCGCTCGCGCACGTTCATGCCGGTCCCTCCGACGCCGCTGTGCTCTGCCCGCCCACTGTGGTCTGCCCGCCCGCTGAGCTCTGCCCGTCGGCTGCGCTCTGCTCGGCCGTCGGCACGGTGACCGTCACCGTGCCGGTCACGTGTTTGCCGATGCCGTTGGCCCCCACCACTCGGACCGTCGCGGTGTCGCCTTCGACCTCCTCGACCCTGCCGGTCAGCACCATCGTGTCGCCCGGGTAGTTGGGCGCGCCGAGCCGTATGGCCACCTTGCGCAGCACGGCCGTCGGTCCGAAGTGGTCGGTGATGTAGCGGCCGACCAGGCCGTTCGTCGTCAGGATGTTCATGAATATGTCGGGGGAGCCCTTCTGGCGGGCCAGTTCCACGTCGTGGTGCACGTCCTGGTAGTCGCGGGAGGCGAGGGCGCCGGCGACGATCAGGGTGCGGGTGATCGGGATCTCCAGCGGGGGCAGTTCCGCGCCGGCCGTCATCAGGGGCGGTTTCGCGCCGGCTGCCACCGGGGGCAGTTCCGCGCCGGCTGTCATCCGGGCCGGCGTCCTGCCGGCGGTGCCCTTCATCCGACAGCCTCCTCGGCGTCCTGTGCGCGCCAGACCGGCAGCACCAACTCCTTGTCGTACTCCTGGAATTCGAGCCGCACCGGCAGCCCGATCCGGACCTTGTCGTACGGCACGCCCCGCACGTTGCCGATCATTCGCACGCCCTCGGAGAGTTCGATCAGGCCGACCGCGTAGGGCGGGTCGAAGGCCGGGAATGGTGGGTGGTGCATCACGACGTAGGAATAGACCGCCCCTTCGCCGCTCGCCTCGATCGTGTCCCAGTCCGGTCCTCCGCACGCGTTGCAGCCGGGGAGCCAGGGGTGGCGCAGGGTGCCGCAGGTGGTGCAGCGCTGGATGAGGAGGGTGTGGTGCCGGATGCCTTCCCAGAAGGGGGCGTTGTCCCTGTTGATGACGGGGTGGGGGCGCGGGGGGCTCTCAGGGCTCTGGGGCCGGTCCTGGTGGGACGGTCTGCGCGGCTGGACCGGCTGGACCGGCTGGACCGGCTGGACCGGCTGGACCGATTGTGCAGGCTTCTGCTGCCGATCGGGCTGAGACTCCTGGCCTGCTCCGCCCGGCCGCTTCGCCCGGCGGGCGGGCGCGTACTTGAGGATCCGGAACCGGTGGGTGCCCGCGAGGTCGGGGCCGACGTGGATGTCCATGCGGGTCGTGACGAAGTACCCCGTGCCCAGCTTCGTCGTCTTCCGCTCCGACACCGACTCGATCACCGAGTCGAAGGTGATCTCGTCCCCGGGCCGCAGGGGCCGTAGATACTCCTGCTCGCAGTCCGTGGCGACCACCGAGGTGTAGCCGGCTTCGTCGAGCATGCCGAGCAGTTCGTCGTAGGCGTGCGCGCGTCCCGTATGGCCGGAGAGGCCGCCCATCGTCCACACCTGGAGCATGGTGGGCGGTGCGATGGCGTCCGCTCCCGAGTAGGCCGCGTTGGTGTCGTCCATCGCCTCGCACCAGTGGCGAATCATGGGCGCGTTGACGGGGTCCTTGCCCGCGCGCGCCACGGCGGCGGGCTGCTCCTCGAACGCCCTCAGCCGCGTCTCGAACTCCTCGTCCGCCGCCACCTCTTGACTCACCCCCGGCCCGTAGCTCACCGTCGCCCGCCCCCCTCGTCTTCGTCGCCCGCCCCGCCCCGCGGCGCATCGCATTGACACTTCTGGTACACCGCAAGGGCCGATCCGGTTCCCACTTTTTTCGGGCCCGGGGGCGGTCGTTCGCCTGCCTCAGGAAGGTTTCTGACTGTCCGTCAGATAGACCGCACTGTCAAGACCACCAAGTAGCGGCAGGAACTGCACCCGCCGCGCGCCCCGTCACGGACCGGCGGGCAACCTCCGGCCGGGGCAACGCGAAAACGCCTGCGCGGCGGCACCGAAGTACCGCCGCGCAGACGCGTTACACCCCACAGCACACCCACAGTTCCGAGGAGGCCGGCGCCTGAGCACCGGGGCGCCGGCCCCCTCAGCTCACCACCAGAGCGGAGTGAAGTTGACCGACGTGTTGTCGTTGCCCTGGTTGACCGAGGTGAAGGCGGAGCCGTTGACCTGGGCGGTGTTGCTCTGGTTCGAGGCACCGGAGCCGGTCGCCTGCTGCTGGGTCGTGGACGAGGTGCCGTAGTTGTCGCCGCCGACCCCGCTGCCGATAAGGCCCTGAGCGGCCTCCGTCTCCGTGACAGACGCGCTGGATCCGTTGTCCGCGAGGGCGCCGTTGTCCGCCGTCGCGACGCCCGAGAAGAGGGCGACCGCGAGCGGAAGGGCGGAGACGGCTGCGATGGCGCGGGCGGTACGGATGCTTGCCATGTTGTTCCTCCAGAACAGGTGCGCCCAGGCTCCCCGCCGGACGCATTGGTGGTGCATGAAGTACGGCTTCTTCCAGGGAAGTTGGCCGACCGCCCCGGAGTCGTTCACGACGTCGCGAGATCAGAGTTGCCCACCGAATCCCCGGCGAACCACCCCGGAAGCCCCTATTCGCCCTCAAGCGTGATGACAAGTCGATAAACCCCTTTCGCCACTTCACACTCCCAGGCGGGGCAGTACGGGACAGGTCGCCCCCAAGCAGCACAAGGGGGGAAAGGTTCCCGCAGCCATCCGGCCAATCTCCGACGCCCGGCGAGTCGTCGGCGGGTCGTCGGCGAGTCACACCCAATCCCTCTTTCTTTTTTCGAACACTCGTACGAACATAGAGGCATGGCCACCACCGACCGGCAGGCCACGACGCTGGCCCTCGCACACGCCCTGTCAGCCGCCGAACGCGGACTGGCCGTCATCCCCCTGTCCCGGACGAAACTCCCGGCCCTGCGCTCCCCCCACCGCGACGACCCCGACCCCAGGCCCTGCCACGGCGAGTGCGGCCGTTTCGGACACGGCGTCTACGACGCCTCCACCGACCCCGCCCGCATCCGCGAACTGTTCGCCGCCGCCCCGTGGACGACGGGCTACGGCATCGCCTGCGGCCTGCCCCCGCACCACCTGATCGGCATCGACCTCGACACCAAGTCCGGTACGGACTCCTCCGCCGCCCTGCGGGAACTCGCGCTGCGCCACCTGTTCACGATTCCGCCCACGGTGGTCGTCCTGACCCCGAGCGGCGGCCGGCACCTCTGGCTCACCGGCCCGGCCGACGTCGTCGTCCCCAACTCGGCGGGCCGCCTCGCACCCGGCATCGACATCCGGGGCGCCGGCGGCTATCTCGTCGGCCCCGGCTCCCGCACCGACCACGGCGTCTACAGCACCGCGCCCGGCACCTCCCACATCACCCCCGCGCCCTGCCCGCGCGCCCTTCTGCGCCTCCTCCTCCCCCCACCACGCACCCCCCACCCCGCGCCTCCGTCGACCAGCGGCCACGGCCAGGGGCTCGTCCAGTTCGTGCTCGCCGCGCACGAGGGGCAGCGCAACACGCGCCTGTTCTGGGCGGCCTGCCGCGCGTACGAGGACGGCATCGGCCCGGCTCTCGTCGAGCCCCTCGTCGAGGCGGCCCTCAACACCGGCCTCACCGAACGCGAGGCCCGCGCGACGATCGGGTCGGCGGCGCGGATGACGGGGCATCGGCCCTGAGGGGACGTAATCGAACACCCTGCCCGACAGACATGCGTGCCGGTACGACCGGCGGCGGCGTGGGGCGACTGCCTGACCCAGTCAGGCGACTGACCGGCCCTGCAATTCACGGGAGCTCGATGCACCACCGCCCTAAAGTGCCGACCATGTCGCTGACCCGCGTCGTCCTCACGTCGGGCCGCTCACTCGACCTGTCCGAGCTGCGGTTCTCCTCGACGTACGGCGGGATGCTGGAGGGCTACCCCTGCAAACCGGTGAACGACATGAAGATCAGGAGCCTGGTCAGGGCGGCGGAGCGCGCCCACCCCTCGCTGCCGGTGCACCTCGTGCCGCCGCCGCGGGAGTATCCCGACCAGTACGCGGGCGCCTTCGGGCCGGTCGAGGTGCTGCCGTCCGTGGCCTGCGTGGGCGCCTTCCATTCCGCGGCCCTCGACCGCGGCCAGGACCCCGTCCTGCGCCGCTCCGCCCTCACGATCATCTGGTTCCAGCCCACGGCGCACATGCCGACCGGCTGCGATGCGGAGGACGCGCTGCGGGAGGTCGACTGGGAGGGGCTGGCGCGGGACTACGAGCTTTAGCGGGCTCTTGCGGTCGGGGACCCTAGGGGTGATCGGCGGGCTCTGGCGGGCCGATGGGCTCCTCGGCGAGATGTCCGACTCGGCACTCGGCAGCAGAATGGGTGATATCGGATGTTTGCGCCGGATCGGAGAGGCCATGAAGGACCTCAAGCTCGAGCAGAAGCGCTCGCTGTCACGTACGGAGGCCGCTGATCAACTCGAGGCGCTCGCGAGCGCGCTACGGGAAGGCGGGGACGCGGAACTGGAACTCGATCCGTGGAAGCTGAGCCTGCGGATCCCCGCCGATCTTCGCAGTGAGATCGAGATCGAGGTGAGTGACGGGGAGATCGAGCTGGAGATCGAGTTCAAGTGGTCGACGACTGCCACCACCCCCGACCGAACCGGCACCGGGGCCGGAGCCGTGTCCGGCAGAAGCAGAGGCGGGACTACGAAGCGCACCGCTTCGAAACGGACTGCGGCGAAGAGGTCCTGAGCCTCGCTACACGTGCCGGACGACCTCATAGATCGTCTCGGACGCGGGTGCCGGGTGCGGCGCGTTGTTCCAGCCGATCTCCTCGGCCCGCTTCTCGATCGCCCCTCGCGCGGCGTGAGCTGCGGCTTCGTCCTCGAAGAAGGCGACAGACAGTCCGTTGCCGGTGGCAGGGTCGACGAGGTGGTACGCGCCTTGGACGCCGGGCACGGTGGCGGCGGCATCCAGCACCCAGGCGCGGTCGTCAGTCGGCATCGGTTCCCACACGGCCACCCTCGCGATCATCGCTGCCTCCTTCTTCTCGTCGGTCTGAGCCTCCAGGATGGGGCAACCTTCGGCTGCAATGCTCACCATGACTGGTGGTCCAGGTGGGCAAGTCCCTCGATGGAGGCCAGACGGGCCTGCAGGGTGGGATCTGCGGCCGGGGTGGTAATCAGCAAAAGCACCTGGGCCCCCGGGTGTTCGGGAGCATAGAGCTCGTCTTCACCGTCATCGCCGTCATCGCCGGGGACCAGATTAGGCTGGATCTCGATCCGCCCGTCCGGGCTGTCGGCGAGGTGGTAGATGCCCCGATAAGAGCTCTCACGCTCACTGAAGGCCAGGCTGAAACGGTCGCTGACGAGCCGGACCAGCTCGCTGACACTGTGGCCGCTCGTGCCGTACGTGTGGTGGTCGGTCATGGTGGGGGGAACCTTATGCCGCGTCGGCGGCATGGCGTTGGCGAGCACGACGGATCCGAAGTCCCGTGCCCCAGCCGTGCCCGGTCGAGCGGGAAGCGCTGGGCAACGGCAGTTACTCACGGACAACGACAAAGGCGATGGCCCCTGACCGTTATTTCCTGGTCAGGGGCCATCAGCGTGCGCGGTGGGTGTGGGATTTGAACCCACGGTGACATCGCTGCCACGACGGTTTTCAAGACCGTTCCCTTAGGCCGCTCGGGCAACCCACCTCGGCTCCGGACCGCCGGGGGCGGAGCGGGTACAGCGTACCGGCACCGCGCGGTGCGCGGGGTTCGTGGTCCGGATGGGGCTACGGGGGGGCGAGGTGGGTGGGGTAACAGGGATGGGGCGCCCAAGGGCAAGGGCTCGGAGACGGCGTCACGGCGTCACGGCGTCGCGTCGTGCAGTCTGACCCCGTTGACCGCCGTGTCGAAGATCGGGCGGTACTTGTGCCACTCGGCGTCCGGGGCGGAGAGGTAGATCACGTACTGGGTGCCGTCGGTGTTCGCGAAGGCCAGTTCCGCGGCGCGGTACTCGCGGGCTCTGCCTTCGAAGGTGAACTCCCAGTACCCGGCGGGCTTTCCCCGGAAGGTCGTCTCGGCCATCCGGACCCGCTCGTAGCCGGGGTTGTCGCGCGCGGTCTGTTCCTCTTCCGTCTCCCGCCAGTGGCGGAGCGGGTCATTGCCCGCGAACTCGATGACGTTGACCCTCAGGCCCACCAGTTCCGACGGGTCTATGTAGGCCACCTCGCCGCCGGACAGCGTCGTGGACTTCCAGCCGTCCCGCACCGGAACGGAGATGCGGGTGTCCGGCTTCGCCAGGTGGTAGCCGGCCGGCAGTGGCGGTACGCCGGAGCCGGGGCTCGTGCTCGGCTCCAGGGTGGACACACTGGAATCGGAACCGGAACCGGCGGAACCCGAGCCCCGGCCACCCGCCCCGTCCGCCCTGCCGTCGAGCCACCACACCGCACCGGCCGCCAGGCAGGCCGCGAGCGTCACCGCCACCGCCGACAGCAGCACCGTACGGCGGCGTTTGCCGGTGCCCTTCGGGGTCGCGGGCGCGAGGTCGGCGGCGCGGTCGAGGCGGGTCGGCGGATCCAGTCGGGTCGGCGGGTCCAGGCGCGCGGTCGATGTGCCGGTCAGGTCGGCCAGGCGGCGTTCGACCTCGTGCACGTCCATGCGCTGCTCGGGATCCTTGACCAGCAGGCCCTCGATCACCGGGGCCAGGCCTCCGGCGCCGCGCGGCGTCTCGTACGGGTCGGTGGCGATGGCGTACGCCGTCTCGAACGCGGTGTCACGGCGGAACGGGTCCCGGCCCTCGACCGCCTGGTACAACGTCGCCCCGAGAGCCCACAGATCACTGGCGGGGCTGGTCTCGGGGCGGGCGCCGCGCAGGCGTTCGGGCGCCAGGTAGCCGATGGATCCGATCAGCTCTCCGGGCTTGGTCAGCGAGGACGTGCCCGATTCCATGGCGATCCCGAAGTCGGTGAGGACGATCCGCCCGTCGTCGCCGAGCAGGACGTTCGCGGGCTTGACGTCCCGGTGCAGGACCCCGGCGTCATGGGCGGCGCGCAGGGCGGCGGCCATGGCACGGCCGATGCGGGCGGCTTCCTCCGGTGGCAGCGCGCCCCGCCGCTTCAGCACGTCGCTCAGGGTGACCGACGGCACGTACTCCATGACGATGCACGGCAGCCCCTCGTCGTCGAGCACGTCGTGCACCACGATCACGTTGGGATGGGCGATCCGCGCGGCGCTGCGGGCCTCCCGGCGGGTGCGCTCGTAGAGGGTCTGGATCTCGTCGTCCTGGAGGTGCGGCGGGATGTGCAGCTTCTTCAGGGCGACATGACGGCCCAGCAGCCGGTCCTCGGCGCGCCACACGGTGCCCATGCCGCCGCTGCCCACCCGCTCCACCAGCAGGTACCGTCCGGCGACGAGCCGTCCCTGATCGGTCACCGCGAGACCGTCCCCTTCTCTGCTTCCCATCCGCGGCTCTTCTTCCCGTTCGCGAACAGTCCAGGCCGAGAACGCACGATAGTCCATTCGAGTGCATGGACATGGTGACCCGGCCGCTCGACACGAGCACGGCCGAGAGAGTCACGGAAGGGTGGGGCAGTTGCGGAGTACGCGTGTGGGGCGGGCCCCCTCCAAGGGTGGCCCGCCCCACGCGCGCGTGCTCGTCTCTCGTCAGCTGTCGCCCGTGCGGGCACCCAGGGTGAGTTCGACCGTGCGGGACTTGCCGTCCCGTTCGTAGGTGATCGTGACCTTGTCGCCGGGCTGGTGGGTCCAGATCTCGCCGATCAGGGTCGGGCCGGAGTCGATCACCCGGTCGTCGAGCTTGGTGATGACGTCGCCGGGCTTGAGGCCGGCCTTGGCGGCCGGGCCGCCCGCCTCGACCGCGTCCGAGCCGCTGGCGCCCTGCTCGGTGATCTTGGCGCCGTCGCTCGTGTCCTCCAGGGAGACGGAGGCGCCGATCTTCGCATAGACCGGCTTGCCGGTCTTGATCAGCTGCTGGGCCACGTACTTGGCCTGGTTGATCGGGATGGCGAAGCCGAGGCCGATCGAACCGGACTGGCTGGTGCCGCCCAGGCCGTTGGCGGCGGACTGGATCGCGGAGTTGATGCCGATGACATTGCCCTGCGCGTCCAGCAGCGGGCCGCCGGAGTTGCCGGGGTTGATCGAGGCGTCGGTCTGCAGGGCGCTCATGTAGGAGGCGTTGCTGCCGGTGCCGTCGCTGGAGGCCACGGGGCGGTTCTTGGCGCTGATGATGCCCGTCGTGACCGTGTTCGACAGGCCGAAGGGGGCGCCGATCGCGATCGTGGAGTCGCCGACCGCCACCTTGTCGGAGTCGCCCAGCGTCAGCGGGTTGAGGTCGGACGGGGCGCTCTTGAGTTTGATGACCGCCACGTCGTAGCCCTGCGCGTGGCCGACGACCTCGGCGTCGTACTTCTTGCCGTTCGGGAACGTCGCCGTGAGCTTGCCGCCGTCCACCGCGTCGGCCACCACGTGGTTGTTGGTGACGATGTGGCCCTCGGTGTCGAAGACGAAGCCGGTGCCGGTGCCGCCCTCGCCGCTGCTGCTCTCCGCCTGGATGGTGACCGTGCTGGGCAGCGCCTTGGCGGCCACGCCCGCGACAGTGTCCGGGTCGCGCTTGACCGAGCCGCCGCTGTCGGAGGCGGAGACGGTCGTCGAGGAGGTGTTGTCGTCGTTCTTGGCCAGGGTGTAGCCGAGGCCGCCGCCCAGGCCGCCCGCGACCAGCGCGGCGATGAGGACCGCGGAGAGCAGACCGCCGCGGCCACGGCCGGGCTTCGGCGCCGGCGGCTGCTGGTACGTGGCACCCCAGCCGGTGCCCGCCCCGAAACCGCCACCACCGTGACCGCCACCGCCGTAACCGCCACCGCCGTAACCGCCATCGCCGACACCAGCACCAGCACCGGCTGCACCGGCACCAGCACCAGCACCAGCACCAGCACCAGCACCAACGTCACCCGCCGCGGCACCGCCGTCCGCGTGCGGCGGTGTGGCGGGCGGCGGCGGAGGCGGCCAGGAGGCGTCGGGGGCCGAGCCCTGGGTGGCGCCCTGAGGGGCGGGCGGCTGGGCGCCGTTCGAGGCCGAGGGCTCGGGGGCGCTCGCTACCGGCGGGATCGGGGTGGTCGGGGCGGCGTCGGCCTGCGGAGCCGGGCGCTCCTGAGGGGCCGGAGCAGCGGGAGCGTCCGTCGGCACGGGGGGTGCGGACGGGGCCGGGGGTACCGCGGCGCCCTCGTTCTCGGTGCTCACAGCTTCTCTCCTATAGATCCACGGCTGGTGTTGTCGGTCGCACTCGGTCACGCCCGTTCACGGTTGTTCATGGCCGGTGCGTTTCAGCTGTGCATGTCTTTTGTATGCCGTCAGCTTTTCCCACGGGCCGTCAGAGCACCATAAGCCGTTGCTGTGGGTCCGCGGCCATTCCTTATATAGGTCATGTGCGACTAAACGGGCCCAATACTTGCACGCCCGAAACCGCTCCGGTCGCACGCGTACCCGGTTGCGGTGGCACCATGACGCGGTGACCCACGCACGGCAGCACCAGATCCAAGTCGTCGCCCATCGCGGAGCCTCCGAAGACGCTCCCGAGCACACGCTGGCGGCGTACAAGAAGGCGATCGAGGACGGTGCGGACGCCCTCGAGTGCGACGTACGCCTCACCGCGGACGGACATCTCGTCTGCGTACACGACCGTCGCGTCAACCGTACGTCCAACGGCCGCGGAGCGGTCTCGGCTCTTGAGCTCGCCGATCTGGCCGCGCTGGACTTCGGGTCCCGGAAGAACCGTGACTCCTGGAAGAACCGGGCCGAGGAGCCCGACTGGGAGGTCCGGCCGGAGGACCCCGAGGACACCTCCGTACTGACCCTGGAGCGGCTGCTCACGCTGGTCGCGGACGCGGGGCGGCGCGTGGAGATGGCCATCGAGACCAAGCACCCGACGCGCTGGGCCGGGCAGGTCGAGGAGCGGCTGCTGCTCCTGCTGAAGCGGTTCGGACTCGACGCCCCGGTCTCGGCCGCCGAGTCCCCGGTGCGCGTCATGAGCTTCTCGGCGCGCTCGCTGCACCGTGTGCGCGCGGCCTCGCCGACGCTGCCGACGGTCTCCCTGATGCAGTTCGTCTCACCGCGGCTGCGGGACGGGCGGCTGCCCGCGGGCGTCCACATCGCGGGCCCCTCGATCAGGATCGTGCGCAACCACCCCGCGTACGTGGAGCGCCTGAAGGCGGCCGGTCACCAGGTGCACGTATGGACGGTGAACGAGCCCGAGGACGTCGACCTCTGCGTCGAGCTCGGTGTCGACGCGATCATCACCAACCGCCCGCGCGCGGTCCTGCACCAGCTCGGTCGCTGACCGGCCGGCGACCGCACGCACGCGTGCCGGAAGCAAGCGCAACACAGGGAAACCCCTAAAACCCCTTCAATCCCTGCGCAACCTCTTGACCCGGTAGTCCCATCAGCCTCATCCTCCCCTCTCAGCCACACCGACGAATTCCAGCCATCTCGATTACGGGGAGTGCTCCGGCGCGTTCGGTCCGTATTCGATCGTTGCGAGTGCGTCACCGGACATTGGTTGGCCGGTTTCCGGTACAGGCCAATGGGGCATCCACACCGTGGCGTGGGGCAAAGGAGGTCTCGGGGGTGGCGTTGGTGGTGGCACAGGAGGTGCCCACGTCGTCGAGCATGGCTGTACCCCATGGTCCTGCGGGCGTGGGGAAGGCTCGACACCGGATGCGTGCGCAGTTGCGCAGGGGTGGCGTAGCGGAATCGGTCATCGACGATGCCGTTTTGATTCTTTCCGAACTCTTGAGCAACGCTTGCAAACACGGCCGTCCACTCGGTGACGCGCTCGCCGGCGACGGCGACGTCCTGGCCGCGTGGCGGGTGGAGGCGGGCGGCAGGCTCACCGTGGAGGTGACGGACGGCGGCGGACCCACCCGCCCTGCTCCGGCCACGCCCTCGGTCACCGCGCACGGCGGCCGCGGGCTGAACATCATCACCGCGCTGGCCGACGACTGGGGCGTGAGAGACGACGCCCGGGGCGAGGTCACGGTCTGGGTCGTGGTCCACGACGACGTACATGATCCTGACGCCGGGCACCGCCGGGACGACTTCGCTACGCGCGTCGCGGCCCCGTCGGTGGGCGTCATATCAGGCCTCGACTTCAGGGACGCCTTCGACGACATGGACTGAAAGCGCCGGTTTCGGCGCGCGCACCGCTCATCCCGGAAACGGGCTTCTCCCCGGCACGACCCGACGGGTTGTCCACAGCCTCCCGTCGGCCATGGCGTGAACGGCTAGGCTCGCGCCCGTACCAGACGAGCCGTAACCGGGAGACACCCACGATGGCCAAGAAGCGACCCCAGACCCAGGCCAAGCGCCCGCAGCTCAGCGACGGGGCCCGCGCCGTAGGCGCCGATGGACAGGTTCCGGTTGTCGGCGCGCGCGAGCCCTGCCCCTGCGGCAGCGGCCGGCGCTACAAGGCCTGTCACGGCCGGGCCGCCGCACAGGCGGTGACCGAGCTGGTGCAGCGCCCGTTCGAGGGACTGCCGGGCGAGTGCGACTGGGTGGCCCTGCGCGAGCTGGTGCCGGCCGCCACCGTCGAGCTGCCCCTGAAGGGCGGCCTCCCCGAGGGCGTCCCGTCGGTCACCCTGGCCACGGTGCTGCCGATGGCATGGCCCGCCCTGCGCCGCGACGACGGATCGGTGCTGCTCGGCCTGCAGAACGACACGGCGTCGGGCGACATCAGCCGCGACCTCGCCGACACCCTCCAGCAGGCCCTCGCCGCACAGCCGGGCACCCCGGTCCAGGGCCGCCGCGCCCCCGCCGACGGTCCGCGGCTGCAGGATCTGCTCGACCCCGAAGGCGCGTTCGAGCCAGTTGTCCACCCGGGCTTCGAGTTCTGGGTCCCGGACGCGGAGAACGCCACTCCGGAGGTCGCCGCCTCCCTGGAGCGGGCCAACGCCGCGGCCATCCCGACCGTGAAGCTGACCGGTGTGGACTCCGCCTACTGGTGCCAGACGCCGGAGAAGAACCACCTGCGCTGGGTCATGCCGCACCCCGAGGAGCAGCTTCTGGACGCTCTGGCGCGACTGCACGCGGCGGGCCGTTCGAACCTCGGCGAGGGCACCCGCCTGGTGGGCTCCTTCCGTGCTCACGGCCTGACCGTGCCGGTCTGGGACCTGCCGAGCGGTGTCGGAGCGGAGGACGTGGAGAAGCCGGCGGCCGAGTTCGCCGAGCGCCTCGCCGCGGCCCTGGCGACGGACGCTCCGCTCACGCCGGAGGAGCGTCGCGCGCGCGGCGGGCTGACCAACCGGCAGGTCACGCTCAGCTGACGCACAGCGCGGAGATCGGGTTCGGCTGAACGGCCGTTCAGCCGAACCGGCCCGCCCGGGAGAGGTGAATCGGATCACAACTCCCCTGCGGAGCAAGGGAATCCGTGACTTGAAAGCCCGGATCGAATTTGCGAACCGCCGATCTCTTGTTACCGTTCCATTAGCCCGGTTGCTGGTGCATCCCCCGTCGCCAGCAACCGGGTCTTTCCATGCCTGCGGCCCTTTACGGAACGACGCCGTACGTCAACCGCCCTTGGGCGCCTCGGAATTGCCCGGCGCGGAGTTGCTCGCGGACCGCAGCAGCAGCGCCCCGCCCCCGGCCCGCTCGGCGAACTCCGTGACGGCCGTGTAGGCGTCCAGGCCCGCACGGGTGCGCTCCCGGGGCGTCTCGCACGTCCCCGGCTCGTCCTCGGCGCCCACCACGCAGCTCATCTGCACCGTGCGTCCTCCGGGCCCCATGAGGCTCAGCACGGAGTCCAGCGCACCACCGGTGGCATTGCGGAAGTAGGTGCGCGCCCAGGTGTCCTCGCCCTGCGACAGGACACAGGTCTGCGCTTCGATGCCGCCGGGCGAGGTGAGTTCGGGACCGCAGCGCATCGCGGTGGCGAGGCCCAGGTCGAGCAGGGCGGAGTCCGTCGGGGTGGCCGAGGGCGCCTTGGCATCGCCCCGGGGGGACGGGCGTACGGCGTCGTCCTTCGGGGCCGGCGGGGTGGACCGGGCTGACGACCCGACGGCGGCGCGGCCCGCCTCGACCACCTGGCCGGCCGCGGCCCAGGCCAAGGGCAGGGCGACCACGGCCGCCCCGATGGACGCGAGGGCGATCAGACGGACTCTTCGCTGGTTCGGCCCGCGGCGATGCGACGACGGTGCCCTGTTTCCCCTGGAATGACGCGGCATATCCGGAAGATTACGATCGTGCGGGCGCGCGCCGTTCCGCGCGCGCCGGAGACCCCTACAACTCGGGGGCGCTCACACCCGTACGAGTGAGTGCCTCGACCACGGCGTCGACGACGGCCTCCACATCGGGCACCCACGGGGAGGCCGAGCCGGGCAGCGGGGCGCGCTGCCAGGTGATCGGGCCCTGGCCGGTCTCGGACGGGGGAAGGGCGAGATAGCCGCCCTCGCTGTGGAAGCGGAGGGAGCCGGGGACGAAGTCCTTGGCGTACAGCAGTTCGCCCAGCTGTTCCATGGAGTACGGCTTCACCAGGATCGCCCAGCGGGCGGGCGAGGCGACGACCGGGCCGAGGCGCATGCCCATTCGGTCGAGTGCGCTCAGGGCGTGCGCGGCGGGCAGGGCCGGGAGGCTGACCGCGCAGGGGGCCGTCCCCCCGGTGGCGAGGATGATCGGCGCCGCGGGCCGGTTCGTCCACCACCAGCGCACCATGCGCTCGTCGGTGGTGGCGGCGAGGAGCCCGGGGTCGAAGGGGTGGGCACCGGGAACCGTGCACTCCGGGTCGGGGCAGCCGCAGCGGGAGTGCCCCTGGGGGTGCGTCGCCGCTCCCGGGAGTACCGGCCACTGCCATTCCGTCGCGTAGGTCAGGGCCGCGCTGATCAGCTCAGGCCTCTCGTCACCGCGCAGGAGCCTGCGTCGCCTTCCGAGGATCTCGCGCATGAGCGCTCGTTCCTTTCCGTTGCACCGCTGGCAACACCGTGGGACATCACACCATGTGTCGATCACTTCACTGTGCGTACCTGTTGGCGCATCACACCCCTGCCTTGAGCAAGGGAAACCCCTATGGGCCGAGCGTTGGCTGCTTCCGCGGCAGCCTCGCCCATACCGCGTCTACCAAAAGCATGGGCGTGGCGTGGGGTGGCGAAGTCTGGCGTTTTACGGTCGCGCGTATTTCTCTTCGCCTCCGCCACGGGAGGATGGGGCACGATCGTCAGTGGCTAAGACGCCCGGGTCCGTCACCAGGTTCCGGGTGGTCGTCAACCACCCCTGGCCTTCACCGAGTACGTACCCATCACGACCGCTGTGACGCTCCGTGCAGCGAAACCAGTCGACCGCAATACCCCGTTCCCTGAGGCAGTTTTAAGCCAACTTTGCCTTTACGCAAGAGGTCTACGACGAGTGCTCTGGTTGCCCACGGACACCAGGAATCCCAGCAGGACAATGCTGGACATCCCCTTACGAGTGCGTGTACATGTGGAGACACTGCTAGCGGCGCAGAATGACATGGGGGTTTGCGATGCTTTTGAGCAATACGCACCGGTCGGAAAGCCGGACGCCATGAACGCCCCTCACCCTTCGAAAGTGGCCGGAATCGATTCGGCGGTTCCCTCGCCCGCACACACTGTCGCGCCCGCGCCCGCGACCGCGGCGGTCGCCCCACCGAACGCTCCGGGCGCACTGCTTCAGGACCGACTCGCCGGCTGGGTCTCGGACCTCACGACGCTTCACGAGCTCACCGAACGCCTCGCCCGGACGGGCGGACTCGCCGAAGCGCTGGAAGAACTGCTGCGCGCCGGGTCCGCCCTCGTGGGCGCCCGGCGCGGTCTCGTCGTACTCGAACCGGCGGACGGGCTGGGCCCCGACACGACCATCGGCCTGGGCCTGGCCCGCGCGGACCTCGGGCACATCGAGACCGTGCCGCGCAGCGCGATGTCGTACGGCCGGATCCTCGACGGCCTCCCGGGCGGGGACGGCGAGATCGCCCAGCCCGACCTGCTTTCCGAGGACGGACTCGACCCGCGCCACCGCGAGGTCGCCGCCCGCCTCGGCTACGCCGCCAGCTACGCCCTCCCCCTGACCACCGACGCCGCCGGCCGGCTCGGCGCCGCCGTGTGGCTGTACGACGAGCCCGCCGAACCGGCCGAGCGCCAGCGCCACCTCATCGGCCTGTACACCCGCTACGCCACCGAGCACCTGGCCCGGCTCCTCGAAGTCGAGCGCACGCGCGCGTGCATGCGGACGATGGCCGAGGAACTGCTGCCCTCCCGGCTGCCCCGCATGGCCGGGGTTCAGCTGGCCGTCCGGCATCGCACCGGCCCGCGCGGGGGCGGCGACTGGTACGACGCACTGCCGCTGCCCGACGCCGCGCTCGGCCTCGCGGTCGGCTCGGTCACCGGGTCCGGGCCCAGCGCGGTCGCCGCGATGGGCCGACTCAGGGCCAGCCTGCGGGCGTACGCCGTGATGGAGGGCGAGGACCCCGTCGCCGTCCTGTCCGACCTGGAGCTGCTGCTCAGGCTCACCGAGCCGGCCCGCTCCGCCACCGCCCTGTTCGCCTACTGCGAGCCCGCGCTGCGCAAGATCACGCTCGCCGGCGCCGGGCACGCCCCGCCGCTGCTGATCGGCGACCGGCGCACGGAGTTCGTGGAGACCTCCGTCTCCGCGCCGCTGGGCATGCTGGCCTGCTGGGAGGCGCCGAGCGTGGAGCTGACCGCCGAAGCCGGAGAGACGGTTCTGCTGTACACCGACGGACTGCTGCACCGCACCGGCGACCCCACCGACCGCGCCTTCGCCCGGCTGCACGCCGCGGCGGCAGGGGTGCCGAGGGCGATCCGGCACGACCCGGACGCCGTCGTCGACCACGTCCTGCGGACCGTGCTGCCGGGCGGAGTGGACCAGGCGGACAGCGAGGAGGACGTCGTCCTGCTGGCGGCCCGCTTCGAGTAGCTGCCCGCGACGCTCGGTCACCCACCCATAACAGGCACGTGACCGGTGCCATAGCAGGGCCCGGCCGGAGGTCGTTCGCTCCTGGGACCCGCTCGGTACGAACGTACGATGGACGGGGTCCAGTGCCGTATCGAGGAGGATGACCGTGGCCGACGAGCTCACCCCGGACGAGTCCATTGCTGCTACCGCAGCGGACCCGGAGACCGAGTCCGAAGAGCCGATCAAGCAGCGCAAGAACGGCCTGTACCCGGGCGTGTCCGACGAGCTCGCCGAGAACATGAAGTCCGGCTGGGCCGACACCGAGCTGCACGACCTGCAGCCGATCGCCCAGGCCGCAGAGACCGCCGCGCGGCGCGCCGCGCTGTCGGCGCGGTTCCCGGGTGAGCGCCTGGTGATCCCCGCGGGCAACCTGAAGACGCGCTCGAACGACACCGAGTACGCCTTCCGGGCGTCGGTCGAGTACGCGTACCTCAGCGGCAACCAGACCGAGGACGGCGTACTCGTCCTGGAGCCCGTCGCGGACGGCCACGAGGCGACGATCTACCTCCTGCCCCGCTCCGACCGCGAGAACGGCGAGTTCTGGCTCTCCGGCCAGGGCGAGCTGTGGGTCGGCCGCCGGCACTCGCTGACCGAGGCGGAGAAGCTGTACGGCATTCCGGCCTCCGACGTGCGCGAGCTGGCGGACAAGCTGCGCGAGGCCACCGGCCCGGTCCGGGTCGTGCGTGGCTACGACGCCGGCATCGAGGCCGCGCTGACCGACAAGGTCACCGCCGAGCGGGACGACGAGCTGCGCGTCTTCCTGTCCGAGGCGCGGCTGGTCAAGGACGACTTCGAGATCGGCGAGCTGCAGAAGGCCGTCGACTCGACGGTGCGCGGCTTCGAGGATGTGGTGAAGGTCCTCGACAAGGCCGAGGCGACCTCCGAGCGCTACATCGAGGGCACGTTCTTCCTCCGCGCGCGCGTGGAGGGCAACGACGTCGGCTACGGCTCCATCTGCGCCGCCGGTCCGCACGCCTGCACACTGCACTGGGTGCGCAACGACGGACCCGTGCGCTCGGGTGACCTGCTGCTGCTCGACGCGGGCGTCGAGACGCACACCTACTACACCGCCGACGTCACGCGCACGCTGCCGATCAACGGCCGCTACAGCGAGATCCAGAAGAAGATCTACGACGCCGTGTACGAGGCCCAGGAGGCCGGGATCGCGGCCGTGCAGCCGGGTGCGAAGTACCGGGACTTCCATGACGCCTCCCAGCGGGTGCTCGCCGAGAAGCTGGTCGAGTGGGGGCTCGTCGAAGGGCCGGTCGAGCGGGTGCTGGAGCTGGGCCTTCAGCGGCGGTGGACGCTGCACGGCACCGGGCACATGCTCGGCATGGACGTGCACGACTGCGCCGCCGCGCGCGTGGAGTCCTACGTCGACGGCACGCTGGAGGCCGGCATGGTGCTGACCGTCGAGCCGGGGCTGTACTTCCAGGCCGACGATCTGACGGTGCCGGAGGAGTACCGGGGGATCGGCGTGCGGATCGAGGACGACATCCTGGTGACCGCGGACGGGAACCGGAACCTCAGCGCCGCGCTGCCTCGGCGGTCGGACGAGGTCGAGAGCTGGATGGCCGCGCTGAAGGGCTGACGTCGGATTGATGGCCGGGCACCCGTGGGGGTGTCCGGCCATCTTCGTGTCCGCGGGTCGCGGGGGCTTGTCGCGCAGTTCCCCGCGCCCCTTGAGGGGGTCGCAGTGGACCTGCATCTTGAACTCGCCGACGCCCACGGGCGCCGTACCGGAATCGAACGTGCCCTGCGTGATGCCGTGCGGGACGGGCGGCTGGCGCCCGGGGCTCTGTTGCCTGCCACTCGGCGGCTCGCCTCCGAGCTCGGGGTCTCCCGGAACACCGTGAAGGCGGCGTACGACCAGCTCGTCGCCGAGGGGTATCTCACCGCCCGGCAGGGTGCCGGTACGCAGGTCGCCCCGCTGCCGCCCGTCGACCCCGCGCCGCCCGAGGCAGCCGTACGCGCGCGTGCCCCGCGCTTCGATCTGCGGCCCGGGAGCCCGGACGTGGGGGCGTTTCCGGCGGCGGCCTGGTTGCGGGCGCTGCGCAGGGCGATCGCCACGGCGCCGTCGGTGGCGTACGACTACGGGGATCCGCGGGGGCGCGTGGAGCTGCGGACGGCGCTTTCGGGGTATCTGGGGCGCGCGCGTGGGGTGCTCGCGCCGCCGGAGCGGATCGTGATCACCTCCGGGTATGTGCAGGGCCTCGCGCTGCTCACGCGGGTGCTGGACGGCGGGGTCGTCGCGATGGAGGACCCGGGGCTGCCGTTCCACCGGGAGGTGGTGCGGCGGGGCGGCGGCACCGTCGTGCCCGTGCGGACCGACGAACGGGGTGTGTGCGCAGGGGAGTTGGCCGACTGCGCCGCCGTCGTCGTGACGCCCGCGCATCAGTATCCGACCGGTGTGACGCTGCACCCCGAACGACGGCGGCGCTCACGGACTGGGCACGCGTCGGCGGCGGGCTGATCGTCGAGGACGACTACGACGGGGAGTTCCGCTACGACCGCCAGCCCGTCGGCGCGCTCCAGGGGATGGCACCGGG
Organism: Streptomyces sp. NPDC093568; assembly: GCF_044764945.1. Lineage (NCBI taxonomy): Bacteria > Bacillati > Actinomycetota > Actinomycetes > Kitasatosporales > Streptomycetaceae > Streptomyces > Streptomyces sp. NPDC093568. The sequence goes on along the minus strand of NZ_JBIWJD010000008.1, from coordinate 321,418 downwards.
TCAGGTGGCGTACCTGGGCACGGCCTCGAAGACGCTCGGCCCCGCGCTGCGGCTCGGCTGGATGGTGCTGCCGCCGCACCTCGTCGACGCCGTCGTGGACGCCAAGCTGCACAGCGACCATCACACCGAGTCCATCGGCCAGTTGGCGCTCGCCGAACTGATCGGCAGCCATGCCTACGACCGCCATGTGCGGGCCTGCCGGCTGCGGTACCGGCGGCGCCGGGACCTGCTCCTGGACCGGCTGGGGGCGCATCGGCGGGTACGGGGGGTCGCGGCCGGCCTGCACGCGCTGGTGGAGGTCGACGACGAGGCGGCGGTGCTGGCGCGGGCCGAGGCGGAAGGGCTCGCCGTGGGACACCTGGGGGAGCACTGGCATACGGCGATCGGCGCCGAGGGGCGGACGCAGGGCCTGGTCGTGGGCTACGGGTCGCCTCGGGAGCGGGTGTATCCGCAGGCGTTGGAGGTGCTCGGGAAGGTGCTGGACGGGGTCTGAATTGGACCACTGGAATGCCTCGGAATTGGGCCTGTCGATGGATCCACCGGGTCCCTACCGTCGTTGGCATGACCACCAGCCGCCTCCTCCCGCCCGCGGGACCGCAACGCGTCCTCGCCTCCGCCCAGTTGGCCAACTCGATCGGTGACGGCGCCTACTACGTGACGTCGGCGTTGTACTTCACCCATGTCGTCGGCCTCGCGCCCGCGCGCGTGGGGCTCGGACTGACCGTCGCCTGGGCCGTGGGCTCGCTGGCGGGGGTGCCGCTCGGGCGGCTCGCCGACCGGCGTGGACCGCGGGGCACGGCGGTGCTGCTCGCGCTGGCGACCGCGCTGGCGGTGGCGTCGTTCCTCGTCGTCCGTGGCTTCGTGCCGTTCGTCGTGGCCGCGTGCGCGTACGCGACCGCCCAGTCGGGGCTGGCGGCGGCCCGGCAGGCGCTCCTGGCCGGGCTGGTGTCCGCCGGGGACCGGACCGGGCTGCTCGCGCATCTGCAGTCCACGCTGAACGCCGGGCTGGCGGTGGGAGCGGCGCTGGGCGGGCTGGCGCTGAACGCGGGGACGCGGGAGGCGTATCTGGCCGTGTTCGCGCTGGACGCGGTGAGCTTCGTGGTGTGCGCGGGCGTGCTGACGAGGCTTCCCTCGGTACGGCCCGTCGCCGTGCGGACGCGGGACTCCCTCGGCGTCCTGCGGGACCGGCCGTACGCCCTGGTCACGTTCCTCAACACCGTCCTGCTGCTGCGGATGCCGCTGCTCAGCCTCGGGCTGCCGCTGTGGATCGCCGAGCGGACGGACGCGCCGGCCTGGCTGGTCTCCGCGCTGTTCGTGCTCAACACCGGGGCCGTGATGGTCTTCCAAGTGCGCATGGCACGCGGCGTGACCGGCGTCCCGTCGGCCACGCGCGCGGTGCGGCGGTCGGGCTGGGTGATGCTGGCGGCGTGCGCGGTGTTCGCGCTGTCGGCGGGCGCCTCGCCCTGGGTGGCCGCCGGGGTGCTGGTCGCCGGCGCGGTGCTGCAGGTCGCCGCCGAGATGGGGCAGTCGGCGGGGTCGTGGCAGCTGTCCTTCGACCTGGCGCCGGCGGATCGCGTGGGCGAGTACCAGGGGTTCTTCGGCACGGGCGTGACGGTGGCACGGACCCTGGGGCCGCTCGTCCTGACCTCGCTGCTGGTGGGGTGGGGGACGCCGGGATGGCTGCTGCTGGGCGCCGTGACCCTGGCCGCGTCCTACGCCATGGGACCCGCGGCACGGTGGGCCGCCGACTCTCGGGTACGCCGTGCTGTCACGCGGCCCGCGCTGGTGCCCTGACCGGCAGGGCGTCCAGGAACAGCGCGCCCGCCAGCAGCCCGGCGCTCCCCCGCAG
>NZ_JBIWJD010000008.1:0-319472 GCF_044764945.1 Streptomyces sp. NPDC093568 | reverse complement strand
CCGGGTACGCCGTGCTGTCACGCGGCCCGCGCTGGTGCCCTGACCGGCAGGGCGTCCAGGAACAGCGCGCCCGCCAGCAGCCCGGCGCTCCCCCGCGGGCTCCACGCGCGCGTGTGCAGGTCGGCGTCGAGGGACGACAGGGCGTCCGCTCCGGCCTCCGTGGCCGTGCCGCCCGCCTCCAGGACCTCGCGGGCGCCCGCCTGGACGTGCCGGAGGCCGAGCGGGCCCGCGGTGTAGAGCAGTTCGGTGTCCTGGAGGGTGGACATCACGGTGAGCAGGGCGTCCAGACGGGACTGCTCCTCCGTGGCGCCGGCCGCGCGGGCCCTGGTGAGCGCGTCCAACGCCCGCCGGACGTGCGGGAATCCGGCCCGTGCCTCGCCGCGCGCCCCGGCGGCGCCGTACTTCGCGGACACCGACGAGCCCCGGGAGGGCCTTCGCGGGGCGCGCTTGTCGGGGTGCGCGGCGATGCGCTTGGCGGTCGCGGCGACGTCCCGCGCGTCGGCCCGGGGGTCGAGTGCCGCCGCGGCGACCAGCAGGCCGAGCGCCCACAGGGCGCCCCGGTGACCGCCGCCCGCGAGCCGCACCGAGTGCTCGGTGCACCTGCCGATCGCGCCGAGTTCGGTGCGGAGCCCGGGAGTCGGCTCGCCCGTGCGCCGGGCGGCGGCGGCCATCGCCGCGAGGCCCGGCGCGAGCGACTTCGCCGACCAGCGCAGCAGGCGGTGGTCCCGGCGGGTGACGAGGGCACCGAGGTCGCGCGGGTCCGGCAGGCCCGGCTTGGGGGCCAGGGCCAGCTGCCCGGTCAGCGCCGTCACGGCGGCGCGCGCCAGCGCCTCGTCCTCGCGGCTGCTCATGGCCGTACCCCCTAGGAGGAGGCGGAGGAGGAGGCGGAGGCGGAGGCCGACGGGGTGCCGCTGGGGGCGTCGCCCGGAGCGCCGCTCGGTGCGTCGCCGGGCGGCGTGCCGCCACCACCGCCGCTGCCCGCGCCGGTGTTCTCGGCGTCGGGGTCGACGGCGACGGTGAGGAAGCCCTTGTAGCCCTTGGAGGGGTCCTTCTTGTGCACGGCCTTCAGGGTCAGCAGGCCGCTGGAGGCGCCGCCGCCGTCGTAGACCATGTCGTCGTCGAGGGTGGTGTAGCTGCCGGAGTGCCGCGCGTACGGCTCCAGTGTGAAGATCTCCTCGGCGATCTCGTCGTCGAAGAACAGCTGGCCGGTGTAGTTGACCTTGCCGCCCTCGTAGGTGCCGTCCTCCTGCTGGCCGCCGGTGTGCACCTTCAGGTGGATGTGGCAGGTACGCGGGGTGTACCAACCGGGGAAGATCGTCTCGAACTTGACGACCCCGTTGGCGCCCGCGACCTGATAGCCCCGCAGATACGTGTCGTCGTCGGCGGTCGAGCCGTCCTCGCTCTCGGCGGGCGCGGAGCCGCCGGGGTTGGCCGTGGTGTAGCCCGAGTAGTACCCCCAGGCGTCGCAGTGCCAGATCTCCACGGCCGCGCCCTCGACCGGGGTACAGCCGTCGGTGGCGTCCACGACGGTCAGGCGCAGCGTCAGCGGGACGCCGCTCTTGTCCTCGGTGATGTCCTCCCGCACCAGGGCGCCGTCGAGGTAGTACGGGCCTTCGGTGACGCTCGACATCAGCGTCATGCAGGTGCCGGTGCCGCTGCTCTCCGCGGCGGTCGCGGTCGCCGTCGTGGCCGTGTCGGCGAAGGCCGCCTGGTAGCCCGCGAGGGCAAGTCCGCCCGCCGCGACCGTCCCACCGGTCACCGCGAGGGCGCGGCGCCGGGTGATCGACTTGTCCGTGTGGTTTCCCGTCATGGCCAGGAAACTAGGGACGCCACCCGTCAGGGGCGTGGGGTGGCGCTGTGCGGTGGCTGTGAGTGCGGGAAAAGCAGAAGAGGGCCGGGCCCAGGGCCTGTCTTCTGATCAGCCCTAGACCGCCATCAACGGCGCGTCCTTGCGCCACTTGAGGATCTTGTCGAAGCTCACCACCGCACCGCCCCGGTCCGGCTTGTTGCCGATCTGGACGTGGTCGGCGAGCTCGCTGATGAGGCACAGCCCCCGGCCGTCCTCCGCGTCGAAGGCCGCCGGGCGGGGGGCGCGGTGGGGTGCCGTGAAGCCCGGGCCCGAGTCGGCGACTTCGATGTGGCACTTCTCGCCGTCCAGATACGCCGTCACCCGGTACGCCTGGGGCGCGCCGTCCGGGGTGAGCCCACCGCCGTGCTCGACCGCGTTGGCGCAGGCCTCGCTGAGAGCGACGGAGAGGTCGTACGAGACATCCGGGTCGACGCCCGCCGTCTCCATGGTGCCGAGCAGCAGACGCCGGGCGAGGGGAACGCTCGCGGCTTCACGGCGCAGATGGAGTGACCACCAGATGCTCATGCTCCAGCCTCCTGGCCGCGGCTCGACATACCGTTACGTATTGCCGCGAGTGCCCACCGGTAAGCACATCATTGACGTGATGCCGCCCATATGGTCGATGCGCCCACGCGGGAATCGGTGTATGTGGGTGCAGCCCACATCGGAAGCTGATCTTCCGGTCGTAAGGGGCCATGTGCCGCGCCTCTTCCGGCACCTGGGCGCCTTCGGGCACCTGTGCGTCTCCGGGCACCGCTACGCCATCAGGCACCTGTGCGTCTCCGGCACCTCTACGCCATCAGGCACCTGTACGTCTTCAGGCACCCGCGCCTCGGGGACCATCCGGGGGTCATCAATCGCCCGTACGCCTCGAATCGCTCGTTCGTCATCTTGTGGACCTGCCGTATGGCGGCCGTAAGGCCAGTGCGATGATGAGCCCGCCATGTCTGCCCCCCACCCGCGCACGGCGCGCGCCGGAAGCGATCTCCGGATACTGCGGGCCGCGGTGTTCGCCGCGGTCTGCGTCGTGCTGGCCGGGACAGGTCATGTGCTCGGCTCCTGCGCCACGATCCCGCTGTGGACGATGGGCGCGGGGTTCCTGGGGGTCCTGCTCGTCACCGTCCCGTTCGCGGGGCGCGAGCGTTCGCTGGCCGGGATCGCGGGGCTGCTCGCGGTCGGCCAGACCGTCCTGCACACGCTGTTCGGGCTCGGCCAGCACGCCATGACGGCCGCCGGATCGGCGTCCTCGGCCACCGCGTCGGCGTCCGACGCCGCGCTCGTCCAGCAGGCCGCGCGGCTCGTGTGCGGCACCGCGGCCGCGGCCATCAGCCCGGCCCAGGCCCAGCGCATCCTCACCGACGCGCGGCTCGGCCCGGTCACCGGGGCGCACCCCTCGCACCCGGCGGCGGACGCGCTGTCCCCCGTCACCGACTCCGGCTTCTCCGCCGCGCTGCTGCCGTCACTGCCGATGGTGCTGGCCCACGTGCTCGCGGCGGTCGCCGCGGGGTGGCTGCTGCGACGCGGCGATCTGGCCCTGCTGCGGATCGTCGAGATGTCCGCTCCGTCGGCGCACTCGGTCGCCGAGGGGGCTCTCGTACGTTCCCTGCGCGGGGCGCTCGCGCTGGTGCGCGCCCTGCGTGCGGGGCTGCCGGGCACCCCCGAAGTCGGCCCGCGCTTCCTGCCGGTCGAGTCCCTCGCGCGACCCGCTCCGCGTACCGTCGCCCTTCAGCACACGGTGATCAGGCGCGGCCCGCCGGCCGCCGAGCTCGTCCTCGCCGCCTGACACGACGCGACCGCCGCACTCCACGCCCGTGGGGATGAGGGGCTGCCGTCGTGCGGCACGCGTGCGTACCGGCTTCTTCGATCGAGGCACATCTCCGTCCGCCTGATCGGGCACGCCCACGCGCACGTACCCCTCTTCACCACCGGAACCCGAATCTCACTCACAGTGGAGTGCTTCGCATGAAGGCCTCTCGTATCGCCGCCGCCGGCGCCGTCGCCGGCACGGCCGTGCTCGCCCTGTCCGCGCCCGCCTTCGCCCACGTCAGCGTGCAGCCGGAAGGCACCGCTGCCAAGGGCGGCTACGCGGTCGTCGACTTCAAGGTGCCCAACGAGCGCGACAACGCCTCGACCACCAAGCTCGAGGTCAACTTCCCGACCGACCACCCGCTGGCCTCCGCGATGCCGGAGCCCATGGCCGGCTGGAAGATCGAGGTCACCAAGTCCAAGCTCGACAAGCCGATCGAGCTGCACGGCGAGAAGATCTCCGAGGCGGTCTCGAAGATCACCTGGACCGCCGAGGGCAAGGGCATCGAGCCCGGCTACTTCCAGAAGTTCCCCGTCTCGGTCGGCCAGCTCCCCGAGGACACCGACCAGCTCGTCTTCAAGGCCCTCCAGACGTACTCCAACAAGGAAGTCGTCCGCTGGATCGAGGTCCCCGAAGAGGGCCAGGACGAGCCCGAGAACCCGGCGCCGGTGCTCGAGCTGTCCGCCGCCGAGGAGGGCCACCACGGCGGCTCCTCCTCGGAGAAGGCGTCCGACGCCGAGGCCGCCTCCGCGAAGACCGAGGCCGCCGAGCCGGCCGACAGCAGCGACACCACCGCCCGCGTCCTGGGCGTGGTCGGCATCGTGGTCGGCGCGCTGGGTGTGGCGTACGGCGTGCTCGCCGGCCGTCGGCGCACCGACGCCTGATCACCCCTCGGTTCACGGCGCGCGCCGGAGCACGCCCCCGGTGCGCGCCGGGACTCCCACAACTAGGACATATCGCTATGCGTAAGAAGACGTTCCATGCGTAAGAAGACCTTCGCCGCGGCCGCCCTGCTCGCCGCCGCCACCCTCACCCTGACCGCCTGTGGCAGCGGTGGCGACAGCGCCGAGCCGGTGACCGTGGTCTCCGAGGAGCCCGGCTCCGACAAGGCGGCCATCGTCCTCGACAAGCCGTTCGAGAAGCCGGACCTGGTCCTCACCGACACGAACGGCAAGAAGTACGACCTCCGCAAGGAGACCCAGGGCAAGCCGACGCTGATCTACTTCGGCTACACCAACTGCCCCGACGTCTGCCCGCTGACGATGAACAACATCGCCGTCGCCAAGAAGCAGCTGCCCAAGGCGCAGCAGGACGAGCTGCGGGTCGTCTTCGTCACCACCGACCCCGAGCGCGACACCGCTCCCGCGCTGGGCAAGTGGCTCAAGGGCATCGACACGCAGGTCGTGGGTCTGACCGGCGCCTTCGACACCATCCAGGCCGGCGCGCGCACCCTCGGCATCTCCATCGAGCCCCCGCACAAGGACAAGAACGGCAAGATGGTGTCCACCCACGGCACGCAGGTCGTCGCGTTCTCGCCGAAGACCGACGCCGGGTACGTCCTCTACACCGAGGACGCGACCGTGGACGACTACACCAAGGACCTCCCCAAGCTCATCAAGGGGGAGAAGCCGTGAGGCGTGCCGTCGTGCCCGTCGCGGTGGTGACCGGGGTGCTGATCCTCGCCGGCTGCGGCTCCGAGGACGCCGCCGACGTGTCCGTGAGCGGCGCCTACATGCCGCAGCCGGTCTCCGACTCCATGGCGGCCGGTTATCTGACCGTCACCAACAAGGGCGGAACCAAGGACGAGTTGACGTCCGTCACCAGCGACGTCGGCGAGGTGACCGCCCACGAGACTGTCGGCGGGTCGATGCAGCAGGTGGAGGACCTCGCCGTCCCCGCGCACGGTCAACTCGTGTTCAAGAGCGGTGGCAACCACCTGATGTTCGACAAGCTGAAGCGGAAGCCGAAGCAGGGCGAGACGGTGACCGTGAAGCTCCGGTTCGCCGAGTCCGGCACCGTCACGGTCCGGATGCCGGTGAAGCCGGCGACGTACACCCCGAAGACCGGGCACTGAGGGAGAGATCGCCTTGACCCAGACCATCGCCCCCCGCGTCCGGACCCTGGTGCTGCTGCTCCTGGCCGCCGTCGGTCTGCTCCTCGCCGGTGCCGGGCCGGTCTCCGCGCACGCCGCACTGACCGGCAGCGACCCCCGGCAGGGGGCGGTGGTGGCCAAGGCCCCGACGCAGATCTCGCTGACCTTCTCCGAGAAGGTCGCCCTGTCCGACGACTCTCTGCGGGTGCTCGACCCCAAGGGCGGGCGCATCGACCGGGGCGACCCGGCCAACCCCAGCGGCACCACGTACTCCGTGCGGCTCAAGGACGACCTGCCGGACGGCACGTACACCGTCACCTACCAGGTGGTGTCCGAGGACAGCCATCCCGTCGCCGGCGCCTACACCTTCTCCATCGGCGCCCCCTCCCGGACCAGCGTCTCCGTCTCCGGGCAGACCGCGGGCGGCGGAGTCGTCGGGGCGCTCTACGGCGTCGGGCGGTACGTCTCGTACGCCGGCTTCATCGTCATGGTCGGCGGCGCCGCCTTCGTGCTCGCCTGCTGGCAGCGCGGGGCGGGGGTGCGGGCACTGCAGCGGCTCACCGTCTCCGGATGGCTGGCCCTGACCGGCGCCACGCTCGGCCTGCTGCTGCTGCGCGGCTCGTACACCAGCGGCGGCAAGGTCGGCGACATCTTCGACCTCGACCTGCTCGGGCAAGTGCTGCAGACCAAGACGGGTGCGGCCCTCGTGTCCCGGCTGCTGCTGCTCGCCGCCGCGGCGCTGTTCATCGCGGTGCTGTTCGGGGCTTACGAGAAGCGGGACGACGAGGAGAAGCGGGATCTGACCTTCGGGCTCGCCATCGGCGGGACGGTCGTGGCGGCCGGGCTCGCGGCGAGCTGGGCGATGTCCGAGCACGCCTCGACCGGGCTCCAGGCCGGGATCGCGATGCCGGTCGACGTCCTGCACCTGATGGCCGTCGCGAGCTGGCTCGGCGGGCTGGCCGCGCTGCTCGTCGCCCTGTACCGGGCGCCTGCGGACACGCCGGTCGACGCCTCGGCCGTACGGCGGTTCTCGCGCCTCGCCTTCGGCAGTGTGCTCGCACTCGTCGCGACCGGGATCTACCAGTCGTGGCGTCAGCTCGGCTCGTGGTCGGCGTTCACCGACACGCGGTACGGGCAGTTGCTGCTGGTCAAGATCGGGCTCGTGGTGCTGCTGGTGGGGATCGCGTGGGTCTCGCGGCGGTGGACGGCGCGGCTGGCGGAGACGGCCGGGGCGGGGCTGCGGGAGGCCGGTGCGGAGGACGGGGACGGCGAGGGGGCCCTGGGAGAAGGAGCCCTGAGGGAGGGAGCCCTCGAGAGGGGAGCCCTGGAGAAGGAGCACGCCGCCGCACGGGCCGGTTCGACCGGCTCGGGTTCGACCGGCTCGGGTTCGACCGGCTCGGGTTCGACCGGCTCGGGTTCGACCGGCTCCGGCTCGGTCGGCTCCGGCTCGGTCGGCTCCGGCTCCGGCTCGGCGGGGTCCGATTCGACCGGTTCTGAATCGGCTGGTTCCGATTCGGCCGGTTCCGATCCGGCCGGTTCCGATTCGGCCGGGAAGGGCACGGTGGCCTCCGGCAAGAAGGCCTCCGGGAAGAAGGACGGCGGCTCCGAGCGCGCCGCGCAGCTCGCCCGGCAGCAGGCCGCGATCGACACCGCGCGGCAGAAGCAGCGGCGGGACGCCGACCCGAACCGGTTCGGCCTGCGCCGCTCGGTGCTGGCCGAGGCGGGCGTCGCCGTCGTCCTGCTCGCCGTCACCACCATGCTGACGTCGACCGAACCGGGGCGTACGGAGGAGCAGGCCAAGGCGGCGGCATCGGCCGCGTCGGCCGACGCGTCGGCGGCCGGGGCGCTGACCCTGGACATGTCCTTCGACACCGGCGGCGAGGACGGCAAGGGCGTCGTACGCGTCGACCTCGACCCGGCGCGTGTGGGCGCCAACGAGATGCACGTGTACGTACAGCGACCCAACGGCCGCGCCTTCGACATCCCCGAAGTGAAGGTCGCCTTCACCCTGGAGTCCCAGGACATCGGGCCGCTGCCCGTCGTCCCGGACCACATCGCCACCGGACACTGGGCGGCGAGCGGAGTACAGCTCCCCATGGCGGGCGAGTGGAAGGTCTCCGTGACCGTGCGGACCTCCGACATCGACCAGGCCACCGTCTCCAAGAACGCGCAGATCGGCTGAACCTCACCATGGCTGACCAGTCCATCAAGGCACCGAAGGGTGAGAGCGCGCGTAATGGCGGCTCTCAGGAAGGCGCCGCCCAGACGGAGGGCATCTCGCGACGGCTCCTGCTCGGGTCCGCCGGTGCCACCGGGCTCGTGCTCGGCGCGGCCGGCGGGGCCGTGGGATACGCCGCGCGGCCGGCGCAGGCCACGCCGCTCGCCTCGCTGGGGGCCGATCAGGTGATGTTTCACGGGAAACATCAGCCCGGCATCCTCCAGCCCCTCCAGGCGCGCGGCCACGTCGTCGCTTTCGACCTGGCCCCCGGCGCGGGCCGCAAGGAGGCGGCGGCCCTGCTGCGCCGCTGGTCGGAGACGGCTCGGCGGCTGATGGAGGGCGAGGCGGCGCAGCAGGACGACACGGATGTCGCCCGGGACGCCGGGCCGTCGTCGCTGACGATCACCTTCGGCTTCGGGCACAGCTTCTTCGCGCGGACCGGTCTGGAGAAGCAGCGTCCGGTCGCCCTGGATCCGCTGCCCGACTTCTCCTCGGACCAGCTCGACAAGGCGCGCAGCAACGGTGACCTGTGGGTGCAGATCGGCGCCAACGACGCCCTGGTCGCCTTCCACGCCCTGCGCGCGATCCAGAAGGACGCGGGCCGGGCCGCCAAGGTGCGCTGGCAGATGAACGGCTTCAACCGCTCGCCGGGCGCCACCTCCCATCCGATGACGGCCCGCAACCTGATGGGCCAGATGGACGGCACACGCAATCCGAAGCCGACGGAGGCCGACTTCGACCAGCGGATCTTCGTGCCGCCGTCCGGCTCGAAGCACCCGGCCTGGATGGCGAACGGCTCCTATGCCGTCGTACGCCGTATCCGCATGCTCCTCGACGACTGGGAGCAGCTCTCGGTCAAGGCGCAGGAGGAGGTCATCGGGCGCCGCAAGTCCGACGGCGCACCGCTGTCGGGGGGCACCGAGACGACCGAGATGGACCTGGAGAAGACGGACAAGGCCGGGAACCTGGTCGTCCCGATCAACGCCCACGCGCGAATCACCAGGCCCGACCAGAACGGCGGCGCGGCGATGCTGCGACGCCCGTTCTCGTACCACGACGGCATCGACACGGACGGGGTGCCCGACGCGGGCCTGCTCTTCATCTGCTGGCAGGCCGACCCGCTGCGCGGCTTCGTCACCGTCCAGCGCAAGCTCGACCGGGGCGACGCCCTGTCCAAGTTCATCCGGCACGAGTCGAGCGGCCTGTTCGCGGTGCCGGGCGGCGCGGCCGAGGGCGAGTACGTGGGGCAGCGGCTGCTGGAGGGGTGACGCCCGCACCCGGGAGCGGCGCGCCCCCAGGAGGCGGGCGCCGGGTTTCGCAAGGCCCATTAGGGTGAGGTCATGCCAGCGAGCTATGCCTATCTCGGCCCCGAGGGCACCTTCACCGAGGCCGCCCTGCGCACGCTTCCCGAGGCCGCGACCCGGGAGCTGATCCCCTACGTGTCCGTGCAGTCCGCGCTGGACGCGGTGCGGGTCGGCGAGGCCGAGGCCGCCTTCGTGCCGATCGAGAACTCCGTCGAGGGCGGTATCACGACCACGCTCGACGAGCTGGTCGCGGGCGCACCGCTGATGATCTACCGCGAGGTACTGCTGTCGATCACCTTCGCGCTGCTGGTCAGGCCGGGCACGAAGCTGTCGGACATCAAGACCGTCTCCGCCCACCCGGCCGCTCAGCCGCAGGTGCGCAACTGGCTCAGGAACAACCTCCCCGACGCGCAGTGGGAGTCGGCCGCCTCGAACGCGGACGCCGCCCGCCTGGTCCAGGAGGGCCAGTACGACGCGGCCTTCGCCGGTGAGTTCGCCGCCGCGCTGTACGGCTTGGAGGCCCTGGAGACCGGGATCCACGACGCGGAGAACGCGCAGACCCGCTTCGTGCTGGTGGGCCGGCCCGCGCGGCCTGCGGCGCCGTCCGGCGCGGACAAGACGTCCGTCGTGCTGTGGCAGCGCGACGACCATCCCGGCGGTCTGCGTGACCTCCTGGGCGAGTTCGCCACCCGCGGCATCAACCTGATGCTGCTCCAGTCCCGGCCGACCGGGGCCGGCATCGGCAACTACTGCTTCTGTATCGACGCCGAGGGTCACATCTCCGACCGCCGGGTGGCCGAGGCGCTGATGGGGCTCAAGCGGATCTGCCTGGAGGTGCGCTTCCTGGGCTCGTATCCGCGCGCCGACATCAAGTCGGCGGATGTGGAGCCGCCGCGCCTGGGGACGTCGGACGAGGAGTTCGTCTCGGCGGCGGACTGGGTGGCGCGCTGCCAGGACGGTCGGTTCTGAGGCCGGTCCTACCAGCCGATCGTCGTTATCCACAGGAGTTATCCACAGGTACTCATCTCGACCTGGGGACAAGTCGACAGGGAAAGGTGAGTCTGTCGACAAATCGCCCTCTGAGCCGTCCCGACGTCCACTCGGAGGCAAGTCACCCTTCGTCCACTCTTTTCCTTTGGGCAATCCTTTGGGGCGACCACTTTCCACTCGAAAGTGCGGATGGAACGGGTTTGTCCTGGGAATCCTCGACTTGATCACCGGGTTACGGAGTGATCAATTCCGAAGTCCACAGTCCATCCACACAGCCTGTGGATAACTCCTCGGAGGCTGGGGATCCCTGTGGACAACGGAAGCCCAAGTCCCGTTGCCCACAAGGGATTCCGGTCAACCAGCCGCCTCTCGCATGCCCCGCCCCAGGGAGCGAGACACTTTTTATTGACACGCTTCGCAATTCCCCCATAACGGAACGTATGCCGCAGTCCGGAATAGCGAGTCGTGGGCTGTCATCCCTCCCCGGTAGCCTTGACCGCGTGATTGACCTTCGCCTGCTTCGTGAGGACCCCGACCGAGTGCGCGCCTCGCAGCGCGCCCGTGGAGAGGACGTCGCGCTCGTCGACGCCCTCCTGTCTGCCGACGAGCGGCGCAGGTCGTCCGGCGTCCGCTTCGACGAGCTGCGTGCCGAGCAGAAGCAGCTCGGCAAGCTCATCCCCAAGGCCTCCGCGGACGAGAAGGCCGAGCTGCTGAAGAAGGCGAGCCAGCTGGCCGCCGACGTCAAGGCGGCCGACGCCGAGCGCGACGCGGCCGACGCCGAGACCCAGGAGCTCCTCCTCCAGCTGGGCAACCTGGTCCACCCCGACGTCCCGGTCGGCGGCGAGGAGGACTTCGTCACGCTGGAGAAGCACGGCGAGATCCGTGACTTCACCGCCGAGGGCTTCGAGCCGAAGGACCACCTGGAGCTCGGCGCGCTCCTCGGCGCGATCGACGTCGAGCGCGGCGCGAAGGTCTCGGGCTCGCGCTTCTACTTCCTCACCGGCGTCGGCGCCCTCCTGGAGCTCGCCCTCGTCAACGCGGCGATCGCCCAGGCCACGGCGGCCGGCTTCACGCCGATGCTGACCCCGGCGCTGGTCCGCCCCCAGTCGATGGCCGGCACCGGCTTCCTCGGCCAGGCGGCCCAGGACGTCTACCACCTCGCGAACGACGACCTCTACCTGGTCGGCACGTCCGAGGTCCCGCTCGCGGCGTACCACATGGACGAGATCATCGACGCCGACCGGCTCCCGCTGCGCTACGCGGGCTTCTCGCCCTGCTTCCGCCGCGAGGCCGGCTCGCACGGCAAGGACACCCGGGGCATCTTCCGCGTGCACCAGTTCGACAAGGTCGAGATGTTCTCCTACGTCGACCCGGCCGACTCGCAGGCCGAGCACCAGCGCCTGCTGGAGTGGGAGAAGCAGTGGCTGACGTCGCTGGAGCTGCCGTTCCGGGTCATCGACGTGGCCTCCGCCGACCTCGGCTCGTCCGCCGCCCGCAAGTTCGACTGCGAGGCGTGGATCCCGACGCAGGGCAAGTACCGCGAGCTGACGTCGACCTCGGACTGCACCGAGTTCCAGTCCCGCCGACTGTCGATCCGCGTCCGTGACGGCAAGCAGGTCAAGCCGCTCGCCACGCTCAACGGCACGCTGTGCGCCGTACCGCGCACCATCGTGGCGATCCTGGAGAACCACCAGCAGGCCGACGGCTCGGTCCGGGTGCCCGAGGTGCTGCGTCCCTACCTGGGCGGCCGCGAGGTCCTGGAGCCGGTGGCCAAGTGAGCGACACGGCTGCCGTCGGGGATGCCGAGGGCATTTCGCGCGCGACCGGCTTCCCGTACAAGCTGATCGCGACCGACCTCGACGGCACCCTGCTGCGCTCCGACGAGTCGGTCTCCCGGCGCACCCGTGACGCCCTCGCCGCCGCCACCGAGGCGGGCGCCGCGCACATCGTCGTCACGGGCCGCGCGGTCCCGTGGACCCGGCACATCCTCGACGACCTCGGCTACCAGGGCCTCGCCGTGTGCGGCCAAGGCGCGCAGGTGTACGACGCCGGCGCGCACCGCCTGCTCACCTCGGTGACCCTGGACCGGCAGCTGGCGGGCGTGGCCCTGGCCAAGATCGAGGCGGAGGTCGGCCCGCTGTACCTGGCGGCGAGCCGCGACGGCCTGGACGGGGACGTCCTGGTGGGCCCCGGCTACGCGCTCACGGGCGCCCTGCCGTCGACGCCTTTCACGGACGCGTCGGATCTGTGGACCGCCCCGCTGAACAAGATCTACGTACAGCATCCGAAGCTGTCGGACGACGAGCTGGCCGAGGCTGCCCGCCGGGCGGCGGGCGGTTTCGTCACGGTGGCGATGGCGGGCGAGGGCATCGTGGAACTGCTGCCCCTGGGCCTGTCCAAGGCGACCGGGCTCTCCCTGGCGGCGCGCCGCCTGGGCCTGAAGGCCGCGGACACGATCGCCTTCGGCGACATGCCGAACGACCTCCCGATGTTCGCCTGGGCGGCACACGGGGTGGCCATGGCCAACGCCCACCCGGAGCTCAGGGCCGTGGCGGACGAGGTGACGGCCTCCAGCGAGGAGGACGGGATCGCGGTCGTGCTGGAGCGGTTGCTGGGTCGGTGACCGGACCGGGTCCTGTACTCGGTCCGGTCTCGGTGGCCAGGTCTCGCGGAGGATGCACGGATCGAACGTGCGCGGGGTTTCCCCCGACCACGACTTGCTTTGATCGAGCACAGCGCAAGCCGGTGCCTTACCACTCGGCCAATCCTCCGGGTGGGCGGCCCACGCGAGAGCGACATCGCGTGCTCGAAGCGGCCGCCCCGGACAGCTCCGTGTGCGGAGCGCGCTCGACGGTGGGGTAACTACACCGGAGCCCGCCGCGGGCTGCCCTGACGGGAGCTGGACGTACTGTCGTGCATGGACATCGTCCAACTCCTCTCCCAGAACGCGGCGCCGGTCTCAACCAGCGACTTCGACACAACCATGGTGCCTGTACGCCGAGTTGGACGCCACCGAATAAAACGGCCGTAGCGGGATCAACGGCGTCGCCACTTGCGGCGGCGCCCCTTGCTGAAGAACCACCCCGCGGGCGGTTCGTCGGAGCGCCACGGCTGCGGCTCGGGCTGCTCCCGGCGCCAGCGGGCGGCCAGCATCCGGGCCCGGGCGGAGGGTTCCGAGGTCTCGGCCGCGCGTATGAAGTCGTCGTCCAGGACCAGGTCGTCCCAGGTGTCGTCCCCGGATCGCTCGCGATCCCCGTGCTGCGATGTGCCGCCTGCCATCCCTGTCCTCCAGTTCGTGCAGTGCACTCCCGTCCGATCAGTGTGACCGGACGGGGGTGAAGCCCTCGTCAGGAGCGGCCCCGGTGCGGGGCCCGCTCTTTGCTCCCGGCCTGCCTACTCCTCGCCCGCCAGCGTCAGCGAGCGCAGCTTCTGCCCCGCGTACCAGGTGGCGAGGACGGTGACCACCACCAGCAGCACCGTCGCCGTCGGCAGCGCGACGTCGGACGTCACCAGCTCTCCGCCGGCGACCTTCTGCGCCACCGCCAGCGACCACTGCTGGACGCTCAGCGTGCGCGCACCCGCGACCAGGGAGCCGAACAGGGCCTCCCAGACGAGCGCGTAGACGAGGCCGAAGACCACCGCGTGCCGGGACACCGTGCCCAGCAGCAGGAAGATCGCCGCGTAAGCGATGGAGGCGACCAGCGCGGCGACCGTGTAGGCGACGGCGATCTGCTGGCCGTTGCCGTTGAGGATGAACCCGGCGACGAAGGTCGGCAGCGCCGAGAACACCATCGTCACGGCGATCGCGACGATGAGCTTGGTGAAGATGATCGTCGGCCGCTTCACCGGCTTGGACAGCAGGTACACCACCGAGCCGTCGTCGATCTCCGGCCCGATCGCGCCGGTGCCGGCGATGACACCGATGATCGGCACCATGGTGGCCAGCGCCAGCCCGCCGAGCAGGTCGGACGCGGTCTGGTCGTCGGCGCCGGCGAGCGCGCGCACCACGACCGAGATCGCGATGAGCAGCAGGGGCAGCGCGCCCAGGATGAGGGCCCGGCGGCGGCCGAGCAGGGCTCGGTAGGTGAGCCGGGCGACTGTGGGGTCGTACATCTTCGGCCTCCTACGCCGCGACCAGATACGAGAACACGGACTCGAGGGATTCGTCGGACGGCGAGACCGTGAGCAGGCGGATGCCCTGGTCACGCGCCACCCTCGGCAGCAGCGTGGTGAAACGGCCGAAGTCGATCGCCTGGATGTGCAGCGCGCCCTCGGCGAGGTCGACCTCGATGCCGGACGTCGACGGGTCGGCGATCAGCGCGGCCGCGAGGGCGCGGTCGTCGCTGGAGCGCACCAGGTAGCGGTGCGGGCGGTCCGTCATCAGGCGGCGGATCTTGCGGAAGTCACCGCTGGCCGCGTGCCGTCCGGCGACGACTACCTCGATGTGCCAGGCGAGTTGCTCGACCTCTTCGAGGATGTGGGACGAGAAGAGCACCGTGCGGCCCTCGTCGCCCATCTTCCGCAGCAGGTCCATCAGCTGCATGCGCTGACGCGGGTCCATGCCGTTGAACGGCTCGTCGAGCAGCAGCAGCGAGGGGTTGTGCACGAGGGCGCTCGCCATCTTCACGCGCTGGCGCATGCCCTTGGAGTACGTCGAGATCTTGCGGTCCTGCGCGTACTCCATCTCGACCGTGGCCAGCGCCTTCTGGGCGGCCTTGGCGCCCAGGCCGTGCAACTCGGCGTTGGCGACGACGAATTCGCGGCCGGTGAGGAAGTCGTACATCGCCTCGCGCTCGGGGACGATGCCGATGTGCTTGTAGATCGACTCGTTGCGCCACACCTGCTGGCCGTCGAGGGTGACGGTGCCGGTGGAGGGGGCGAGGAAGCCGCCCATCATGTTGATGAGGGTGGACTTTCCGGCGCCGTTGGGGCCGAGGAGGCCGGTGACGCCGGGGCCGATCGTCATGGTGATGTCGTTGACGGCGACCACGTTGCCGAACCAGCGGGAGACGTGGTCGATCTGGAGCGTGGTCACAGTCCCACCTTCTTGTAGCGGCGCATCAGGAGGCCGTAGCTGGCGGCGATCAGGCCCAGGGTGACGAGGACGTAGACGGCGCCCTCACCGTTGCCCGGGCCCACCCCGCCGGGGAAGGCGGAGCTCGCGCCGAGGAAGGCGGACTGCACCCCGTCGATGAGCGTGATCGGCGAGAAGAGGCCGATCCAGGCGATGGCGTCGGAGCTGCCCCCGCCGTTGAGCGACTGCGCGTCGGCGATGGCCTGGAGCGTGGAGACGGCGCCGTAGGAGATGGTCAGCACGGCGATCACCGCGGCGATGCCGAAGCCGCGGCGCGGCGTGACGGACGCGATGACCAGGCCGAGGCCGGCGAACAGCAGTGAGAGCAGTGCGACGGACACGAGTCCCTGCGCGAATCCCTTGGTCTGGTCGGCGAAGTCGAGCTTGGCCAGCAGCGCGCCCACGTAGAGCACCAGCAGCGGAGCCGCGGTGAGGAGGAACAGCGCGGAGGCCAGCGCCGCGAACTTCGCGCGGACGTAGTCGGCGGTCTCGATGGGCCGCGAGAAGTACAGCGGCACGGTCTTGAAGCGCAGGTCGCGGGAGACCGACTGGGGTGCCTGCGAGGCGACGTACAGGCTGATCACGGCCTGCATGATGATCGCGTAGCGCGTGTAGTCGACGGGCAGGTCCTTGGCCTTGGTGGCGACCGCGACGGCGACCATGATGGCCGCGGGCACGCACATCACCACGAACAGCAGCATCGGCAGCACCTTGGACTTCACCGAGCGTCCGAGGCCGTAGGAGCCGCGCAGGGACTGCGAGTACAGCGAGCGGGTCGCGTAGGAGCGGCCGAGCCGGGGGCCGTCGTAGTTGCGGTAGCCGATGTTGTGGATACGGGTCTGGTCACCCGACTGCGTGGCTACGGGGTGCTCAACCGCCATGGCCGACCGCCTCCTTCCGCTGTGCGTCGGCGCTCTGCCCGCCGTCGGTGAAGACCTCCGAGATGTGGTGCCGGCGCTGCTCCATGCGCACCAGGCCGAGGCCGAGGTCGGCGACGACGTCGCGCACCAGGTCGTACGTCTCCTCGCCCGTGGCGGTGAGCAGCAGGATGTGGCCGGCGCCGGGGAGGCCGCCGCTGCCGTCGAGGACGTCCACCCCGCGCGCGTGGAGCGCGTCGCGCACCGCGCCGGTGCCGTTCGGGTGCTCGTCGGTGTCGGTGACCTCGATCGCCAGGGTGGTCGTGGTCTGGGTGAAGTCGGTGGTGGAGCTGGAGCGCAGGAGCTTGCCGCCGTCGATGACGACGACGTGGTCGCAGGTGCGCTCCAGTTCGCCCAGCAGGTGCGAGGTGACCAGGACCGAGATGCCGAAGTCGGTGTGGATACGGCGGATCAGGCCGAGCATCTCGTCGCGGCCGACCGGGTCGAGGCCGTTGGTCGGCTCGTCCAGGAACACCAGCTGCGGGTCGTGCACCAGGGCCTGCGCCAGCTTCACGCGCTGCTTCATGCCGGTCGAGTAGCCGCCGATGGGGCGGTAGCGCTCCTCGTACAGCCCCACATGGCGCAGGGTGTCCGCGGTGCGCTCGCGCGCGGCGGTGGGCGGCAGTCCGGACATGCGGGCCATGTGCACGACGAACTCGGTGGCCGAGACGTCGGGCGGCAGGCAGTCGTGCTCAGGCATGTACCCCACCCGCTCGCGGATGGCGCCGCCCTTGGTGGCGACGTCGAGTCCGAGCACTTCGGCGCGGCCCTCGGTGGCGGGGGACAGACCCAGCAGAATCTTGATCATGGTGGACTTGCCGGCTCCATTGGCTCCGACGAGTCCGGTCACCCCGGGCCCGATGTCCATGGTCAGCCGGTCAAGAGCGGTCACCCTCGGGAACCGCTTGCTCAGGCTTTCGGTCGCGATCACAGTCACGCTTCGAAGGTAGTGACGCGTACCACGCCGGGCGTCACCCCGCAGAGCTGTCTTGAAGTCAACCTCCAGGACTACGGAGCACTAGGGGTCACCCCTGAGGTCGAACAACGACGCCCCGGTTTTCCACATCATGAGGGTTTTCCACAGCCTACGGCAGCCCTATTGACGCAGCCTCTAACAACTGTCACATTCACCAGTGTCAAGTTACGGACACGTACCGCAGTCAGCGTGGACAAGGTGGGGCGGTGGCATGACTACGGCGGTGACAGGCGAGCTCCATACGGAATCAGCGGAATTGCGGGGGTTCAGACGAGTCCAGCAGCTGGCCTACGAATGCGCGGAGGCCGTCGCGGCGCGGCTGGAGCCCGGCATCACCGAGCGCGAGGCGGCGCGCATGCAGCGCGAGTGGCTGCGTGAGCGCGGGGTGCGGGACTGGTTCCATCTGCCCTTCGCCTGGTTCGGGGACCGCACGGCGTTCGTGAACTTCCGGATCCCGTTGCAGTTCTTCCCGACCAACCGCCGCCTGGAGCCCGGGATGCCGTTCATCCTGGACATGGCCCCCGTCTACGAGGGCTACACGGCCGACATCGGCTACTCCGGCTCGCTCGGCATCAACCCGGTCCAGGACAAGCTGATGGCCGACCTGGAGGCGCACCGGACGCTGATCCTGCGCGAGGTGCGCGAGCGGCGGCCGCTGCGGGAGATCTACGAGGACGTGGACCGGCTCATGGTCCGCCAGGGCTACGCCAACCGGCACCGCGCCTACCCCTTCGGCGTGATCGCGCACAAGGTCGACCGGGTCGAGCCACGCCGCTGGTCGGCGCATGTTTTCGGGTTCGGCACCCAGTCCCTGAAGGGCCTGGCGAGCGACGCGCTGCACGGTCACCGCGAGGGCTGGTCCCCGCTGTGGTCCCCGTACCGCTTCTCCGACCACCCGCCGCGGCCGGGCCTGTGGGCGGTCGAACCCCACCTCGGATTCAGGGGCACCGGCGCGAAGTTCGAGGAGATCCTGGTCGTCACCGACTCCACGGATCCCGCGGAGAGCGCCTTCTGGCTGGACGACGATCTGCCGCATGTGCGGCGCTGGGCGGAGGAGAAGTGACTCTTCAGGGGGCGCGTGAGCGCCGGGTGCGGACCGGCGGGGTCGACCTGTGCGTGGCCGAGCTGGGCGATCGGGGCCGGCCGACGGTGATCCTGGTGCACGGCTATCCGGACAGCAAGGAGGTGTGGTCCGAGGTCGCGCCGCGCCTTGCCGACCGCTTCCACGTCGTGCTGTACGACGTCCGGGGCCACGGCCGCTCGACGGCCCCCAAGCCGCTGCGGGGAGGGTTCACCCTGGAGAAGCTGACGGACGACTTCCTGGCCGTCGCGGACGCGGTCAGCCCGGACCGGCCCGTGCATCTGGTGGGGCACGACTGGGGCTCGGTGCAGGCCTGGGAGTTCACCACCGTCCGGCGCACCGAGGGCCGCATAGCCTCCTTCACGTCGATGTCCGGCCCGTCCCTGGACCATTTCGGCCACTGGATCAACCAGCGTCTGAAGCGCCCCACCCCGCGCCGGGTCGGTCAACTCCTCGGCCAGGGCGCCAAGTCCTGGTACGTCTACGCCCTGCACACACCCGTACTGCCCGAGCTGGCCTGGCGCGGCCCCCTCGGCAAACGCTGGCCGCGCATCCTGGAGCGGCTGGAGAAGGTCCCGGGCGGCGACTACCCGACCTCGTCCCTGCGGTCGGACGCGGCGCACGGGGCGTGGCTGTACCGCGACAACGTACGCACCCGGCTGGCCCGTCCGCGCGCGGACGCGTACGCCCACGCGCCCGTGCAGCTGATCACGCCCCTCGGGGACGCCTTCCTCTCGGAGCGGCTCTACGACGGGCTGGAGCTGTGGGTTCCGCAGCTGACCCGGCGCACGCTCCCGGCCAAGCACTGGATTCCGCGCACCCGCCCCGACCAACTGGCTTCCTGGATCACGGAGTTCGTGACGTCGGTGGAGGGCGGACGACCGAAGGGGGTGACGGCGAGCGGGAAGTACGCCGACCGCTTCGGCGGACAGCTCGTCCTGGTCACCGGCGCGGGCAGCGGCATCGGACGGGCCACGGCTTATGCGTTCGCCGAGGCCGGCGCGCGGGTGGTGGCCGTCGACCGGGACGCCGAGGCCGCGTCCCGCACCGCCGAGATGTCCCGGCTGATCGGCGCGCCCGAGGCCTGGGCCGAGACGGTCGACGTCTCCGACGAGCAGGCCATGGAGAAGCTCGCCGCGAAGGTCGCCGCCGAGTACGGCGTGGTGGACGTCCTGGTGAACAACGCCGGGATCGGACTGTCCGGCTCCTTCTTCGACACCACACCGGAGGACTGGAAGAAGGTCCTGGACGTCAACCTCTGGGGCGTCATCCACGGCTGCCGGCTCTTCGGCAAGCAGATGGCAGAGCGCGGACAGGGCGGCCACATCGTCAACACCGCGTCGGCGGCGGCGTACCAGCCCTCCAAGGCGCTGCCCGCGTACAGCACCTCCAAGGCGGCCGTCCTGATGCTCAGCGAGTGCCTGCGCGCGGAGCTGGCGGGGCAGGGCATCGGCGTCACCGCCATCTGCCCGGGGTTCGTCAACACCAACATCACCTCGACCGCGCGCTTCGCCGGGGTCGACGCCGCGGAGGAGAAGCGGCGCCAAAAGAAGTCGGCGCGGCTGTACGGGCTGCGGAACTACCCGCCGGAGAAGGTCGCCGACGCGATCCTGCGGGCGGTGGTGCGCGGTGACGCCGTCGTTCCGGTGACGGCGGAGGCGCGCGGGGCGTATCTGATGTCGCGGTTCACGCCGAAGGCGCTGCGCGGGATCGCGCGGCTGGAGCCGCCGCTATGAGGCCGGGGCCCCGCGATGGGTGAGGCCGGCCACGCCCCCGACGGGCGGGCTCCGTCCGCCTACCGGATCGAGGACCTCGCGCACCTCAGCGGAGCCACCGTCCGCACCATCCGCGCGTACCAGGACCGCGGCCTGCTCCCCCGGCCCGAGCGCCGGGGCCGCGCCAATGTCTACTCGGACGCCCATCTCGTCCGCCTGCGCCAGATCGCCGACCTCCTCGACCGCGGCTACACCCTGGCCTCCATCAAGGAACTCCTTCAGGCCTGGGACACCGGTCGCGGCCTGGGCGGGGTGCTCGGTCTGGCGGCCGAGGTGGACGGGCCGTGGACCGACGAGGAGGCGGTACGGGTCTCCCGTGCCGAGTTGGAGGAGCGCTTCGGCGGCGCTCCGGACGACGCGGCGGTGGCCGAGGCCGTGGAACTCGGTGTGCTGGAGCCGGTCCCCGGCGACGAGGACTCCTTCGTCGTGCCGAGCCCCCAAGAGCTCGCCGTGGCGGTCGAGTTGCACTCCGCAGGGGTGCCGCTGTCCGCGATCTCGGGCCATCTAAGGGAGTTGAGGGGGCAGGTCGAGCACATCGCCGCCCGTTTCCTGGAGTTCACCACCGAGCACGTCTTCGCCCGCTACCTCGAAGGACCGCATCGTCCGACGGACGCGGAGGCGGCGGAAGCGGCCTCTCTGGTACGACGTCTGCGACCGTTGGCCCAGCACACCGTGGACGCTGAACTGGCCCGTGCCATGCGTCTGTTGGCGGTGCGGCACCTGCGTCATCAGCTGGGGACGGGCGAGGATGCGGATCCCCGGAAAATGGTGCGAAATGTGACGATATCGGCGGAGACAATGCGTGCCGTTGAGGCCCTGGTTGGCCTGGAGCAGGCTGCGGACTTCATCGCGCTGGCCGCCGAACGCGAAGTCAGGGCACGCGCCTTGGACCGTCTCGCCGCAAATCACACGTCGTCAATGGATCTTGACGAAACCCCTTGAAACGACAGCTCGTTGTCCACAGAAGCGCCAATTCCCCTGTGGATAACCGCACTTGGTTGTGGATCAAACATCGGGAGCGAAATCATTCGCGTGATTCGTGTCGTCGGCGGCAGTCTGGTGGCATGGACGAAAGACGCACCGTGAAGGTGTCGAAGTACCTCTCGAAGCACCTGCGCCACCAACCCGAGCGGATCGGGCTGATCCTGGACGAGGGCGGCTGGGTCGAGATCGACGCGCTGATCGCCGCCGCGGCCGCGCACGGCTTCCGGTTCACCCGGGACGAGCTGGACCATGTGGTCGCCAACAACGACAAGAAGCGCTTCGCGATCGAGGGCACCAGGATCCGCGCCAGCCAGGGCCACAGCATCGACGTCGAACTGGGGCTGCCCCCGGCGACGCCGCCGCCGTACCTGTACCACGGCACCGTGGCCCCCGCCCTGGACGCGATCCGCGATGCCGGCCTCAGGCCCATGAGCAGGCACGACGTGCATCTCTCGGCCGACCGCGAGACCGCGACCCGGGTCGGCGCCCGACGCGGCCGCCCGATCGTGCTCTCCGTGGACGCCGGCGCCATGCACCGCGACGGCCATGTCTTCCACGTCAGCGCCAACGGGGTGTGGCTGACGAAGGCCGTGCCGCCGGAGTATCTGCGCTTTCCCGAGACGCGCTGACCTCCTTGCGGCACGATAATTGGTATGGACCAATTCCCCACCACCGAGGCCGCCGTCTCCGCCCTGCGCGCCATAGCCGCCGACTACGGCCGCGAGATCAAGGTGAGCCATGACATCGGCGCCGACCAGACCTCCCGCCGCAGCGCCGCCGGCGTCGGCGTGACGACCGACCCGGACGGCTCGCTGCCCCACGAGGCGTATGTCGAGCTGGGCGGCTCGCCCCGGGTGAGCGTGCGGCTCTACCCGGATGACGACGCGCTGATCATTGTCGAAGGCGTCGAGTGCCCCGACGTCCCGCGTGCGGACGTGCCCGCTTTTCTCCGCTCAGTCCTCGATGGTCTCGCCCACGTCAAGGGGCGTCGCTTCCCGCCCGGCTACTTCCTGATCGTGCCGCTGCCCGGCGACCGGACGCACAGGGAGTTCATGCCGATGGTCAGCCTCACTCCGTGGCTGAGCGGCCGCGTGCGGTGACCGTTTCACGTGAAACCCATTCGGCCGCTTAGGCTCGACGCATGAGTCTGCGCCTGAGCACCGTGATCCTCCCGTACCGCCGCTGGTCCGAGGGGAGCCGCGAGGCATGGCAGCGCGCGGAGCAGCTCGGCTTCCACACCGCCTACACCTACGACCACCTGTCCTGGCGCAGCTTCCGGGACGGCCCGTGGTTCGGCGCTGTGCCGACGCTGACCGCCGCCGCGGCCGTCACCGACCGAATCCGGCTGGGCACCCTGGTCACCTCGCCGAACTTCCGGCATCCGGTGACCCTCGCCAAGGAACTGATCTCCCTCGACGACATCTCGGGCGGCCGGGTCACCCTCGGTATCGGCGCGGGCGGCACCGGCTTCGACGCCACCGCGCTCGGCCAGGAGTCATGGACCCCGCGCGAGCGTGCCGACCGCTTCGCCGAGTTCGTCCCCCTGCTGGACAGGCTCCTGACCGAGGACTCGGTGTCGTACAAGGGCGACTTCTACTCGGCGCACGAGGCGCGCAACATCCCGGGCTGTGTGCAGCGTCCCCGGCTGCCCTTCGCGGTCGCCGCGACCGGGCCGCGCGGGCTGCGGCTGGCCGCCCGGTACGGGCAGGCCTGGGTGACCACGGGCGACCCCAAGCTGTACGAGAGCGGCACGCCCGAGCAGTCGGTTCAAGCCATTCGCGGGCAGGTCGAGAAGCTGGCCGACGCGTGCGCCGCGATCGGCCGGGACGCGTCCGAACTCGACAAGGTTCTGCTCACCGGGTTCACCCCCGACCGCGGGCGTCCGCTGGAGTCCCTTGACGCGTTCGTGGACTTCGCGGGACGTCATCAGGAGCTGGGATTCACCGAGATCGTGGTCCACTGGCCGATCCCCGACTCGGACTTCGCGGCCGACGAGAAGGTCTTCGAGCAGATCGCCATGGAGGCCGAGGCCCAGCTTCGGTGAGCTCACGGCCGGCGCCCACACAGGGCGTGAAGCTGCTGGTGAGGGCGCTTTCTACGGCGTTCTCAGGGTCGGTATCCCCTCAGCTGCCGCCTCAGATGTGCGGACTGCCGCACGACCGTGCAGGCATATGCGGGAGAATGAGCCGGTGACCTCAGCGACTCGACAGCCCCAGAACCCGGCGGCCGCCGTCCGCCCGCGGCTCATCGCCACCGACCTGGACGGAACCCTGCTGCGGGACGACAAGTCCGTCTCACCCCGCACGGTCGCGGCGCTGGCCGCGGCCGAGGAGGCGGGCGTCGAGGTGTTCTTCGTCACCGGCCGCCCGGCGCGCTGGATGGATGTCGTCAGCGACCACGTCCATGGTCACGGCCTCGCGATCTGCGGCAACGGCGCCGCCGTCGTCGACCTGCACGGCGGCCCCGGCGCCCACCGCTTCGTGAAGGTACGGGAGCTGGCCCGGGAGAACGCACTGGACGCCGTACGGCTGCTGCGTGAGGCGGCGCCCGGAACGGCGTACGCGGTGGAGCAGACGTACGGCTTCTACCAGGAGCCGCACTACCCCAAGCTGCACATGGAGATACCGGACGAACTCGCGCCGGCGGAGGCCCTCCTGGCACCCGACGCACCCGGCGCCGGCGAGCCCGTCCTCAAGATCCTCGCCTACCACCCCACGATCGACCCCGACGCCTTCCTCACCCTCGCCCGGCTCGCCATCGGCGACCGCGCCAACGTCACGCGCTCCAGCCCCAGCGCGCTGCTGGAGATCAGCGGACCCGGCGTCTCCAAGGCGAGCACGCTCGCCCTGTGCTGCGCCGAGCGCGGTATCTCGCACGAGGAGGTCGTGGCCTTCGGCGACATGCCGAACGACGTCGAGATGCTGACGTGGGCGGGCCAGTCGTACGCGATGGGCAACGCGCACCCGGATGTGATCGCCGCCGCGTCGGGACGCACGGTCGCCAACAACGACGACGGGGTCGCGGTCGTCATCGAGCGGATGCTCGCCGAGCGCGGTTAGCGCCTGTCCGCCGGGCTTCGCGGGACAGGCGGGAAGTCCGGGCCGAGGCCTACCCGAGGGGCGCTCCACGCTTCGACAGCCACGGCGCCGGATCCACCGACGAGCCCAGCTCCGGGGTGATCCGGACCTCGAAGTGGAGATGCGGGCCGGTGGAGTTGCCGGTCGTGCCCGACTGGCCGATCCACTGTCCCGTGTCGACCCGCTCGTCCCGGTCGACGGCGACGGAGGCGAGGTGGGCGTACTGCGTGTAGTAGCCGTCCGTGTGCCGGACGACGATCTCCATGCCGAAGGCGCCCGCGCACCTCACCTTGACGACGCGGCCGTCCCCGACCGCCCGTACCGGCGTGCCGATCGGCACCGCGAAGTCCTGCCCGGTGTGCCGGTTCGCCCACCTTTGCCCGCCATTGCCGAACCCGGCCGACAGCTCGTACGACTCCACCGGCGTGACCCACGCGCTCGTGGATTCCTTCCCCTTCTGGTCGAGGCGGACGGCACCGGGGCAGGAGCCGGCGGCCACGGAGGCGTCCGCCTCCCCCTGCAGCTGCCAGCGCGCCTCTTCCAGCTTCTCCTCCACGCCCCTCTTCAGTTCGGCGAGCGCGGCATTGCGCTTCTCCAGGTTCCGCCAGGCGGCCTCGGCTCTGGCCTCGTCCTTGGCGAGCCGGGTCTCGGCGCGGCGGTTCTTCTCGATGGCGTTGCCGACGGCCAGGTTCGTCTGCGAGAACACGTGCTGACCGCGCATCAGCTGCTCCGGGCTCGACGCGAGGATGAGCTGCGCGGTGAGCGGCATCCCCCCGCTGGTGCGGTACTGGGCGCGCGCGATCCGGCCCAGGTCCTCGCGCAGAGCGCCGATCTCCCGCCGCTCCCGGTCGAGCAGGCCCTCGATCCGCTGCGCCCGAGCCCGCTGCCTCTCGGCCTTCTGCCGGCCGGCCTCGTACCGCTCCGTCGCCCGGGCCGCGTCCTCGTACAGCCGCGCCACCTGCCCGCTGAGGCCCAGGTCGCTGACGGCGCCCGCGGCGCCCTCGCCCTCACCGTCGCCCACCGCTTCGGCGGGCCGCACGACGAGCAGGAGGAGCGCACACAGCAGCGCCGGAACGACCAGGCGGCGACGGCGGTATGAGCGCATGTCAGCGATCCTGACCCGAAGACGGGGCCGCGGTCCTGTTCAGGTCGTACGCCTGGGGGACGTTGTTGCTGCGGACGGGTCAGTACGCGGGTTGACGCGGGTACGTGACGGGGAGGCGCCGCACTCCTCCCAGGGCGCTACGGCGCCCCCACGAGCAGGTCGGCCGCCTCCTCCCGCTCAACCATGTCCCGCAGCGGCCCGTCCACGGTGGCCAGCTCCCGGAACGGCCCCCGCTGCGCCACCCGTCCCTCGTCCAGCACGACCACCTCGTCCACGGCCTCCAGCCCGGCCAGGCGGTGGGTGATGAGCAGGGTCGTACGGCCCTCGGTGGCGGCCAGCAGGTCGGCGGTGAGGGCGTCGGCGGTGGGCAGGTCGAGGTGCTCGGCGGGCTCGTCGAGGACGAGGACGGGGAAGTCGGCGAGCAGTGCGCGCGCCAGCGCGAGCCGCTGCCGCTGCCCGCCGGACAGCCGTGCCCCGTGCTCGCCCACGAGCGTGTCGAGCCCGTCGGGCAGACCGTCGGCCCAGTCGAGCAGCCGGGCACGCTTCAGGGCGTCACGCAGTTCGCCCTCGGTCGCGTCCTTCTTGGCCAGGAGCAGGTTCTCGCGCACGGAGCTGTCGAAGAGATGCGCGTCCTGCGCACACAGCCCGACGAGCCGCCGTACGTCGTCGCCGTCCAGCGCGCGGGCATCCACGCCGCCCAGCGTGTACGTGCCCGCGTCCGCGTCCAGGAACCGCAACAGGACCTGCGCCAGCGTCGTCTTGCCGGACCCGGACGGGCCGACGACGGCGATCCGACGGCCTTCCTCCAGGGTCAGGTCGAGACCGGCGAGCGCGGCCCGGTCCTGACCGGCGTGACGGGCGGTCAGGCCCCTGACGGCCACGGGGAAGGGCGACACGGGCGCCTGCCGGGGCCGCTCCGGTTCCCGTACGGGCTCGGGCGCGTCCAGGACCTCGTGGACGCGCTCGGCGCTCTTGCGGACGCGCTGGCGGTACTGCACGGCGAGCGGCAGCCCCAGCACGGCCTCGAAGGCGGCCAGCGGGGTCAGCACGACCACGGCCATCGTCACACCGCCCAGACGTCCGTCGGCGACCGCCTGGGCGCCCACGAGGGCGGTGGCGGCGACGGTGAGCCCGGAGACGAGCGCGGTGAGTCCGTCGCCGAGCGCGGTCGCGGTGGCGGCCCGCGAGGCGATCCGGGTGAGCGCCCGGTCGGCCCGCCGCGCCTGAGCGATACGGCTGGGCAGGGCGCCGGCGACAGCCAGCTCCGCGGTGCCGGTGAGCAGATCCGTCACGCGGGTCGAGAGCAGCCCGCGCGCGGGGGCCAGCCTGCGCTCGGCTCGGCGGGCGACGGCACCGGTGAGGAGCGGGACGCCGATCCCGGCCGCCAGCAGCCCCGCCGCGAGCACCGCACCGGCCTCGGGCAGCAGCCAGGCGGTGAAGCCGACGGCTCCCGCGGAGACGACGGCCGCGGAGGCCGCGGGCAGCAGCCAGCGCAGCCAGTAGTCCTGCAGGGCGTCCACGTCGGCGACGAGGCGCGACAGCAGATCGCCGCGCCGCGTACTTCGCAGACCTGCGGGCGCCAGCCGCTCCAGGCGCCGGTACACGGCCACCCGGGTGTCGGCCAGCATGCGCAGCACGGCGTCGTGCGACACCAGCCGCTCGGCGTACCGGAACACGGCCCGACCGATGCCGAAGGCCCGTGTCGCCGTCACGGCGACCATCAGGTACAGCACGGGCGGCTGCTGCGAGGCACGCGAGATGAGCCATCCCGAGGTGGCCATGAGCCCGACGGCGCTGCCGAGCGCGAGGCTCCCGAGCAGCAGGGCGAGGGCGAGACGGCCACGCCGGGGGCCGGACATGGCTCGCACACGGGCGAGGGCGCCCCGCCCGGCCGTCGTCACCGGCAGGGCCTCGGTGTCGCCCGAGTCGGGACCGCCGTCCGCGCCTTGCCCGGTCGGACGGCCGGCGGACGCCTTGGCCGAGGCCTCCGCCTGAACCGGCGCCTCGGCTTCGGCCAGCCGCACCACGCGATCGGCCACGTCGAGCAGTGCCGGGCGGTGCACGACCAGCAGCACGGTCCGCCCCACCGCCAGCCTCCGCACGGCCGCCACGACCTCGGCCTCGGTGGCGCCGTCGAGCGCGGCCGTGGGCTCGTCGAGCAGCAGGACGGGCCGGTCCGCGAGGAACGCCCGGGCCAGCGCGAGCCGCTGCCGCTGCCCGGCGGACAGCCCGGCTCCGTCCTCACCCAGCGCGGTGTCGACGCCCTGGGGGAGCGCGTCGACGAACTCCAGCGCCCCGGCGTCCTCCAGCGCCCGCCGCAGGGCTTCGTCGTCCGCGTCGGGACGGGCCAGTCGTACGTTCTCGGCGATCGTCCCCGCGTACAGGTGCGGCCGCTGCGGCACCCAGGCGACGCGCGAGCGCCACTCCTCCAGGTCGAGTTCGGCGAGATCGACTCCCCCGACCAGAACGCGTCCCTCGGTCGGCCGCACGAACCCCAACAGGGCGTTCAGCAGCGTGGACTTGCCCGCGCCGCTGGGGCCGACAAGGGCGACCGTCTCCCCGGGGGCGACGGTGAAGCAGGCGCCCGTCACGGCGTCGGCGGACCGTCCGGGGAAGCGGACCGAGACTCCGTCGAAGGACACCGGGCCCGTCGGCACCGCCGAGTCCCCCGATGCCGGCACCGGCGTCTCCAGCACCTCGAAGATCTCCTCGGCGGCGGACAGCCCCTCGGCTGCCGCGTGGTACTGCGCGCCCACCTGCCGCAACGGCAGATAGGCCTCGGGCGCCAGGACCAGGACGACCAGGCCGTCGTACAGATGCATCTCGCCGTGGACGAGCCGCATGCCGATCGTCACGGCGACCAGGGCCACCGAGAGCGTCGAGAGCAGCTCCAGCGCGAAGGAGGAGATGAAGGCGATGCGCAGGGTCCGCATGGTGGCCCGGCGGTACTCGCCGGTGATCCGGCGGATCGAATCGGCCTGCGCCTTGGCCCGCCCGAACACCTTCAGGGTCGGCAGTCCGGCGACGACGTCCAGGAAGTGCCCGGACAGCCGGGACAGCAGCCGCCATTGACGGTCCATCCGGGACTGTGTGGCCCAGCCGATCAGCATCATGAAGATCGGAATGAGCGGCAGGGTCCCGACGATGATGGCCGCCGAGACCCAGTCCTCGGTCACGATCCGCGCCAGCACCGCCACCGGCACGACCACCGCCAGCCCCAACTGCGGCAGATAGCGCGAGAAGTAGTCGTCGAGGGCGTCGACCCCGCGAGTGGCGAGAGCGACCAGCGAGCCGGTCCGCTGCCCGCCGAGCCAACCGGGGCCCAGCTCGGCGGCACGCTCCATCAGCCGCCCCCGCAGCTCCGCCTTCACCGCCGCGCTCGCCCGGTGGGCGGCGAGCTCGGTGAGCCACGAGACGACGGCACGACCGAGAGCGACGGCCACCAACAGCAGCAGGGGAGTGCGCAGTTCAGTGGCGGACATCCCGTCCTGGAACGCCTCGACCACCGCTTCGGCGATGAGCATCGCCTGGGCAATGACCAGCCCCGCACCGACGGCACCCAGGCCGACGACCGCGATCAGGAAGAAGCGGGTGGCACGGGCGTACCGGAGGAGACGCGGGTCGATTGGTTTCACGTGAAACACACCTCAGTGGACGGTTTCGGCGATGTGCTGCGTACCGATCCGCTTGCGGAAGACCCAGTAGGTCCACCCCTGGTAGATCATGACGACCGGCGTGGCGATCACCGCGCACCAGGTCATGATCTTCAGGGTGTAGGGGCTCGACGAGGCGTTGGTGACCGTGAGGCTCCAGGCGTCATTGAGCGAGGACGGCATGACGTTCGGGAAGAGCGTCAGGAAGAGCATCGCCACGGCGGCCACGATGGTCACGCCGGACAGGGCGAACGACCATCCCTCCCGCCCGGCCTGGTTCGCCGCAAGCGCCGCGACCAGTGCCACGACGGCTACCACCAGCGCGACGAGGCTCTTGCCGTCACCGTTCTCGACCTGCGTCCAGAGCATGAAGATCAGCGCCAGCACCGCGGTGGCGAGGCCGACCCACAGGGCCGTCCTCCGCGCCCTCTCCCGGATGTCCCCGACGGTCTTCAGCGCGGTGAACACCGCACCGTGGAAGGTGAACAGCGTCAGCGTCACCAGGCCGCCGAGGAGCGCGTACGGGTTGAGCAGATCCGGGACGTTGCCGACGTACTCATGGTTCTGGTCGATCTTCACGCCCCGCACGATGTTCGCGAAGGCCACGCCCCACAGGAACGCCGGGAGCAGCGAGCACCAGAAGATGGCCTGCTCCCAGTTGCGCTGCCAGTTCTCCTCGGGCCGCTTCGCCCGGTACTCGAAGGCGACACCCCGGACGATCAGGCAGACCAGGATGAGCAGCAGGGGGAGGTAGAAGCCGGAGAAGAGCGTGGCGTACCACTCGGGGAAGGCGGCGAAGGTCGCACCGCCCGCCGACAGCAGCCACACCTCGTTGCCGTCCCAGACAGGGCCGATCGTGTTGATCAGCACCCGCCGCTCGGGCCGGTTGCGGGCCAGCAGCTTGGTGAGGACACCGACCCCGAAGTCGAAGCCCTCCAGGAAGAAGTAGCCGATCCACAGGACGGCGATCAGGACGAACCAGACGTCGTGAAGTTCCATGACTGAGCAGCTCCCTCGGCCTAGTACGAGAAGGCCATCGGCTTGTCGGCGTCAGGGGAGTCGCCGCCGATCTTCTTGGGCGGGTTCAGGTCGGCCTCCGTCAGCTCGGGCGGGCCGGCCTTGACGTACTTCGCGAGGAGCTTGACCTCGACGACGGCGAGGATGGCGTACAGGGTGGTGAAGACGATCATCGAGGTGAGGACCTCGCCCTGGGAGACACCGGGGGAGACCGCGTCCCGGGTGCGCAGCACGCCGTAGACGACCCAGGGCTGCCTGCCCATCTCGGTGAAGATCCAGCCCCAGGAGTTGGCGATCAGCGGGAAGGCCAGGGTCCAGATCGCGATGCGCCAGTACCAGGTGGTCAGCTTGGGGCCGAGCGCCTTCTTCGGGAACAGCACCAGATGCGGCACCTCGTCGTCACCGACCCGCAGGTGCTGCGGCAGCATGAACTTCTTGCGGGTCAGCCAGAGTCCGACCAGTCCGATGGTGAACGACGCCATACCGAAGCCGATCATCCAGCGGAAGCCCCAGTAGGCGACCGGGATGTTGGGCCGGTAGTCGCCGGGGCCGTACTTCTCCTGCTCGGCCTTGTTGACGTCGTTGATGCCGGGGACGTACGAGGTGAAGTCGTCCTTGGCCAGGAACGACAGCAGGCCGGGGATCTCTATGGCGACCTTGTTGTGGCCCTTGTCGACGTCACCGACGGCGAAGATCGAGAAGGGCGCCGGCTTCTCGCCGTCCCACAGGGCCTCGGCCGCGGCCATCTTCATCGGCTGCTGCTCGTACATGATCTTGCCGAGCGTGTCACCGCTGACAGCGGTCAGCAGGCCGCCGACGGCGACGGTGACCAGGCCGAGCCGGAGCGAGGTCTTCATCTCGCGGATGTGCTTCTTGCGCAGCAGGTGGAAGGCGGAGATGCCGACCATGAAGGCGCCACCGGTGAGGAAGGCTGCCGAGAGGGTGTGGAAGGCCTGGGCGAGCGCGGTGTTCTGGGTCAGCACGAGCCAGAAGTCGGTGAGCTCGGCCCGCCCCTTCGCCTCGTTGATCCGGTAGCCGACGGGGTGCTGCATCCAGGAGTTGGCCGCCAGGATGAAGTACGCCGACAGGATCGTGCCGATCGAGACCATCCACATGCAGGCCAGGTGGATCTTCTTCGGCAGCTTGTCCCAGCCGAAGATCCACAGACCGATGAAGGTGGACTCGAAGAAGAAGGCGATCAGCGCCTCGAAGGCGAGCGGGGCTCCGAAGACGTCACCGACGAAGCGGGAGTAGTCGGACCAGTTCATGCCGAACTGGAACTCCTGCACGATGCCGGTGACGACCCCCATCGCGATGTTGATCAGGAAGAGCTTGCCCCAGAACTTCGTCGCCCTGAGGTACTTCTCCTTCTCCGTGCGCACCCAGGCGGTCTGCAGCCCGGCCGTGAGGGCGGCCAGCGAGATCGTCAGGGGGACGAACAGGAAGTGGTAGACGGTGGTGATTCCGAACTGCCATCGCGCCAAGGTCTCCGGCGCCAAAGCCAGGTCCACGTCGCCGCTCCTTACATACGCTTGTGAAAGCGTTCACATTCACAAGCCATTATGCAGCACAGGCTTTCCGACCCAGAAGGGGGTCCCCCGGTCCAGCTCAACTCTTGGCGCGGACTTCAACATATTGTTGAATCGGCGCATGCAGGCGCAGACCCATGCACCACTACGGATACGGATCTCCTGGCCCGCGGGTCATCTCACCGCCACGCTCGACGAGACCCCGACCTCGCAGGCCCTCGCCAAGGCCCTGCCTTTCACCTCCACCGCCCAGACCTGGGGCGAGGAGGTGTACTTCGACACAGGAGTGTCAGTTTCACGTGAAACGGACGCCCGGCAGGTCGTGGAGCCGGGCACGGTCGCTTTCTGGACCGACGGCGACGCCCTGGCGCTCCCCTACGGGCCTACACCGATCTCGCGAGGCGACGAGTGCCGCCTCGCGAGCCCGTGCAACGTCCTCGGCCGCCTCGACGGCGACCCTCGCCTACTGGCGACCGTGCGCGGCGGCGACCCCGTCCGCGTCGAACTCGTAGACGCCTGACCTGACCCTCGGAGCCCTACAGCTCCTTACGGAAGCCTTCCGCCACCTTCAGGAAGATGTCGTTCGCCTCGGCCTCCCCGACCGTGACCCGCACACCCTCGCCCGGGAACGGCCGGATCACCACGCCCGCCTGCTCACACGCCTCCGCGAAGGCAACGGTGCGCTCCCCCAGCCGCAGCCACACGAAGTTGGCCTGGGTCTCGGGCACGGTCCAGCCCTGTGCGCGCAACCCGTCGACCACGCGGTTGCGCTCACATACCAGCGACCCGACCCGGCCGAGCAGTTCGTCCTCGGCACGCAGCGAGACAATGGCCGCCTCCTGCGCGAGCTGGCTCACCCCGAAGGGCACGGCCGTCTTGCGCAGTGCCGCCGCGACCGGCTCATGGGCGATCGCGAAACCGACGCGGAGGCCGGCGAGGCCGTACGCCTTGGAGAACGTCCGCAGGACACAGACGTTCGGCCGCTTGCGGTAGAACTCCACCCCGTCCGGCACCTCGGGGTCGCGGATGAACTCGCGGTACGCCTCGTCGAGCACCACCAGGACATCGCTGGGCACCCGGTCGAGGAACTGTTCCAGCTCGGCCCGCTGCACGACCGTGCCCGTCGGGTTGTTGGGGTTGCAGACGAAGATCAGCCTGGTGCGGTCGGTGATGGCGGCGGCCATCGCGTCCAGGTCATGCACGTCGCCCGAGGTCAGCGGCACCTTCACGGACGTGGCGCCGCTGATCTGCGTGATGATCGGGTACGCCTCGAAGGAGCGCCAGGCGTAGATGACCTCGTCGCCGGGTCCGGCGGTGGCCTGGATCAGCTGCTGGGCGACGCCGACCGAGCCGGTGCCGGTGGCCAGGTGGGAGAGCGGGACTCCGAAGCGCTCGGACAGCTCGTTCATGAGCCCCGTGCACATCATGTCCGGGTAGCGGTTGAAGGACGAGGCGGTGGCCATCACCGTCTCCATCACGCCCGGCAGCGGCGGATACGGGTTCTCGTTGGAGGACAGCTTGTAGGCCACCGGGCCACCGGCCGCGGCAGGCTTGCCGGGCTTGTAGGTGGGGATCCCCTCCAGCTCGGCACGCAGCTTGGGGCTCGTCTCGCTCACCGCAGTCCTCCTCGCGACGACCGGCGGCCCATCAAAACCGCCGGCTCCAATACTTCTCACCTTATGAGGATTCGGCGCCGATGCGTACAGGTGAGCAGGGGCCGATGCGTACGGGTGGAGCAGGCCCGTCTGCTGATCCCACCTGTCACACCAGCATCACGGGCATCGTCATACGAAGGCGTACGAATCGGGGGGCGCGCCACACATATATCTACGCGCCGGTGGCTCACGCCCTGGCGCGCATCACCCGTGAAGGTGAGTTGAGACCTCTTCGAAACATCGGGCACTTGGCAGGCCCATGCGCGCCGACAAGTCACGTCCTGCCATTGGATCGTTCAACTCCCTTCATTTCAAAGGAGTTTGACGCCTCATGACCTTGCAGAAACGTGCCTGTCAACGATTGCATATGCGTCCGCACTACCCCACCGCATGAGCCCTACTATCGGCTCGCCATGACAGCAGCAGGGAAGCACCAGGTGAGCCGCGCGGAAACCTCACGTCGAGGCAGTCGGCCCGGTCGGGCGGGCATCAGAGACGTGGCGGCCGCCGCCGGAGTCTCCATCACGACCGTCTCCGACGCCCTCAACGGAAAGGGCCGGCTCCCCGACGCCACCCGGCGGCATGTCCGCGAGGTCGCCGACCGGCTGGGCTACCGGCCCTCGGCCGCGGCCCGCACCCTTCGCACGGGCAAGTCGGGACTCATCGGCCTGACCGTGACGACATACGGGGATGAACCTTTCACCTTCACCGAGTTCGCGTACTTCGCCGAGATGGCCCGTGCGGCCACCTCGGCCGCGCTCGCCCGCGGCTACGCCCTCGTGATCCTCCCCGCGACCTCGCGCCACGACGTCTGGTCCAACGTCGCCCTCGACGGCACCGTCGTCATCGACCCCTCCGACCAGGACCCGGTCGTCAGCGAACTGGTCAGACAGGGGCTCCCGGTCGTCTCCGACGGCCGCCCCGCCGGCTCGCTCCCGGTCACCGCCTGGGTCGACAACGACCACGAGGCCGCCGTGATGGGCATCCTCGATCACCTGGCCGACGCCGGCGCCCGCCGGATCGGCCTGCTGACGGGCACCACCACGGACACGTACACCCATCTGTCGACTACGGCGTACCTGCGCTGGTGCGAGCGCGTCGGACAGGACCCGGTGTACGAGGCCTACCCGGCGCACGACCCGTGCGCGGGCGCCGTCGCCGCCGACCGGCTGCTCGCCCGCCCCGACCGTCCCGACGCGGTCTACGGCCTGTTCGACCCGAACGGCACGGACCTGCTCGCCGCGGCCCGCCGCTACGGTCTGCGCGTACCGGACGACCTGCTTCTGGTGTGTTGCAGCGAATCCACGGTGTACGCCAACACCGAGCCGCCCATCACCACGCTCTCCCTCAAGCCGCGCCGGATCGGCACGGCGGTGGTCCAGCTCCTCATCGACGCCATCGAGGGGGTCGACTCGGACCAGCCGGTCGAGCAGGTGATACCGACCGAGCTGATCGTGCGTACCTCGTCCCAGCGACGTCCGCCGCGGACGACGGTCAGCCCGCCCCGGTCCCCCGAGGAGCGGTAAGGGCGCGCCGAAGCACGGCACGGGCTGGTCGGGGGGCCGGCCCGGCGCGTTTGTCGAGTGGTCGAAGCCCGGCCCAATCGGGGCGAAAGCCGCAGTGAACAGGAGTCCTGCTCCGATTCACCACCCCTGGGTCATCACATGGCGCGATCGGCATTCCTATGATGGGCCCACGACACCCGCGGGCCGCTGCGACCAGGCAGTCCGATGCGGTGCAGGTGCGGCGCGATGGTGGAGGGGTCTGATGACTCAGGGGGCCGGTCAGGGACCCGAGGTGGAGCGCACGGCGACGTTGCGCGACTTCCGGGTGCCCGCATACGTCCACGAGACCGGTCCGTACGCCCACAGCACGCACCCGGGCGAGGTCGCCCCGCCCCTCGACGAGTCCTATCCCGAGGGGTACACGCCCACGCAGCGCGATCTGCCGGTGATCAATCGCGGCGACACGGTCCAGGTGCAGGTCGATCCCGCCTCCCTGCCCGCCCAGCAGTCCACGCGCGGCTCCGGCCCGCTGTTCGTCGTCGGCGATGTGCACGGCTATCTCGACGAGCTGATGGCGGCCCTCCAGGAGAAGGGCCTCATCGACGCGGCGGGCAACTGGTGCGCGGGCACCGCCCGGCTGTGGTTCCTCGGCGACTTCACCGACCGCGGCCCGGACGGCATCGGCGTCATCGACCTCGTGATGCGGCTGTCCGCCGAGGCCGCCGCGGCCGGCGGCTACTGCAAGGCCCTGATGGGCAACCACGAGCTGCTGCTGATCGGCGCCAAGCGGTTCGGCGACACCCCCGTCAACTCCGGCGCGGGCACGGCCACCTTCCAGGCGGCCTGGCTGCTCAACGGCGGCCAGAAGACCGACATGGACCGCCTCCAGGACCACCACCTGCAGTGGATGTCCCGGCTGGACGCCATTGAGGAGGTCGACGGCCATCTGCTCGTGCACTCGGACACCACCGCCTATCTCGACTACGGCGACTCGATCGAGGCGGTCAACGACACGGTCCGCGAGACGCTCACCCGCAACGACGCCGACGAGTGCTGGGATCTCTTCCGCAAGTTCACGAGGCGCTTCTCCTTCCGCGACGAGGGCGGCGCCGACCATGTGCGCTCCCTGCTCGATACGTACGGCGGCACCCGCATCGTTCATGGCCACAGCCCCATTCCGTATCTGCTGGGCGACGTCGGCTCCGAGGACGGCGAGGACAACGCCGGACCGCTGGTCGAGGGACCGCACCTCTACGCGGACGGGCTCGCCATCGCGATGGACGGCGGCGTGACCATGGCCGGAAAGCTGCTGGTGCAGCAACTTCCGCTGGATATCTGAACGTTCAGCGGGCAGACGTCCCCCCATCGCACAGCGACGGAGGACGGCGCAGGCCAGGGCCCAATTTTGGCAAACCCCCTGTCACCGCGTGCCGTCACCGCTCTACCATCGGCTTATCCGTAGCAGGCTCCCCTCCGTTTCTGCCCGACGGCTCGTTGGCATGCGAGCCCCAAGCCCTACGGAGCATCGGGGGATGCACATGAACAGCGTTCCGCAGCACCTGCACAGCGAGGACCGCCAAGAGTACGAGCGGATCCTCGACGAGGCGCTGCGCTCCGCACCACACCGCCCGGAACTGGCCGCTGTGGGACAGCGGCTCAACCCCGAACAGCTGCGCACCATGGCGCTGAACGCCACCGCACTCATCACGGCGGCCGCGGCGACCGAGTACCAGCACTACGTGAAGGTCCGCGAGGAACTGCGCCGGCCGGCGCCGTCCACCCCGTCGTCCGTCCGCGAGTCCGGCTCCACCGAGTCGGGCACGGGCGGGATGGGGCTCGCCGCCACCATGGGAGAAGTCGCCGAGACGGCCGGTCCCGGAGTCGTCGCCGTGCTCGCCGTCCTGGCACCCGTCCTCGCGGGCACCGCCGCGGCGATATTCCTGCTCGTCGGCTACATCCTGAAGATGTTCAACCCCGAGCCGGCCTTCGCCCAGACCATGCTCACCACCGGATGGGTGTTCGGCGCCATCGCGGCGGCCGCGATCCTGGTCGCCGCCGTCGGCCTCCTCCTCACCGCCCTGCGCAACCGTCCGGCCTTCGACGGCGGGCCGTACGGCGAACTGAGCGAAGAGGTGGCACGGGCCAGGGAAGCCTGGCGCGAAGCCCTGCTGGAGCGCGGCGTGCTGCCCTTCCTTCGGGAGGCGCTCGCCGACCCCGGCACGGCGGCGGTCCTGCACCGCACGCCACCGTCGGCACCGGCCGGCCGGATCCCGAACCTCGGCTACGACCGCCCGGGTTTCAGCAGCCCGGACAACGGCCCCGCCGCGGGCCCGCGTCCGAGCTTCAGCAGCCCGGACTACACGAGCCCGGACTTCGGAGGTCCGGAACACCAGCCGGAGTAACCCCTCGGCTTGCGCCCCCGCTGCGAGCAGGCCCCCGGCAGGGGACCTCCTCCTCGACGGAACCCCGAGGAACCTTCCTCGGGGAGGCGCAAGCCGACGAGCCGGCTCGGCCATCCCTACACCAGGGCATGGCGCCCTGGGTCAGGACGTCGACGTCAGTCCGCGATCGGCAGGTACACCCGGTTGCCCGCCGCGGCGAACTCCTTCGACTTCTGAGCCATGCCCTCCACGATCTCCTCCTGGGAACCGCCGTGTTGGCGGCGGATGTCCTGGGAGATCTTCATCGAGCAGAACTTCGGCCCGCACATCGAGCAGAAGTGCGCCGTCTTGGCGGGCTCTGCCGGAAGGGTCTCGTCGTGGAACTCCCGTGCCGTGTCCGGGTCCAGGGCGAGGTTGAACTGGTCCTCCCACCGGAACTCGAAGCGTGCGTCGGACAGCGCGTCGTCCCACTCCTGTGCACCGGGGTGCCCCTTGGCGAGGTCGGCCGCGTGGGCAGCGATCTTGTAGGTGATGACGCCGGTCTTGACGTCGTCGCGGTTGGGCAGGCCCAGGTGCTCCTTGGGCGTGACGTAGCAGAGCATCGCCGTGCCCCACCAGGCGATCATCGCGGCACCGATGCCGGACGTGATGTGGTCGTACGCCGGCGCGACGTCCGTGGTCAGCGGGCCGAGCGTATAGAACGGGGCTTCATCGCAGATCTCCTGCTGAAGGTCGATGTTCTCCTTGATCTTGTGCATCGGGACGTGACCCGGACCCTCGATCATGGTCTGTACGTTGAAACGCTTCGCGATCCGGTTGAGTTCCCCGAGCGTGCGGAGCTCAGCGAACTGCGCGTCGTCGTTGGCGTCCGCGATCGAGCCCGGCCGCAGCCCGTCGCCCAGCGAGTACGTGACGTCGTACGCGGCGAGGATCTCGCAGAGTTCCTCGAAGTTCTCGTACAGGAACGATTCCTTGTGGTGCGCCAGGCACCACGCCGCCATGATCGAGCCGCCACGCGAGACGATGCCGGTCTTGCGGTTCGCGGTGAGCGGCACGTACGGCAGGCGGACGCCCGCGTGGACGGTCATGTAGTCCACGCCCTGCTCGGCCTGCTCGATGACCGTGTCCTTGTAGATCTCCCAGGTCAGTTCCTCGGCCTTGCCGTCGACCTTCTCCAGCGCCTGGTAGAGCGGCACCGTGCCGATCGGCACGGGGGAGTTGCGCAGAACCCACTCGCGGGTGGTGTGGATGTTGCGGCCGGTGGACAGGTCCATGACCGTGTCAGCGCCCCAGCGGGTCGCCCAGGTCATCTTCTCGACCTCCTCCTCGATGGAGGAGGTGACCGCGGAGTTGCCGATGTTGGCGTTGACCTTCACCAGGAACCGCTTGCCGATGATCATCGGCTCGATCTCCGGGTGGTTGACGTTCGCGGGCAGCACGGCCCGGCCCGCCGCGATCTCCTCGCGCACCACCTCGGGCGAAACGTTCTCCCGGATGGCCACGAACTCCATCTCGGGTGTGATCTCCCCACGGCGGGCATAGGCGAGCTGAGTGACCGCCTGGCCGTCACGGCCGCGACGCGGCTGACGCGGGCGTCCGGGGAAGACCGCGTCCAGGTTGCGCAGGCCGCCACGCGGCGAGGTGTGCTTGATCCCGTCGTCCTCGGGACGGACGGGCCGGCCCGCGTACTCCTGGGTATCGCCGCGGGCGATGATCCAGTTCTCCCGCAGCGGGGAAAGCCCCCTGCGGACGTCGGTCTCGGTGAGGGGATCGGTGTACGGGCCCGACGTGTCGTACAGCGTGACCGACTGCCCGTTGGTGAGGTGCACCTGGCGGACCGGCACTCGCAGATCGGGGCGTGAGCCCTCGACGTACGCCTTGTGCCAGCCGATGGACTTCCCGGCCTCCGTGGGCTTTTCGCCCTGCTCGGACTGTTCGTCCCGCCTGGACTGTTGGTCCGACATGGACTGTTCGTCCTGGCTGGAGGCAGGCGTGCGCGCGTCCTTGATGGTCATGAGACCTACTCCCTACGCCGGCATTACCCGGTAACAGGTTCGGCGGTCGACGCAGCGATATCCGTCTGCCGATGTTTCGTGTGCAACATCACTCGTGATGGGTGATGTTTCATGTGAAACATCGCTGGGACGGAGGTCAGCGCCCTCTCAGCCCGGTGCTCCGAGCTCCCGCGTGTACAAAGGTGGCACCACGCTAGCGTCAATTCGGGCGCGGTGAACAGGGGGCCCCATTCGTTCTTGCGATGATCGGTCGGTGACCACGACGCATGAACCTCCGTACCCACCGCCCGAACCGCCACGCCGACCGGGTGCTGGAAGCGGCTTCGGAAACGGTCCCGGGAGCGGTTCGGGAGGCGGTCCCAGGGGCGTTCCTGGAGGTGGCCCTTTGCAGGGCAACGGACGTGTGGACGGCCGGGGTCCAGGGGTTCCCGGGGGCCGTTACGAGGGTGGCTACGGCCGGGATTCCGGGGGCGGCCAGGACGGCCACACGCCTGGAAACGGCGGGTGGCACGAGCAC
This sequence comes from Streptomyces sp. NPDC093568, assembly GCF_044764945.1. Taxonomy (NCBI): domain Bacteria; kingdom Bacillati; phylum Actinomycetota; class Actinomycetes; order Kitasatosporales; family Streptomycetaceae; genus Streptomyces; species Streptomyces sp. NPDC093568. Next base: position 279,951 of record NZ_JBIWJD010000008.1, on the reverse strand, counting down.
GGCCCCGGGGCCGGCGGGATGCGCGAGCACGGCGAGGGCTTCGGCGGCGGGTTTGGCGGTGAGTACGAGCGCGGACCCGGTTCCGGTGGTCCGCACGACCGTGGTCCCGGTTCCAGTGGTCCGCACGACCGCGGTCCCGGATCCGGCGGGCGACGCGGCGGCGGCGGGGGTCCTGGGGGTCATGGGGGCGACGGTGGTGACGGTGGTGACGGTCGTGATGGGAACGGCGGACATGGGCCGGGGAACGGTCATGGGCACTCGCACAGTCACGCCCACGGTCCGGCGGCTCCCGTCTCGCAGCATTTGCGCAAGGTCATCGCGGCGGTCCTGATCCCGTTCGCCGCGGCGGTGGTCGTCGGGCTAGCGGTGCTGTGGCCGGGCGGTGCCCCGCCGCACGAGCGCACCGGGGTCGGCTTCGACCGGCAGACCCAGCAGGCCACCGTGACCAAGGTCGTTGAGGTGAACTGCAAGGACGTGGGCGCCTCGGGAGTGCCCCCGACCGGCGACACCTCCACCGCCGAGGGGTCCGCCGCGGTGCAGCAGGAGAAGGGGACCTGCAAGAAGGCGACGATCCGTGTCGACACCGGCAAGGACAAGGGCCGTACGTTCACCGAGATCGTGCAGCCCGACCAGTCGCGCCAGCTGCACGAGGGCCAGGAGGTCGTGGCCGCCTACGAGCCATCCGCCCCCAAGGACCTGCAGTACTCGGTGACCGACGTGAACCGGCGCGTTCCGTTGGCGGTCCTCGCCGGGATCTTCGCACTCGCCGTCGTGGTCGTCGGGCGGTTGCGGGGCCTCATGGCGCTGATCTCGCTGGCCATCAGCTTCCTGGTGCTGAACTTCTTCATCCTGCCCGCGATCCTCCAGGGCTCGAACCCGCTGGTCGTGGCGGTGGTGGGATCGAGCGCCATCATGCTGATCGCCCTCTATCTGTGCCACGGTCTCTCGGCCCGTACCTCGGTCGCGGTACTCGGCACCCTCATCTCACTGCTGCTGATCGGCGTCCTCGGCTCGGTGTTCATCGACTGGGCCGCGCTCACCGGGAACACGGACGACAACACCGGCCTCATCCACGGGCTGTATCCGTCGATCGACATGAGCGGTCTGCTGCTCGCCGGCATCATCATCGGCTCGCTCGGTGTCCTCGACGACGTGACGGTCACGCAGACGTCCGCGGTCTGGGAGCTGCACGAGGCGAACCCGACGATGGGCTGGCGTGGGCTGTACCGCGCGGGCATCCGCATCGGCCGTGACCACATCGCGTCCGTCGTCAACACCCTCGTCCTCGCCTACGCGGGCGCCGCGCTGCCGCTGCTGCTGCTCTTCTCGATCGCGCAGAGCGGCGTCGGCACGGTCGCCAACAGCGAGCTCGTCGCGGAGGAGATCGTGCGCACACTGGTCGGCTCCATCGGACTGGTCGCGTCGGTACCGGTCACCACGGCCCTCGCGGCCCTGGTGGTCTCGGCCGACCGACCGGAAAAGGGTGCGGTGCCGGTCGGTGCCGAGCCGGTTCCGGCGAGCGGTCAGGCAGCTCCGGGACGGGGCGGGCGGGGTCGTCGGCGCAAGCGGTGACGTGTCAGGGGGAGGCTTCGGTGGGCGGCTCGGGGGGTGGGGCTTCGGTGGGCAGGGCTTCGGTAGGTAAAGCTTCGGTAGGTAGGGCTTCGGTAGGCGGGGCTCCAGACGTCGGCCGACAGAGGCGATGAGGCCCCAAGCCCCGTCGTCGGCGCCCAAAGCCCCGTACCCGGCACCCCAAGCCCCGTACCCGGCACCCCAAGCCCCGTGCCTTCGCCCAGAAGCCCCGCAGCCGACTCCGCCCATCCGGCGGAGCGCGAAGCACACTCCGCGGGGCGGAAGCGCCCTCACGCGCCCCTTGTGCACCCGCTGAAGCGTTACGCCACCCTGGCCCACGCAGACGTAACGCTTCAGCCGGCGCTCTGCTCCTCCGCCAGGATGCGGTCCAGAGCCTCGTCGAGGTGGGCGTCGAAGTCGGCGAGCGTGCCCTCCTGCCCAAGCGGCACCAGCTTGTCCGTGCGGTCGAGAAAGGCCACCAGCGGCGCCACGGAGGACCGGAACAGCGCCTGATCCGCGCCGACCTGAAGCCGGATCAGAACGTCACCCAGCGTCTCGGCGCCCGCGGGCGAGACCCGCACGTCTCCCTCCCCGCACGGCCGGCCCACCCCGTCGACCAGCAACTCGCGGCCGAAGGCCCAGGTCACCGGGGCATCGCCGGGCAGATGGAAGGTCAGTCGCACCGCATAGGGATCACAGGTCTCGTACCGCAGCTCCACCGGGATGCGGAAGGAGAGCTCCTCGGACACGAGAAAGCTCATCATGACCTCTGCCTGTACGGACTCTCGCATCGCCCTACCCCGTCGTTTGCCTTCGACTGGCCGGGACCGGACCCCGAGCCTGGTGGAATCTTGCTGAACGTACACGAGAGATCACAAGGAGTGAGTTTTCAGATACTGATAGAGATCGCCAGTGACCCCAGACGCCGCCCGACTTCCTCCTGCAGCTGACGTGCCGCCTCGAACAGGCGGTCGTCCTGCTCGACGGGCAGGGAAATGGCCATCGTCGCGGCCGTGGTGCCCACCGTGATCGGGATCGCGGCGCACACCGTGCCCAGGGCGTACTCCTGACGCTCGGTCACCGGCTCCATCCGACGCATCCGTTCCAGCCGCCGGAGCAGCGTGCGGCTGTCTCGGACCGTGTACGGGGTGATGGCCTGCACGGGATGGCGGTCCAGGTGATCGCGCCGGGCGTCCTCGTCCAGCTGGGACAGCAGGCACTGACCGATGGCGTGCGCGTGGCCGGTCTCACGGAAGTCGGCCCACTCCTCGACCGCCGGGTTACCAGGGGTGTCCGAGACGCACATGACCTCGATCTCACCCTCGCGGTACTGGGCGTAGTACACGGGTACGCCGATGGCGTCGCGGCACTGGGCGAGCGCGTCGGCAACCGTGCTGCGACGTTTCTGCTCGGCTCCGCTGCTGCTCAGCCGCACGGCTGCCTCGCCGAGGAAGAACAGCCCCCGGTCGCGTTGCAGATAGCCCTCGTGCACCAGTGTGCGCAGGAGGTGGTAGGCGGTGGGCAGTGCCAGGCCCGTCTCACGGGCGAGTTGCTTGGCGGGGGCGCCGCACTCGTGGTCGGCGACGCATTCCAGCAGGCGCATCGCGCGCTGGACGGAACTGATGAGGGTCGCGGAGTTGGACTGCGCGGTGGGTTCCGGGGAGGCCTGGCGCGGTACCTGAGGTACGGCGGAGCGGGGCCGTCCGGGGGGTGCGTGGGGTGCTGAGCGTGCGGTGTCAACCGTGGCCAAGGGTCACTCCCGAAGCGCGAGGGGGGCAGCCCGTGCGGGGAACACGGGTGGGGGTGTACGCCGCTCGCGGGGTCGTCCCCGCGTCGATTTTCGGACTCTATTGGTCCGTCGACGCCTGTGAACGCCCTGTCCGGGAAACTTCCCTCCCCCGAGGGAACCGGTGATTCCTGTTACCGCCCACCGGTCCCCAGGGGCCTCACCAGTCCCTGCGTGACGAAGAGCTCGACATGAACTTACGTACGACGTAGATCAGTCCACCGACCAGTGCCACGAACACCAGCACCTTGAAAAGGAGTCCGATCACGAACCCGACCACGCTGGCTATCAGCCCGCCGAAAACGACCAGGGCGATGACCGGCACCGCGATCCACTTCACCCACCACGGCAGTCCCGCGAAGATCTCACGCATCGCCCTCGTCCTTACCTCTCCGCCCGTGCTGTGCCGGGTCCTGATTCCTCGAATCCGCTGGGGAACCTTCTGACTCCTTGATTCCCTGCACTCGATGCTAGGACCGACAGGTGCCCGAGCGGGGGCCTCGCAGCCCTTGTCCTCCCCTGATCGATCCCCTAGGGAACCCCGGGGCCCGGGTCAGCTCTCGGGCGGAGAGAACACCACGAGCACCCGCAGATCCTCGCTGATGTGGTGGAACTTGTGGGCCACCCCGGCCGGGACGTACACCACGCTGCCGCGCGCCACCTGCGTGGTCTCCATGCCGACCGTGATCTGCGCGCGGCCGCTCACGACGAAGTAGACCTCGTCCTGGTTGTGCGGTTTCTGTGGATCATGCTCGCCGGCGTTGAGCGCGTACAGGCCGACGGACATGTGCCGTTCCCGCAGAAACTGCAGGTAGGCGCCCTCGTTGGCGGCGCGCTCCGCCTCCAGTTCGTCCAGCCGGAAAGCCTTCATCGCTGTTGTCCGCCCTCGTCCCTGTCCTCATGGCCGATCTCGTCTGCCACGATCAGACACATGAAGAATTTCGTAGTCAAGACGATCGCCAACGCGGGCGCCCTGGCGGTCGCCGTCTGGCTGCTCGACAAGATCACCCTCACCGGTGACAGCACGGGCAAGAAGATAGGCACCCTGCTCCTCGTCGCGCTGATCTTCGGCGTGGTGAACTTCCTGGTCAAGCCCGTGGTCAAGCTCCTGAGCCTGCCGCTGCTCATCCTGACGCTCGGTCTGTTCACCCTGATCGTCAACGCGCTGATGCTGCTGCTGACCTCGTGGTTCGCCGACAAGCTCGACCTGAGCTTCCATGTCGAGGGCTTCTGGACCGCCGTGCTCGGCGGCCTGATCATCTCCATCGTCTCCTGGGCGCTCAACCTCGCCCTGCCCGACGGGGACTGAGCATCCGATGACCTACCGCGTCTGCTTCGTCTGCACCGGCAACATCTGCCGCTCCCCGATGGCCGAGTCCGTCTTCCGCGCGCGTGTCGAGGAGGCCGGGCTGGACGGCCTGGTCGAGGTGGACAGCGCGGGCACCGGCGGCTGGCACGAGGGCGACCCGGCCGACCCGCGCACGGTCTCCGTCCTGGAGGAGCACGGCTACGACGGCGGCCACACGGCCCGGCAGTTCCAGCCGTCCTGGTTCGCCCGCCTCGACCTCGTCGTCGCCCTCGACTCCGGTCACCTCAAGGCCCTGCGCCGGCTGGCGCCGTCGCCGGAGGACGCGGCGAAGGTGCGGCTGCTGCGTTCGTACGACCCCGCCGCGGGCGACGACCTCGATGTGCCCGACCCGTACTACGGAGGCCGGGAGGGCTTCGAGGACTGCCTCGAGATGGTGGAGGCGGCGAGCACGGGTCTCCTCACGGCGGTCCGCGAGCAGGCGGGGACCGGCGGCATGAGCGACGGGGAGGCACACTCGGCATGAGCGGCGTGATCGGCAGGGAGGCAGGCGCGGCATGAGCGGTACGGAGGCGCGAGGGCTCGGCGGCGACGGCACGCGCGCCGTGCGGGCCGGTCTGCCCGAGCCGGTCAAGTACGAGCCGACCCTGCCGGGTCCGGTGTTCGCGGCCCACTTCCATCTGCCGGGCGAGCCCACGGGGCCGTACACCTACGGCCGGGACGAGAACCCGACCTGGACCCACCTCGAGCGGGCCATCGGCGAGCTGGAGGCGCCGGGGGAGGACGGTGTCGAGACGCTGGTCTTCGCCTCGGGCATGGCCGCCACGTCGGCGGTGCTCTTCTCCCGGTTGCGGGCCGGGGACGCGGTCGTCCTGCCCAGCGACGGCTACCAGGCGCTGCCTCTGGTCCGCTCGCAGCTGGAGGCGTTCGGCATCGAGGTGCGCACCGCGCCGACCGGCGGGGACGCACAGCTCGGCGTCCTGGACGGCGCGAAGCTGCTGTGGATCGAGACCCCGTCGAACCCCGGTCTCGACGTGTGCGACATCCGGCGGCTCGTCTCGGAGGCGCACGCGCGTGGCGCCCTCGTCGCCGTCGACAACACGCTCGCGACGCCGCTCGGACAGCGCCCGCTGGAGCTCGGCGCCGACTTCTCCGTGGCCAGCGGCACCAAACAGCTGACCGGACATGGCGACCTGCTGCTGGGATACGTCGTCGGCCGCGAGGCCGGGGCCATGGCCGCCGTACGGCGGTGGCGCAAGATCGTCGGGGCGATCCCGGGGCCGATGGAGGCCTGGCTCGCCCACCGTTCCCTCGCCACGCTCCAGTTGCGCGTGGAGCGGCAGAACGCCAATGCCCTGGCCGTCGCCGAGGCGCTGCGGGACTGGCCGGAGGAGCTCGGAGTGCGCTATCCGGGGCTGCCCGGCGACCCCTCGCACAAGATCGCCTCGCAGCAGATGCGGGGCTACGGGTGCGTGGTGTCGTTCACGCTGCCCACGCGCGCGCGTGCCGAGCGCTTCCTGGAGGCCCTGCGGCTCGTCGACGAGGCGACAAGCTTCGGCGGGGTACGGTCCACGGCCGAGCGGCGCGGACGTTGGGGCGGCGACGCCGTACCGGAGGGCTTCATCCGTATGTCGGTCGGCGCCGAGGATCCTCAGGATCTGGTGGCGGACGTGCTGAGCGCCCTGGACGAATCTGCGCGGTGAAGGGCCCCGCCGCGTGCCCATCGGTGTCCGGTCACGGATCACGGGCGGTCCGAACCTCCCCCCTCGTGGCTCGGACCGCCCCTCGGTTCCGCGCGCGAAGAACCGCGCGAACAAGGCTAGTTGACTGTCTGTCAGTGTCCAATCACAGTAGCGACAGAGACCTATCGACTTATTTATAGTTGGGCCCTGCCCTGGGGGTGAGGAGAAGGGCGGGGAAGGAGAGGGTGGAGCATGGATCTGGCCTTGTTGCGCACCTTTGTGACCGTGCACCGGGCCGGCTCCTTCACTCGCGCCGCCGCGCTGCTGGGACTGTCGCAGCCGGCCGTGACCTCACAGATCCGCACGCTGGAACGGCAGTTGGGCCGCCCCCTCTTCCTGCGGCAGGCCCGTGGCGTGACTCCGACGACCATCGGCGACGAGCTCGCCCACAAGGCCGCCCCGCATCTCGACGCCCTCGTGGAGATAGCCGAGACGGGCCTCGACGACGAGTCCTCCCTGCGCACCCTGCATCTCGCCGGCCCTCCCGAGTTCACCGCCGAACGCGCACTGCCCGCGCTCACCGAGCTGACCGGCGACGACGGCCAGGGCTTCGCCCTGCGTGCCTCCTTCGGCAACGCCGAGGAGACCCTGGAAGGGCTGTCCGCGGGGCATCACGATCTGGCCATCAGTACGGCCCGTCCGCGAGGCGCTCTGCTCACGGCGACTGCGCTCTGCGACGAGGAGCATGTACTCGTCGCCGCCCCCCGCTGGGTGGACCGCATCGGCGAGGGACAGCTGCGCCACAAGGGGGCCCATGCGCTGGAGGACGTCCCAGTGGTGGAGGTTCATGAATCCCTCCCGTTCGTCTCCCGCTATTGGGCCGCGATCTACGACTCCCGCCCAGCCGCCCCTGGCACTGTGATCGTCCCCGACCTGCGCGCGGTCCTCGCCTGTACGGTCGCGGGAGCCGGCCTCGCGGTCTTACCCCGCTATCTGTGCGCCGACGCACTGGACCGCGGCGAGGTCGTCGCCCTGCACGATCCGCCGGTGCCGCCCCTGCGGACGTATTTCCTGGTGGTCCGCACCGGGACGCTGGCAATGCCGCATATCGCCCGGGCTCACGAGTGGCTGCTGCGGGCGGCCGGCGACTGGGCCTGACCAGGGCTTTCCGGGGCGGCACGCGGTTGGATCGAGCAGTGACGTCGCTCGATGTTTCACGTGGAACCAGCCGGGCCACATTTCTCCCATGACCGTCCGACCCGTGGTCAAGCGCACCGCCCGCGCCGTTCTGCTGGACGGCGACGATCTGATCCTGATCAAGCGCACCAAGCCCGGCATGGATCCCTACTGGCTCACGCCCGGTGGCGGAGTCGAGCCGACGGACTCCACCGTCGTCGACGCCCTGCACCGCGAGGTGTACGAGGAGCTCGGCGCCAAGGTCACCGACGTGGTGCCGTGCTTCGTCGACACCGTCGAGCACATCGGCGAGGACGGCGGAGCGACCGGCGTAAAGGTGCAGCACTTCTTCGTCTGCCGCCTGGGGTCCATGGACCCGTCCTTGCGACACGGCCCCGAGGTGGACGAACCCGTCGGCGAGTACGAGATCGTGCGGGTGCCGTTCACCCGGGTCGGGATCGCCTCCGTCCATCTCGTGCCGCTGTCACTGCGGCACTACCTCGACGGGAACATCGAGGGCGTCCGGGCCATGCATGCCCCCGACCTGGGCTGACACCGGGCGGCGTCCTGGCCCTCGGCCGCTGGGTCAGTTCGCGGCGGCGACGAGCTCCTCCACCGAGTCATGGCGTATGCGCTCGGCCGGGACGCCGAGGTCCCTCAGTACGTCGACACCGCTGCGGATCATGCCGGGCGGCCCGGAGACATAGGCGTCGTGCTCGGTCCAGGGTCCGTACTGCCGGATGGCTTCGGGGAGCTGGAGCAGTCCGTGCCGATCCACTACTGGCCGGACCTCCAGCCAGGGGTGGGACTGCTTGAGCCTGAGCATCGCGTCGATGTCATACAGGTCCTGGTCCCTGCGGGCGCCGTAGAACACCTCGACCTGCCGCCGCTCGCCGTGTTCGGCGACGTCCTCGATCAGCGCCCTGATGGGCGCTATGCCGGTGCCACCGCCCAGGCAGAGCAGACCGCTGTCGGTCGTGTGGTCCACGGTCATCGAACCGGCCGGCGGACCGAGACGGATGATGTCTCCCGGCCTGGCCCGGTGCACCAGAGCGTTGGAGACCCACCCCGCGGGCACGGCCTTCACATGGAACGTCAGCAGGCCGTCGGAGCGGGGCGCCGAGGCGAAGGAGTAGTGCCGCCAGATCCTGGGCCACCACGGCGTCTCCAGGCTTGTGTACTGCCCGGCGAGGAACGGATAGGGCTGGTCGGGCCGCACGGTGACGACCGCGACGTCCGCCGTTCTGAGGTCGTGCGCCACGACCTCCGCGTACCACCAGGCGGGGGCACGCAGTTCGTCGGAGGCCGCTGCGTCGATCATGACCTGAGAGATCGTCGTGTACGTCCGGACCCAGGCGGCCTCCGTCTCCGGGTCCCAGATGCCGGCGGCATACTTGCTCAGCGCGCCGATGAGGCATTCGCCGACGGCCGGGTAGTGCTCGGCCCTCGTGCCGTACTTACGGTGACCACGGCCCAGATTCTGCAGGTAGTCCACGAGGACCGGTGTGTTGTCGATGTGCTCGGCAGCGGTGAGCAGAGCCTTGAGCAGCCGGTCGCGCTGGGTGTCCATGGCGGCCGGGAACAGGGAGCGCAGATCGGGGTGGCGTACGAAGAGCAGGGCGTAGAAGTACGACGTGACCTTGTCGGCCACCGGGCCGACCTCGGCCATGGTCCGGCGGATCAGCACAGCGTCCGGAGAGGCGGGCCGGGCGGGGGCGGGGCGCTGAGCCGGGACATGCGGCTGCGCGACGGGCTGTGCGAGGGAAGTCGGCGGCGCCTGTGCGGCGGGCGCTGTGAGGGGCATGGAGCCCGATGGGTGAGGCCTCGCTGCGGCGGCCTGGGCGGCGGCGTACGGCGCGTGACTTGAGGCCGGGGCCGATGCGGGGGCGGGCGGCGAGTGCGTGGGCGGGATGTGCCCAGTGGGGGGTGGTTCGGGGGTCGATATCGCGGCCGGTTGCGGGTGCGCCGTCGGGGTCGATATCGAGGCCTGTGCCCCCTGTTGAGTGGCCGTTACCTCCTCGCCCGCCCGGTGCGTGTCATCGGGGCCCGGCGCACTGTCCTGGGGCGGGGCCGTGTCGTCCGCCGTCGCTGTCCTGCCCACCGGCCGCATCGCGGCCAGGCGCCGGCCCTCGGCCGCCTCCTGTTCGCCGCCCGGAGTGGTCGCCGGCTGCTTGCGCGGCGTGAACCAGCCGCCCCCGCCGCCGGAAGTGCCGTTGTCGGCCGACGTGGTGGTCGGAGCGTCCATGGTGTGCCTCGCCTCGAACATCTTTCGGTCGGTCTGCGCACTTCCTCAGTCGGAAGGTGCCTGCTTCCCCCGCGTGGCTTGCGTTCCCCGTTCGTGACCGCGATCCAATACGGCCACATTCAACCCGCATTCCCACCCGGTACGGACAAGTAAGGCGAGAGTGTGACATTGGCCGCAGTACTCTCACCGCAGCATCCCACCGCGTGTCGGCGCCCGGCCCCCATAGCCGAGAATGCGGGTCTTCGATCTCTCCGTCCCATTAGGCTGCCGTGCCTTGCGCACGGTCCGTGCCGGGTACGTCTGCATCACAGCTCGGACACGAACCGGAGTCGACCATACCGGCCGCCGCCCCGATCACAAGTCCCCCCTTGCTTGCTCACGAATTGGACGAGGGGATGAACGGTCAGTTCCTTCAATTACCTTCCGCTGCGCACCAATTCATAGGCTTCCCACAGGTCCATCCCCATGTAGGAATGGGTCGCGAGCCCGGCCAGATGGCCGTCCGCATTGACCGCGACGGATACCGGGACGACGCCGAACAGGTCCTTGTCGGACAGCGAGTCGCCGTAGGCGACGCATTCGTCCCGGGTCACCCCGAACTCGGCACAGAGCCGATCCGCGATACGAACCTTGGCCGCGGCGTTGAGGGCTCCCGCCGGATCGAGGGGCGCGGTGAACGGCACCGCCGGAAAACGGGAACCGTACGCCGCGTGCGCGCCCCAGTCCGTCAGTCGCTCCACGAAGAAGGACGGCGAAAGCGAGACGACGGCGCAGTAGTCGCCCTGCCCCCTGATCTCCGCCCAGACCTCACGGATCCGGGCCAGCCAAGGAGCGGCCTCGAAGGCGGCCTCCACATGCGACTCGGTGAGTCCGGCCCACAGCGCGTACACCCGCTGCGCATACTCCGGAGGGCCGATCAGCCCTGCCGAGATCTCCCGGTCGAGCGCCACGGTCTCCTCTTCCAGGCCGAGCTGACGTGAAATCTCCACGGGCGCGGTGGTGCCGTGCAGGAGCGTGCCGTCCAGATCGAAGAGATGAAGTCTCGCCATGGGACATGAGGCTAATGGCACAGGGATTCGCCCTCTTGGGCGGAGAGCTTGAGCTCTTGGGCGGAGAGCTTGAGCTCTTGGGCGGAGAGCTTGAGCTCTTGATGGATGCTGGCCGTTCGCTCATGTTTCACGTGAAACACCCAGCGCCCTGTCGACGCGCTGTGCGGCGGACCATGAGATGGCCAAAAGGTCGTACGTCTCACCGGAAACAGGTGGACGACCATGGGCGTTGTCAGACAGCCTGACCTGCGTGCCGACTCCTTCCCTCGCCGCTCTGCCCATTCGCCGTCTGACGCCTCGCGACCTCACCGCCTGCGCCGACTTGTCCGAGGACCGGGGTTGGCCCCGTGAGGAACACAAGTGGGGGTTCCTCCTCGCAGCAGGGACGGGGTACGGCATCGATGACCCCGACGGCGGGCTCGTCAGCGCCTGCGTCGTCACCGAGTACGGACCCAAGGCGCGCCCCGGGCTGGGAGCGATCGGCATGGTCCTGGTCGCCGAGCGGCATGCCCGCCAGGGCGTCGGACGCCGGTTGATGCGGCACGTCGTGGACTCGATGGGCACGACACCGCTGACACTGCACGCCACGCCGTACGGCCAACCGCTCTACGAGGAGCTCGGATTCAAGGTCACCGGCCGGGCGGAGATGCTGCGCGGCCACTTCACGCCCGACGCCTCGGCGGCCTCGGTGGCCACCCGCGCGGCCACCGCCGAGGACCTCAGCGCTCTCATGCGGCTGGACGAGGAAGTGTTCGGCGCCGATCGCATGCACATCATCACGCGGCTGCCCGCTTTCACCGACCAGTTGCGCGTCGCCGAGGAGCACGGCCGGATCATCGGTTACGCGGGCGCCTGGCCCAACATGGACACTCAGGTCGTGGGTCCGCTGATCGCCCGTGACACCGAGACCGCGAAGGGGCTCGTCGCCTCCCTCGCCGCCCACACCGAACGCCCCCTGCGCACGGACATCGACGTACGCCATGAGGAACTCCTGACCTGGGCGAAGCAGCACGGTCTGAGCTCGGTCGCCTTCAACGCGGTCATGACGTACGGCATCTCGGAACTCCCCGGCGACTGGACCCGGCGCTTCGCTCCCCTCACGGTGGCGGCGGGCTGAGGCCCTCGACCGCGGGCTGAGCCCACGAAAAACGCCGGTCCCCATCGGTAACCGGCGTTTCCTCGTCGATGGTGCGGTGCCGTCAGGCCAGCGCCTCGATCGCGGCCACCGCGAACCCGTGGTCCTGCTCGGGCGCGCCGCCGCCGACACCGATCGAGCCGATCAGCCGGCCGTCCCGGTGGATCGGCACACCACCCGCGATGAAGAGCAGCGGTCGATCGAGCGCCGTGGGCAGCGTGTGGAAGAGCCCACCGGGCTGTACGGCGTCGACGAGGTCGGCGGTGGGGGCGCCGAGCTGAAGTGCCGTGTAGGCCTTGCGCGTGCTGGTCTCGCCGGCGATCAGTACGGCCCGGTCGTCCCGCCGGAAGGCGAGCAGATGACCTCCGGCGTCCAGGACCGTGACGCTGACGGTCACCCCGGCCTCCTCGGCCGCACGGTGTGCCGCGGCGACGAGGACGTCGGCGTCCTGGGTGGTCAGGGGGGCGACTGCGGTGGCGGTGCTCATGGGGGTTCTCCTTGCGGTTGTGCGCTGGGGGGCAGAAGTGGTGCTGAGGTGGACTGACTTGGGGCCGGATGTGCGGGGGCGGCCCTGACCCCGCACATGCATCTGCTCAGTGGTGGACGACGGCTCGCTGTTCGGCGTTCGCGGCGCCCGTGACGACGTTGTTGGAGGCAGCTCCGTCGCGGCGCTCCAGTGCGGCCGAGAGGAAGGCGAGCAGCAGCGCGGCCGCCGCGAGGGCGGCGCCCACCCAGTTCGGGGACGTGTAGCCGAAACCGGCGGCGATGACGAGACCGCCGAGCCAGGCGGACAGGGCGTTGCCGAGGTTGAAGGCACCGATGTTCACGGCCGAGGCCAGGGTGGGGGCGCCGTGTGCCTGGTCGAGGACGCGCTTCTGGAGTGGGGGCACGGTCGCGAAGCCCAAGGCGCCGATCAGGGCGATGGTGACGGCCGCGAGGACCTTGTTGTGTGCCGTGAGCGTGAACAGCGCGAGCACGACGGCGAGGGCGCCCAGGGAGACGTACAGGAGGGGCATCAGCGCGCGGTCCGCGTACTTGCCGCCGATCAGGTTGCCGCCGACCATGCCGAGCCCGAAGAGGACCAGCAGCCAGGTGACGGAGCCGTCGGCGAAGCCGGCTACGTGGGTCATCATCGGCGCGATGTAGGTGATGGCCGCGAAGACGCCGCCGAAGCCGAGGACGGTCATCGCCATGGCGAGCAGGACCTGGGCGTTCTTGAACGCGGCCAGCTCGTGACGCAGCCGTACGCCCTGGGGCTTGGGCAGGTCGGGGACCAGCTTGGCGATGCCCACCAGGCCGACGACGCCGAGGGCGGCGACGACGCCGAAGGTGACGCGCCAGCCCGCGGACTGCCCGACGAACGTGCCCAGTGGGACGCCGACGACATTGGCGACGGTCAGGCCGGTGAACATCATGGCGATGGCGCCGGCCTTCTTGGCCGGGGCGACCAGTTCCGCCGCGACCACCGAGCCGATGCCGAAGAAGGCGCCGTGGGCGAGCGAGGCGACCACACGGCCGATCAGCATGACGGCGAAGGCGGGAGCGAGGGCGGACAGCAGATTGCCGACGATGAAGAGTCCCATCAGCAGCATCAGCATCCGCTTGCGGGAGACCTTGGTTCCCAGCACGGTCATCAGCGGAGCGCCGAGGACCACACCGAGCGCGTAGCCGGTCACGAGAAAGCCGGCGGTGGGGATGGAGACCCCGAAGTCACTCGCGACCTCGGGCAGCAAGCCCATGATCACGAACTCGGTGGTTCCTATTCCGAAGGCCCCGATCGCGAGGGCCAGAAGCGCGAGAGGCATGGAGGGGTGACACCTTCCCGGAAGATTGCAGGAGCGCTTTACGTTTGAAGACAATACTTGCACACGCGGCATACTTGCAAGCGCAGGCTATTGCACACCCGCTCTACCCTGGATTCAGCCGCTCCGGTACGGAGGAAACGCCATGACCGCCACGGATCCCGCGCTCACCGCCCTCGCGCAGGGCTGGTGCGCCCTCTCCCTGCTGCACGGCAGGATCGAGTCGCACATCGAGCGCGCCCTGCAGGCCGGGCACGACCTCAGCGTGCGCGAGTACTCACTCCTCGACGTCCTCAGCCGCCAGCACAACGGCGAGGGCGGCCACCTGCAGATGAAACAGGTCGCCGACGCCGTCGTCCTCAGCCAGAGCGCCACCACCAGGCTGGTGACCCGCCTCGAGGACCGCGGACTGCTCTCCCGCTACCTCTGCCCCACCGACCGCCGCGGCATCTACACCGACGTCACCGAAGCCGGCCTCAAACTCCTGACAGAAGCCCGGCCCACCAACGACACGGCCCTGCGCGAAGCACTCGACGAAGCGGCGAAGAGCGCCGAGCTCGCCCCGCTGGTGCGGGTCGTGGAGTCGCTTCCGGCGCCCGCATAGGGTGCGGGCATGGGAGATCTTGAGATACGCCCCGCTGTCGCCGATGACATCCCCGCGATCGTCGGCATGCTCGCCGACGATCCGCTGGGCGCACAGCGTGAGTCGCCGGACGACCTAACCCCCTACCTTGCCGCGTTCGAGCGGCTGAGCAGCGACCCGAACCAGCGCATGATCGTCGCCGTCCGCGAGGGCCGTGTCATCGGCACGCTTCAGCTCACGGTCATTCCTGGGCTGTCCCGGCGCGGCGCCACCAGGTCGATCATCGAAAGCGTTCGCATCCACGCCGACGAGCGCGGCAGCGGCCTGGGTACCCAGCTCATCGAGTGGGCGATCGATGAATCCCGACGCCTGAACTGCCAGCTGGTACAGCTGACGTCCGACAAGAGCCGCGCGGACGCCCACCGCTTCTACGAGCGGCTCGGCTTCACGGCCTCGCACACGGGCTTCAAGCTCGAGCTGTGAAACACCGAAGCGCCTGTTTCACGTGAAACAGGCGCTTCGCCCGGCGGTCAGGCCCCTGCGATCCCCCGCCACCCATCGGGATCCACTCCACCCGGCACCGCAGCCCCTTCGTCGTACGGCTGACGCGTGAACACGAATGACCCGAGGTCCAGGTGGTCCACGGTCCCGTCAGGGCGCCGTACGGCCTTCAGGCGCTCGCCCGCGTAGTAGCCCTCCAGTCCCGTCCAAGTGCCGTCACCATGAGGTCGGAAGCGTGAGCGGCGGCCCTTGCCGGAGAGCGGCTCCAGGGAGAGCAGTCCATCGGCCGTCAGTCGCAGGGCGAAGGCGTGCGTCCCCCAGTACCACTGCCCGGCCAGCTCCAGAACCGCCGCGTCGAGGTCCGGCATCGGACGCCACGGCTCGGGGATCCGCGGCTCTGCGTCGGCGACGATGCGGACGAGGTCGGCGGCGACCGTGAACGGCATGGGACCCGAGGTGCAGTTGGCCAGGACGACCGCGGCGAGATCGTCCTCCACGCTGACAGTCAGGGCGGCCAGGAAGCCCGGCAGGGATCCCGTGTGTCCGAGCAGATTCCTGCCGTCCAGGTGCCGGATCTCCAGACCCAGGCCGTAGGCGTAGCCGCTCGCCACGTCCGACGCCTCCTGAGGAGCCGCGGGTGTCCTCATATCGCGCAGCGACTCCGCACTGAGCACACGGTCGTCGCCCTTGATCAGAAAGGCTGCGAACCGTGCCAAGTCCGCTGTCGTCGACCAGAGTTGACCGGCCGACGCCATACGCCCGAGGTCCTCGAGCGGCTCGGGAAGCATCACATCGGCCCAGGGATGCACGGCCCACCCGCCTGCGTGCGGCGCCTGCGCTCGCGCGCTCGTGCGGTCCAGCCCCAGGGGTTCGAGCACTTCACGCCGGAGTACGTCCTCCCACGAAGCCCCGCGCAACTTCTCGACCAGCCCGCCCAGCAACGTGTAGCCCGGGTTCGAGTAGTGGAACCGGCGGCCCGAGGGATGCACGAAGGGCTGTTCGCCGAGAACGTCGGCCAGTTCGGGCCGCAGGGATCCGGAGGTCCGCTCCCACCACGGCCCAGGTGACTCCGCCGCCAGCCCGCTGGTGTGCGCGAGCAGTTCGGCGATCGTGGCCTCCCCCGCACCGGTGCCCGGCAGATGCTTCTCCAGCGGGTCACCGAGAGCGAGGCGGCCCTCGTCACGCAGTCGCAGGACGAGAACGGCTGTGAAGGTCTTGGTGATCGAGCCGATGCGGTACTGCACCTTCTCGTCGGGCCCGTGCCCGTCCACCGAAGTGCGCGAGCCGTGCCACACCGTCCGGCCGTCCCGCACGACCGCGGCCACGAGGGACGGCGCCCGCCCTTCGGCCTGGGCCACGGCGATGCGGTGCAACAGCGCCCGGCGCGTGGCAGGCAGCAGATCGTCCTGAGAAGTCGTCATGCCCCCAGTCCACCCCGCCGGCGGCTCGGGAGTCGAGCGCACATCCGCCCGGAGAGCGCGATCAGGTCTGCGCCATGTCCACGAACCGCGAGTAGTGGCCCTGGAAGGCGACCGTGATCGTCGCCGTAGGACCGTTACGGTGCTTGCCCACGATGATGTCCGCCTCGCCCGCCCGCGGCGACTCCTTCTCGTAGGCGTCCTCTCGGTGCAGCAGGATCACCATGTCGGCGTCCTGCTCGATGGAGCCGGACTCACGCAGGTCGGACACCATCGGCTTCTTGTCGGTGCGCTGCTCGGGGCCACGGTTCAGCTGCGAGAGCGCGATGACCGGGACTTCCAGTTCCTTGGCGAGGAGCTTGAGGTTACGGGACATGTCCGAGACCTCTTGCTGACGGCTCTCGGAACGCTTCGAACCACCGGACTGCATCAGCTGCAGATAGTCGATGATCACGAGCTTGATGTCGTTGCGCTGCTTGAGCCGGCGGCACTTCGCGCGGATCTCCATCATCGACAGGTTCGGGGAGTCGTCGATGTAGAGGGGCGCCGCCGAGACCTCGGGCATCCGCCGCGCCAGCCGCGTCCAGTCCTCGTCCGTCATGGTTCCGGACCGCATGTGATGCAGGGCCACGCGTGCCTCGGCCGACAGCAGACGCATCGCGATCTCGTTGCGCCCCATTTCCAGGGAGAAGATGACGCTCGCCAGGTTGTGCTTGATCGACGCCGCCCGCGCGAAGTCCAGCGCGAGCGTGGACTTACCCATCGCCGGTCGGGCCGCGATGACGATCATCTGGCCCGGGTGCAGTCCGTTGGTGAGCGAGTCGAGGTCCGTGAACCCCGTGGGTACACCGGTCATCTCACCGGTGCGCGAGCCGATCGCCTCGATCTCGTCGAGCGCGCCCTCCATGATGTCGCCGAGCGGCAGGTAGTCCTCGCTGGTGCGCTGCTCGGTGACCGCGTAGATCTCGGCCTGTGCGCGGTTGACGATCTCGTCGACGTCGTCGTCGGCCGCGTATCCCATCTGCGTGATGCGCGTGCCCGCTTCGACCAGGCGGCGCAGCACGGCCCGCTCGTGCACGATCTCGGCGTAGTACTCGGCGTTCGCCGCCGTCGGCACTGTCTGGACCAGGGTGTGCAGATACGAGGCGCCGCCGACCTTGTTGATCTCGCCGCGCTTGGTGAGCTCGGCGGCGATGGTGATCGGGTCGGCCGGCTCGCCCTTGGCGTAGACGTCGAGGATCGCCTGGAAGATGGTCTCGTGTGCGGGCTTGTAGAAGTCGTGGCCCTTGAGGACCTCGACCACGTCGGCAATAGCATCCTTGGACAGCAGCATGCCGCCGAGCACGGACTGCTCGGCGTCGAGGTCCTGCGGCGGGACGCGCTCGAAGGCCGGACCTCCGCCGTCCCATTCACCGGTGTCCCGGCCTCGGTCGTGCTGCTCGTCGCGCCCTCGGCCACCTTCGCCGCGTCGACGGGAGGCGGGCAGACGATCACTGGGGCCGCTGTCGGCCCACGGGTCGTCCAAGGGCTCGGAAATGCTCACCGAGCCACCTCCTCACGTCCGCCGAGCGGACCTCGCCGTGCCCCTCAGTTCTACGGCACGCCACTGACAAATAAGAGGCCCAACTCCGGTTCTGGCACGTCGGTTTTGTGTCGTTTCCACGACCGAAAGACGGAGCGGGCAGCCGGACCACGGTAGGCCCGCGGGCACCGTCAGCCAATCTGGTTATCCACAGGCCATGTGGACGACGGCCCCGATGCTGTGGAGAACTCCGCAAAACCTGTGCACGACACGGTGGACAGCCCTGTGAACAAGCTCCCAGCAATTCCTGCAAAGCGCCTCTGACCAGCTTCTTTGCCATCCACCGGCTGTGCAGAAGAAAAACTTCCCCAGTCGGACCAAGATCGCTTCGAACGGTACACGAAAGCACACGGCACGAGACCCTGAGTAAGGGTCACTACTCAATTGCATCTCTTACCTGTGGACGATTAGATTGGTGGCCATGACACAGGCCCCCGCGACCACCAAGGCCGGCCGGCGACAGCACGATCGAGAGATCGTCGCACTTGCCGTACCGGCCTTCGGCGCACTCGTCGCCGAGCCCCTCTTCGTGATGGCCGACAGCGCGATCGTCGGCCATCTCGGCACGGCACAACTCGCCGGGCTCGGAGTCGCTTCGGCCCTCCTCATGACAGCGGTCAGCGTCTTCGTCTTCCTCGCCTACGCCACCACCGCGGCCGTCGCCCGACGCGTCGGCGCCGACGACCTCCAAGCCGCGATACGCCAGGGCCTGGACGGCATCTGGCTGGCCATACTCCTGGGCTTCGCCGTCGTCCTGGCCGTCCTGCCCACAGCCCCGTCCCTCGTAGAACTCTTCGGCGCCTCCGACACCGCCGCCCCGTACGCGACCACCTACCTACGCATCTCGGCCCTCGGCATCCCGGCCATGCTCGTCGTGCTCGCCGCCACGGGCGTCCTGCGCGGCCTGCAGAACACCAGGACACCGCTCTATGTGGCTGTCGCGGGCTTCATCGCCAACGCCGCCCTCAACGCGGGTCTCGTCTACGGCTTCGACCTCGGCATCGCGGGATCGGCCTGGGGAACCGTCATCGCCCAGTGGGGTATGGCCGTGATCTACCTTGTGGTGGTCGTCCGCGGCGCTCGCGAACACGGCGCCTCCCTGCGTCCCGACGCTGCCGGCATCAGGGCCTCCGCTCAGGCCGGAGTGCCCCTCCTGGTCCGCACCCTCTCGCTGCGGGCGATCCTGATGATCGCGACGGCCGTGGCGGCCCGCCTCGGAGACGCCGACATCGCGGCACACCAAATCATCCTCTCCCTGTGGAGCCTGCTGGCCTTCGCACTGGACGCCATAGCCATAGCCGGGCAGGCCATCATCGGGCGCTTTCTCGGCGCCGACGATGCCGACGGGGCCCGTGCCGCTTGTCGCCGCATGGTGGAGTGGGGCATCGCAGCCGGCGTCGCCCTGGGCCTGCTCGTGGTGATCAGTCGGCCGCTCTTCCTGCCCCTGTTCACCAGCGATTCGGTCGTCAAGGACGCTGCCCTGCCCGCCCTGCTCGTGGTTGCGCTCTCCCAGCCGATCTGCGGAGTCGTCTTCGTCCTGGACGGCGTCCTGATGGGCGCGGGGGACGGCCCCTACCTTGCCTGGGCCATGGTGCTCACCCTGGCAGTGTTCACCCCGGTCGCGCTCCTCATCCCTGTGGTCGGTGGCGGACTGACCGCGGTCTGGGCGGCCATGACCCTGATGATGGCGGTGCGCATGCTGACGCTCTGGTTGCGGGCCCGCTCGGGGCGCTGGATCGTCACGGGCGCGACGCGCTGAATGTTTCACGTGAAACACGCTGTTTCACGTGAAACGGACCCTTGAAGAGCCCCTTCCCGCCCTGCCCTGCGCCTTGAAGGCCGCGCCTCCCCGCCCTGCACAGCGCAGGCCTCTTCCTTCCCCGCACAGCGAAAGGGGCCGTACCCCAGCGGGTACGGCCCCTCCACTCAGCTGTTCAAGCCGAACGCGGTGATCAGGCCGCGATGACCTCGATGTTGACCTTGGCGGCAACCTCGGGGTGCAGACGCACGGACGTCTCGTGAGCGCCCAGGGTCTTGATGGGCGCGCCGAGCTCGATGCGGCGCTTGTCGACCTCGGGGCCACCGGCAGCCTTGATCGCCGAGGCGATGTCGGCCGGGGTGACGGAACCGAAGAGACGACCGGCGTCGCCGGAGCGAACGGCCAGACGGACCTTCACGCCCTCGAGCTGGGCCTTCACAGAGTTGGCCTGCTCGATGGTCTGGATCTCGTGGATCTTGCGAGCACGACGGATCTGCTCGACGTCCTTCTCGCCACCCTTGGTCCAGCGGATAGCGAACTTCCGCGGGATCAGGTAGTTGCGAGCGTAACCGTCCTTGACGTCGACGACGTCGCCCGCGGCACCGAGGCCGGAGACCTCGTGGGTGAGGATGATCTTCATGTTTCGGTCACCCTTCCCTTATCGCGCGGTGGAGGTGTAGGGCAGCAGCGCCATCTCACGGCTGTTCTTGACGGCCGTGGCGACGTCACGCTGGTGCTGCGTGCAGTTACCGGTCACGCGGCGGGCACGGATCTTGCCGCGGTCGGAAATGAACTTCCGCAGCATGTTCGTGTCCTTGTAGTCCACGTACGTGACCTTGTCCTTGCAGAAAGCGCAGACCTTCTTCTTCGGCTTGCGCACAGGCGGCTTCGCCATGGTGTTTCTCCTGTGTGATCAAGAAGTTTGGGTACGACCCGCCCTCGACCCGAAGGTCTAGAAGGGGGGCTCGTCCGAGTAGCCGCCGCCACCGCCGCCGCCGGAGTTTCCACCCCAGCCGCCGCCACCGCCGCCGCCCTGGTTGCCACCGGCGGGAGTGCCGGTCGCCCACGGGTCGTCGGCAGGAGCGCCGCCGCCCTGCTGGCCGCCACCGGGGCCACCGCCCCAGCCGCCGCCACCCTGGCCGGCACCGCCACCGCCGCCGTAACCACCCTGGCCACCACGGGCGCCACCGGAGGTCTTGGTGACCTTCGCCGTGGCGTTCCGCAGGCTGGCGCCGACTTCCTCGACGTCCAGTTCGTAGACCGTGCGCTTGACGCCCTCACGGTCCTCGTAGGACCGCTGCTTCAGCCGGCCCTGCACGATGACGCGCATGCCTCGCTGGAGCGACTCGGCGACGTTCTCCGCCGCCTGACGCCAGACCGAGCAGGTCAGGAACAGGCTCTCGCCGTCCTTCCACTCGTTCGTCTGACGGTCGAAGGTGCGGGGGGTGGACGCGACACGGAACTTCGCGACCGCCGCACCGGAAGGGGTGAAGCGCAGCTCGGGGTCATCGACAAGATTGCCGACGACCGTGATGACGGTCTCGCCTGCCATGGGGGAACCTCTCGGCGGGTTTGCTGCTGGCTGCTTGGTGCTGCTACTCGAATCCCGAGATCAGCTGAGCGGGAGAGCTCAGTGGGTCTCGGGGCGGAGGACCTTGGTCCGGAGGACCGACTCGTTCAGGTTCATCTGGCGGTCGAGCTCCTTGACGACCGCAGGCTCGGCCTGCAGGTCGATGACCGAGTAGATGCCCTCGGGCTTCTTCTTGATCTCGTACGAGAGACGACGACGGCCCCAGGTGTCGACCTTCTCGACCTTGCCGTTGCCCTCACGGACGACGGAGAGGAAGTTCTCGATCAGGGGGGCGACAGCGCGCTCCTCCAGATCGGGGTCGAGGATGACCATCACCTCGTAGTGACGCATGTGGAACCCACCTCCTTTGGACTCAGCGGCCACGGTCGTTCCGTGGCAGGAGGGTTGTGATGCGTACGCAACGGTATCGGCCGCCACTGACAATCGGGGGTGACCTCGCGGTTCCCCGAGCTGGCCCGGGCAGACACCGGTGCAGACGGTACACACTACCTGCACACCCGCTTCCGGTTGAAATCCGGCCGCCGTCGCCCACAATCTGTACACATCGGGTGTGTATGGCGCTACGATGCGCCGTCTTCCGCAGGAGGTGCCCTATGGCACAGGCATTGCGACCCAACACCGTCGGAGGCCTCTTCGCCACGGACGGAAAGCCCCACCCCCTCCAGGACACCCTGCTCGTGGTGACCCTGGTGCTGGGGATCACGTCCTTCGTCACGGCCCAGTTCCATTTCCTGCACCTGCTCAGCTCCTGGACCGGTCTTGTTGGCATCCTCACCGGTGCGTACGGCCAGTGGATCTCGGTGACGACCCGTGAACGCTTCGGCCTGATCCTGGGTCTCGGCGCCTCGGGAGTCGGCTTCTTCCTCGGCATGGCGCACGGCGGGCTCTTCGACCTCTGACGCCTAAGACCGCGCCCTCCTCGAACCGGTCACGGAGACCGACCTCCGAACACCGGTAGAACGGCGCATAGAACACCCTCGAACGCCGCGGCTGCTCGAAAGCCGGGGCGAAGCTTCCGTACGCCCAGTCGAGGCGCTCCAAAGGCGCAGTAGGCTTCGGCGCTAGAGCCGGAGCCCCTGTACCCATGGGGACACACCAGCCCGAGGAGCGCCCCGAATGAGCCTGACCCTGAGGACGATCAGTCGCGAGCAGCATCTGGCATACATCCAGAGCCTGCCTGCGGCGAGCCACATGCAGGTCCCGGCCTGGGCTGACGTCAAGGCGGAGTGGCGCTCGGAGAGCCTCGGCTGGTTCGACCGGAGTGGCGAGCTGGTGGGCGCGGGCCTCGTCCTCTACCGGCAGCTTCCCAAGATCAAGCGCTACCTCGCCTATCTGCCCGAGGGCCCGGTCATCAACTGGTTCACGCCGAATCTGACCGAGTGGCTGGAACCGATGCTCGCGCACCTGAAGAACCAGGGCGCCTTCTCCGTGAAGATGGGCCCGCCGGTGATCATCCGGCGCTGGGAAGCCACTTCCATCAAGGCGGGCATCCAGAACCCGGACGTGAAGCGGCTGAGGGACATCGAGGCCGACTTCATCGAGCCGCGCGCCTTCGAGGTCGCCGACAAGCTGCGCCGCATGGGCTGGCAGCAGGGCGAGGACGGTGGCGCCGGCTTCGGTGACGTCCAGCCGCGCTACGTCTACCAGGTCCCGCTGGCGAACCGCTCCCTGGAAGAGGTCCACAAGAACTTCAACCAGCTGTGGCGGCGCAACATCAAGAAGGCCGAGAAGGCCGGCGTCGAGGTCGTCCAGGGCGGTTACGAGGACCTCGCGGAGTGGCAGCGCCTGTACGAGATCACGGCTGTGCGCGACCACTTCCGGCCGCGCCCGCTGTCGTACTTCCAGCGCATGTGGACGGCCCTCAACACCGAGGACCCCAACCGCATGCGGCTGTACTTCGCCCGCCACAACGGCGTGAACCTGTCCGCGGCGACGATGCTGATCGTCGGCGGCCACGTCTGGTACTCCTACGGCGCCTCCGACAACATCGGCCGTGAGGTCCGGCCCTCGAACGCGATGCAGTGGCGCATGCTGCGCGACGCCTACGCGCTCGGTGCCACCGTCTACGACCTGCGCGGCATCTCCGACTCGCTGGACGAGACCGATCACCTCTTCGGCCTGATCCAGTTCAAGGTGGGCACGGGCGGGCAGGCCGCCGAGTACCTCGGGGAGTGGGACTTCCCGCTCAACAAGCTGCTCCACAAGGCGCTCGACATCTACATGTCGCGTCGCTGACCTCGCGTTCTCTGCTTCGATACCGTCAACAGCTGCACCGTCGATAGCTTCCATATCTCTGATACACCGCAGCCACCAGAAAGGTTCCAGGTCCGGCCATGGCGCTCACGCTCTACGTCGACACCGCGCGCTGGCGGGCGCACCACAAGCACGTGCAGGAGCAGTTCCCGGGTCTCGTCCCGGTCTGCAAGGGCAACGGCTACGGGTTCGGGCACGAGCGGCTCGCGGAGGAGGCCACGCGGCTCGGATCCGACGTCCTCGCCGTCGGCACGACGTACGAGGCCGCGCGCATCAAGGACTGGTTCGGCGGTGACCTGCTGGTGCTGACGCCGTACCGGCGCGGCGAGGAGCCGGTGCCGCTGCCCGACCGGGTCATCCGCTCGGTGTCGTCGGTGGACGGCGTGTACGGCCTGGTGGGCGCCCGTGTGGTCATCGAGGTGATGTCCTCGATGAAGCGGCACGGCGTGAGCGAGCGCGAACTGCCGCAGCTGCACGCCGCCATCGAGAACGTCCGGCTCGAGGGCTTCGCCATCCACCTGCCGCTGGACCGCACCGACGGCTCCGACGCCGTCGAGGAGGTCATCGGCTGGATGGACCGGCTGCGCGCGGCCCGGCTGCCGCTGCACACGATGTTCGTCAGCCACCTCAAGGCCGAGGAACTCGCCCGCCTCCAGCAGCAGTTCCCGCAGACCCGCTTCCGCGCCCGTATCGGCACCCGGCTGTGGCTGGGGGACCACGACGCCACCGAGTACCGCGGCGCGGTCCTGGACGTCACGCGCGTCTCCAAGGGCGACCGGTTCGGCTACCGGCAGCAGAAGGTGGCCTCTGACGGCTTCCTGGTGGTCGTGGCGGGCGGTACGTCGCACGGCGTGGGTCTGGAGGCCCCGAAGGCCCTCCACGGCGTCATGCCGCGCGCCAAGGGCGTCGCACGGGCCGGCCTCGCCACGGTCAACCGGAACCTTTCTCCGTTCGTCTGGGGCGGCAAGCAGCGCTGGTTCGCGGAGCCCCCGCACATGCAGGTCTCGATCCTGTTCGTCCCGGCGGACGCCCCCGAGCCGAAGGTCGGCGACGAGCTGGTCGCCCATCTGCGGCACACCACCACGCAGTTCGACCGTCTCGTCGACCGCTGACCCTCCGCCGCTCGGCCGCGCAGGACCAACACCGCCCGGCAACGCCGTAGCGACGAAAGGCCGTACACGGGCTCCTCCGTGTACGGCCTTTTCGCTGTAAGGCGCTTGTACGGCTCTTGTCCGTCTCTCCGGGGGCGGTCCGACGGTCGTCGTAGCCCCTCAGCCGCCCTGTTCGCTCAGAGCGAACTGCCGGGTGCCCCCTGGCTGCCCCACTCCACCTGCGGCCCTTCGAAGTGAGCCGCGTGCCGCGGCGGATGGGCCGCGGAACCGAGCACGAACACGTCCTCGGCCCGGTCGAGGACACCGCCCGAGGGATCGTCCTCGCCGGCCCGGCGCACCGGGTCGCGGTCCGGCATGAGGATGTCCCGCACGATGACGGCACACAGGTACAGCGTTCCGAGCAGGTGCACGCCGATGGCCCAGTGGTAGCCGTCCGGCGGCAGCCCCTTGTGGGCGTCCCCGCTGGTCGTGTAGGCGAGGTACGTCCAGATCCCGAGGAAGTACGCCACCTCACACGCCTGCCAGATCAGGAAGTCCCGCCACCGCGGCCGGGCCAGAACGGCCAGGGGCACCAGCCACAGGACGTACTGCGGTGAGTAGACCTTGTTGGTCAGGATGAACGCCGCGACGATCAGGAAGGCCAGCTGGGCGAAGCGTGGACGACGGGGCGCGGTGAGCGTGAGGGCGGCGACGCCGGCGCAGCACAGCAGCATCAGCAGCGTGGCCAGCGTGTTGACCGTCTCGGTGCTCAGCGGGTCGTCGGAGTTCTGGGCCATGATCAGCCAGAACGAACCGAAGTCGACGCCCCGCTCCTGGCTGAAGCGGTAGAACTGCGACCAGCCGTCCCAGGCGAGAAGCATCACCGGCAGGTTCACGACCAGCCAGGCGAGAGCGGTTCCCCCCAGAGCCTTCCCGAAGTCGCGCCACTTGCCCGCACGCCAGCACAGCACGAACAGCGGGCCGAGCAGGAAGACGGGATAGAGCTTGGCGGCCGTGGCGAGGCCCAACAGGATGCCGAAAGCCAGGGAGCGGCCACGCGACCACGCAAGCATCGCCGCGGCCGTCAGAGCGACCGCCAGCAGGTCCCAGTTGATGGTCGCGGTCAGCGCGAAGGCGGGCGCCAGGGCGACGAGCAGGCCGTCCCAGGGGCGCCTGGCGTGCGTGCGGGTCACGCAGACGGCGATGACGGCCGCACAGACCATCAGCATCCCGGCGTTGACCATCCAGTACCACTGCTCCTGGTCCTGGATGCTGCCGCTGCCCGGCGTGAGCCAGGCGGCGACCTCCATGAAGACGCCGGTCAGCACCGGGTACTCGAGGTACTGCATGTCGCCGGCGAGCTTGTCGAAGTACGGCACGAGGCCGTCGGCGAAGCCACGGCCCTGGTAGAGGTGCGGAATGTCCGAGTAGCAGGCGTGGGTGTACTGCGAACTGGCACCGAAGAACCAGGCACCGTTGTAGCAGGGCGCCTTCTGGACAAGACCGAGCGCGAACATGCCGATCGCGACGAGCGCGATGATCCGCACCGGAGTCCACCAGGACGTCCCGAGCAGGGCGCGCCGTCCGATGGGGCCACCGATCAGCTCACTCCCGCGCGCGGCGACCTCGTCCTCCTTGGTCGGCCGCACCGGATCCGGCTCGTGCACGCTCGTGGGCGTCGTCTCTGCGCTGGGCATGGGGCACATCCTGCCGTACGTGTCTGAGAACGGTGCGAGGGCGACCGGCGTGGGACGGTCGAGTGTTTCACGTGAAACCGACGTTTCACGTGAAACAGCGGCAAAGGCCGGTGGCCGGCACCCCGCATGGGATACCGGCCACCGGCCTGTCGGATCAGTGAGCTCGCGACTCAGCCCGATGGTCCACCGAAGATGCCACCGCTGCCGTTGCCATTGCCGTTGCCTCCGGAGTCATCGGTGGCTGTCTCCGTTGGCGTCGGTGACGTGGTCGTGCCTCCGTCCGAGCCACCGTTCTGTCCGCCGTTGCTGGTGTTGCACTGCCAATCGAATTCGCTGCACGTCTCGGTCGGTGTCGGCGTGGGCGTGGGCAGCGTCTGCGACGGTGTCGGGGTCGGCGTGGGGCTCTCCTCTACGGTGTCGGTGGGCGACGGCGCCACGGTCGGCGTCGGGGTCTCCTCGATGATCTCGCCGATGGGCTCGGCGTCGGGGAACTCCTCGTAGTCGATGCCCTTCATGGCCTCGGCCATGTAGTCCTTCCAGACCTGCGCCGGAATGTCACCACCGTGGATGGAGGGGACACCGCCGGTGCCGTTCATGGAAAGGAGCTTGCCCTTGCCGGGATCCGTCCGGAACAGCGTTACGGCCGTGGACAGCTCCCTGGTGTACCCGACGAACCACGCAGACTTGTTCTCGTCGGTCGTTCCCGTCTTGCCGGCCACCGGGAACCCGATGTCCGCGACCTTCTTGCCGGTGCCGTTCTTGACCACGTTCTCCAGGACGTCCGTCACGTTGTTCGCGACGTTCTCATCCATGGCGGTCTGCTCCTCCGGGGCCTCGAACCCGTCGAGGGGCTCGCCGTCCTTGAGCACCTTGGTGACCGAGTACGGCTCGTAGTGCGCTCCCGAGGCGGCGAAGGTGCCGTACGCGTCCGCCATGCGGATGGCGCTGGGGGTCGAGGTACCGAGCGAGAAGGACACGTTGTTGATGTTGGCCTTGTCGAAGAAGGCCGACGAGATGCCCATCTTGTTGGCCATCTTCTGGGTGTTGCGCAGGCCCACATCGATGCCCAACTGCGCGAAGGGGCTGTTGATCGACTGCTCCATGGCCTTCCTGAGCGTGACATCGCCCCAGGCCGTGGTGCCCTCGTTCTTCTGCCGGAACGGCTTTCCGTCGTTGCCCATGATCGGATCGCCGTTCTGATCCTTGATCTCGAGCAGGTCGTCGCCGTTGTACTTGGCCAGCGGGGAGAGCGGCTCACCCTCGGTCTTGTAGGTCCCGTACTCCATCGCCGCGGCCAGCACGATGGGCTTCCAGGTCGATCCGACCGGTACACCCAGGGTGTTGGCGTTGTTGGAGTAGTGCCCCTTGTCGTAGCCCTCGCCGCCGTACAGCGCGACGATCGCTCCGCTCTTGGGGTCGACCGAGGCGCCACCGAACTGGACGTACTTGTCCTTCTCGCGCTTCTTGGGGTCGAGGAAGCTCTTCCGGGTCTTCTGGACGGCCGCCGCCAGCTCGTTGACCTTGTCCTTGTCGAAGGTCGTGTAGATGCGGTAGCCGCCCTTTTCCAGATCCTCCGGGGACAGACCCGCCTTCTTGGCGACGTACTCCTTGGCGATGTCGATCAGGTAGCCGGACTGCCCGGACAGGTTCGAGCTCTGCTTCTTGAACTTGGGGAAGTCGCCGACCTTGGCACGGTCCGCCGCCGGGAGGCGCCCCACCTCGACCATGCGGTCGAGGATCCACGACCAGCGGTCCTTGGCCCTCCTGGTGTTGTCCTCCGCCGAGGCACCCGCTCCCACACCGCCGTCGGGGTTGTAGAAGTTCGGACCCTTCAGCACGGAGGCGAGGAACGCGCACTGGGAGGTGGTGAGGTTCTTGGCGTCCACACCGAAGTACGCCTGAGCCGCCGCCTGGATGCCGTAGGAGTTACGGCCGTAGTAGGCGGTGTTGAGGTAGCCCGCGAGGATGTCGTCCTTGGACAACTGCTGGCCCACCTTGATGGAGATGAACAGCTCCTTGAACTTACGGGAGATGGTCTGTTCCTGGCTCAGGTAGGTGTTCTTCACGAACTGCTGGGTGATCGTCGAACCACCCTGCGTCTCGCCGCCCTTCGCCATGTTGAGGAGGGCGCGGGCGATACCGGCGGGGTCGATGCCGTTGTCCTTGTAGAAGGACGCGTTCTCGGCGGCGACCACCGCGTTCTTCATGTCCTTCGGGATCTCGGCGTTGCTCACCAGCTGGCGGTTCGTCTGGCCACCGGTCGAGGCCATCTGCTTGCCGTTGGACCAGTAGAAGACGTTGTTCTGCGCCATGGCCGTGTCCTGGGCCTTGGGGATGCCCACCATGGCGTACCCGATACCGGCCGCGGCGACCAGGCCGCCCATGAAGGCGAGGAAGACTCCGGTGACGAGCTTCCACGACGGCAGCCAGCGCGCCATGCCGTACTTGCCCGCGCGCGGATAGTCGATGAACCGCTTCCCGGCCGGCGGGGCCGCACGCCCTCGGCCGCGCCCGGGGCCGTGCGGCCCGTCGGGAGCTGCGCGGCGGCCACCCCTACCCGGTTCGGCCGCTCTGCGGCGGCCACCGCCGCTTCTCTGGGCCGCGCGGCGTGCTTCCGCGCGGCCTCCGTACGGACGTTCCTCGCCACCCGAACCGACAGAATCCGACCTATACGTGTCGGAGAGGGATCCGGTGGCGCCTCGCGGTGCCGCTCGGCGGCCGGAGGACGAGCCGGCCTGACCGCGTCGGGCCGCGGCACGTCCGCCTCCCTGCGGCGGCGGCGGTTTGCGACGGTGCTCGCTCATCGAACGACTACTCCTCGGGCAGGCGCACCCCTGGGCGCCTGACAACGGCGGCAGATTTCCGGTCCCCCCGGAGTACGGATGCGGTCGGTTCCGCATTCACCCGTACTGCACCAAGGATGACGACGCCCTCGGGCGTCACTCGGTTCCCAGTGCTGTGCATGGCGCACAGACTACGCACCGCCAAAGTCCTCCTAGTCCCGAACTTCACCCCAAATCAGGCAACTCGCTCCACATGAATCGTTGATGTGATCCCGTTCACCGTTCCCCCACTTGTGGCGCCCGGAAGGCCGTTCTATCGTCGTGATGTATCGAGTCGATACATCAGCGCGAGATAAGACGAGGAGGCGAGGGGTGAGCCGACGTTCCGGGATCCTCGAATTCGCCGTACTCGGACTACTGCGCGAGTCCCCGATGCACGGCTATGAGCTGCGCAAACGACTCAATACGTCGCTGGGCGTGTTCCGTGCCTTCAGCTACGGCACGCTCTATCCCTGCCTCAAGACGCTGGTCGCCAACGGCTGGTTGATCGAGGAACCGGGGAACACCACCGAGGACGCACTCGCCGCACCCCTCGCGGGCCGTCGCGCCAAGATCGTCTACCGGTTGACGGCTGAAGGTAAGGAGCACTTCGAGGACCTGCTCTCCCAGACCGGACCCGACGCGTACGAGGACGAGCATTTCGCTGCCCGATTTGCCTTCTTCGGACGCACACCCCAGGACGTGCGCATGCGCGTGCTGGAGGGCCGTCGCAGTCGGCTGGAAGAGCGCCTGGAAAAGATGAGCGCCTCTCTGGCGCGCACCCGGGAGCGCCTCGACGACTACACGCTTGAGCTCCAGCGCCACGGGATGGAGTCCGTGGAGCGCGAAGTGCGCTGGCTGAATGAGCTCATCGAGAGCGAGCGGGCCGGGCGGGACCTCAAGGGTCCCGTCTCCGGGGGGTCCGACTCGCGGGACACCACATCTGGAGCGCCGGGCGGCCTGCCCCGGCCGGAGGACGACCTCCGACCGGATACGCCCGGCGACACCGCCACGTGAGATCCACTCAGGACCTCACTCGTACACACAGGGAGCAACCGGAATGGGTTCGGTTCGCGTAGCCATCGTCGGCGTCGGAAACTGCGCCGCGTCGCTGGTTCAGGGAGTCGAGTACTACAAGGACGCCGACCCGGCGTCGAAGGTCCCCGGCCTCATGCACGTGCAGTTCGGCGACTACCACGTCCGTGACGTCGAGTTCGTCGCTGCCTTCGATGTCGACGCGAAGAAGGTCGGCCTCGACCTGGCGGACGCCATCGGCGCCAGCGAGAACAACACCATCAAGATCTGCGACGTGCCGCACACCGGCGTGTCCGTCCAGCGCGGCCACACCCTCGACGGCCTCGGCAAGTACTACCGCGAGACCATCGAGGAGTCCGCCGAGGCCCCGGTCGACGTCGTCCAGGTCCTCAAGGACAAGCAGGTCGACGTCCTGGTCTGCTACCTGCCGGTGGGCTCCGAGGACGCCGCGAAGTTCTACGCCCAGTGCGCTATCGACGCCAAGGTCGCCTTCGTCAACGCGCTGCCGGTCTTCATCGCCGGTACGAAGGAATGGGCGGACAAGTTCACCGAGGCCGGCGTGCCGATCGTCGGTGACGACATCAAGTCCCAGGTCGGTGCCACCATCACGCACCGCGTCATGGCGAAGCTGTTCGAGGACCGCGGCGTCATCCTGGACCGCACGATGCAGCTGAACGTCGGCGGCAACATGGACTTCAAGAACATGCTCGAGCGTGACCGCCTGGAGTCCAAGAAGATCTCCAAGACGCAGGCCGTCACCTCGCAGATCCCCGACCGTGAGCTCGGCGAGAAGAACGTCCACATCGGCCCGTCCGACTACGTCGCGTGGCTCGACGACCGCAAGTGGGCGTACGTCCGCCTCGAGGGCCGCGCCTTCGGTGACGTCCCGCTGAACCTGGAGTACAAGCTCGAGGTCTGGGACTCCCCGAACTCCGCCGGCGTCATCATCGACGCCCTGCGCGCCGCGAAGATCGCCAAGGACCGCGGCATCGGCGGCCCGATCCTGTCGGCGTCGAGCTACTTCATGAAGTCCCCGCCGGTCCAGTACTTCGACGACCAGGCCCGCGAGAACGTCGAGAAGTTCATCAAGGGTGAGGTCGAGCGCTGAAGCATTCGGCGCCGCACTAGAACGCTCCTGCCAGAGCTGCCGAGGGTCCCCGGGTTCTACCACCCGGGGACCTTCCCGTATGTGAGGCTTTTCCCCATGTCCGTCGTACGCGACCTGCGGGTCCTGCTGCGCCTGCGGAACTTCCGGCGCCTGCTCGTCGTACGCCTGCTCTCGCAGGGCGCCGACGGCGTCTACCAGACCGCGCTCGCCACGTACGTCGTCTTCTCCCCGGAGAAACAGACCTCGGCCACCGCGATCGCCTCCGCCATGGCGGTACTGCTCCTGCCGTACTCCCTGGTGGGCCCCTTCTCCGGCGTCCTCCTGGACCGCTGGCGCCGCCGCCAGGTCCTGCTGTACGGCAGCCTGCTGCGCACCCTGCTGGCCACGGCCACCGCCGCCCTGATCGTCACCGACGTGCCGGACTGGCTCTTCTACGTCTCCGCCCTGTGCGTCACCGCCGTCAACCGCTTCGTGCTGTCCGGCCTGTCCGCCGCCCTGCCGCGCGTGGTCGACGACGAACGGCTCGTCATCGCCAACTCCCTGTCCCCGACCGCGGGAACGCTCGCCGCGACCGCCGGCGCCGGACTGGCCTTCGTCGTACGGCTGGTGGTCTGGGACTCGGATGCCGCCGTCGTGCTCCTGGGTGCCGTCCTGTACCTGTGCGCCGGGCTGGCTTCCCTGCGCATGGCACCGGAACTGCTCGGCCCCGATCGCGAGTTGGTGCAGCCACGCCTCATGACGGCGCTCTCCGGCACCGCGCGCGACCTGGCCGCCGGAGTACGCCATCTCTCCGCTCCGCCCCGCCGAGAGGCCGCCTGGGCGCTCTTCTCCATGACCCTGATGCGCTTCTGCTACGGCGCCCTGCTGGTCATGCTGCTGATGCTGTGTCGGTACGCCTTCTCCTCCGACACCGATGACGGACTCGCCCTGCTGGGGCTGGCGTTGGGCGTCTCCGGCGCCGGCTTCTTCGCGGCGGCCGTGCTGACGCCGTGGACCGCGGCACGGCTCGGACCCGGACGGTGGATCGCCGTGTGCGCGGGGGCGGCCGCCGTCCTGGTGGCCGCCCTCGGCCTGCCGTTCGCCACAACTCCCATGCTGGCCGCGGCATTCGTCCTGGGTCTGACGACACAGGGCGCGAAGATCGCGACGGACACGATCGTGCAGTCGTCGGTGGAGGACGGTTTCCGGGGCCGAACCTTTTCGGTTTACGACGTGCTGTTCAACGTCGCCTTCGTCGGAGCGGCCGGAGTGGCCGCTCTGATGCTGCCACCGGACGGCCGTTCGGCCCCTCTTGTGGTCACAGTCGCCGTTATCTACGGGGCAGTTGCTGTGGCTATGGCCCGCTTTGAGGCTCGAGCTGTGTCACATCAATGACACAGAGCCACTCCTGAGTACTGAGTTGTCAGTGGGTGCCGGTAGCTTACGTCCGTCTTACATCGCGCCATTGTTCGCGATCACGCACCCATGTTCTAGGGGGACCCCCAAGTGACAACGCCGCCGCAGGGCAATCCATTCGCCCAGGGCCAGAACCCGTACGCCCAGGGCCAGCCGCCGCAGGGCCAGGCCCCGTACCCGCAGCAGCCGGGCCAGCCGGGGTTCCCGCAGGGTGGAGCGCCGTACGCACCGGTTCCGCCGCAGCAGCCCAGCCGCAAGCTCAGCTTCAAGACGATCAAGAACATCGTTATCGGTGTGGTCGTCGTGACGGCGGTCGTCGGTGGATACATAGCCAGCCGCGACGACGCGAACACCGCGGCGGTCGGTGACTGCATGCACCGCGGCAGCACCAGCGACACCAACCCGGACCTCGAGGTCGTCGACTGCAGCTCTTCGGAAGCCCAGTACGAGGTGATGGCCAAGATCGAGGGCACGTACCTGACGCAGCTCTCCGCCAGTAACAAGTGCGAAGCCGAAGCTAAGGGCTTCCAGTACACGTACACGCAGAGCGGCGACGGCTCCGAGTTCCTGCTCTGCCTCAAGGACAAGAAGTAGGGCGGACAGCAAAGAGGGCGGTGTTTCACGTGAAACACCGCCCCACAGCACCCGCACCGGGGCCATGTTTCACGTGAAACATGGCCCCGTTTCACGTCTCAGCTCTGCTCGGCCCACCACTCCTTGAGCGCGGCCACCGCCTCATCGTGTTCCATCGGCCCGTTCTCCAGCCGCAGCTCCAGCATGTGCTTGTACGCGCTGCCGATGACCGGACCGGGCCCGACACCGAGGATCTCCATGATCTGGTTGCCGTCGAGGTCGGGGCGGATGGAGTCGAGTTCCTCCTGCTCCTGGAGCTGGGCGATGCGCTCCTCCAGGCCGTCGTAGGCGCGGGACAGCGCCGCCGCCTTGCGCTTGTTGCGGGTCGTGCAGTCCGAGCGCGTCAGCTTGTGCAGACGGTCCAGGAGCGGGCCGGCGTCACGGACATAGCGACGGACCGCGGAGTCCGTCCACTCGCCCATGCCGTAGCCGTGGAAGCGCAGGTGGAGTTCGACCAGACGCGAGACGTCCTTCACCAGCTCGTTGGAGTACTTCAGCGCCGTCATGCGCTTCTTGGTCATCTTCGCGCCGACCACCTCGTGGTGGTGGAACGAGACGCGGCCGTCCTTCTCGAATCGACGCGTACGCGGCTTGCCGATGTCATGCAGGAGCGCCGACAGCCGGAGGGTGAGGTCGGGACCGTTCTCCTCCAGCGCCATCGCCTGCTCCAGGACGATCAGCGAGTGCTCGTAGACGTCCTTGTGACGGTGATGCTCGTCGCTCTCCAGCCGCAGAGCCGGCAACTCGGGCAGCACATGTTCGGCGAGCCCGGTGTCGACCAGCAGCGTCAGGCCCTTGCGAGGGTAGGCGGAGAGGATCAGCTTGTTCAGCTCGTCCCGGACCCGCTCCGCCGAGACGATCTCGATACGCCCGGCCATCTCCTTCATGGCCGTCACGACCTCGGGAGCCACGTCGAAATCGAGCTGTGCCGCGAAGCGCGCCGCCCGCATCATGCGCAGCGGGTCGTCCGAGAACGACGCCTCCGGCGTGCCCGGCGTCCGCAGCACACGCTCCGCGAGATCCTCCAGCCCGCCGTGCGGGTCGACGAACTCCTTCTCCGGCAGCGCGACGGCCATCGCGTTCACCGTGAAGTCACGCCGGACGAGGTCCTCCTCGATCGATTCGCCGTAGGACACCTCGGGCTTGCGCGAGGTTCGGTCGTACGCCTCCGCGCGGTAAGTCGTGACCTCGATCTGATAGCCGTCCTTCTGGACACCGACCGTGCCGAAGGCGATCCCGACCTCCCAGACCGAGTCCGCCCACGGGCGCACGATCTTCAGTACGTCCTCGGGGCGGGCATCGGTCGTGAAGTCCAGGTCGTTGCCGAGCCGACCGAGGAGCGCGTCCCGGACCGAGCCGCCGACCAGGGCGAGTGAGAACCCGGCCTCCTGGAAGCGGCGAGCGAGGTCGTCGGCGACAGGCGCGACGCGCAGCAGCTCGCTCAGCGCGCGCTGCTGCACCTGACTCAGGACACTGGACTTGTCTTCGTTGGCGTTCGGCACAACAGAAAAGGGTACGTGGCCCGGGCAGCGCCGAGCGCCTCCATTAAATGTGCACACGATGCGCACGGACGCGCCTGTCCATACGCGCACAAGGCCTGCGCTCGAGACGCAGGGAAACGCTCCCCTTTATTCCCGCACATACAGGACAGCCCGGCGAGCTGGACCGATCTTGCGGGACGGTCCGCGGCACTTCCCCTCAGCGCGCATCGTTACCATGCGTGGACGCACATTCCGACGACCACTGACGACGACGAGGGACGGGCGAGCGCGTGGCCGAGGCGGCAGACTTCCAGGGGATGAGTCCCTCACCTGCCCGCCGCTGGCTGCGGCGCACCGGAGCACTGATCGCCGGGGCGCCGCTGCTGGCCGGCCTGCTCCAGCTGCCTGCCGCCGCGCCCTCGCACGCCGCGGGACAGGACTCCCTGAAAGCCGCTTCCGGCTCCGACACGGTGGCCGTCGCTGTGGACTCGCTCACCCCCTCCGTCCCCAGTGAGGGCGACACGCTGACGGTGTCCGGCACGGTGACCAACGAGGGCAAGCAGGCGGTCACCGACGCTCAGGTGGACCTGCATCTGGGTTCCGCGCTGAACACGCGCTCGGACATCGACGCGATCGCCCAGCAGCCCGATCAGCGCTCGGGCCTCGCCGGGGCCCCGGTGGGCGGAAAGTACGTCCAGGAGTTCGCCAAGCTCACGCCCGGCGTCTCCCAGCACTTCAGCATCTCCGTGCCGGTCGACAAGCTGGACCTCGGCGGGGACGGCGTGTACCAGTTCGCCGTCTCCCTGTCCGGCGAGACGGCCGCGCAGCCCTGGGAGCGGCTCCTCGGCGTCCAGCGGACGTTCCTGCCGTGGCAGCCGGAGGAGTCCGACACGAAGACCCGGACGACGGTTCTGTGGCCGCTCATCTCCTCGTCGCACATGACGGCCGAGACGGGGTCGGACGAGGCGCAGACGCCGGTCTTCCGTGACGACGATCTCGCCCAGGAGCTCGCCCCGGGCGGCCGTCTCCAGCAGCTCGTGGCGCTGGGGAAGCAACTCGACGTCACCTGGGTGATCGACCCCGACCTGCTTGCCTCCGTCGACGCGATGACGGACAGCTACC
The DNA here is from genome assembly GCF_044764945.1 of Streptomyces sp. NPDC093568. NCBI lineage: Bacteria > Bacillati > Actinomycetota > Actinomycetes > Kitasatosporales > Streptomycetaceae > Streptomyces > Streptomyces sp. NPDC093568. The sequence continues at coordinate 244,130 of NZ_JBIWJD010000008.1, read as the reverse complement.
GCGTGCAGGGCGAGGGCGACGCGACCACGGCGGGTACCCACCAGGAGGTGGCCAAGCGATGGCTGGCCGACCTCCAGCAGGCGGTGCAGGACAAGGAGGTCGTCGCCCTCCCCTTCGCCGACCCCGACCTGGCGTCCCTGGCCCACAACGGCACGAACGTCACCGGCTCCCTGAATCACCTCAAGGAGGCCACCGACGTCGCCTTCGACACCGTCGCGTCGATCCTCCACGTGGAATCGACGACCGACTTCGCCTGGCCCGTGAACGGCGCCGTCGACCCGTCCATCGTCAAGGTCGCCACCTCCGCCGGCGCGGACAAGGTGATCGCCCGCAGCGACAGCCTCGTGGAGACCGGCGGCCTGCCCTACACGCCCTCCGCCGCCCGCCCCATCGGCGGCGGCACGACGGCGGTGGCGGCCGACGCGCGGATGTCGACGGTGTTCCAGGGGAACCTGACCAGGGCATCGAGCTCGACGCTCGCCGTACAGCGGTTCCTCGCCCAGAGCCTGGCCCTGAACCACCAGACGGGCAAGCAGCGCAGCATCGTCGTCGCCCCGCAGCGGATGCCGACGGCGAGCCAGGCCCAAGCTATGGCCGACGCGGTGACGGCGCTCCAGGACGGCACCTGGTCCGAGCCCCAGGAGCTCACCGCAGCCGCCTCGGCCAAGCCCGACTCCGGCGCCGCCACCAAGGTGCCGTCTGCGTCCCGGTACCCCTCCTCGCTGCGCAAGCAGGAGCTGCCGCGCGCGGCCTTCGAGCAGATCGAGAACACGCGGGACAAGCTCGACAACTTCAAGGTGATCCTCACCAACCAGTCTCGGGTCGTGACCCCCTTCGGGCGGGCCATGAACCGCGAGATGTCCACCTCGTGGCGCGGACGATCGGCGGAGGCGGCCGACTATCGCAACGGCGTAGAGGCGTACATCAACTCCCTGGCCGGCCAGGTCACTCTGATCGAGAAGTCCGAGACCAAGCTCTCCGGACGCAGCGCCACGATCCCCGTCACCGTGCAGAACAACCTGGTGCAGGACGTCGACCATCTGGTGCTGCGCCTCACCTCGACGAGCCCGAGGCGCCTGGAGATCGACGGCGACACCTACTCCGAACAGGACGTCTCGGTCTCCGGCGGACACAGCCAGACGGTGAAGTTCAGCACCTCGGCCCAGGCCAACGGCCAGGCCACCGTGATCGCCCAGCTGTACACGGAGGACGGCCAGAAGTACGGTTCGCCCGTCACGTTCGACGTGAAGGTCACCGAGTTCACGGCCACCGTGATGCTGGTCATCGGCGGCGGCTTCCTGCTGCTGGTCCTCGCCGGATTCCGGATGTACACGCAGCGCAAGCGCGCGGCGGCGGCCCGGGACGCCGGGGAGGACGGCTCCCAGGAGAACGGTGAGACCGACGGCGATCCGGAGAACCCGGAAGACACCGAGAGCCGTCTCACTCCCGAGGACCTTCTCAAGGAGGAGTCCCGTGCGGGTACCCGGGCAGACGCCTCGGAGCAGCCGAGTGACCCGACACCGGACACCGCAGCGGAAAACGCCGACCCGTCCGGCACGGGTGAGAGAGTGGACCGTTGAGCGATGTCGTGGCCGGTGGGCCCGGGACGATGAGGTGGGGTAGCCATGAACGCGCCGTACGACGGTGACCGCGGCCAGGCCGCGGGCAGCTCGGGGCACCCCGAGGGCCCGCCGCCCGAGAACGGCCAGGTACCGCCGCAGCACCCGGCGGACATGTACCTCCAGGACGCCTACGACCAGGACCCCTACCGAGGCCAGGAACTCTCCGCTCAGGACCCGGTCGCCGAGGCGCTGTACGACCGCGCCGCGCACCCGCCGCCCGCGCCCGGCACGTACCCGCCGCAGCAGCCGTTGTACGGTCAGCCGCCCCAGTCCCCGTACGCCCCCGACCCCCGGGTGTGGGCCCAGACCCCGGCGCCCGAGCCGGAGGGCCCGACCCAGTACCTGCCGTACGGCGACGACCCCCGTACCACCCAGTACGTGGGCGTGGACGACCTCGTCTCCCACTCGACCGACCAGCAGCCCGAGCACGACGCCTTCGCGCACCTCTTCCGGGACCAGCAGCAGGGCGGCCACCCCCAGTACCAGTCCCCGGCCACGGTCCCAGCGCCCGCCCCGGCGCCCGCCGCAGCGGTCCCCACGCCGCCCGCAGGCGACGAGGAAGCCGCGCCGGCTCCCGCCCCGGCTCCTGCCGCGAAGAAGGGCGGGCGGGCCGGCGGCCTGCTGAAGTCGAGCGCCGTGATGGCCGCGGGCACGATGGTGTCCCGGCTCACAGGGTTCGTCCGGTCGGCCATGATCGTCTCCGCGCTGGGCCTCGGACTGCTCGGCGAATCGTTCCAGGTGGCCTACCAGCTGCCGACGATGATCTACATCCTGACTGTCGGCGGCGGCCTGAACTCGGTGTTCGTGCCGCAGCTCGTCCGCTCCATGAAGGAGGACGAGGACGGCGGCGAGGCGTACGCCAACCGGCTGCTGACGCTCGTCATGGTCATCCTCGGTCTGCTCACCGCGCTCGCCATGTTCGCCGCGCCCCTGCTCGTCCGGGCGCTGTCGACCCCCTTGGCCAACGACGCGGCCGCCAACGAGACCGCTGTCACCTTCACCCGCTACTTCCTGCCCTCGATCTTCTTCATGGGCATCCACGTAGTGATGGGACAGATCCTGAACGCCCGCGGCCGCTTCGGCGCGATGATGTGGACCCCGGTCCTGAACAACATCGTCATCATCGTGACGCTCGGCGCCTTCCTGTGGGTGTACGGCACCGCCGATCACTCCGGCATGAAGGTCACCAACATCCCGGCGGAGGGCGTTCGGCTGCTCGGCGTCGGCGTACTCCTCGGCCTCGTCGTTCAGGCGCTCGCGATGATCCCGTACCTGCGGGAGACCGGATTCAGGCTGCGGCTCCGCTTCGACTGGAAGGGCCACGGCCTCGGCAAGGCCGCGATGCTGGCCAAGTGGACGATCCTCTTCGTCCTCGCCAACCAGGCGGGCGCCCTCGTCGTCACCCAGCTGGCCACGGCCGCGATCACGGATTCCGGCGTCGCCGGCACGGGCTTCAGCGCCTACGCCAACGCTCAGCTCATCTGGGGCCTGCCGCAGGCCATCATCACCGTCTCTCTGATGGCCGCTCTGCTGCCCCGCATCTCGCGCTCGGCCGCCGAGGACGACGCCGGTGCGGTACGCGACGACATCTCGCAGGGCCTGCGCACCACGGCGGTCGCGATCGTGCCGCTCGCCTTCGGCTTCCTGGCGCTCGGTATCCCGATGTGCACCTTGATGTTCGGCTCCTCGGGCACCAGCGAGGCCACCAACATGGGCTACATGCTGATGGCCTTCGGCCTCGGCCTGATCCCGTACTCGGTGCAGTACGTCGTCCTGCGCGCCTTCTACGCCTACGAGGACACCCGAACGCCCTTCTACAACACCGTCATCGTCGCGGCCGGCAACGCCCTCGCCTCGGCCCTCTGCTACGTCGTTCTACCGGCCCGCTGGGCCGTGGTCGGCATGGCCGCGTCGTACGGACTGGCCTACTCGATCGGCGTCGGCGTCGCCTGGCGCAGGCTGCGCAAGAAGCTGGGCGGCGACCTCGACGGCACCAAGGTGATGCGGACGTACGCCAGACTCGGCATCGCCTCGGTGCCCGCGGCCCTGCTGAGCGGTGCCGCCTGCTACGGGATCACCCAGACCCTCGGTCAGGGTGTCCTCGGTTCCTTCGCCGCTCTGCTGGCCGGTGGAGCCGTGCTGCTCGGGACGTTCTTCATCGCCGCGCGCCGGATGCGCATCGACGAGCTGAACTCACTGGTCGGCATGGTTCGCGGGCGTCTGGGTCGCTGAGGCGGGGGTACGCGCACAACCATCGTCCGCCACCGTGTGTCGTGCATAGCGGCGGACTGTGGGCACAATTGGTTTCGGCGTCGGACGGCGTGCTCGTGGTCCAGGAGTACGCAACGGATGGGGAGGCAGGAACGACGGTGGCGGAACGGAGCACAGCTGCCGTCGACGTGGCAGACAACAGCGGTGACGAGCCGCTGACCGCACACGCGGACCAGTCCACGGCCGACGGGGTGGCCAAGAATCGGGAGCGGGACACGGACATCGACGAGGCACAGGGGAGTGGCGGGACCGAGGGTCCCGAAAAAGCCTCACCGCCCGAACTGCACAGCGGTCACAAGCTCGCCAGACGCTACCGCCTGGAGGAGTGCGTCACCCGTCTGGACGGTTTCAGCAGCTGGCGTGCGGTCGACGAGAAACTCCGTCGCGCGGTCGGCGTGCACATCCTGCCCGCGGATCATGCGCGGGCCCGTTCGGTACTGGCCGCGGCCCGCTCCTCGGCGCTGCTCGGCGACCCCCGTTTCGTCCAGGTCCTCGACGCCGTCGACGAGAACGACCTCGTCTACGTCGTCCACGAATGGCTCCCCGACGCCACCGAGTTGACGACGCTGCTCGCCTCCGGCCCGCTGGAGGTGTACGAGGCCTACCAGATGGTCACCCAGGTGTCCGCCGCCATGGCCGCCGCACACCGCGAGGGCCTGGCCCATCTGCGGCTCAACCCGAACGCCGTGCTGCGCACGTCGACCGGCCAGTGGCGCATCCGCGGCCTCGCGGTGAACGCCGCGCTGCGCGGCATCAGTTCGGAGACCCCGCAGCGCACCGACACGGAGGCCATCGGAGCCCTGCTGTACGCCGCGCTCACCCAGCGCTGGCCGTACGAGAGCGACGCCTACGGCCTGTCCGGGCTGCCCAAGGACGTCGGTCTGATCGCCCCGGACCAGGTGCGGGCCGGCGTGCACCGCGGTCTGTCCGAGCTCGCCATGCGCGCGCTCGCCAACGACGGCGCGACCGCCTCCCGCCACGAGTCCGCGTGCACCACGCCGGAAGAGCTGGTGAAGGCGATCGGCGAGATGCCCCGCATCCGCCCGCCGGAGCCGACGTTCACCGCTCCGCCGGACTACCAGCGCACGACGTACCAGCAGGGCACGTACGGCCGCCAGGCGCCGCACCCCGGCGCCACCCAGGTGTTGCCGACGCCGCCGCCCCCGCTGCAGAGCCGCACCGGCAAAGCACTGAAGTGGGCCGTCTCCGCGCTCCTGATCGCCGCCCTGGGCCTGGGCAGCTGGCAGCTCGCGGACGCCCTCATGGACCAGGGCAACAAGTCCGAGGACTCCAATCAGACGCAGACGAACGACGGCGACAACGACAAGACCGGCGACAAGAACAAGCCGGCCAAGCCCCTCAGCATCGAGGGTGCCCAGGAGTACGTGGCCGAGGGCGACGCCCAGCACCCCGGCGACGTGGACCTGACGTACGACAGCAGCACAACGACGGGGTGGCGCACCAACAGCTACAACGACGGCCCGAAGATAGTGATCAAACCCGGTGTCGGCATCGTCTACGACCTCGGCTCCAGCCAGGAGGTGTCGAGCGCGACGCTTTCCCTCCGGTACGGCGGCGATCACACCACCGTCAAGCTGTACGCGACCGACTCGCTGGACTCGTCCACACCGCTGAGCTCGATGAAGGCGCTGGGCGAGGCGACGACGAGTGGCACCTCTGCGAAGGTGACCGTCGACAAGCCGGTGAAGAGTCGCTATGTGCTGGTCTGGCTGACGGCGATGCCCTATTCCGGAGAGGATTCCGCCAACTTCAGCCGCCCCGGCTACAAGCAGGCCATCACCGACGTGAAGTTCGCCGGCTGACAGCTCACCACATCCCAGGGGAGGGGGTCCGATGGCAGATGACACCGCATACGGCGACGCGAGCGACCAGGACCTCCTGGCACGGCATGTAGAAGGCGATCACGACGCCTTCGGTGAGCTCGTGCGGCGTCACCGTGACCGCCTCTGGGCGGTGGCCCTACGAACGCTGGGCGACCGCGAGGAGGCCGCTGACGCCGTCCAGGACGCCCTCGTGTCCGCCTACCGGGCCGCCCACACCTTCCGGGGCCAGTCGGCCGTCACGACGTGGCTGCACCGGATCACAGTGAACGCCTGCCTCGACCGCGCCCGCAAGGCGGCCTCCAGGAAGACCTCCCCCGTCGACGACACCGAGCGCCTCGAGCAGCTGCTGGAGCCGCACGAGTCCGCCTCGGCACCCGCGGAGCGCAACGATCTGCACCGCCAGCTGCTGGAGGCACTCGGCACGCTCCCGCCCGACCAGCGAGCCGCGCTCGTCCTCGTGGACATGCAGGGGTACCCGGTCGCGGAGGCGGCCCGAGTACTCGATGTGCCGACCGGCACGGTCAAGAGCCGATGTGCGCGTGGCAGAGCCAGACTCCTGCCACTCCTGACGCATCTCCGTCCGGAGACTGCCAGAGACGGCAAGGATTCCGGCGAGCGGCGGAACCGGACGCAGGGGACATCCGTCCCACCGGCAGCGGGTCCACAGGGCACGGGGCCACAAGCCACGGATCCGCGCGACAACGGGCCGAGTGATTCAGCTGCAGTGAAGGGCGGAGGTGGGCGAGCGTGACATCCACGACTGACACGACCGGGCACCCGGACGTCGCCGAGATCTCCGACCTCACCGAGGGCCTTCTCTCTCCGTCCAGGACCGCCGATCTACGCCGGCATCTGAACGAGTGCGAGCTGTGCGCCGACGTCCATGCCTCGCTGGAGGAGATCCGGGGACTGCTCGGCACGCTGCCCGGCCCGGCACGCATGCCCACCGATGTCGCCGAACGCATCGACGCCGCGCTCGCCGCAGAGGCTCTGCTGAGCGCCACGGCCCCCGAAGACGTTGACCACGCGAAGCTCGCCGGCGCCGGGCACTCGGTCTCCGCCGTGGACGACGGTGCGCATGTTTCACGTGAAACATCGGCATCGGCAGGGCGCCCTTCGGGCCACGCCCGCTCCTCGACCACCGGCCCCGGCCGCAAGGACCGCAAGAAGGGCGGTCGACGCAAGGTCGCCGTCCTGAGCGCCGCGTTCACGGCCGCCGCCCTGGGCCTCGGATCCGTGCTGCTGACGTCACTCATGGGTGGCGGAGGCTCCGGTCCAACGGCTGACGGCGGGAAAGGCGACACCTTCTCCGCAGCGAAGCTGGAGAAGCAGGTCTCCTCTCTTCTTGCCAAGAGCGAAGGCTCCGCGGAGGGCTCGAAGAAGCCCGACCGCAGCCTGGGCATGCAGGGCACCCACGACCCCGCGGGCCCTCGGACCTTCCGCGAGGTCACCGTGCCCGACTGCATCCGCCAGGGCATTGGTCGCGACGACACCGCCCTCGCTGCCGAGGAAGGCCGCTTCAAGGGCAGGGAAGCTCTGCTCGTCGTGTTGCTCGATGCCTCTGATGTCAGCCGGGTCACCGCCTACGTCATGGATGCGACCTGTGTGAAGCAGCCATCGACCGCCAAGGCCGAGATCCTCCTGAAGGACTCCTACGCGCGCGGCTGAGAGGGACGACGATTCGTCCTCCGTCCGAGGCCGGGAACCCCACAATGTGACGTCACCGTGTGCCCGGACACAGTGGGAATGCGCGCCCCTTAGGATCCGTTGGGTGGGGTGAGAGTCCTGAAAGGGCCTCTCCCCGGTCCGACGACGCATTCCAGAGACGAGGAATCAAGCCGTGAGCGACGTCCGTAACGTGATCATCATCGGCTCCGGGCCTGCCGGCTACACGGCGGCGCTCTACACCGCGCGCGCGTCGCTGAAGCCGCTGGTGTTCGAAGGAGCCGTCACCGCTGGCGGTGCGCTCATGAACACCACCGAGGTCGAGAACTTCCCCGGCTTCCAGGACGGCATCATGGGCCCCGAGCTCATGGACAGCATGCGCGCCCAGGCCGAGCGCTTCGGCGCCGAGCTCGTCCCGGACGACATCGTCAACGTCGACCTGAGTGGTGAGATCAAGACCGTCACCGACACCGCGGGCACGGTCCACCGGGCGAAGGCCATCATCGTCGCCACCGGCTCGCAGCACCGCAAGCTCGGCCTGCCGAACGAGGACGCCCTCTCCGGTCGCGGCGTCTCGTGGTGCGCCACCTGTGACGGCTTCTTCTTCAAGGACCAGGACATCGCCGTGATCGGCGGTGGCGACACCGCGATGGAAGAGGCCACCTTCCTCTCCCGCTTCGCCAAGTCCGTGACGATCGTCCACCGCCGCGACACCCTGCGCGCCTCCAAGGCGATGCAGGACCGCGCCTTCGCCGACCCGAAGATCAAGTTCGTCTGGGACAGCGAGGTCGCGGAGGTCCAGGGCGACCAGAAGCTCTCCGGCCTGAAGCTGCGCAACGTCAAGACCGGTGAGCTCTCGGACCTGGCGGTCACCGGCCTGTTCATCGCGATCGGCCACGACCCGCGCACCGAGCTGTTCAAGGGCCAGCTGGAGCTGGACGAGGAGGGCTACCTCAAGGTCAACGCCCCCTCGACCCGCACCAACCTCACCGGTGTCTTCGGCGCCGGCGACGTGGTCGACCACACCTACCGGCAGGCGATCACGGCAGCCGGCACCGGCTGTTCCGCCGCTCTCGACGCCGAGCGCTTCCTCGCCGCCCTCGCGGACGAAGAGAAGGCCGAGCCCGAGAAGACCTCCGTCTGACCCCCATCCGCCCCACGCACCAATCAGTAAAGGAGCCCGCCGTGGCCGGCACCCTTAAGCATGTGACTGACGACTCCTTCGAGCAGGACGTCCTCAAGAGCGACAAGCCTGTCCTGGTCGACTTCTGGGCCGCCTGGTGCGGTCCGTGCCGCCAGATCGCGCCGTCTCTCGAGGCGATCGCCGCCGAGCACGGCGACAAGATCGAGATCGTCAAGCTCAACATCGACGAGAACCCGGGTACGGCCGCCAAGTACGGCGTCATGTCCATCCCGACGCTGAACGTCTACCAGAACGGTGAGGTCGCCAAGACCATCGTTGGTGCGAAGCCGAAGGCCGCGCTCCTGCGCGACCTCGAGGACTTCATCGCCGAGTGACGTTTCACGTGAAACACGAATGGGCCAACCCCCTCGGGTTGGCCCATTCGCTTTAGAGGGGACGCAGCGCCGGCTCCTTCTGCACAGCGCCCAGCAGCCGGTCGATCGCCATCTCCACGTCTTCCTTCCACGACAGCGTCGTCCGCAGTTCCAGACGCAGGCGCGGGGAAGTGGGGTGAGGGCGGACCGTCTTGAAGCCCACGGCCAGGAGATGGTCTGCGGGCAGCACACAGGCCGGCTCTTTCCACCGTGCGTCCCCGAACGCCTCAATCGCCTTGAAGCCCCGCCGCAGCAGATCCTTGGCGACCGTCTGAACCATCACGCGCCCCAGCCCCTGCCCCTGATAGCCCGGCATGATGAACGCCGTCATCAGCTGCACCGCATCGGGCGAGACAGGGCTCGTGGGGAACGCCGTCGAGCGGGGCACGTAAGCCGGAGGCGCGTACAGCACAAAGCCGACCGGCACCTCGTCGACGTAGACGACACGGCCGCAGGAGCCCCAGTCCAGCAAGACGGCGGAGATCCAGGCTTCCTTCTCCAGGGCGGGCGTCCCGGCCTTCAGCGCGGCCTCACCGCTGACCGGGTCCAGCTCCCAGAAGACACACGAGCGGCAGCGCTTGGGAAGGTCCGGAAGGTTGTCCAGCGTGAGCGGTACGAGCCGACGCCCCATGAAGGCTGTTCCTCGCTTCCTTCGCCCGCGGCATCGCGAGCGGCTGTCAGGGCGCTTCGTTCCCTGAGCAGGCTGCCGACGAATCCGCCGACCGCGCCCAACCCAAGACCCGCGCTCACCAGTCCGGTGCGGCTCACCGTTCGCATGGACCCCGCCTCCCCTAAGAGGTCTGCCAGGTGGATGCGCCATACCCGATCGCATCGTATCCACGATGCGATTCCATCGATACCGCCTGAAAGCAAAGTGCGGGCCGTGTTCCGGTACACACCGGACACGGCCCGCGTGAATGGTCGGGCAACAGACCCGACCCGGCGTGACTCAGTCCTCGAATTCCTCCGCGTCCTCGCCCTGAAGGCTTCGCTGCAGGGCGAGCTTCTCACCCGGAGCGAGTGTGCTGAGGATCCGCTCCAGGTCGTCCGGGGAGGCGAACTCCACGGTGATCTTGCCCTTCTTCTGACCGAGCTCGACCTTCACTCGCGTCTCGAAGCGATCCGAGAGCCGAGTGGCGAGGTCGGACAGCGCCGGCGACGGCACCGAGCCGGCCCGGGGCCCCCTGGCACGCGAAGCCTTCTGCGGCCGTGAGCCCATCAAGGTCACGATCTCTTCGACGGAACGGACGGAGAGCCCCTCGGCGACCACCCGGTAGGCCAGCCGCTCCTGCTCCTCCGGATCCTCGACCGAGAGGAGGGCCCGGGCGTGCCCGGCGGAGAGCACGCCGGCGGCCACCCGGTTCTGGACCTTGGGCGAGAGCTTCAGCAGACGCAGGGTGTTGGAGACCTGAGGCCGGGAGCGGCCGATGCGGTCGGCCAACTGGTCATGCGTGCAGTTGAAGTCCTTCAGCAGCTGATCGTAGGCGGCGGCCTCTTCGATCGGGTTCAGCTGGGCGCGGTGCAGGTTCTCCAGCAGCGCGTCCAGGAGAAGCTTCTCGTCATCCGTGGCCCGGACGATCGCCGGGATCGCGTCCAGGCCGGCCTCGCGGCATGCCCGCCAGCGACGCTCGCCCATGATGAGTTCGTAGCGCGACGGAGCGATCTGCCGGACGACGATCGGCTGGAGGAGGCCGACCTCCTGGATGGAGGTGACGAGCTCCTGCAGGGCGTCTTCGTCGAAGATCTCACGCGGCTGACGCGGGTTCGGCGTGATCGCGTCGAGGGGGATCTCCGCGAAGTGAGCGCCCATGGGAGCCGCGGGCGCCTCTGCGGCGGGGTTCGCCGACGGCTCCTCGGTTTCATGTGAAACAGGCGGCAGCGTGGCCACCTTCGCCGCGGCCACCCCGCGGTCGGTCAGCATCGGGACACCGGCCGAGGGTGCGGAAGCAGCTCCCCCCATCGCGGCCGGGGGCACCGTCTTCTCGGTCGGTGCAGCAGGGATCAGTGCGCCGAGACCACGACCCAAACCCCTTCGTCGCTCGCTCACTGGATCCCCTCCACCATGCTCGGGTTGCTCTGGGCGCCGATGTGGGCGCTCGTCGGGTCATAGCTGACCCCGACGCCCTTCAGCGCGATTTCTCGTGCCGCCTCAAGATAGGACAGGGCACCGCTCGATCCTGGATCGTAGGTCAACACCGTCTGTCCATAGCTCGGCGCCTCGGAGATCCGGACCGAGCGGGGAATGCTCGTCCGCAGCACCTCGTCGCCGAAGTGGCTGCGCACCTCGTCTGCGACCTGGGACGCGAGCCGCGTCCGGCCGTCGTACATGGTGAGCAGGATCGTCGAGACATGCAGGGCAGGGTTGAGGTGCCCCCGCACCAGGTCGACGTTGCGCAGCAGCTGCCCCAGGCCCTCCAGCGCGTAGTACTCGCACTGGATCGGGATCAGGACCTCCTGGCCGGCCACGAGAGCGTTGACCGTCAGAAGACCGAGTGAGGGCGGGCAGTCGATGAGGACGTAGTCCAGGGGCTGCTCGTAGGCCTGGATCGCCCGTTCGAGCCGGCTCTCGCGTGCCACCAGAGATACCAGCTCGATCTCCGCACCGGCGAGATCGATCGTGGCAGGGGCACAGAAGAGACCCTCGACATCGGGGACAGGCTGGACGACTTCCGCGAGCGGCTTGCTCTCGACCAACACGTCGTAGATGGAAGGAACTTCGGCGTGATGGTCGATACCCAGGGCAGTGGACGCATTGCCCTGGGGGTCGAGGTCGATGACCAGCACGCGGCCGCCATGCAGGGCGAGCGACGCGGCAAGGTTGACGGTCGTCGTCGTCTTGCCCACGCCCCCCTTCTGGTTGGCGACCACGATGATGCGGGTCTGCTCAGGCCGTGGCAGGCCCTCGCCGGCGCGGCCTAGAGCCTCCACCGCCAGTTGGGCAGCACGACCGATGGGAGTGTCGTCCATCGGGGGCGGTGTTTCACGTGAAACATCCTCCCCCATCGACTCGGTACGGGGACCGGGGACCGGATCGGTCATCGGTCCCGCGATGTTGGCGTCGGACCGCAAGGATTCACTCTCCTCGACTTCAGGCTCGCAATGAACAGAGCCTCCCATGTCTTCGGGGTCGTGAACCAGTGAGGCCTGTTGTTCTGTGGAGAAATCCACCTCTGTGGAAATCTCCGTGCCCCTCAAGGATGACGGAGGGTCATCACTGGAACCGTCTCCGAGGGATCCGAGGGGCTTTCGGTCGCGGGGTTCTGCCGCGGCGCGGCCGCGACTGATGATGCCGTGCAGCAGTGAGCGACGTTTCACGTGAAACACGATGCACAGCAGACGGAGCCGAACTGTCGCGACACTCCGGCATGGATAGGTTTGCCAGCTTGTGTGGAGTACGTCTCGTCGTCAGGACGGATCAGCGCCGACGGCGGGTACGCCCTGTCCTGGCCGCCTTCGCCCGCTTCGCAGCGAAGCGCACGCCACCCGGACTCTCCCCGACCTCCACACGCACGACCGTGGACAGCGGATCCACCACGCCGTCACCTACATGGAGGATCGACGTCTCCACCGCGCCGAGCTTACTGAGAGCCGTGGCGGCGCTCTTCAGCTCCTCCTCCGCGGTGTCACCCTTGAGTGCCAGCATCTCGCCGTACGGGCGCAGCAGCGGGATCCCCCAGGTGGCCAGTCGGTCCAGCGGGGCCACCGCACGGGCGGTCACCACATGCACGGGATGCAGCGTCCCCATGACCTCTTCGGCCCGGCCACGCACGACCGTGACATGGTCCAGGCCGAGCAGCTCCACGACCTCCGTCAGGAAGTTCGTACGCCGCAGCAGAGGCTCCAGTAGCGTGATCTTCAGATCCTCCCGGACCAACGCCAGCGGGATACCGGGCAGACCGGCGCCCGAACCGACGTCGCAGACCGTGACGCCCTCCGGAACGACTTCCGAGAGCACCGCGCAGTTCAGCAGATGCCGCTCCCACAGGCGGGGCACCTCTCGTGGGCCGATCAGGCCACGCTGCACACCCGCCTCGGCGAGCAGTTCGGCATAGCGCACCGCATCAGCGAAGCGCTCACCGAACACCTCACGTGCCTGCTCAGGCGCAGGGGGAAGCTCCGCTGCCTCCGTCACGGGGGAACCGTCCTTCCGTACCGCACCGACGCTTCGGGCGCCGGCACCAGAACCACCAGAACTAACAGGCTGACAAAGTTCGGCCCCGCCTGCGCACAGACGGGGCCGGAGGGAACGTACGGGCCGATCAAGCGGGAAGCACGACGACGAACCGCTGCGGCTCCTCGCCCTCGGACTCGCTGCGCAGGCCCGCCGACTTGACCGCGTCGTGCACGACCTTGCGCTCGAACGGCGTCATCGGGTTCATCTTCACGGGTTCGCCGGTGCTCTTCACCTCGGCGGCGGCCTTGGCGCCCAGCTCGGAGAGCTCGGCGCGCTTCTTGGCCCGGTAGCCCGCGATGTCCAGCATCAGCCGGCTTCGGTCCCCGGTCTCCCGGTGCACGGCCAGGCGCGTGAGCTCCTGAAGCGCCTCCAGCACCTCGCCGTCACGCCCGACCAGCTTCTGCAGGTCTCGGCTGCTCGCGTCGCTGATGATCGAGACAGCGGCGCGGTCGGCCTCGACGTCCATGTCGATGTCGCCGTCGAGATCGGCGATGTCGAGCAGACCCTCGAGGTAGTCCGCCGCGATCTCGCCCTCCTGCTCCAGGCGGGTCAGGGTGTCAACACCCTCAGCAGCGGCGGAGGTGGTGCCTTCCGTCACGGGATGGGCTCCTTCTTACTTCTTGGACGGGGACTTGGGGCGCTGCGGGCCGCCCTTGCGCTGCCCGGACTGGGCCTTGCTGCGGGCGCTGCTACCGGGCTTCTGCGCGGCCTTCTTGGCGGCGCCGGGCTTGGCGTCCTCGGGCTCGTCGGACTTCTCCAGCGACGTCGGCTCGCCGGCCGCCTTGGGGCCGCCGTGCTGACGCTGGGACTTGGACTGCCGCTTCGGCTGCTGACGCTTGGGAGCCGCTGCGGTGGTCGGCGTACCGTCCTCGGCCACGGTGGCGACGGCGCCCTCGCTCTTCACCACGTTGCCGTCGCTCTGCGCCGCGAGACCGGCCTTGCTCAGGCCGTTGATGAACTTGCGCTCGTACTCGTTGCGGTCGCGGCCCTTGGCGACGATGGCCTTGATGATGACGCGCTCGCTGCGGCGGCGGGTCTTGCCGTGGCTCGTGACGTGCTTGGTCAGGCGCTCCAGGTAGGCGGCCTGGGCCTTGGAACCCGGGGTCGGGTTGTTGTGGATGACGTACATCTGCTGGCCCATGGTCCACACGTTGGTGGTCAGCCAGTAGACGAGGACGCCGACCGGGAAGTTGATGCCGAAGACGGCGAACATGACCGGGAAGACGTACATCAGCATCTTCTGCTGCTGCATGAACGGTGTCTTCACCGTGGTGTCGACGTTCTTCGTCATCAGCTGGCGCTGCGTGTAGAACTGCGACGCCGACATCAGGACGATCATGACCGCGGTGACGATGCGGACGGTGGTGATCGAGGCGTCCAGCGCGGCGGCGTCGGAGGCACTGTCGGTGAACTTCGCGGCCAGCGGTGCCCCGAAGATGTGCGCCTGCTGCGCGCTCTTCAGCAGGCTCTCGTTGATGACACCGATGGTGTCGTTGTTCGCGATGCTGTTGAGCACGTGGTACAGGGCGAAGAAGAACGGCGACTGCGCCAAGATGGGAAGGCACGAGGAGAGCGGGTTGGTGCCCGTCTCCTTGTACAGCTTCATCATCTCTTCGGACTGACGCTGCTTGTCGTTCTTGTAGCGCTCCTGGATCTTCTTCATCTCGGGCTGGAGCGTCTGCATGGCCCGGGTCGCCTTGATCTGCTTCACGAAAAGCGGGATCAGGCAGATACGGATGAGAATCACCAGGGACACGATGGACAGGCCCCAGGCCCACCCGGTGTCAGCGCCGAAGATGGCGCCGTACACCTTGTGGAACTGGACGATGACCCAAGAGACAGGTGTCGTGATGAAGCTGAAGAGGCTGGCAATCGTGTCCACTAATCATGCTCCTTGGACATGGGACGGGGTCTCTGCGGCCGGGCTCGAAGGAACATCACCTTCGATGGCCGTTTCGGCGGCGGAGGGCCCGCCCTTCCGTGCGCGCCACGCGTTGCGCAGCATCTCGTGCCACCGCGGACGCTTGCGCGGCGGGACATGGTCCACACCGCCCAGCGACCACGGGTTGCACCGCAGGATGCGCCAGGCGGTGAGCGCCGTGCCCTTGATCGCACCGTGCCGGTCGATGGCCGTGTACCCGTAGTGGGAGCACGACGGGTAGTACTTGCACACCGGTCCGAGCAGTGGACTGATCGTCCACTGGTACAGCTTGATCAGAGCCAGCAGTGGGTACTTCATCGCGCGCCCCCTCCCAGCAGCCGCTGCAGAGCGGCATCCAGGTCTCGGGCCAGCTGTGCATGGTCGGCATCACCCGCACCGGGCAACGCTCGTACGACTACCAGGCTACCGGGGGGCAGCTGGTCGACTCGGTCGCGCATCAGATGGCGAAGCCTGCGCTTCACCTTGTTCCGTACGACCGCGCCACCGACAGCCTTGCTCACGACGAAACCCGCACGCGTCGGGGGAGCGCTCTCCCCAGGCGCGTGCGGGTCCGTGGCACCGCTACGAAGGTGGACGACGAGTGTCGGGCGGCCTGCCCGGCGACCTCGTCGTACTGCGGTCGCGAAGTCCTCGCGCCGCCTCAGCCGGTTGTCGGTGGGCAGCACGACGTCATGACCTGATCAGGATCAGGCGGACAGGCTGGCGCGACCCTTGGCACGACGGTTCGCGAGAATCGCGCGGCCGGCGCGGGTGCGCATCCGCAGGCGGAAGCCGTGGGTCTTCGCGCGGCGACGGTTGTTCGGCTGGAAGGTGCGCTTGCTCACTCGGGGGCTCCAGAAATCAATCGGTAGTGGCGGGGTGCCGTCTTGGCTGTCACCGTGCGCCCACGAGTAGCTCGCGTTAACGCCCGAGTGCACCGCTTCCCGATCACCTGACGCGATCTGTGCCCATCGGAGGCAGGCGGCAGCAGCCATCGACAACTCGACCTGGTTACGGTACGCGCGGCTACGCCATCCGGTCAAACCAGAGGTCACTGGGAGACACTATCCACAGGCTGGGGACAACAACTTGAACCGCACCCGCCGCCCTGACTACCGTGGCTGGACTCCGATTCGTTCCCTTGTCTCCTTGAATCTGGCTCCACCCCTTTGAATCCCGACCCGTCCCACAATCACACGTTCGTGGGACCCGTGAGAGAGCGTGCCCTGTGGCTGACGTACCTGCCGATCTTGCCGCAGTGTGGCCACGAGTACTGGAGCAACTCCTCGGCGAGGGCCGCGGACAGGGTGTCGAGGCGAAGGACGAGCACTGGATCCGGCGCTGCCAGCCCCTCGCGCTGGTGGCCGACACCGCCCTGCTCGCCGTACCGAACGAATTTGCGAAGGGCGTACTGGAGGGCCGTCTGGCCCCGATCGTGAGCGACACGCTGAGCCGTGAGTGCGGCCGCCCGATCCGCATCGCGATCACCGTCGACGACTCCGCGGGCGAGCCCCCGGCCCCGCCTGCCCCGCCCAAGCCCCGCTACGAGGAGCCGGAGCTCCCTTCGTACGAGGGCTACGGGCGCCACCGCGCCGACGACCAGATGCCCGGCCCCTCAGCCGACCCGCTGCCCACGGCCCGCCCGGCCTACCCGGGCGAGTACCAGCGCCCCGAGCCGGCTCCCGGCAGCTGGCCGCGTCCGACGCAGGACGAGTACAGCTGGCAGCAGCAGCGGCTCGGCTTCCCGGAGCGGGACCCGTACGCGTCGCCGTCGCAGGACTCCTACAGCCAGGACTCCTACGGCCCTCCCGGACAGGACTACCGCCCGCAGCCGATGGAGCGCCCGTCCTACGACGGCCACCGCCCCGACTACGAGCAGCACCGGCCCGACTACGAACAGCACCGCCAGGACTACGACGGCCACCGCCCCGACTACGAGCAGCACCGGCCGGACTACGACCAGCACCGCCCCGACTACGAGCCGAAGCGGCCGGACTACGACCAGCCGCGCTCCGACTACGACCAGGGCCCCCGCCGTGAGCTGCCCGATCCGCCCGTCGGATCCGGGCATGTGCACCGCGGCGGTCCTGTCGGCGCGGCCCTGCCGACCACCGGCGCCCCCGGCCCGCTGGCCGCGCAGCCCGCGCCGGCGCCCGGTCCCGGCGAACCGACCGCGCGGCTGAACCCGAAGTACCTCTTCGACACGTTCGTCATCGGCGCGTCCAACCGCTTCGCGCACGCGGCCGCGGTCGCCGTCGCCGAGGCGCCGGCCAAGGCGTACAACCCCCTCTTCATCTACGGGGAGTCGGGACTCGGCAAGACGCACCTGCTGCACGCGATCGGGCACTACGCGCGCAGCCTCTACCCGGGCACGCGCGTGCGGTACGTGAGCTCCGAGGAGTTCACCAACGAGTTCATCAACTCCATCCGCGACGGCAAGGGCGACAGCTTCCGCAAGCGGTACCGCGAGATGGACATCCTGCTCGTCGACGACATCCAGTTCCTCGCGGACAAGGAGTCGACGCAGGAGGAGTTCTTCCACACCTTCAACACGCTCCACAACGCCAACAAGCAGATCGTGCTCTCCAGCGACCGGCCGCCCAAGCAGCTGGTCACGCTGGAGGACCGGCTGCGGAACCGGTTCGAGTGGGGGCTGATCACCGACGTCCAGCCGCCCGAGCTGGAGACGCGTATCGCGATCCTGCGCAAGAAGGCGGTCCAGGAGCAGCTCAACGCTCCGCCGGAGGTGCTGGAGTTCATCGCCTCCCGCATCTCGCGCAACATCCGTGAGCTGGAGGGCGCGCTGATCCGGGTGACGGCGTTCGCCTCGCTCAACCGGCAGCCGGTCGACCTGGGCCTGACGGAGATCGTCCTGAAGGACCTGATCCCCGGCGGCGACGACGCGACGCCGGAGATCACCTCGACGGCCATCATGAGCGCGACCGCCGACTACTTCGGGCTCACGGTCGAGGACCTGTGCGGCAGCTCCCGGGGCCGCCAGCTCGTCACGGCCCGCCAGATCGCCATGTACCTGTGCCGCGAGCTGACGGACCTCTCCCTGCCGAAGATCGGCGCGCTGTTCGGCGGCCGCGACCACACCACGGTGATGCACGCCGACCGCAAGATCCGCAATCTGATGGCGGAGCGGCGCTCCATCTACAACCAGGTCACCGAGCTCACGAACCGCATCAAGAACGGCTGACGGAGCCGGCCGGCAGCAGGGCCGCAGGGCCCGCCTTACGTCGCTGAGGGCGCTCCGGGACGAGATCCCGGGGCGCCCTTCGTCATGCCGGGACCGCACGTGTGGACACCCGCTGTTCGAATACCTGCCGGGTTACGGCCACTCTCCACAGATTCGGTGACTTTTTGCCGTCCACATCCTGGGGACCGGGAAGTTGTCCAGACTGTGTCCACAGGCGCCCCTGTTGAAAGACCATCAGACCAGGTCACCCGCATGTGGATTCGTGGACGAACGATCTCCACAGACTGTGGACAGCGAGAAGATCCACAGGCTGTGCACGGAGTTGTCCACCGGCAACCCACAGGCTGGGGCCGGTTGTCCCCAGTGATCCCCAGCTTCTCCACATCGCTGTCCACTGTTCGGCAACCCGACGCGCCCTCTCACCGTGTCGAGTGAAAGGCGTCACACAAAGATGCCGGGTTGGGCTGTGGGAAAGGTGGGTAAAGCTGGGGACGGCGTTGGGGAGAAGTCGCCTCAGGCTGTGCATGGGGTGTGCAGAACTTTCCGTTCTCCACAGATACGCCTGGTTGTCCACTGCCGTCGCCCACAGGGCCCGTGGACAAAATCTTGGCTCTGAGCTGGGAAAACAGGGTTATCCACGGTATCCACAGGCCCTACTACTACTCCCAACTAGAGAGAGCTGGGAATCCGTTTCGAAGGGGGTCCTGTGCACAACTTGCTGTCCGGCTCCCGGCTGCCCCTCGTCACGACTTGACCCCGAGAGGCACCTACTGTCAGTGGGGTGCGTCAGACTGTTCCCCGGTGTCCTTCCCCTCACTGGGACCGACGACACCGAGACAGACGACGAAGCCAGGCAGGCCGAGAAGCGCCGGCAACAGCAGGAGGCGGCAACAGTGAAGATCCGGGTGGAACGCGACGTACTCGCGGAGGCCGTGGCCTGGGCGGCGCGCAGCCTCCCGGCCCGTCCGCCGGCGCCTGTCCTCGCCGGCCTCCTTCTCAAGGCCGACGACGGTCAGCTGAGCCTGTCCAGCTTCGACTACGAGGTCTCGGCCCGTGTCGGCGTGGAGGCGGAGGTCGAGGAGGAGGGCACCGTGCTGGTGTCCGGCCGTCTCCTCGCCGACATCTGCCGCGCGCTGCCCAACCGGCCGGTGGAGATTTCCACAGACGGTGTACGGGCGACCGTGGTCTGCGGCTCCTCGCGATTCACACTCCACACCCTGCCTGTGGAGGAGTACCCGGCGCTGCCGCAGATGCCCACCGCCACCGGCACCGTCCCCGGCGAGGTCTTCGCCGCCGCGGCCGCCCAGGTCGCCATCGCCGCCGGCCGTGACGACACGCTGCCCGTCCTGACCGGTGTGCGCATCGAGATCGAGGGCGACACGGTGACGCTGGCGTCCACCGACCGCTACCGCTTCGCGGTCCGCGAGTTCCTGTGGAAGCCGGAGAACCCGGAGGCCTCCGCGGTCGCCCTGGTCCCCGCCAAGACGCTCCTGGACACCGCCAAGGCGCTGACCAGCGGCGACAGCGTCACGCTGGCGCTCTCGGGCTCCGGCGCGGGCGAGGGCCTGATCGGCTTCGAGGGCGCCGGCCGCCGCACGACGACCCGGCTGCTGGAGGGCGACCTCCCGAAGTACCGCACGCTGTTCCCGACGGAGTTCAACTCGGTCGCCGTGATCGAGACCGCCCCCTTCGTGGAGGCCGTCAAGCGCGTGGCCCTGGTCGCCGAGCGGAACACCCCGGTGCGCCTGAGCTTCGAGCAGGGCGTGCTCATCCTGGAGGCCGGCTCCAGCGACGACGCACAGGCTGTGGAAAGGGTCGACGCCCAGCTGGAGGGCGACGACATCTCGATCGCGTTCAACCCGACGTTCCTGCTGGACGGCCTGAGCGCCATCGACTCCCCGGTGGCCCAGCTGTCGTTCACCACGTCCACGAAGCCCGCGCTGCTGAGCGGCAAGCCGGCCCTGGACGCCGAGGCGGACGAGGCCTACAAGTACCTGATCATGCCGGTGCGCCTGAGCGGCTGAGCAGCCGACAGTTGTCCACAGGCCGGTGAAGAAGTGAGCCCGGCCTGTGGGAGAACCCGCAGGTGAGGGCGTACGTCTGAGCGCGTATGCCCACAGATGTGAGCGTGCGTCCGGGTTTAGGCTCGGACGTCGGTACGAATGTGCCTCACACGCCACAGCAACCTAAGGAACAACTCTGATGGAGCTCGGTCTCGTCGGCCTCGGCAAGATGGGCGGCAACATGCGCGAGCGGATCCGCCGCGCGGGCCACACCGTCGTCGGATACGACCGCAACGCTGACCTCGCGGATGTCCACAGCCTGGAAGAACTTGTGGGCAAGCTCGCGGGCCCGCGCGTGGTCTGGGTGATGGTCCCGGCCGGTGCCCCGACCCAGTCGACCATCGACGAGCTCGCGGAGCTTCTGGAGCCCGGTGACGTCGTCGTCGACGGCGGCAACTCCCGCTGGACGGACGACGAGAAGCACGCCGAGCAGCTCGCGGCCAAGGGCATCGGGTTCGTCGACTGCGGCGTCTCCGGCGGCGTCTGGGGCCTGGAGAACGGCTACGCGCTGATGTACGGCGGCGACGCGGAGAACGTCGCCAAGGTGCAGCCGGTCTTCGACGCCCTCAAGCCCGAGGGCGACTTCGGCGCCGTGCACGCCGGCAAGGTCGGCGCGGGGCACTTCGCGAAGATGGTCCACAACGGCATCGAGTACGCGATGATGCAGGCCTATGCCGAGGGCTGGGAGCTGCTGGAGAAGGTCGACTCCGTGACCGACGTCCGGGAGGTCTTCCGCTCGTGGCAGGAGGGCACGGTCATACGTTCCTGGCTGCTGGACCTCGCGGTGAACGCCCTCGACGAGGACGAGCACCTGGACAGGCTCAGGGGTTTTGCACAGGACTCCGGTGAGGGACGCTGGACTGTGGAAGCCGCCATCGACCACGCGGTGCCGCTGCCGGCGATCACGGCGTCGCTGTTCGCGCGGTTCGCGTCGCGTCAGGACGACTCCCCGCAGATGAAGATGATCGCGGCGCTGCGGAACCAGTTCGGCGGCCACGCGGTCGAGGCGAAGTGACCGGCGGGAACAAGAAGGCGGTGACCGGCGGGGTGGAAGAGCCCGCCGGTAACGAGAAGAAGTAATCCACACCCTGGGGATGCCGCCCTGGCACCCTCGGGAGTGACCCGGTTGTCCACAGCTGGGGAAAGTCGAACCACATGTTGGGGGAGGTCGGGCAACGACCATGCACGTCACGCATCTGTCGCTGGCCGACTTCCGCTCGTACGCCCGGGTCGAGGTTCCGCTGGACCCGGGCGTCACCGCCTTCGTGGGCCCCAACGGCCAGGGCAAGACGAACCTCGTCGAGGCCGTCGGCTATCTCGCCACCCTCGGCAGCCATCGCGTCTCCTCCGACGCTCCCCTGGTCCGCATGGGCGCCGAGCGGGCGGTCATCCGGGCGCAGGTGCGGCAGGGTGAGCGGCAGCAGCTGGTCGAGCTGGAGCTCAACCCGGGCAAGGCCAACCGCGCCCGTATCAACAGGTCCTCGCAGGTCAGGCCGCGTGACGTGCTCGGGATCGTGCGGACCGTGCTGTTCGCGCCGGAGGACCTCGCCCTGATCAAGGGCGACCCCGGCGAGCGGCGCCGCTTCCTCGACGAGATGATCACCGCCCGCTCCCCGCGGATGGCGGGCGTGCGCTCCGACTACGAGCGCGTGCTCAAGCAGCGCAACACCCTCCTGAAGTCGGCCGCGCTCGCGAGACGGCACGGCGGCCGCACCATGGACCTGTCCACACTCGACGTCTGGGACCAGCATCTCGCGCGCGCCGGCGCCGAGTTGCTGGCCCAGCGCCTGGACCTGATCGCGACGATCCAGCCGCTCGCCGACAAGGCGTACGAGCAGCTGGCCCCCGGCGGCGGACCCGTGTCCCTGGAGTACAAGCCGTCGGCTCCCGGCGAGGCGCACACGCGCGAGGACCTCTTCGAGCAGCTGATGGCGGCGCTGGCGGAGGCGCGCAAGCAGGAGATCGAGCGGGGCGTCACCCTCGTAGGACCCCATCGGGACGATCTGCTGCTCAAACTCGGTCAGCTGCCCGCCAAGGGATACGCCTCCCACGGCGAGTCCTGGTCCTACGCGCTCGCACTGCGCCTGGCCTCGTACGACCTGCTCAGGGCCGAGGGCAACGAACCGGTGCTGGTCCTCGACGACGTCTTCGCCGAGCTGGACACCCGCCGCCGCGAGCGCCTGGCCGAGCTGGTCGCGCCCGGCGAGCAGGTGCTGGTGACAGCCGCGGTCGATGACGACGTACCGCACGTACTGACGGGGGCGCGGTACGCCGTGTCCGACGGGACGGTGGAGCGGGTATGAGCGACGACCGGTCCGAGAACCCGGCCGAGAACACCCCCAAGCAGACCCCCGAGCCCTCCGGCGTCGACCTCGCGCGCGTGGCGCTCAGGGCGGCCAAGGAGCAGGCACGCGCGCGTGGGGACGCGGCGCGGCAGAAGAAGCAGGCGCGTCGCGGGGGCGGTCTGCGCTCCGGCGCGCGGGCCGACGGACGCGACCCCCTGGCGCTCGGCGCCGCCATTAACCGCTTGATCACCGAGCGGGGCTGGGAGACCCCGGCCGCGGTGGGCGGGGTGATGGGCCGCTGGCCGCAGATCGTCGGGGACGACGTCGCCAAGCACTGCGTGCCGGAGAAGTACGACGAGGACGAGCGGATCCTCTTCGTGCGCTGCGACTCGACGGCCTGGGCGACGAATCTGCGGCTGCTCGCCCCGACCCTGGTCGCCCGCCTCAACGAGGACCTCGGCCATGGCGCGGTCCGCCAGATCAGGGTGAACGGCCCCGGCGGCCCGGCCCGCCGCTACGGTCCGCTGCGCGCTCCCGGCAGCACCGGGCCCGGCGACACCTACGGCTGATCACGCCGGCCGGACCTGCGGCGACGGGTGCACCGACCCCCGCCGGACCGCCTTCGCAGCAGTCCCGCCTGCCCCATCAGCCACAGGTGACCGACATCACATCAGCAGTCGTCGACGGTCGCGAAGCGCGGTCGGCGACGCCCTCCTCGTACCACCGCACGCGGTTGCGAATAGCGACCTGACTCCGAAGTAGCCAAGGGTTGACGGCCGGAAGCGCTGAGTGGCTCTGTGAGCCTCTTTGAGCCCCCATCCGCATATCGGGAGTCGGCGGAGGCAGGTTCAGGGCGGCACATGCGGACTCAGGTACCGGCAAACCCCCATCACTGTCGGCGCTACCGGTAGACTGGAGCCCAATCCCGCCCCACTCGTGGGGACAGTCCGGGAAAAGCTGAGCAACGCTGATCAGGGCTTACCAACGCAACATGCCGCAGCCGCTCCGGCAACCGCCGACGAGCCCGGCTCGTGCTGTGCCAGAAAGGGCGCTTCGTGGCCGATTCCGGCAACCCCAACGAGAACATCCCGTCCACCGACGCCGGCGCCAGCGGCGCGGTGACCTCGTCGAACGACGAGGTCACCGCCTCGTACGACGCCAGCGCCATCACCGTCCTCGAGGGTCTGGACGCGGTCCGCAAGCGACCCGGTATGTACATCGGCTCAACCGGTGAGCGCGGACTGCACCACCTCGTGTACGAGGTGGTCGACAACTCCGTCGACGAGGCGCTGGCCGGCCACGCGGACACCATCGAGGTCACGATCCTCGCCGACGGCGGCGTGCGCGTCGTCGACAACGGCCGTGGCATCCCGGTGGGCATCGTCCCCTCCGAGGGCAAGCCGGCCCTCGAGGTCGTGCTGACCGTGCTGCACGCGGGCGGCAAGTTCGGCGGCGGCGGCTACGCGGTCTCCGGTGGTCTGCACGGCGTGGGCGTCTCCGTGGTGAACGCGCTGTCGTCGAAGGTCTCCGTCGAGGTCAGGACCGACGGCCACCGCTGGACGCAGGACTACAAGATGGGCGTCCCCACGGCACCGCTCGCCCAGCACGAGGCCACCGAGGAGACCGGCACGTCGGTCACCTTCTGGGCCGACGGCGACATCTTCGAGACCACCGACTACTCCTTCGAGACGCTCTCGCGGCGCTTCCAGGAGATGGCGTTCCTCAACAAGGGTTTGACGATCAAACTCACTGATGAGCGCGAGTCGGCGAAGGCCACCTCAGGGGCGGACGAGGCCGGCGCGGACGAGACCGCCGAGGTCAAGACGGTCACGTACCACTACGAAGGCGGCATCGTCGACTTCGTGAAGTACCTCAACTCCCGCAAGGGCGACGTGGTGCACCCGTCCGTGATCGACCTCGAGGCCGAGGACAAGGACAAGGCGCTCTCCCTCGAAGTCGCCATGCAGTGGAACAGCGGCTACAGCGAGGGCGTGTACTCCTTCGCCAACATCATCCACACGCACGAGGGCGGCACCCACGAAGAGGGCTTCCGCGCGGCGCTCACCAACCTGATCAACAAGTACGCGCGCGACAAGAAGCTGCTGCGCGAGAAGGACGACAACCTCACGGGTGACGACATCCGCGAGGGTCTGACGGCGATCATCTCGGTGAAGCTGAGCGAGCCGCAGTTCGAGGGCCAGACGAAGACCAAGCTGGGCAACACGGAGGCGAAGACCTTCGTGCAGAAGGCCGTCTACGAGCACCTCAACGACTGGCTGGACCGCAACCCGAACGAGGCGGCGGACATCGTCCGCAAGGGCATCCAGGCGGCCACCGCGCGCGTGGCGGCCCGCAAGGCCCGCGACCTGACCCGCCGCAAGGGTCTGCTGGAGTCGGCGTCCCTGCCGGGCAAGCTCTCCGACTGCCAGTCCAACGACCCCACCAAGTGCGAGATCTTCATCGTCGAGGGTGACTCCGCCGGCGGCTCGGCCAAGTCCGGCCGCAACCCGGAGTACCAGGCGATCCTCCCGATCCGAGGCAAGATCCTCAACGTCGAGAAGGCGCGGATCGACAAGATCCTGCAGAACCAGGAGATCCAGGCGCTGATCTCGGCCTTCGGCACGGGTGTGCACGAGGACTTCGACATCGAGAAGCTCCGCTATCACAAGATCATCCTGATGGCGGACGCCGACGTCGACGGCCAGCACATCAACACCCTGCTGCTGACCTTCCTGTTCCGCTTCATGCGGCCGCTGGTCGAGGCCGGGCACGTGTTCCTGTCGCGTCCCCCGCTCTACAAGATCAAGTGGGGCCGGGACGAGGTCGAGTACGCCTACTCCGACCGTGAGCGCGACGCGCTCCTGGAGATGGGCCGCCAGCGCGGCAAGCGCGTCCGCGAGGACTCGATCCAGCGCTTCAAGGGTCTCGGCGAGATGAACGCCGAGGAGCTGCGCATCACGACCATGGACCAGGAGCACCGCGTCCTCGGCCAGGTCACCCTCGACGACGCCGCCCAGGCCGACGACCTGTTCTCGGTCCTCATGGGCGAGGACGTCGAGGCCCGCCGCGCGTTCATCCAGCGCAACGCCAAGGACGTCCGCTTCCTCGACATCTGAGTCGGTCTCAGCTGACCGCACCAGGAAGGAACTTCACCAGCAATGGCCGACGAGAACACCCCCGTCACCCCTGAAGAGGGCGGCGAACTCGCGATGCGTGTCGAGCCCGTCGGGCTCGAGACCGAGATGCAGCGCTCGTACCTCGACTACGCGATGTCCGTCATCGTCTCGCGTGCGCTGCCGGACGTCCGTGACGGTCTCAAGCCCGTCCACCGCCGCGTCCTGTACGCCATGTACGACGGCGGCTACCGCCCCGAGCGCGGCTTCTACAAGTGCGCCCGTGTCGTCGGTGACGTCATGGGTAACTACCACCCCCACGGCGACTCCTCGATCTACGACGCCCTGGTGCGCCTCGCGCAGCCCTGGTCGATGCGCATGCCGCTCGTCGACTCCAACGGCAACTTCGGCTCGCCGGGCAACGACCCGGCCGCGGCCATGCGCTACACCGAGTGCAAGATGGCGCCGCTGTCGATGGAGATGGTCCGCGACATCGACGAGGAGACCGTCGACTTCACGGACAACTACGACGGCCGCTCCCAGGAGCCGACCGTCCTGCCGTCCCGTTTCCCGAACCTGCTGATCAACGGCTCTGCCGGGATCGCGGTCGGCATGGCGACCAACATCCCGCCGCACAACCTGCGCGAGGTCGCGGCCGGCGCCCAGTGGTACCTGGAGAACCCCGAGGCCTCGCACGAGGAGCTGCTGGACGCCCTCATCGAGCGCATCAAGGGCCCCGACTTCCCGACCGGCGCGCTCGTCGTCGGCCGCAAGGGCATCGAAGAGGCGTACCGCACCGGCCGCGGCTCGATCACCATGCGCGCGGTCGTCGAGGTCGAGGAGATCCAGAACCGCCAGTGCCTGGTGGTCACGGAGCTGCCGTACCAGACCAACCCGGACAACCTCGCGCAGAAGATCGCCGACCTGGTCAAGGACGGCAAGATCGGCGGCATCGCGGACGTCCGCGACGAGACGTCCTCCCGCACGGGCCAGCGTCTCGTCATCGTGCTCAAGAGGGACGCGGTCGCCAAGGTCGTACTGAACAACCTCTACAAGCACACGGACCTGCAGACGAACTTCGGCGCCAACATGCTGGCGCTCGTCGACGGCGTCCCGCGCACGCTCTCCCTGGACGCGTTCATCCGCCACTGGGTGACGCACCAGATCGAGGTCGTCGTCCGCCGTACGCGCTTCCGGCTGCGCAAGGCCGAGGAGCGGGCGCACATCCTGCGCGGCCTGCTGAAGGCCCTGGACGCCATCGACGAGGTCATCGCGCTGATCCGGGCCAGTGAGACGGTCGAGGTCGCGCGCACGGGCCTGATGGAGCTCCTGGAGATCGACGAGATCCAGGCCAACGCCATCCTCGAGATGCAGCTGCGCCGACTTGCCGCCCTGGAGCGCCAGAAGATCGTCCAGGAGCACGACGAACTCCAGGCGAAGATCACCGAGTACAACGAGATCCTCGCCTCGCCTGTCCGCCAGCGCGGCATCGTCAGCGAGGAGCTCGCCGCGATCGTCGAGAAGTACGGCGACGACCGCAAGACCATGCTGGTGCCCTACGACGGCGACATGTCCATCGAGGACCTCATCGCCGAAGAGGACATCGTGGTCACCGTCTCGCGCGGCGGCTATGTCAAGCGCACCAAGACGGACGACTACCGGGCGCAGAAGCGCGGCGGCAAGGGCGTACGCGGCACGAAGCTGAAGGAAGACGACATCGTCGACCACTTCTTCGTCTCGACGACCCACCACTGGCTGCTGTTCTTCACCAACAAGGGCCGCGTGTACCGCGCGAAGGCCTACGAGCTCCCGGACGCCGGCCGTGACGCGCGCGGGCAGCACGTCGCCAACCTGCTGGCCTTCCAGCCGGACGAGGCCATCGCCGAGATCCTCGCGATCCGCGACTACGAGGCGGTGCCTTACCTCGTGCTCGCCACCAAGGCGGGTCTGGTGAAGAAGACGCCTCTGAAGGATTACGATTCGCCGCGTTCCGGCGGTGTCATCGCGATCAACCTCCGTGAGATGGCGGACGGTTCCGACGATGAACTGATCGGTGCCGAGCTCGTTTCGGCCGATGACGATCTGCTCCTGATCAGCAAGAAGGCACAGTCGATCAGGTTCACCGCCACGGACGAGTCACTGCGTCCCATGGGCCGGGCGACCTCGGGTGTCAAGGGCATGAGCTTCCGCGAGGGAGACGAGCTGCTCTCGATGAATGTTGTTCGACCCGGTACGTTCGTGTTCACTGCCACCGACGGCGGGTACGCGAAGCGGACCGCCGTCGACGAGTACCGCGTCCAGGGT
Organism: Streptomyces sp. NPDC093568; assembly: GCF_044764945.1. Classification (NCBI taxonomy): domain Bacteria; kingdom Bacillati; phylum Actinomycetota; class Actinomycetes; order Kitasatosporales; family Streptomycetaceae; genus Streptomyces; species Streptomyces sp. NPDC093568. The sequence continues at coordinate 216,109 of NZ_JBIWJD010000008.1, read as the reverse complement.
CGCGGCGGCCTCGGCATCAAGGCCGCCAAGATCGTCGAGGACCGCGGCTCCCTCGTCGGCGCGCTGGTGGTCGAGGAGACCGACGAGATCCTCGCCATCACGCTGGGCGGCGGTGTGATTCGTACGCGAGTCAACGAGGTCAGGGAGACGGGCCGTGACACCATGGGCGTCCAACTGATCAATCTGGGCAAGCGCGATGCCGTGGTCGGCATCGCACGTAACGCCGAGGCGGGACGCGAGGCGGAGGAGGTCGACGGCGATGTGGCCGTCGACGAGACCGCCGAGGAGACCGCCACGACCATCGGCACGGACGAGGGTGAGGCACCCTCGGCCGAGTAGCACGAGGAGAGAGACATCGTGAGCGGAGCCACGGGCGCCGGATCGTCGGGTACCTCGGCCGGTTCTCCGGCCGGTTCGGACGGCGGCGGCCGTGGCTCCGCCGCGCCTGCGACGGACACGCACACCACCCAGCTGAAAGCGATCAAGTCGCCCGCCAAGGGCGCTTCCTCGCCGGACGCGCCCGGATCCCAGGGGGGAACCGTGACGGACGGCCGAGGCCCGCAGAGCCAGCAGTACGCGGCCGGCGCGGGCTCGGCGGGCGCCCAGCCCGCGCCCGCGGCGGCCCAGCAGGCGTCCCCTGCGGGGTCGGCGTCGCCGCTGCCCGGGGAACGGCAGCCGCAGCAGCCCGCGGGCCCCTACCACCCGCCGCAGGCCTACCAGACGGGCGCTGGGGCGGCCGGGACGCGCAAGCCGCGCACGGGGGCCCGTACGACCCCGCGCACCCGCAAGGCGCGCCTGCGGGTCGCCAAGGCCGACCCGTGGTCGGTGATGAAGGTCAGCTTCCTGCTCTCCATCGCGCTGGGCATCTGCACGATCGTGGCGTCCGCGGTGCTGTGGATGGTCATGGACGCGATGGGCGTCTTCTCCACGGTCGGCGGCACGATCTCCGAGGCCACCGGCTCGAACGAGTCGAACGGCTTCGACCTGCAGTCCTTCCTGTCGCTGCCGCATGTGCTGATGTTCACATCGATCATCGCGGTCATCGACGTCGTCCTCGCTACGGCGCTGGCGACGCTGGGCGCGTTCATCTACAACCTCTCCGCCGGCTTCGTCGGCGGCGTCGAGCTGACGCTCGCTGAGGATGAGTGACCTGCTGCTAAACCGCGGCTGACGGTCCTGCGACAACCGATTTTGGGACTACCCCGGTCGTGCGCTAATCTTCAGGAGTCAGCGCGCGGGACACACACCGCAGAGCGCGGCGGGGCTATAGCTCAGTTGGTTAGAGCGCATCCCTGATAAGGATGAGGCCACAGGTTCAAATCCTGTTAGCCCCACCAGCGAGAAGACCCCCAGTCCACAGGGCTGGGGGTCTTTCGCGTCCCGGTTGTCAGTACCGGGTGAGAGCCTGGTCGGCATGATCGTCGAACGGGCATACGCGCACGTCGCCGAGGGCGAGAGGGACGAAGGCGACCAGTGGCCGTGGTCGGTGCCGTGTGTGCGGCAGCTGCTGGACGACGGCCTGAGATTCACCGCGCCGGTCACGTTCCTGGTGGGGGAGAACGGCTCGGGCAAGTCCACGCTCGTCGAGGCGCTGGCGGAGGGCTTCGGCCTGGACTCCTGGGGCGGATCCGCGGGCTACAAGTACGCGAGTTGGCGTGAGCCGTCGGCCCTGGGCGGGCGGATACGGTTCGAGGCGACTGCGGCCGGCCGACGGATGCTGCGCGGGCCTCGTACGCGCCGCAGAGGCTTCTTTCTGCGGGCGGAGACGGCGCTGGACGCGCTGGGCAGGGAGCAGAAGTCCGGAAGGCTGTCCGGCGATGCGGACGGGATGAGCCACGGTGAGGGCTTCCTCATGGCCTTCCGCGAGCGGTTTCAGGAGCCTGGGCTGTACGTCCTGGACGAGCCCGAGGCCGCGCTGTCCTTCGCTTCTTGTCTTCAACTCGTGGGCCAGCTGCATGAACTGGGGCGTTCCGGCGCACAGGTCATCTGCGCGACGCACTCACCTGTGCTGACGGCGCTGCCTGGCGCCGAGATCATCGAGGTGGGTGACCACGGAATGCGTCCCGCCGGGTGGCGGGATCTGGAGCTCGTCGACCACTGGCGGCGTTACCTCAACGATCCGTGGGCCTATCTCCGGCACATCGTCGATGCGGGATGAGACGGGGAGCGGGCGGAGCGCAGGGTGAAGCAAGCCGTGGCACTGCTACTGCCGAAGGGGCTGTCGTCACGGGCGGTGCCGGGTAGGCGGGATCGCCGTGGCGGCGGTTGGAGCAGAGGGAGCAGATGAAGCAGATGAAGCAGAAGGAGCAGAAGGAGCAGGTGAAGCAGAAGGAGCAGGTGAAGCGGCGGATCTGAGAGGACTCAAGGTTTCCGCTCGGCTGGAGCCGGGGCTCAGCGCTGGTGTGGGACGAGCGGCTGGGCCGGTGGGCCGGCGTGGGCGCATTCTCGGGCGGGCGAGGCCGGCGTCGTGGCCGCTTCCGTCTCCGTGAGCGGGCGGTGGCGGCAGCTGGGGGTCTTGCCGTGCGCCTCGGCGCGGATGCGCTGCTTCATCGTGGGGGGCAGTGCTCTGGCGTAGGACCAGGCCCAGTGGGGCATCGCCGGCACCGTCAGCTCAGCGCTGCGGTTGCTGTCGTCGCCGTCGCTCTTGCGGCTCGTCTCGGTGTGCGGCACGGCCGCGGCGGCGGTGTTGGTGGCGAATCCGAGCGCCGTGCACAGCGCGAGGAACGCGGTGACGATGGCGGTCCACAGGTTCATGACCTTGTTCCTGGTCATGGCCCCTCACTTTCGGGTTGGGCGATTTGCGTACTTTCCTCATGATGTGTATGGGGGCTGAGAAGTCATGGACCGACGCCCGTGGCGCGTCGATCTTCAGATGAACAGCACTCGAATGGGTGCAAGGAGACCGACCAGTGAGCAAAGTCGGAGGAAAGGGTCAAAGGTCACCGTCTGTCGGGGTGTGATCACCCTCCGATCGGAGCGGTGGGATCCGCTTCTACTGGGGTGTGCCGACGGGCAGTTGAGCGCGGACGCAGGTCACCGATTGATATCGACCGGTGTGTATAGTCGGGCGCCAGAGGTCCCCTACGTCAAGGAAAGACGAGGTCGCGCGGTGAAGAAGCTTCTCCTGGTCGCACTGGCCGCCATCGGCGGGCTCCTCGTGTACCGCCAGATCCAGGCGGATCGCGCCGAGCAGGATCTGTGGACGGAGGCGACTGACTCCGTGCCCACGGGTTCGTGAGCCACGACATCGGATTGCACACAGGACCCCGGCCGCCGAAGCGGCCGGGGTCCTGTGTTTCCGTCGGGCGGCGGCACAGCGCGGCCGCTTCGAGTTGCGCGAGCGGTGCGGAGGCTTTAGAGCCGGGCGTTTCGGACGCTCGTACGGATTGCGGGGGTGACGTGCGGCCAGGCTGGGCAGGATGGGCGACGGTCCGTGGTCCGGTTGTGGTGACGAGGGGTGGCGCGTGATGAGGAGGCGGCGGCGTACGGCGCGGTGGCGATCCGCGAGGGTGCGGCGCCCGGGGAGAGGGGGGCGCGGTCTTCCCTCGGTTCCGCGGACACACGTGCGCGTGGCCGTCGTAGCGGCGCTGTTGCTGGGCACGACAGCCGGCCTGCCGGACGGCCCGGCGCAAGCCGCCGGAACACCCGGCCCCTACGCCTACGCGCCGGACGCCCGGTCCGTCACCGGCACCGCGAGCACGGCGGACGCCGTATCCCTGACACCCGGCACGACGTACAAGAGCTCCGTGCCGAGCGAGGGAGCGGTCCACTACCGCCTCGACCTCGACGCCGTCTCGGACGCGTACGTGTCCGTGACCGCCGTCCCCCCGCTCGGCAGCACGGTCTACGCGGGCGACGGCATCAAGGTGTCCGTGCGGGACGCCGCCGGCCGTTCCTGCTCCCAGAACACCGAGAGATTCGGCTTCGTCCCCAGCCCGCGTCCGATCGCGGCATGGGGCGCACGCGAGATCTCGGCCAACCGGCCCCGCTGTGAGAGCGCGGGCGCGTACGACGTGACCGTCGAGCGCGTCCGTACGGCGAAGTCCGCGCCGGACACCTGGGGCCTGGAACTCTTCGCCGCCTCCGAGTCGCCCCTGAAGGAGGCCGGCGAGACGGAGGCCCCCGAAGCCTGGAACTCCGTCTCGCCCGATCCCGTCACCGGCAAGGCCGAGCCGCGCGAAGGCGGCACCGGCTTCGCTTCGGCCGCACCCGTCGCCCAGGGCGTCTGGAGCACCAGCATCGAGCCCGGAGGGACGCTCTTCTACAAACTGCCGCTCGACTGGGGCCGCCAACTGCACGCGACCGCCGAACTCGGCAGCTCGAACGGCGGCGACGGCTACGCGGTCGGCGGCGCGCTGAACCTGTCGCTCTACAACCCGGTACGCACCTTCGTCGACGACGCGAGCGCCAACTACGACGGTGAGCGAAAGGCCGCCCAACTCGACCCGCTGCCGCCGGTGGCGTACGAGAACCGGTACGCCGTCCCCGACCGGGTCAGCGCCCTGCGGTTCGCCGGGGCCTATTACCTCGTCGTGCACCTCTCGGCGGAGGTGGCCGAGCGATATGGCGAGGGGCCGTTCCGGCTGACACTGCGCGTGCGGGAGGAGGGCACGGCGCAGACGGGTCCCGGCTATGCGGGGGAGTCCGAGCCGGGGGGTGTGTTTCAGATCTCGGCGGGGGATCGGGCGGTGGCTGCGGGGGGCCCGGTCGGGGGCGCTGGTGGTGATGGGGACGCCGCGATGACCGTGCTGGCGGTGAGCGGGATCGGGGCGGGGACCCTGGTGCTGGTGGTGTTGGGGGTGTGGGTGGTTGTGGCTCGGCGGAGGGTTGGGGTCGGGTAGCGGGCCCCCAGGGTTGGTGGTGCTGAGCGCGTTCTCTTCGGGGCGCTCTCGGTGCGCTCTCGGGACGCTCTTTTCGGGCGGCGGCGAGACCCGGGTGGTCGTCGGCTCAGATGCGGGTCAGCGCCCAGAAGCCCACCGCGTAGCAGACCAACGCCAGCAGCAGGAGCGGTAGCGCCACCTTGGCGGGCGGGCCTGGGCGGCGGGCGGTGTTGCGGGGGTTGCGGGGCGCGCGTCGGGCGGCGCGGTGGCCGCCGCGGCGGCTCGGCTGCGGAATTGGGGGCGCCGAAGGTGGAACCTGCGGGCTCTGAGCGGTGTACGAAGCAGTAGAGGTGTCGACGTGCTGGTGGTGTACCGGCGTCGCCGTCGGTGGCTGAGACGGGTACTGCGGTGTGCGTGGCTGGGGGGAGGACAGGACGTGCGTGGTGTCGTAGGGGGAGCCGTGCGAGGAGTGATGCTGTGCGCCGTCGTGTGTCTGGCCGTGTGCTTGGGCCTGGTGGTGATGGGGGCGAGGTGGCGGCGGCTGCGTGGTGGGGGGCTGTGGCAGGGGCGTTTCCGCCTGGAGGGAGCCGAGGGAGCCGTGAAGGGAGTTCTGGAGGGACGAGCCTGTGGACTGAGGTGGGGGCAGGTGGAAGCTGCCTGTGTCCGACATGGAGACGGAGCCGCTGCTGTCAGCCTGCTGCGAGCTGTCGCCCTGCTGCGAGGCGCGGCGAGGATCGGGCGTGGCCTCGGACGGCCCGGTGCTGGACGCTACCGAGCCGCTGTCGACCGAACCTTCGGCGCTCCGATCCCCAGCGACCCCACCCTCACCGGCCCGCCCGGAACCAGCCCCGCTCCCCCCTCCAACCCCCGGCGCCCGCTTCAGTGGCCCCTCCGGGGCGAACCCCGGTGGCAGCGGCCCGAGTTGGTCGAAGATCTCGATGAGCTCGTCGTCGGGACCGGGTTCCGGCAGGAGCTCGGCGGCGGAGGCAAGGGCCTTGCGCGCACCCGTGGCCGTGCGGAACCGCGCGTCGGGATCCGGCTGCAGCAGCGAGGCCACGACCTGCCACAGCGGCTCGGGAACGCCCTTGGGCGCACCCGGCGTCCCGTGGGCCGTGAAGTACTGGACCAGCGCCTTGGCGTCCGGCTTGGCGCCCTCCAGCAGGTACAGCGCGACCAGCCCCACGGCGAACAGGTCGGCGGGGAAGTCCGGCTCCGCGCCCATGAGTTGCTCGGGAGCGAGGTAACCGGGTGTTCCCACCACGAGGTTGGTCTCGGTCAGCCGAGGCTCACCGAGCCGCATGGCGATACCGAAGTCGGACAGCCGCAGCCGCGGCCGGCCCGTGCCGGTGGCTTCGAGGAGCAGGTTGGCGGGCTTGACGTCACGGTGGACCACACCCTCCGCGTGCACCGCGGCCAGCCCCGCGAGGAGCTGGTCGAGGAGAAGGCAGACGAACGACGGCGGCAGGGGACCGTAGTCCCCCACGAGGTGGACCAGCGAGCCGCCGCCGACCAGGTCCATCGTGAACAGGACCTTGTCGTCGTCGGCGGCCCAGCTGGCCGGCGCCAGCACATTCGGATGGTCGATCCGGAGGGCCTGCTCGCGGACGAACCGCAGCAGGGAGTGCGCGTCGCTCTGCAGCAGCACCTTGGCGGCCACATACCGCCGGCGGCGATGGTCCCAGGCACGCCAGACGGCGCCGACACCTCCGCGCCCGATCGGGTCGACCAGTTCGTACCGCCCGGCGAAGACCTCACCCATGGCTGTGCGTCGCTCCTCCCCCTCCGGTTACCCCCCTTGCTTCCCCCTCGACGAGCGATACGACTCCCCCTCGCTGACCGCCCTTCGCGCACTCACCCCGCACGACCCCCTCGTGCCCGCTCAGGACGCTCTCCGTCGGCCCGGCTGCCGACCCCCTCGGCGACCGGGCCTCGGGGTCAGCTCTGGTGAGACTGGTAGTGCGCGACCGCGTCGGAGGTGCGGCCGGCGCCGTACACCCGGAGGAACTCTGCCAGTTCCGGGTGGCTGGGGGCGAGGGTGTCCGCGGCATCGATGATGTCGCCCGCGGCCGCGACCGAGCGCAGCAGCGACTGGATCTCCCGAACCACCCGCTTGACCGTGGGCGCACCCGAACTGTTCGTCGTCTGCGTCGTGTTGCTGAGCACCGATCCCCCCTGCGACTTCTTGATCTCCTCCATGCGCTCGGTGGCCTCGGCCGCGCTCACGCTGCCGTCGGCGACCTGCCCCGCCAAGTCCTGCAGCAGCTGCACCCGCTGGACCACGGCGGGATTGCCGATCTTCGCCCGCTGTCCGCTCATCAGCTGCGACAGCATCGGAGCGGACAGTCCCAGAACCCCCGCGAGACGAGCCTGGTTGAGACCAAGATCGTCGATGAGCTTACGGAAGAGCGTCCCCAGCGGCTCCCCGTACCAGTTCCGCTGCAGATCCCGCGCTCTTGCGGTGGCTTCCTGCTGTGCGGCGTCCATTGCGTCTCCCCATCGCTTCCCCTAAACCGCGGTTCGCTGTCGCGAACCACGCCGAGCATCTTACGGAGAGTGGTCGTTTACGGGGACCCCCAATCCTTTTGCGGGATCCGGGGGGCGACCGGGTACTCTGGTCTGGGCGCCCGCCGGTGTGGGGTTTCTTCCGGTCGGACGTTCCTTGTTGAGGGGCCTTAGCTCAGTTGGTAGAGCGCTGTCTTTGCATGGCAGATGTCAGGGGTTCGACTCCCCTAGGCTCCACACCTCAAGCCCTCCGACTTACGGAAACGCAGGTCGGGGGGCTTTCTCGACCCCTGCCGCCGAGCGGCACGACAAAGGGTGGTGTGCGTCCCGGGCATCGGGACGCACACCACCCTTCGTTCACGTCATAGGCGCGAGGGGCGCAGGCCGCCCCTCACCTCACCGACTTCTTCTCATCTCACCGACCCTCGTCCCGCCGAGCCGCCTCCTCCTCGGCCTCCTTCGCCTCGACCTCGGGGTCCAGAGCACCACTGCCGTCCACCGACGTGAGATGGCCCGACTCCGGCACCTCGGTCGCGGCCGGCGGTTCGACCAGCCAGTCCGGGTTGGCCTGCTTGTCCCACCACTTCCACGCGGCGAACGCACCGCCGGCCACGGCGCCGAGCACCGCCAGCATCTTCACGACACGACCTGCCTTGGCGCGCCGCTCGTGCTTGCGGACCAGCTTCTGGATCTCCCTCGCCGAGACCTGGCCGCGCAGCGCGGCCAACGCCGCCACGCCCCGTGCGGTCGCCTCGTCCCGCACAGGCGCGGCCGCGGCCACCGCCTGCTCGAGCCTCGGCCGGGAGTAGTCGGCGGCCTGCTTGGCCGCCTTACGTGTACGGGCCGCCGCGTCATGGGCGGCCTGGTCGACCTTCGGGGGCACATGCGAACGAGCCTGTTCCAGATAGGGCGCCACATGAGCGCCGTACTGGAGACGCGCCTGCGCGCGGGCCTGCTCGGTGGCCTGCGACACCATGGGCGCGAGTCGTACGCGCGCCTCCTGCGCATATTGCGCGGCCCTGTCCTTGGCGGTGTCGGCGTAGGGCGCCACCACTTCCGCGGCGTGCAGCACGCTGTCCTTCGCCGAGCCGGTCGCGGCGCGCACGCTGTCGATGCGGGTCACGGGATCCTCCTCCTCGGTGGCGTACGGTATTTCGACTTTCCACCCTTTTACGGATCATGCCTGTCGGAACGCTCCGCGGCATGTGAGGGCGGGCATTTGGGTGCCGATTCACTTGATCAAACGCAATAACGGACCAATGCGGTGCAACGGTGGCTTGTCGTCGACAATGCCACGGTTCGCTGCCCCGCGCCCCCGCCAAGTACCCACTCGGCGAGTTTTCTGCAAGCGAATCGACGGGTTGCGTACCGGTGAACCACCGCCCGGCGACGGATCCGGTGGTCCGTGCGAGGATCGTGGGGTCACAGAAAGACAACGGAAGGCAGATCGTGGCCGAGCAGCTCTACGCCACCCTGAAGACCAACCACGGCGACATCGAGGTCCGGCTCCTCCCGAACCACGCGCCGATCACGGTCAAGAACTTCGTCGAACTCGCCACGGGCGAGCGTGAGTGGACGAACCCCGCCACCGGCGAGAAGTCCACGGCCAACCTCTACGACGGCACGGTCTTCCACCGGGTCATCAGCGGCTTCATGATCCAGGGCGGCGACCCGCTGGGCAACGGCACCGGCGGTCCGGGCTACCAGTTCCAGGACGAGTTCCACCCGGACCTCGCCTTCGACAAGCCCTACCTGCTCGCCATGGCCAACGCCGGTCCGGGCACCAACGGCTCCCAGTTCTTCGTCACCGTCGCGCCGACGACCTGGCTCAACCGCAAGCACACCATCTTCGGTGAGGTCGTCGACCCGGCCAGCCAGAAGGTCGTCGACGCGATCGCGACCGTGCAGACCAACCCGCGCACCGACCGCCCCCTCAACGACGTCGTGATCGAGTCCGTCGTCGTGGAGACCCGCTGAGGTCGGAACCCCTTGAGGCCGGGTCCCGCCGAGGTCCCGTCCGAGACCTCCCACAGGGAACCAAACGCCCCGCTCGTCCGTAAGGAAGAGCGGGGCGGTGCATGCGGACGTGCATCGCGTACGACGACCTAGGGGACCTCATGGACCAGCAGGCAGGCAGCCCGCAGGACGCGCAGAGCCTGCCCGTCTGCTACCGCCATCCGGACCGCGAGACCGGCATCCGCTGCACCCGCTGCGAGCGGCCCATCTGCCCCGAGTGCATGGTCAGCGCCTCCGTCGGCTTCCAGTGCCCCGACTGCGTCCGCGGCGGTTCCGGCACCGGGCACGCCCCCGACGCCGCCCGGCCCCGCACCCTCGCCGGCGGCACCGTCACCGCGGACCCCCGTCTGCTCACCAAGATCCTCATCGGCATCAATCTCGCGGTCTTCATCGCCGTCCAGACCAGCACCACATTGCTCAACGACCTCGTCCTGATCGGCTCCTGGCCGCCCGCCCCCTTCAACCCCACCGAGGGCGTCGCCGAGGGCCAGTGGTGGCGCCTGGTGACCTCGATGTTCACCCACGAGGCCATCTGGCACTTCGCCTTCAACATGCTGAGCCTGTGGTGGCTCGGCGGCCCCCTCGAAGCCGCCCTGGGCCGGGCCCGCTACCTCGCGCTCTACTTCTGCTCGGGCCTCGCGGGCAGCGCCCTGACCTATCTGCTGGCCGGTCCGACCACGGCCTCCCTCGGCGCCTCCGGCGCCATCTTCGGCCTCTTCGGCGCGACCGCCGTCCTCATGCGCCGCCTCCAGTACGACATGCGGCCGATCATCGCCCTGCTGGTGATCAACCTCATCTTCACGTTCGGCTGGAGCAACATCGCCTGGCAGGCCCACATCGGCGGCCTCGTCGCCGGTGTCGTCATCGGCTACGCCATGGTTCACGCCCCGCGTGAGCGCCGGTCGCTGGTCCAGTACGGCACGTGTGCGCTGGTCCTGGCCGCGGTGGTGCTGCTGACCGTGCTCAGGACGCTCCAGCTCACCTGAGCGGCGCCCTCATCCGCCTGAGCCCCGCAGTTGTCCACAGCGTGTGGCGGATCTTGTGCACTTTGTGCGGGAACAACTGTGCCCCCTGTCACCGACCAGCGTTTTCGCAGGTCAGACAGGGGGCGAACAAGTTTTCGGTTGCTTGTCGTTCACCGGTAGTTCCGTCACACCGGCGTCAACCCTCAATGGGTTATCCACAGATCGTCGTTCTTTTCCCCATGTGGAAAACGGCTGTGGATAACTCAGCGGATAGTCCTGGGCAGAGCTGCGTTCACCGCGAGGTGACCGCAGCTTCTCCCGGTCAGGACCGCTACTTCCACTGGGTCGAGACGCCGAATCCGGCGGCGATGAAGCCGAAGCCCACCACGATGTTCCAGTTGCCCAGTGCGTCGATGGGCAGCGAACCGTCGGTCACATAGAAGACGACGATCCAGGCCAGGCCGAGGATGAACATGGCCAGCATCACGGGCGCGACCCAGGCGCGGCTGTTCAGCTTGATGGTGGCCGCCTGCTTCGACGGCGGCGGCGTGTAGTCGGCCTTCTTGCGGATACGTGACTTCGGCACGAGGGTCTCTCCTGTCGATGCGCTGCGTGGCCGCGCAGGGAACTGGGGGCTGGCTCCGGGGCAGCGTACAAGGGGACTCTGATTGCTCCCCCGGGCGTCCGTTAGCGTAGTGCTTCCGCGGCGTCGAAGGAGATAAGGGTACGTTGAGCAATTCTGCCGACTCTCCCGGTACGGGATCCAGTCCCGCTCGTGGCCGTTTTCGGCCGGTGCGGGTGCTCACCGCGGCCGTCTTCGCTCTCGCCGGGCTCATCTTCTTCACCAGTTTCAACACGGCCAAGGGCACGAACATCCGCACGGACGCCTCGCTGCTGAAGCTGTCGGACCTGATTCATGAGCGCAGTCGTGAGAACGGTGAGCTCAATGAGTCGAACGCGGGCTTGCGTGACGACGTCGAGGCACTCGCCGAACGGGACGACGGCAGTACCAAGGCGGAGGACGACAAGCTGACGGCGCTGGAACACAGCGCGGGCACCCAGAAGCTGTCGGGCAAGGCGATCACGGTCACGCTCAACGACGCCCCGCCGGACGCGACCGCCAAGCTCCCCGGTTATCCCGAGCCGCAGCCGGACTACCTGGTCATCCACCAGCAGGACCTCCAGGCCGTGGTGAACGCGCTGTGGCAGAGCGGCGCCAAGGGCATCAAGGTGATGGACCAGCGGCTGATCTCCACGAGCGCGGTGCGCTGCGTGGGCAACACCCTGATCCTTCAGGGCCGGGTCTACTCACCGCCGTACAAGATCACGGCGGTCGGTGACCCGGAGAAGATGCAGCAGGCGCTCGCGGCCTCGCCGGCGATCCAGAACTACATGGTCTACGTCAACGTCTACGGCCTGGGCTGGAAAGTCACCGAGGACGGGACGGTGACTCTGCCGGGTTACTCGGGCACAGTGGATCTGCAGTACGCCAAGCCCGTGGAGTGAGCCTCGCTGGAGCTGCCGGTGCGCGTAGTGGTCAGGACCGTCAGCGAACTGTGCATCACCATCGGCACGGTGATCGTCCTTTTCGTCGTCTATGTACTGTTCTGGACCGGCGTGAAAGCCGACAACGTCATGGACGACCAGATCGATCAGTTACAGGACCAGTGGGCGCAGGGGGCGGTGCGCCCGACGGAAGCCGCTCCCGGAGGTGCGGCGAGTCCCGGTGCCGTGGACAGTCCGCCGAAGCCGGGGCCGTATGTCGCGGACAAGCCCTTCGCGATCATGTACATCCCGCGTCTTGGTTTCACGTGGAACAAGCCGGTTCTCGAAGGCACCGCCACCAAGACCCTGAAGAAGGGCCTCGGCCACTACGCCGGAACCGCCCAGCTCGGTCAGAAGGGCAACTTCTCGGTGGCCGGCCACCGGCGTACGTACGGCGACCCCTTCAAGGATTTCCCCAGGCTGCGCGCCGGTGACGCGGTGGTGCTGACGGACGGAACGACCTGGTTCACGTATCGGATCGACAAAGGGCCCTACAAAACACTGCCCACCGACATTGAGGTGATCGACCCTGTGCCCCGTAAGTCGGGGTACACGCGTGAGGGCCGCTATCTGACCCTGACCACGTGCGATCCCGAGTGGGGGCACAGTCATCGGCTGATCGTGTGGGCACACCTGGACTCGACGCAGCCTGTGGAGGCCGGGAAACCGGAGGCGTTGCGCCGTTAGTCTGTTGGCTGTAACGGCGAGAGTCTGGTGCCGTGGTGCGACGGAAGGGACGGCATGTACGGCTGGATCTGGCGGCATCTGCCGGGGAACGCGTTGGTGAAGGCGCTGCTCTCACTACTGCTGGTCGTTGCCGTCGTCTACGTCCTGTTCAACTACGTCTTCCCGTGGGCCGAACCGCTGCTGCCCTTCAACGATGTGACGGTGGACAACCAGTGAGCGCGCGCATTCTCGTCGTGGACAACTACGACAGCTTCGTCTTCAACCTGGTCCAGTACCTCTATCAGCTCGGCGCCGAGTGCGAGGTGCTGCGCAACGACGAGGTGTCGACCGCGCACGCCCAGGACGGCTTCGACGGTGTCCTGCTGTCGCCGGGCCCGGGGACGCCGGAGGAGGCGGGCGTGTGCGTGGACATGGTCCGGCACTGCGCCTCGACCGGGGTGCCGGTCTTCGGTGTCTGCCTCGGCATGCAGTCGATGCAGGTGGCGTATGGCGGTGTCGTCGACCGCGCGCCGGAGCTGCTGCACGGCAAGACCTCGCTGGTCGAGCACGAGGGCAAGGGGGTCTTCGCGGGCCTGCCGACGCCGTTCACGGCGACCCGCTACCACTCCCTCGCCGCCGAACCGCAGACCGTGCCGGCCGACCTCGAGGTCACCGCACGGACGCACGACGGCATCATCATGGGCCTGCGCCACCGTGAACTTCCGGTCGAAGGCGTGCAGTTCCACCCCGAGTCCGTGCTGACAGAGCACGGGCACCGGATGCTGGCCAACTGGCTGGTGGAGTGCGGCGACCAGGGCGCGGTGGCGAGGTCGACCGGGCTCGCCCCGGTGGTGGGCAGGGCCACGGCGTGACCGCCCTGCGCCCTGAGCGCGAGTCCGGCGCCGCGTACGGGGAGTCCTTCACGGACTCCTACGGCGGCGCCGGCGACCAGGGGACCTCGTACGGGCAGCAGCCGTACGGGGACTCCGGTGCGCTCGGGGAGTGGTACGGCGGGCAGAGCCACGTCACGCAGGGGCAGGCGCAGGCGCAGGGGAGCGCCGGGTACGGCGGGCAGGGCTACGGCGACGTGCCGCCGGCCGCGCCTCAAGGGCCGTACGCGGAGCCGTATGCGAAGTCGTACGAGACGTATGACGAGCCCCACCAGGAGCCCTACGAAGAGCCTTACGCCGAGCCGTACATACCCCCGGCGGACGACGAGACCGTAGCCCTGCGGATCCCCGATCCGCCGTCCTCCGGCGATTCAATATCGCCCTCTGCCGCCTCCTCGGCCTCATCCGCCTCTTCCACCCCGGCTGGTGGACGTGCGGCCCGCAGAAAGGCCGCCAAGCGGCGTCACGGGCGCCATGGAGGCACCCGCCCGGCCGCGGACGCCGACGAGACGGGCTCGGAGAGCTCCGGCGCCCCGCTCTCGCGCGTGGAGGCGCGCCGGCAGGCGCGGGCGCGCAAGGCCAGCCCGGCCACCGTCGCGAGCCGCGCGATCGGTGAGGTCTTCATCACCACCGGCGTGCTGATGCTGCTGTTCGTGAGCTACCAGCTGTGGTGGACGAACGTCCGGGCGCACGCCCAGGCCGACAAGGAAGCCAGCAGCCTCCAGGACGACTGGGCGAGCGGCAAGCGCAACCCGGGAAGCTTCGAGCCGGGGCAGGGCTTCGCCATCCTGCACATCCCGAAGCTGGACGTCGTCGTCCCGATAGCGGAGGGCATCAGCAACAAGAAGGTGCTCGACCGGGGCATGGTCGGCCACTACGGCGAGGGCAAGCTGAAGACGGCGATGCCGGACGCGAAGACCGGCAACTTCGGCCTGGCCGGGCACCGCAACACGCACGGCGAGCCCTTCCGGTACATCAACCGGCTCGCGCAGGGCGACGACATCGTCGTGGAGACGCAGGACAAGTACTTCGTGTACAAGATGGCGTCGATCCTGCCGGTGACGTCTCCGAGCAATGTGAGCGTGCTGGATCCGGTTCCGCCGGGGTCGGGTTTCACCGGGCCCGGCCGCTACATCACACTCACCACGTGCACGCCGGAGTTCACCAGTAAGTACCGGTTGATCGTCTGGGGCAAGATGGTCGAGGAACGGCCGCGCAGCAAGGGCAAGCCGGATGCGCTCGTCAGTTAAGGGCAGATGAAAGTGGCAGCGACCACCGACGGCACGGAAGAGCACACGGCCGCCCGCGCAAGACGGCGGCCCCCGGCTCGCCGCCGCGGAATGGGCCCGATCGCGAGAGCGGTCAGCGTCTTCGGCGAACTCCTGATCACGGCGGGCCTCGTGCTGGGCCTGTTCGTCGTCTACTCCCTGTGGTGGACGAACGTCGTCGCCGACCGTGCGGCGAACAAGCAGGCCGACCAGGTCCGGGACAACTGGGCCCACCAGGGCGAGGACCCGGGCCGTCCCGCCGAGTACGACTCGAAGAACGGCATCGGCTTCCTTCACGTGCCCGCGATGACCAAGAGCGAGATCCTCGTCGAGAAGGGCACGACGTCGAAGATCCTCAACGACGGCGTCGCCGGCTACTACACCGACCCGGTCAAGGCGACCCTGCCGACGTCGGGCAAGAAGGGCAACTTCTCCCTCGCCGCGCACCGCGACGGCCACGGGGCCAAGTTCCACAACATCCACAAGCTCAAGGACGGCGACCCGATCGTCTTCGAGACGAAGGACAAGTGGTACGTCTACAAGGTCTACGCCGTGCTTCCCGAGACCTCGAAGTACAACGTCAAGACCCTCGCCGCGATCCCGAAGGAATCGGGTCGGACCAAGGCGGGCCACTACATCACGCTGACGACGTGCACGCCGGTCTACACGAGCCGGTACCGGTACGTGGTGTGGGGCGAGCTGGAGCGGGTGGAGAAGGTGGACGCGGAACGGACGCTGCCGGAGGAGCTTCGCTGACCTGACCCGGACTGGAGCCGGCTTCGCGGTACGACACAGGCCCCGGCGCCCTGATGAGGGTGCCGGGGCCTGCTGCGGTCTCGGAGCGGCGGAGAGGCTTCCGTCAGCCGAAGATGCCTCCGTCGCCTCCGCCGCCGTTGTTGTTCCCGCCTTGGTTGCCGAAGCCCACGGTGGTCAGGGTGATCGGGGTGTTGGCAGGGTCGTCGACCTGCTGGTTGCCCTTCGGGTCCTGATCCGTGACGAAGGCCGTGTCGCTCTGGTCACTGCCGTTGGCGAACTGGATGTTGGTGAAGCCGGCCCCCGCGAGGGTCTGCTTCGCCTGTCCCACGGTCTGACCGACGACGCTCGGCACCTGCGTCTTCTGCTGTGCCTGCTTGCCGATCTGGATGGTCACCGTGGAGTTCTTGTCGGCCTCGCTGCCGGCCTCCGGCGAGGTCGCGATGACCTTGCCGACCTGGTTCGGGTCCTGGGTCTCGACCTCGGTGCAGGTGCCGACCAGGTTGTTGGCCGTCATCTGTGCCTTCGCCTCGTCGCAGGAGCGGCCGAGGACGTCGGGCACGGTGGCCTTCTCCTCCTCCTTGGCGATGACGAGGGTGATCGTCGTGCCCTTCTCGACTTCCTCGCCGCGCCGCGGGTCCTGGTCGAGGACGGTGTTCGGATCATCCGAGGAGGTCTCTCGGGTCTCGGTCTTGATCTCGAACTGGTAGTCGTCGGCCTCGAGCTGCGACTTGGCCTCTTCGAGGCTCAGACCGATCACGCTCGGCACGGTCACCTTCGGCGCACCGGTCGACACTACGATGTTGACCGGGGTGTTCTTGTCGACCTTGGACTTGGCGACGGGGTCCTGCTTGCACACGTTGCCCTTGGGCTGGTCCCCGCACTCCTTCGGCGTGACCGTACCGAGCTTCAGGTCGCTGTTGGTGAGCAGGTCCTTCGCGTTGGCCTCGGTCTCGCCGACGAGGTTCGGGACGGCCACCTGGGCGTTGCTCGCGTTGTTGCCGTCGAACACCCACTTGCCGATGAGGACCGCGCCGACCAGGACCAGTACCGCCGCGACGGCCAGCAGTATCGTCGAGGTGTTCGACTTCTTCTGGCGGCGCCGGTCGGGGCGGTCGTCGTAGCCGTAGCCACCGTCGTCCGGGTTCATCGGCGGCAGCATCGAGGTGGCGCCGGCGTCCGCGGAGCGCAGGGCCGTCGTCGGCTGGTCGTCGGGGTAGCCGCCGTAGCCCACCGAACCCATCGCGGCCGTGGCGGCGACGGGCTGGCCGTCGAGGCAGGCCTCGATGTCGGTGCGCATCTCGTCGGCCGACTGGTAGCGGTAGTTCGGGTCCTTGGTGAGGGCCTTCAACACGATCGCGTCCATCTCGGGCGTGATCTCGGGGTCGAAGACCGAGGGGGCCTGGGGCTCTTCCCGTACGTGCTGATACGCGACCGCGACCGGGGAGTCACCCACGAAGGGCGGGCGGACCGTGAGGAGCTCGTAGAGCAGGCAGCCGGTCGAGTACAGGTCGGACCGGTTGTCGACCTGCTCGCCCTTGGCCTGCTCCGGCGAGAGGTACTGGGCGGTGCCGATGACGGCCGCGGTCTGGGTCATCGTCATGCCGGAGTCGCCCATGGCGCGGGCGATGCCGAAGTCCATCACCTTGACCTGGCCGTTGCGCGTCAGCATGACGTTTGCGGGCTTGATGTCGCGGTGGACGATGCCGTTGCGGTGGGCGTATTCCAGACCCTGGAGGATGCCGATGGTCATCTCCATGGCGCGCTCCGGCAGCAGCTTGCGGCCGCTGTGCAGCAGCTCACGCAGCGTGGAACCGTCGACGTACTCCATGACGATGTACGGGATCGACACGTTGTCGATGTAGTCCTCGCCCGTGTCGTAGACCGCCACGATCGCGGGATGGTTGAGCGAGGCGGCCGACTGGGCCTCTCGGCGGAACCGGGCCTGGAAGGACGGGTCGCGCGCGAGGTCCGCGCGCAGCGTCTTCACCGCCACGGTGCGGCCGAGCCGGGTGTCGTGCGCGAGGTATACCTCCGCCATGCCACCACGGCCGAGCACCTGGCCCAGCTCGTACCGGCCGCCGAGGCGACGCGGCTCTTCCATAAGCTACCTACCAGCCCTCTCCGTCGGTCCCGCCCTCACCCTTGTGGGTGTGGCGGTGTGCCGTCCGGGCATACCGTACCCGGCTCATCTTGTGTGACCTGGCCAAGCCCGTAACCCGATACAGGACCGGTATCGCAACGTGCACCGATGTGAAGGGGACGTGAGCGGGGTCACTTCTTGCTGTTGATGACCGCCTCCATGACGCTCTTGGCGATGGGGGCCGCGAGGCCGCCACCGGAGATGTCGTCGCGGACCGCCTTCTCGTCCTCGACCACTACCGCCACGGCCACCGGCGAGCTGCCGTCCTCGGCCTTGGCGTAGGAGATGAACCACGCGTAGGGGTTCTCGCTGTTGTCCACACCGTGCTGGGCGGTACCGGTCTTGCCGCCCACCTTGACGCCGTCGATCTGCGCGTTCTTACCGGTGCCGTCCTCGACGACGGTCTCCATCATCGACTGCAGGATCTGCGCGTTCTCCGCCGACAGCGGCTGGCTCAGTTCCTCGGGCTTGGTCTTCTCGATGGCATCGAGGTTGTTGGTCTGGAGCTCGTCGACCATGTACGGCTTCATGAGCTTGCCGTTGTTGGCGACCGCGGAGGCGACCATGGCCATCTGCAGCGGGGTGGCGGCGGTGTTGAACTGGCCGATGGAGGACAGCGCCGTCTGCGAGGGGTTCATGTCGTCCGAGAAGACGGACGCGCTGGTGCGGACCGGCGTGAACTGCTCCTCGGTGAAGCCGAACTTCTTGGCCTCGTCGAGCATCTTGTCGTTGCCGAGGTCCGAGCCGATCTTGCCGAACACGGTGTTGCAGGAGTACTGCAGGGCGACCCGCAGCGTCGCGTTCTTGCAGGGGATGTTGCCCTCGTTCGGCAGCTTGGTGGTGGTGCCCTCCATGACCCACGGGTCCGGGGAGTTCGTCTTCTCGTCCGCGTCCTTGTACAGGCCGTTCTCCAGGGCCGCGGCGGCGGTGACGACCTTGAAGGTCGAGCCGGGCGGGTAGACCTCGCGCAGCGCCCGGTTGAGCATCGGGTCGTCCGGGTTGTTCTTCTTCTGGAGCTTCTGCCACGCCTCGGTGTCGGTCGTCGTGGAGTTGCCCGCGAAGGACGAGGGGTCGTACGACGGGAAGGAGGCCAGCGCCAGGATCTTGCCGGTGGACGGTTCGATGGCCGCGACGGCGCCCTTGCCGCCCCGGCTCTTCAGACCCTCGTACGCGGCCTTCTGCGCGGCGCCGCTGAGGGTGGTCACCACGTTGCCGCCCTCCCTCTCCTTGCCGGTGAGCATGTCGAGGGTGTTGCGGAAGAACAGCCGGTCGTCGTTGCCGGTGAGGATGCCGTCCTCGATGGACTCCAGCTGGTTGGCGCCGAAGGCCTGCGAGGCGTATCCGGTGATGGGCGCCCACATGGGCCCGTTGGTGTACGTGCGCTTGAACTTGAAGTCGGTGCCGGAGGTTTCGTCCGAGCCGGTGATCGCCTTGCCGTCGACGATTATGTCGCCGCGGGGGGTGCCGTAGCGCTCGATGGTGACGCGGCGGTTGTTCTTGTTGGTCCGCAGCTCGTCGGCCTGGACGTACTGGATCCAGTTGTCGCGGATGAGCAGAGCCAGGACCAGAAGTCCGCAGAAGATCGCGATCCGGCGTAGGGGCTTGTTCACGGACGGACCACCTGGGTCATCTCGGCGTCGGGGTTGGGCGCGGGGGCGGGCGCGGGACGGCGGGCGGTGTCGCTGATGCGGAGCAGGATGCCGATCAGGGCCCAGTTGGCGATGACGGAGGAACCGCCGTACGCCACGAAGGGCAGCGTCATACCGGTCAGCGGGATGAGGCCCATGACACCGCCGGCCACGACGAAGACCTGGAGGGCGAAGGCGCCGGACAGGCCGACGGCCAGCAGCTTGCCGAACGGGTCGCGGGCCGCGAGGGCCGTGCGCACGCCGCGCTCCACGATCAGCCCGTAGAGCAGCAGGATCGCCATGACGCCGGCCAGACCCAGCTCCTCGCCGAACGTGGCGAGGATGAAGTCGGAGTTGGCGGCGAAGCCGATGAGGTCGGAGTTGCCCTGGCCGAGGCCGGTGCCGAGGGTGCCGCCGGAGCCGAAGGCCCACAGGGCCTGCATGGCCTGCTCGGAGTGGACGATGCCGTCCTGGACACCGGCGCGGGAGAGCTCGAACTCGCGCATCGGGTCGAGCCAGGCCTGCACACGCGTCTGGATGTGCGGCTCGAAGCTCGCCACACCGACGGCGCCGACCGCGGACATCAGCAGACCGAAGACGATCCAGCTGGTCCGCTCGGTGGCGACGTACAGCATGATGACGAACATTCCGAAGAACAGCAGCGACGTACCGAGGTCGGTCTCGAAGACCAGGATGAGGATCGAGATCATCCAGACCACGATGATCGGGCCGAGGTCGCGGCCGCGCGGGAGGTACAGGCCCATGAAGCGACGGCTGGCCAGTGCCAGGGCGTCTCGCTTGACCATGAGATAGCCGGCGAAGAAGATCGCGAGAATGATCTTCGCGAACTCACCGGGCTGGAGCGTGCCGAGGCCGGGGATCTTGATCCAGATCTTGGCGCCGTAGACGTTCGCGCCGAGTCCGGGCACGAGCGGCAGCAGGAGCAGGAACAGCGCCGCGGCCATGGAGATGTAGGTGTAGCGCTGCAGGACGCGGTGGTCCTTGAGGAAGATCAGCACCGCCACCAGCAGGGCGACGCCCATCGCGGAGTACAGCAGCTGGCGCGGCGCCGCCTCGACGTAAGCGCTGCTCTGCTGGAGCCGCTTCGACTGGTCCAGACGCCAGATCACCACCAGGCCGATGCCGTTCAGCAGGGTGGCCAGCGGCAGCATCAGCGGGTCGGCGTACGGCGCGAACTTCCGCACCGCCAGGTGGCCGATGCCCGCGAGCAGGCCGAGCCCGACGCCGTAGCTCAGCAGTCCGGGCGGCACCTGGTCGTTGATGGCCAGACCCACGTTGGCGTAGGCGAAAACCGGAATGACAACCGCGAACACCAACAGCGCGAGCTCGGTGTTGCGCCGGCTCGGAGCACCGATCGCGCCGATGGTGGACGTGTGGTGCGTCGGGTTGTTCGTAGTACTGCTCATCGTGTGACGGGGCCTCTCACGGCTTGCCTACTGCGTACCGCAGTTCGTAACGACCTTCTGCTCTTCCTCCGAGAGTGTGGGGCCGGGGCTTGGCGTCGCAGTCGGTGTCGGGGAGGTGGAGGTGGACGGGGGCGGGGTCTTGGTGGACGCCGAGGGATTCGGCGTCGGCGTCGCCTTGGACGTAAGAGAGGTACGGGTGGTTCCCGTGGTGCCTCCGGCCTCGCCCTCGCCCGTCTTGGAGTTCTTCGCGCTTTCGGAAGCCTGCTGCTCGGAGCGCTTCTTGCACGCGGAGGCCTGCAGCGCGAGCTCGTCGATCTTCGCCTGGGCGTCCTTCAGGCCGCCCTCGGCGATGGTCGCCTCGACGAGTTTGCGCTGGTATGGCGGCAGGTACTTGAGTTCGATCTCGGGGTGGTCCTTCTCCACCTCCGACAACGACACCCAGGCCAGGTCCTGGCTGATGCCGCGGTACAGGGCGACGTGTTCCTCGTTCGTGCCCACGTAGTACTGCGTCTGCGTCCAGCGCCAGCCGCCGTACATGCCGCCGCCGATGACGGCGAGCGCGAGCGCGGAGTAGAAGGATCTCTTCAGCCACTTGCGGCCCTTGCGGGGCTTGACGAAGTCGTCGTCGGTGTAGTCCCCGAAGCCGCCCGCCGGGACGTAGCCGGTGGTGTCGCCGGAGCCGGGCGGGCCGAACTCGCCGCCCCCGCCACCCTGTCCGGGCACCTGGCGCCCGAGCCCGGAGGCACGGCCGGCCGGGGTCTGCATGATGCCGTTGTCGTGTGGCTGGTTCTGGTTCTCGGCGACGGCGCCGACCACGACCGGGGTGTCCGACAGCTGCCCGGCGAGGGTGTCGCCGGTGTCCAGGTCGAGGACGTCCGCGACGATCACGGTGATGTTGTCGGGGCCGCCGCCGCGCAGCGCGAGCTGGATGAGCTCCTGGACGGTCTCCTGCGGGCCCTGGTAGCTCGCGAGGGTGTCCTCCAGGGTCTGGTGGGACACGACGCCGGAGAGGCCGTCGGAGCAGATCAAGTACCGGTCGCCGGCGCGGACTTCACGGATCGACAGGTCGGGCTCGACGTGGTCGCCGCTGCCCAGCGCCCGCATCAGCAGGGAGCGCTGGGGGTGGGTGGTGGCCTCTTCCTCGGTGATGCGGCCTTCGTCGACCAGGCGCTGCACCCAGGTGTGGTCCTGGGTGATCTGCGTGAGGACGCCGTCGCGCAGCAGATAGGCGCGCGAGTCGCCGACGTGGACGAGACCGAGGCGCTGGCCGGTCCACAGCAGGGCCGTGAGCGTGGTGCCCATGCCCTCCAGCTGGGGGTCGTCCTCGACCATCGAGCGCAGCTGGTCGTTCGCGCGCTGCACGGCGGTGCCGAGCGAGGTGAGGATGTCCGAGCCGGGGATGTCGTCGTCGAGGGCGACGATCGTCGAGATGGCCTCGGACGAGGCGACCTCGCCCGCGGCCGCGCCGCCCATGCCGTCGGCGATCGCGAGCAGGCGCGGACCGGCGTATCCGGAGTCCTCGTTGCCCTCGCGGATCATGCCTTTGTGCGATCCGGCGGCGAAGCGCAGTGACAGACTCATGCGCACCTCGCCCGTCGGCTCCGGGTACATCCGCACGGTGCCCACCCTCCGGTCGGGAGCGCGCCGGGGCCCGTGGTGTGAGCCACCGCTGCGTGCTCGCTCCGCTCGCGCTCATTCATGACGTACTACTTCCGCAGCTCGATAACGGTCTTGCCGATGCGGATCGGCGCGCCCAGCGGAATAGGTGTGGGGGTCGTCAGCCGCGTTCGGTCGAGGTACGTGCCGTTGGTGGAGCCCAGGTCCTCGACGATCCACTGGCCGTCGCGGTCCGGGTAGATCCTGGCATGCCGGCTGGAGGCGTAGTCGTCGTCCAGCACGATCGTGCTGTCGTGCGCCCGGCCAAGGGTGATCGTCTGGCCCTGGAGCGCGACGGTGGTGCCGGTGAGGGTGCCCTCGGACACGACCAGCTTCGAGGGAGCGTTACGGCGCTGGCGGCCGCCGCCCTGCTGGCCGCGCTGCTGCGGAGGCGCCGCCGTCTGCCGGGCGGCCTGCTGCTGCCGTCCGGCCTCTCGCCTGGACCCGCGCTGGGTGACACGCGTACCGAACAGGTCGCTGCGGATGACCTGCACGGCCACGATCACGAACAGCCACAGTACGGCCAGGAAACCCAGCCGCATGACCGTGAGGGTCAGCTCTGACATTGCCCCCGCTTCACCCTTCGGCTTGCCGGTAAATGATGGTGGTGCTGCCCACGACGATCCGCGAGCCGTCGCGGAGCGTAGCGCGGGTGGTGTGCTGCCCGTCCACCACGATGCCGTTGGTGGACCCGAGATCCTGGATCGTCGAGGGCGTTCCGGTCCGGATCTCGCAGTGCCGGCGGGAGACGCCGGGGTCGTCGATCCGCACGTCGGCTTCGGTGCTGCGACCCAGCACGAGCGTGGCGCGGGAGATCTGATGGCGGGTGCCGTTGATCTCGATCCAGTAGCGGGTGCGGCCGCCTGCCGCGGGTGCGGCGGGAGGACGCTGGCCGCCCGCGGGCTGCGGGTAGCCGTAGCCGCCGGGGCGCGCGCCGCCGGGCGGCGGCGCGGCCGGCATGGGCGGGGCGCCCGAGGGCGCGGCGGGCTGCGGGTAGCCGTAGCCGCCGCGGGCGGCACCGGGCCGCCCGGAGGGGGCGGCGGGTGCGGAGGCCTGCGGGCCCTGCCCCTGCTGGTCGGTGGAGCCGGCGAGCGTACGGCTGCGCACGCGGTACAGACCGGTGTCGAGGTCGTCGGCCTTCTCCAGGTGCACCTTGATCGGGCCCATGAAGGTGTAGCGCTGCTGCTTGGCGTAGTCGCGGACCATGCCGGCGAGCTCGTCGCCGAGCTGGCCCGAGTAAGGGCTGAGCCGCTCGTAGTCCGGCGTGCTCAGCTCCACGATGAAGTCATTGGGGACGACCGTGCGGTCGCGGTTCCAGATGGTGGCGTTGTTGTCGCACTCGCGCTGGAGCGCTCCCGCGATCTCGACGGGCTGGACCTCGGACTTGAACACCTTGGCGAAGGTGCCGTTGACCAGACCTTCGAGACGCTGCTCGAACTTCTTCAGGACTCCCATGGGGCACCTCCTCCGTCGTTGCCTTCGTCCTGCATCCCGCCGGGCGGGCACTGCCTTACCTGGTACTGCTTACTGATCGTATCCACGCGCCGGTAAATCGGCTGGTTCCCCCTGTCGGCACGGTCGACGGGTGTCGACGCCCTCGAAGTTCCCTGCGAAGCTCCTCTTCGAACTCCTCAGGGTCACAGTCTTGCCATGTCTTGCCATGGATCGTAGAGGCGGCCGCAAACCAGTGTCCCGCACCTGACTGTGGACCCTGACCGGCTCCTGGGGAGATGCCCAGGACCGGTACGAGGTTGATACGTGAACAAGCACTCGTTGATACGGAGCGGACGGCGCCGCGGATCGGTCGGTGCCGGACGGACCGCGGCGACTGCCCTGGTGGGCGCCCGCACAGCGGCTGCCTGGGGATAAGTGATGTGAACCCACCCTGGCGGGCGTGCTAATGTTCTGGATGTCGGAAGGCGCCGAGCCGCAAGGCGAGGCCCCGAGGACACACCCAATGCGCGGGTGGCGGAATAGGCAGACGCGCTGGATTCAGGTTCCAGTGCCCGCAAGGGCGTGGGGGTTCAACTCCCCCCTCGCGCACCATGAGACACGGGTCTCTGCAGGTGACAGAAGTCACCGCAGGGGCCCGTTTCTCGTTTCCATGATCGCTGTGAGGGATCACACAGCCTGGCCACGGCAGAGGCGGCTCTCTGCGCGTGAGCTATCTCACGGGCGGTGCCTGGCCTTCCTGTTGTCCAGTGCCTGTGCTTTCTGTGCCCTTTCTGTTGCCAGGCGCCTGCCCCTTCTGCTGCCCGGTGCCTGTCCTTTCTGTTCCGCGGTGAGGGTCGCGTCTGTTCCGCGGTGAGGGTCGCGTCTGTTCCGCGGTGAGGGTCGCGTCTGTTCCGCGGTGACGGTCGCGCCGTTGCCCGGTGACGATCGCGCCCCGCATCCCGCACGGCATCCCGCGTGGATCACATACGTCCAGGTCAGAGCCGGTGCGAACGTTCCAGCATCCCGAACGTGCCCGATGGAATGGCGGACGGGACAGAACGCGGCACAGGGTTGGGGCACCTGAGCACGCCGCCTCGCCGGACACGGTGACCGGCGCCGCTCGATTCCCTTTGCAGGGCCCGCACTTGAGCGCGCCCACGCACACTTATGACGCCGAGAAAGGCAGTACACCCATGCGTATCGCCACCCGTTTCGCCTCCCGAGCGACCGCCTCCGCCATGGTCGTCGCCGCGGCCCTCGCGTTCGCCGGCGTCCAGGCCGCCGGGCAGAGCGCGTCCGCCGCCACCGCGAAGGCGCCCTCGGTGGTCACCTGCACCGCGGCGAACACCAAGCTGACCGTCACCGAGGTGTCCCGCCCGATCAACCACCTGCTGCTCAAGGTCACCAACACGGGCACCAAGCCCTGCTACGCCTACAGCGCCCCCTACCTGAGGGCCGGCGACGACGCCCAGGCCCCGCTGCCGTGGATCGAGGAGAGCACGCCCCAGTCCGTGGTGACCCTCGAGCCCGGCCGGTCCGCGTACGCGGGCATCACGACGTACAGCCCCGAGGGCGAAGGGGGCAGCGAGGCGAAGACGCTGGGCGTGCTGCTCACCGACCGGAACGGCAACCCGACCGGCCAGGAGAAGACCCTGAACCTGCCGAACGGCGGCGTCTTCTTCAACAGCGCCGCCACCGTCACCTACTGGCAGGACAACGCCGCCGACGCCCTCGTCTGGTAGCCGCCTCGGCGTCCCACGCCCGGCTGGGGCGTGGGACGCCGCGCGCGTGCCGGGCGGCGGGACGGTTCAGCCGGCCGCGATGACCGTGGCGAGCGTCACCGCGGCGGGCAGGGCCTGGGCGAAGAGGATGCGGCGGTTGGCGGTGGCCGCGCCGTACACACCCGCGACGAGGACACAGGACAGGAAGAAGATCTGGACCCGGTATCCCGTCGGGTCGTCGGCGATCAGGCCCCAGATCAGGCCGGCGGCCAGGAAGCCGTTGTAGAGGCCCTGGTTGGCGGCCAGCGCCGCGGTGGAGCGGGCCAACTCGGCGTCGAAGCCGGAGAGGCTGCGGCCCGGGCCGCGCTGCCACAGGAACATCTCCAGGATCAGGATGTAGACGTGCAGCAGCGCTACGAGCGCGACGAGGACGACTGAGATCGTGTGCATGCCATGATTGTGCCGGTTCGGGGGCCGGGACCGGTCGGTCGGTCCGTCTCTCGGACGGTCGTCTCTTCGGTGGGCGGGTCGGCTTCTCGGCCGCAGTAGCCGTGAGTCGTACGTCCCGTGCTCCCGGGTGCGCCGGGAGGTGCCGTTCTGGCTCGGCTGTGCCGCCTTCGCGCTGTCGCCGGTCCCTCGCCGCGCATCGGTCTGGGACGTCTGCCTGTACGGCCGCCTCGGACCGTCGTTCGCCGTATCGGCCTGGTGACGGGAGCAGCGGCACGGACTGCCACGCGCGCGTAGGGCCCGTTGTGGATGAGCGGGCGCTATGCGCGCGTGCGCGCACCGAGCGGTGTGCGAGGGCCGGGCGGCGGTCCTACGCCGCGAGCCGCTGGGCCAGGAGCTTCGCCTTCGTGGTGGCCTCGTCGAGGGCGCGCTCGCGGGAGGCCTCGAAGAGGGGGACCAGTTCGGTCATCTGCGGGTTGACCGGCGCCATCGTGAGCTCCGGGACGATGAAGTCGAGGTCGGTGCCGAGGAAGTCGGCCAGGACCGCCGACAGATAGTTCTGCACGTACTCGTAGCCCGCACGCGGCGTGCCCGGACCGTACGCGCCGCCGCGGCTGGCGACCACGGTGACCGGCAGGCCCTTGACCGACTGGGCGTCGCCGGCGGTACGGCCCATCAGAACCACATTGTCCAGCCAGGCCTTCAGCGTCGACGGGATCGTCAGGTTGTACATCGGGGCACCGATCAGCACGGCGTCCGCGCTCTCCAGCTCCTCGATCAGCTTCACGCGCTCGGCGAAGGCCGCGGCCTGCTCCGGGGTGTGCGTGTCCGGATCGGAGAAGCCGGCGGTGTGCGCGTGGGCGGTGATGTGCGGCACCGGATGCGCGGCGAGGTCGCGGTGGATCACCGTGCCGTCGGGGTGCTGCTCCTGCCACGTGCGGCGGAAGGCGTCGGTGACGGCGCGGGAGGAGGAGGCCTCGGCCGGAAAGACGGAGGAGTCGATGTGCAGGAGCGTTGCCATGGGTTTCTCCAGAGAGGACGGGAGCGGGCAGGGGAAGGCAGTGCGCAGGACGCACCTTCTTGCTGCAACGAAGTATTCGTACTCGACTATGGATAACACAGTCACTTACTTTT
Organism: Streptomyces sp. NPDC093568; assembly: GCF_044764945.1. NCBI lineage: Bacteria > Bacillati > Actinomycetota > Actinomycetes > Kitasatosporales > Streptomycetaceae > Streptomyces > Streptomyces sp. NPDC093568. Next base: position 189,094 of record NZ_JBIWJD010000008.1, on the reverse strand, counting down.
TTTCATCCCCGTACGGCAGGGCAGTACCCTGGAGCCATGGCGACGGGTGAGCAAGAGCACGACGTAGCGGCGTGCAAGCGGGTCGACGGGGGCATCTCGCGCGTCTTCCAGCTGCTCGGAAAGCGCTGGACCGGCCCGATCGTGTCGGTCCTGACCGCCGGACCCGCGTACTTCGTCGCCCTGCGCCGGGCGATTCCCGGCATCAGCGAGCGCATGCTCTCCGACCGGCTCACCGAGCTGGCGGCCGCGGGGCTCGTCGTGCGCGAGGTCTACGAGGGGCCGCCGCTGCGGGTCGTGTACCGGCTGACGGAGGCCGGAGCCGCCCTGGAGCCCGCGCTGTCCGAGCTGGGCATATGGGCGAAGGAGTATCTGCCGGAAGGGGAGCGGCCCGAGGGCTGCTGAGGCGCGGGCGGGGAACGCTCCTGCCGGTGCCCTTGCCCCTTGCCCCTGGCCCCGGCTCGTTGTCGGTCCGGTGCAGTCGGTCCAGTGCAGTCGGTCGAGTGCTTCGGGTGGGTTTTCCACAGCCGTGGAGTTGTCCACAGGGTCTGACGCGTTTCGGCCACCGGTTGTAACGTCGGCACGAGTTGATGTTCGTTCGTGAGCGGGGGAGGCGGTCGGTATGACCGAGGTCGGTGCGCAGGCTGCGGTGGAGGAGACAGCGAAGTCCGTGGCGCGTCGGCTGCCCCGTGTGCGCGGCTTCGCCGAGTGGCCCGGCGGTGGGGCGCCGAAGGAGGAGGGCAAGGCGCTGCGCAAGCGGGTGCCGCGCTCCGAGCACAAGGTTCTCGATCTGGACGCCGGGCGGCCCGACGCCGTGGCCGCCGTCGAGGAGTCCAACCTCGGCCGGCTCCCCGAGCTCACCCCGATAAGGGTCGGCCGGATGGCGGCGACGCCGTTCGCCTTCCTGCGCGGCTCGGCGGGCCTCATGGCGTACGACCTCGCGCGCACCCCCATGACCCGGATCCGCGCCCAGATCTGCGGTGACGCGCACGCGGCGAACTTCGGTCTGTACGGAGACGCGCGCGGCGGCCTGGTCATCGATCTGAACGACTTCGACGAGACGCTGTACGGCCCCTGGGAGTGGGACCTCAAGCGGCTCGCGACCTCGCTCGTGCTCGCGGCCCGGGAGGCGGGCGCGGACGAGGACACGTGCCGCAAGGCGGCGCACGACACCGTCGGCGCCTACCGGCGGACCATGCGTCTGCTGGCCAAGCTCCCGGTGCTGGACGCGTGGAACGCGATCGCGGACGAGGAGCTGGTCTCCCACACCGACGCCCATGACCTGCTCGGCACCCTGGAGCGGGTCGCGGAGAAGGCGCGGGCCAACACCAGCGGGCGCTTCGCCGCGAAGTCGACGGTGCCGACCGAGGACGGCGGCCGTGCGTTCGTCGACGCGCCGCCGGTGCTGCGCCGGGTGCCGGACGAGGAGGCGGCGGCCGTGGCGGCCTCGCTGGAGAGCTACGTCACGACGCTCTCCGAGGACCGCCATCCCCTGCTCGCCCGGCATGCCGTGCACGACGTGGCGTTCCGGGTGGTCGGCACCGGCAGTGTCGGCACTCGCTCCTATGTCGTCCTGCTCCTGGACCACCGGGGCGAGTCCCTGGTCCTCCAGGTGAAGGAGGCGCGCCCCTCGGCCCTGGTCCCACACCTGGTGACGGCCGGCTTCGAGGTGCCGGAGCCGGACCACGAGGGGCGGCGGGTGGTCCTCGGCCAGAAGCGCATGCAGGTCGTCAGCGACATTTTGCTGGGCTGGACGACGGTCGAGGGACTTCCCTTCCAGGTACGCCAGTTCCGCAACCGCAAGGGCAGCGTCGACCCGGCCGCGCTGGCCGCCGACCAGATAGACGACTACGCCCGGATGACCGGCGCCCTCCTGGCCCGCGCCCACTCCCACAGCGCCGACCCCCGACTGGTCTCGGGCTACTGCGGCAAGAACGAGGAACTGGACGAGGCCATCGCCACCTTCGCCGTGGCCTACGCCGACCGCACGGAGGCGGACCACACCGAGCTCGTGGCGGCGGTGCGGGCGGGGCGGATCGCGGCGGAGACGGGGGTCTGAGGGCGACGCCCACAGGGGCCGCGGTCCGTGTTCGAAGGGCCGGGCTCGGTGTGGCCTACGCTGGGCGGGTGATGACGCCGGAAGCTGAGCAGTCCCAGGCCGAGCCCGCCGGTGCGGGGGCGCCGGGCGGTGCCGAGGTGCCCGTCGGTGGAGCCGAGCAGGGTGGTGAGGCGCATGAGGCGCGCGTGACTGCCGAGGAAGCGGCCGGGCGGTCCGACGAAGGGGCCGAAGCGGCCGAAACGGCCGAACCGTCCGAGGCATCGGCTGAGCGGCCCGAGGAGCCCGCTGAGCGGCCCGAGGCGCGGCTGGAGCGGGCCGTGCGGGCCGCCGAGCAGGCGTTGATCGAGTACGAGATCGCGGTGGAGACCTTCCGCGTCGAGGTCGACAACTTCTCCCGGCTGCACCACCAGAAGCTCGGCCCGATGTACGCCCGGCTCGACGAGCTGGACGCCCGGATCGCCGAGGCCGTCGCGGCCCGCACCGGCGACCCCGAGGACATCCGCAAGGCCGACGAGGCGCGTGCCCGGGTGCTGCCGATGCCCGGTGTCGAGGAGTTGTTCCACGGCTGGATGGACGGGGGCGGGCTGTTCCCGGAGGCCGCGGCGATGCTCACGGACCAGCCGGTGCGGCCCCCGCAGCGGGTGCGACCCAGCGACGAGGCCCGCAAGCTCTACCGCGAGCTGGCCCGCAAGGCGCACCCCGACCTCGCCCAGGAGGACGGGGAGCGGGCCAGGCGTGAGGAGTTCATCACCCGGGTCAACGCCGCCTACGCCCGAGGCGACGAGGCGCTGCTGCGGGAGCTGGCGGCGGAGTGGGCCGCCGGACCCGCGCCCAAGGAGCAGGGCCCGACGCCGAGCGAGGAGCTCTACGCCCGCCTCGAATGGCTCGCCCAGCGCAAGGAGCTGCTGTCGCTGGTCGCGAAGGAGCTGGAGGAGAGCGCGATCGGCGCGATGCTCCGCCTCGCCCCCGACGACCCCGACCGCCTCCTCGACGAGATCGCCGACCAGCTCCTGGCCCAGGTCGCGGAGCGGGAGGCTGAGCTGGCGGCCCTGCTCGGCTAGGGGCCCTGCTCGGCTAGAGCGCCGGCGAGCGCCGGCCAGCGCCGGCCAGGGCCCGGGGGTGTCTTGAATACGCGGCTCGGCCGACCCGCGCCGCGTCCGGTAGCGTCGGTGCCATGCATTTCGGATCTGGCGTACCCACCGTCGAGGTCACCGACCTCAAGGACGACGACTTCCTCCTCGACGTCCGCGAGGCCGATGAATGGCAGGCGGGACATGCCGAAGGCGCCCTGCACATCCCCATCAGCGAGTTCGTGGCCCGCTACGGCGAGCTGACCGAAGCCGCCCCGCAGGACGCCCGCGTCCATGTGATCTGCCGCTCCGGCGGCCGTTCGGCGCAGGTCGCGATGTACCTCGTCCAGCAGGGCATCGACGCCGTGAACGTCGACGGCGGCATGCAGGTCTGGGCGGCCGTCGGACGCCCCGTGGTGAACGACGAGGGCCAGGCCGGCTTCGTCCTGTAGGACACAGGACACGGGCTACGGGCTACGGGCTACGGGCTACGGGCCACGCGCCACCGGCACCCGGCGCCGGGAACCAGCACACGCGGCACCCGGAACGCGCCACCGCGCGGATCAACCCAGCGGATGCGCCGCCAGCAGATCCCCCAGTGCCTCCTCGTGCGCCGCCGCCGGGCCGAGCGCCAGTTCCAGGTGCTTGGCCCAGGCGTGGTACCGGTGCAGCGGATAGTCGACGTCGGCGCCGAAGCCGCCGTGCAGGTGCTGGGCCGTCTGCACGACCCGTCGTACGCCCTCCGAGGCCCAGATCTTGGCCACTGCCACGTCACCGGAGGCGGGCAGCGCCCCCGGCGCCCCCGAGGCGATCCGCCAGGCGGCCTGCCACAGCGTGGCCTCCATCGCGCGCAGGTCGATGTAGCGGTCGGCGGACTGCACGGCGACGGCCTGGAACGTGGCGATCGGATACCCGAACTGCTCCCGCTTGCTCGCGTACTCGGACGTCATCCCCAGCACCCGCTCCCCCAGCCCGAGCGCGAGTGCACACGTCCCCGTGGCCAGCAGCTGCCGCAGCCACTCCCACGCCCCCTCGGCGTCGATGACGTCCCGCTCCGCCAGCCGCACCGACTCCAGCCGCAGCTCCGCCAGCCGCTCCCCGCTGGTCGAGAACTGCTCGGCGAGGGAGACCCCCTGCGCGTCGCGCGGCACCAGCGCGAGGACGGTCCGGTCGGTGGCCGTACGGGCCGGTACGACGACGAGATCGGCGTCGTACGCCCAGGGCACCGCGGTCTGTACGCCGTCCAGCACCCACCCGGCGCCGTCCCGCCGCGCGGTCGACGCGAGCTCGGCCGGGTCGTGGCCGGTGCGGCCGTGCGCGGCGACCGTCAGGACGACCTCGCCGCGCCCCGCCCGCGCGAGCAGCTCGTCCTTCAGCTCACCGCTTCCGTGGGCCTGGACGGCCGCGGCCGCCGCGCCGCTCTCCAGGAGCGGCACCCGGGCCAGTACCTTCGCGGACTCGCGCAGCACCAGGCAGAGCGCGACGGCGTCGAGGCCCGCGCCGCCGTACTCCGGCGCCGTGAGCAGGCTCAGCAGGTCCGCGTCGGCGAGGCGGTTCCACAGCGGGCGGTCGAAGCCGTCGGCGACGGCGCCCGGGGTGAGCGCGGGCGAGGGCACCGCGTCCGGCGCGACCCCGGCGAACACCCCGCGCGCCGCCTCGGCCGCCGCCTGCTGCTCCTCGGTGAAGGTGAAGTCCACGGTCCCTGCCCTTCCGCACGTCCACAAGCACGGCTGTCTGACGGTGCGTCAAGATAGAACAGGTTCTAGAAGAAGGGAATGCCGCGGGTCCGTGCTCCGCGAGGTCGAGCGGGACGCCCGTACGGTCCCGTGGGTCCCCCGTATGGTGTGGGCAACGGCGGCCCGTCAGGGGCTGTGCCCGGCGCGTGGGCCTGAGTACCGTTCCCGTGCGAGCGCCGAGCAAGGACGGACCGGAATCGGGAAACGGGGCAGGATGGACGCGCACCAGGCAGGCTCGGCCGCCCGGCACGGGCCGGACCAGGGGTCTTCGGACGCCGCGCCCGCTGTCGTAGCGCCCGCCGCCCCGCCGCGCCCCGAACCGGAACCCCGGACGGGCGTGGCCGCCCTCTCCCTGCGGTACCAGATCGGCGCCGCCCTCGCCCTCGCGGTGGTGGCCATCGCCGTCTGTGTCCATGTGGGCATGGTCTTCCTGCACGTCGCCCCGCCGAACACGGTCACCAAGCAGCACGGCCAGGCCATCGACGACTGGATATACCCGGAGTTCGAGCAGAACTGGAAGCTGTTCGCCCCCAATCCGCTCCAGCAGAACATCTCCGTGCAGGTGCGCGCCGAGGTCGGCACCGCGGATGGTGGCAGGCGCACGACCGGCTGGTACGACCTCTCCGCGCAGGACGGCCGGTCCATCGACGGCAATCTGCTGCCCAGCCACACCCAGCAGAACGAGCTGCGCCGGGCCTGGGACTTCTTCGTCGCCACGCATGACGCCGAGAACCGGCCCGTGGGCCTGCGCGGCGCCCTGTCCGAGACGTATCTGCGGCGCATAGTCCGGCTGCGCCTCGACCGGGTGGAGGCGGCCGGCGCAGGGGGCACCGTGGAGCGCGTGCAGGTCCGCTCCCGCACCGCGAACGTGCCCCCGCCGAAGTGGAGCGACGAGCAGATCTCGGGCCAGGCCACCTACCGGGTGCTGCCCTGGTGGTCGCTCCCGGAGGAGGAGACCGCCGGCGCGGTCGCGGCCGGCGAGGGAGGCGCCCGGTGAGCCGCTTCGCCCTCGCGATCTCGGCGGCCATCGCCCGCGTCACCGAGTCGGCCCTCGGCCCGTACCAGACGGCCGTGATCCGCATCGGCTTCACCGCCACCTGGCTGCTGTTCCTGCTCCGCGAGTTCCCGCACCGCCAGGAGCTGTACGGCCCCGACGGCCCCTGGGACTTCGACCTCGCCCAGCAGCTGATCGGGACGAACGGCTCCTTCACCGCCCTGATCTGGTCGAACAGCGGGTTCTGGTTCGAGAGCGTCTACGTCTTCGCCGTCCTGACCAGCGTGCTGCTGCTGCTCGGCTGGCGCACCCGCACGATGTCCGTGCTGTTCATGGTCGGTGTGCTGTCCCTGCAGAACCGCTCCATCTTCATGGGCGACGGCGGCGACAACGTGCTGCACCTGATGTGCGTCTACCTCGTGTTCACGCGCTGCGGCCAGGTCTGGTCGCTGGACGAGCGCCGGGCCCGGCGGGCGAACGAGGCACGCGCGCGTGGGGAGCGTGTCGCGCCGGACCGGGTGGGCCCGGCCCTGTGGTGCGTGTCCGGGTTCGTGCTGGTCGCGGTGACCGCCGCGGGGCGGCTCGACGGCGACCTGACCGTGCCGCTGATCCTTTGGGGCCTCTGGTCGGCCCTGGCCGTGTGGTGGGTCGTGGGCCGACGCGCGCGGACCGCCGAGCCCCGCATCCTGCTCGACGTCATCGGCAACATCGTGCACAACGGCGCCCTGCTGGTGATCATGGCCGAGGCGTGTCTGATCTACGCGACCGCGGGCTGGTACAAGATCCAGGGTTCGCGCTGGCAGGACGGCACCGCCGTCTACTACCCGCTGCACCTCGACTACTTCTCGCCCTGGCCGGCCCTCGCCGACCTGCTGTCCTCCAGCGGCACGATGGTGATGCTCATCACCTACGGCACGGTCGTCGTGCAGGTCGCCTTCCCGTTCACCCTGTTCAACCGGCGGGTCAAGAACGTCCTCCTCGCCGCGATGATCACCGAGCACGCCGTGATCGCCGTCGTCCTCGGACTGCCGTTCTTCTCGCTGGCGATGATCGCGGCGGACGCGGTCTTCCTGCCGACGTCGTTCCTGCGCCGGCTCGGCGATCGGGCGGCACGCGCGCGTGGACGCCTCTCGCGTCGGGGCCGGCGCGGTGAGGTCCAGGAGAGCCTTCCCGGGCCGCGCACCCCGGAGAACCCCGAGCAGGCGCCCGTAGGCTTCACGGCATGACCGTGACCACCTGGAACCGGCTCGCCGAGAGCTCCGTCCTGCTCGACGGCTTCCACGCCCTCAAGCACGCCGTGCGCTTCGGAGCCGAGGTCCCGGTCGCGGTCGCCGTAGACCGGGAGGCCGCGCTGGCCCTCGCCGACGAGCTGGCGCCCGACGTACGGGACACCCTGGACGCGCTTCTGACGCAGGTCCCGGAGTCGACGTACACGTCCCTGGTGCCGCGGCCGCACCCCACCGAGGTGGCCGCCCTGGCCGTACGACCGCCCCGCGCCACCCACCTCGACAGGCTGGCGCACACCCCGCGCACCGCCCCCGTCGTGGTCCTGGACAACCCCCGCAACCTCGGCAACGCGGGCGCCGTGATCCGCCTGGCCGCCGGTTTCGGCGCGACCGGCGTGGTCACCACCGGCACCCTCGACCCCTGGCACCCCACGGTCGTACGCGGTGGGGCGGGCCTGCACTTCGCGACGGTGGTGGAGCGGCTGACGGCCGCCGAGCTGCCCTCAGGTCCGCTGTTCGCGCTGGACCCGGAGGGCGACGACATCCGGGGCGTGAAGCTCCCGGACGACGCCGTCCTCGCCTTCGGGTCGGAGCGCAGCGGGCTGTCGCCCGAACTACGCGCGCGTGCCGACCATTTGCTGTCCCTGCCGATGCGCCCGCAGGTCTCCAGCTACAACCTGGCGACCAGCGTGGCGATGACGCTGTACCACTGGAGCCTCGGCGGCTTCAGCGAGGCCTAGGCCTCCCGCCGCACCTCGACCACCCGGAACCGGTTGGCGACGAACGCGCCGTCGCACAGCGCCGAGTTGGCCGCCGGGTTGCCGCCCGAACCGTGGAAGTCGGAGAACGCGGCCGTCTGGTTGACGTACACGCCACCGGTGAGGTTGAGGGACAGCTGGGCCGCCTCCTCCAGGCAGACCTCCTGGATCGCCGCCTCGACCTCGTCGTCGGTGGTGTACGCCCCGACGGTCATCGCACCCTTCTCCCGGACGGTCCGCCGCAGCAGCTCCGCCGCGTCGGCGGCCGAGTCGACCGCCACGGCGAACGACACCGGGCCGAAGCACTCGCTCATGTAGGCGGCCTCGTCGTCCGGCTTGGCGCCGTCCAGCTTGACGATCACCGGCGTGCGGACGACCGCGTCCGGGAACTCGGGGTTCGCGATCTCCCGGGAGACGAGGGCGACTTCGCCGAGCCCGGCCGCGGCCTCCAGACGGGCCTTGACGTCGGGGTTCACGATCGCGCCGAGCAGCGCGTTCGCACGGGCGTCGTCGCCGAGGAGGCCGTCGACCGCGCGGGCGAGGTCGGCGACGACCTCGTCGAAGGTCCGGGGACCCTCCTCGGTGCGGATGCCGTCGCGGGGGATGAGCAGGTTCTGCGGGGTGGTGCACATCTGACCGCTGTACAGGGACAGCGAGAAGGCCAGGTTGGACAGCATCCCCTTGTAGTTGTCCGTGGAGTCGACGATCACCGTGTTGACGCCGGCCTTCTCCGTGTAGACCTGCGCCTGGCGGGCGTTGGCCTCCAGCCAGTCGCCGAAGGCGGTGGAACCCGTGTAGTCGATGACCCGGACCTCGGGGCGCGTGGCCAGCGTCTTGGCGATGCCCTCGCCGGGCCGCTCGGCGGCCAGCGCGACCAGGTTCGGGTCGAAGCCCGCCTCGGCGAGCACCTCGCGCGCGACCTGCACGGTGAGCGCGAGCGGCAGCACCGCGCGCGGGTGGGGCTTGACCAGGACCGCGTTGCCGGTCGCGAGCGAGGCGAACAGGCCCGGGTAGCCGTTCCACGTCGGGAAGGTGTTGCAGCCGATGACCAGCGCGATCCCACGCGGGACCGGCGTGAACTGCTTGTTCAGCGCCAGCGGGTCGCGCTTGCCCTGCGGCTTGGTCCACTCCGCCGCGTCGGGGGTGCGGACCTGCTCCACGTAGGCGTAGGCCACCGCCTCCAGGCCGCGGTCCTGCGCGTGCGGGCCGCCCGCCTGGAACGCCATCATGAAGGCCTGGCCGGAGGTGTGCATGACCGCGTGCGCGAACTCGTGCGTCCGGTCGCTGATCCGCTTGAGGATCTCCAGACAGACCACCGCGCGCATCTCCGCGCCCGCGTCCCGCCACGCCCGCATGCCGGACTTCATGGCGGGCAGCAGCTGGTCGATGTCCGCGTGCGGGTACTCGACGCCCAGCTCGATGCCGTACGGGGACGTCTCGCCGCCCACCCAGTCGTCGGTGCCGGGCTGGCCGAGGTCGAGGCGGCTGCCGAGGAGGGCGTCGAAGGCGGCCTTGCCCGCCGCCGCGTCCAGGCTGCCGTTCTCCCCGTAGGCCTTGGGGTGCTCGGGGTGCGGGGACCAGTACGCGCGTGTGCGGATCGCTTCCAGCGCCTGGTCGAGGGTGGGCCGGTGCTTGGCGATCAGCTCGTGGGTGGTCAGTTCGGCGGTGGCCATGCGGGACCAACTCCTCGTTTCCTGAGCTCTCCGTCGAGCTCATGACCTGGGCAGAAACATGGGCGGGAACAGCCAGTCAGAGTTAGAGTAACCGAACGATCGGTCGGTTCAAGGGGGTCCGCCGCATCTGTGGAAAACCCCGTGCGGGAGGATCGCGCACATGACAGCACTCGACCTCAGCAGCCCCGTGGCCGTCGTCGGCACCGGCACCATGGGCCAGGGCATCGCCCAGGTCGCGTTGGTGGCCGGCCATCCCGTGCGGCTGTTCGACACCGTTCCCGGGCGGGCCCAGGAAGCGGCGGACGCGATCGGCGCCCGTCTCGACCGGCTCGTCCAGAAGGACCGCCTCACCGGCGCCGACCGCGACGCGGCCCGCGCCCGGCTGCTGCCCGCCGAGACCCTCGCCGAGCTCGCGGACTGCGCGCTGGTCGTCGAGGCCGTCCTGGAGCGCCTGGACGTCAAGCAGCAGCTGTTCCGTGAGCTGGAGGGCGTGGTCGGCGAGGACTGCCTGCTCGCCACCAACACCTCGTCGCTGTCCGTCACGGCCATCGGCGGCGCTCTCGCGAACCCCGGCCGCTTCGTCGGTCTGCACTTCTTCAACCCCGCGCCGCTGCTGCCGCTGGTCGAGGTCGTCTCCGGGTTCGCCACCGACGTCACGTCGGCCACGCGCGCGTACGAGACCGCACGCGCCTGGGGCAAGACGCCGGTCGCCTGCGCCGACACCCCCGGCTTCATCGTCAACCGCATCGCCCGGCCCTTCTACGCCGAGGCCTTCGCGGTCTACGAGGCACAGGGAGCCGACCCGGCCACCATCGACGCCGTGCTGCGCGAGTGCGGCGGCTTCAGGATGGGCGCCTTCGAGCTCACCGACCTGATCGGGCAGGACGTCAACGAATCCGTCACGCACTCCGTGTGGCAGGCCTTCTTCAACGACGTGCGCTTCACGCCCTCGCTCGCCCAGCGCCGCCTGGTCGAGTCGGGCCGGCTCGGGCGCAAGAGCGGGCACGGCTGGTACGACTACGCGGCCGGCGCCGAGCGGGACGAGCCGCACACCGCCGAGAAGCAGCCGCAGCCCGGCTATGTCGTCGCCGAGGGCGACCTGGGCCCCGCCGCCGAGCTGCTCACGCTGATCCGTGAGGCGGGCATCCCGGTGCGCGAGGAGGAAGAGGACCACGGCACCCGCCTGGTGCTGCCCAGCGGCGGCCAGCTCGCGCTCGCCGACGGCCAGACGTCGGTGGAGTTCCGGGACGTCGTGTACTTCGACCTCGCCCTCGACTACCGGCGGGCCACCCGGATCGCCCTGTCCGCATCCCAGGACACCTCGCCGCACACCCTCAACGAGGCCATCGGCCTCTTCCAGGCGCTCGGCAAGGCCGTCAGCGTCATCGGAGACGTCCCCGGCATGATCGTCGCCCGCACGGTCGCCCGGGTCGTAGACCTGGCGCATGACGCCGTAGCCAAGGGCGTGGCCACCGAGGAGGACATCGACACCGCGATGCGGCTCGGCGTGAACTACCCCATGGGGCCCTTCGAATGGAGCCGCCGGCTCGGCCGCGGCTGGGCGTACGACGTCCTGGACGAGCTGCACGTGCGCGAACCGTCCGGCCGCTACGCCCCGTCCCTCGCGCTGTACCGCCACGCGTACGCCTCCGACAAGCGGGAGGGCAGCACCTCATGACCACCGCCAAGCGCGACACGTACACCCCGGAGACGCTGCTCTCCGTCGCCGTGCGGGTCTTCAACGAGCGCGGCTACGACGGCACCTCCATGGAGCACCTCTCCAAGGCGGCCGGCATCTCCAAGTCGTCGATATACCACCACGTCAGCGGCAAGGAGGAGCTGCTGAGCCGCGCCGTCAGCCGGGCGCTCGACGGGCTCTTCGGGATCCTCGACGAGGAGCACGCGCGCGTGGGGCAGGCGGCCGACCGGCTGGAGTACGTCGTGCGGCGCATGGTCGAGGTGCTCATAGCCGAGCTGCCGTACGTCACGCTGCTGCTGCGCGTGCGCGGCAACACCGGCACCGAGCGCTGGGCCCTGGAGCGGCGTCGCGACTTCGACCACCAGGTCGCCGAGCTCCTCAAGGCGGCCGCGGCCGACGGCGAGGTGCGCGCCGACGTGGAGGTCAGGCTCGCGACCCGGCTCGTCTTCGGCATGGTCAACTCGATCGTGGAGTGGTACCGCCCGGACGGCCGCGGCATGAACGAGCGCGAGGTGGCGGACACCGTGGTGCGGCTGGTTTTCGGGGGCCTGCGCCAGGCGGGCTGAGCACGCGCGACGCGACGTGCGCCTGAGTACGCGCGCGTGGCCGGGTGAGTACGCCCCCCGACGACCCGGGGGTTTCCGGCTGGTGGACTGTGGCGCATGGTCCACAACGACATGCCGTCGCCCGCCGGTGACCCGCGGTGGTGGCGGGCGCCGCTCGTCGCCACCCTGCTCGGGCTGCCGGTCCTCGCGTGGGAGTACACCCTGTGGGGCGCGAATCTCTTCGGCGTCCTCGGCGGGACGGCCGGCTGGGCGTTCGTCCTGCTCGCGCTCGCGTGGCTGATTCCCCGGCGCCGGTCGGCGCGGATGCTGCGGGCCACGGTGGCCACCGCCGCGGTGGTGTGCGCGCTGCTTCCGCTGCTGCTGGTGGTGATGATCGCCGTGGTGATGGTCTCGGGCTGACCGGCGTCGGCCGGGCTCAGCCCTGCGGCTCCAGGTCCTCCTCCTCGAACACCAGCAGGGTGCGGGAGCTGAGCACCTCGGGGATGGCCTGGAGGCGGGTGAGGACCAGTTCGCGCAGGGCGCGGTTGTCGGGGGTGTGCACCAGGAGCAGGACGTCGAAGTCGCCGCCCACCAGGGCGATGTGGGAGGCGCCGGGAAGCTGGCGCAGTTGCTCGCGGACCGTGCGCCAGGAATTCTGGACGATCTTCAAGGTGATGTAGGCGGATGTGCCCTGACCTGCGCGTTCGTGGTCCACGCGGGCCCCGAAGCCACGGATGACACCGTCCTCGATGAGGCGGTTGATGCGCGCGTAGGCATTGGCGCGCGAGACATGGACCCGTTCGGCGACCGACCGTATCGACGCGCGGCCGTCGGCCTGGAGCATCTGCAGGATGTCCTGATCGATGGCGTCGAGCGGACGCGGCGGCGGAAGGGGGACACCGCCGTCCGGGCTCTCGGCCATTTGTTCAGGCGCCATGTCCCCCTGCCTTCCTTCCGTGGACGTAGTGCGTTCATTGCAGGCTGTGGAGAACCGTTTGTCCACAGCCTGAGGCCGCCTGTAGCCAAAATGTGCCGACGACCGAACAATCGGTAGGTGAGGCGCATCACAGAGTTGCGCCTCCCGTAGCCACTCCCACGAGGAGGTGCCGTCATGACGGTCATGGAGCAGCGGGGCGCGTACCGGCCATCGCCGCCGCCCGCCTGGCAGCCCCGTATGGACCCCGCGCCGCTGCTGCCCGACGCCGAGCCCTACCGCGTCCTCGGCACCGAGGCCGGCGCGAAGGCCGACCCGGAGCTGCTGCACCGGCTCTACGCCGAGCTGGTGCGCGGCCGCCGGTACAACACGCAGGCGACCGCGCTCACCAAGCAGGGCCGCCTCGCCGTCTACCCGTCCAGCACCGGGCAGGAGGCCTGCGAGGTCGCCGCCGCGCTCGCCCTCGAGGAGCGCGACTGGCTCTTCCCGAGCTACCGCGACACCCTCGCGGCCGTCGCACGCGGCGTGGACCCCGTCGAGGCCCTGACCCTGCTGCGCGGCGACTGGCACACCGGCTACGACCCTCATGAGCACCGCGTCGCGCCCCTGTGCACGCCGCTCGCCACCCAGCTTCCGCACGCCGTCGGCCTCGCCCACGCCGCCCGCCTCAAGGGCGACGACGTGGTCGCGCTCGCCATGGTCGGCGACGGCGGCACCAGCGAGGGCGACTTCCACGAGGCGCTGAACTTCGCCGCCGTGTGGCAGGCGCCGGTCGTCTTCCTGGTCCAGAACAACGGCTTCGCGATCTCCGTCCCGCTCGCCAAGCAGACCGCGGCCCCGTCGCTGGCCCACAAGGCCGTCGGCTACGGCATGCCCGGCCGCCTGGTCGACGGCAACGACGCGGTCGCCGTGCACGAGGTCATCGGCGACGCCGTACGGCACGCCCGCGCGGGCGGCGGTCCCACCCTGATCGAGGCGATCACCTACCGCATCGACGCCCACACCAACGCCGACGACGCCACCCGCTACCGCGGGGACTCCGAGGTCGAGACCTGGCGCGGGCACGACCCGATCGCCCTCCTGGAGCACGCGCTGACCGAGCGCGGGCTGCTCGACGAGGCCGGCAAGCAGGCCGCGAAGGACGCCGCCGAGGCGATGGCCGCCGACCTGCGCGAGCGCATGAACCAGGACCCCGCGCTCGACCCGAGGGACCTGTTCGCCCACGTGTACGCCGAGCCCACCCCGCAACTGCGCGAACAGCAGGCCCAGCTCCAGGCGGAGCTCGACGCCGAGCACGGCTCTCAAGGGGGAGCGCACCGATGACCACCGTCGCCGTCAAGCCGGCCACCATGGCGCAGGCCCTCACGCGCGCGCTGCGCGACGCCATGGCCGACGACCCCACCGTGCACGTCATGGGCGAGGACGTCGGAACCCTCGGCGGTGTCTTCCGCGTCACCGACGGGCTCGCCAAGGAGTTCGGCGAGGACCGCTGCACCGACACCCCGCTGGCCGAGGCGGGCATCCTCGGCACGGCCGTCGGCATGGCCATGTACGGCCTGCGCCCGGTCGTGGAGATGCAGTTCGACGCCTTCGCCTACCCGGCGTTCGAGCAGCTCATCTCGCACGTGGCGCGCATGCGCAACCGCACCCGTGGCCGTATGCCGCTCCCCATCACCATCCGCGTCCCCTACGGCGGCGGCATCGGCGGCGTCGAGCACCACAGCGACTCGTCCGAGGCGTACTACATGGCGACTCCGGGGCTCCATGTCGTCACGCCCGCGACCGTCGCCGACGGCTACGGGCTGCTGCGCGCCGCCATCGCCTCCGACGACCCGGTCGTCTTCCTGGAGCCCAAGCGGCTGTACTGGTCGAAGGAGGCCTGGAACCCGGAGGATCCGCAGACCGTTGAACCGATAGGCCGCGCGGTGGTGCGGCGCTCCGGCCGGAGTGCCACGCTCATCACGTACGGACCGTCCGTGCCCGTCTGCCTCGAAGCCGCCGAGGCGGCGCGGGAGGAGGGGTGGGACCTGGAAGTCGTCGACCTGCGCTCGCTGGTGCCGTTCGACGACGAGACGGTCGCCGCCTCGGTACGGCGGACCGGACGGGCGGTCGTCGTACACGAGTCGGGCGGGTTCGGCGGACCGGGAGGGGAGATCGCGGCCCGGGTCACGGAGCGCTGCTTCCACCACCTGGAGGCGCCGGTGCTGCGCGTGGCCGGGTTCGACATCCCCTATCCGCCGCCGATGCTGGAGCGTCACCACCTGCCCGGCGTGGACCGGATCCTGGACGCCGTGGGGCGTCTGCAGTGGGAGGCCGAGAGCTGATGGCACAGGTGCTCGAGTTCAAGCTCCCCGACCTCGGGGAGGGGCTCACCGAGGCGGAGATCGTGCGCTGGCTGGTCCAGGTCGGCGACGTCGTCGCGGTCGACCAGCCGGTCGTCGAGGTCGAGACGGCCAAGGCGATGGTCGACATCCCCTGCCCCTACGGAGGCGTCGTCACGGCCCGCTTCGGCGAGGAGGGCACCGAACTGCCCGTCGGGGCACCGCTGCTGACGGTGGCCGTGGGCGCACCGGCCGCCGACGGAGAGACCGAGGGCTCTGGGAACGTGCTGGTGGGATACGGCACCTCGCAGGCCCCGGCGCGGCGCCGGAGGGTGCGGCCGGGGGAGTCGGTGCCCGCCGTACCCGTGGAGGTCGCGGGGGCGCCCGGAGCGGAATCCGCCGCCAACGGCAGTGCCGCCGCCCGGGAGGTGGTCGAGGGCCCCGTGCCGGTCATCTCCCCGCTCGTCCGCCGCCTCGCCCGGGAGAACGGCCTTGATCTGCGGGAGCTGCACGGCTCCGGACCCGACGGGCTGATCCTGCGCGCCGATGTGGAGTACGCGCTGCGTGCCGCCGCCGCGCAGGGCAGGACGGCGGCCCCGGCCACCGAGACGCGGGCCCCCGCCATGTCGGCCCCGCCGGCGCCGGCCGCCCCCGTCTCATCCGCCGCTCCCGCAGGCCTGCGCGTCCCCCTCAAGGGCATCCGCGGTGCCGTCGCCGACAAGCTCTCCCGCAGCCGCCGGGAGATCCCGGACGCGACCTGCTGGGTGGACGCCGACGCGACGGAGCTCATGCGGGCGCGGACCGCGATGAACGCCGCCGGGGGACCGAAGATCTCCCTGATCGCCCTGCTGTCCCGCATCTGCACCGCCGCCCTGGCCCGCTTCCCCGAGCTCAACTCCGTGGTCGACATGGAGGCCAGGGAGGTCGTCCAACTCGACCAGGTGCACCTCGGGTTCGCCGCGCAGACCGACCGGGGACTCGTCGTCCCGGTCGTACGGGACGCGCACGCGCGGGACGCGGAGTCGCTGACCGCGGAGTTCGCCCGGCTGACCGAGGCGGCCCGCACGGGCACCCTCACCCCCGCGGAACTCACCGGCGGGACCTTCACGTTGAACAACTACGGCGTGTTCGGCGTCGACGGCTCCACGCCGATCATCAATCACCCCGAGGCCGCGATGCTCGGCGTCGGCCGCATCATCCCCAAGCCGTGGGTGCACGAGGGCGAGCTGGCGGTGCGCCAGGTCGTCGAGCTCTCGCTCACCTTCGACCACCGCGTCTGCGACGGCGGCACGGCGGGCGGCTTCCTGCGGTATGTCGCGGACTGCGTGGAACAGCCGGCGGTGCTCCTGCGCACCCTGTGACACCCGGCCGAGGCCCGCTGCTTCCCCTGCGTTCCCTGTGATCGCCGAGGCACGCATACTCGGGGGGTGACCGCGTACGAACCGAGGGGCGCGCAGGGCGCCGCCGACGCAGGACAGGACGTCGTGTACGACGCCGTGGTCCTCGCCGGGGGTGCCGCGCGCCGGCTCGGCGGGGTGGACAAGCCCGGCGTCCAGGTGGGCGGCCGGGCGCTGCTCGACCGGGTGCTCGCCGCCTGCGCCGACGCGCGGACCACCGTCGTCGTCGCCGACCCCCGGCCCACCGCCCGCCCGGTGACCTGGGCGCGCGAGGACCCGCCCGGCGGCGGCCCGCTGGCCGCCCTCGACGCCGGCCTGCGGCACACCACGGCGGAACACGTCGTCGTCCTGTCGGCCGACCTGCCCTTCCTCGACGAGCGCACGGTACGGCGGCTGCTGGCCGCGCTGCGGACCGGCGGCGCCGACGGGGTCCTGATCACCGACGCGGGCGGCCGGGACCAACCGCTCGTCGCCGCGTACCGCGCGCCCGTGCTGCGCCGCCGACTGGCCGCGCTCGCCCTCGGCCAGGAGGGCCCGGCCGGTCCCGAGGGCGCCGGGCTCACCGGTCTCCCCCTGCGCCGGCTGACCGGCGCGCTCGACCTCACCCGCGTCCCCGACCCCGTCGCGTCCTTCGACTGCGACACCTGGGACGACATCGCCACCGCCAGGGCACGCATCAGGGAGCATGGGCACGTGTTGGATGAATGGATTTCCGCAGTCAAGGACGAACTGGGCATCGACCTCGAGGTCGACACCAAGGTCCTGCTGGATCTCGCGCGCGACGCCGCCCACGGCGTGGCGCGGCCCGCGGCCCCGCTGACCACCTTCCTCGTCGGCTACGCGGCAGCGCGGGCGGGCGAGGGCCAGGGCGGACCCGAGGCCGTCGCCGAGGCGTCCCGCAAGGCCGCCGCGCTCGCCCTGCGCTGGGCCGAGGAGGCCGCGGCAGCCAAGTCCGACGCGGCCCCCGACGCCACCCCGGACACCCGCCCGGACGCCGGATGACCGCCCGCGGCATCCGGACGGGCGAGGACGCCGAGGACCTCGATGTCGAGGAGGTGCTCGCCCTCGTGAACGAAGACCACGGTCACCGCACGCCCGGCGACAAGGTGCCCCCACCCGCCCCGCCGGCCCAGGACCCGGGATCCGGCCGGGCGGACCGGCAGCACAGGGCCACCGCCTGGCCCGAAGCCCGCGACATCGCCGCCCGCGCCGCCCGGACCGCCGGCCGGGCGGCCGGCCGCGCTCCGGTCTCGGTCCCCCTCGACGCCGCGCTCGGCCTCACGCTGGCCGCGCCCCTCACCGCTCTCACCGACCTGCCGTCCTTCGACACCTCGGCGATGGACGGCTGGGCGGTCGCGGGCCCCGGCCCCTGGGGCGTACGGGAGGAGGGAGTGCTGGCCGGGCACGCCGAGCCCGAGTCGCTCACCGACGGCGAGGCCGTCCGGATCGCGACCGGCGCCCGCGTCCCGCTGGACACCACCGCAGTCCTGCGCAGCGAGCACGGCCACATCGACGCCAAGGGCCATCTGCACGCCACCCGCGAGATCCAGCACGGTCAGGACATCCGTCCGCGCGGCCAGGAGTGCCGTAACGGCGATCAACTGCTCGCCGTGGGCACCCTGGTCACCCCGGCCGTGCTCGGCCTGGCGGCCGCCGCCGGATACGACACCCTCACCGCCCTGCCCCGCCCCCGTGTCGAAGTGCTGATCCTGGGTGACGAGTTGCTCACGGAGGGGCTTCCGCACGACGGGCTCATCCGTGACGCCCTCGGCCCGATGCTGCCGTCCTGGCTGCGCGCGCTCGGCGCCGAGGTCACCGCGGTGCGCCGGCTCGGCGACGACGCCAAGGCCCTGCGCAAGGCCCTCACCAAGTCCGAGGCCGATCTCG
This sequence comes from Streptomyces sp. NPDC093568, assembly GCF_044764945.1. NCBI lineage: Bacteria > Bacillati > Actinomycetota > Actinomycetes > Kitasatosporales > Streptomycetaceae > Streptomyces > Streptomyces sp. NPDC093568. Next base: position 170,798 of record NZ_JBIWJD010000008.1, on the reverse strand, counting down.
TCGTCACCACCGGCGGCACCGCGGCCGGCCCTGTCGACCATGTCCACCCCACCCTGGAACGCATCGGCGCCGAACTCCTCGTGGACGGCGTCAAGGTGCGGCCCGGTCACCCCATGCTGCTGGCCCGCACCAAGGACAACCAGCACCTCGTCGGCCTGCCGGGCAACCCCCTGGCGGCCGTCTCCGGCCTGCTCACCCTGGCCGAGCCCATGCTGCGCACCCTCGCGGCCCGCCCCGCCCCGGAGCCGTACACGCTGCCCCTGAAGGAGGCGGCGCACGGGCACCCGTACGACACCCGGCTCATCCCGGTCGTGCTGCGAGGTGACCATGCGGTGCCGTTGCACTACCAGGGCCCGGCCATGCTGCGGGGCATGGCGGCGGCCGACGCCGTGGCCGTCGTGCCGCCGGGCGGTCTGCGTGCGGGTCAGGAGGCGGAACTGCTGGATCTGCCCTGGGCCAGTGCCGGCATCGAGGTGTGTTTCACGTGAAACTTCCGGGCCAGGACGCCATAGCGCGGCGGGCGGACGAGCGGGTCGAGACCTATCGGGTGAAGCTCCCGAAGAAGATCGTGGAGCATCCGTTCCGGCAGGTGGCCAAGCGGGTGACGCTGGCGCTGTTCCTGCTCGTTCTCACGGCTTTGATCGTCTACGCCGACCATGAGGGCTACAACGACAACTCCGACGGCTCGGTCGATCTCCTCGACTCCTTCTACTACGCGACCGTCACCCTCTCCACCACCGGATACGGCGACATCACCCCGGTCAGTGACGCCGCCCGGTTCACCAACATCTTCGTCATCACGCCCATGCGCGTGCTGTTCCTGATCATCCTGGTCGGCACCACCCTCGAGGTCCTCACGGAACGGACCCGGGAGGAATGGCGCCTGAACCGCTGGAGGTCCACCTTGCGCGACCACACCGTCGTCGTCGGTTTCGGTACGAAGGGGCGTTCGGCGATCCAGACCGTCTGCGCCACCGGCCTGAAGAAGGACCAGGTCGTCGTGGTCGACCCTAGTTCCAAGGTGATCGAGGCTGCCGTCGCGGAGGGGTACGCCGGGATCACGGGCGACGCGACCCGCAGCGAGGTCCTGAAGCGGGCCGAGGTGCACAGGGCCCGGAAGATCATCATCGCGACCCAGCGGGACGACACGGCCGTGCTGGTGACACTGACGGCCCGGCAGCTCAACCGTGGCGCGAAGATCGTGGCCGCGGTGCGGGAGGAGGAGAACGCGCCGCTGCTGAAGCAGTCCGGCGCCGACGCGGTCATCACCAGCGCCAGCGCGGCCGGGCGGCTGCTCGGTCTGTCCGTGCTCAGCCCCGCCGCCGGCATGGTGCTGGAGGATCTGATCCACCAGGGCACCGGGCTCGACATCATCGAACGGCCGGTCATAAAGGCCGAGGTGGGCAAGACCCCGCGGCAGACCGACGACCTGGTGGTCAGCGTCATCCGCGGGCACCGGGTGCTCGGATACGACGATGCGGCCGTCGGGACACTGGAGTTGACGGACCGCCTCATCACCATCGTGCGGGCGACGCCGGCCACTCAGGTCACACCTGATGACCGGCGTCTGCCCCCGGGGATGAAGCCCCTCTGAGGCCGGGCCCTACTTGCGGTTGTACAGCCGCATCGTGATCGGCCCGAAGACCAGCACGAACAGGGCCGCCCAGCCCAGCGACCAGGCGACCTCGCCGGCCGGCCAGTCGCCCGCCATCAGCCCGCGCACGGCCGAGGCCAGATGGGTGATGGGGCTGTTGTTAACGAACGCCTGGAGCCAGCCCGGCATGGTCTTGGGGTCGACGAAGATGTTCGACAGGAAGGTCAGCGGGAACAGCACCATCATGCTGACGCCCATCACCGACTTCTCGCTGCGCAGCAGCAGGCCGAACATCGTCCAGGCCCAGGAGAAGGCGAACGAGAAGGCGACCAGCAGGGCGATCCCGGCGATGACGCCGCCCACCCCGCCGTCCGGGCGGTAGCCGATGATCATGCCGACGGTGAGCATGACCACGGACGCGATGGTGTAGCGCAGGGCGTCGCCCAGCAGATAGCCGACCATGGTCGACGGCCGCCAGATCGGCAGCGAACGGAACCGGTCGAAGACGCCCTTCTCGATGTCGGTGTTCACCGAGACGCCCGTGTACATGGTGATCATCACTACCGACATCACCAGGATGCCCGGCAGCAGGAACTGGATGTACTCCCCCGGGGACCCGGCCAGGGCGCCCCCGAACAGGTACGTGTACATCAGCACCATCATGATCGGGAACGCGGTGACGTCGAAGAGCTGCTCCGGCACATGTTTGATCTTCAGGATCGCGCGCCAGCCGAAGGTCATCGAGGCCGACCAGGCGCTCGGCCGCGGCGGGCGTTCCTTCGCGACCAGCAGTGCGGCGAGCGACTCGGCGCTGACGGGGGCGAGGTCCTTGCTCTCGGTCTGCGTCACCGTGCTCATGCCGTCACCTTGTTCTTCTCGTCGCGGTCGTTCCTGTCGTCCCGGTCGTTCCTGTCGTCCCGGTCGTTCTTGTCGTGCCTGTCGGCGCTGCCGTTCTCGGTCTCGTGGGTGTCGTGTCCGGTGAGGGCGAGGAACACCTCGTCCAGGCTGGGCTGACCGAGCGAGAAGTTGTCGACGGTGATGCCGGCCCGGGCCAGCTCGGCGAGCGCGCGGCCCGCCTGCTCCGCCCCGCCCTGACCATTGGCGATCCCGGATCCGACGCGGGCGGTGAGGGCCACCGGGTCGGGCTCCAGCTGCACCTCCGCGTCCAGGGCCAGCCGCAGCACCTGTTGGGCCTGCGGCCGCTGCTCCGGATCGCGCAGCCGCACATGGACGGACCCGGCGCCGACGGAAGCCTTGAGCTCGCCCTTGGTCCCCTCGGCGATCACCTTGCCGCGGTCGATGACGGCGATCCGGGACGCCAGCTGGTCGGCCTCGTCGAGGTACTGCGTGGTCAGCAGCACGGTGGTGCCCTGGGCGACGACCGCGCGCACGATGTCCCACACCTGGTTGCGGCTGCGCGGGTCGAGGCCGGTCGTCGGCTCGTCCAGGAAGAGCAGGTCCGGGGTGTTGAGGATGGACGCGGCGATGTCGATACGGCGCCGCATGCCACCGGAGTAGTTCTTGACCTGCTTCCCGGCCGCGTCCGTCAGCCCGAAGGCTTCCAGCAGCTGCGCGGCGCGCTCGCGCGCGGCGCTCTTGCCGTGCCCGAGGAGCCGGCCCAGCAGGACCAGGTTCTCGGTGCCGGTGAGGTCCTCGTCCACGGAGGCGTACTGGCCGGTGAGGCTCACCCTGCCGCGCACCGCGTCGGCCTCGCGGACGACGTCGTGCCCGAAGACATGGGCCTCGCCGCCGTCGGGTCGTAGGAGGGTGGCGAGCATCTTCACCGTGGTGGTCTTGCCGGCGCCGTTCGGGCCGAGGACGCCGTAGACCGTGCCGGCCGGAACCGCGAGGTCCACGCCGTCGACGGCCCGTGTCTCACCGAACGTCTTCACCAGGCCCGCGGTCTCGATGGCGAGACCGGACGTCGTCTGCGTGATCATGCTGTCGGGTTCCTTCCGAGTGGTCCTTCCGCGCTCTTGGCCTACGCATGGGGAGACTTTTACGGTCGCGCAAACTCATCGGCCGCGCACAGGGATTTTCGAAGGGATCCGGCGTGCGGCCGAGGGGTAGCGTCCGTCCCATGTATGCGATCACGATTCCCGAACCTGGTGGGCCCGAGGCGCTGGTGTGGGACGAGGTCCCCGACCCCGTCGCCGGCGAGGGCGAGGTGCTGGTCGAGGTGGTGGCCGGCGCCGTCAACCGTGCCGACATCCTGCAGCGACAGGGCTTCTACAACCCGCCGCCCGGCGCCTCCCCCTACCCCGGCCTGGAGTGCTCCGGACGGATCGCCGAGATCGGCCCGGGGGTCTCCGGCTGGGCCGTCGGCGACGAGGTGTGCGCGCTGCTCTCGGGCGGCGGCTATGCCGAGAAGGTCGCCGTGCCGGCCGGTCAGCTGCTGCCCCTGCCCAAGGGCGTGAGCCCGACGCAGGCCGCCGCGCTGCCCGAGGTGGTCTGCACGGTCTGGTCCAACGTCTTCATGATCGCCCACCTGCGGCCCGGCGAGACGCTGCTCGTGCACGGTGGCTCCAGCGGCATCGGCACCATGGCGATCCAGCTCGCCAAGGCCGTCGGCGCCAAGGTCGCCGTCACGGCGGGCAGCAAGGAGAAGCTGGACCGGTGTGCCGAGCTGGGCGCCGACATCCTGGTCAACTACCGGGAACAGGACTTCGTCGCCGAGATCGCGAAGGCCACCGACGGAAACGGGGCCGACGTCATCCTCGACAACATGGGCGCCAAGTACCTCGACCGCAACATCCAGGCCCTGGCCGTCAACGGGCGGCTCGCCATCATCGGCATGCAGGGCGGCATCAAGGGCGAGCTGAACATCGGCGCGCTCCTGGGCAAGCGCGCCGCCATCAGCGCGACCTCGCTGCGCGCCCGCCCGCTCACCGAGAAGGCGGCGATCGTCGCGGCCGTACGCGAACACGTCTGGCCCCTGCTGGACGCCGGTCAGGTACGCCCCGTCGTCGACCGCGAAATCCCCATGAACGACGCGGCCGAGGCACACCGGGTGGTGGAGGAGAGCGGGCATGTCGGCAAGGTGCTCCTCGTGGTGCCGTAGGACTGACGGCGCCTCTGGGCCTGGCGCCTCTTGGCCAGGCACCTCTGGGCCCGGCGCCTCTAGGCCCGGCGCCTCTTGGCCAGGCATCTCTTGGCCAGGCACCTCTAGGCCAGGCACCTCCTGGCCCGGCACCCCCTAGCCGCGCCGAAGCCGAAGCCCCACGAAGGCGAGGCCCAGGCCGAGGCCGATGAGGACGAGGCCGGTGCCCAGCGGCAGGAGTTCGAGGACGGGCCCGGTGGGGGCCTCGGCGCGCGGGACGGGCCGGCCGGCGGGGCGGGCCGACGGGGTGGCGGGCGACGGGTCCTGGGCGGGGGCGTCGGCGGCGTCCGAGCTCTCGGGCACGCGGCCGCGCTCGCCGTCACCCCGCCCCTCGGCCTCTCCCTCTCCCTCTCCCTCACGCCTGTCCCGCATCCCCGATCCGTCGCCCTCCCTGTCGCCGCCCGGCTTCTTCCTCCCCACCTCCTCGTCCTCCAGCGGTCCCTTCTCCCGCCCCGGTCGCTCCCGCCCCTCTCCGGCCCGGCTCCCGGCCCGGGAGGGCTTGTCGGACGGGGTGGGGCGGGACGCGCCGGGCCCCAGCGCGGAAGGCGAGGCCGACTTCCTGGGCTTCGCCGCCTTCCCGGAGGCCTTCCCGGATGCCTGCCCGGACGAGGACGCCGACGCGGACGAGGAAGCGGAGGGGGCCGAGGGGAGCGAGGAGGTCCCGGACGCCTCCGGAGACGCGGACGCGGGCGGGCCCTCGGCCGCCGTCCCGGTGCCGGCCGACGGCGAGTCCGCCGGCTCCGAGGAACGGACGGACCACGGCCGGGGCATCACCGCGGACCCGGAGGACACCGCCGTCGGCGCCCCTCCGACCGGGTCGTCGAAGCCGTACGCCACCCCGGGCCCGCACAGTGTGACGACCAGCCCCGCCACCACCACGGCCAACGGTCCCGCCCGCCCCGCCAAGGCGCGCGGCCCGCAGGAAGCCACTCGCGTACGCCCCCGCACCGCCCCCGGCCATGAAGTCATGGAACAACCCTCACAGCAGCCGGCGCACCCGGCATTCCGGACTCCGCCACCCGATCCAATCCCCGGGCGGACCGGCGTCGGCGGGGTTTGACGAAATCCACACCGACGTAAACGGTGGATCACCCCACACAGGGGGCACCACGATGATGAGCTGTACGGGTGCGAGAGAATGGCGGCATGGAGATGCCGAGGAACGAAAGGTCGCCCGAGAACCCCCAGATCCTGGTTGTCGGCCAGGACGGGATGGCGCTCACCGGCGGCAACGGAGACGAGGACTCCCGCGAGATCCCGGTGACGGAGCAGGTCGAGCAGCCGGCGAAGGTCATGCGGATCGGCAGCATGATCAAGCAGCTGCTCGAAGAGGTACGCGCCGCACCTCTGGACGAGGCGAGCCGGGTCCGGCTGAAGGAGATCCACGCCAGTTCGGTGAAGGAACTGGAGGACGGCCTGGCCCCGGAGCTCGTCGAGGAGCTGGAGCGGCTCTCCCTGCCCTTCACGGACGAGGGGACCCCTTCCGACGCGGAACTGCGCATCGCGCAGGCCCAGTTGGTCGGCTGGCTGGAAGGCCTCTTCCACGGCATCCAGACCACGCTCTTCGCCCAGCAGATGGCCGCGCGGGCCCAGCTGGAGCAGATGCGCCGCGCCCTGCCCCCGGGCGTCGGCGGCCACGAGGACGGCGAGCAGCACCCGGGCGGCCGCTCCGGCGGGCCCTACCTGTAGTCAGCGCCCCAGATCCGCGAAGGGCCCGGCAGCCAGATGCTGCCGGGCCCTTTCACTGCGCGGACGTCACTGCGGGTTGCCCGTGGAGACGCGGAACGTGAACGTCGGCGGGTCGTCCGGGTCGAAGTCCGTGCGCGCCTCGGGCGACTGCTCCATGACGGTGCCCTGACCGTAGGTGTTCTCCTCGACGTCGACCTTCTCGTACTCCCACCCGGCGGCGTCGAGGCACTCGACGACCGACGGCCAGTACTTGAACGTGAAGCTCGGCATCGTCACGCGGTCCGGGTCGGTGTACGACTCCGACGGCTCGGTGCAGTCCGTCGTCTCGACGGTCTTCGAGGTGTCCCCCTCGCGGTATCCCGCCTTCTTCGTCACCGACGGCGTGGGGGTCGAGCCGCCGCCGCCCGCGTCGTCCTCGGAGCCGCCGCCGTTGAGCGTCAGCGCCGCGATCAGACCGACCACCGCGACCACGGACACGACGAGCGAGCCGATGATCACCGGCTTGTTGCTCCTGCCGCCGCCCGAAGTGCTCCGCGTTTGCGGCGAGATGGAGTACGGCGGCGGCGTCGCGTGGCCCGGCTGCGGGGAGTACCCCGTCGGCGCGGGGGTCTGGAAGCCGGGCTGCTGCGGATAGCCGTACGCCGGGGAGGGCGCGGACGGCGGCGGGGTGCCGTACGGATTCGGCGCCGGAGCCGGCTGGTACGGCGTCTGGACCGGGCCGCCGGGCGGCGGCGTCTGGCCGACCGGCGGGAAGACGGAGGCGCCGACGCCCTGACCGCTCTGCGTCTGCGCGCCCGGCACGATGCTCGGCGGGGCGGCCTGGAAGGACGCGGCCACGCGCAGGCACTCGTCGCGCATGGCCTCGGCGCTCGGGAAGCGCTCGTTCGGGTTCTTCTTCAGCGCGCGGGCGACCAGCGCGTCCACGGCCGGCGGCAGCGCGCGGTTGATGGAGGACGGAGCGACCGGCTCCTCCTGCACATGCGCGTACGCGATCGCCAGCGGGGAGTCCGCGTCGAACGGCAGCCGCCCGGTGACGAGTTGGAACAGCATGATGCCGACCGAGTACAGGTCGGAGCGGGCGTCCACGGCCCGGCCGAGCGCCTGCTCGGGCGAGAGGTACTGCGGGGTGCCGACGACCATGCCGGTCTGCGTCATCGACGTCACGCCGGACTGCATGGCGCGCGCGATGCCGAAGTCCATCACCTTGACCACGCCACGCTTGTTCAGCATCACGTTGCCCGGCTTGATGTCGCGGTGGACCAGCCCCATCTCGTGGCTGATCTCCAGCGCGGCGAGCACGTCCGCGGTGATCTTCAGTGCCTTGTCGGCGGGCACCGCGCCGAACTGCCGTACGTCCTCGTCGAAGACCGAGCTGAGCGGGCGGCCCTCGATGTACTCCATGACGATGTACGGCGTCGTCATGCCCTCGACGGTGTCCTCGCCCGTGTCGAAGACCGAGACGATATTGGTGTGCGTGAGCTTGGCCACTGCCTGCGCCTCGCGGCGGAAGCGCTCGCGGAACGCCTGCTCGCGGCCGAGCTCGGTGTGCAGGGTCTTGATCGCGACCTGCCGGTCGAGCACGGAGTCGTACGCGAGATGCACCGCGGCCATGCCGCCCTGCCCGAGCAAGTCGCGCAGTTGGTAGCGGCCGCCGGCCAGTGATCGCCCCGCGGTGCCGCCGTGTGCGCCGTCCTGGCTCATGTTCTGCGTCCCCCGTACCCTCTCGGGCGCCCTGCGACCCGTGGACCGAGTGATCCCGAGTGATCCAATGTGCTATTCCCGGCCAAGTCTGCCCCACGGCACTGACAGGTCAAGCGCGGTGCCCGTTCCGTGACCGTACGCGAAGGGAGCGTCGCGGAAGCGTTACAGGGGCCGTACGGTCGGTGCACAGAATTTGCACGAGACGACGGGGTGCGGGTTTCATGGCCGGTCTGTCTCCGTCCGGTTGGGGCGACCGTCTCGGACCGGTGGCTTGCGCAGAGGCTGTAGCGTGGCCGACGGAGACCGTAACAACACCGCGCGCACCGCGGGCAGAAACGACGGCGAGGACTGATGGCACAGCAGCAGCGCGCTCAGGGCCCGTCCGACCCCGAGGCGGCTGGCGGCGGTATGTCAGACGCGCCGGAAATGTGGGGTAATGGCGGACTTGTCGGGGACGGCCGTTACAGGCTGACCCGCAGACTCGGCCGGGGCGGCATGGCCGAGGTGTTCGCGGCCGAGGACGTGCGTCTCGGGCGCACCGTGGCGGTCAAACTGCTGCGCTCCGACCTCGCCGAGGACCCGGTGTCCAAGGCCCGCTTCACGCGCGAGGCGCAGTCCGTCGCCGGTCTCAACCACCACGCGATCGTCGCCGTGTACGACTCCGGCGAGGACTTCGTGAACGGCCAGAGCGTGCCGTACATCGTCATGGAGATCGTCGAGGGCCGCACGATCCGCGACCTCCTCATCAATGCCGAGGCACCCGGCCCCGAGCAGGCGCTGATCATCGTCTCCGGCGTCCTGGAGGCCCTCGCCTACTCGCACCAGCACGGCATCGTGCACCGCGACATCAAGCCGGCCAACGTCATCATCACCAACAACGGCGCGGTGAAGGTGATGGACTTCGGCATCGCCCGCGCCCTGCACGGCGCGCAGTCCACGATGACGCAGACCGGCATGGTCATGGGCACCCCGCAGTACCTGTCGCCCGAGCAGGCGCTCGGCAAGGCCGTCGACCACCGCTCGGACCTCTACGCGACCGGCTGCCTTCTGTACGAACTGCTCGCGCTGCGCCCGCCGTTCACCGGCGAGACCCCGCTGTCGGTCGTCTACCAGCACGTCCAGGACATCCCGACCCCGCCGTCCGAGGTCTCCGACGCCACGCCGCCGGAGCTCGACGGCCTGGTCATGCGCTCGCTCGCCAAGGAGCCGGACGACCGGTTCCAGACGGCCGAGGAGATGCGCGGCCTCGTCCAGTACGGCCTGCAGATGCTGTACGACCAGGGCGGCCACACCGGCACCTGGAACACCGGCCCGGTGACCATGCACGACGGTCGGCACACCCCGGCCGCGGGCTTCGCGAACACGACCGTCATGGGGCACCCGGGCACCCCGGCCTCCGGCACGACGCAGATCCCGCAGCCGATCCTGCCCGCCGGCTACGGCGGCGGGGACGACGGCGGCTTCGAGGGGCACGGCAACCGGGGCGGCGGCCGCGGCAAGCTGTGGATCCTCGCCGTCCTCGCGGTGATCGCGATCGCGGTGGGCGTCGCGCTGGCGCTGAAAAACGGCGGTGGCGGGGGTGGCGGCGGTGACGGCACCACGCAGAAGCCGACCACCTCGCAGACCACCGACGAGGACAAGGCGACCGACGAGCCGACCGACGAGGCGACCGAGGAGCCGACCGACGAGGCCACCGACGACGGCAGCGGCACGGGCACCGACCCGGACTACACGCCGACCGAGGAGCCGACGTACACGGAGACCGAGGAGCCGACGCAGGACCCCACCGAGGAGCCGACGACGGACCCGACGACGCAGGAGCCGACGGAGGAGCCGACCACGGCGGAGCCGACGGACGAGCCCACCGCGCCGCCAACCCTGCCGACGGCGCCGACGGGTGGTGGCGGCGGCGAGGCCTGACCCGCTGGCCGGCACGGACCCCGGCTGATCGACCTCACGCGCGCGTGCGGCCCGGAAACGGGCTCCACGCGCGCGTGGAGTTTGCCCGGCATTGCCCCATCCCGGTCAGTCCGTGAAGGCCTCGCGCACCGCGTCGTACTCCCGGGTCCACCACACCGCCAGCGCCGAGGCCGCCGGGAACTGCCGGTCCGCGCGGGTGTCGCCGCGCTCGTAGTGCCAGCGCAGCATCCAGAAGTCGTTGAGCCGCTCCCACCACACGCGGTGCGCGGCCGCCGCGAGCTCGGCGGGGGTCGCGACTGCCGTACGCCGGTACGCGCGCGTGTAGGCCCGTACCCGCGCGAGGTCGAGCGCCCCCGTGGGCCGTACGAAGAAGATCGCGGCGGCGCGTACGGCCTCCTCCGCGCGGGGCTGCACGCCGAGCCGGTCCCAGTCGACGATCGCGACGGGGGCGTCGCCGCGGTAGAGCAGGTTGAAGGGGTGGAAGTCGCCGTGCACCCAGCCGACCGAGGTGCCGCGCGCAGGACGCCGGCCGGCGTGCCGTTCCAGGAGGTCGCGGCGTTCCAGGAGACGGTGGCGGGCGAGTGCGTCGAAGCGGTCGGCGGGGTGGTGACGGCGTACCCGGCCGAGCAGGTCCTCGATGAGCGTGAACGTCTCGGCGGGGTCGGCGCTCTCGACCGGCGCCCGCCCCTCCACCGGCATCACCCGCTCCAGGCTCGCGTGCACGACGCCTAACAACGCCCCCAGCCGCGCGCACTGCCCGAGGGTGAGCTGGCCGCCGTGGCGGTGCCGGCCGTCGATCCAGGGGTGCAGCGCGTAGGCGTGGCCGCCGACGACGGTGACCGTACGTCCGTCCCGGCCGGCCAGCGCCGGGGCCACCGGGACGCCCAGGGCGGCCAGGCGCCGGGTCGCCCGGTGCTGGCGGGCGATGGCGGCCGGGTCGGCGGTCTCGGGGTCGTAGTGCTGCTTGAGGAAGTACCGGCCGCGGGTCGTGCGCAGCCGGTAGCCGCGGTTCAGCAGGCCCTGGTCGACGGGGTCGCAGGCGAGCACGGAACCGGCGGAGTACTGGCGCAGAAGGGCGCCCAGAGGGGGCGTGTGAGGTACAAGGGGTGGTACACAGGAGCGCGGCACGCGCCGATGCTAGGGCAACGGCCCGGCCCGTGAGCTGGGCGTTGTCACAGGCGGTCGTCGGCAGTCGCCGACAGTCACTTCCGGTCGCGGTGCCGATCAATGGGCCCGGGCCCAATTCCTGATCTCCATTCAGGTGAACTCGCCGGTGATCTGCGACCCGGCGACTCTTCCCGTGGCCTGGCTCACCGATATAACGTGCCGTTGTTCCGGCCCCCTGCAAGGCTGTGACCAGGAGTTGTTCCCGACTTTCGAGATTTACTTGGAAATCCAAGCAAAATCGCAGGTCAGGAGGGGTTTCACAGAAATGTGGAGCACTGGGTAACGTGCCTTTTGCAGGGCGCTCGCCGGGGCACCTGTCACGCCTGTCCCCATCGAGCCGCACCCAACCCCGTGCGTCCGAGGGGCGGCAGGTGAGCCGCTCCCCCAGGCTCCTGAACGGAGCTGGGGGGACCCCCAGGCCCTCGGCGAACCCGGGGTAGCCGGACCGACGGAGGAGCACACGTGACCGTGGAGAGCACTGCCGCGCGAAAGCCGCGACGCAGCGCCGGTACCAAGAGCACGGCCGGCAAGACCACAACCGCACGGAAAACGACGGGATCCGATCCCGAGCTCGTGCAATTGCTGACGCCCGAGGGCAAGCGCGTCAAGAACGCCGAATACGACAAGTACGTCGCCGGCATCACCCCCGAAGAGCTCCGCGGCCTCTACCGCGACATGGTGCTCACCCGACGCTTCGACGCCGAGGCCACCTCCCTGCAGCGCCAGGGCGAGCTGGGCCTGTGGGCGTCGCTGCTCGGCCAGGAGGCCGCCCAGATCGGCTCCGGCCGGGCCACCCGCGAGGACGACTACGTCTTCCCGACCTACCGCGAGCACGGCGTCGCCTGGTGCCGCGGGGTCGACCCGACCAACCTGCTCGGCATGTTCCGCGGCGTGAACAACGGCGGCTGGGACCCGAACAGCAACAACTTCCAGCTGTACACGATCGTCATCGGCTCCCAGACGCTGCACGCCACCGGCTACGCGATGGGCATCGCCAAGGACGGCGCGGACAGCGCGGTCATCGCCTACTTCGGCGACGGCGCCTCCAGCCAGGGCGACGTGGCCGAGTCCTTCACCTTCTCCGCGGTCTACAACGCGCCCGTGGTGTTCTTCTGCCAGAACAACCAGTGGGCGATCTCCGAGCCGACCGAGAAGCAGACCCGCGTGCCGCTCTACCAGCGCGCACAGGGCTACGGCTTCCCCGGCGTCCGCGTCGACGGCAACGACGTCCTGGGCTGCCTGGCCGTGACGAAGTGGGCGCTGGAGCGCGCCCGCGCCGGCGAGGGACCCACGCTGGTCGAGGCGTACACCTACCGCATGGGCGCCCACACCACCTCCGACGACCCCACCCGCTACCGGGGTGACGAGGAGCGCCAGTCCTGGGAGGCGAAGGACCCGATCCTGCGCCTTCGCCGCTACCTCGAGGCCTCAAACCACGCGGACGAGGGATTCTTCGCGGAACTGGAGACCGAGAGCGAGGCGTTGGGCAAACGAGTGCGCGAGGCGGTCCGCGCCATGCCGGACCCAGACCACTTCGCCATCTTCGAGAACGTGTACGCGGACGGGCACGCGCTCGTCGACGAGGAGCGCGCCCAGTTCGCCGCCTACCAGGCGTCGTTCGCGGACGTAGAGGGGGTCTGACCATGGCAGCCGAAAAGATGGCTCTGGCGAAGGCGATCAACGAGTCGCTGCGCCGCGCCCTGGACGCCGACCCCAAGGTCCTCGTGATGGGCGAGGACGTCGGCAAGCTCGGCGGCGTCTTCCGCGTCACCGACGGTCTGCAGAAGGACTTCGGCGAGAGCCGGGTCATCGACACCCCGCTGGCCGAGTCGGGCATCGTGGGCACGGCGATCGGCCTCGCCCTGCGCGGCTACCGCCCGGTGGTGGAGATCCAGTTCGACGGCTTCGTCTTCCCGGCGTACGACCAGATCGTCACGCAGCTCGCCAAGATGCACGCGCGCTCGCTGGGCAAGGTCAAGCTGCCCGTCGTCGTCCGCATCCCCTACGGCGGCGGCATCGGCGCGGTCGAGCACCACAGCGAGTCCCCCGAGTCCCTGTTCGCGCACGTCGCGGGCCTGAAGATCGTCAGCCCGTCCAACGCGTCGGACGCGTACTGGATGATGCAGCAGGCCATCCAGAGCGACGACCCGGTGATCTTCTTCGAGCCCAAGCGGCGCTACTGGGACAAGGGCGAGGTCGCCACCGAGGCCATCCCCGGCCCGCTGCACAAGGCGCGGGTCGTCCGCGAGGGCACCGACCTCACGCTGGCCGCGTACGGCCCGATGGTCAAGCTCTGCCAGGAGGTCGCCGACGCGGCCGCCGAGGAGGGCCGCAACCTGGAGGTCCTGGACCTGCGCTCGGTCTCCCCGCTGGACTTCGACTCCATCCAGGCGTCCGTGGAGAAGACCCGCCGTCTGGTCGTGGTCCACGAGGCCCCCGTGTTCTTCGGTTCGGGCGCGGAGATCGCCGCCCGGATCACGGAGCGCTGCTTCTACCATCTGGAGGCCCCGGTGCTGCGGGTGGGCGGTTACCACGCCCCGTATCCGCCGGCGCGTCTGGAGGAGGAGTACCTGCCGGGCCTGGACCGGGTGCTCGACGCCGTCGACCGTGCCCTGGCGTACTGAGGAGAGGGTCGTGACGACGATGACTGAAGCGTCCGTGCGCGAGTTCAAGATGCCCGACGTGGGCGAGGGACTCACCGAGGCGGAGATCCTCAAGTGGTACGTCCAGCCGGGCGACACGGTCACCGACGGCCAGGTGGTGTGCGAGGTCGAGACGGCCAAGGCGGCCGTGGAACTGCCCATCCCGTACGACGGGGTGGTCCGTGAGCTGCGCTTCCCCGAGGGCACGACGGTGGACGTCGGTACGGCGATCATCGCCGTGGACGTCGCGGGCGGGGCGCCGCCCGTGACCGAGGAGCCGGCCGCGCAGCCGCAGGCCCCGGCCGAGGAGCCCAAGGCCGAGGGTTCGGGCCGCCAGCCGGTGCTCGTCGGCTACGGCGTGGCCCAGACCTCCACCAAGCGCCGCCCGCGCAAGGGGGCCGACGTCCCGCGCCAGGAGCCCGCGGCGCAGGCCCTCCAGGCCGAGCTGAACGGCCACGGTCCCGCCCCCGAGGCGGCACCGCCCCGGCCGCTGGCGAAGCCGCCGGTGCGCAAGCTGGCGAAGGACCTGGGCGTCGACCTGGCCACGGTGACCCCGACCGGCCCTGACGGCATCATCACCCGCGAGGACGTCCACGCGGCGGTGGCCCCGGCCGCCGAACCGGCACCCCAGGCGGCCCCGGCCGCCCCGGTCACCGCGCCCGCCGCGGCCCCGGCGCCGGTGGTCGCGTACGACACGGCGCGCGAGACCCGTATCCCGGTCAAGGGCGTCCGCAAGGCGACGGCGGCGGCGATGGTCGGCTCGGCGTTCACGGCCCCGCATGTCACGGAGTTCGTGACGGTGGACGTGACGCGCACGATGAAGCTGGTCGAGGAGCTCAAGGAGGACAAGGAGTTCGCGGGCCTGCGCGTGAACCCCCTGCTGCTCATCTCCAAGGCCCTGCTGGTCGCGATCAAGCGCAACCCGGACGTCAACGCGTCCTGGGACGAGGCCAACCAGGAGATCGTGCAGAAGCACTACGTGAACCTGGGCATCGCGGCGGCCACCCCGCGCGGTCTGATCGTCCCGAACATCAAGGACGCCCACGCCAAGACGCTCCCGCAGCTGGCCGAGGCGCTCGGCGAGCTGGTGTCCACGGCGCGGGAGGGCAAGACCACCCCCGCCGCGATGCAGGGCGGCACGGTGACCATCACCAACGTCGGCGTCTTCGGCGTCGACACCGGCACCCCGATCCTCAACCCCGGCGAGTCCGCGATCCTCGCGGTCGGTGCGATCAAGCTCCAGCCGTGGGTCCACAAGGGCAAGGTGAAGCCGCGTCAGGTCACGACGCTGGCGCTCAGCTTCGACCACCGCCTGGTGGACGGGGAGCTGGGCTCCAAGGTGCTCGCGGACGTGGCGGCGATCCTGGAGCAGCCGAAGCGGTTGATCACCTGGGCGTGAGCCACGGGTGACGGCGAAAGGGGCGGCCACCTCCTCAGTGGCCGCCCCTTTGCATGTGAGATACGCGTCAGCTGATACGGGCGTAGCCGTAGTTGATCAGCTTCTTCACATCCGCCGTGCGGTTGTCCGCGGAGGACGCGGTGAGGACGGCGCCCATCACCGACTCGCCGTTGAGCGTGGCGGCGAAGACGAGGCAGTACTTGGCCTCGGTGCCCGAGCCGGTCTTGATGCCGAGCGTGCCGTTCCAGCCGAGCAGGGTGTTCGTGTTGTACCAGGTCGCCATGGTGCGGGTGGACCCGGAACTGGTGATGGTCTTGGCCGTGTAGGACTTGGTCTTCACGACGGCCTTGAACGTGGTGCTCTTCATCGCGCTGCGCGCGAGCTTCGTCAGGTCGCGCGGCGTCGAGTAGTTGGAGCCATTGCTTATGCCGTCGAACGAGTCGAAGTGCGTGTTGGTCATGCCCAGGCTCTTGGCCATGGTGTTCATCTTGCCGATGAAGTTGGCGGTGCGGGCCTTGACCGTGGTGCCGGAGCCGAACTTGTCGGCGAGGGCCATCGCGGCGTCGCAGCCGGACGGCAGCATCATCCCGTAGAGCAGCTGGCGGACGGTGACCTTGTCACCGACGATCAGCCGGGCCGAGGAGGCGCCCCGGGAGACGATGTAGTCGCTGACCTCCCTGCGGATGGTCACCTTGGTGTCCAGGTTCAGGTTCGTCTGCGAGAGCACGACCTTGGCGGTCATGATCTTCGTGGTGGAGGCCGTGAGCCGCTTGGTGTCGGCGGCCTTGGTGAACAGCGTCGCACCGGTCGCGCCGTTCATCAGATACCCGCCTGGGGCGGTGATGGTGGGCGTCGTAACGGCTTGCGCGGGCGCCGCGGTGAGGGCGCCGGTGGCGAACATGGCGCCCGCCGTCGCGACGACGGCGACGGCTCTGCGGACACGGAGTCCCTTGGTGGCGGTGATCAACTAAATACCCCGATTGCGTCGAAATGCCCCGAATATACGGCCAAGTTGGCAGGGGAAGAAAGCCGGGCCGTACGTGTGTGACACGTAAGTAGCACACAAGGTTGTGCAACGGCTGGCATGAATGTTGCTTCTTTGCCGGAGGGTTTCTCGGAGGTCCGGATGCTGGACGGGCGCCGCCATGCGTACGTGTTGTATCTATGCTGTGGGCATGCCTTCCGCCCCGCCCGCGCCCCTCAAGCAGCCCCCTGCCGCCGACCGCGTCTACACCCACGTCAAACAGGGCGTCCTGGACCGCCGTTACGAAGGCGGGACCCTGCTCACCGAGGGCGAGCTGGCGGAGGCCGTCGGTGTGTCGCGCACTCCGGTGCGCGAGGCGCTGCTGCGGCTGGAGGTCGAGGGGCTCATCAAGCTCTACCCGAAGAAGGGCGCCCTGGTCCTGCCGGTCTCCGCGCAGGAGATCAAGGACGTCGTGGAGACGCGGATCCTCGTCGAGGAGCACGCGGCGCGCAAGGTCGTGCCCGCGCCCCCCGGACTCATCGCGCGCCTGGAGGAACTGCTCGCCCAGCAGAAGACCCAGGCCGCCGCCGGCGACCTCGCCGCGGCCGCCGTCACCGACCGCTGCTTCCACGCCGAGATCGTCCGCAGCGGCGGCAACGAGATCCTGTCGCGGCTCTACGACCAACTGCGCGACCGGCAACTGCGCATGGGCGTCGCCATCATGCACTCCCACCCCGACCGGATCGCCAAGACGCTCTCCGAGCACGAGGAGATCCTGACGGCCCTGCGCTCCGGGGACGCCGAGGCGGCCGTCGCGGTGATGCACCGGCACATCGACTGGTTCTCGCACCTCGCGCGGGGTGAGGAGCGATGAGGTCGACCGCCCTGCCGGGCGACCCTCCGGGCGGCCGCCGCGCCGTCGCCGTCTGGGGCATAGGCGTCTCGGTCTACTTCGTCGCCGTCATCTTCCGTACGTCGCTGGGGGTCGCCGGCCTCGACGCCGCGGACCGCTTCGACGTGAACGCCTCGGCCCTGTCGACGTTCTCGATCCTCCAGTTGCTCGTGTACGCGGGCATGCAGATACCCGTCGGCCTGCTCGTCGACCGGCTCGGCACCAAGAAGGTGCTGGCCATCGGCACGGTCCTGTTCACCGCGGGCCAACTCGGCTTCGCCTTCTCCCCGTCGTACGGCATGGCCCTCGCCTCCCGCGCCCTGCTCGGCTGCGGCGACGCCATGACGTTCATCAGCGTGCTGCGGCTCGGCACCCGCTGGTTCCCGGCCCGGCGCGGTCCGCTCATCGCCCAACTCGCCGGTCTCGTGGGCATGGCGGGCAACCTCGTCTCCACGCTGGTGCTGGCCCGGCTGCTGCACGGGGTGGGCTGGACGGCGGCGTTCGCGGGGAGCGCCGGCGCCGGCGTGGTCGTACTGGTCCTGCTGCTCCTGTTCCTGAAGGACCACCCCGAGGGCCACGAGCCGGAGCCGTTCCCGCATCAGGGGGCGGCCTACGTCCGGCGTCAGATCGCCGCGTCCTGGCGGGAGCCGGGCACCCGGATGGGGCTGTGGGTGCACTTCACGACCCAGTTCCCGGCGATGGTGTTCCTGCTGCTGTGGGGGCTGCCCTTCCTGGTGGAGGCGCAGGGCCTGTCCCGGTCGAGCGCCGGTGAACTCCTCACCCTCGTCGTCCTGTCCAACATGGTGGTGGGCCTGGTCTACGGCCAGATCGTCGCCCGGCACCACGAGGCGCGCCTCCCGCTGGCGCTCGGGACCGTCGCGGCGACGGCGACGCTGTGGGCGACGACGCTGGCCTGGCCCGCGCAGACCGCTCCGATGTGGCTGCTGGTCGTGCTGTGCACCGTGCTCGGGGCGTGCGGGCCGGCCTCCATGCTCGGCTTCGACTTCGCCCGGCCGGCGAATCCGCCGGAGCGCCAGGGGACGGCGTCCGGCATCACCAACATGGGCGGCTTCGTGGCCTCTATGACGACCCTGTTCGCGGTCGGGGTGCTGCTGGACGCGACCGGGGGCGACTACCGGATCGCCTTCTCGGTGGTGTTCGTCCTCCAGGCGCTGGGTGTCAGCCAGATCCTGCGGCTGCGGAGGCGCGCGGCGCGCAGGGAGCGGGAACGGCTGGTGGCGAGCCGGGTGGAGACCGTGCACGTGCCCGCCTGAGTCAGCGCACGGGGACCAGCGTGAGATAGGCGAGGCCGAGGACCCCGCGGTAGCTCATCCACTGGCCGCGATGCCTCTCCAGGCGCTCGCGGGTCTCCTCCGCCAGGGGGTGACCGGGGTGCTGCGCCAGCCACACCTCGGCGTCCGCCTGGTACGCCGACTCGAACTCCTCCCACTCGTCGAGGCTCGCCGTCTCCGTCCACTCGGGGCGGAAGCCGGCCTCGACCGCGAGATCGAGCAGCGTGGCGAGGTCGTGGTGGTCGCTCGCCCCGGCCCCGGGCCACATGCCCCCGAGTTCGCCGACGGTTGGCGTGCGCTGCCAGAAGCCCTCGCCGAGCAGGACCCGGCCGTCGTCGGTGACCAGGCGGCGCAGTGCGCTCAGCGCCTCGGTGAGGTGGCCGGGAGGCTCGGTCACGGTCAGGGCATGGCTCGCCCCGACACACAGGACGAGGTCGGCGGGCCCGCGTGCGGTGCCGGTGGCGGACTCCTCGACGAACTCGGCCCGGTCCGCCAGTCCGCGGTCCTCGGCGCCTCGGCGACCGCGGGCGAGATCCTCCGCGTTGAGGTCCAGGCCCATACCCGTCGCCTCCGGCGCGGCCGCCAGGACCCGGAGCATCAACTCGCCCCAGCCGCAGCCGATGTCGAGGACGGTCCTGGGACGCGTACGGGTCAGTCGCCGGACGAGCCCGTGGGCCCGCGCCTCGGACAACGGACCGTGGAAGGTCAGTCGGGTCAGCCGCGGGGGACGGGTGGTCGTGCTGTCGGTATCGGTCACGGCGGGGACGGTAGCCGTGGGCGGGCAGCGGACGACAGCGGTTTTCGCCCCCGCCGCCCACAGAGGATCGCCGACGCGGCGAGATCCCCTACTGCGTCACCGTGAAGTTGCGCAGGATCGCCCTCGTCAGGTCCGGGTCGCCCTCCGTCTTCAGCCGGTCCGCGACCGCCTCCGGCGTGACACGGCCGCAGGCCAGACGGAAGAACGTCTCCCAGTCGAGGGTGAGGGTGGCGGCGGGGCCGAGGGCGGGAGCCGTCTCCAGGGTGCCGCGGCCCTGGATGTCGACGCGGATCGTGCGCAGGAACTCGATGGGGCCGTGCACGTCGAAGACGACGGCCGAGCTGCGGGGCGCGTCGGCCTTGGCGGCGACGACGTCGGGCAGCCGGGACAGAAGGACGTCACGCGCCACCTGCGCGCCGGGGGAGTCGAGGTTGCCGGGGCGGCCGAGGGCGGTGCGCAGGTCCTGTTCGTGCACCCAGATGTCGAAGGCGTGGCCGCGCATGGACTCCTCGAGGGTGAGCTCCGTGCCGAGCGGGCCGCGCACCTTCGTGCCGGGGTCGCGGGACTCGTTGCGCAGCTGGCGGTTGCGGCGGATGACCGTGTACTCCAGCTCGGAGGTCATCTCCGGCGCCGTGTGATGGCGGCGTACGTCGACCTGCATCTCCATGTAGCGCTGGTGGTCGTTGGTGACGTGGAAGAGGTCGCGCGGGAGCGTGTGGATGGGGCGCGGGTCGCCGAGCATCTCGCAGTCCAGGCCGATGACGTGGGACACCACGTCGCGCACCGACCAGCCGGGGCAGGGCGTGCGCCGGTTCCACTCGCCCTCCACAAGCGGCGTCACCAGCTCGGATATCGCTTCGATGGAGTGGGTCCAGGCGTCGGCGTAGGGCTGGAGGGTGGGATGCAGACTCACGGAACGGGACCCCTCGGCGGTTGGTACGTCGGTACACGGGCAAGTTGGCGGCGGTGCCAGTGGGAGGCGGCGGGTGTCTTGGAACGCTAAGTTACGCTGCTGTGAGGCACCCCGGCAGTGCTTTCGTGTGACGATCGTAGGCCCGTATGGACGGCTCGAATGCCAGGACGGTGGTAGTGTGCGCGCCTCTCTCCTCCAGATCGACGTCAACGAGGGCGAATCGGTCGAATCGCGCCGCGGTCGCGTAGCGTCACTCGTGCGGGAACAGGCCGGTGCCGATCTGGTCGTGCTGCCCGAGCTGTGGACCACCGGGGCGTTCGCCTACGAGGGGTTCGCCGACGAGGCCGAGCCGCTCGAAGGGCCGACCCACGACGCCATGGCGAAGGCGGCGAGCGACGCCGGCGTGTGGCTGCACGCGGGCTCGATTCCCGAGCGGGACCCGGACGGGCCGCTCTACAACACCTCTCTCGTCTTCTCCCCCTCCGGTGATCTCGTCGCCGCCTACCGCAAGATCCATCGGTTCGGCTTCGACAAGGGCGAGGCCGTGCTGATGAGCGCGGGCGAGGAACTGGTGACGGTCCGTCTGCCCGAGACCACGCTCGGCGTGGCCACCTGCTACGACCTCCGATTCCCCGAACTCTTCCGCGGCCTCGTCGACGCCGGCGCCGAGACCCTGGTCGTCCCGGCGGGCTGGCCGGAGCGCCGCCGGGCGCACTGGACGCTGCTGGCTCAGGCGCGGGCGGTGGAGAACCAGGCGTTCGTGCTCGCCTGTGGAACGGCCGGGACCCACGCCTCGGTTCCGCAGGCCGGTCACTCGATCGTGGTCGATCCGTGGGGCGAGGTGCTGGCCGAGGCCGGCGCGGGTGAGGAGGTCCTCACGGTGGAGTTCGACCCGGGGAAGGCCGCGGTGACCCGGGATCAGTTCCCGGCGCTGAAGGACCGAGTGCTGGGGCTGGCGCCGCCGCGACACTGACTGTCGGCTCGGCCGCCGCCGCGACGCTGACCGTCGGCTCGGCCGCCGCCGTGTCGCCGACCGTCGGCTCCGGCCGCCGCCCCGGTCTCAGTCGTCCCCGCGTTCCTTCTCCGCCAGGTGGATCACACACACCGTCACCGCGATCAGCAGCGCCGGGTCCGCGTCGTCCCGTACGACGTCCACGCCGTACGTCTCCCGGACGTGCAGCCACCGTCGGGAGACCACCGCGAGCAGTTCGCCGTCGTACTCGATGGCGAACTCCCGGTCCAGGATCTTGCCGCTGACGTCGAGTTCCGTGCTGCCGTCGGCCAGGGCCACCCGGTAGTGGTTGCGCAGCAGCGACAGCCGCTTGCGGCGGATCGTCGCGAGCGGCTCCCCGCCCCGCTCGATCACCATCGTGTCCCGCAGCGCGAGCATCTTCTGGTGGATGTCGATCAGGACGTGCCCCTGGCTGTCCTTCAGCTCGAAGGTGTCCCGCAGCCGCATCGCCTTGCCGTCGACGAGGAACACCTTGCTGCCCCGGTCGTCCTCGATCCAGTAGTCGTCACCGAAGCCGAGAAGCCGGTCGCGTACGAGGAATCTCATGACACCAGAGGTTCCCCGCCGCCCGGTCCGAAACGCCGTCTGTAGGCCGAGGGGCTGAGCCCGGTCTCGCGCCGCACCCGCGCGCGGAGGTTCGCCGCGGTGCCCAGCCCGCTGCGGGCCGCCACCACGTCCAGCCGTTCCTCGCCGCGCTCGATCAGCCGGCACGCCAGCGCCACCCGCTCCCCTGTCAGCCAGGCCAGCGGCGTCGTCCCGAGCTGCGCCTTGAAGCGCCGGTGCAAGGTGGCCGGCGACACCGCCGCGCGGGCCGCCAGACGGGCCACCGTCAGCTGCTCCCCCAGCCGTGCCTGCGCCCAGGCCAGCAGCGGGGCCAGCGACTCGTCCGGCACGTCCGGCAGCGGCCGCTCCACGAACTGCTTCTGCCCGCCGTCCCGGTGCGCGGCGAAGACGAGCCGCCGGGAGACCGCGTTGGCGACCTCCGCGCCATGGTCCCGCCGTACGACATGCAGGCACAGGTCGAGCGCGGCGGCGCTGCCCGCGGCGGTCAGGATGTCGCCCTCGTCGACGAAGAGCACGTCCGGTTCGAGCAGCACCTTCGGATGGAGCTCACGGAAGAGGTCGGCCCACCGCCAGTGGGTGGTGGCCCGGCGTCCGTCGAGCAGCCCCGCCTCGGCGAGCGCGAAGCTTCCGGTGCACAGGCTCAGGACACGGGCCCCACGCGCGTGCGCGCGCCGGATGGCGTCGAGCACGGCCTGACCGCGCGGGACGACGTTGTCCGGGCGGCCGGGCACGACGAGGGTGTCGGCCGCGTCGGCCGCGTCCAGGCCGGGCACGCCGGTCAGCGTGAAGAAGCCGTGGTTCATCCGCACCTCGCGCGCGGGCGCGCACAGCGTCACGTCGTACAGCGGCCCGGCGAGGCCGAGCTCGGGCCGCGGCAGTCCGAAGAGCTCGGTGGCGACGCCGACCTCGAAGGGGTTGGTGCCCTCGTCGACGATCACCGCCACGCGATGTGGTGCGTGAGAGGATCCTTGCGCCATATGCGATTCCTAGCACTCGCGCGCGTAGCGGGCCACCCCGCAGGCTGGCCGCATGGAACCCATCTCCCTGGAAAAGGCCCTCGCGTCCTTCACGGAAACCTGGAGCCCGCGCATCGTCACGCAGGTCAACGACTACGACGTCCGCGTGGCCAAGGTCGACGGCGAGCACGTCTGGCACGTCCACGACCACACCGACGAGTTCTTCCTGGTCCTCGACGGCGAACTGCACATCTCCCTGCGGGAGCCGGCCGGCGAGCGCACGGTCGTCCTCCCCAAGGGCTCCGTCCTCACGGTCCCCCGCGGCATCGAACACAAGCCGTACGCCCCGTCCCCCGCCGCGATCCTCGTCCTCGAACCGACCGGCACCCTGACCGTCGGCGACCGCCACGACGAGGTGCCGGACCATGTGGACGCCACGACGGGGCACGCCCTGACCTGACTGTCAGTGCTGGGTGGCACCCTTGGGGCATGAACGACTCCCCCCGCCGCCGCGTCCGCGTCCGCGCCCCCGAGCTGGTCGGCAAGGGCGGCTGGCTGAACACGGGCGATCGCTCGTACTCACTGGCCGACCTGCGCGGACGCATCGTCGTTCTGGACTTCTGGACGTTCTGCTGCATCAACTGCCTGCACGTCCTGGACGAACTGCGCGAGCTGGAGCACAAGCACCGGGACACCGTCGTCGTCATCGGCGTGCACTCACCGAAGTTCGTGCACGAGGCGGAGCACGGAGCGGTCGTGGACGCCGTGGAGCGGTACGGCGTCGAGCATCCCGTGCTCGACGACCCGGAGCTCGCCACCTGGAAGCAGTACGCGGTGCGGGCCTGGCCGACGCTCGTGGTGATCGACCCGGAGGGGTATGTCGTCGCGCAGCACGCCGGTGAGGGGCATGTGCACGCCATCGAGCGTCTGGTGACCGAGCTGGAGGCCGAGCACGAGGCGAAGGGGACGCTGCGGCGCGGCGACGGGCCGTACGTGGCGCCGGAGCCGGAGCCGACCGTGCTGCGCTTCCCGGGCAAGGCCGTGTTGCTGCCGTCCGGGAACTTCCTGGTCAGCGACACGACCCGGCATCAGCTGGTGGAGCTGGAGGTCGACGGGGAGAGCGTCGTACGGCGCATCGGTCAGGGAAGTCGTGGGCTCACCGACAGCACCTCGGTCCGCTCGCGGTTCAACGAGCCGCAGGGCCTCGCGCTGCTGCCGGACGGCTCCGTGGTCGTGGCCGACACCGTGAACCACGCGCTCAGGCGCTTCGACCCGCAGAGCGGCCGCACCACCACCCTCGCGGGCACCGGCCACCAGTGGATGCGGGGCGATGCGACGTCGGGGCCCGCGCGCGAGGTCAATCTGTCCTCACCGTGGGACGTGGCGTGGTGGCAGGGCAGGGTCTGGATCGCCATGGCCGGCATCCACCAGCTGTGGGCGTACGACCCGGCTGGGGGCACCTCCCAGGCTTTCGGCTCTGGGGGAGGCACCGTCTCCGTCGTCGCCGGCACCTCCAACGAGGGCCTGGTCGACGGTCCGGCCGACGAGGCCTGGTTCGCCCAGCCGTCGGGCCTCGCGGCGACGGCCGAGCGGCTGTGGCTGGCCGACTCCGAGACGAGCGCCCTGCGCTGGGTGGCCCCCGACGGCAAAGTGCACACCGCCGTCGGCACCGGCCTCTTCGACTTCGGCCACCGCGACGGCGCCGCCGAACAGGCCCTGTTGCAGCACCCGTTGGGCGTCACGGCGCTGCCCGACGGCTCGGTCGCGATCAGCGACACGTACAACCACGCCGTGCGCCGCTACGATCCCGCGACCGGCGAGGTCACCACCTTGGCGACGGATCTGCGGGAGCCGTCGGACGCGGTCCTGGTCGGGGACGACATCGTGGTCGTGGAGTCGGCGAGGCACCGCCTGACCCGGCTGCGGCTGCCGGAGGAGTCCGTGCGCGTCGAGGCGGTCGCCCACCGCACGCGGCGCGCCGCCACCGAAGTCGCCCCGGGCAAGCTCCACTTGGACGTGATCTTCCAGGCTCCGGCGGGCCAGAAGCTGGACACCCGGTACGGCCCCTCGACCCGCCTGCTGGTCTCCGCGTCCCCGCCCGAGCTGCTGCTCGCCGGCGAGGGCGCGGACACGGACCTGGCACGCACGCTGGAGCTCAACCCGGCCGTCCCCGAAGGCGTTCTGCACGTCTCGGCGATGGCGGCGTCGTGTGACGACGACCCCGCCGAGGAGTATCCGGCCTGCCATGTCCACCAGCAGGACTGGGGAGTGCCGGTCCGCCTGGCCGAGGCCGGGGCGGACCGGCTCCCGCTGGTGCTCGCCGGGATGGACGGCGAGGCGGACTCTCAGACGCCGTAACCGTCGCTGTACCCGTCCCGGCGATGGTGGTGGGGTTCCTCGCCGACGACCGGGGTCGAGGGCGGTACCACCACGCGCTTGCGCCGGGCGATGCTGCTGAACGTCGTGGTGCCGATCAGTCCCACGATCATCAGGATGATCCCGACGAGGTCGAGATTGACCCCCTCCATCTCCCAGTCGGTCGCGAACGTGAGGATGGCTCCCACGGCGATGAGGATGATGCATCCGCCGAGGCCCATATGTGTCGCCTCCCTGTCCGGTGGTTCCGGTCGGAGGCGGGTACCCCGCCCGGTCCGGGCTACCCCTCCAGGAACGCCACCAGCGCGTTCGCCAGCAGCCAGGGGTCGTCCACCCCGCACAACTCCCGTGCGCTGTGCATGGAAAGGATCGCCACGCCGATGTCGACGGTCCTGATGCCGTGCCGGGCCGCGGTGATCGGACCGATGGTGGTGCCGCAGGGCATGGAGTTGTTGGAGACGAAGGTCTGGAAGGGGACGTCGGCCTTCTCGCAGGCCGCCGCCCACACCGCGCGGCCCGAACCGTCCGTCGCGTAGCGGTTGTTGACGTTGACCTTGAGGATCGGCCCGCCGTTGACCCGCGGGTGGTGCGTCGGGTCGTGGCGCTCGGCGTAGTTGGGGTGGACCGCGTGGCCCGTGTCGGAGGAGAGACAGACGGTGCCCGCGAAGGCGCGCGCCTTGTCCTCGTACGAGCCGCCGCGCGCGAACACCGAGCGCTCCAGGGCGCCGCCGAGCAGCGGCCCGTCCGCGCCGGTGTCGCTCTGCGAGCCGTTCTCCTCGTGGTCGAAGGCGGCGAGCACGGGGATGTACGGCAGTGCGGCGCCCGAGCCGGCCACCGTGGTCAGGGCGGCCGTGCCCGCGTGGACCGACAGCAGGTTGTCCATGCGCGGGCCCGCGACCAGTTCCTTGTCCCGGCCGAGGTGGGCGGGCGGTTCGACCGAGTGGACCATCAGGTCCCAGCCGGTGACCTCGCCCGCGGGGAGCCCGGCGGTCTCCTCCAGGAAGGCGATCAGGTCGCCGTCGCGCACGCCGTCGCCGAGGCCCCAGACGGGCTGCAGATGCCGCTGCTTGTCGAGCTTGAGGCCCTCCGCCGACACCGAGCGGTCCAGGTGGATGGCGAGCTGGGGGACGCGCAGCAGCGGGCGGTCCACGTTCACCAGCCGGGTCGAGCCGTCCCGCAGGGTCAGCCGGCCGGCGAGGCCCAGGTCGCGGTCGAGCCAGGAGTTGAGCAGCGGTCCGCCGTAGATCTCCACGGCCACCTGCCGCCAGCCGTGCGCCCCGAGGTCGGGCTGCGGCTTCACCCGCAGGTTGGGGGAGTCCGTGTGCGCGCCGACGATGCGGAACGGCGTGTGGGGCGCCGCGCCCTCGGGGACGTACCAGGCCACGATCGCGCCGCCGCGCAGCACGTACTTGCCACCGCTCGTCCCGTCCCAGGCGTCCGTCTCGGCGACCTGTCGGAATCCGGCCTTCTCCAGCCGCTCGGCGGCGTTCGCCACGGCGTGGTACGGCGACGGGCTCGCCGCGAGGAAGGACATGAGGTCGTCGGTGTGGCCGCGGTCGAAGCGGGGGGGTTCGCTCATGGGGTTCACCTTAACGACGTACGAGGGCCCGCTCCCGGTGAAGGGGAGCGGGCCCTCGTAAGGGCGATGTGGAATGTCCGTGAGTGCCTGGAACGGGTGGCCGGAAAGGGACGACGGTGCCGCCCCCTCCGGGTCCGGTCAGAACGCCGCTTCGTCCAGCTCCATCAGGTCCAGGTCGATGCCCTCGGCGAGCTTGCGCGCACCGGTGACGCCCGGCAGGACGTTGGCCGCGAAGAACTTCGCCGCCGCGATCTTGCCCTGGTAGAACGCCTTGTCCTTGGAGGAGGCCGTCGCAAGCTTCTCGGCGGCGACCGCGGCACCCTTCAGCAGCAGGTAGCCGACGACGACGTCACCGGAGGCCAGCAGCAGGCGGGTGGTGTTCAGACCCACCTTGTAGATGTTCTTGACGTCCTGCTCGGTGGCCGCGAGGTCGGTCAGCATCAGACCGACGATCGCCTCCAGCTCGACGGCGGCCTTGGCCAGGTGCTCGCGGGCGCCGGCCAGCTCCTCGCCGCCCTCGCCGAGCGCCAGGAACTTCTTGATGTCCTCGGCGAGGGAGTTGAGCGCCGCGCCCTGGTTGCGGACGATCTTCCGGAAGAAGAAGTCCTGGCCCTGGATCGCGGTCGTGCCCTCGTACAGGGTGTCGATCTTGGCGTCACGGATGTACTGCTCGATCGGGTACTCCTGGAGGAACCCGGAGCCGCCGAAGGTCTGCAGCGACTGCGCGAGCTGCTCGTAGCCCTTCTCGGAGCCGTAGCCCTTGACGATCGGCAGGAGCAGGTCGTTCAGGGCGTGCTCGGTCTTGGCGTCCTCGCCGGCGGCCTCCTTGACGGCGATCGCGTCCTGGATCGAGGCGGTGTACAGCACCAGCGCGCGCATGCCCTCCGCGTACGCCTTCTGCGTCATCAGCGAGCGGCGCACGTCGGGGTGGTGGGTGATGGTGACCTTGGGCGCGGTCTTGTCCATGAAGTTCGCGAGGTCGGGACCCTGGACGCGCTCCTTGGCGTACTCCAGCGCGTTGAGGTAGCCCGTCGACAGCGTGGAGATCGCCTTCGTGCCGACCATCATGCGGGCGAACTCGATGATGCGGAACATCTGGCGGATGCCGTCGTGCTTGTCGCCGATCAGCCAGCCCTTGGCGGGGTGCTGGTCGCCGAAGGTCATCTCGCACGTGTTGGAGGCCTTCAGGCCCATCTTGTGCTCGACGTTCGTGGCGTAGACGCCGTTGCGCTCGCCCAGCTCGCCGGTCTCGAAGTCGAAGAGGTACTTCGGGACGAGGAAGAGGGACAGGCCCTTGGTGCCGGGACCGGCGCCCTCGGGACGCGCGAGGACGTAGTGGAGGATGTTCTCCTCCATGTCGTGCTCACCGGAGGTGATGAAGCGCTTCACGCCCTCGATGTGCCAGGAGCCGTCCTCCTGCTGGACCGCCTTGGTGCGGCCGGCGCCCACGTCCGAGCCGGCGTCCGGCTCGGTGAGCACCATGGTGGAGCCCCAGGTCCGCTCGACGGCGATCTGGGCGATCTTCTTCTGGACGTCGTTGCCCTCGTCGTAGAGGATGCCGGCGAACGCCGGGCCGGAGGAGTACATCCACACGGCCGGGTTCGAGCCGAGGATCAGCTCCGCGTACGACCAGATCAGGGACGGCGGAGCCGTGGTGCCGCCGATGGCCTCGGGCAGGCCGAGCCGCCAGTACTCGGAGTCCATGAAGGCCTTGTAGCTCTTCTTGAAGGACGCCGGGACCGGCGCGGTGTTCGTCTCGGGGTCGAAGACCGGCGGGTTGCGGTCGGCGTCCGCGAAGGAGTCGGCCAGCTCGTTCTCCGCGAGCCGGGTCAGCTCCTCGAGGATGCTCTTCGCGGTCTCGACGTCCATCTCCTCGAACGGACCCGTGCCGTACAGCTTGTCGCGTCCGAGTACTTCGAAGAGGTTGAACTCGATGTCGCGGAGGTTCGACTTGTAGTGCCCCATGGTGACGACTCCGTAGAGGGATCGGCGAGGCACTTGGATCCTCGCGCTAGTTCACGTACCAACAAGTAGCTACGATGATGCTACCCGTCAGTAATAAGACGCAACCCCGATCCGCAATCTGTGACAGGTCACACCGGAACCGTCAGTGTCGCCGTGTATCCCTCCCTCACGCCGCCCGTCACCGTCGCCAGCTGCTGGTCGTGCCCGTCGCTGAAGATGCCGTCGGTCTCCAGGGAGAGGCCGCTCAGATTGCGCACGCTCGCCTCGTAGCCGTCCGTGGCGTACACCGTGTCGCAGACGTCCTCGGGGAACGCCAGCTGTGAGGTGTTCGTGATCGCCGTCGCCGCGGTGGCGTCCGCGAGGCTGCCGTAGACCTCGAAGTGGATGTGCGGCCAGCGGCCCGCGTAGCAGCCGGGGAAGACGCTCCTGAAGGTGACCTGGCCCTCTTCGTCGGTCTCCTGGACACCGCGCAGGTAGTTCTCGTCGGTGACGCCCTCGGAGTACAGGGAGTAGTTGCCCTCCCGGTCGCAGTGCCAGAGGTAGACGGCGGCGCCCTTCTTCGGCGTCCCGCACCCGGAGGCGGCGTCCACGACCGTCAGCGTGAGGGTCAGCGGCACGCCCTCGGCGGTGCCGCCCGCCGAGTCGCCGAAGCTCCCGGTGATGTCGCTGCGGACGACTCCGCTCTCCTTGAGGACGTTCACGCCGTTCGAGCCGTCGCCGGGGAAGGGGCCGGCGGTCTCGTCGGGGATGGTCGCGCACTCGGCGGACGAGGAGGAGGACGCGGAACCGCCGGAGCCCCTGGACGAGGCGGCGGCCGACGTCTCGTCGTCCTCCGTGGTGCAGCCCACCAGCGGGATCAGGCTCGCCCCGGCCATCAGCCGGATCATGCGGCGACGGGCGAGGACCGGAAGGTCGTGGGAGAGCCCGCGATCGTGCTCGTGGACTTCTCCGGCGGCGTCTTCGGCGACTGCTTCGGCATGGTCTCGGCGCATGGAAAGACGCTAGGAGCGGCGGCGCCGGGAACCCAGGGGCACACGCTGTCAAGCTGCTGTCGGTTTGGCGGAGCCCCCGTACTGGTCCACAGCCGGGCCGCTCTCGGTACTCTTGCGCCCATGTACGGCTACGACCAGAACGTCGGTGCACAGCAGCAGTACGCCCCGCCGCAGCAGCCCATGGCCGGTGGCGTCGGTGGATACGGCCAGCAGCCGCCGCTCTACCCCGAGCCGTCCCCGCCCTCGCTCGCGGACGCGGTGCGGGCCTTCACCACGGGGCAGATGTCCGCCGAGGACTTCCAGCAGGTCTTCGCGACCTCGAAGGTCTACTGCCCGCGCGGTGACAACCCGGGCTTCCTCGCCCTGCACAACACCCAGCAGCCGGTGATCCCGATGTTCACCTCGCTGAAGGAGCTGCGCAGGTACGCGGGCAAGGAGTCCAAGTACTTCGTCATCACCGGCGCCGAGGTGATCGACCTGCTGCCGACCGGCTACGGCTTCGTCGTCGACATGGAGGGCGAGCACCGCATGGTCTTCGACGCGAAGGCCGTGGAGCAGATGGTCGAGTTCGCCATGCGCAGGATGTACGGATAGCGCTTCGCGGGGGTGCCGCGCCAGGTCGTGTGGCGTCTGCGGGGCCGTTGTGGCTGGTCGCGCAGTTCCCCGCGCCCCTGAGGGGTGCTCAGGATCCCGGCGTTTTGAGGCGCAGGGCCAGGCCGTCGAGGACGATGTCCAGGGCGGCCGCGAACTTTGTGTCCCGCATGGCCGCCGGGTCCGTGGTGGCGATTTCCTCCGTCTGGGCGTAGCCCTTGGCCAGGTGTTCGTGGTCCGCCACCGCCTGCTGGGCCGCAGGCATCAGCCGTGCGATGAAGTCGGCCTCGGTCTCCCCGGAGCGGGCGACCGTGATGAGCCAGGCGCCCTCGGTGGTGCTCATCCCGATGACGTACGACAGGACGGCGTCGATCGCCCCGTTGGGGTCCGGGAACCCGGCAGTCGTGAACAGGGCGGCCAAGCGCTCCGAGTACGACATGAGGTTGGGGCCGAGATAGGCGAGGCCGGCCTGGCCGAGGACCGAGGACAGCCACGGATGCCGTAGTGCCGTCGTGCGGAAGGAGTGTGCGGCCTGCGCCACGGCCGCCCGCCAGTCCGGGCTGTCCGCGGGCGGTACGTGGATCTCGGCGGCGACCTCGTCGACGGCCAGCTCCATCAGCTCGTCCTTGGTCGCCACGTGCCGGTACAGGGAGGCCGCGCCGGCGTTCAGCCTGGTGGCGAGCTTGCGCATGCTCAGCGCCTCGACGCCCTCCGCGTCCAGCATGACGATCGCCTCGCGCACGATCGCGGCCCGGCTGAGCGCGGGCTGGTCGCTCTCGCGCTGGGGGCGGGCCCAGACGGAGGGGATGGGGCTCTGCTTCGTCGACTTCGCGGCCATCGGGGCTCCTTCAGTGAGGCCGAACGCTCCCTGCGTACATCGTTCGCATCCAGCGTACAAGAATCGATTGTTGCGAACGCTGTTCCGTTGTGCGTACAGTGTTCGCAACGAAGGAACGGTGTTCACGTACCGGAGGGGAACGTCATGGACGTCAAGGGAACGCGTGATCCACGCCGCTGGTGGATCCTGATCGTGCTGTGCCTGAGCACGCTGGTGCTGGTCGTCGACAGCATGGCGCTGACCGTCGCGGTGCCCGTCATGACCGGGGAGATCGGGGCGAGCGCCCAGGAGACCCAGTGGATCCTGGACTCCTACATCCTGGTCTTCGCCGGTCTGCTGCTCACCTCCGGCAGCCTCGGTGACCGGTTCGGGCGCCGGAAGGTGATGCTGATCGGGCTGCTGCTCTTCGGGGCGGCCTCACTGGCCGCGACCTGGTGCACAACCCCCGGTGAGGTGATCGCCGTACGTGTCGCGATGGGGGTCGGCGGAGCGCTGATCATGCCGTCCACCCTGTCCATCCTCATCACCGTCTTCGACGAGGACGAGCGCGGCAAGGCGATGGCCGCCTGGAGCTCGGTGTCGATGCTCGGCCTGGTCGGCAGCCCGGTGCTCGGCGGGGTCCTGATCGAGCACTTCTCCTGGCAGTCGATCTTCTTCGTCAACGTGCCGATCGCGGCCCTCGCGATCGTCGCCGGTCTGACGCTGATGCCGGAGTCCAGGGCGCCCTGGCAGAAGGCCGACCCGCTGGGCGCGGTGCTGTCGGCGACCGGCATGACGGCCCTGGTCTGGTGGATCATCGAGCTCCCGCAGCACGGGGTGTGGACCGCCGCCCTGCCTGTGGCTCTCGTCTCGCTGGCCGGCTTCGTCGTCTGGGAGAACGTCACCAAGTCCCCGATGGTCCCGCTGGTCCTCTTCAAGCACCGCAACTTCAGCGGCGGTTCGCTCTCCCTGGCCCTGGTGCAGATCGGCAACGGAGGTCTGCTGCTGGTCCTCACCCAGTACCTGCAGTTCGTGCTCGGCTACTCGCCGATCAAGGCCGGCCTCGCCTTCCTGCCGCTGGCGATCACCGCTCTCGTCGGCAACGGCGTGGGGGTCAAGCTCGCCGCGAAGTACGGCAACCGGTGGGTGATCCTCGGCGGAATGCTGGTGATGGTGGCCTGCTTCGCCCTGCTGACCACGGTCTCGGCGGACTCCGGCTTCACGGTCCCGGCGGTGGCGCTCGGTCTCCTCGGCCTCGGCGCCGGCCTCGCGATGCCGGCCGCGGTGGGCGCGCTGATGGGCACGATCCCCGAGGACAAGGCGGGCGTCGGCTCGGCCCTGAACGACACCGTCCAGCAGGCCGGCACCGCCCTCGGCATCGCGATCCTCGGCTCGCTGCTGTCGAGCGGGTTCGCCGACCGGATGCCCGAGGGGGCCCCGGCGGAGGCGAGGCACTCGATCGCCGGTGCGGTCGCAGGCGGCGACGCCGGTCTGATCGCCGCGGCCCGCGAGGCCTTCACCGCCTCGATGTCGACCACCTTCACGGTCAGCGCGATCGGTGTCCTGGCCGCGGCGGTGCTGGCGGCGCTGGTCATGCGGGACGGCCGGCGAGAGCCGGAGGAGACGGTCCACACCCCCGCGGAACAGCACGAACTGACCGTCTGACCCCAGCGCCGCGGCTCTTGCTGACACACTGAGCCGCCGCCGGAGCACCGGATCCTCGCGACGAAGGCCGACGCCCATCCAGGGTGTCGGCCTTCGGCTGTGCCCGGAGGGAATGCCTTCCGGGCTTTTCCCGTTAGGGGTGGCAAGAAGTTCAATGCTCAACTAAACTGGACGCACAAGGAGGTACCGACATGCCTGCAGTGACCGTCGAGAACCCGCTGACGCTGCCCCGCGTCGCCGCACCCGCGGAGGCCGTGGCCCGTCCCGTGCTCGCCGTCACGACCGCGCCGAGCGGTTTCGAGGGTGAGGGCTTCCCGGTGCGCCGCGCGTTCGCCGGGATCAACTACCGTCACCTGGACCCGTTCATCATGATGGACCAGATGGGAGAGGTGGAGTACGCGCCGGGTGAGCCCAAGGGCACTCCCTGGCACCCGCACCGCGGCTTCGAAACCGTCACCTACATCATCGACGGGGTCTTCGACCACCAGGACTCCAACGGCGGCGGTGGCACCATCACCAACGGCGACACCCAGTGGATGACGGCCGGCTCCGGTCTGCTGCACATCGAGGCCCCGCCGGAGTCGCTGGTCATGTCCGGCGGTCTCTTCCACGGGCTCCAGCTGTGGGTGAACCTCCCGGCCAAGGACAAGATGATGGCGCCGCGCTACCAGGACATCCGCGGCGGCAGCGTCCAGCTGCTCACCACCCCCGACGGCGGCGCGCTGCTGCGTGTCATCGCCGGTGAGCTGGACGGCCACCAGGGCCCCGGCATCACCCACACCCCGATCACGATGATCCACGCGACCCTCGCGCCGGGCGCGGAGATCACCCTGCCGTGGCGCGAGGACTTCAACGGCCTCGCGTACGTCCTCGCGGGCCGCGGCAGCGTGGGCGCCGAGCGCCGTCCCGTCCACAAGGGCCAGACGGCGGTCTTCGGGGACGGCGGTTCCCTGACCGTCCGCGCCGACGAGAAGCAGGACTCGAACACGCCGGACCTGGAGGTCGTCCTCCTCGGCGGGCAGCCGATCCGTGAGCCGATGGCCCACTACGGCCCGTTCGTCATGAACACCAAGGACGAACTCATGCAGGCCTTCGAGGACTTCCAGAAGGGCCGCCTCGGGACGATCCCGGCGGTGCACGGAATGTCGGAGGGCGGGCTGTAACCCACCCGGTCACGAGGCCCGGAGCGGCACGCACGTCGTGCGGCTCCGGGCCTCGCGCCGTCCCGTCACCCACCCGGTCCGCCCGCGCACGACAGCCCCGCCCCGCGCGTGATCCGCTGGAAGCGTGCAGGCCCCCACCCCGCTGCTCCCCGACCCTGTCCGGCGGCTCGCCGCCTGGTGTGTGGTCGTGCTGCTCGTCGCCGGGGTGGTCTACGTCGGGATCCGGCTGGCCGTGGAGTTCCGTACGGCCGTCGTGCCCGTGCTGCTCGCGCTGCTGGGGACGGCCTTGCTGGGGCCGCTGCACCGGCGGCTGGTGAAGGCCAGGGTCAACCGGTCCGTCGCCGCCGCGCTCACCTGCGTGGCCGTGGTGGCCGTCGTCGGCGGGGCCGTCTACATCGTCGTCGCCGCGATCGTGGACAGCGGCGACGAGATCGTCGCCTCGCTCAAGCAGGCGGGCGAGGACCTCACCGACCACTTCGGGGCCGCCGGGACCTCGCTGGACGACGTCGCCTCCAACTCCAGGGAACTGCTCAGCAAGTTCGGCGGCACGGCGGCCTCCGGGGTGATCAGCGGGGTCAGTGTCGTGGGCGAGACGATCGCCATCGCCGTACTGGCGCTGCTGCTCGTCTTCTTCTTCCTGCGGGACTCCGACCGGGCCGCGGCCACCCTCAGATCCCTCGTTCCGGGCAGCGGCGGGGACGTCGTGGAGGCCATGGCCCGGCGGGCGTACCAGGGAGTGGAGGGGTTCATGCGGGGGACCACCCTCATCGCCCTCATCGACGCGGTGTGCATCACCGTCGGCCTGCTGATTCTCGACGTCCCCGGCGCGGTCGGGCTCGGCGCCCTCGTCTTCGTGGGGGCCTACATCCCCTATCTCGGCGCCTTCATCTCCGGAGCCGTCGCCGTGCTGGTCGCGCTCGCCGACCGCGGGTTCCTCATCGCGCTGTGGGTGCTCGGAGTGGTGCTCGCCGTGCAGGTGCTGGAGGGCCATGTGCTGCAGCCCGCGATCCAGAGCCGGACCGTGCAGATGCACCCGGCCGTCGTCATGGTGGCGATCACCGCGGGTGCCTCGGTCGCCGGCATCCTCGGCATGCTGCTCTCCGTACCGCTCGTCGCCGCCGCCTTCGGCGTCCTCCACGAGACGCGGGAGCGCTACGGGAGTCCGGCGAGCCCCGGCACGGCCGCGCCCCCGGAGACCTCGGCGCCCTCGGACTCGTAGAGCTCGAACCAGATGCTCTTGCCCTCGCCGCGCGGGTCGACGCCCCACGCCTGGGCCAACAGCTCGATCAGCATCAGGCCCCGCCCGGACGACGCCAGCTCCCCCGGGCTGCGCCTGTGCGGCAGGTCGTCGCTGTTGTCCGTCACCTCGACGCGCAGCCGGCGGGCGCCCGGCCCGCCCCGCACCTCCGCGAGCAGCAGGGCGTCGGCGTCGGTGTGGACGAGGACGTTCGTCAGCAGCTCGGACAGCAGCAGCACGGCCGAGTCGACCTGGTCCGCGGAGGCCCAGTCGTGCAGCATCTCGCGCAGTTGCTGGCGGGCCGCCGCGACCCGCTCCGGCTCGGCCTGCGCGACCGACAGCACCGTGCGCCGGACCGTCGGCCGCAGGGCCGTCGTGTCCCCGCAGCCGCAGCCGTCCTCCTCACGCCACAGCAGCAGGACCGCTATGTCGTCCTCGCGCCGGTCGGCAAGGGGGCCGGTGGTGTGGTGGGAGGACGGGCCGTGGACGGCCTGGACGAGGGCGTCGGCGAGCGCCTCCAGGTCGCCGTCGTGCTCCTCCAGGATCGTGCGGATCCGCTTCCAGCCGGTCTCCAGGTCGTGGCCGCCGGTCTCGATCAGGCCGTCCGTGCAGATCAGCATGGTCTCGCCGGGCTCCAGGGTGATCCTGGTCGTCGGGTAGTCCGCGTCCGGGTCGATGCCGAGCGGCAGGCCGCCGGCCGTCGGGCGGGCGAGCACCGTGCCGTCGATCATGCGGATCGCCGGGTCGGGATGGCCGGCGCGGGCGATGTCCAGCAGGCCGGTCGTGGGGTCGACCTCGACATACAGGCAGGTCGCGAAGCGCAGATCGGACGGATCCTCGTCGAGGGCGCCGAACGTCATCCCGTGCAGGAAGCGGGACGCGCGGGACAGGACGGCGTCGGGGCGGTGGCCCTCGGAGGCGTAGGCGCGCAGCGCGATCCGCAGCTGGCCCATCAGGCCCGCCGCCCGGACGTCATGGCCCTGGACGTCACCGATGACCAGGGCGAAGCGGCCGTTGGGCAGCGGGATCATGTCGTACCAGTCGCCGCCGACCTGGAGTCCGCCGCCGGTGGGCACATAGCGGGCGGCGACGCTCATGCCCGGTATCTCGGGGCCGAGCTGGGGCAGCATCGAGCGCTGGAGGCCGTCCGTGAGCTCCCGCGCGGTCTCGGCGGCCTCGGCCCGGGTCAGGGCCTGGGCGAGCATCCGGGCGACCGTCGTCAGCACGGACCGCTCGTCGGGGGTGAACGCGACCGGATAGGTGAACGCCGCCATCCAGGCGCCCATCGTGCGGCCGGCGACGGTCAGCGGCAGGAACGCCCAGGACTGGCGGTTGAAATGCGCGGCGAGCGGCCAGGTGAGCGGGTAGCGCTCCTTGTACCGCTCGGGTGAGGACAGATAGACGGCACGGCCGGTGCGCACGACCTCGGCGGCCGGGTAGTCCGTGTCCAGGGCCATCTGTGTGAAGGGGTTCTCGTCGCCGGGCTGATGGCCGTGGTGGCCGATGATCGTCAGGCGATCGCCCGTGACCCCGAAGACCGCGAGCCCGTCCGGGGAGAAGCCCGGCATCGACAGCCCGGCCGCGACCCGCAGCACCTCCGCCGTGGACCGCGCCTCGGCCAGCGCCCGGCCCGCGTCCAGCAGGAACGCCTCGCGTGAGCGCCGCCAGTCGCCGGTGACCGCGGAGCGCCCCGCCCGGGTGCCCGGTGCCGGCTCGGTGACCTCCTGAAGGGACCCCGTCACCTCGTACGACCGCTTCTCCCGGTCGAAGGAGGCCTGAAAGCGGCTGCGGCCGACCCGGACGACCCGGCCCCGGTCGTCCATGATCCGCACCCGCACCTCCCCGAGCGTGCCCTCGGCCACGGCGAGCTGGATCACTCCGCTGATCTCGTTCCAGTCGACCGGGTGCAGCCGGGCCCGCACCTGGGCCTGACTGAGGGTGGCCCGCTCGGCGGGCAGCCCGAGCAGCCGTGCCGCCTCCGCGTCGACCGAGACCAGTCCCGTGGCGGTGTTCCAGTGCCACAGTCCGGTCGCGAGGGCGGCCAGGACCTCCCCCACGGCGGGCAGGGGCTCACCAGTGCGCATTGCCCCACTTTAAGAACAGGTGATCGCGGACTGCCACCGAAGCTGTACGGGGCATCTGTCCACAGGGGCCCGCGGGCAAGGCGAAATGGTGGGGAGGCGATCTTGGGGTGCCCGGTAGGCTTGGGGGAGTTTCACGTGAAACACGGCACCCGCATCACGTGAGCCCCCGACTCAGGGGAACAAGCCCCCGATCCGCGAAGGCTGGATGAACGACGATGCATCGGTACAGGTCCCACACCTGCGGCGAGCTCCGCTCCTCTGACGTCGGCACCGACGTCCGACTGAGTGGCTGGCTGCACAATCGGCGCGACCTGGGCGGCATCCTCTTCATCGATCTGCGCGACCACTACGGCATCACGCAGCTTGTCGCCCGCCCCGGCACCCCCGCCTACGAGGCCCTGGACAAGCTGTCCAAGGAGTCCACGGTCCGGATCGACGGCAAGGTCGTCTCCCGCGGCGCCGAGAACATCAACTCCGAGCTGCCCACCGGCGAGGTCGAGGTCGAGGTCGGCGAGGTCGAGCTGCTCGGCGCGGCCGCCCCGCTGCCGTTCACGATCAACACCGAGGACGGGGTCAACGAGGAGCGGCGCCTGGAGTACCGCTTCCTGGACCTGCGCCGCGAGCGCATGCACCGCAACATCCTGCTGCGTACGGCGGTCATCTCGGCGATCCGCCACAAGATGACGGCGCTGGGCTTCAACGAGATGGCGACGCCGATCCTGTCCGCGACCTCCCCCGAGGGCGCCCGTGACTTCGTCGTCCCCTCGCGTCTGCACCCGGGCAAGTTCTACGCCCTGCCGCAGGCGCCGCAGCAGTTCAAGCAGCTGCTGATGATCTCCGGCTTCGACCGCTACTTCCAGATCGCGCCCTGCTTCCGCGACGAGGACGCGCGTGCCGACCG
The DNA here is from genome assembly GCF_044764945.1 of Streptomyces sp. NPDC093568. Lineage (NCBI taxonomy): Bacteria > Bacillati > Actinomycetota > Actinomycetes > Kitasatosporales > Streptomycetaceae > Streptomyces > Streptomyces sp. NPDC093568. The sequence continues at coordinate 132,866 of NZ_JBIWJD010000008.1, read as the reverse complement.
CTCGCCGGGCGAGTTCTACCAGCTCGACGTCGAGATGAGCTTCGTCGAGCAGGAGGACGTCTTCCAGCCCGTCGAGAAGCTGATGACCGAGCTCTTCGAGGAGTTCGGCGGCGGCCGCCACGTCACCTCGCCGTTCCCGCGGATCCCGTTCCGCGAGGCGATGCTGAAGTACGGCTCCGACAAGCCGGACCTGCGCGCCCAGCTGGAGCTCGTCGACATCACCGACATCTTCGAGGGCTCGGAGTTCAAGGCGTTCGCCGGCAAGCACGTGCGCGCGCTGCCGGTGCCGGACGTCTCCGCGCAGCCCCGTAAGTTCTTCGACCAGCTCGGTGACTTCGCGGTCTCGCAGGGCGCCAAGGGCCTGGCCTGGGTCCGGGTGGCCGAGGACGGCTCGCTGTCCGGCCCGATCGCGAAGTTCCTCACCGAGGAGAACGTCGCCGAGCTGACCAAGCGCCTGTCGCTGGCCGCCGGTCACGCCGTGTTCTTCGGCGCGGGCGAGTTCGACGAGGTCTCCAAGATCATGGGCGCGGTCCGCGTCGAGGCCGCCAAGCGCGCCGGGCACTTCGAGGAGGGCGTGTTCCGGTTCTGCTGGATCGTCGACTTCCCGATGTACGAGAAGGACGAGGAGACCGGCGCGATCGACTTCTCGCACAACCCGTTCTCCATGCCGCAGGGCGGTCTTGAGGCCCTGGAGACCCAGGACCCGCTGGACATCCTGGGCTGGCAGTACGACATCGTCTGCAACGGCGTCGAGCTGTCCTCCGGCGCGATCCGGAACCACGAGCCGGAGATCATGCTGAAGGCCTTCGAGATCGCGGGCTACGACCGCGAGACCGTCGAGGACAAGTTCGCCGGCATGCTGCGCGCGTTCCGCTTCGGCGCCCCGCCGCACGGTGGCATCGCCCCCGGTGTCGACCGCATCGTCATGCTGCTGGCCGACGAGCCGAACATCCGCGAGACCATCGCCTTCCCGCTCAACGGCAACGCCCAGGACCTGATGATGGGCGCGCCGACGGAGCTGGAGGAGGCGCGGCTGAAGGAGCTGCACCTGTCGGTGCGCAAGCCGCAGCCGAAGTAGGCGGCTGAGCAAGCCTGAGCAAAGGGCCCGGAACCGTGATCGGTTCCGGGCCCTTTCAGGTTCCACAGGTACACACAGCCCGCGCCCATGCCTCCTACAGAGCTCTTACCTAGCGTCCTGGCCATGACGGGAAACCACACGGCCCAAGGGCCGCAACACAAAAGGGATCTGACGCGCCGTAAGGTCGTCGCCGCCGGAGCGGGCGCGGTCGCGGCGGTGGGCGTGGGCGGCACGCTGGCGGCCGGCGCGTTCGCCGACGAGCAGAGCGCGAGCGCCGCGGAGACCGCGTCCGAGAGCTGCTACAAGCTCACCTCGGAGACGACCGAGGGGCCCTACTACATCGACGCGGACAAGCTTCGCGAGGACGTGACCGAGGACCAGGAGGGCATCCCCCTCACCCTCCGGCTCAAGGTGATCGACGCCGAGACGTGCCGGCCCCTCAGGAACGCCGCGGTCGACATCTGGCACTGCAACGCGCTGGGCGTGTACTCGGGATACGAGGCCATGGGCAGCGGCGGTGGCGGCGGAGGCGGCACCCCGCCCTCCGGTGAGCCGACGGGCGAGCCCCCGTCCGGGCAGCCCTCGGGCGAGCCCGGTGGCGGAGGCGGCGTGCACGAGGAGCCGACCGACGACGAGCGCTACCTGCGCGGCATCTCGAAGACGGACCGCAACGGCCTGGTGGAGTTCAGGACCCTCTTCCCCGGCTGGTACCAGGGCCGCTGCGTGCACGTCCACACCAAGGTGCATGTGAACGGCACCTGGACCGACGCCGGGTACGAGGGCGGCAACACCTGCCACACGGGCCAGTTCTTCTTCGACGAGGAGAGCGTGCTGGCCTCCGCCGAGGTGGCGCCGTACTCCACCAACACCACCACCCGCACCACGCTCGACGAGGACACCATCTACCCGGACAACGGGACCGAGGGCGGCCTGCTGAAGCTCAAGTACAACAAGAGGGACATCGCGAAGGGCGTCCTCGCCACGATCACGGTGGGAGTCGATCCGGAGGCCACCCACACCGGCACCTGACCGGCGTCGGATCACCCACAGCAGCCCGTTGCCGCTGCGCCCGGGGACATCGGTCTCCGGGCGCCTTCAGCTGGGTCGATCGCTCGGCTACGAAAGGGACTTGTAGCCGCTCCATCCGCTCGCGATCTGCGTCCGCGAGCCGAACGACCCCTTGCCGTCACCGCTGTTGCGCCACGCGTTGCCGCTGGTGTCGCGGGAGACGAGGTCCGGGCGGCCGTCGTCGGTGATGTCGCCGACGCCGACGACGGCGTTGTAGCTGCCGCCCCAGTTGGTGAACACCTTCACGCGGGCGGCGAAGGTGCCGTCGCCCTTGCCGTCGTAGCGCCAGAGGGTGTTCGCCGTGTCCTGGGCGAGAAGGTCGGGCCTGCCGTCGCCGGTGATGTCGCCGACGCCGACGATCTTCTTGTAGCCCTTCCAGCTGTCGTAGAGCTTCACCCGGGAGGCGAGCTTGCCGTCGCTGGTGCCCTTGTAGAGGTAGACCGTGCCGGTCGACGCCTGGCGGGCGATCAGGTCGGGGCGGCCGTCGCCGCTGACGTCGCCGGGCGAGGTGAGCGCGTTGTACTGCGTCCAGCCGCTGCTCGCCAGCGTGGTGTACGACGTCGACGGCTTGACCGCCGCGCCGCAGCCCGGCTTGTACAGCCGCAGGGCGCCGCTGCTGTAGCGCACGAGCACGTCGTTGCAGCGGTCGCCGCTCAGGTCGCCGAAGGGGACGGCCGTGACGGTGGTGGGCCAGCCGGTGCCGGTGTACTTGTCGCCGAACTTGCCGGTGCCGGTGCCGGAGTGGAAGGTCAGGCCTCCGGAGGAGTTCAGGGTGAGCAGGTCGCCGCGGCCGTCGGGCCCGTCGGGGCTGACGAAGTCGTGGCGGACCGCCGAGCCCCGCTCCAGGTAGCCCTCGCCGGACGTCACCGTGACCGGTGTCGTGGTGCCGAGGCCGGTCGCCTTCAGCGTCCACGTGAACGCGCCCGTGGGGAAGTACGCCCCGCTCGACGTCTTGCCGTTCCAGGACGCCGAGACCATGGCCGAGGCGGCGCCGCCGGTGATCGTGCGGGTGGCCTTGCCGTTCGCGCCGCTCTGGACCGAGGCGACGGTCAGGGACCAGGAGGTGACCGGGCGGGACAGCAGCCACTCGCCGGTCCAGGGCACCGAGATGCCCGCGTAGGTGGTGGCGTCCGTGCGGAAGGCCGTCACCGCGGACGGGGTGATGCCGGTGGTGGCGACGTGCGTCTGCTCGAGCTTGTCGAACCAGGCGACCAGGCCCGTGTACTCGTCGACCGTCCACCGGAAGCGGCGGTCCACGGCGAGCCCGGAGTCGGGCAGACCCGAGGCGACCACGCGCGTGGTGCCGGTGGCCGCGTCCGTCAGGACGAGCCGGTCGGCCTCGTGGTCGTGGCGGACGGTGAAGCCGTCGCCGAGGAGTACGTCACCCGGGGTGACCGGCTGGGACGTCCTGGCCTTGGTGTCGTAGACGCCCGCCGAGGCGGTCCCGCACGTCCAGTACACCCAGCGGCCGGCCGCCTGCAGCTCGCTCGGCACACAGCCGAGGTCCGGGACGTCCACCGTGGCGAGGGTCTTCCTGGTGACCAGGTCGTACGAGGTCAGCCTGCCGGCGGTCGTCGTCGGGCTCCAGAGGGTGGAGCCGTTGAGCGCGGCGGCACGGACGGACCGCTTCAGGATCTGGCTGTACCCGAACTCGCCGACGTACTGCGTGGGCGTCGAGCCGCCCGAGTTGTAGACCGCGAAGTTGTCGGAGACGTCGACGATCGCGCCGCCGGTGGTGCCGTAGGACAGCGTGTGGTTGGACCACCCGTCGTGGATGGAGACCAGCTGGTCCTCGTTCTCCAGACCGGTGCCACCCTCGTCGCTGTTGTAGAAGGTGTTGAGGTAGACGTCCTCGGGCTCGCCGGTGTTGTTGCCCCACAGGACGGAGCAGGCGGTGTCCGGGTACGGGCACGTGGGGGAGACCGGGTCGCCCTCGGTGGCGGCGGACGCGGTCAGTGCGGTGCCGCCGTTCGTGGTGAGCGTGCGCACGGACGTGGTGTCGCTGTTGGCGTTCCTGGGATTGTGCTCGGCGACGCGCAGGCTGCCTCGGCTGAGCGCGAGCCCCGTCTTCTTGTTCTCGAACGGCGCGATCTTGACCAGCTTCTTCACCTGCGGGACGCCGTCGGCGCCGAGGCTCACGCGCTGCACCCACCAGTCGGAGGCGGTGGTGCCGCCGGTGACCAGGGCACCGCCGTCGGGCGTGGCCAGCGGGGCGCCGTACGTGGCGGTGAGCAGGGTCTTCGTGGTGCCGTCGGTCAGGGAGACGGCCTTGACCCCGAAGGCGCTGGTGAAGACGGCCCAGCCCCCGACGAGGACGGGCACGGGCTTGGGCATGACGTTGCTCGCCGCGCCCGCCACCGGGACCGTCTCCTCGGCCCCGAGGTCGGCGCGCGGCTTGAGGTGCAGACCTGCGGCCTCCGTGTACCAGCCGACGCGGTCGTCGCTGAGGACCGGCTCCGGCAGTTCCTCGAGGCCGGTGAAGACCGGCGTGAACCGCGCGGTGGCGAAGTCGAGGTAGCCGACGGTGTAGGACTGGAGCTCGCCGTACTCGTTGTCGACGGGGTAGGTCAGCAGGGCACCGTTCTCGTCGCCGGTGCGCGCGTTGTTCCACTCCCAGAAGGTGTCGGCCGGATAGCCGGTGACGACGCGGTCGCGCTGCTGTCCGTCGACGAGGTCGACGAGGTGCAGGACATGGCCGTCCAGCTGCTCGCCGTCGACGACGCCGTCGAACTCGACGGTGACGGTCGTCTCGCCGTACGTTCCCACGCGGTCGGCCGACTGGCGCAGGTCCACGGTCCGCAGCGGACTGCCGTCCGGGCGCCACAGGTACACCGGGTCGCCGTAGGTGCGGTGCGGCAGCGCGACGGTGTCGGCGCCCTGCCCGAACACGCCCGTGGCGCAGCGGGTCTGGATGTCGTAGCAGCTGGTGGTGGTCGGCGTGTAGAGCCCGGACGTGCCCTCGACGCCTACGGTGGAGCCGTCGTCGTAGTCCGTCCAGAGCAGGCCGGTGACTCCCGACTGCCGGTGCAGGAAGCCGGTGTCGCCGGCGGCGAGCAGCCGGTCGGTGCGGCGGGTCTCGCTGTTCGGGTCGTCCAGGACGATCTCGGTGGTCCCGGCCGCCGCGGTCGTGGCCGCCTGCGCGCCGGTGTCCTCCGTGCTGGAGAACAGGGTGATCGATCCGGCCGCCACCGCCACGGCCAGTGTGGAGACGAGCGTGGTACGGCGTGCTCGTCTCGGGGCGTGTCTGCCCACGTGAGTTTCCCTCCCCTGCGAGGGCCCCTGCCCTCGCACAAGTGGGCGGATGCTAGCAGTGGGTTGGGTGGCGGCATCGCGCGACCCGGTGCGGGACCTCGCCGACGGCGATGCGCGACCGGGGGGCCGCGTCACTCGTCGGCGTCCGCCGGTGGCCTGAGCGCCTCCTCCTCCAGCAGCCGCTCCGCGATGTCGTCCGCCCACGCCCGGACCCACCGGCGCAGGTCCGGCACGGACTCCTCGTCCAGGCCCTGGGCGGTGAAGTCCCGGTCGTCCAGCAGTTCCGTCGCCTCCAGTCGGGACTGGAGGTCGGCCGGGTCGAACTCGTCCCAGGCGTGGCGGCGGCCCTGTTCCTCCAGGTCGGGGAAGCTCCAGTGGGCCGCGGCGGCGTAGACGTCGGTGAGGTCGCGGGCGGTGCCGCGGTCGGTCAGGGCACGGACCTTGGTGCCGATGAGGTCTTCGAGGGAGAGGGCCGGGCCCAGGTCGGTCGCCACCGGCGGGTGCCAGAGGGTCTCCTTCAGGAGGTCGACCGGCAGTTCCTCCGCACCCTCCACACCGGTGACCAGGAGGCGGGCGGAGAGCGGGTCGGTCTCCATGGGGCGTACCCGCCAGCCGAGTCCGGTCAGGCCCCGCAGGATCGCTGCGGCGACGCGGTCCATCGGCTCGGGGGTCTCGGTCGCCAGTTCCAGCGGCCCTGTCACGAACCGCTCCGGTGTCAGGCCGTGCGCCCGGACCGCGTACCCGCCGGCCAGGACGAGCGGGTAGGAGGCGCCGATCGTGAGGACGTCGGTCAGCAGGTGGCGGCGGAGCGGGATCATCGTGGGCCGATTATGGCGGCCCCGCCGGGTCGGCTGACCACGGCGGGGCCGGATGTGCGGGCTACTTCGCCACGAACTGCGTAAGGATCGCCTGCACCTCGTAGATGTCGACGCCCTTGGTGAACGTCTTCTCGATCGGCGTCGGCGTCCCCGAGACCCAGATCTTCAGCTCGGCGTCGAGGTCGAAGGTGCCGGCGGTCTCGACGGCGAAGTGCGTGATGCTGCGGTACGGGATGGAGTGGTACTCCACCTTCTTGCCGGTGATGCCCTGCTTGTCGACCAGGATGAGGCGGCGGTCGGTGAACAGGATGGTGTCGCGTATCAGCAGGTAGGCGGCGTGCACCTGCTCACCGTGGCCCAGCAGACGGGCGAAGTCCTGCTGCGCCTGTCCCGAGTCGATGGTGTGCGCGTTACCGAAGAGCGCCATGAATGGATCCCCCCACTTGATGGCTCTACATGATCTTCGCAATGTATAGCGCCCCGGAGGGGTCCAGGCATAGAGGCGTAAACGATCAGGTGTCGTACGAACCGTCCCAGGGTGCGCCGAAGCCCAGATTGTCGGGATACAGCTCGGCCCACCCCTCCTCCTCGTCCTCGCCGGTCACCAGGCCGAACAGCACGCCGTCGACGGTGAGCTGGAACGGACGTATCGCGATGTCCGTGTACGTGCGCCGGGGCAGGCTGCGCAGCAGCGTCGCCAGGTGGGCGCGGGCGCGGGCGAGGGGCGCCTCGGGACCGTGCGGAGCGCGCTGCTGCTCGGCCCAGGTGCCGGCACACCAGATCTCCGAGTCGCGGTACCTGCCCTCGGGATCGAAGGTGTGCAGGACCGCGTAGAGGCGTTTGTGCTCTTCCCAGCCGGTGTCGAGTTCGAAGCCCTTGGGGAAGGCGTAGGTGACCGACCCCATGAACTGCCCGTCCTCGTAAAAGCCGATCGCCTCGGTACGGCCGTGCGGCTCGTACGCGACCGGAATGACCTCAGGGACTGCCATGGCGGAAACCATACGGTCGTGCGGGGGGACATGGTGGCGGTGGGGTGCGATCGATGCCAACCAGTTGGGCAACATCCCCGTGATGTCCCCGACTTGGGCACCGATCGGTCAAGAAATCCACGGCAACCTTTCAGATCTTCGCGTCCGCACCCATTGGACAGGACCAGAGTGCGGTGGGGCGATCTGCGCTGTCTCACGATTCCCAGGCGGAGACCACCTCCTGGGGTCCCCACACCAGGCCGACCGCGTCGGCGGACACCGCCGACGTCGTACCGGACAGGGATACGACGGCCAGGCCGGCCGTGTCGGAGTGGAAGCCGGGGATCTCCGTCGCGCCTTGCGCGAGCGTGGTCAGATCGTGCTGGTCGAAGGGCGTGGCCAGCCATTTCACGGACCCCGCGAAGAAGATCGTCCCGGCCACGGGGGCGCGGTCGGATCCGACGAGGTCGATCTCCGGTGCGAACCGGCGGTTCCACCAGCCACCTACGACGTCGGTGTCCGGCCATGGGAAGTCACCTGAAGCGGCGGCGAGTTCCAGCGCCTGGCGGATCAGGGGTTCGACGGCCCGGCCCCGCCAAGCCGTCCAGCGCCGCTCGACCACTCGGTACGCGGCCTCGGGGCGACCGCGCCGGGACAGCTCCTGCGCGGAGCGCATGGCTGCCAGATAGAGGCGCAGGTTGCTGTCCGCCACGCGGTAGAGAGCTGGTTTGCCGGGCCGGGTCGACAGGGGGGCGTCCGAGGCGAGGACCCGCTTCTCGTCGGTGAGACGGCGCAGCAGGGGGGACAGGATCCCGGACGGCAGGGCTCCGCTCTGGCTGCCGGCCGTCGCCGCGATGTTGGCGTGCGTGCGGTCACCGCTGCCCACGGCCTCCAGGACTCGGCGTGCCTGGTCCGGTGCCGGGAACTCGGCCAGCAGCGCGGCTTCCGGAACACCGAACAGCGGCGAGGCGGGGTCGGCGCACTCGGACTCGATGAAGTCGAGCGCTGGGGTGCCGTGCGGCCAGGCCCGCAGAATTCCCGGCAGGCCGCCGGAGACGAGGTGCGCGTCGATGGCGTCCGGTGCCGCCAGACCCAGTGCGTTCCCCGTCTCCGCCGGATTGAGGGGGCCGAGGACGAGGCTGTCGGCGCGCCCGTAGAACGGCCGGTCGTACGCCGTGAACCGTTCCATCATGTGGAGGTCGCTGCCGAGTAGGAGCAGCAGTACGGGCCGACCGGACAGCAGCCGGTCCCAGGCGGTCTGCAGTGCGCCGTCGAACACGGGGTCCTGTTCGGCGAGCCAGGGCAGTTCGTCGAGTACGACGATGCTGGGAGTGTCGGGCAGCAGCGCGGCGAGGGCACGGAAGGCGTCGGGCCAGTTGGCGGGGGCTGTCCTGGGTACGAGCTCCGGGTCGGTCGGGAGCGAGGACTCGCGTAGTTCCGCCATGAAGTCGGCGATGCCCTCCACGGGCGAGGCGCCTTTGGTCGCGGTGAAGAAGACGTACGGCCGCCCCGCACGGTCACAGAACTCCTGCACGAGCCGCGACTTCCCGACCTGCCGTCGTCCTCTCATGGCGACCGCGACGCCGGCGCCGTCGGCGGTGACGCGATCCAGGCGCTTGTGAAGGAGCGCCAGCTCGGTTCGGCGGCCTACGAAGGAGGCGGGCATGGGGCTCTCCCTGTGGGTTGTGCAGGGCTCTCATCTCTATGTATGTAGATTGATTCTACATAGATTCAATCTACGGCATCTTCTGGCCTGGCCTGGCCGGGTCACAAGAGAAAGGCCCGGAACCATGTCGGTTCCGGGCCCGGGAAGTGGGGGCGGGGGCTACGCCGGCTCGCCGCCGAAGCGCTCCTTGTAGGCCTCCAGGTCTTCCTCCGTGAGCTTGGCGAAGAGGACCGGGGGGACGGTGAAGGGGGTGCCGACGGGGACCGACGTGAGGGACCTGGCCTCCTCGGGGGTCACCCAGGTCGCCGTGTCGTCGGGCAGGGCGAAGGCCTGGCGCATGGCCGCCGAGGAGGACGGGATGAAGGGCTCCGAGACCACCGCGTAGAGGTGGATCAGGTTCATCGCCGTGCGCAGGGTGAGGGCCGCGCCGTCCTTGTCGGTCTTGATCTCCAGCCAGGGGGCCTTCTCCTCCAGGTAGGAGTTGCCGGCCGACCACAGGGCGCGCAGGGCGGCGGCCGCCTTGCGGAACTGGAGCGCCTCCATCTGCGACTCGTACTCGCCGAGGAGTTCGGCGATCTGCTCGCCGAGCCTCGCCTCCGCCGCACCGGGCTCGCCGCCCGCCGGGACCTCCTCGCCGAAGCGCTTCTTGGAGAAGGACAGGACGCGGTTGACGAAGTTGCCGAGGGTGTCGGCCAGGTCCTTGTTCACCGTGGCCGTGAAGTGCTCCCAGGTGAAGGACGAGTCGTCCGACTCGGGGGCGTTGGCGATCAGGAAGTAGCGCCAGTAGTCGGCGGGCAGGATCTCCAGGGCGTGGTCGGTGAAGACACCGCGCTTCTGGGACGTGGAGAACTTTCCGCCGTAGTACGTCAGCCAGTTGAAGGCCTTGACGAAGTCGACCTTCTTCCAGGGCTCGCGGATGCCGAGCTCGGTGGCCGGGAACATCACCGTGTGGAACGGGACGTTGTCCTTCGCCATGAACTGGGTGTAGCGGACGGTGTCGTCCACGTCGTACCACCACGACTTCCAGTCGCGGGTCGACGGGTCGATGTCCGACCACTCCTTCGTCGCGCCCAGGTACTCGATCGGGGCGTCGAACCAGACGTAGAAGACCTTGCCCTCGGCCGCCAGCTCCGGCCAGGTGTCCGCCGGGACGGGGACGCCCCAGTCCAGGTCACGGGTGATCGCGCGGTCGTGCAGGCCCTCGGTCAGCCACTTGTGGGCGATGGAGGAGGCCAGGTGCGGCCAGACGCCGTCGTGACGGGCGACCCACTCCATGACCTCGCGCTGCAGCTTGGACTGGAGGAGGAAGAGGTGCTTGGTCTCGCGGACCTCCAGGTCCGTGGAGCCGGAGATCGCCGAGCGCGGGTTGATCAGGTCGGTGGGGTCCAGGACGCGGGTGCAGTTCTCGCACTGGTCGCCGCGGGCCTTGTCGTAGCCGCAGTGGGGGCAGGTGCCCTCGACGTAGCGGTCCGGGAGGAAGCGGCCGTCGGCCGGGCTGTAGACCTGGCGGATGGCGCGCTCTTCGATGAAGCCGTTCTCGTGCAGCTTGCGGGCGAAGTGCTGGGTGATCTCGACGTTCTGCGGGGAGGAACTCCGGCCGAAGTAGTCGAAGGCCAGCGCGAAGCCGTCGTAGACCGCCTTCTGGGCGTCGTGCGCCTGCGCGCAGAAGTCCGCGACCGGGATGCCCTGCTCCTTCGCGGCGAGCTCGGCGGGGGTGCCGTGCTCGTCGGTGGCGCAGATGTAGAGGACGTCGTGGCCGCGCTGGCGGAGGTACCGGGAGTACACGTCCGCCGGGAGCATGGACCCCACCATGTTGCCCAGGTGCTTGATTCCGTTGATGTACGGAAGGGCGCTGGTGATGAGGTGTCGAGCCATCGCGGGCTGCTCCCAGGTCGTTACGTGGGGTGACGGGCGCCGGGTTTTGAGGCGTCTGTCGTCGTTTTTCGAACCTTGAAATCGTAGCCGACATGGGTGGGCCGCCCGCTTCTCGTTTTACGGGGTGAGAAGCGGGCGGCCGGGTTTTGCTCGGGGTTACGGGCGCCAGGTCGCCAGGATGCCCTCGTAGACCTGGGTGTCGGTCAGCTCCAGGGGGGTCGCGCCGGCCAGGAAGTGGGCGGTGTTGTCCGTCTTGAGCTTGCGGAGGTAGTCGAAGGCCTTCTGCTCGGGGTCGCCGAAGGCGACGAAGGAGAAGAACACGGAGGGGTGGTTCTTCGCGGCCTCGGTGAGGGCGTGGGTGGCGGGGGTCTTGGCGTCGGGGGCGCCGTCGGTCTGGAAGACGACGAGGGCGGGGGTGTCGGGGGCGGTCTTGGTGTGGTGGGTGACCACCTCGTCCACCGCTACGTGGTAGCTGGTACGGCCCATGCGGCCGAGGCCGGCGTGCAGCTCGTCGATCTTGTTCTCGTGGTCGGTGAGGGTGAGTTCGCCGGTGCCGTCGAGTTCGGTGGAGAAGAAGACGACGTGGACGGTGGGGGCGGACGTCTCGGGGTCGAGGTGGGCGGCGAGGGCGAGGGTCTGCTCGGCGAGGGCCTGGGCGGAGCCGTCCTTGTAGTACGGGCGCATGGAGGCGGAGCGGTCCAGGACGAGGTAGACCTTGGCGTGGGTGCCGGTGAGGTCGTTGGCCTGCAGCACGGATTCTGCGGCCTTGTAGGCGGTGAGGAGGCCTGGGGGGAGGGTGGTCGGGGCGGAGGTGGTCGGGGTCGGGGTAGGGGGCGCAGTCTTGGCCTCGGCTTCGCCTTCGGCCTTGGTGTTCCCACCCGCACCACCCGTGACGCTTTCGTCGTCGGCTGCGAGTGGCCCCTGTGGGGCGTCCACGCCGTCGGCGACTGCGGCAGCCACCGGCTCGGCGGCTGCGGCGGGCTCCGGCTCCTCGGAAGCCGCGGGCTCCTCGACGACGGGCTCGGGCTCCGGCGTCGGCTCCTCGATCACTGCCGCGGGAGCGGGCTCGTCGACAGCAGGGGTGTCCGCGATGGGCTCCTCGGCCGCCGGGGCCTCAGCGGCCGGCTCCTCGGCAGCAGGCGTCTCCGCCGCAGGCGCTTCCTCAGCCGCAGGCTCTTCGGCGACGGGGGTCTCGTCGGCGGGTTCTTCGGTCGCGGGCTGGTCAGCGACCTGCTCTTCCACGGCCGGGGTCTCCGTAACCGGCTCCTCGGCCGCCGGGGTCTCCGCCACCGGCTCCGCCGCAGCCGATTCCTCAGCCACCGGCTCTTCGGTGGCGGGAGCCTCTGCAACGGGCTCCTCGGTCGCGGGCTGGTCAGCGATCTGCTCTTCGACGGCCGGGGTCTCGGCGACCGGCTCCTCGGTAGCGGGCGTCTCCGCAACCGGCTCCTCGGCGACCTCTTCGGCAGCGGGCGTCTCCGCGACCGGCGCCTCGGCGACCTGCTCTTCACCAGCGGGCGTCTCCGCAACCGGCTCCTCGGCAACCGCCTCGGCAGCAGGCGTCTCCGCAACCGCCTCAGCGGCAACCGGCGCCTCGACAGCCGCCTCCTCGGCCACCGCCTCGACAGCCGCCTCCTCGGCAACCGCCCCCTCAGAACCGGGCGCCTCCGCGCCCCCCTCCGCGCCCTCCGAATCCACCGGCCGAGCCGGCTTCGGGACCGTGACGTTGTCGAAGGCCGCCGAGACCAGTTCGTGCTCGTCGTCCGTGGTCTCGTCGGGGGCCGCGACGCGGGGTTCCGGTACCTGGGCCGTGGCCGTGGCCGCGGGCTGGGGTTCCGGGGACGGGGAGGGGACGGCCGGCTGAGGGGCCGGCTCCGGCGAAGGAGTCGTCGTCGCACCCTCCGCCTCAGCGGTCCGCCCCTTGCGTGACCGGCCGAACGCGTTCCGCAGGAGAGTGAGAATGCCCATGTGCGCAACCCTTCGAGTGAGTTGATGCCCGTAGATCCCTGGCCAGGACGGACACGTAAGGTTAGCGGCCCCGGGTGGCGATCTTGGGGAGGGGTGAACACAGGGGTTCCTCGTCCGTCAAGGGCCCGGCCGGCCACCCGGCGGGTCGATCGGAGGCGACGCGGCAACTGCCGTACATCTACCTCTGGTTCACCCTTCGTTCATTCAAACGCCCCGCTCCCGCACAAACGTGCCCCTACCGTCCCCCACGCTGCATTCAAGGGGAAGCAAGGGGAGTACCAAGAGCCATGCGTATTCAGTTGCCGATCGTCAGCGTCAATGACTCGCATCATGGTGGCAGAGCGGCCCTTACCTGCCGTTTCCGGTGTGGAGACGCCTGTTTCCACGAGGTGCCCAACACCACCACCAACCCGTACGTCGGTGATGTCATCGCCGACGCCCTCAGCCGCCGTACCGTGATGCGCGCCGCCGCCGTCGTCACCGCGGCGTCCGCCGTGGGTGCCTCCGCGACCGTGGCCGCCCCGAAGGCGAGCGCCGCCGAGGACGCCACCGCCACCGCGGCCACCAGCACCCGCCACGCCTCCCACGGCGCGCGCGGCCTGCGCTTCAGCCCCGTCGCGCCGAACACGGCCGACACCGTGACCATCCCGGACGGCTACGCGCAGAACATCGTCATCCGCTGGGGCGAGCCCATCCTGCGCGGGGCGCCCGCCTTCGACGCGGAGAACCAGACCGCCGAGGCGCAGTCGAAGCAGTTCGGCTACAACAACGACTTCCTCGCGCTGCTCCCGGTCCCGGGCGAGCAGGGCCGGCAGATTCTCGTCGCGAACCACGAGTACACCGACGAGGTGCTCATGTTCCGCGGGTACGACGCCGCCAACCCGACCAAGCAGCAGGTCGAGGTCGCCTGGGCGGCCCACGGGCTCTCCGCCGTCGTCGTCGAGGGGGACCGGCGGACCGGGCAGCTCACGCCCGTCACCCGGCACCCGCTCAACCGGCGCGTGACCGCCACCAGCGAGTTCAAGGTCACCGGCCCGGCGGCCGGCTCCGACCTGCTGAAGACCTCCGCCGACCCGACCGGCACCAAGGTCCTCGGCACGCTCAACAACTGCTCCGGCGGCGTCACCCCGTGGGGCACCACGCTGCACGGCGAGGAGAACTTCAACCAGTACTTCGCCAACGGCACCCGTGCCACCGACAAGCGGTACGGGATCGGGGCCGCCGCGACCGAGCGCAAGTGGGAGCGGTTCGACAAGCGGTTCGACGTGGCGCAGGAGCCGAACGAGCCGCACCGCTTCGGGTACGTCGTCGAGCTCGACCCGTACGACCCCACCTCCAAGCCGCGCAAGCACACCGCGCTCGGCCGCTTCAAGCACGAGGGCGCGACCGTGCGGCTCACCGACGACGGGCGTCCCGTCGTTTACTCCGGTGACGACGAGCGCTTCGACTACTTCTACAAGTTCGTCGGCACCAAGCGGATGAAGAAGGGCAGCTCGCGCGCCGTGCGGGAGCACAACCTCTCGCTGCTCGACGAGGGCACGCTCTACGTCGCCAAGCTCACCGGTGACTCCCCGGCCATCGAGATCGACGGCACGGGCAAGCTTCCGGCCGACGGCGAGTTCGACGGCAGCGGCGAGTGGATCCCGCTGGCCACGGCGACCGCGAAGGGTGCCGTCTCGCACGTCGAGGGCATGAGCGCCGAGGAGGTGTTCGTCTTCACGCGCCTGGCCGGTGACAAGGTCGGCGCCACCAAGATGGACCGGCCCGAGGACATCGAGCCCAACCCGCGCACCGGCAAGGTGTACGTCGCCCTCACCAACAACTCCAACCGCGGTGTCGGTACGAACGCCAAGGCGGACGAGGCCAACCCGCGCAACGCCAACAAGCACGGCCAGATCCTGGAGCTGACCGAGCGCTGGAACTGCGCCGACAGCAAGAAGTTCGCCTGGTCGCTGTTCCTGGTCGCGGGCGACCCGAACGACCCGGCCACCTACTTCGCCGGCTTCCCGAAGGGCGACGTCTCCCCGATCTCCTGCCCGGACAACGTCGCCTTCGACTCGCACGGCAACCTGTGGATCTCCACAGACGGCAACCAGCTCGGCTCGCACGACGGCCTCTTCGGCGTCGCCACGCGCGGTGACAAGCGCGGTGAGCTCAAGCAGTTCCTGACGGTGCCGAAGGGCGCGGAGACCTGCGGTCCGCTCATCCAGGACCGTCGCGTGCTCGTCGCCGTGCAGCACCCGGGCGAGATCGACGGCGCCACGGCCGAGAAGCCGCTGAGCGCCTGGCCCGACGGTGCCGGCAAGATCAACCGCCCGGCCGTCGTGGCGGTCTGGCGCAAGGACGGCTGCGACATCGGCGTCTGAGCCGGTGCCCTTATGGGAGTCCGGTGCCCTTACGGGAGTGCTGGGACCGGCGGCTGCCGCTCGCCGTCGTGTTCCAGCCACTCCCGGTACGCCGGCGCCTGACGCGCCGCCTCCCAGTACGCCTCCTCCAGTGCGGGATAGACCCCGTCGAGGTCCGTCTCCGTACGGGCCGCGAGGAGGAGGCGTACCCCGAGCGGGTCGCCCTGCAGACGCCGTACCGCCATCGTGGGGCTGTCGGCGTGGGTGGGCTGGCAGACGGCGACCACCTCGCCGGTGGCCACCAGCGCGTCGGCCGTGTAGTAGTCGCCGTGCAGGACATGGGGGTTGACGCCCGCCGCGCGGAACATCCGCTGCACGGCGTCCCACTCGCCGTCCACCGTCGGGTCGACCATCCAGCGGTCCTCGGCCAGGTCGCGCAGGTGGACCTCGGACTTCGCGGTGGCCGGATGGTCGGTCGGCAGCGACACGAACTGCGGCTCGCGGTCCATCAACACGCGTAGGCGCAACTCCGGCGGGATGCGCAGCGGGCTGCCCTCCACCTCGTGCACGAAGGCGACGTCCAGCTGTCCGTCGGCGACCATGCGCAGCAGGGCGTTCGGGGAGACGTTCATGTGCAGCGTCGGGTCCTGGCCCCGGCCGCGCAGCCGGCGCAGCCAGCCCGCCAGCGCCTTGCTCGCCGTCGAGCCGACCCGCAGTTCCGGACCGCCCGCGGCGGCGGCCCGCGCCTCCGCGACCAGGGCACGCATATCGGCCACCAGCGGGCGGGCCCGGCTGAGCACCAGACGGCCCAGCGGGGTGGGGCGGCAGCCGGTCCGGGCCCGCAGGAACAGCGCGCCGCCCAGCTCCTGCTCGATCCGCCGCAGCTGGGTGCTGAGCGACGGCTGGGCAACCCCCAGTTGGCGCGCGGCCCGGTGCAGACTGCCGGTGTCGGCTATCGCGCACAGCGCGCGGAGGTGTCTCACCTCGAGCTCCATGCCCTGGGAGACTAAAGCGGAAGCACAGGTTTCACCAGCCGCACAAACCCCCTCCGATGCACGCCAATTGGGGCCCCGATAGGGCAGGGCTATCACCGATTGCCATCATCACAGCGGCCACACGGGCGCCGACACTCGCCTTGACGACTCACCCCCCACCTAGGAGTCATCGATGCGCATGTCCTTTTCCCTGTCCGCCCGTTCGGCAGTGGCAGTCGGTCTCGGTGTCGCGGCCCTCGGCCTCGGCTCGGTCGCTCCGGCGGCGGCCGCCCCGGTCTCCGACCAGGCCGGCTTCGTCGCCAAGTCCTCCGACTCCGACGCCAGTCGCGCCTTCTTCCAGGCCGTGCTGAAGTCGGTCGCCGAGAAGCGCGCCGAGAACCCGAACGCCGCGGCCGTCACCGTCACCTACGACGCCTCCGGGGCGCCCACGTTCAGCGCGCAGATAGCCCGCAGCACCCAGATCTGGAACAGCTCGGTGTCCAACGTCCAGCTCCAGCAGGGCTCGAACGCCGACTTCACCTACCGCGAGGGCAACGACTCGCGCGGCTCGTACGCCTCGACCGACGGTCACGGCAACGGCTACATCTTCCTCGACTACCAGCAGAACCAGGAGTACGACTCCACTCGCGTCACCGCGCACGAGACGGGGCACGTCCTGGGGCTGCCGGACCACTACGAGGGGCCGTGCAGTGAACTGATGTCGGGCGGCGGTCCCGGTACGTCCTGCACCAACGCCGTCCCGGACGCCAACGAGAAGGCCCGTGTCCAGCAGCTGTGGGCCAACGGGTTCGCCGCCGCGATGGACAAGGCCCTGGAGAAGGCCGGCCGGTAGGCCCGCTCAGTCCCACCCCCCACATGGCGCGGTCGCCCTCCTGCACGGGGCGGCCGCGCCGGCCTTTGGGGGCGCGTCCCCGAGCAGGCCGCCCTCAGTGCGGGGACGCGATGGCGCGGGCCGCCGCCACCTCCTGGCGTACGGGCTCCAGAACGCTGCCCGCGGGGCCGGTCAGATCGGCGCGGACCTCGTAGAGGGTCTCGGCCTCGCGTACGCCCGCCGCCAGTTCCCGGAGCTGGAGGGCGACCTGGGTCACCTCGGCCGCGGACGGTGGGGCCGCACCGTGTTTCACGAGACCGACGGCCGGCGGGAGGGCCATCGCGACGGCGGCGCGGATCAGGGCCGGCCGGTTGAGGGGGGCGGGCTGGGCCCGCAGGTTCCGCACGAGCCAGTCGGGAGGGGTGAGGCCGAGGGGGAGCTCGCGGGGCATGCGGCCCGTTATGGGCAGCCCGGTTCAGCTCATCGGCGCCGGTGGAGGGTGACGTCGGTGACCAGCGCGCGGTGGTCGGTGTCCGCCAGGTCGAGGAAGCGGGCGGTGCGGGCGGAGAAGTCGGCGGAGAGCAGGACGTGGTCGATCTGCGCGCCGAACGTCGGTGTCGTGCGGGCCGGCCAGCTCGGGGTGCGGTGGTGCCCGGCGAGCCGGGCGGCGTCCTGCAGGCCGGTGTCCAGGATGCGGCGGAAGGCGGCGTGGTCCTGGGAGGCGTTGAAGTCCCCGGCGACGACGAGGGGCATGCGGTCGTCCCCGGCGGCGAGGTCCCGCAGCTTCCCGAGTTCGCGGCGCCACAGGTCGACGTGTCCGGGCAGCGGGGGCATGGGGTGCGCGAGCTGGAGCCGTACGGCGTGCCCGCGCACGTCGGCGACGGCGCCGGGCATGGCCATGGTGGCGTCGACGCCGTCGGCCGGGTCGAGCGGGAAGCGGCTGAGGACGAGCGAGCCCCTCGAACCGGCGGCCACCTGGGCCGCGCGGTGCGGATAGTCGGCGCCGAGCGCCTTGCCGAGCGTGGCGTCGCAGGTGTACTCGCACTCCTGGACGAACACGAGGTCCGGCTTCTCCCGGCGGACGGCGGCGACGAGCGCGTCGGTCCCCTGCCCGAACTCGACGTTCGAGGTCAGTACCCGGAAGGAGACCAGCGGGGGCCCGTCCGGCCGGTCGGTCCTGCCGTACGGCTCGATGAACCAGGCCAGCAGCCCGAGCACCACCAGCGCCCACACGACGCCGGGCCACCAGCGTGCGAGCAGGGCGAGCGCCAGCCCGAGGCCGGCGGGCACCAGCAGCCAGGGCAGGAAGGCGAGGAGCTGAGGGAGAGGGGTGACGGCGTCGGTGTCGGCGGCACGGGCGCCGACGACGCCGGTGACGCCGAGCAGGAACAGGGCCGCGAGCCACCGCCCGGCACGATGGCGCCCCCGCCGGGAGTCCTGGTCCGCGCCGTCCAGGAGGCCGTCGCGCTCGGACGTCCTGGAACGCCGGACAGGCTGGTAGGTCACGGCGACGACGTTACGAGGTGCGGTCCGTCCTCGCCAGGAACTCCCGCAACGCGGCGTTGAACTCCGCCGGCCGCTCCAGGTTCGGCATGTGTGCCGCGCCCTCGATGACCCGCAGGGTCGAGTCGGGGATCGCCGCGTGCATCGCCTCCGCGTCGGAGACGGGCGTGTAGGCGTCGTCGGCGCCGACGACGACCAGGGCGGGGACGGTGACGCGGGTCAGCAGGGCGCGGTAGTCGGGGCGCCTGGCGCGGCCCCGCAGGGCCGCCGCGGCGCCCTCGGGCGGAGTCGCCGTCATCATCCGGTGGACGTGGGCCTTGACCTCGGGGGCCGCGTACGGCGCGACCATCTTCTCCAGCACCTCGTCGGCGTATCCGCGCATGCCCTCGCGCAGCAGCCGGTCCGCCATGGCCTCCCGGGCCCGCCTGCCCTCCTCGCTCTCCGCGGCCGGGAAGGTGTCCGCGAGGACCAGGCCCCGGACGCGCTCGGGGAAGCGGGCGTAGCACTCCATGACGATCTGGCCGCCCATCGACAGGCCCGCCAGCACGCACGTCTCCACCTTCAGGTCGTCCAGCAGGCTCTCGATGTCGTCGGCGAAGGCGGACAGCGGGGTGATGCCGGGGACGACCGGGGAGGCGCCGTAGCCGCGCAGGTCGGGGGCGACGACCCGGCGGGTGGCGGAGAACGCCTCGGTCTGCGGGGCCCACATGGTGCGGTCGAAGGGGTGGCCGTGCACGAGGACGAGAGGGACGAGGGGCACGAGCGGGACGCCCTGAACCGAAGCGTTATCGGCGCCTTTGTCCTCGTATGCGAGAAAGGGGCTCATGGGGACGACCCTAGGTCTCGCCAACTCCTCGGTGCAATAAAATCTTTGCCCTCGGTGCAATGTCAGGAGGACCCTCGTGCACGACTTCCGGCGCATCGCCGACCGCATCGCCGACGAGATCACCGCCGGACGGCTGAAGCCGGGCCAACGGCTGCCCCCGCAGCGGGTGTTCGCGCGGCGGCGCGGGATCGCCGGGTCCACGGCGGGGCGGGTCTACGCCGAACTCGTGCGGCGCGGACTGGTCGTCGGCGAGGTAGGCCGCGGGACCTTCGTGCGGGCCGCTCCCGCGGGCACCGCGCGGGCCCTCGTCGAGGCCGCGACCGAGGCCCCGGTGAACCTGGAGCTCAACTATCCCTGCGTGCCGGGCCAGTCGGCGCTGCTCGCCCCGGCCCTCGCCCCGCTCCGGCGCCCCGACGTCCTGACCGAGGCGCTGCGTCCGGCCGCCGCCACCGGCACCCCCGCGGCCCGCCGGGCGGTGGCCGGCCTGCTCTCCGCCCCGGGCCAAGTACCCGCCCCCGACCGGATCGTCTTCGCCGGCAACGCCCGCCAGGCCGTCGCCGCCACCCTCGCCTCCCTGGTCCGGCCGGGCGGCCGGGTCGGCGTCGAGGCGCTGACCTACCCCGTGGTCAAGGAGATCGCGGCCCGGCTCGGAATCACCCTGGTGCCGCTGGCCACCGACGAGGAGGGCCCGCGCCCGGAGGCCGTCACCGCGGCCCACCGCACCGCTCCGCTGGCCGCGCTGTACCTCCAGCCGACCCTGCACAACCCGACCTCGGTCACGACGAGCCCCGAGCGCCGGCGCCTGCTCGCGCGCACCGTGCTCGACCTGGACATCCCCGTCGTCGAGGACCGCATCTGGTCCTTCCTGACCGACGACGAGCCCTTCGCCGTCCTCGCCCCCGGCCTCACCCATGTCGTCGACGGCCTGTCCAAGCGCGTCGCGCCCGGACTCACCGTCGGATTCGTCGTCGTCCCCGAGGGGCGGCTGGACGCGGTGGCGGCGGCCGTGCGGTCCGGGGGGTGGAGCGCGCAGTCGTTCGCGCTGGAGGCGGCCGTGCGGTGGATCGAGGACGGGACGGTGGCGCGGCTGGTCGCGGCGAAGCGGGCGGACGCGGAGCTGCGGCAGCGGATCGCCGGCGAGGAGCTGCGCGGGTTCGCCGTACGGTCCGACCCGCGGGCCTGTTACGCCTGGTGGGAACTGCCCGCGCCGTGGCGCGCCGACACCTTCACGGCCGCCGCGGCCGCCCACGGCATCGCGGTGACACCCGGCCCCGCCTTCGCCGTGGCTCCCCACCACACCCCGGACGCCGTCAGACTCGGGCTCGCGTCGGCTCCCGAGCCGGATCTGCGGCGCGCTCTGCGGACGCTCGCCGGTGTCGTGCGAGGAAGTGCGTGAGCCGGCAGAGCAGGGCCACCGTCAGGCCGAGGACGACCAGGAGCCAGGACACCGTGCGCAGGGTGTGCGTCAGCGCGTCGTAGATCGCGCCCGCGGCCGGACGGTGGGCCGCCTCCGGCACGTCGGACACGGTGAGCTTGCGGCCAACCGCGACCGCCAGGGCGAGGAAAGCGCCGCCGAGGGCCGTGCCCAGCGCGGTCGCGGTGAGCGCGCGGCGGCGGCACGCGGCGACGGCGATGCCGGCCGCGGCGAGGACGGCGGCCGAGACGGGCAGCCAGAAACCGGCGACCTCGATCACGTCGTACCCCTTCCTGAGCCGGCCAAGTTCGTCGGCCGGGAGCACGGGGACCGCGGTGTGCTCGACCGGGATGTGGTGCGCGAACGGCACGTGGTCGTCGGTGAGCCGGCGCTTGACCTGGGCGGTGACCGGCGCCAGATCGACGGTGACGGTGCGCTCGCGCCCGTCCTGAAGGGCCCTCAGCACGGCGTCGTGGACCGCCCTGTTGCCCGCGTCCCACGCGGTGTGGAACGCCTCGGTCCGGGTGAAGGAGTGCACCGCGTCGTCCACGAAGGGGCGCACGCTGTCGGGCGGCGGCGCCACCGGTGAGGCCTCCAGCAGGCGGTCCACCTCATGCGTGATCCCGGCGCCCACGGTGTCCGCGACCGCGCCCTGCACCGCCGGATCCGCCGCCAGCGGCGCCATCGTGGCGACGTATCTGCCGGTGTCGGCCAGCGCGTACGTCACCCAGGCCGCCAGCGCGCCGAACGGCACGAGGAGGCACGACAGGGCGATCAGCGCTGCCGACAGGGCGTTCCGCACACGGGTGGACACCCCTTCAGACAAGGCTCACCAGGGCGGACGTGCCAGCGGGACGCCTGCATACGGCCGCACGGCACCGCTCTCCGGTGGAGGGTTCACCCGAACGGGTGTCTCATGGATCGGGGGAGCGAGAAGGCCGGGTTCGTGGGTGGATGAAGGGGAAACGGGTCGGCGCGGCCAGCCGCCGCGCCGACCCGTTCACTCTCAGCCGAGCCGGTGGCCCTGGGCGTCCTCGTGCGTGTAGTAGCGGTAGAACATCACGGCGAAGCAGACCGCGCCGACCGCGAGCCCCATCAGCGAGGACCTGAGGACGGAGGCGTCGGTCTGGCTGTACAGGAAGCCGAACGCGCCGCCCGTGAAGGCCGCCCACACCACGGCGTGCAGCTCGCGCCGCATGTGCGGGGCGAGGGCGCGGACGCCGACGTAGAGGATGATGAACGCGATCGTCGTGACGAAGCCGAAGAGCAGGTTCCAGCCGGTGATCTCGCCGCCCGCCCGCCGGTTCGCCGCGGCCCAGTAGCCGTAGACCAGCCCGAGGACGACCGGTACGGCCACGCTCGCGACGCGGTGCGTGCGCGCGCTGAACACATCGGGCAGGCCGGTCCTCGTGGCCGTCCCCGAGACCCGGCGGCCGGGTGCGGGTGCCGCATGAGCCATGAGAGCACTCCTCTCTCCTCGCCCCCGCCCTCCAGAGCACACCTGGGGCGGGCGGCAGGCAAGTCGACGCCTGCGCGGGCCCCCGTGGCAGGGGGCCGGGTACCCGGATGCGGCGCGCTGAACGTCGTGCTTGTCTGAGGCGCATGAGGGCCGTCAGCGACGGTGCAACCGGCCTCAAGGGCGATGCGCGCCGGCAGGAGCTGCTGAGCGTGCGGGGCCGCAGCGTCGCCTGGCTGGCGCCCCTGCTGCTGCTCGTCGCGATCGTGGCCGTCGACTTCCGCACCAGCAGCGACTTCCGGATCCTGTCCTGGATGGTGCTGGTGCCCGGTATCGCCGCCGCGATCTGCGGGGTGTGGTGGACGGCCGTGTACGCGGTGCTCGCGCCCACCACCTACGTCGCCGCGGACGCAGTCCTGCCGCACGAGTACCAGGCGGGAATGCCCGACCTCGTCCTGGCCGGCATCGGCGGTGTCCTCGCCACCGCGGCCTGTGTGGTCCGGGTGCGCGGCGAGCGGCGCATGGTGCACATCCAGGACGTCGCCGCCACCATCCGCCGTACCGTGCTGCGCCCGCTGCCGCCGGGCTGGGGCGGCCTGGAGCACGCGGCCGTCTATCTCGCCGCCGACAGCGAGGCCAGGGTCGGCGGCGACTTCTACGACATCCAGATCGGCCTGCACGGCACCCGCGTCGTCCTCGGCGACGTCCAGGGCAAGGGGCTGGGCGCGGTGGAGGCGGCGGCCGCGCTGCTCGGCACGTTCCGCGAGGCGGGGTACCACGAGCCGGACCTGGAGACGGTCGCGTCCCGCATGGAGGAGCGTCTGCAGCGGCACAGCCTCATGCGCGTGGCCCTCGGCCGGGAGGACGGCGACCGGTTCGCCACCGCCGTCCTGCTCGGCTTCCCCGAGACGGACCCGGACGTCGTGGACGCCGTGGTGCTCGGCCACGACCCCCCGCTCGTCGTCGGCCCCCACGGCGTACGGCCGCTGCCGCCCGCCCACGGTCTCCCGCTCGGCATGGGCGAACTCGACCCCGAGGACGGGCCGGCGCCGGTGCTGAGGGCGCCGCTGCGTCCCGGCGAGACCCTGCTGCTGACCACGGACGGAGTGACCGAGGCCCGGGACGGCGCCGGCGACTTCTATCCGCTGGCCGCCGACGTCGCCGCGGCCCTCGCCGCCGACCCGGGCCTCGCCCGGCCCCGCCGGCTGGTCGCCTTCGTACGGGAGCGCACGCTGCGGCACAGCGGAGGGCATCTCGCCGACGACACCACGGTGTTCGCGGTACGGCGCACGCCCGGACCCGGACCGGGCGGCCCGGGCGGAGATGTGGGGAATGGGGATAGAAGCGGACGTTTGCAGGCCTGAGATCCCCCCTTTGCACCCGCAGCGGTTACGGTGCTGCCGTACGTGATCGACGGGGGATGGGGAGGGACCGATGCCCGGAACCGTGCTGCTGCTCGCCGCCTCACCGGCGGGCAAGGGCTGTCTGGTGGACGCCGCCTCCGTGCTTCCCGTCCTCGCCGCCGTGCCGCCCCCGGTGCTCGCGGGCACCGACACCGCGAACGTCGTCGAACTCGCCGACCCCCTGGAGCCGCAGGCCGTCCTGACCCGGCTGCGCGCCGCCGCGGCCGCCCCGGGACCGCTCACGGTCTTCGTCACCGGCCAGCTCCAGCTGGACCGCCGCCAGCACCTGCCCCATCTCGCGCTGGCCCGCTCGACGCCGGCGAGCGTCCGATACACCGGCTTCCCCTGGCACTGGTTCCGGGAGGAACTGCGCCTGCGCACCCCGGACTCGACCTCCCTCGTCGTCGATCTGCACGCCGACGCGGAGAGCTGGGAGTGGCTGCTCGCCCACCCTCTCGACTCGGGCCGCGGCAGTGCGGTGTACGGCCGCATCGCCCCGCCGCCGAACCGCCGTGCGGTGGCGGGCCCGGCGTACATGAAGGCGGTGGCGACCCTGCTGCGCAGCGGTCACCGCCCGCCCCTGGACCAGCTCCATCAGCAGGCGCTGGCCCGTATCTCACCGGAGAGCGGCGTGGGCACGGACATCGTGCTGACGGCGCAGGCGCCCGCGCAGGCGATCGTGCCCGGCCACCGCCCCGGTCCCGGGCGGGCCCCGGTGCCGAGCGACCGCCCCGGTCCGGTGCCGGCCCCGGTGCCGAGCGACCGCCCCGGTCCCGCGCCGGCCCCGATGCCGAGCCACCGCCCCGGTCCCGGGCGGGCCCCGGTGCCGAGCCCCGACCCGGGCTGCCTGCCCAGCGCCCCGCCGACCCTCGTGCTGACCCCCGTGGCGAGCCCGCCGCCCCGCCCCGCCCAGAAGCCCGCCCCCGTCGAGCCGCACGCCGCGATCACCGCCGCCGTGCAGGCCGGGCAGCACGACGACGCGGACGCGCTGGCCGCGCGGGAGGAGCACGGTGCCATGCGGGCGCACGGGCCCGCCTCGTCCGAGGCGCTGCACTGGAGCGAGGTGCGGGCCGACCTCGCGATGCTGGCCGGGGACCCGGTGCGCAGCTGCCGGACCTGGCTGACGGTCGCCTCGGCCCGGCTCGGCGCGGGGCAGGCCCCGGACAGCCCGGCGGTGGAGGACGCGGTCGACCGCGCCCACCACCAGTGGGGTCAGATCCGCGACGCGGAGCCGGCGCGCGAACTGGGCTCCGCTCTCGCGGAGTTGCGGAGCAGGGTTCCGGGGCGCCGCAGGGGCGCCCTGGAGAACGTGCACCGCAGACTGCGGGAGTTGCAGGTCAGCGGGTGAACGTGAAGTACTTCCACGCCCCGTACGTCGTCGCGTTGACATTGTCGCCCGACGCCGTGTCGATGTAGGACGAGCGGATCCGGAAGCGGACGCCCGTCGGCGGGTTGTCGTCGAGCAGGACGGAGTCCTTGCCGTACTGGTCGAGACCGAAGTACTCCGAGGCGGTCGTGTGCCAGGCACCGCTGTAGAACTGCTGGATCTGGAACTGGTACTTGCGGCCCGAGTACATCGTCATCGCCGTGTTGTAGACCGGGTCCTTGGACTGGCGGAAGTAGTAGTACTTCTCGTTCCAGGCGGTGGCCGTCTTGTAGGCGCCGTTCAGCGAGGACGAGACGCTCACCTTGGTGTAGACGGTGTTGGTCGTCGTCTTCGCCGCGTACCGCGTGTCACCGGTGAACTTGGCGCTGATCTTGGCGTCCCGGGTCAGGCGGACCGTCGCCGTCAGATTGCCGTTCGAGTCGACCGTGCCCTTCTTGACCAGGGCGTTGGGCTTGTCGGAGCCGTAGGGGTCGGCCCAGATCTCCACCGTGCGGTTCTTGTAGGTGGTGCCCAGGTGCGCGGTGAAGGTGACGCTGCTGTTGTAGCCGTACACCTTGAGGTTGTTGTTCAGCGTCAGCGTGGTCGCGGACTTGGCGACCGTCACCGAACCGGTCGCGGTGGCGCCCGCGTGGTCCGCGTCGCCGGCGTACGTGACGGTGTACGTCACCTTGCCGCCGGCCTGCGGGGTGTCCGCGAAGGAGTACGAGCCGTCGGCCGCGACCGTCGCCGTGCCCAGCGTCCTGCCCGCGGGGGACTCGTCGTCGGTCCGGGTGACGGAGACCTTGGTGCCGGCCGGGAACGCGGCCGGGGAGGTCAGCGTGCCGGTGAGGGTGAGGGGCTTGGCGCGGGGCGCTGTCGCGGGGACGTTCGCCGTGAGGGTGACAGGGGTCTTGGTCGGGGCGTCGAAGACGCGCAGCGAGTACGCGTCGCTGTTGTTCACCGACACCGCGAACAGCTTGCTCTCGTCCGGCGCCCACGCCAGGCCGCGTGCGGCGAGGGTGTCCGAGCCGCTGCTGCTGCCGGTGTTGGGGAAGTCGTACTGCTTCAGCGGGGTCGACACGCCCTGCTTGAAGACGTGCACGTCCGGGTCGTACCAGGAGCTGGTGCCCGCCGCGACGTCGCCGTTCGGGGCGATGTCCACCGCGTTCGGGTAGGTGTTGGTGACGTACTTGCCGTCCGCCGACAGGTCGGACAGCTTGTAGACCGCCTGGTAGTACGGGGCGCCGCTGGCGGTGACGACATCCTTGCCGTCGGGCGTGACCGCGAGGTCGGCGAGGTTGCCGCCGCCGGTGTTCCCCGGGTCGAAGGCGTACGCGGTGCGGCTCGCGGTGCCCGCCGAGACGTCGTACACGGCGAGGACGACCGGGCTCTGACCCGGCGCGCCCGCGACCAGGGTGCCCGGCGCGCCCGCGGAGGCGTCCAGGATCGGGGCGTCGTAGAAGGTGCGGCCGGTGTCCTGGCCGAGGGCGAGGACCGGGTCGGTGCCGCTCAGGTCGAGCGAGCCGATGTTGCCGTCGCCGCCGGAGCCGTAGCTGAACCAGAGCTTGCCGCCGGTGAGGGCCACGTACTTGGGTGCGGCCATGCCCGTGGACCAGCGGTGGGCCTCGGTCGCGGTCACGGTGTCGATGGCCACGATCGCGTCGGCGTCGCCCACCGCCGCGTAGACGGTGCCCGAGTCGGGGGAGAGCTCCAGGCCGCGGACACCGGGCAGCGAGCCGACGGTGCCGACGACGGCGCCGGCGTAGTCCGTGACGACGACCTGGCCGGCGGTCGGGTCGCTGATGAAGACCCGCTGGTGGGCCCCGTCGACGACGACGTCGCCGGTCGACTTCAGGGGCAGGGTGGTGCTGGAGTCGGCGGCCGCCGACCCGGCGCCGGTCGCGACCAGGGCGACCGAGCCGAAGAGGACCGCGAGTGCCGTCGCGGCCGGGAGAGTGCGTCTGCGCACGGTTTTTCGAACCCCCCGGAACGAAAAAGAGAGAGGGGCGGACGCGGCAGGAAAGGGGGCACGCGTCTCGCCGTAAGTGATCGAAGGGTAGGTCATGGCACTGACAGCCCGGTCAAAGGGGCCGTAAGAGACGGGTGAGAACGCGTGGCCGTGGGACACGCCGGGCCGGGACCCGGAACGCGCCGACCTGATCGGCCGTCACCCGTCCGGCCCGGCGCGCTGGTGGAGGTGCTGACGGGGTGGTGCCTTAGGAGGACGTGCCGATCTTGACCGCGTCCCCGACAGCAGCGCAGGAGGCCCGCGATGCCCCTTTCCCCGGCCCGTGCCGTCATCGTCGCGGCGCTCTCGGCAGGTGCCCTGCTGAGCGCGCCCGCCTGCTCCGTCGTCGGGCCGGACGGCGCGGTCCGCGCCGGGCGCGCCCCGGTCTCCCCCGGCACCGCCACCGGGCCGCGTTCGCCCGCGGCCGCCCCGACGCTGACCGAGGTCCAGGCGCACGCCGCCCTGATCACCGAGGCCGACCTCGGTGAACCCTGGGTGCCCACCGAGGGGTTCGCCACCTGGCGGGAGACCATGCTCAAGGCGAGCGCCAAGTCGCCCGAGTGCCGCCGGCTGCTCGACGCCCTCTACGAGGAGGACCTGTTCGGGCCGGACGCGAGCACCCGCGCGTCGATCGGGCTGGACGACGAGTGGGACGGGGCCCAGCTGCGCTACCAGATCGTGGCCCACCGGCCCGAGGAGGTGGACCGGAGGCTGGCGTGGCTCGGTGCCATGCCGGACGGGTGCGGCCGGTTCACCGCGACCGCGCGCGGCGGGCGGATGGCCGTGGAGGTCACGGAGAGCGAACTGCCCGAGGTCGGGGACGCCCGGCAGGGCCTGCGGATCGTCCTCACCGGCCTCTCCGAGTACGGCGACGCGCCCACCCTCACCCTCGACGTCGCCGCCGTCCGCGTCGGCGACGACACGATCACCGTCACCAACGGCGGACTCGGCGAGGTACCGGCCGAGGCCACCTGGACGGCCGTCGAACTGGGCGCGCACCGCCTGGAAGAGGTCAGGAAGCAGGGCCGCCAGTCGGTGTGACCGACGGGCCGGTCAGGCCCCTCCGGTCATGCCCCCGCGGCCATGGCCTCGACGGCGTCCTTGGCCTCCTTCAGGTCCGCCCCGGTGATCTCGCGGTAGACCTTGATGGCCTGGATCTTCTTGTCGTCCCGCAGCAGCGCGACGACCTCCGCCATCCGGGGGTCGTCCACCCGCAGCCCCAAGTGGTCGATGATCAGGTCGAGTTTGCGCTCGACCCGGGCGACGCGCCGGGCCGTGCGGGAGACCCGGCTGTCGATGGTGAAGACGACGACGAGCGCGACCAGGGCGAGGAAGAGACCTATGGAATCCATGGGCGACGATCCTACGGGCGGGTGTCATGCTCCTGGTCGAAGCGCAGCCGGTGGGCCACCACGTCCCCGGCCACGTCGAGCGCGGTACGCCCCTGCGCGAACGCGTGCGCCCGCAGCCGGGCCAGCGCCTCGTCCGTGCCGACGCCCAGCTGGGCCATGATCATGCCGGTGGCCTGGTACACCTGGTCGTGGTCGGAGGCCAGACCGTTCAGCCACCCCTCGTCGCCGGGGTCGCCCGTCTCCTCCGCGTGCGGCAGCTCCATCAGGGCGACGGTCATCAGCCCGGCCACCAGCCGGGCCGTGCGCAGGTCCCGGTCGGTGAGGTCGCCGGGCCGGTCGCGGTACAGATCGAGGGTGCCCACGCACACCGCCTCGCTGCCGAGCGGCACCGAGTACACCGCGCGTACCCCGGCGGCCGTCGCCTCCTGGGCGAAGACCGGCCAGCGCAGGACGTCCTGCCCGCCCGTCAGGTCGCGGGCGAAAACCGGGGTGCCGCTCTCCGCGGCCGACTGGCAGGGACCGTCGCCCAACGTGGCCTGGATCTCGGTCACGAAGGCGGCCTGCGCGCTGCTCGCGCCGAGCTGGACGGGCAGGCCCTCGCTGTGCAGCGACACGCTCGCGCCGGACACCGGCAGCAACTCCACGGCGACCTCGCACAGCCGCGCCGGGATCTCGCCGGGCGCGGCACCGCGGACGCCTTCGGCGAGTGCGTCGGCGGCACCCGCCCGTTCCCGTCCGGGCTCACCGAGATGATCGTCTCTGGGCTGCACGGCAGCCTCCTCAATCCTCCTCGTCCTGGGCGTGACCGGCCTGGTCCGGGGCCCGGTGGCCACTCACAACCCGCCCCGAACGACGCCCGACTACCCATGGCCCGCCCGGCGAAACCCGCTCGTCAGGGTGGCTGCGGAGCCGCTGGGCCGTGTCCGCGAAGTCCCGCCTGCGCCGGGCGGACGACGCGACTTTGCGGACTCGGCCTAGAGCTTCTCGTACGGATTCGCCGGCTGCGCGATCCGCCGCACCGACCCGGCGTCCAGTACGGGCGGCCAGGATCCGTCCGTGCCGGGCTTCCCCTCGGGGTGCCAGCCTCCCGTGACGGTGACCCAGGTGTCGACGGGCGGGGCGTCCGCGCCGCGGACTTCGACCTTGCCGGTGGCGGCGTCGGCGGCGCAGCAGGCGATGAGGAGGCGGGTGACGTACCAGGTGCCGTCGTCGTCCCGGGTGACGAAGCCGGTCAGCCGGACGCTGCGGCCCGACAGCGACCGCCCGCTGTCGTAGACCGCCCGCGAGCTGAACTCGGCGAGCGTCAGCTCCACCGGGTTCCCGGCCGGCAGCGCGGGAAAGTGCCCGATGCCCTGCGCCGCGCGTTGCGCCGCCTCGCGCTCGGCGCTGTAGGAGCCGAGGGCCGGGGGCGGGAAGAGGAGGAGGGCGAGGGCGGGGAGGGTGAGGAGCCAGGCGACGCGGGGGCTATGGTGACCGCCGTGCTGATCGTGGGTGTGGGAATCGTCGCCGTACTCGTCGTGCTCACCGTGCTCGCGTTGCTGATCGCGGCCGGAGTGTTCGCCGTGCTCTGCGTGCTCGCCCTGCTCGGCGTGCGGGTCCTGTTCCGGTCGCCCGACAAGCGCCGCGGCCACCGCCAGCAGCACCAGCAGGAACCCGGACACCACCAGGTATGGCCGTAGTCCCGCCTGCACGTACCGCAGATACAGCTCGCTGAACAGCGAGATCCGCAGGACCGCCGCGCCCGTCAGGAGCAGCAGAACCGCCGGTCCGTACCGCCTCACAGCAGCCACCACCCCACCAGCACGCTGCTCACCACGGCCACCACCCAGGTCGCGGACGAGAACCGCACGGCGAAGGACCGCCCGAAGGTGCCCGCCTGGAGGGCGATCAGCTTCAGGTCCACCATCGGGCCGACCACCAAGAACGCCAGCCGGGCCGTCGGCGAGAAGCCGCTCAGCGAGGCGGCGACGAAGGCGTCCGCCTCGCTGCACACGCACAGCACCACCGCGAGCAGCGCCAGGAGCAGCACCGACAGCCAGGGCGAGCCGGTGAACAGGTCGAGCACCGAGCGGGGCACGGCGATGTTGAAGGTCGCCGCGGCCGCCGCGCCGAGCACGAGGAAGCCGCCCGCGTGCAGGAAGTCGTGCTGCAGCCCGGCGGTGAAGGCACGCGGGCCGAAGGCGGAAGGTCCGGTGTGCCGCCCCGGCATCCGCAGCCACTCCGCGCGGCCGAACCGGGCCCACAGCCAGCCCATCACCACGGCCGTCGCCAGCGAGGCGACCAGCCGGCCGAGGACCATCTCCGGCTGCCCGGGGAAGGCGACGGACGTGGCCACCAGGACGACCGGGTTGATGGCCGGTGCGGACAGGAGGAAGGCGAGCGCGGCGGCCGGGGCCACCCCGCGCCGCATCAGGCTCCCGGCCACCGGCACGGACGCGCACTCGCACCCCGGCAGGACGACCCCTGCGGCCCCCGCCACGGGCACCGCGAGGGCCTGGTTGCGCGGCAGCAGGCGGCTGAAGACCCGCTCCGGCACGAAGGCCCCGATCGCCGCCGACACGACGGTGCCGAGCAGCAGGAACGGCACGCCCTGCACCGCGATGGCCGTGAACACGGTCCACCACGCGGCGACGGGCGGGGTGTAGAGGTCGAGCGCCAGCATCGGGCCCAGGACCGAGGCGACGGTGGCGATGGTGAGGAGGGCGGCACCGCCGAGCACGGCGTACACGAGCGCGCGTACGACGAGCCGCAGCCCGTCGACCGCGGTCCGCTGGTTGTCCACCGTGCCCGTCCCCACCTGTCCGATTCCTCGGCGAAGGCTAACCGGTGGGAGCTGTGGACCGCCTTGGGTTCCTCACAGAGGGGGCTGTGCGGGCGCCGGACCGAGGGTGGTGGTGCCGGGAGCCGTGCGGTGGCCCAGGCCCGTGCGGTACGCGTCCAGCGCGGCCTCCACCCGGCCGGTACGGCGCAGCAGGTCGCCGAGGAGGCGGCACAGGTCGGCCAGGTCACCGGCCGCGCCCGCGCGCTCCAGCAGGCTCAGGGCGCGGACGTAGTGCTCCTCGGCGGTCTCGGTGTCGCGGGCGTCCTCGGCGATGATGCCGAGGAGGCGGTGCGCGGCGGCGGAGTGCAGGGCGCCGCGCTCGGGGCTGAGGTCGCTGAGCACCCCGCGGAGCAGGTCGGAGGCCTCCTGCGACTTGCCGCGCCGGTGCAGTACGTCGGCGAGTTCGACGGCGACCTGGCTGGTGTACAGCGCGGCGCGCCCCGCGGTGAGCATGGCCTGTGCCTCGCGCAGCTCGGCCTCGGCACGCTCCAGGTCGCCGTTCTGGGCGTAGACGTAGCCGCGCATCCAGTGGCAGTTGGCGAGTTCGGTACGGATCTGGAGCCGCCGGTACAGCTCGGCGGCCTTGGCGAGCGAGGCGTCGGCCTCGGCGACCCGGCCCTCGGCGATCAGGGTGCGTGCGACGGACCGGTGCATCCGCGCGACCAGCGCCGGGTCGCCGGCCTGCGGGGCGAGCGCGAGGGCGAACTCGGCGGCCTGGGCGGCGCGGGCGTGGGCGCCCATGTCCATGTAGGGGCCGATGACGCTGGCGTAGAGCAGCAGGAGGGCGTCGGGGTCGTGCAGCCCGCCGCGGTTCAGCTCGTCGAGGGTGGATTCGAGGAGGTAGACGGCGTACCGCAGCTCTCCGGCGAGATAGTGGGACACGGCCCGGCCGCGCAGGGCCGGGACCCGGGCGGTCAGCGGCGCGCCGGCCTCCGTGAGCACCTGCTCGGCCTGCTCGAAGTTGCGCCGGGCGGAGTCGAGTTCACCCGCGTCGATCCCGCACTCGCCGAGCCCGAGCAGGGCCGCGGCCCGCTCCTCGGGGAACCCGTGCGCCTGTGCCTCCGCGAGCAGCGCGGCGTACTGCTCTCCGGCGGCCTCGGCGTCGCCGGTCGCCAGGACCCGCTGGGCCTCGGTCAGCCGCAGCCGCAGATCCGTGACGAGATGCGCGGGCCGCCCGGTGGCCAGCTCCTCGAAGGCGACGCCCAGCCGCTCGGCGATGTGCCTGAGCGCCTCGTCGGAGGCACGGACCCGGCCCGCCTCCAGCGTGGAGATGTACGCGGGGGTGTACGCCGGTTCCGCCAACTGCCGCTGCGTCAGCCCCCGGTCGGCCCGCAGCTGCTGAACTCTTCGCCCGATGGTCCCGGGATCATCGCGGTCCGACATCGCTCAACTCCCCCAACTACCCCTGTGCCCCTTGCCGTTCGAGCCCGGCCGCCCCTAGGTTAAACCGTGTATTAAACCTGGTTAACCCCTGGCTGTTGCGAGGTCGCCGTGCAGGAACGCACCAGCACCACCGAGCGCTACACCCGAGGCGTGGCGGCCGCGCTGGTCGCCGTGGCGACGCTGATCCTGGCGGCCAACGCGGGGCCGGCCCGGGCGGCGGTTCCGCACGGCCCGAGCGCCGAGTGCGCTCGGCACCTGGCGGTGTCCGGCCCGGAGCAAATCACCGCGACATCCCTGCCCACCCCCTGTTACGGTCCAGGCATGCAGCGCGCCAACCCGTCTCTCACGACGACGCCGGACCCCGTCCCGGCGCGCTGACACCTGAGCGAATTTCCAAGCCCCGGGGCGAGTGCCCCGGGGCTTTGTCGTGGGCGCCCGTCCCTCATCCGGAGGAGCAGCCATGCACGACCACCGCCGCCTCGGCCGCGAGCTCGGCCTCTTCGACACCGACCCCCTGATGGGCGCCGGGCTGCCGTACTGGCTGCCCGACGGCGCCGCCTTGAGGCACGTACTGGAGGAGTACATCCGGGAGGCGGAGCGCGAGGCCGGCTATCGGCACGTGTACTCGCCCGTGCTGGGCAAACGCGAGCTGTACGAGATCTCCGGGCACTGGGACCACTACAGCGACGACATGTTCCCGCCGATGGAACTGGGCGGGGGCGAACAGGTCGTGCTGCGGCCGAGTCTGTGCCCGCACCACGCCCTGATCTACCGCTCCCGCTCCCACAGCTATCGCGAACTGCCCTTCCGGATGGCCGAGCTGGGCGGCATGTACCGCTCGGAGCTGTCCGGTGTGCTCGGCGGCCTCACCCGGGTGAGAGCCATCCAGCTCACGCCCATGTCTTCTGCACCCCCGACCAGGCCGTGGACGAGGCCGCCGCCGCCCTGGAACTCATCCGCCGCGCTTACGCCGATCTGGGGATCCGGGCCGTCCGCCACCGTCTCTCCCTCCCTGGTGAGGGCGGCAAGTACGTCGCCGACCCCGAGCTGTGGAGGCGGGCCACCGTCCTGCTGCGGGAGGTTCTCGACAGCTCCGGCATCGCCTACGAGGCCGTCGAGGGCGAGGCCGCGTTCTACGGCCCCAAGATCGACGTCCAGATCGCCGACCCGGCGGGCCGCGAGGCGACCCTGTCCACCGTCCAGATCGACTTCCACCAGCCCGAACGCTTCGACCTGCACTACATCGGGCCCGACGGTGCGAGGCACCGCCCCGTCATGGTCCACCGCAGCGTCATCGGCAGCGTGGAGCGGGCCGTCGCCCACCTGATCGAGGAGCACGGCGGCGCCTTCCCGGCCTGGCTGGCCCCCGTGCAGCTGCTGATCCTCCCCGTCGCGCAGGGGCAGGCCGGGCACGCGGAGAAAATTCTTCGCCGGGCCCGCCGAATGGGTCTGCGCGCGGAAGTCGCCGGCCCCGAGTACGGCACCCTGGGCGCCCGTGTCCGCGCGGCACGCCTGGTGCCGTACCAGGCGGTCATCGGGGAGCGGGAGGCGGCGGACGGCGATCTCGTGGCCGTACGGCTGCGGGACGGGCGCAGGCCCGGGGCGGTGCCGGCCGGGGAACTGCTCGCCAGGATCGCCGCCCGGGTCGCGGCGCGAGGTGGGGAGCTGTGGGAGGACCCCGACGCCGCATGACGCCGCGCGCACGAAGCCGTGCGGCGACGCCATACGGCGACGCACTCCACCTGAAACACACCGTAAGGTCGCTCACGCACAGCCGCCACCGCACCCGTGAGAGGGGAGCTCCGCCGTGCCGAAGGACGGCCCGCCCATACCGGTGATCATCGACTGCGACACCGGCGTAGACGACGCGCTGGCCCTGCTCCTCGCCGTACGCCATCCGGGGCTCGACCTGCGCGCGGTGACCTGTGTGGCCGGGAACACGGACGTGGACGGCGTCGTGCGCAACACCCTGACCGTCCTGGAGCAGGCCGGCGCCCCCGGGACACCCGTCGCCCGGGGCGCCGGACGCCCGCTGATCGAGCCCCCGCGGGCGGCACGGCACGTGCACGGCGACGACGGCATGGGGGACATCGGCCTGCCCGCCCCGACGCGCGCCCCGGTCGACGTGGACGCGGTGACCCTGCTGCGGCGCGAGATCCTCGCCTCCCCGCGCCCGGTCACCCTGATCCCGACGGCGCCCCTCACCAACATCGCCCTGCTGCTGCGCACCCACCCCGAGGTGACCGCCAACATCGAGCGGATCGTCTTCATGGGCGGCGCGGTTGCCTGCGGAAACGCCACGCCGGTCGCGGAGTTCAACGTGTGGCACGACCCGGAGGCCGCCGCGATCCTGCTCACCGCGGGGGTGCCGATCACCATGTACGGCCTGGACGTCTTCCAGCGGGTCGTGGTGCCCGGCGCGGACGTACGGCGCCTGCGCGCGAGCACGGAACCCGGCACCCGGCTCGCGGGCGAACTCCTCGCGCACCGCCCGGCCGCCCCGGACGTCACCACCGACCCCGAGGCCGGCGGCATCGGCGACGCGGGCGCGGTCTGCGCGGTCGTGGACCCGGCCGGCATCACCACCCGCCTGCTGCCCGTCGAGGTCTCCCTCGCCCCCGGCCCGACCCGGGGCCAGACGATCGTCGACCGCCGCCGCCGTCCCGGCGAGTCCGAGATCCACGCCGGCCCGCGCGAACAGCATCTGGTGGACGTGGCGTTGGACGTCGACGTGGACCACTTCGTGAGGCTGTACCTGACGACGGTGGAGCGGCCCTAGGCCGGACACGACCCAGCCGCGCACGCCGACCGAATGCCGCGCACCACGACCAGGGGCCCGGGGTGACCAGCACCCCGGGCCCCTTCGTCGGCCTCGGCTCAGGAACGTGCCGTACGGCGCCGCTTCGACGCCACGACGAACGCCGCGCCGCCCGCGACCAGGACGACCGCGCCGATCGCGATCGGGCCGGTCGCGCTGCTGCCGCCCGTCTGGGCGAGGTCGCCGCCGCCGTTCGGGGAGGGCGCCGGGGCGGACGTCGACTCGGAGGGCTGCGGAGTCGGGGTCTCGGTCGACGGGGTCTCGGAGGCCGGCGGGGTCGTCTCCTCGGCCGGGGTCGAGGGCTCGTCGGTCGCCGGCTCCGAGGGCTCGGCCGGCGGCGTGGTCGGCGGCTCCTCGGTGGCCGGCGGCTCGGACGTGCAGTCCTTCGTGCCGCCGTTCCAGGCCGCGATCAGCTTGTCCTTGATGACCGGGCGGTCCGGACCCTTGGGCAGGTCGCCGTGCTCGAAGCCGTCGTTCGCGTCCGGCTTGCCGTCGAACTTCACGGCACCGCGGTACAGGTCGATCTGCGCGAAGCAGCCCGCGTCGGGGACGGCGATGTCGAGGGTGTCGGTCGCGCCCGGCTTCACCGTGACCGTGTCGAAGTCGACGAAGACCTGCTCGCCGGAGGTCGCGAAGGTCGCCCCGTGGGCGAGGTAGGAGGCGAGCGAGGCGGTGCAGGTCGTGGCGTCGGCGGCGGCGCGGACCGTGACATGGACCTTGCCGTCGTCGGTGACCTTCAGGTTCTGGTCGTCGACCTTGACCGAGTCGTAGAAGTTCGTGCCGTCCAGCGAGAACTGGCAGCGGTCGGTGGCGGTCTCCGTGCCGGCGCCGGTACCGGGCTGGTAGGCGCCGCCGGACTTCCAGCCGTCGCCGCCGGGCGTGCCGTTGGCCCAGGCGCCGGAGGCGGAGGCGACGGTGGCCGCGCAGAGGGCGAGCGACG
The DNA here is from genome assembly GCF_044764945.1 of Streptomyces sp. NPDC093568. Taxonomy (NCBI): domain Bacteria; kingdom Bacillati; phylum Actinomycetota; class Actinomycetes; order Kitasatosporales; family Streptomycetaceae; genus Streptomyces; species Streptomyces sp. NPDC093568. The sequence continues at coordinate 96,735 of NZ_JBIWJD010000008.1, read as the reverse complement.
CGGCGCCCGCCCCCAGCAGGCGCCGTGCGATGACACGTCTCGCTATGGACATGCGTATCCCATCGTGGGGTGAGTGGTCGAAGCAGAAACACTGGGCTCATTGGTCGCATGCGCCACAGAGTGAGCACATCGTCGGGGGACCGGGGAAACGCTGTCAACCTGCGTAAACGCAAGGGAAGTTCAAAAGGCAATCACAATTTCGTCACGCGGGGAACGATCCGCTCCGCTCTTCGCGGTGTTCGCTTTTCCGGCCAAGTGGACAGAGTTCTCACTGTCGCCCGTTCGCACTCACGAGGAGATCGCGTGACCGTCCGCACCACCACGCCCGACCTCTCGTCCAGCAACCCCGACTGGTGGCGCCAGGCCGTCATCTACCAGGTCTACCCCCGCAGTTTCGCCGACGCCGACGGTGACGGGCTCGGCGACCTCAAGGGCGTCGCCCAGCGCCTGCACCACCTCGCCGGCCTCGGCGTGGACGCCCTCTGGCTCAGCCCCTTCTACCCCTCCGAACTGGCCGACGGCGGCTACGACGTCGCCGACTACCGCGACGTCGACCCGCGCCTGGGCACCCTCGACGACTTCGACGCCATGGTCGCCGAGGCCCACCGCCTCGGCCTGAAGGTGATCGTCGACCTGGTCCCCAACCACACCTCCCACCAGCACGTCTGGTTCCAGGAGGCGCTGCGCTCCGGCCCCGGCTCCGCCGCCCGCGACCGCTACGTCTTCCGCGACGGCCGCGGCCCGCACGGCGAACTCCCGCCCAGCGACTGGCAGTCCGTGTTCGGCGGCAGCGCCTGGCGCCGGGTCCCCGACGGGCAGTGGTACCTGCACCTGTTCACCCCGCAGCAGCCCGACCTGAACTGGGCGAACGACGAGGTCCGCGCCGACTTCCGCACCACTCTGAGGTTCTGGTCCGACCGCGGCGTCGACGGCTTCCGCGTCGACGTGGCCCACGCGCTCGCCAAGGACCTCGGCGAGCCGCTGCGCGACTTGGGCGCCCCCGACCTGAGCCACGAGGACGCGCTCACCGCCTTCCCGCCGGGCACCCACCCCTTCTACGACCGCGACGAGGTCCACGAGATCTACCGCGACTGGCGCAAGATCTTCGACGCCTACCGCCCGCCCCGCATGGCCGTCGCCGAGGCCTGGGTGAACCCGAGCGCCCGCCGCGCCCTGTACGCCCGCCCGGACGAACTCGGCCAGGCGTTCAACTTCGAGTATCTCCAGGCGGGTTGGGACGCGGGGGAGCTGAGGCAGGTCATCACCGACTCCCTCGCCACGGCCCGCGCGGCAGGAGCCTCCGCCACCTGGGTGCTGTCCAACCACGACGTGGTACGCCACACCTCCCGCCTGATGCTCCCGCCCGGCACCGACGACAACGCCTGGCTGCTGTCCGGCGGCCACGCCCCGGCCGTCGACGAGCCGGCGGGCCTGCGCCGCGCCCGCGCCGCGACCCTCCTGATGCTGGCGCTGCCCGGTTCGTCGTACGTCTACCAGGGCGAGGAACTCGGCCTGCCCGAGGTCGCCGACTTGCCCGCCGAGGTGCTCCAGGACCCGATCTGGGAGCAGACGGGACGGGTGCGCAAGGGCCGCGACGGCTGCCGGGTGCCGCTGCCGTGGACGACGACCGGGCCGTCGTACGGCTTCGGCGCGGGCGGTTCCTGGCTGCCGCAGCCGTCGGGCTTCGGGGCGTACGCCGTCGAGGCGCAGGACGGGGTGGAGGGTTCGACCCTGGAGCTCTACCGCCGCGCCCTGCGCCTGCGCCGCAAGCTGCTCCACGGCGAGGAGCTGGAGTGGGCGCCCGGCGCCGCGGCCGGGGTGCTGGACTTCGCGCGGCACGACGGCTGGCGCTGCGTGGCCAACCTGTCCGGTACGGCCGTGGAGTTGCCGCCGGGCGAGGTGCTGATCACGAGCGCGCCGCTCGAGGGCGGGCTGCTCGGCCCGGACACGACGGCCTGGCTGGCGTAGGCCGGGCGCGTCTCACGGATTCAGGGTGACCTGCGGTTCGCCCGCGGCCGGAGGGGGCGGTCCGTGCGGCCGAACGCGGGTGCCGGCCGCCGGAGCGGCCGGAACAATCGCCGGCGGGGTGGCGGTCAGGCGGGCTGCCACAGCTCGATCCGGTTGCCCTCGGGGTCGGTGACCCAGCCGAACCGCCCGACGCCCGCCATGTCCTGCGTCTCCTCGGCCACGTCGGCGCCCCTGGCCCGCAGTTGCGCGAGCATCGCGTCCAGGTCGCGGACCCGGAAGTTGAGCATGGTCCGCTGGGCGCGGGAGCCGAAGTAGTCGGTCCCGGACTCGAACGTCGCGAACGCCGTGGGTCCGCTCTCCTGCCGCCACAGGCCGTTCTCGTCGGCGTCCAGGCCCAGGCAGTCGCGGTACCAGGCGCTCAGGCCCGCCGGGTCGGCGGCCCGCAGGAAGTACCCACCGATTCCCAGCACACGTTCCATGCCGCCATCGTGCCAGGGCGCGGACCGCCGGGCTCGCGCGCGGTCGTCAGTAGCGCACGGCCCGCGCCACCTCCGCCCGCACGTCCCCGCTGAGGTCGCGGGTGCTGCGTGCGGTGGCCCTGCCCGACTTGTCCGCCGCCACGTCCGACACCGTCACCACCGTGGCGTCGAGGAGGTTGCCGTTCTCGTCCTGGAAGTTGACCTGGACGGCGAAGGACCTGGTCGCGTCGCTCTCGTTGTCCGCCGTGACCTCGACCGTCGCACGGCCGTCGGAGTCGGTCGTGGGGTCGCCCAGCTTCACGTCGTCCTTGACGTCGATGCCGCCCTTGATCTCGTCCAGCTGGCGGCCCGCCTCCGCCGTGGCCGATGCGTAGGCCGACGCCGCCTTGCTGGCCACCGAGGAAGGGGTGTCGTCGTCCGAGCAGGAGGTGAGGGCGGTGACGGTCAGGGCGGCGGTGGTCAGGAGGGCGGTGGTGGTCGTCCACCGGGTGCGGGGACCGGGCATGGGGACTCCAAAGGGTGGGATCCGGTCTCCCCAGTGAAGTTCGCGCCGCCCGCGACCGCATTCCGGGCGTCACCCGATCGGCCCGCTCCCCGTGGTGGGCGTCCCCGGGCCGCCCCATCGTCGTACCGACCGCATAACCCGATCGCGCCACGCGCGAGAAGTGGGGTACGGCAGCCATGAGTCAGCAGCAGTCGCAGCCTCAGCCGCATGCGAGCGATGCCGCCCACAGCCCTCCTGGGTCACCGGCGTCCGGAACACCCGGCATCTCCCGGTCCGCGTGGACCTCCCGCGAGGCGGAGACCACCTCCGAGACCACCTCCGACTGGGGGCCGGGGGCCCTCCTCTTCGCCGGGGTGCTCCTCCTGGTGAACGGGCTGCTGGCCATCTTCCAGGGCATCTCCGCCATCGCCGAGGACGACGTCTACGCCAGCGTCGGCCACTACGTCTTCGAGGCCAACCTCACGGCGTGGGGCTGGATCCTGCTCGCCATCGGCGTGGTCGCCGTCGGCGTCGGCTACGGCGTCCTCCAGGGCGCCTGGTGGGCCAGGATCACGGGCATCTTCCTGGCGTCCCTGAGCATGGTCGCCCACTTCCTGTTCCTGCCGTACACGCCGGTCTGGTCGGTGGTCATGGTGGGGATCGACTTCTTCGTGATCCTCGCACTGGCCATGGCACCGGACCCGGCTAGCGCTTCAGGGCGCGGTAACGCCTCAGCAGCTCGCTGATCCGGCCCGGGTCCTTGCGGCCGTTCAGCTCGGTCAGCAGGTCGTCGGGGCACAGCTCGTAGAGCTCGCCCCAGAAGCGTCGGCCGTGGTTGTCCCAGATGCGGTAGCCACCGGGCACGCCCCTGGCGACGTAACGGCGTCTGCTCAATCGGCCCCCCAGCCGCCCACCGGTCCGCCCGTTCCGCGCGTTCCGTCCGGAGACGGACACCCTCGGTCCGCCCGGACAGGGTGGCATCCGGTGGCCGGCCCCGTCGCCCGTATTTCCGGCGGGGCCGGCCACCGCCGCTCAGGCGTGCCCGATGCCGCCCCCGCCGAAGGAGCCGCTCTTGCCGGGCAGCCAGCGTTTGCGGTGCTGGTCCTCGCTGCGCCTGCTGCCCGCGTGGTGCAGCTCGTGCGGCAGGAGGCGCTCGCGCCCTGTCGAGTGCGGGACCTCGTCCGGCTCCCGCACTTCCCGTTCCTCATGGACCGGGCCGGTGTCGGGCAGGTGCGGATGCTCGTCGGCGTGGGGCCGTGGCAGTTCCCGGTCCCGGACCCGCATGCCGAACTGCACCGCCCAGATCAGACCGCCGGCGATGACCATTCCACCCACGAAGGCGGCGATCACGTTGAGTACTTCGCTCGACGTGGCCGCTAGTTCAAGCGCTGTCGTACTCATGCCCCAATTATCACCGAAACGGGCGAATAAGCTCCCGTAGGAACGAGCGGTTCCGGCGGGCCCCACGCTGACGGGGGTCTACGCGCGTCTACGCGGTTTCCTCCCCCAGCTCCGTGAACAGCGTCAGCTGGAGGGCGCCGGGGGCTTCGAGGCGGGCGTTGAGGGAGTTCCAGGGCGTGCGGGTGGGCTCCGCCAGGACCTCGGCCCCGGCCTGCGCGAGCCGTGCCGTGGTGGCCGTGGAGTCGTCCACCTGGAAGGCGACCCTGATGTGCCCCGCCACCCGCCGGCCGACCTCCACCTCGTCGATGAACTCCGCGTGGTTCGGATCGGTCAGCTCCAGAGTGGCCCGCCCGGCCTCCAGGATGGTGACCCGGCCGTCGGGGGAGGAGAACGCGGCGCGTTCCGGGAGGCCGAGCACGTCCCGGTAGAAGCGCAGCGCCTCGTCGTAGTCGGGCGCCGTGACCACCAGGCGGAGCTCGTGGACGCGGGCGGGGGGTTCGGCCGGTGCGTGGGACATGACGTACTCCTCTTCGACGGTCTCGACGGCTCAACCCGCGCGCCCGGCACGGTGATTCCCGCCCGCGGGGTCCGCTGCCCTCACGGCCGTACCCCTCGCACCGCCCAGGCCAGTGCCGTCAGCGGGACGGAACCGTCCGGCGCGGTGGGGACCGCCGCGCGCAGGGCCGTCCGCAGGCGGTCGCGGGCGGCCGGGGCGAGGGAGGCGACGTAGCCCGGCGCGGGGCCCTGGCCGGCGAGGAAGGGCTCCCACAGGTCGGCGAAGTCCGCGAAGACCGTCGGCACTTCGATCGGGGCCGTCGAGACGTCGGTGAGTCCCGCGTCGGTCCACAGCCTGTGGAGGGGTTCCGGGCGGCAGTCCGGGAAGCGGCGGCCCTCGTCCAGCGCGGCGGCGGCCGGGTCGGTGTCGGCGGCGGCGGTCCAGAAGTGGTGCAGCAGGCCCATGCCGGTGCCGTACTCCCAGACGTACGCCGCGACGAGCCCGCCGGGACGCACGGCTCGCGCCAACTCCCGCACCGCGAGCGCCGGTTCGGGCACGAAGTTCAGCGTCAGGCCGCTGACCGCCACGTCGAACACGCCGTCGCGGACGGGCAGGGCCAGGGCGTCCGCGACGACGAAGCGCGGCGCACCCGAGGCCGTGGCCGTGGCACGGGCCGCCGCGCCGACGAAGCCCTCGGAGCGGTCGCACCCCACCACCTCGCGGGGGTGGCACCGCGACGCGACCAGCGCCGACAGCACCCCCGTGCCGCACCCCACGTCCAGCCAGCGCAGCCCGCGCGGGCGGTCGAGCCGGGTCAGGAACTCGCGGGCGACGACCCGGCTCCAGCGGCCCATGTAGCGCTCGTAGGCGGCCGCGGACGCCCACACGTCGAATCGCCCCTCTGCCATGGACCCAACGATCCTCCGCGGCACCGCCGTACGAAACCTCCGTAGGCCGCACAGGCGACCAAAGACGCACCGCCGGCGACGATCGGCCGACGCGCGGCGCCCCACCGCCCCTCGACCATGGACGGGTCCGGCGAACGGGAGGAGCGGGAACATGGCGGACCTGCGGGTCGGGGCGGTCGTGTCGGCGATGGCGGTGGCGCTGTCCGGTGGCTCCTGGGCGGCGGCCGCACCCCCGGCGGTCGTACCGGCGAGGGTTGGGGCTGAGGCTGAGGTGAGAAGCGGGTGGCGGCCCCGGGCGCGGGCCGCCACCCGCCTCAGCGTCAGCCGCCGGTCTTGCCGAGCAGCTTGTTCATCTCCTCGATCTCGGCGGTCTGGGCGGTGACGACGGCGTCGGCGAGCTTCGTCGCCGGGCCGTACCGCCCCTTCGCCTTCTCGGTGCCGGCCATCTCGACGGCGCCCTCGTGGTGTTCGACCATCAGGGTGAGGAACAGGGTGTCGAAGGCCTTGCCGGACGCCTTCGACAGCTCGTCCATGTCCTTGTCGTCCATCATCCCGGCCATCCCGGAGCCGGCGGAGTGACCCCCGCCGTGGTCCATGCCGGGGGCGGACGACGGGACGTCCTCACCCCAGGCCTCCAGCCACCCCGACATGGTCCGGATCTCCGGGTCCTGGGCCTTCTGGATCCGCGCGGCGAGGTCCTTCACCTCGGCGGAGGAGGCCCGTCCGGCGGCCATCTCCGCCATCTGCACCGCCTGCCGGTGGTGCGGGATCATGCCCTGCGCGAAGGAGACGTCCTGGTCGTTGTGGGCGCCGGCGTCGCTCGCGGCGGACGAGGCGGGGGTGTCGGCGGCGGCGTCGGTGCCGCCGTCGCCGCCGCACGCGGCAAGGACGAGGGCGGCGGTCACGGCCGTCGCGGCCAGGGCGGCGCGGCGGACGAGGGTACGTGAACTGGTCATGCGGAGAACTCCTGCGGTGTACGTGAACTGCCGCGCCCTCGAAGGGGCGTGGCACGGGCATGGCTGAGCGCCGTACGCCCCGGCGACGGGGGGAACGGCTCGGCCTTGTCCTAGGTCCGCAGGATCTGCAGTTCGGCGAGTGAGGGAGGGGCCCGCCCGCCGTCCGGCGCCGTGGCCGGGGAACGGGGGGCGAGGGCGCCGGTGATGCCGGTCCCGGCCGGGTCGGGCAGCAGGGCCGGGAGCACGGGACCGGAACCGACGGCTCCGGAGGCGCAGGTCGGGTCGGCGTGCTGGGCGTGCCCGCCGCCCGTGTCGCCGCCGTGGCAGACGGACTCGTCGGCCGGGTCCGGCGTATGGGCGGCGTTCATCGCACGCGCGTGGGAGTGGTGGGACGCGCCCATGACCACGTCACCCGACGCGAGCGCGTGCATCCCGAACAGTCCGGCGAACAGCCCGAGCAGCAGAAGCAGGCGCCACGGTCCCGGGATCGGGAGCCGCGGCGCACGGGAGTGCTGTGAGCGGGCTGTCACGCCCTCATCGTACGGATGCGACGGGCAACCGGTTCACCGGGCCACGGGCGGCGCATGGCGGCGGGCCGCTCGCCCCCCGAGCGACTTTGCCATCTCTTTACAACCCGCCCCACCCCTGCCTCGTCTCTCCGCTCGACCGTCACCCAGCCCGCCGCGTACGGCAGTACCGGCGGACCGACGAAAGAGAGCGAGTCCATGCGCCGAACCATCCTCAGCGCCCTGGCCCTGACCTGCACCGCCCTGCTGGCGAGCGCCACGCCCGCCCTCGCCGACTCGGCCACGCCGAGCCCGGTGCCCAGCGCGACCGAGGTCCCCGCGGAGACGGCCACTCCCGCGCCGACCGAGCCGCCCGCCTCCGCCACCCCCACGACGGCACCGTCCGAGCCGACTCGGGTGCCTTCGGCCGAGCCGACCCGGCCGCCGTCCGAGCGCGGCCAGGTCTCCGTCGTACCGTCCGGAGCGCCCGACACCGGCGTGACGCCGGCCTCGGACAGCGGTACCGGCCGGGGCGGTCTGATCGGCGGCGGCGCCGCCGCGCTCCTTCTCGCCGGGGGCGCTACGACGTTCGTCGTGCGGCGTCGGCGGGCGAACGGGGCATGACGGCGCTCTCCAGGCGCGCGTTCGGCGCGGCGGCCATGGCGCCCCTGCTGGTGGGGTGCGGTGGCCGGGCGGACGAGCGGACCGCGGGCGCGCGGCGCAGAAGCGACGGGGACCGGGCACGGCAGAACTCGTCCACGTCGCAGTCCGCGAACTCGGCGCGTGCCCTGGGCCGTTCGGCTCCGGTCCGGCTGCTGATCCCGGCGATCGACGTCGACACGCCCGTCATGCGGCTCGGTCTGGCGGCGGACGGCACCGTGGAGGTGCCGCCGATCGCGGCGGACGACCGGGCCGGCTGGTACCGGAACTCGCCGACGCCGGGTCAGGTCGGCCCGTCGGTGATCCTCGGTCACGTCACCGTGGGCGGCTACGGGGACGGGGTCTTCCGCCGTCTCAAGGAGCTGCGCGAGGGCGACCGGATCGTGGCGCGCCGGCAGGACGGCACGTCGGCGGAGTTCGCGGTCGGTGCCGTACGGACGGTGGCCAAGGCCGAGTTCCCGGCGCGGGAGGTCTACGGGGACGTGAGCGGCCCGGAGCTGCGGCTGATCACGTGCGGGGGGCCGCGCTCGGGTGACGAGTACCGCGACAACGTGATCGTGTTCGCGAAGCTGAGCGCCACGAGCCCGTGACGCACGAGACGGATCCCGGGCCGGCAGGGGGAACGCGAGCCGACGGCCCGGCATCCTCTCCCCCGAGTGGCAGGTCCCAAGACGGTCGTCCTCGACCATGGAGAGCGTTGAAACGGTCCCGAGACAAGGCAGCGTCCGAGCTGTTCGCCGTCCTGTACCCGCGGCTGGCCGGCTGGTGCCGCCGGCTCGTCGACGACGACGAGACGGCCCACGAGATCGCCTCGGAGGCCTTCACCCGGCTGTGGGCCCGCTGGAGCCGCGTGGAGGAACCGCGCGGCTTCCTCTACGTCACCGCCGCGAACCTGGTCCGGGACCACTGGCGCAAGCTGGAGCGCGAGCGCCGGGCGATGCGCCGGGCGAAGTCGGAGGCCGCGGTCAACGCGCACACGGAACAGGCCGATCCGTCGGTCCGCCTGCTGGTCCAGTCCCTCCCCGAACGCCTCCGGACCCCGATCCTCCTCCACTACTACGCTGACATGCCGATCCGGGAGGTGTCCGTGCTGACCGGACGCAAGGAAGGAACCGTCAAGGCCGACCTGCACGCGGCCCGCGAACTGCTCCGCGTCCACCTGAGGAGAAGCCTTGACCACACGCTTTGACGACGAGGACCCGGACGGCCCGGAACTCGCCCCCGACGACCCCCTCGCGGTCATCCTCCGCCCACCCGCGGACCACCTTGCCCCGCCCCCCGGCCACTACGACACGCTCCGCCGCCGCGCGTCCCGCCGACGCCTGGTGCGTACGGCGGCCGGGGCGGGCGTGACCTGCGCGGTGGCGCTGCTGGCCGTACTGCAGTTCAACCTCGGCCCCTCGGACACACCGACGCGTCCGACGCCCCCGCTGGCGCCGCCGCCCGCGACCGACCGCACGCCCGCGCCGGTCTCCCCGTCGCCGGTACCGTCGGAGGCCCCGACCCGTACGACGTCCCAGACACCGACGCCGACGCCGACGGACCGGCCCGGGGCCGCGACCTCGGAACCCACCAGGAATCCCCGGCCCGAGGCCTCCCGCACCCCGACCGCCACAGCGGTCCCGACCGTCCCGCCTGCCGCGACGACGGCCCCGCCGTCGGAACCGTCGGTGGCACGGACCGCGCCGTGACGTCCGGTCAGGCCTCCAGGATCCTGCGCTTCTGCTCCTCGAACTCGGCGTCGGTGAGCACACCCTCGGACCTGAGGTCGCCGAGCTGCTTCAGCTGTTCGATCTTGTCGGTCATCGTGGGGGTGGGGGCCGCCGGTTCGGCGTAGGACGCCGGTTGTGCCGGCTGCGGCTCCTGGGCCGCGTACGGGTACTGCTGCTGCTCTGCCTGGGCCGCCCATCGGCCCTGCTGACGGCGGGAGACACGGTTCGACACGGCCGTCGCCGTCCCGGCGACGACAGCGGTGCGCGCGACCCCGCGGAGAAGACCTGGCATGACTGATCCCTTCTGTCCGTCCGCTCTGTCCGTCAGCTCTGTCCCTCGGACTCGGTCGCGTCCAGCGCGGCGGCGAGCACGGGCACCGGGATCCGCCCGGAGGCGACCAGCCTGCCGCCGCCACGGCGCAGGGCGGCGGCGAAGGGCGCGGCCCACCGGTTCTCGTAGACCAGGATCCCGGCGGAACTGCCCGGCTCCAGCGCGCCGGCCGCCTCCTCGATGTCGTCCTGGCCGAGGAGCCCGGACGAGGCCCCCTCGAAGACGGTCAGGTCGAGTTCGCCGTCGCCGGTGAGGTCGGCGATCTCCATGCCGGAGACGGTGCCGTCGGCGTCCTTCCTGACGAACACCAGGTCCATGATCCGGATGATGCCGCGGTCCACGAGGTCGACCAGGAGAGGGAACCCCTCGCCCGTCATCCGGTTGCCGGGGAACTCGACGACCAGGTAGTCGATCGGGCCGACTTCTTCCACTTCGTCGCTCACGGTGTCACCCCTGGTGCTGACGACTGCTGCCCCCAGTGCGCCCCTGAGCCCAATTGCATCACCGGGCCCCGTCCTTCGCACGTCGGTGCGCCGGTCACCCGCTTGGTCCTCCCCCGGTCGCGCCCCCCGCCCCGCCCGCATCTGCTGGTGGCCATGAGTGACGCCGGAGACGCCGAGCTCTCGCCACGGGAGCGCGTCGAGCTGGACGAACTGCGCCGCCGGGTGAGTGCCCTGGAGACCAAACCTCCGGCGCACCATCCGTTCCGCTCGCTCGGCTCGTTCCTGCTGATCCTGCTCGCCGCGCTGCTCTCGCTGCTCTCGGTCGTCGCGGTGTGGGCGAACAGCATCGTGCAGGACACGGACCGCTACGTCGCCACGGTCGGGCCGCTGGCGAGCGATCCCGATGTGCAGAAGGCCGTCACCAACCGGGTCACCGACGTGGTGCTGGAGCGCATCGACGTGGACGCGCTGGTCGATCAGCTGACGGACGCGGCGGAGCAGCAGGGTGTGCCGCCGCGGGCGGCCGAGCTGCTGAAGAACCTGGACGGTCCGATCGAGAGCGGTCTCAAGCAGCTGGTCAGCGGCACGGTGCAGCGGGTGGTCTCCAGCAGCGCCTTCGACAAGGTCTGGGTGGACGCCAACCGCCGGGTGCACGCGACGCTGGACGAGGCACTGACGGGCGAGGGCGAGGGCGCGGTCCAGCTGAAGGACGACAAGGTCGTCATCGACGTCGGGCCGATCGTCGAACAGGTCAAGGACCGGCTGGTCGCGGCGGGCTTCTCGCCGGCGTCGAAGATCCCGGAGGTCCACACCGAGTTCGTGGTGTTCGCCTCGGAGGACGTCGGCAAGATCAGGACCTATGTGCGGGTGCTGGAGATCCTCGGCGGCTGGCTGCCGGTCATCGCGCTGCTGGTCGCGGGCGCCGGCGTGTACGTGGCGTTCAACCGCCGGCACGCGGTCGTCGGGGTGGCCGTGGCGGTCTTCGTCGCCATGCTGGTCCTCGGTATCGGCCTCACCGTCGCCCGGGACGTCTACCTCGACCACCTGCCGCGCGGGACGTCCCAGGCGGCCGCCGGCTCGGTGTACGACGCGCTGGTCAAGTTCCTGCGGGCCGGTGTGCGCGCGCTCGGCGCCACCGCCCTCTTCGTCGCCCTCGCCGCCTTCCTCTCCGGCCCGTCCCGGGTCGCCGTGCTCACCCGCACGGGCTGCCGCAGGAGCATCGGCGCCCTGCGTGACGTGGCCACCTCGGCGGGGTTCCGTACCGGCCCGGTCGGGCCGTTCGTCCATCGCTACAAGCGCTGGATCGGCGCTGCCATCCTGCTGATCGCGGCGATCGTCCTGTTCACCTGGACCTACCCGACCACGGCGGTCGTGGTGTGGACCGCGCTGATCACGCTGGCGGGCTTCGCGATCCGAGAGTTCCTCGACGACCCCTCGACCCCGCGGGCCGCCTCCCGGCCGGACACGGCGACGGGCTGACGCCGGATCAGTCACGCACGGATGCCTCAGGCCTCCTCCAGCGCCTCACCGAACTCGCGCAGCATCCGGCCGTGCCGGCTGTGGGCGAGCTGGTGTCCGACGCCGAGGACCAGCGCGACCGGCCACTCGATGATCTCCAGGGCGGCCAGCACACCGACGCCGCCGAGGAAGGCGAGCTGGTCGGGAGGGGGCAACTGGATGTGCACGCCGAACACGTCGAGTTGCACGCTGTGCCGGGCGACGACGTCCTCGGCGGCCTCCCCGGCCGACCTCGCGGACGCGCCCCGGGCCTCGTGCGGAAGTGGCGGTGCCTCGTGCGCGGAAACGGTCGATGCGGTCATGGTCGCCATCCGATCCACCGTCGGCCGTGTCCCGCCGGCGATGAGTTCTGGCAGGTGTGGGCTCGTTGTCCACCGTATCTCGGCAAGGGATCCGTATCTCGGCAAGGGCTCCGACGCCCTGTCCGCTCGTCCTCCCGGCTGACCCGCCCCCCGCCCCGTACTGCAATCTCAGTACCGGCGATTGTCGGCAGCCGCACGACGACACGGCACCCCTCTCCCCGAGAACCTGGGCAGACGTTCGAGTCCCAGATGCGGAGACCCCCTGTCGTGGCTACTTTCCTTTATCGCGTGGGCCGTCTGGCCTTCCGGCGGCGCTGGTACGTCGCCCTGGTCTGGGCGGCCGTGCTGGCCGCCGTCGGTTTGGGCGCACTGAAGGCACCGGGAGCCTCCGACGAGGAGTTCTCCATGCCGGGCATCGAGTCCCAGAAGGCGTTCGACCTGATGGAGGAGCGCTTCCCGGGGGCGACGGCCGACGGGGCGAGCGCGCGGGTCGTCTTCGTCGCGCCGGGCGGCCAGAAGGTGACCGCCGCCGAGAACAGGAAGGCCGTCGAGGAGGCCGTGTCCGAGCTGGGCGACGGCACGCAGGTGGCGTCCGTCGTCGATCCCTTCCAGGCGAAGGCGGTCAGCGCGGACGGCGCGACGGCCTATACGACCGTCACCTACAAGGTGGCGGCCAACGACCTCACCGACGCCGGCAAGAGCCACCTGGAGCGGACGCTCGGCGAGGCCCGGGACTCCGGGCTGACCGTCGAGGCCGGCGGCAGCGCGATGGACGACGGGGGCGGCGCGGGCGGGGCGGCCGAGGTCATCGGCATCGCGATAGCCGCGGTCGTCCTGCTCGTCACCTTCGGCTCGCTCGCCGCCGCCGGGCTTCCGCTGCTGACCGCCGTCATCGGCGTCGGCGTCAGCATGGCCACCATCCTCGCCCTGGCCGACGCCCTCGGCCTGTCCACCACGACCGGCACGCTCGCGATGATGCTGGGCCTCGCCGTCGGCATCGACTACGCCCTGTTCGTCGTCTCGCGGTACCGCGAGGAGCGCCGCCGGGGCCGTACGCCCCAGGAGGCGGCCGGGTTGGCCGTCGGCACGGCCGGCTCCGCGGTCGTCTTCGCCGGGCTCACCGTCGTCATCGCCCTGGCCGGGCTCTCCGTGGTCGGCATCCCGATGCTCACCAAGATGGGCCTGGCCGCGGCCGGCGCGGTCGTCGTCGCCGTGTTCATCGCGCTGACGCTGGTCCCCGCCTTCCTCGGCTTCTGGCCGAACGCCGTGCTGCCGAGGAAGGCCCGCAGGAGCGGCCGCGTGGAGGAGACGGCGGGCGACAACGGCGGTACGCGCTGGGCCCGGTTCGTGCTGCGCCGGCCGCTGCCCGTGCTGCTCCTCGGGGTCGTCGGCCTCGGCGCGCTCGCCCTCCCGGCGACGGACCTCCAGCTGGGCATGCCCGGCGACGAGGCCAAGTCGACGTCCACCACCGAGCGCCGCGCCTACGACGCGCTCGCCGAGGCCTTCGGGCCGGGCTTCAACGGGCCGCTGACCGTGGTCGTGGACGCCAAGGGCGACACGGACCCGAAGGGCGCCGTCACGAAGGTCACCGACCGGATCGGCGGGACGAAGGGGATCGTGTCCGTCTCCCCGGCCCGCTTCAACGAGGCCGGTGACACCGCCGTCTTCTCGGTCGTGCCGTCCACCGCGCCGACCGACGAGAAGACCAAGGACCTGGTCACCGTCATCCGGGACGAGCGTCCGGGCGTGGAGGCCGGGACCGGGGCGACCTTCGAGGTCACCGGCACCACCGCGATGAACATCGACATCGCCGACAAGGTGCAGGCCGCGCTGATCCCGTATCTGATCATCGTGGTCGGGCTGGCCGTGGTGCTGCTGCTGGTGGTCTTCCGGTCGCTGCTCGTCCCGCTGAAGGCGGCCCTCGGCTTCCTGCTGTCGGTGCTCGCCTCCCTCGGCGCGGTCGTCGTGGTCTTCCAGCAGGGACACGGCGCCGAGCTGCTGGGCGTGGAGCAGACCGGGCCGATCATGAGCCTGATGCCGATCTTCCTGGTGGGCATCGTCTTCGGGCTCGCCATGGACTACGAGGTCTTCCTCGTCTCGCGGATGCGGGAGGCGTACGTCCACGGGGAGCGGCCGGGGCAGGCGGTGGTCTCCGGGTTCCGGCACAGCGCCCGCGTCGTCGTGGCCGCCGCGCTGATCATGATCGCGGTGTTCGCCGGGTTCATCGGGGAGAGCGACTCCATGATCAAGATGATCGGCTTCGGACTCGCCTCCGCCGTCCTGTTCGACGCCTTCGTCGTCCGGCTGGCCATCGTGCCCGCGGTGCTCGCCCTGCTCGGCGACAAGGCCTGGTGGCTGCCGAAGTGGCTGGACCGGATCCTGCCCCGCGTCGACGTGGAGGGCGAGGCGCTCAGCCGGCGGCCGGAGGTGGAGCGGGAGCCGGCCGGCACGACCGGTCTGGAAGTGGCGCGCACCTGATCAGGACGTCCGTCCCGCGGGGGCCGCCCGTGACGAAGGACACGGGCGGTCCCCTCGGCCGTGCCCGCCCGCGGGCGGTCACCATGGACCCAGCCCAGCGACCGGAGAGCACCATGACCACCAGCCAGGAGCGCCGCTACGCGGACCGCCTGGAGGGGTTCGCGGACCGCCGCCCCTTCCTCATCGACCTAGTCCTGGCCGCCGCGCTGATGGGCTGCGCGTCCCTCGGCACCATGCTCACGCTCCCCGGCGCCGCCCCGCCGGACCAGGACGCGACCAGCACCGTCCTGCTGGGAGTGGCCTGCCTCGCCCTGCTCAAGCACCGCGAGCACCCACGGGCGACCGTCGCCGTGACCGCCGTCTGCACGGTCGTGGTGGTGGCGCTCGGGTACCTGGTCACGCCCCTCCTGCTGGCGCCGATCATGGCGGCGCTGTACTGGCTGTCCGCCCACACCGACCGCAGGTCCACCCGGGTCTGCGGCCTCGCCACCATGGTGGCGCTGATCCTCGCGGCCGCGTTCTCGCACTCCATGGAGCATGTCTCGCTGCTGCTGAGGACGATCGGCCCGTTCTTCTGGCTGCTGCTCCCGGTCGCCGCCGGCAAGATGACCCAGCTGCGGCGGGCCTATGTGCGCTCGGTCCAGGCCCGCGCCGAGCACGCCGAGCGCACCCGCGAGGAGGAGGCGCGGCTGCGCGTCACCGAGGAGCGCATGCGCATCGCCCGCGAGCTGCACGACGTCGTCGCCCACCACATGGCGCTGGCCAACGCCCAGGCCGGCACGGCCGCCCACCTGGTGCTCACCAACCCGCGGCAGACGCAGAAGATCCTCACCGACCTGACCGGCACCACCTCCTCCGCGCTGCGCGAGCTGAAGGCCACGCTGGGGCTGCTGCGGCAGAACGGCGACCCGGACTCCGCGCCCCTGGAGCCGTCGCCCGGCCTGGCCCGGCTGCCCGAGCTGGTCTCGGCGTGCGCCTCCGCCGGGGTCGCCGTCACGGTCAGCACGGACGGGGAGGCGCAGCCGCTGTCCCCCGGCGTGGACCTGACGGCGTTCCGGATCGTGCAGGAGGCACTCACCAACGTCACCAAGCACGCCACCACGGAGGCGGCGTCCGTACGGCTCGTCTACTCCGGCTCCCGGCTGCTGATCACGGTCGTCAACGACGGCCCCGCCGGCCCGGCGGCGGCGTACGCGAGCGGGGACCGCCGCGGGTTCGGCGTCATGGGCATGCGCGAGCGCGCCCACTCCGTAGGCGGCGAACTCCAGGCGGGGCCCCGCCCCGAGGGCGGCTTCACGGTCACCACGGCCCTGCCCCTCCAGCCGTACGTTGCGGGGGAGGAGACGACCACGTGAGGGTGCGGAGCCGCCGTGCGAGAATCCGCGTACGCGTATCCGCACCGATCCATCGAGGTTCCCGTGAGCAAGGCCGTCGCCCGTGAGCCGCTGCGTCGCAATGCGCGGGCCAACCGGGCGCGCATCCTGGCCACGGCCCGGCGGGAGCTGGGGCGGAACCCGGACGTCACGCTGGAGGAGCTGGCGCGGGCCGCCGGGGTCGTACGGCGCACCCTGTTCGGGCACTTCCCCGGGCGGGAGGCGCTGCTGGAGGCGCTCGCCGAGGAGGCCTCCGAGTCGCTGCGCAGCGCGATGGCGGACGGCGAGCGGTTCGTGGAGACGCACCCTGCCGACCTGGCGTTCGCCGGCTTCGTGTTCTCGATCTGGCCGGTGGGCGACCGCTACCGGCTGCTGCTCGCGCTGGCCAGGCGCGACCTGGGCGCGGAGCGCGTCGCCGAGGTGCTGGCACCGGCCCGCGCGAGGGCCACGGCGATTCTGGAGCGGGGCCAGCGGGACGGCGTCTTCCACGCCTACCTGCCGGCCGAGGCGCTGAGCGCGGGCCTGGAGGCGATGACGGTCGCCCTGCTGGAGTCGGTCAACACCGGTGTGCTGGAGGACGACGGCAACCGGGTCGCCGTCGCCACGCTCATCGCGGCCGGGGTGCCGCTGGAGCGGGCACGGGCCGTGGTCGAGGAGGTCGCGCCCCAGTTCCCGGCCGGTGTGTCCGAGGCCGACGACTGAGCCGCTGAGCGGAAGAGGGACGGTGCCGGGCGTCCCCTCCCGGCACCGTCCGGGGCCGTGCGCCGCTCAAGGCACGGCCCGTTTCGGGGGTGGCGTCCGCTCAGGCGGTGCCCGAGGGGGCCTTCCGCGGGGCGTCCGTCTCCTGCGGCGCGTCCGCCGACTCCGCCCGGACGTGCCCGCCCTTCTCCCGGCGGCCCGGCAGCACCGCGAGGACGAGCATCGTCCCGGCGGCCATGATGATCCCGCCGACCAGGCTGGTCTGCGCCACACCGTGGGCGAAGGACTCGTGGACGGCGTCGACCAGGGCCTGGGCCTGCTGGGCACCGCCCGCCGGGTTCTTCGCGACCTCCTCGGCCACCGCGAGTCCGCCGCCCACCGAGTCCTTGGCCGTCTCCAGCGCGCTGTGCGGGAGCTGACCGCCGATCAGGTCGGTGAGCCTGTCGCGGTAGGCGGTCCCGAGCAGCGAGCCGAGGATCGCGATGCCCAGGGCGCCGCCCAGCTCCAGCGAGGTGTCGTTGGCGCCGCCGCCGACGCCCAGTTCGGACTCGGGGAAGGAGTCCATGATGGTGTCGGTGGCCGGGGACACGCTCAGGCCGATCGCGAAGCCCAGCATCAGCAGCGACGGCAGGAAGTCGGTGTACGCGGAGCCCTTGTCGACCTGCGTGAGCAGGAAGACGCCGACGGTGCCGATCAGCATGCCGGTGCCGACCATGGCCTTCACACCGAGCTTCGGCGTCAGCCGTCCGGTCACCGCGGCGCCGACGAAGACGGCACCGGCCAGCGGCAGCAGCCGTACACCGGTCTCCAGGGCGCCGTAGCCGAGGACGAACTGCAGGAACTGGGTGGCGTAGTAGAGCGCCCCGAACGTGCCGAAGAAGAAGAACAGCACCGCCAGCATCGAGCCGCTGAACGGCCGCCGGGCGAACTTGCGCACGTCCAGCATCGGGTGCGGGTGGCGCAGCTCCCAGGCGACGAAGCCGAGCAGGCCGACGCCGGCGACGACGGCCGCGGCGATCGGGCCGGTGCCCCAGCCGAAGTGCGGGCCCTCGATGGCCGCGTAGACCAGTGAGCCGACCGAGACGATCGACAGCAGACCGCCGACGTAGTCGATCCGGCCCATGCCCTGCGCCTTCGACGGCGGGACGAGCGTCAGCGCGCCGACGACGGCGACGACCGCGATGGGGACGTTGATCAGGAAGGTCGAGCCCCAGGCGTGGTCCTCCAGGAGCCAGCCGGCGACCAGCGGGCCCACCGCGATGGCGAGGCCCGAGGTGGCGGTCCAGCCCGTGATGGCCTTGGCCCGCTCCTCGCGCGGGAAGATCGCGACCAGCAGGGACAGGGTGGCCGGCATGACGACGGCGGCGCCGACGCCCATGATCGCGCGGGCGGTGATGACCAGGCCGGTCTCGTCGACCAGGCTGCCCATCACCGAACCGCCCGCGAAGATCACCAGGCCGGTGACGAGGGCGCCACGGCGGCTGTACTTGTCGCCGATCGCGCCCAGGACGAGCATCAGCGCGGCGTAGGGGACGGTGTAACCGTCGATGACCCACTGCAGGTCGCTGCTGCTCAGGTGCAGATCCCGGGTCATGTCGGGCGCGGCCACGATCAGTGAGGTGTTCGCCATCACGACGATCAGCAGGCTCAGGCACAGCACGAGCAGTGCCCACCAGCGCCGCGAGTACGGCCCGGTCATCTTCTCGACGGGTGTGTTGGCAAGGAAGGGCACGGGGACTCCCGGAGGGCTGCGAGTTATTTGCACATTAGTGAGCAGGCTAGTTTCTTGCTCGGCGATGTGCAAATATCGCGGTCAGCCCCCCATCAACCCCCTCCGCACCGGAGTGCCGACGTGAGCAGCCCGACACCCCCGTCACCGGCGCGCACCCGCCGGACGACGCGGATCACGCGCGCCCGCATCCTGGCGGCGGCCCTGCGGGAACTGGGCCGCAACCCCGACAGCAGCCTCGGTGACATCGCCGAGGCCGCCGGGGTCGCCCGGCGCACGCTGTACACGCACTTCGCGGGCCGGGCGGCGCTGGTGAAGGGCCTCGCCGACGACGCGGTGGAGGCGATACGGCAGGCGGTGGCCGCCGCGAGCGCCCCCGACCCGGGGTGTGACCCGGCGAGTGCCCTCGCCCGCTTCGTCCTCACCCTCTGGCCGGTCGGTGAGGCCTATCGCACGCTGATCGGCCTCGCCCGCCAGGACCTCGGCCACGACCGGGTGGGCGAACTCCTCGCCCCCGCGCGCGAGACGGTCGCCGGCATCCTCGTCGAGGGCCAGGACCGGGGCGTGTTCCACACCGCCGTCCCGCCCGGCCCGCTCAGCGTCGCCATCGAGGCCCACCTGCTCGCCCTCCTGGGCGCGGTCGACGCCGGGATCTGGGCCGACGACGGCACGAGGGCCGCGACGGCCGCGCTGATCGCCGCCGGCGTCGAGGGCGACGTGGCCGCCGCGACGGTCCTCCGGCAGCGCGGGACGATCGGCACCCCGCCCCGCCCTTGACCCGCGCGGCCGCCGGTCGGCACTGTGTGGGAGCGCTCCCGTGATCGACCCGCACCCGCCGCCGAAAGCGTGCCTCCATGCAAAGTCAGACCAAGCGCCGCCTGTCCCCCGAAGCCCTCGACGCCCTGCTCCTGCGCTCCGCCGGGGTCGGGTGCCGGCTGGAGGCCGAGCTGACCGACGGGTGGTTCAACACGGCGTACCGCGTGGTGCTCGACGACGGTCGTGCCGCCGTCGTGAAGCTGGCCCCGCCGCCCGAGGTCCCGGTCCTGCGCTACGAGCGCGGCATCCTCGGCACGGAGGCCATGGTCTACCGGCGGCTCGCGGAGCACGCGGACGGCGGTGTGCCGACGCCCGAACTGCTGCACGCCGGCGAGGAGTTCCTCGCCGTCGCCGTCCTGGAGGGCACTCCGTGGGACAAGGCGGCCGGCCTTCTGCCCCCGGCCGCCGAGCGGGCGCTGCGCCGCGAACTGGGTGCCGTCGCCGCCCGACTGCACACCCTGACCCCGGCGGACGGCAGGTTCGGCTACCCGGCCGCCGAGTCCGCGCTGTCCGCCCCCGACTGGCGGACCGCCTTCACCGCCATGGTCGACGCGCTCCTGGACGACGCCGAGCGCTGGGGCTCCCCGCTGGACGTGCCGCCCGCCGAGATCCGGACCCTGGTGGCCGAGGGCGCCCACGCGCTCGACGAGGTCACCGAGCCCCGGCTGGTCCACTTCGACCTGTGGCCGGGCAACATCTTCGTCGACGCCGGCACGCCCGAGGGCGGGGACCGGCGGCCGCGGATCACCGGACTCATCGACCACGAGCGGGCGTTCTGGGGCGACCCGGCCGCCGAACTGGTCTCGCTGGCCTTCGGCGGCGACACCGGCCCGGACAGCGACCTCGTCGCCGGCTACACCGAGGCCGGCGGCACGCTCGACCTCACCCGTCCCGCCCTTCGGTACCGCCTGGCCCTGTACCGGCTCTATCTGGGCCTCGTCCTCGTCGTCGAGTGCGGCCCGCGCGGTTACGACGCCGGTCATCTCGCGTTCTGCCGCCGCACCTTGGCCGGGTATCTCGCGGAGGTGAAAGCGCTGGGGTAGCGCCGGGGCGGCCGCACATAAGTGACTTTTCCACGGGTACCGTGGCGCGGGACGCACCGGCGCCTTCACCGCCGCCGCACGGAAGGACCCGACCCTGAACACCCCGCTCGCGGAGACCCTGTCCGTGGCCATGCTCGTGCTCGTGCTGGTCTGCGCCGTCGTCCGGCCCTTCAACTGGCCGGAGGCCGTGGTCGCCGTGCCGGCCGCGGTGCTGGTCGTGGCCACCGGGGCGATCTCGCTCGGCGACGCGCTGGACGAGGCCGAACGGCTCGGGCCGGTGATCGGCTTCCTCGCCGCCGTACTGGTCCTCGCCCAGCTCTGCGACGACGAGGGGCTGTTCCAGGCCTGCGGGGCGTGGATGGCGCGCACGGCGAAGGGCCGGCCGCGCCGGCTGCTGGCGCAGGTGTTCGTCGCCGCCTCGGCGATCACGGCCGTACTGAGCCTGGACGCCACGGTCGTGCTGCTCACCCCGGTGGTGTTCGCCACCGCGGCCCGGCTCGGCGCCCGCCCCAAACCGCACGTCTACGCCTGCACCCACCTCTCCAACACGGCCTCCCTGCTGCTGCCGGTCTCCAATCTGACCAACCTGCTGGCGTTCGCGGCCAGCGGGCTGAGCTTCACCCGGTTCGCCGCGCTGATGGCGCTGCCGTGGCTGGCCGCCATCGCCGTCGAGTACGTCGTCTTCCGGCGCTTCTTCGCCACCGAACTGGACGCCGGGGCGCAGGAGCAGGCCGGCGGCGAGACGCCCGAACTGCCGCTGTTCGCCCTGCTGACCGTGGCGGGCACGCTCGCCGGGTTCGTGCTGACCTCGGCCGTCGGCATCGACCCGGCCTGGGCCGCCCTGGCCGGAGCGGTGGTCCTCGCGGTGCGGGCCCTGCTGCGCCGCCGTACGACACCGAAGGCGCTGGTGCGTTCGGCCTCGGTGCCGTTCCTGGCGTTCGTGCTGGCGCTCGGGGTCGTGGTCCGCGCGGTCGTGGACAACGGGCTCGACACGGCCCTCGGGCAGCTGATCCCCGACGGCACCGGGATCGCGGCCCTGTTCGGGATCGCCGCGCTGGCCGCCGTACTGGCCAATGTCATCAACAACCTGCCGGCGGTGCTCGTGCTGCTGCCGCTGGCCGCGGACTCCGGCGCCGGTGCCGTGCTCGCCGTGCTGCTCGGGGTGAACATCGGGCCCAATCTCACCTATGCCGGTTCGCTGGCCACCCTGCTGTGGCGGCGTATCGTCCACGCCCATGACGCCGAGGTGGAGTTGGGCGAGTTCACCCGGCTCGGGCTGTACGCCGTGCCCGCGAGCCTGTGCGCCGCCGTCTTGGCGCTGTGGGCCTCACTGGCCGTGATCGGAGGAGGCTGATCCCATGGCCGTGGTCGTCTGGATCGTCGAGGGCACCTGGCCCGCCTGTGTGGACGCCGCGCGTACGCACGCGCCCGACTACGCCGAGATCGTCCTGCTGCACGTCACCGGGCACGATGTCGCGGACGCCGCGCACGGCGCGTTCGCCGGGCTGCTCGGCCGCGGGCACCCGGAACGTGATCCCGGCACCCGTGTCGAGCACCTCGCCGCCGCCTCCGCCGAGACGCTGCTCGGGGCCGCCGCCGAGCGGCTCGGGCGCCCCTGCACCCGGGTCGAGCGCACCGGCCGCGTCGAGCGCGAGGTCGTCGCCGCGACCGAGGACGCCGACCTGCTCGTGCTGGCCCGCGACGGCGACCGGTCCCGCCTCGGCCCGCACAGCCTCGGCCCGGCGAGCCGCTTCGTCGTCGACCACGCCCCCTGTCCGCTGCTGCTGGTCTGGCCCGAACCGGCGCCCGGTCTGACGACGATGCCGCCCCCGCCCCCGCCGCACAGGTGAGGGGAGACGGGGGCGGCGGGCGGTCAGCCGGACTGGGACGGAACCTGCTTCATCTCGTCGACGATGGCCCGCTTCATGACCGCGCTGGTGTAGGTGACCGTGCCGGGCGTGATCAGCGCGTCCGTGCCGGTGTTCTCACGCACCTGGACCGTGCGCTCGCCGAGGAAGACATGGCTCTTCCGGTCGAAGATCCACTCCTCGCGCTCCCCGCTGGTCTCGTCGAGCCGGGCCACCGCCACGCCGTGCCGGCCGGCGGCGTCCACCGCGTCGTCGACCACGACGACACCAGGGATCTTCGCGGCCGCCTTGAACAGCGCCGAGTACAGCTCCGCCGGGGGGTAGCTCTCGCCGAGCAGGTCGCCGATGGTGGTGAACGCCTGCTGGTCGGGGGTGTTGCCCATCCCCTTCGTCTCCGCGTAGATCTTGGCGAGCAGCGCGTCGGGGTCGGTGGTGAGCTTGGCGAGGTAGTCGTACGAGGGGCCGTTGAGGGTCGCCTTCGGGGTGTTGCCCAGCTCGTCGGGCAGGCTCAGGGTCTCGCCCTCGGGACTGTCGTTGACCGAGGGGTCGATCAGCCAGCCCTTGGTGCCGTCCGGCGACTTCCACACCTGACGGGTGTGCAGCGCGTGGCTGGCGAGGCTCGACTCGTCGCCGACGGTTTTGATGAAGGTGTCGGCGGACTTGGACTCGACGTAGACGTACTGCCCCGGCTTGACGTCCGGGTGGGACACATCGGCGGCCGCCAGCGAGATCTCGCCGAGCAGCTGCGGTACGCCCGCGCTGCTCGCGGCGCCGATCCGCGTGGTCAGCGCCGGACCGGTGGCGACGCCGCCGTCCCTGACCCCCCCGGTGCCACCGCTCTGCCACACCCCGGCGACGACCGCCGCCGCCACGCCGACCGCCGTCACGGGCAGCGCTATCGCCGGACGCGGCAGCCGCGACCGCCAGGTCCTCGCGGGGGCCGGTGCCGCCGTGCGCTCGTCCCGCCGCATGTCGTTGATCTGGGCCATCAGACGCTCCTTGTGGAACTCGTGGCGGCCCGCCGGCAGGTCGCGCGCCGTCCGGGAGAGCAACTCGGCAGTGCTCTGATCCCGTTCGGCCGGGTGCTGCCGGGACGTGTTCGCGTTCATCGGTTTCCTTCCTGCGCGGGCCGGATCACGCTTGTGTGATCACCTCTTGTCTGTCGGGCGGGACGGCCGCCTTCCCGATTTCCGCGAACTTTCTCGTACGACGTCCTGGCCGCGGCGCGCACCGGCCGGTCCTCGGCGTGCGCGCGCAGCTTCTTGCGGGCCCGGGACAGCCGGGAGGCCACCGTGCCGACGGGGATCCCGAGCGCGACCGCCGCGGCCTCGTAGTCCAGGCCCTCGACCAGGCAGAGGGTGACGACCTCGCGCTCGGGTGCGCGCAGCCCGGCGAGGGCGCCGAGGGCCGTCGCGACCCGGTGGTGGTCGTCGATCCGGCCGGCCACCTCGTCCGCGTGGTCGGGCACCGACAACTCGGCCGCCGCGGCGGCCTGGGCGGCGGCGCGGTAGCGGCGGTTGCTGCGGTACTGATTGCGGGCCGTGTTGGTGGCGATGCCCAGCAACCAGGGCCGCAGCGAGCCGCCTTCGGGCTCCACCCGGTCACGCAGCCGCCACGCCTCAAGGAATGTCGCGGCCATCACGTCCTCGGCCACCGACCAGTCGGCGGTGAGCCGGAAGGCGTGGTTGTAGACCGCGCGGGCGTAAGCGTCGAAGAGCTCCGCGAACGCGCTCGATTCCCCGGCCCGTACCCGGGTTCGCATATGAGTGCTCACCTCAATGAGCTGTCCGGCACCCCGGACCGCCTTCCCGTGACCTGCGTCACGTCTGGGAAGGGTGTGTGCATCCGGCGGGACCACGCGGGTCCCGCCGGTGCCGTCATCGCCCTCGCTTCAGAGGCCGAACTCCTGCGGGGAGAGGTTGAGCACCGAGCACGCCTCGCGCAGCACCTGCTCCTCGGCCGGCGCGATGTACCCGTCGGCGCCCGCCACCACGAAGCCGGTCTGCACGACCGCGCGGGCCTCCGTCGGCTTCTTGGCGGCCTTGGCGATCTCCTGGAGGGCCTCGGCCTTGCCCTGCTGGAAGTTGAACGCCATCTGGTCGACATGCTTGTTGAAGCGCTGGCGCAGCTGCTCCGACGGGAAGTTCTGCAGGACGTCGTTGTTCAGGATCAGCGACTCCACATGCTGGCGCTCGGCCGGGTCGACCTGCCCGTCGGCGGCGGCGACCAGGGCGCACATGGCCATGCTGGCGTCCCGGTAGGCGCCGCTCTTCAACTCCGTCTTGAGCGAGGTGAGCTGGGACTTCAGCGCGCCGACCAGCTGGGCCTTGGACCCTGAGCCGGACCCGCCGGGCCGCCCGTGCCCGCCACCGGCGCCCCGCGCGCCCTGGGCCTGCTGCTGCAAGCCCTTGGCCTGGTCCTTGATCCGATCCCACATAGCCATTCGTGCCACCTCGGCTTCAGCCCGTGTCGTTCAGGTCGTCCGTGCGCGCTTCGCGTGTCACTCGGCCAACGTCCGCCCCCGGCGGGGAGTTCCACGACCCGCCGATTCACTCCCCGGGCGGGCGGAAGCCCACCTGGCGGCGGGCCGCCTCGTCGATCTGCTCCAGGGTGAGCAGCGGGGTGGCCCGGGTGTGGAGGGCGCCGCTGGCCTTGACGGTGAGGCTGACGGCGGCCATGGAGACCGGGTCGGGGAAGTCCACGATGAGCACGATGTCGTCCTGGCCGAACGCGAAGTACATCGCCTCGACCGTGCCGCCGAGGCCGCTGACAACCTGGTCGACGGCGGCCCGGCGCCCGCTCGCACCCTCTCTGAGCAGCCCTTGGGTGCCCTCGGGCGTGTAGGTCGCCTGAATGAGGAACTTCGGCATCGGGACGCTCCCTGCCCATCGCTTGCATCACGGGTCCGCTACGCGCAAGGGCCTTCCCGCTGCCGGTCCGGCCGCACCGGAGCCCGTCCGGATTCACCCGCCTGGGCGGTGACAGGGCCAGTACCTCGCGGCGGGCCTCATCGACGAGTCGCAGCTGCACGTCGTGCCCGCCCTCCTCGGCGCCGGGCTGAGGCTCTTCGACGGCCCGACCGCCGGGCAGCAACGACGCCTAGAGCCGCTCAGGGTCGTCGACACGCCCCTCGCGACCCACCTGAAGTACCGCTTCGTACGGCCGTAGCCCTCGCCGGGGCGCTACCGGGCAGCCCCCCAGACCCCCGCGGCGACCCCCTCCGCGAACTCGACCGGTGACGGCTCGTTCGGCAGCTGGGCCGGTGCCCTCGTGCCCTTCCCGGTGCCCGGCCGGTCGGCGAACAGGGTGACCGTCAGGGTGAGCCGGGGGTCGTACGCGGTGGTCCAGACGGTACGGCGGGTGATGCCGCCGCCCGCCCCGCCGGTCGCGAACACCTTCCCGGCCGCCGCTCCGACGGCCTCGGCGGGGACCGGACCGGCCCCCGTGCGCGCGCCCGCCACCATCGCCTCCTTCTCGTCCAGCACCCGCCGCACGTCCGGCCGCGCCTGGTAGACGGTGCGGCCCTCACGGGTGATACGGGCGACGGTGTACGGCGCCGCGTACGTGCCGTCCGCCGCGAGCGTCGCGTACGCCGACGTCAGGTTCAGCGGGGTCGGCGCGGGGGTCCGCAGCAGCCGGCGCAGCGGCTCGCCCGCGCTCCGCAGCTCGGCGAACGGCTCCAGGACCGTGCCCGCCTCCACCGCCCCGCTGACCGCGTCGTTGAACGGCTGGCGCGCGTAGTCCGAGCCGCCGTACAGCAGCCGCACCGCCCCGTCGCCGGGCACCATCCCCACCACGGCCGTGTGCACCCGGACGCCGCCCTTGCCGCCGGGATGGCCCTGGACCAGCTGGGTGGCGCTGTCCTGGAGGGCCAGGTCGAAGGTGGTCGTCACGTTGTAGCCGCCGCTCGCCAGCTGGTCCTCGGTGATGCCGAGCCGGTCGGCGGCCTCCTTCGCGGCGACGTCGATCAGATACTGCCGCTGCCCCTCGGTCTCACCCGGCGGATAGAACCGGAACGCCGGGAAGCGCGCCGCCGCCCGCTCCCGCGGAGTGATGGTCCCGCCCGCCGCCATCGCGTCCAGCACCCACTCCCAGCGGTCCCGCAGCTTCGCGGTCACCTTCGGATCGGAGCCCGCCTTCTCGTAGTACGACGGGATGTTGACGATGGACGCGAGCGCGGCGCCCTGCGCGACCGTCAGCTGCCGGGCGTCCACGCCGAAGTAGTTGCGCGCGGCGGACTGGATCCCGGCGGCGCCCCGGCCGAAGTACACGGTGTTGAGATAGCCCTGGAGGATCTCGTCCTTGCCGCGGGTGCGGTCCAGCTTGATCGCGATCAGCGCCTCGCGCGCCTTGCGGGACAGCGAACGCTCCGGGCTGAGCAGGGCGTTCTTCACGTACTGCTGGGTGATGGTGGAGCCGCCCTGCTGCTCCCCGCCGGTCAGGGTGGCGAGCGCGGCCCGCGCGATGGCCCGCGGCGAGATCCCGCTGTCCGTGCGGAAGGAACGGTTCTCCGCCGCGATCACCGCCTCCTGCACATGCCGGGGGACCGCCGAGAGAGGGACGTCCTGCCGGTCGACCGGGCCGCGCCGGCCGAGGTAGGCGCCGTCGGTGTCGAGGAACACCGTGCTCTGGGTGACGGTCTCGGGGTGCGGCCGCGGGATGGTCGTCAGCTGGTACGCCACCACGGCCGTCGCGCACAGCGTCGCGAGCAGGGCGAGGAGGGCGTAGCAGAGCTGGCGCAGCCGGCGGGCCCGGGTGCGGCGCAGCCGGATCCGCAGGGGGGCGCGCTCGCGGTGCCGGGGCGCGGCCGGCGTCCCGGGCCTGCCCGGCCGGAGGGTGCGGAAGGGGTTCATGCGCGCCACCACTCACGGTCCGACCGCGCGGCGACCTCGCCCGCGGTGTCGTACACGGTGACGATCCGCTCGTCCCCCTCGGTGGACAGCACGGCCTTCATGTCCCGCTCGGGCACGGGGGCGCTCGCGTACCACAGGCCCCAGCCCGGACTGCCGGCCAGGACGAGGACCTTCGCGGTGGCCCTGCCGCCGCCGGTCCGCACCTCGACGCGGCCCGGCTCGCCGTCCAGCCCGCGGAACAGGCCCGACAGGAAGTACCCGCCGTCCACGGTGTCGATCCGCACGTCCACGCCCGGTTCGTCGAGCGGCGGCCGGCCGTTGTCCCCCGGGAGGGCAACCGGCACCGACCAGTGCCCGCCGTCGGCCGTCAGCCACAGCCGCACCCCCGGCCCGGCGGTCACCCGCTCGCCCGGCGCCACGACCTGGACCGGGCTGGTCGCCGAAGGGGCGCCGCTCCCGGAACTCCCCTCCCCCGTATCGCTGTTGCCGAGCCGCCCGGCGCCGAACAGCAGGGCCGGCACCAGCACCGCCGTACCGGCGGCCCAGGTCACCGTGGCACGACGGCGCCGCCGCATCCGGCCCTCCGCCTCCATGCCGGCCAGCGGCACCTCGGACGGCACGACGTCCTCGACGGCACGGGCGTACACCTCGCGCAGCCGCTCCGGGGCGGCGCCGGCCGCCTTGAGGCCGGCTCTGGCGTCGGCCCGCACCGCGCCCGCCGAGCGGCCCAGCAGCTGGGCGGTCTCCGCGTCCCCGAGCCCCTCCCAGAAGCGCAGCACCAGAACGGCCCGGCGCCGCGCGGCCCGCCGTCCGCGCAGCGGCCGCAGGTGTTCCCGCACCAGACAGCGCCGGACGTGGAAGTCCACGTCGTCGCGCGGCACGCGCCGCCACCGCGCGCACATCCGCGCCAGCGTTCTCCGCACCAGCTCATCGGCCGCACCGGGGTCGTCGGTGAGCAGCCGCGCGGTCACGACCAGCCGGGGCCAGTTGGCTCTGGCGTACGCGGCGAAGTCGTGGCCGGCGGGGAGTTCGGTGGGGGTGGGTGGCACGTGGGTGGTCCTTCGGTCGGCAGCAACTTCTCGGTGGTGCGGGTAGGTTGAGCGGCCGGCGAGCCGACACCGACCGGGAAAGGGAGCCAGGAACGCCGCTGAGCCGTCTTCCCGGTGGGTTGCACCGCGCCGGGTGCGACCTACGGGACCTGTACGCACGGCGGAGGTGGCCGGGTTGCACGGAGAGAACACGGAGTGCGGGGGAGGCATGACCGAGGACGAGTTCGACGCCTTCTACGCGGCCGCGTTCCCGCGGCTGACCGGCCAGTTGTACGCCTTCACCGGCGACCACGGCGAGGCCCAGGACGTCGTGCAGGAGGCGTTCGTCCGGGCCTGGGACCGGCGCCGGCAGTTCCTCGCGGACAGCGCGCCCGAGGCGTGGATCCGCACGGTCGCCATGCGGCTGGCGGTGAGCCGCTGGCGGCGCGCGAAACGCTGGCTGGAACTGGTACGGCGCACGCCGCCGCCCACGTCCACCCCGGGGCCGGACCCCGAGCGCACCGCGCTCGTGGCCGCCCTGCGCGAACTGCCGGAGGCACAGCGGATGGCGATCGTCCTGCACCATTTGTGCGACCTGAGTGTGCAGCAGGTAGCCTCCGAGACGGGTGCGCCCGTCGGCACCGTCAAGGCCAGGCTGGCGCGGGGCCGGGCGGCCCTCGCGAAGCACCTCGCGGTGGACGAGGCCGACGGGGCGGTACGGGAGGGGAGCGGCCGTGTCCGATGAACTCTCCGCCGCACTGCGCGAGTTGGCCGCAAGCCGGGCCACCCAGCCGGTCGTCGACGGCGCCGGGATCCGGGCCCGCGCGACGCGCCGCAGGCGCCGCCGAACCGTCGCGTTCCTCGGCACGGGGACCGCGGCCCTCGTGCTGGTGGGCCTCACGCTGACCCCCGTCCTCGACGGGCACCCGGACCGGCCGGCCGCGCCCCGGATCCCGGCGTCCGACGGGACCCCGAGCGGCCCGGCGCAGTCCGTGCCGCCCTCGCCCTCCCCCACCCCCTCGCCCGTCACCGGCACGCTCCGCCCGGCCGAGCGCCTCCTCACGGTCGACCGCCGGAAACTGCCGATCGTCTCGCTGCCCGACGGCCGGATCGGGGTCACGGGCCCGCTGACGGTGACCGCCAGGCACACCGCCCTGGCCCTGCCCGCCGAAGCGTCCGCCAAGGACGCCGTCAAGGCGGACGTCCCCTACGTGGTCGAACTGCGCGACCCGATGGACCGCAGCCTCTACATCGGCACCTACACCAAGGAGCAGGCCCTCGGTGTGTACGGAATCTCCGGCGACTGGATCGGCCTCGACGCCGGGGACGCCAAGTGGTTCTACTCCCGCGTCCGCCCCGGCGACCGCATGGCGCTGACGACGGTGGTCGCACCGGGCGACGACCCCTCCGCGCGCGCGTCGGCCACCAGGAGGCGGCCGGGCGCGTGAGGGTCAGGAACGGCGCAGCCGGGCCACCGCCCCCAGGGCCGCCGCGCCGGTCAGCGCGGCGGCACCCGCGGTGGTCGCCCAACGGGCCCCGCGGGAGGGAGGGGCACTGCGCCGGGCCAGCCGCTCGGGACGGTCGGCGGGCAGGTCGCCGTCGAGGCCGAGAGCCAGTGCCTCGGCGAGGTGCAGGGCGCGGCGGCCGGTGTCGCCCTGCTCGATCTGGGTGCGGCAGCTGAAGCCGTCGGCGAGCACCAGGTCACCGGGCGGGGCGGCGCGCACGGCGGGCAGCACGCCCAACTCGCCCACCGCCATCGACACTTCGTGGTGCCCGCGCTCGAAGCCGAAGTTCCCGGCGAGTCCGCAGCAGCCCTCGTCGAGGACATCGGCGTTCAGCCGGGCGCGGCGCATCAGCTCGCGGTCGGCGTCGAAGCCGAGGACCGCGTGCTGGTGGCAGTGCGTCTGCACGGTCGCGCCGCGCGACAGCCGGGGCGGGCGCCAGCCGTCGGGCGCGTGGTGCACGAGCTGCTCGGCGAAGGTACGCGTCCGCTCGGCGAGCCGTCGTACGTCCTGGTCGTCGGGGAGCAGTTCGGGGCCGTCGGAGCGCAGCACGGCGGTGCAGGACGGTTCGAGGCCGACGACCGGGGTGCCCGCGTCGAGGTACGGCCGCAGGACCCGCAGGCCACGCCGCAACACCCGCTTGGCCAGGGCCGGCTGGCCGGTGGAGATCCAGGTCAGCCCGCAGCAGACCGGCTCCTCGGGCACGGCGATCCGGAAGCCGGCGTCCGTGAGGATCCGTACCGCGGAGATCGCCACGGCGGGGTGGAAGTGGTTGGCGAACGTGTCCGGCCACAGCAGCACGGTCGCCGGGTCTGCCGGGTCGGGCGGCTCGGTGCCGAGGGCACGCCACCAGCGGGCGAAGGACCGCTCCGCGAAGACCGGCGCCTGCCGGGCCGGATCCACTCCCGCGAGCCGCCGTCCGGCCCGGCCGAGGCCGGGGGCGCTCAGCAGACCGTTCGCCAGGCGCGGGGCACGCTCGGCCAGCTGGGCCCACAGCGGCAGCCAGCCCATCGAGTAGTGCGCGGCGGGGCGTGGCCGGCCGGCGTAGTGGTGGGCGAGGAACTCGGCCTTGTAGGTGGCCATGTCGACACCCGTCGGGCAGTCCGACTTGCAGCCCTTGCAGGCCAGGCAGAGGTCGAGGGCGTCACGGACCTCGGTGGAGCGCCAGCCGTCGGTGACCGGGGATTCGGGATGCCCGTCGAGCATCTCGAACAGCAGCCGTGCCCGGCCGCGCGTCGAGTGCTCCTCCTCCCGGGTGGCCCGGTAGGAGGGGCACATCACGCCGCCCCGCTCGGTGCGGCAGTTGCCGATGCCGACGCACCGCAGCACCGCCCGGCCGAAGGAGTGGTCGTCCTCGGGGTAGCCGAAGTGGGTGCCGGGCGTGGCCGGGCGCCAGGCGGGGCCCAGCCGCAGCTGCCCGTCGACCGGGTTCGGGTCGACGACCTTGCCCGGGTTCATCAGATCGCCCGGGTCGAACAGCGACTTGAGCTCGCCGAACGCGGTCACGAGCCGCTCGCCGAACATCCGCGTCAGCAGCTCGCCCCTGGCCTGACCGTCGCCGTGCTCGCCGGACAGCGAGCCGCCGTAGGACGCCACGAGGTCCGCGGCCCGCTCCAGGAAGCGGCGGAAGTCCGCCACGCCCGCGGCCGAGGTCAGCCCGAAGGGGATCCGGGTGTGCACACAGCCCTGCCCGAAGTGGCCGTACAGGGACGGGTGGTCGTAGTCGAACTCCGCGAACAGCCGTTTCAGGTCGCGCAGATAGTCGCCGAGCCGCTCGGGCGGCACAGCCGAGTCCTCCCAGCCCTCCCAGGTCTCCCGGTCGTCCGGCGGGCGGGCGGTCACCCCGAGCCCGGCCTCGCGGGCCTTGAGCATCCGCTGCTCGCGTGCGGGGTCGTCGGAGAAGGCGACCGAGGGGTCCTTCTCGCCCCGGCCGACGGCCGCCAGCAGCGCGTGCGCCTGCTCGTCGACGTCCTCCCGGCTGTCGCCGCCGAACTGCACCAGCAGCCAGCTGTCGCCCTCCGGCAGTGTGTCGAGGGAGTCGAGATGAGCGTGTTCCTCACGCATCAGCTGCGCCATCCGCCCGTCCAGGGCCTCCAGTTGGGTGGGGGAGCAGTGCTCCAGGAGCCGCGGTACGGCGTCGGCGGCCCGGCAGATGTCGTCGTACCCGAGGACCAGCAGCGACTGGAACGGCGGGACCGGCACCAGATCGAGTTCGGCGCGCAGCACGGTGACCAGGGTGCCCTCGCTGCCGACCAGGGCGCGGGCGACGTCGAAGCCGTTCTCCGGGAGCAGCGCGTCGAGGTTGTAGCCGGAGACCCGGCGCGGCAGCTTCGGGAAGCCGCGCCGGATGTCCCCCAGATACGTGGTGACGAGGCGGTCGAGGCCGGCGTAGAGCTCGGCCCGGCGTCCGCCCGCGGCGGCGATCCGCGCCCGCTCGTCGGGCGAGGTGGGCCCCACCCACATGCGCAGCCCGTCGGCGGTGAGGACCTCCAGCCGGCGGACGTTGTCCACGGTCTTGCCGTACGCCTGCGCGGACGCCCCGCACGCGTTGTTGCCGATCATCCCGCCGAGGGTGCAGTGGCTGTGCGTCGAGGGCCTCGGCCCGAACTGGAGCCGGTGGGCGGCGAGTCGCCGGTCCAGTTCGTCGAGGACGACGCCGGGCTCGACGACACACGTCCGGGCATCGGGGTCGACGTGGGCCACGGCGTGGCAGTACTTGCTCCAGTCGATCACCACGCCCGTGTTCGTCGCCTGCCCGGCCAGGCTCGTCCCGCCGCCCCGGGCCGTCACGGGGACGCCGTGCCGGGCACAGACCTCCACGGCACGGGCGCCCGCGTCCACACTTCGGGGGACGACGACACCGAGCGGGACCTGCCGGTAGTTGGAGGCGTCGGTGGCGTAGGCGGCCCGGCTGCCGGGATCGAAGCGGACCTCGGCGTCGGTCTCGGCGCGCAGCGCGGCCACCAGGGAGTCGGGAGGTGTTCCGGGGGCGCGCCGGCTCATGATCGGGCCTCCGAGGTCCGCGGGGTCGGTCGGGTGCCGCCCCGGGTACCCGCGTGCGGCGCGCGTAACGGCCGCGCGCTACCGGGAGGGCGGGCCGAAGTCGACCGCCTTCGCCGCCACGACCCGGGCGCCCATGTTGCGTTCCATCATTTCCAGGGCGGCTTCCGCCAGGTGCGGATGGATGGATGCGACGGCGTCGTCCGGCACGGTGACCCCCAGATGCCGGATGTGCGCGTCCAGCGCCGAGTACAGCACGCACTGCTCGGTCACCTGACCGCACAGCACCACGTGCCGCACGCCCAGTTTCCACAGCAGGTAGGACAACGGCGTCTCGTAGAAGATCGAGTGACGGGCCTTCACCACGAACAGCGAGTCGTCGTCGGGCTTGATCGGTTCGATCAGCTCGGCGTGCGATCCCGCCAGGGCGGTCTCGACGAGTTCCCCGTGGTGGGAGCGCCAGCTCCCGAAGTTGTCGTTCGCGTAGATCACGGGTACGTCCGCCTCCCGTGCCCTGCCGATGAGGTCCACCAGGACCGGAACGACCCGCCGGGCGGACGGTTCGAGCAGCTCGGCGTCCTCGTGATCGTAGGTGTTGATCATGTCGATCACGACGAGGGCGAGTTTCCTCGTGTCCGCCGACCCGGTCACGGTCTTGCCTGCCTTCGAGCGCCTGTCAGCCGCGCAGGGCCGGCAGGATCTTGGTCCGGTAGAAGTCGAAGAAGCCCTGCTGGTCCTTGCCGATCTGGTTGACGTACACGGTGTCGAACCCGGCGTCCGCGAACGCCGTCAGGGCCCGCAGATGGTCGTCCGGATCGTCACCGCACGGCACGGCGTCCGCCATCCGCTCCTCGGTGACCAGCGTCGACGCCTGCTCGAAGTGGCTGGGGGTGGGCAGGATCTGCGGGAGCTCCCCGGGCAGCTGCTCGTTGGCCCACAACCGGTGCGCGGTGCGCAGCGCCTCGCGCCGGTCCGGGCCCCAGCACACCTTGAGTCCGCCGTACACCGGGTTGGCGCCGCCCCCGCCGCGGCGGAAGCGCTCGACCATGGTGACGTCGGGCGTCATGGTGATCAGCCCGTCGCCGATGCGCGCGGCGACCTCGGCGGCCTGCGGACCGAAGGCGGAGACGTCGATGGGCACCGGGTCGTCGGGCACCGTGTAGAGACGGGCGTTCTCGACCGTGTAGTGCTTGCCGCGGTGGCTGGTCCGCTCGCCGGTGAGCAGCTGCCGGATGATCTGCAACGCCTCCTCCAGCATCTCCAGGCGGACCGACGCCTCGGGCCAGTGGGTGCCCAGGATGTGCTCGTTGAGGGCCTCCCCGGTGCCGACGCCCAGCCGGAAGCGGCCGCCCAGCTGTACGGCGCTGGTGGCGGCGGCCTGGGCGATCACGGCGGGATGCGTGCGGACGAGGGGACAGGTCACCGCCGTTTCGACGGGCAGTGAGACGGCCTGCGAGAGGGCGCCGATCACGGACCACACGAACGGGCTCTGGCCCTGGGCGTCGTTCCAGGGATGGAAGTGGTCGGAGATCCACAGCGAGTCGAAGCCGGCCTGCTCGGCCATCCGGGCCTGTTCGACGAGCTCTGCCGGGCCGTGCTCCTCGCACGACAGGAAGTATCCGACGTCGGCCATGCGCGTTCTCCCAGCTGAGGCGGGTGTGTGCGGTCCGCGGTCGCCGCGCCGGGTACCCGGTGGCCCGGCCGGGCTAACGGGATAACGGCCGGGTATTCGCCGGGGCCGGGCGGGTACTGGGACGCGGACCACGGGACATGGACGACATTCACGGGAGGCCCCCATGGCGTCACGGACCCTGCCCCGCCTGACCCGGCGCACCGCCGCGCCGGAGCCGCCGGTCCCCTCGGCGGACGTCGAGGACGCCGCCCGCCGGTTCCTGCTGCTCGGGATCCTCCCGCTCTGGGTGGTGCCCGGACTCGCGGACTGGTGGATGCACCGGCGGACCCGCATCGAGCACACCAGCGGGGTGAAGGAGTCCGCCGTCCACGCGCTGATGATGACCGAGGCCGGAGTGCCGGTCGTCATGGGACTGCTGGCCCGGGTGAACCCCCTGGTGCTCACCACGATGGGGGCGGCCGCGGTGGCCCACGGCGCGACGGCCCTGTACGACGTGTCGCTGGCCACCGGTGAACGCGAGATCAAGCCGATCGAGCAGCACATCCACAGCTTCCTGGAGGTGCTCCCGCTGACGGCGCTGGCGTTCACCGCCTGCCTGCACCCCGACCAGGTCCGCGCGACGCTGCGCGGCGGAACGCGGCCCCAGGACTGGCGCCTGCTGCCCAAGGAGCGCCCGCTGCGCGGCGCGTATCTCGCGGGGCTCGGCGCCGTCATCGGGCTGGGGGTCGCCCTGCCGTACGCCGAGGAGCTGTGGCGTTGCGTACGGGTGCGGTCCGGACGGTAGGCCCTTCGGTCGGGACACCGGCCGGGTGCGGGCCCTTCGGTCGGGACACCGACCGGGTCCAGGATCCCGCCGGTCGGGACACCGGCTGGGTGCGGGTCCCTGCTGGTCGGGATACCGGCCGGGTGCGGGCCCCGCCGGTCAGGACACCGGCCAGGTGAGGGCCCCGGCGGTCAGGACACCGACGTCGGCTTCGCCACCCGCAGCGGCCGTGGGCCGACCGGCACCCCGTCCACGCCCGAGCCGACGCCGTCGTACCGCTCCAGGTCGGCCCACCAGTCGGCGCCCTCCTCCAGATAGCGCAGGAGGATGCCCTCGCGCAGCGCCCAGGGGCACAGGACGAGGGTCTTCACGCCGCTGAGCTTCATCGCCGAGTGCCCGATGATCGCTCCCGCCAGGCTCTGCCGGGCCCGCGGCGCGGAGATGCCGCGCAGTCCGGCCCGTTCGGCGACGGACAGCCCGACCATCCGGTCGACCGCCTGGCGCAGGTCGCGGCGGTCCAGGACCCGCTCCATGAACGGTCCGTGCCGCCCCGGCGCCGCGCCGCACAGCCGCGCCAGCTGCTGGAGCGTGCGGGATGTGGCGACGGCGGTGTGCGGATGCTCCCAGCGGATCCGCGCGGAGACGTCCCGCAGCTCGTGCCGCACCTTGCGGCGCAGGGCGCTCACCTCGGACGCCGTCGGCGGGTCGGTCGTACGGAAGAACTCGTTGGTCAGCCGGTTGGCGCCGAGCGGCAGGGAGGCCGCGAACTCGGGTGTCCGGCCCCGTCCGAAGGCCACTTCCAGGCTGCCGCCGCCGATGTCGAAGAGGGCCAGCGGGCCCGAGCGCCAGCCCATCCAGCGCCGGGCGCCCAGGAACGTCAGCCGGGCCTCCGCCTCCCCCGGCAGCACGCGCAGCCGCAGTCCGGTGCGGCTGTGCACCGCCCGCAGGACGTCCGCCCGGTCGGGCGCGTCCCGCACCACGGCGGTGGCGAAGGCCAGCGGCTCCGGCGCGTCCCACTGCCGGGCCATCTCGATCGCCGAGTGCAGTGCCTTGATCAGGTGCTCGGTGGCCGCCTCCCCCAGGCGGCCGTCGTCGTCGACCTGTTCGGAGAGCCGCAGTTTCCACTTCGCGGTGTGTACCGGGAGCGGCACCCCGTCCCCCACGTCACACACGGCCAGTCGGACCGTGTTGGAACCCGTATCCAGCACACTTATTCTCACTGCGGCTGCGTACCCGGCGGGCGGCGTTTGATGCTCAGGGCCTCAGTCGTCGCCCCGGACGATGTTCCACTCGGCGCTCGCGTGGGCCGAGTTCGTGGAGCTTCTCTCCTCCACGGCGGCCAGGCAGGTGCGGATCGGCTTGCCTCGTCGCTGACGGGCCTTCGTCCAGCCCGTCTCCGGTACGTGCAGTACTTCCCTCTTGGCGG
Organism: Streptomyces sp. NPDC093568; assembly: GCF_044764945.1. NCBI lineage: Bacteria > Bacillati > Actinomycetota > Actinomycetes > Kitasatosporales > Streptomycetaceae > Streptomyces > Streptomyces sp. NPDC093568. Next base: position 60,360 of record NZ_JBIWJD010000008.1, on the reverse strand, counting down.
TGCGCGCGGTCACGGCCCTTCAACTTCTCTCTGGCTTCGTTGGAGCCCCTTCGGACTCTCGGTGACGTCCCGGACGGGTTCCCCGAGCCGCGGCCCGAAAACGCGGCATCCCTCACACCCCGTGCCCCGGGAAGCCGCCACCCCGACGATCTTTCACCCCGGGCAACCCGGGTACCCGGCGCCTTGTACACCCACGACCAAGGAGGGATCGATGAGCACGGTCAAGGAAACGGTCGAGGTGGAGGTCCCGCTGAGCAGGGCCTACAACCAGTGGACCCAGTTCGAGGACTTCCCCCAGTTCATGGAGGGCGTCGACGAGGTCACCCAGCTCGACGACCGGCACAACCACTGGACCACCAGCATCGGCGGGGTGCGGCGCGAGTTCGACACGGAGATCGTCGACCAGCTCGCGGACGACCGGATCACCTGGCGGACCATCGGCGGCGACACACGCCAGCGCGGTTCGGTCCGCTTCGAGCGGCTGGACGACTCGCACACCCGGGTGGAGCTCACGATGGACGTCGAGCCGACCGGCGTCGCCGAGAAGGGCGCGGACGCGCTCGGCATGATCGACCGCCGGGTCAAGGGTGACCTGCGCCGCTTCAAGGACTACGTCGAGGGCGGCGGGCCCACCGGCGGCTGGCGCGGCCGCATCCGCCCGCAGGACCCGGGCGCCGGTTTCTGACCGGCACCCGGCACCCGGCAGCCGCGAAGGCCAACCTGCACCCGGCCCCGCGGACGCCTCACGAGCCCGGCGCCGCCGACAGGAACCCGGCGAGCCCGTCCAGGAAGCGGTCCACGTCGTCCTCGGTGTTGTAGGGCGCCAGGCCCGCCCGCAACGCGGGGTCGTCGAGCTTCAGCGCGGTGAAGGGCTCGTACGCGTAGAACGACCCCGCCGGCGCCACCACGCCCCGCGCGGCCAGGTGGGCCTGGGCCGCGCGGGCGTCGCGGCCGGCGAGGCTCATCAGGAGCGTCGGGGTGCGGTCGGCGGCCTTCGAGTGCACGGTGAGCGCGTCGCCCAGGTCCCGCAGGCCGTCCTGGAGCCGGGACCGCAGCGACCGCTCGTGCTCGTGCAGGGCGGCCAGCGAACGCGCGAGCCGTTCCCTGCGCCCGGCCGCCGGGCCCGCGCCCGGGTCCATCGCCGCGAGGAAGTCGACGGCCGCGGTGGTGCCCGCCAGGACCTCGTACGGCAGCGTGCCGAACTCGAAGCGCTCCGGCACGGTGTCGGGGGAGGGCAGCAGCTTGTCCGGGCGCAGGGTGCCGAGGAGTTCGGGCGCGGCCCCGAGCACCCCGCAGTGCGGTCCGAGGAACTTGTACGGCGAGCAGACGAACAGGTCCGCGCCGAGCGCGGGCACGTCCACCAGGTGGTGGGCGGCGTAGTGGACACCGTCGACGTACACCAGGGCGCCCGCCTCGTGGGCCAGGTCGGCGATGCGGCGCACGGGCGGCTTGGTGCCGAGCACGTTGGAGGCCGCCGTCACCGCGACCAGCCGGGTCCGGGGCGTCAGGGCGCGTGCGTAGGAGTCGAGGTCCAGCTCCGTCGTCTCCGGGTCGACCTCGATCCAGCGGACCGTCACCCCGGCGCGCTCGGCCGCCTGCGCCCAGGGGCGGACGTTGGAGTCGTGGTCCAGCCGGCTGAGGACGATCTCGTCGCCCGCGCGCCAGTCCTTGGCCAGGTGGCGGGAGAAGTCGTACGTCAGCTGGGTGGCGCTGCGTCCGTGGACGACGCCGTTCGCGGGCACGTTCAGCAGGTCCGCGCAGGCGGCGCGGAAGCCGGCGACGGCGCGCTCGGCGTTGAGCTCGGACGGGCTGACGGCGCCCCGGTTGGACAGCGGGCCGGTGAGCGTCGCGGCGATGGCGTCGGCGACCGGACGCGGTGTCTGCGTCCCGCCCGGACCGTCGAAGAAGGCGAGGCCGCTGTCGAGGGCGGGGAAGTGGGCCCGCAGGGCGGTGACGTCGATGGCCATGCTCTCGGCTTTCTGTCGGACGGGGTCGTTCGGCACCGGGCGGCACCCGGCGTCGTCGGGGGTGCCCCTACCCTCGCGGCGGCCCCGCGCCACGCGCAGCCGGCGATCCCGTTGGGAAAGCTAGGATCCGGCCCATGGCCCTGACCCTGAACGACGTGGACCGGTTCGAGGCGGCGCGACCCCGGCTGGGCGCCATCGCCTACCGCCTGCTCGGCTCCGCGAGCGAGGCCGAGGACGCCGTACAGGAGACGTTCCTGCGCTGGCAGGCCGCCGACGTCGACCGGGTCGAGGTCCCCGAGGCGTGGCTGACGAAGGTCCTTACCAACCTGTGCCTCAACCAGCTCACCTCGGCCCGCGCGCGCCGCGAGACCTACGTGGGCCAGTGGCTGCCCGAGCCGCTGCTCGAGGGCGACCCGATGCTCGGCCCGGCCGACACCGCCGAGCAGCGCGAGTCGGTCTCGTTCGCGGTCCTCGCCGTGCTGGAGCGCCTGTCCCCGGGCGAGCGGGCGGTGTACGTGCTGCGCGAGGCCTTCGGTTACGCGCACCGCGAGATCGCCGAGATCCTCGACCTCACCGAGGCCGCGAGCCAGCAGATCTTCCACCGGGCCAGGAAGCACGTCGCGGCGGGCAAGGCCCGCACCGAGGTCGACGAGGCCGCCGCCCGGCGGATCGTCGAGGAGTTCCTCGCCGCCGCCACCAGCGGCCGTACCGAGCCGCTGGTGGCGCTGCTCACCCAGGACGCCGTCTCGATCGGCGACGGCGGCGGGAAGGTCCCGGCCCGGGCCAAGGCGTTCGAGGGCGCGGTGGCGGTCGCGAAGTTCATGCGGGGTCTGTTCAAGCCCAGCGCGGCCAAGCGCTCTCTCGTCGGCGGGTCCATGGAGGTGTACGCCACCACCGCCAACGGCGACCCGGCCGTGGTCGCGGTCGTCGCCGGGCGGGTCGTCGGCATCATGTGCCTGGAGGTGACCGCGGACGGCATCGCCGGGTTCCGCAACCAGGTCAACCCCGACAAACTCGACCGCGCGACCGAGCGATGGGCGGCGACGGACCACGGGGAGCCCCTGTTCCTCGCGTTCTGACCATGATGTGACGTGCTTCACACCCGGTTCCTGTCAGGAAACGGCGGGCCGTCCGGTTCAAGGGGCGAACCCGATGCAGACAGGAGCCGGACATGCAGCACCGCATCGTCGTCCTCGGAGCCGGATACTCCGGAGCCATCGCCGCCGGTCGCCTCGCCAGGCGGCTGCACCGCGAGGATGTCGCCATCACCCTCGTCAACGCCGAACCCGACTTCGTCGAGCGCGTGCGGATGCACCAGCTCGCGGTCGGCCAGGACCTCAAGGCCCGCCCCTTCAGCGAGATGTTCGCGGGCACCGGCGTCGAACTGAGGCTCGCCAGGGTCACGGGCGTCGACGCCGACCGCAGGAGGGTCCACGTCGTCGACACGCACGGCGGCGAGGGGGCCGATCCCGAGGAGCTGGAGTACGACACCCTCGTGTACGCCCTCGGCAGCGACTGGAACGACCACGGCGTCCCCGGCGCCGCCGAGCACGCCCACCAGATCGCCGGGCGCGCCGGAGCCCTCCGGCTGCGCGAGCGCCTGGCCCAGCTGGCCGCCGGACAGTCCGTGCTCGTGGTCGGCGGCGGTCTCACCGGCCTGGAGGCCGTGACCGAGATCGCCGAGGCCCGCCCCGACCTCGACGTCGCGCTGGCCGCCCGTGCCGGTCTCGGCGACTGGCTCTCGCCCAAGGGCGCCCGGCATGTGCGCAAGGTCTTCGACCGGCTCGGCATCACGGTCCACGAGCACACCGAAATCACCGCCGTCGACGCCGACCGCGTGACCACCGCCGACGGCACGGCCATCCCGGCCGCGGTGACCGTGTGGACCGCCGGCTTCGCCGTACACCCGATCGCGCGGAACACCACCCTGGAGGTCACCGACACCGGCCGGATCGTGGTCGACGGCACCATGCGCTCGGTCTCGCACCCGGAGGTGTACGCCGTCGGCGACGCCGCCCTGGCGATGGGCCCCGGCGACAAGCCGCTGCGGATGTCCTGCGCCTCGGGCACCCCCATGGCCTGGCAGGCCGCCGACTCCATCGCGGCCCGGCTGACCGGCGGCAAGCTGCCGGACGCCCCCCTGCGCTACTTCAACCAATGCGTCTCGCTCGGCCGCAAGGAGGGCCTGATCCAGTACGTCACCGCCGACGACCGCGCCGTGAACGCGGCCCTGACCGGCCGGTTCGCCGCCGGCTACAAGGAGCTGGTCTGCAAGGGCGCCGCCTGGGGAGTCGCCAACCCGATGCTCGGCATCCCGACCCGACGCCGCCGTGTCGTGCGACAGCCGGCGAAGGCGGGTTCGGCGGTCGGGACGGCGGCCTGATCCGCCCGCCGCGGCGGGTGCCCGTGCCGCGGGCGCCCGCCGCGGCGGACCGCTTCCTACCGCCCGTCCTTCCGACGCACCATCTCGTTGATCCACTCCGGTGCGAACGGGGACGTACAGCCCGGGGGAGTCGGATAGTCCTTCAGCACCTCCAGGCGCTCACCGATGTCGAGCGCACGGGCGCGGTGCGCCGGGTGCTCGATCCCGATCTGGGCCAGGCAGTGGTTCATGGCCCACTGCAGCCGGTCCGGGGCGTCCTTCATCCGGGCCTCGACGATGTCGAGCAGCCCCCCGAGGTCGAGGCCCTCGGGCTTCTTCGCCACGCGTTCGGTGGTCAGCGCCCACCCGGCACTGGCGACCACCGGATCCGGATCAGCGAACCACGCCTGCCGCAGCTCCTCGCAGTGCGGGCTCTTCTTCACCACGTAGTTCACGAGCCAGTCGTGCACCTTGGGCGTGCGGGCCTCGCGCAGCATGCCGTCCAGCTCGTCCCGCCCGAAGGCCTTCGGCCGGCACACCAGCAGGGCGAGCAGCCGAGCCGCGCTGTCCCCGGTCCCCCAGAGCCGGACCGCGAGCTCCTGCTGGGTCTTCAGCCGCTTGGCGAGCGCCCGCAGCTTGCCGAGGTTCACCCCGTGATCGTCACCGTGCCGCTCGTTCACGGCCCGCGCCTTGGGATCCTCCAGCCCGGCCAGCTCCGCCATGACCTCGGCCAGCATGGCGTCGATCGACGTCGGTACGGCCATGTGGGCCTCCTGTCCTTCGGGTGCGGGGTCCGGGCGGGGTTCAGCCTAAGCGGGACGCCGGCCGGGATCAGTCGCCGGAATGTCCCCAGAAGAAGATCTCCCGGGGCTCCCCCTGGTCGTCGTGCAGCACCGCGCACGGGCCGACCCATCGCGAGCGGGGGAACACGTCGAAGTCCTTGATGTGGGCACGGGTCAGCCGGTCCGTCCTCCTGGACGTGTTCCATGTGCTGGGGCCCGACGACACCCCGGACTACAACACCGTCGAGCCCGTGACGGCCGAGGAGGCGCGCGAGCTCCTGGCCTCCAGGTCCTCGTGGTACGGCACGCAGTAGTCCCAGTCCGAAGCCCCCACCGCACGTCTCCCTTCGCGTCCTCCTCGAGACTTCGCGTTCTCCTCGAGACGCCGGAAGCCAACAGCCGGCACTGACATCCCGTCGGCCGTCTGCGGATGTGCCCTTCCCGCCCCGAGCGTAATGTGACGCGGGTACGTCCAGACCGCGCCCACCCCAGGGCGTGAATTCGTCGGTCCGCGTGCCCCCCACACCCGTTGTGCCGCCGGGGCGCGCCCGGACGAGCGGAGGATCAGCGATGGGTACAGTCACCACCGACGACGGCACCACGATCTTCTACAAGGACTGGGGTCCACGCGACGGCCAGCCGGTCGTCTTCCACCACGGATGGCCCCTGAGCGCCGACGACTGGGACAACCAGATGTTGTTCTTCCTGGCGCAGGGCTACCGCGTCATCGCCCACGACCGCCGCGGCCACGGACGCTCCACCCAGACCGCGACCGGCCACGAGATGGACACCTACGCCGCGGACGTGATCGCCCTCACGGACGCGCTCGACCTCCAGGGCGCCGCCCACATCGGCCACTCCACCGGCGGCGGCGAGGTCGCCCGCTACGTCGCCCGTGCCAAGCCGGGCCGCGTCTCCAAGGCGGTGCTGGTGGGCGCGGTGCCGCCCATCATGCTCCAGACGGAGTCCAACCCGGGCGGCCTGCCCCTGGAGGTCTTCGACGGCTTCCGCGACGGTGTCGCCGCCAACCGGGCGCAGTTCTTCATCGACATCCCCTCCGGGCCGTTCTACGGCTTCAACCGCCCGGGTGCGAAGGTGTCACAGGGACTGATCGACAACTGGTGGCGGCAGGCCATGATGGGCGCGGCCAACGCCCACTACGAATGCGTCAAGGCGTTCTCGGAGACCGACTTCACCGAGGACCTCAAGCAGATCGACGTACCGGTCCTCGTCTGCCACGGCACCGACGACCAGGTCGTCCCGTACGACGACTCGGCGCCCCTGACGGCCGAACTCCTCAAGAACGGCACGCTCAAGACGTACGAGGGTCTCCCGCACGGGATGCTGTCGACGCACCCCGAGCTCCTCAACCCCGACATCCTGGCGTTCCTGCGGTCCTGACCTCCGCTTCGCCACAGCGGGCCACGAACCGGTGGAGGACAGCGAGCGGGGAACCAACCGAGAGCGCCTCATCAGAACGCTGACGTTCTGGCTGCGTCCGAGCTTCGTGCTGCGCACCATCAACAGGTTCCAGAAGATCGTGGGCTTCGACCGCTCGATGGCCCTGGCCTCCGGCGCGCTGACCTCGCTGATTCCCCTCGCGGTGCTGAGCGGTGCCGTCTTCGGCGGTGAGGCCGCGGACCGGATCATCAACCGCTACGGCCTCACCGGGGAGGGCGCCGAGGCCGTCCGGTCCGTGTTCTCCGCCGAGACCGCGGACGCCGGCGTCGGCATCTTCGGGACGGTGTTCCTGGCGATTTCGGTCCTGAGCTTCTCGCGTGCCACACAACGGCTGTTCGAGCAGACCTGGGAACTGAAGCCGCTCAGCGTCCGCAACACCCGGGGCGGCCTGTGGTGGATCTGCACGCTCAGTCTCTTCACCGCGATCACCGGGTGGCTGTACGCCGTCCTGGGCGGGGGCCGGCTGGGGCTGGCGGCCGCGGTGTGCGAGGTCCCGGTCACCGTCGTGTTCTTCGTCTGGAGCGGCTGGATCCTCTCGGCCAAGCGGCTCACCTGGCCGGTCCTGCTCCCGTTCGCGGTCATCGCGGCCGTCCTGACCGCCGCCTACTCGGTGGGCGCGACCGTCTACCTGCCGCGCCTGTTCAACTCCTACGCCGCACGCTACGGCGCGGCCGGCGCCGTCTTCGGCATGGTCTCGGCCCTCTTCGGCGCGATGCTCGTCGTCGTCGCCTCGGCGGCGATCGGCCGGGAGGTACGGGAGGAACTCCTGCGGATCCGCCAGGGCCACCGCCCTTCCCAGGACGAGGTCCGGCGCCAGTGGGACAACGTCGTCGACCAGACGATGTCGCGCTGGCGCGGCGGGACTCAGCGCACCGGGAAGCCGAAGGAGTAACCCTGCTCCTTGAGCCAGGGCAGCACCCGGCGCAGGGCCTCGACGGTCTGGGAGCGGTCGCCGCCCGCGTCGTGGAAGAGCAGCGTCGGCCCGTTCGCCAACTCCCGCTGGACGGTGGCGACTATGGCGTCCGCGCCCGGCTGCTCGAAGTCCTTGGTGTCCACGTTCCAGCCCAGCGGGCGCATGCCCCGGGAGGCGGCGAGCGTACGGCTGTAGGGGGTGAACGCCCCGCCGGGCGCGCGGTAGTACATCGGCCGTACGCCCCCGGACGCCTTGGTGATCATGCGCTCGGCGTCGAGTATCTGCTGGGACTGGTAGGCCTGGGACTGCTTGTCCATGGTGGTGTCGTGCGCCACCGAGTGGTCGCACAGCCGGTGCCCCTGCGCGACCACCTCCTTCACGAGGCCGGGGTGGGCCTGCGCCTGCGTCCCGACCATGCAGAACGTGGCCTTCACGCCGTACTCCCGCAGCACGTCGAGCACTTGAGGGGTCCACACGGGGTCGGGTCCGTCGTCGATGGTGATGTTGACGCCGCGCGCGCCCTTGTCCGAGGCGTGCACGATGGAGACCGCGACCGGCTTGACCTCACCGCCCGGCCTGGCCGGTGCGGACGCCTTCGGCGACGAGCCGCCCACGGCACCGGCCTGCGCGGTCCACAGGGAAGCGCCGGTGGCGAGCACCGTCACCCCGAGCGCCGCCCCGACCAGCTTGCCGTACCAGCCCCGCCCACCACCGTGCCGTGCCATGTCCGCCCCGATCTCGCGCAGTTCCTCGCCGGTCCTTGGTCACCTTGCGACCAACTGGCAGGACGAGAGACGGCGGCGACGGGATCCCTCCGTTACCGATCAAGGACAATTCCGGGGGAGTTCGCGGACAACCGGGCGCGGCGGGCCCCGGTCAGGTGTCGTTTCGCGGCGCCGAGCGGCGGGAGCGTGCGGTGGCCCGTCCGTTGCCGCCACGGCCGGCGGCCCGGCCCGACCGCCGTCCCCTGCGGCCGCGGCCGGGGGATTCCGTGCGTTCCCGCTCCTCGGTGGCCGGCACGGTGATCGTGACGGGTACACCGGAGGGGGTCCGGGCGCCGGTGATGCGATGCAGTTCCGCCTCGCCCGGGCGGATCCGGACCGAGCGCGGTGTGATGCCGGCGTCCGCCATCAGCCGGTCCATCGCGCGACGCTGGTGCGGCAGGACGAGGGTGACGACGGTGCCGGACTCGCCGGCCCGCGCGGTACGGCCGCCGCGGTGCAGGTAGTCCTTGTGGTCACCGGGCGGGTCGACGTTCACCACGAGGTCGAGGTCGTCGACGTGGATCCCGCGGGCGGCGACGTTGGTGGCCACCAGGACCGTGACGTGGCCGTCCTTGAACCGGGCCAGCGTCTTGGTGCGCTGCGGCTGGGACTTGCCGCCGTGCAGGGCCGAGGCGCGCACACCGACGGACAGCAGATGCCGGGCCAGCCGGTCGGCCGCGTGCTTGGTGTCCAGGAACATGATCACCCGCCCGTCGCGCGCGGCGATCTCCGTCGCGGTGGCGCGCTTGTCGGCGTCGTGCACGTGCAGCAGATGGTGCTCCATGGTGCTGACGGCGCCCGCGGACGGGTCGACCGAGTGGACCACGGGGTCGTGGAGGTAGCGGCGCACCAGGAGGTCGATGTTGCGGTCCAGGGTGGCCGAGAACAGCAACCGCTGGCCGCCCCGCCCCACTTGGTCGAGCAGCGCGGTGACCTGGGGCATGAAGCCCATGTCGGCCATCTGGTCGGCCTCGTCGAGGACGGTGACGGCGACCTGGTCGAGCCGGCAGTCGCCCCGGTCGATGAGGTCCTTGAGGCGGCCGGGTGTCGCGATCACCACCTCGGCGCCGGCGCGCAGCGCGGTCACCTGCCGGCTGACGGCCATGCCGCCCACGACGGCGGCGAGCCGCAGCCGCAGGGCGCGGGCGTAGGGGGTGAGCGCGTCGGTGACCTGCTGGGCCAGTTCCCGGGTGGGGACGAGCACGAGGGCGAGCGGCTGCCCGGGCTGGGCCCGCCGGCCGGCCAGCCGGGCCAGCACGGGCAGGCCGAAGGCGAGCGTCTTGCCCGAGCCGGTGCGCCCGCGGCCCAGTACGTCCCGTCCGGCCAGCGCGTTCGGCAGCGTGGCCGCCTGGATCGGGAAGGGCTCGGTCACGCCCTGGTCCCTGAGCGCGGCCAGCAGGCGTGCGGGCATGTCCAGTTCGGCGAAGGAGGTGACCGCCGGCAGTGGCTCCGTACGGGTGACCGGAAGGGCGAACTCCTGTGGGCGCGCGGTGGCACGTGCTGCTGGGCGGGCGTGAGTTCTGGCGGGTGAGCGCATGGAGTTGTCTGGGGACCTTCAGGAATCAGAAGAATGAGCCGAAAAGAAATGCGAAAAGGCCCGCACCCCAAAGAGTGCGGGCCTCAGCCTTGCGAGTTCGCGTCAACGTCAGGCGGGAACGATGTTCTCGGCCTGCGGGCCCTTCTGGCCCTGCGTGACGTCGAAGGTAACCTTCTGGCCTTCCTGAAGCTCGCGGAAGCCCTGGGTGGCGATGTTCGAGTAGTGGGCGAAGACGTCCGGGCCGCCACCCTCCTGCTCGATGAAGCCGAAGCCCTTTTCCGCGTTGAACCACTTCACGGTGCCAGATGCCATATTGAATCTCCCTAAGGGGGCAGTGCCGGAATCCGCACTTTACGGATCCGAGTCGCCGCGATGATCACCCCTCCGGAAAGATCCGGAAAGCTCTGCAAAGAATCAAATCTCTGGCAACCAAAACTGCAACTGCTATCACGTTAACACAGGGGCGACAGGAAGGGGGCATGGGATTTCCTGGGTCGCACGGGAATTCTCGTTCCGCCGCACCCCGCATTTCTGCAGCCGCGCGAACAGGTATCCGGGGCCGCGCGGCTAGCCGCCCGCGCCGCCCGCGCCGTCCGCGCCGTCCGCGCCGTTCTCGTTCAGCCTCCGCCGCATCTCCCGGTTCAGGCGCAGGGCGTCCTCGAGCTGGTCCTCCAGGGAGATGATCCGGCAGGCGGCCTCGACGGGGGTGCCCTGGTCGACGAGTTCCCGGGCGCGGGCGGCCCTGCGCAACTGGCGCCGGGAGTACCGGCGGTGGCCGCCCTCCGAACGCAGCGGCGTGATCAGCTCGGCCTCGCCGACGGCACGGAGGAACGCCGGGGTGATGCCCAGGACGTCGGCGGCCCGGCCCATGGTGTAGGCGGGATAGTCGTCGTCGTCGAGGTTCCCTGCGACGGGGACGTTCTCAGCGGGCATGACACAACCCTATCTCCGGCGGCCCGGGAAACATGGTCTCGCCGTAACAGATGTTCATCCGTCGCGAGGGTCGCGCGGCGCGGAGGTCAGCGCACGGGAGGCCGGCGGACGCGTCGTGACACCACGAGCGCGAAGAAGGCCACGTCGGCCAGGAACAGAACGACACCGATGGCCAGCAGATAGCCCAGGCCGTCCGCCGCCGCACCGATGATTCCGAGGACGACCGCCACCAGCAGGAGCAGCAGGAAGGTCACCATCGACCGATCACCTCCTGGCGATCAGCGGCGCGCGAGCTGACGTTCGCCGTGGGCGCCCGGCCGGTAGGCCATGTCGTAGTAGCGGAAGATCGTCTCCTCCTGCTCGGCCGGCAGCACGTCGTCCGTCCCGATCGACGGCGCCTTGCGAACCGTCCCCTTCGCATGCGGGACCCGGAGGTAGTCCGGCCCCAGGACCGCCTCGTCAAGGGGCACGAAGACCAGACGCTGACGGGTGGGCAGCCCCGTACGGACCGTGGCCATGGCGGGTTCGTCCGTGGCCGTGTCCACGTAGACGGCCTCCAGCGTGCCGATCTTGCGCCCCTTGGGGTCGACGACGGCGTGCTCCCGCCACTCCCGGACATCGGCCGCGCTGATCATGGTGTGCTCACCTGCCCGTGCGGTTCCGGCAGCGTGTCCTCTCCACTTCCACGCTACTCCTGCGGGCATCAGCGCAGCGCGCTCTTGCGCTGCCACTCCGCCCACGAGAGGTTCCACGCGCCGAAGCCGTTCCCGGGTGCGACCACGCCCTTGGTGTCCTTGCCGGTGATCTCGAACGGGTCGCCCGGCCGCACCTGCCCGTAGAACCAGGCCGCGTTCGCGTCGCTCATCCCTATGCATCCCGAACTGTGGTTGGCGTTGCCGAAGTAGCGGGCGTTCCACGGGGCGGCGTGCGCGTACATGCCCGACCAGGTCAGGCGCATCGAGTAGTCGACCATCTTGTTGTAGGCGTCGGCCAGACCCACCGTCTCGGAGTTCATGTTGATCGTGCCCTCCTTGGCCATGAGCACGGCCGTTCCGCGCCAGGAGCGCTTGTCACCGCCGGGCGTGCCGCCGGAGACCGGTATGCGCCGGACCGTCTCGCCGTCGCGGACGAGAGTGAGCCGATGGCTGTCGAGGTCGACCTCGACGATCTGCCGGGCGCCGATGGTGAAGGTGGTCGTGTAGTCCCGTACGAACCAGCCGCCGTCCGCGCCCGAATCGGTGCCGTTCAGCTCGGCGTTCAGCGTGACCTTCGTTCCCGGCTTCCAGTACTCCTTGGGCCGCCAGTCCACCCGGTCCCGGCCCGACCAGTCGCGGATCCAGCCCCAGGAGCCCTCGGTGTCGTTCGAGGCGGTGATCCTGAGCTGCTTCTCGACCTCGGCCTTGTTCCCGACCGGGTTATCGAAGACCAGGGAGATCGGCTGGGCGACGCCGACGGTGGAGCCGGTGCCCGGCCGCCAGTCGACCTTGTTGACCTTGCCGGCCTCGGCCGTGCTGAAGGACGCCCTGGTGCTCTTGGCCGTGCCGCCCTCGCTCCGGGTCGCCGCCGTCACCGTGTACGCCGCTCCGGGCACGGACTTGCGGTCGGAGACCCACGAGCGGCCGTCGGCGGCGACCTTGCCGGCGAGCCGGTGGCCCTCGCCGTCGGTGACGGTCACCGAGGTGAGCCTGCCGCCCGCGGCCGTGACCTTCACGGGCTCGCCCGCCGGGACCCGCTCGCCCTTGGGTGTGACGGTCACCGTGACCGGGCGGTCGGCGGCGGCCGGCTTCTCCTCGGCGTCCGAGGAACCGGGGGAGCCGGCGGAACCGCCCGGCGAGCAGGCCGCCAGCGGCGTCAGCAGGGCGGCCAGGGCGGTGGCCACGACGGCGGCCCGGACGCGGGCTTGGGCTAGGGCACGGGTGCGCGACAACGAGACCTCCGGGAGGCAGCGAACGAGTGGAAGAAGTCGGCGATGTCGTGACTGTAGAGCCGGAAAAGGCGAGGTCAGCGGCTATGGAGCTATGTGACGGCGACTGGTGAGGAACGGTCATGGTCCCGTCACATTCGCCGGACGGAGCGGTCATGAGCCGCTGTGAGCCTCCTGTCTGTCCCCGCTACAGGTCCGGGGAGAAGGAGAGGCTCAGACCGTGTCAGCGCTGCTCGTTCCGCCCAGCCGCCCGCACCACGCACCCGACCGCGGCTCCGTCCTGCGCACCGTCACCGCGGACACCTACCGCACCTTCCTCGCGTCCCCCGAGGGCGCCGCGCTCGGCGCCGGATTCCTCCAGTGCCCGTCCTGGGCCGACGTCAAGCAGGGCTGGCGCGCCCAGCTGCTCGGCTGGGGACCGGATCCGCAGGCGGGCGAACTGCGGGGCGTGGCCCTGGTGCTGCTGCGTCAGTTCCCCGGCACCCGCAAGTACTTCGCCTACCTCCCCGAAGGCCCCGTCGCCGACTGGAGCGACCCCGACCTCGACGGCTGGCTCGGGCCGCTCCTCGAACACCTGCGCCGCGCGGGCGCGTTCGCCGTGCGCGTCGGCCCGTCGCCCGCCTACCGGCGCTGGGACGCCGCCCGGCTCAAGCCGCTCACCGGACCGGGCCGGCGCCTCGGCGACGTCCTCGCCAGCGAGGTCGACCCGCTCGGCACCGCCGTCGCCGAACGGCTGCGGGCCCGGGGCTGGCGCCGCTGCGGTGGTGACGGGACCGGGGAGGACGCGGACGCCCAGCCCCGGCACGTCTTCCACGTGCCGCTCGCCGGACGCACCCCGCAGGACCTGTGGTCCGGGCTCAACCAGGAGTGGCGGCGCAACGTCCGCCGGGCCCAGAAGGAGGGCGTGGAGGTGGTCGTGGGCAGCGCGGCCGAACTCCCCGAGTTCTACCGGCTGCTGGGCATCACCGAGCGACGCGACGGTTTCCGCCTCGGCCGCTCGCTCGCCTACTACCAGCGTCAGTACGAGGCGCTCAACGCCGAGGAACCGGGCCGGATGAAGCTGTACCTCGCCCGGCACCAGGGGGAGATCCTCGCCGCCCACACGATGATCACGGTGGGCCGCCGGGCCTGGTACCAGACCGGCGCCTCGGCCGACCACCGCCGCGAGGTCCGGCCCTCCAACGCCCTGCAGTGGCGGATGCTGCTGGACGCCCACGCCCTCGGCGCCGAGGTGTACGACATGCGCGGGGTACCCTCCACTCTCGATCCGGACGAACGTGCGTACGGACTGCTGCGCTGGAAGCTCGGCACCGGAGGGCAGGTCGTCGAGACGTTGGGGGAATGGGAGAAACCCTTGGCCGGCAGCGCCAACCACACGCTCCACCGCGCCTTCCAGGCGTACCTGAACCGCCGATGAGACAGACCACGACGCAGGCGGGCCCGGAAGCGAAGACCTCCACCGCCCGCGGCAGCGCCGTCATGGCCGCCGGATCCCTCGTCTCCCGCGCGACCGGTTTCGCCCGCTCCGCCGTCGTCGCGGCGGCGATCGGCACGATCGGGCCGGTCCCCGACGGCTACGCGGTCGGCAACGCCCTGCCCACCATCGTCTACATGCTGCTCCTCGGCGGCGCGATGAACGCCGTCTTCGTGCCCGAGCTGGTCAAGGCCGCCAAGGAGCACGAGGACGGGGGCGTCGCCTACACCGACCGGCTCGTCACCGTCTGCGTGGCCGCCCTGCTGGCCATCACCGCGACCGCTGTCTGGGCGGCCCCCGCGATCGTCGACGCGTACACCGACTACACCGGCGAACAGGCGGCCATGACCATCGCCTTCGCCCGCTACTGCCTGCCCCAGATCTTCTTCCTCGGCCTGTTCACGCTGCTCGGACAGGTACTCAACGCCCGCGGCAGGTTCGGCGCGATGATGTGGGCGCCGGTCCTCAACAACCTCGTCGTCATGGCCGTGTTCGGCCTGTACCTGGCGCTGTCCCTGGGCGGCGGCGACACCCTCACCGCGACCGAGACCGCCGTCCTCGGCTGGGGCACCACCGCCGGCATCGCCGTCCAGGCCCTCGCCCTCGTCCCCGCCCTGCGCGCGGCCCGCTTCCGCTGGCGGCCCCGCTTCGACTGGCGCGGCAGCGGACTGACCCGCCCGCTGCGCGCGGCCGGCTGGCTGGTGCTGCTGGTCCTCGCCAACCAGGCCGCCTACTGGGTCACCACCCGGCTGGCCACGACCGCGGGCCTCCACGGCGGCCCCGGCTACGGCGCGTACAACAACGCCTATGCCCTGTGGGTCGTACCGCACGGCATCATCACCGTCTCCGTGGTGACCGCGCTGATGCCCCGGATGAGCGCGGCCGCCGCCGACGGGGACACCGCGGACGTGCGGCGCGACGTCTCGCACGCCCTGCGCGTCAGCGCCTGCGCCGTCGTACCCGCCGCCTGCGCGCTGTTCGCCCTCGCCCGGCCGGTCATGGCCCTCGTCTTCGGATACGGCAGGACCAGCACCGCCGACACGGCCGCGATGGCCGGCATCCTGATGGCCTTCGCGCCGGGACTGATCGCCCTGTCCGGCCAGTACGTCCTCTCCCGCGCCTTCTACGCGCTCCGCGACACCCGTACGCCGTTCCTGCTCAACCTCGTGATCGTCGCCCTCAACGCGGGACTGTCCGTGGCCGCCGCGCAACTGCTGCCGGCCCGCTGGGCCGTGACCGGCATGGCGGCGGCGTACTCGCTGGCGCTGTGCGCGGGCTGGGCGGTGACCGGCCGGGTGCTGAGCCGCCGGCTGGGCGTCGCACGCCCCCTGCGCTCCTCCGCCGCCGGCGCCCACGCCCGGCTGCTGCTCGCCGCCGTGCCCGCCACCGCGCTGGGCCACTTCGCGGCCTCGGGAACCGAACCGGGGGGAGCGGTGCTCTCCACCGTTGCCGGCGCGGCCGTCGTCGCGCTCACCTTCGTCCTTCTCGCCCGTCCGCTGCGGCTCGCCGAACTCGACGCGCTGATCGCCGGCCTGCGCCGGCGCCTGACCCGGACCTGACCACCGAGGGAGAATCGCCGATGCCCCGCGTGCTCCTCATCGAGGACGACCCGTCCGTACGCGAGGGGGTCGAACTCGGTCTGCGCCGCCGCGGCCACGAGGTACGGGCGGCCGCGACCGGTGAGGCCGGCCTCGCCGCCCTGGCCGAGTTCCGCCCCGACCTGCTCCTGCTGGACCTGATGCTGCCCGGCATGAACGGCGTCCAGGTCTGCCGCCAGGTCCGCGACCGCAGCCAGCTGCCGATCATCATGCTCACCGCGCGCGGCGACGACTTCGACGTGGTCATCGGCCTGGAGGCCGGTGCCGACGACTACATCGTCAAGCCCGCCCGCACCGAGGTGATCGAAGCCCGGATCCGGGCCGTACTGCGCCGCCTGGACGACGGCGGCCAGGGCCGCCCGGCCATCGAGAACTACGGCGAACTCACCATCGACCGGGTCGGACTGACCGTCGCCAAGGCCGGTCGGCCGCTCGCGCTCGCCCCTTCCGAGCTCAAGCTCCTGATGCACCTGTCCGCCGCCCCCGAGCAGGTGTTCAGCAGGCAGCAACTGCTGGAACACGTCTGGGACCACAGCTACCACGCCGACGCCCGGCTGGTCGACGCCTGCGTCGCCCGCCTGCGCGGCAAGATCGAGGACGAGGCCGGCAGCCCCCGTTACGTCCAGACCCTGCGGGGCTTCGGCTACCGCTTCGGCCCGCTGTGATCACCGGGCGGCGCCGTCCCGGCCGCGGTCGGGAAGGAGACACGGCCGCCGACGAGCGGTCCCGGTTCCGGGCGTTCGGCCTGCGCACCCGGCTGATGCTGGCCTTCCTCCTGGTCGCCGCCGTCAGCGCCGGCACCACGGCCGCGCTGACCTACCGCGAGGCCCGCAACGCGATGCTGCAGACCGCCCAGGACACGGCGGTCACCTCGTTCCGTGACCAGGTCCAGCAGACCGGCTTCGGGCTGCCCGTCCTGGGCGGGGAGGACCTGGAGTCCCTCCTGCGGGACATCGCCCGCAAGGGCAAGCCGCACCCCTGGGTGGTCTTCGCCGAGTACGGCTCGGTCCGCGCCTCCTCGGGCGAGAACCCCGTTTCCACCGTCATCACCCCCGAACTGCGCCGCGCCGCACGGGCCAACCCCCACGGCAGCTTCGAACGGGTCGTCAAGGACGGCGTCCCCTACCTGACCATCGCCATGCCCATGGTCTTCAAGGCGAGCCCCGACAGCGTGCTGAACAGCGGACTCGTCCTGTACGCCGTCATGCGGATGACCGACGAGCAGGTCAACGTCGACGCCCTCCTCATGGCCGCCCGCGACGGCGCCCTGCCCGGCCTCGTCGTCGCGCTGATACCCGGCCTGCTCGCCGCGCGCAGCGTGCTGCGCCCCGTGCGCGAACTGCGCCAGGCCGCCCGCAGCATGGGCAGCGGCCGACTCGACACCCGGATCCGCGTGCGCGGCAGCGACGAACTGGCCGACCTGGCCAGCACCTTCAACGAGTCCGCGGCCGAACTCGAGGCCTCCGTAAGGGAGCTGCGCGAGGCCGAGGCCCGCGCCCGCCGCTTCGCCTCCGACGTCTCGCACGAACTGCGCACGCCCCTCGCCGGAATGCTCGCCGTCACCGAGGTCCTCGACGAGGACGCCGATCGCCTGGACCCCGACACCGCCCGCGCGGTCCGGCTGGTCAGCGCGGAGACCGGAAAGCTCGCCGTGCTGGTCGAGGACCTGATGGAGATCTCCCGCTTCGACGCCCGCGCGGCCGAGCTGAACGCCGACGAGGTCGACGTCGCCGAGGCCATCCGCAAGACCCTGGACAACCGGCACTGGACCGACGACCGCATCCGCACCGACCTGCCCGACGGCATCCGCGCCCGCCTCGACCCGCGCCGCTTCGACCTCGTGATCGCCAACCTGGTGGGCAACGCCCTGCGCCACGGCAGCGCGCCCGTGACGGTACGGCTGCGCGCCGAGGGGAGCCCGGCGGGTACGTGCCCGTCCGCGGCCGTACTGATCACCGAGGTCGCCGACAGCGGTCCCGGCATACGGCCCGAGGTGCTCCCGCACATCTTCGACCGCTTCTACAAGGCCGACGCGGCCCGCACCCGCTCGGCCGGCAGCGGCCTGGGCCTGGCGATCACCCAGGAGAACGTGCGGCTGCACGGCGGCACGATCCGCGCCGGGAACCGGCCCGGGGGCGGCGCCGTCTTCACCGTCGAGCTACCGCTCCACGCGGAGGAGGCCGGGGGATGAGGCGTGCGCGCGGGCGCCGACGTGCGGCTGCCGTCGCCGTCGCGGCGATACCGCTGCTCGGCGGGTGCGGGATCCAGGAGACCGACGTCATCGAGGCGGGCGGTCCCGCCAGCTTCCAGGCCTTCTTCAACCGCGACTACGACATGCTGCTGTTCTTCCGTGCCCCCGACGGAGGACTGAGCCCCGTGATCCGCACGACCGCGCCCTCGACCGAGTTCGGCGCCGGATACGCCGAGTCGGGCTCCGGGGACCGCGACACGGAGGGGCCCGTGCCGACGGAGAAGGTCGTCCTGGCCTTGCTGGCCGGCCCGGGGAAGGACGACCGGGCCGCCGGCCTGAGCACGGCCCTTCCCCGCGCCCGCCTCGGCGCGCTCCTGGAGGTCAAGTCCGCCTCGGACGGCAGCGTCACCGCCCGCCTGCCCATCGCCCTGGAGGGCCTGGACAGCACCGCTCTACGCCAGCTGACCTGCACGATCGCCTACAGCCAGGACCCGGACGGCCGGGTCGCGGTGCGGATGACGGGGCGGGACGGGGCAACCGAGTCCGGCACTTGTGGACTCGCTCCCGGCAGCACCGGCGTCCCGCGCGGCAGCGCGACCGGCTCCTAGGCGGCCCTGGGACGCGTCGCGCGGGGGCGCGGGGCGGGCTTCTGTACCTCCCGCGGCTCCTGTGCCTCCTGTGCCTCCTGTGCCTCCTCGGGCCAGAGGGTTTCGTCCTCTCCGAAGTCCGGGGCCTGGAAGGGCTTGATCGTCGGAGGCGGCGACACCGCGGCGGAACGGCGGGGTTGCCCTTCCAGGGCGGAGAACAGCGACGTCGGGTCGATGAGAGGTCTGCCTTTCATTACAGGTCCCCGATGGGGCGCCTGGGGTGCCGCGAAGGGGCACAACGGTCCTACAACTTGGTCATCTTGGCGTACGGGCTCAAGATCCGCATTTGCGCCGAGCCGAAATCGACGAGCGCCGCGATTCCGTCCTCGACGCCGACCACCCGGCCGAGGCCGTACACATCATGTGTGACCTGGTCGCCCATGGCGAAGTGTTTGGGAGCCGGTGTGACGGGTGCCTTGAAGGGGCTGGTGGGCAGATGACGCTTCTGTGCCGCAGGCTTTGTCATGGCTCAGTATGAGCCCACGCGCGTCCCGCTTGGCTATGGCCGTCGGCACAGATCCGGACGGGAAAAGCTGCGCCACCTCACTGACCTGGGGTTTCGAGATCCCGATGAGACGAAACCCGACCGCGGATCTCCTTCGCCGACGGGCCGGCCGTCACAAACGGAGGGGCAGCCCGGTCCTCCCTGCGAACACTCACTGCACGGAGGAACGCATGAGCGCTGAGCACGCACACCTGCCACCGGGCGTCGAGGTGATCACGACCCTGCCGGAGGCGGCCGCCCGCATCCCGGCCGGCGCCGAGGCGCGGACGATCCGGGTCACCCTCCCACCCGGTGACCCCGGCGCACCGCCGCACCGGCACCCCGGCCCGCTCTTCGGTTACGTCACCCAGGGCGAGATCCTCTTCGAGCTGGAGGGTCAGCCGCCCCGCGTGCTCAGGGCCGGTGACGCCCTGTTCGAGCCCGGGGGAGACGTGATCCACTACCAGGGCGCCAACAACCTTCCGGACGCGCAGTCGCAGCTGGTGGTGACGATGTTCGCACCGCCGGGCGCCCCGGTGCTCACCGTGGTCGGCGCGGAGGAACTGGCGGAACGCCGCCACCTGAGGGCTACCCCGACCCGTTGACGCCCAGGTCAGGCCGGGTTCCGCTCCTCCACGACCGCGAACTCCGCCTGCCCCACGGTGAGCATGCCGTCCGACAGCGGCGAACACCGCACACCGCCCTTGCCCCGCAGGGCGCGCTGCGCGCCCGGCCCGATGACGGCGTCCATCCAGGCGCAGGGCCGGGCCGGGCGGCGTACGGCCAGCAGGACGGGGCCGGCGCCCGTGTCCAGCGACACCGTCGAACCGACGTACGCGTCGATGTCGACGCCGCGGAGCAGGACGTTGCGGCGCGTGAGCGTGAGATCGGTGTGCGGGTTGATGTCCAGCGGCAGGTTCTCGGCCGCCATGAGCGTGACGGCGGCGTCGCGATGGGCCGGGCGCGCGTAGTAGCGGTCGCCCACGAGGCCCAGGTTCCGCCGCACCTCGACGCTGCGGACCAGCTCCGGCCCGGCCGCTTCCGCGGGTCCCTCCGACGGCCGCCCCATGTACCGGTGCACGGGAGACACCAGCAACTGCACGACTTCCACCACGGCCATGCCGCCCACCCTAAGCCGGGGGCATCGGCGGGCGGCTCACGGTGGGCCGGGGGAGCAGGACGCCGTCCACGTACAGGTCGACGCGCTCGTTGTAGAACGCGACCATCCCCGCGACGGCGGCGCACGCCACCGTAGGGAAGTCGTACGCCCAGACGAGATCGTCATGGACGACGGCCCCCTCCGCGAACGACCAGTACTGGCTGGTCCTGCCCTTGTACGGGCACTGCGTCACCGTGTCCGAGGGACGCAGCCGGGTCCAGTCGACGAAGCTGCGCTCCAGGTAGTAACGGGTCGGCAGGCCGGTTTCGAAGAGCTTCACCGAGGACGGCGCGTCAGCCAGGACGGTGCCGTCCACCTCCACGCGCACGCTGCTGGACGAGCGCAGCGCGTCCACCCGGGCGTACGGGCTCCTCGGGTGCACGAAGACCTGCTCTTCCTCCTCGTACCAGGCGTCGATCGCGTCCCAGCGGAAACGGGCCGTGCCGACGAGTGCCTCCGGGGCTCCCTCGTCCCAGACCCACGCCGCACCCTCGCGGACCTCGGAACCGACCCGCAGCGAGTGCCGCCGCGCGGGCCCGGGACTCAGCCGCCCGGCGCGGCCGTCGTCGCTGAGGTCGGCGTCGACCAGATCCCGCACCGGAATGCTGTACTGCGGATACCCGGACCATTCCCATACGTACAACGCCCGCCGTGTGTCGAACACGCACCGCCCGCCGACCTGCCCCCGGATCCGCCGCGGCACCGGCTCGACATGTCCGACCGGGATGACAAGCCCCGGGTAGTCCACACGCTCGTCCGCCATCGACGGTCCCCTCGGTCGGCTCGCCCGCTTCCGTACACGCAGTCCGGCAGACGCAGTCCGGCGGCGCGCTAGACGGTGTCTCCTTGGTCAGCAGTATCGGAGACCGACGGGTCGGTGTCCTGCCGTGCCGTCCGCCGCTCCGCACTCCGGCGCCGCCAGGCCAGCACGAAGCCGACCCCCGCGATCAGCGCGGGAACGGCCAGCTCCACCGAGAGTGAGGCCACCCACTCGGGGTTCAGCAGCCAGATCTCGCCGCTGGCGTACTGGCAGGTCGCCTGCGGGGGGAAGAAGCTGTACTCCAGCGTCCTGGGCGGATGGAATCCCCAGTCCGCCCCCGCGGAGCAGACCGACGACGGTCCCGTGAAGAGCCGCCATCCGGCCAGGGCGTAGAGCATGAGGAACGCGGAGCCGGTCACGAAAAACGCCGCCGCCGTGCGGCGCAGCTTCGCCGCCCTGGACATGGGCACCACCCAGCCGCCGCCGAGACGCGGCTCGAAACACTCCGCCACCAGCGCGACGAGCAGGCAGACGACCAGGACCAGGAAGCTGCCCCAGAGCAGCATGCTGAGCACCCCCGAACCCCCGATCGAGGAGACCTCCCCCCGCTCGAACTCGCAGATCGTCGCCGGGGGAAACGCCCGATCCCGCACCCGCAGCAGCCGGCCCGGCCCCTGAATCAGCCCCTGTTGGCACTGCTCGTCGAACTCGAGCATGCCGAACAGGGCCACTCCCGAGCCGACCACGACCGCACCGAACGAGATCCCGGTGGCCGCCCACAGGCCGTCCGTGCGATAGCCGCCATGCGTATGCGCGTTCGACATCCGGGCACATTAACCGACAGGGCGGGGCCGCAGGCGACTGTGCCTGCGGCCCCGCTCAGGGATGTGCCGCGGTCAGGACGGGTCGCCGTACTGAAGACCGCGTCCGTTGGTGCCGATGTAGACGCGTCCGTAGGTGTCGGGGTCGCCGGTGATGACGCCGAGGCTGCCGATGGCGCCCCACTGGTGGGCGTCGTCGTTGACGCGGAGCCAGGTGGCGCCCTTGTCGGTGGAGCGGAAGACTCCGGTGACGTTGTCGACGGTGCCGATCAGGTAGAGGGCCTGGTAGTTGGCGCCGGGTGCGGCCTTGCCGAAGCCGAGGGCGGAGGCGGACTGCACTGTCTTGAGTGTGGTGAAGGTGCGGCCGCCGTCGGTGGAGTGCAGCAGCCCCCTGTCGCCGCCGGAGATCCACAGGTCGCCGCTGATGCCGGGGACGGCGGTGAGCTTGCCGGAGGGCAGGCCCGTGGCGCGGGGGGAGAAGGTCGCGCCGCCGTCGGTGCTGGCGTTGATTGTGCCGTTGGTGAGTGCGTAGAAGGTGTTGGCCGAGGAGCGGTCGGCGACGACCACGGCGTCGGTGCCCAGGCCGCTGACCTTCGACCAGCTCGCCCCCTTGTCGGTCGAGCGGTAGGGGGCCTGGCCCGATTCGGCCCAGACGATGGTGGAGCCGTCCGCCGAGAGGGCGACATGGCCCATGTTCGCGCTGGGGACCGGTTCGGCGGTGAAGCCGTTCCAGGTGCTGCCGCCGTCGGTGGAGTAGGCGCCGTCCTGCGCGCCGCCGGTGCCGACGCGGACCATCACCGAGGGGTTGGACTGGGCGAAGTCGATATCGGTGCTGCTGCTCATCAGCGGGTTCTTCAGCCGTCCGGCGGGCACCTCGGTCAGGGAGTCGTGGCGGAAGCCGCCCTGGTCGCCCATGGAGGTGATGACGGTGGCGCCGCCGGGAGGGGCGATCGCGTCCGCCAGCGAGGTCTCCTCCAGCCCCCGGGCCCCGGAGGCCCAGTGGCTGGTGCCACCACTGTCGGAGGCATTGGCGTCCTTGCTGCGCCAGATGCCGTTGCCGGTGCCGTACAGCGCGTGCCCGGAGTCGAAGGGATCGATGGCCAGCGCGGTCATCCAGTGCCCGGTGTGGGTGCCGACGTACGGAGCGCCGGAGGCATCGCGCTGCGACTTGTCGGCCAGGGCCTTCCAGGTCGTGCCGCCGTCGGTGGTCCGGTAGATCTCGTCCTCGGGCCACCACCGGTCCAGGGTGGTGACCATCACCGTGGACGGCTTCTGTGGGTCGACAGCAAGACCGGAGAACCCGTAACCACCCTGCGACGGGGAGACGTTCTTCCACGCCCCGCTGGTCGGGGTGTACTTCCACACCGAGCCCGCCGTCGCGTCCATGGGGCCGATGCTGTTGCTGTA
The DNA here is from genome assembly GCF_044764945.1 of Streptomyces sp. NPDC093568. NCBI lineage: Bacteria > Bacillati > Actinomycetota > Actinomycetes > Kitasatosporales > Streptomycetaceae > Streptomyces > Streptomyces sp. NPDC093568. The sequence continues at coordinate 37,176 of NZ_JBIWJD010000008.1, read as the reverse complement.
GGACAGGTACAGCGACCCGTCACCGGAGACCACACCGTGCTGCGGCATCTGGCCGGTGGGCTGCCCGGAGACGGCCTGCCAGCTGCTGCCGCCATCGGTGGAGCGGTACAGGGACGTGGACTTGTCGGCGACGCCGACGTAGATCGTCTTGCTGCCGGCCGGGCCGTACGTCACGAAGGAGATGCCCGCGCCGCTGCTCGCCCCGTCCTTGACGGGGAACGAGGAGACCTGGTTCCAGGTCGCGCCGTGGTCGGTGCTGCGCCACAAGCCGTTCTTGCGGGTGCCGAGCAGCAGGGTGCCGTTGTCCGCGGGGTCGATCACCAGCCGCTCGCCCGCGCCGCGGCCGGGCTCGTTGGCGCCCAGCTTGAAGGGCAGGTTGACGCGGCTGAAGGTGCGGCCCCGGTCGGTGGAGCGCAGGATCGCGCCGTTGCCGGCCCACTCGTTGGTGTAGGTGCCCGTCGCGAGGTAGAGCCGGCCCGGGTCGACGGGGTCGGTGGCCAGCGCATCTACGCCCAGAAGGTTCCAGTCCTTCTCGCCGAGCCAGTCGGTCAGCGGGATCCACTGCTCGGCCGCGGTGTCCCAGCGGTAGGCGCCGCCCATGTCGGTGCGCGCGTACAGCAGGCCCTTCTCCTTCTGGTTGAACACCAGCCCGGTGACGTAACCGCCGCCCACCACCTGGGCGTTCTTCCATCTGTACGGTCCGGCCGCGGCCGTGGTCTGCGCACTGTCGGTACCGGCCGTCGGGGCCTCTGCCGTCTTCACCAGCTTCCACTGCTGGTTGGCGCCGCCGTGGCCGGGATATTGGATGACTGCCGCGCCCTCGGCGGTGGAGCCTCCGGAGACGTCCAGGACCTGGCCGCTCTTGCGGGATGTGAAGGTGACGGCGTCGGAACCGCTCACATCGCTGATCCGCCACTCCTGGGAGGTGGAGGAGCTGTCGGTCTGCTGCTCGGTGGCGGCCCCTTGGGCGGTCGAACCGCCCGCTATGCCCAGCACTTTGCCGCTGTTGCGGTTCACCAGCTCGTAGTAGCCGTCCCCGGTGGGCTTCAGCTTCCACTGCTGGTTGGCGGTGTTCTGGTCGGTCCACTGCTGGATGCGGGTGCCGTCGGCGGTGGAGAAGCCGTTGACGTCCATCACCTTGCCGCTGCGCACGGAGACCAGCCGGTAGTAGGCATTGCCGTCGACCGTCGCGGCCTGCGAGTCCTCCTGCGCGAACAGGAGATACGGCACGACGATGGCGGGCACGCCGAGCAGCAGACCGGTCGCGGTCCAGCGACGGCGGTGACGCCCGCGGCGCCCGCCGTTCGTGGGGGTGTCCATGGGGGAGGTGTTCTCCTTGCATGACGTTCACGGGAGAGAGCGAATCCGGGCACCGTGATGACCGGACACGCCTCCTTGTGGTCACAGGGCCCGCACAGGGTTGCCGCGAGCGGAGAACTTTTTTCGGCCAGCCGGCGGTGCCGGTCGGTGCCGGTTCGGTGCCGTGTCCCGTTCGCTCCGCAAGAGAATCGCCGGCGCCCTGACCGTGGCCGCCCTCGTAGGAGGGCTACGCCAGCAGCGTCCACAGCTTCCGCGTCCAGGTGATCGAGCCCGATGGCCAGGGCTGGACCCGGTGCCTGATCGGAACCGCATGCGGCGGATGTCGAGATCGAACTAGCGCACCCAGATGGGGAAGCTGCGATCATTTGGGGCCGGTGCGGGCGCTGACCTGGGTAGACGGTTGCAAAGCGGCATCGTCGAGCATGGCCGCCACAAAGTCGTCAGCCGTCACCCTCCCTGTCGTCGACGAACCGCGTCTCGAGAGCGTCGCTGTAGCCGTCGAGAGGGTCGTCGGTCTCAAGGACGGCGAAGCGGCACCTGTTGTCACCGAGCGACAACAGGGAGGTACGTTCGGCGCGCAGTCCGCTGACCGCGGGGTCGATCGCCTTCATGAAGTTCACGTCGAACGCGCACATCACCGTCGTGACGGGCGTGGCGTCGTGACGGGCGAAGAAGTCGCGCCAGAAACAGCGCCTGACGTTCATCTCGAAAAGCCCCGGCTCCGGCCGTTGAAAGTCGAACTCGAAGTGAGCGGGGTAGAGCTTCACCATCACGCGGCACGTCTTCTCGATCTTGTCGAGCGCGTGGTCCTGCTTGTTGAGGGTCGAGAAGGTCATGTCGTACGGACGCCTCAGCACCGGGCTCATGGCGTGCTGGAGATAGCGGATCGTACGCTTCTCGTCCCCGTCGAACAGGGGGATCAGCGTCTCAAAGGCGGCCAGCACCACCGCACCGATCGCCAGCGCACCCTTCGACGGTCCGTCGGTGGCCATGTCCTCGTCCGCGTCGGCGATCTCCTCCGCCCGCGCGCGGATCGCATCGATCAGCTCGTCCTCGCGATCGGGTGCCACATGGTGGAGGTGTTTGCGGACTTCGCCCAGAAATCTGCGGGGCATGACGCGCCCCATCAACCAGTGGGCCTCTGCTCCGATTGCCTTGTCGATGGCATTCATAAATTCACCCTGCCTACTGATCGCGATCAGAGACGGCCAAAGGGGTGCGACCTCAATGGGTGGGGGCTTCGGCCCCGTATTCTTCGATCCCCGACTTTGTGAAAAAGCGTACTGCCGGGCCTATCCGGACGCGACCCAGCGCCGGGCGCGGGTGATTGCGGGGGTTGCGTACGTGGCTGCTGCATCGCAGGATCACGGCGGGGGTGACCATGGAACGGCATGCGCTGGGGAAGTTGTTGGCCGCCGGTGACGACGAGGTGTCCGCGGCTGCCCTGGCTGCCCTCCGCAGTGGCGCCACCTACCAGGTGTCGGATACGACGCATCCCGCAGAGCGGCATGCCGGGGTCTTTGCACTCCGACTTCGGCGCATGCGGCTGCGTGGAGTCGAACCTCTGGGGCTGGAACGAATGGTGCAACTCCTCCGGGAGCATCGCCGGCCGGTGCGCGGAGGGCTGATCTATTCTGCCGATCAGAAATGGACGTTCCTGATCTACTTCACCGAAGACGGCAGCTCACTGGTGGGCTGCGCCCGCCTGCAGCGGTGGGTCGAGCCATCACCGCTCTAGCAGTTCAATTCGTGCCCGCTCCCGCTGCGGTCGGCGACTGCTGCGACGGCCGGACGGAAACGCCGGTGTACGCCCCGTCCGACGTCGACGAAGAGGGCGAACCCCCATGAACCTATTGTTCCCGCACCTCAGCGGAGCTGCTCAGCGAATGTCTCGAAGTCGGGTGTGGGCTTGTGACAAGATCGCGGGATGCTGCGACTGACCGATTTCATTATCGACTGCCCGGACACGATGAAGCTGGCGGCTTTCTACTCCGAGGTGACGGGCCGTCCGATCAAGGAAGGCAGCTCCGAGCACTGGGCCGGCATCCAGTTCGGTGAGATCGAGCTGGCATTCATCCGGGTGGACGACTACCGCGCTCCGCAGTGGCCCGACAGCGAGCACCCCAAGCAGTTCCACCTCGACTTCGAAGTGGACGAGATCGAGTCCGAGCAGCGCCGCGTCCTCGACCTCGGCGCGACGCTGAGGCAGGACTTCATCGGCCCCGACGGCTACGGCTGGCGGGTCTACACCGACCCGATCGGCCACCCCTTCTGCCTGTGCCGCAACAAGGGCGTCGTCTGGACCGACCAGGGCCCGACCTGGCCCAAGCGCGACTAACTTGTAGAACCGTCGGCCTACCCTTCGGTTCATGGGGGCGATGATCTGGAGCGGTGTCCGAGAGCGGGTGGAGACTTTGGCCCGCGCTGACAACGCGCGGGATGACTTCGGCGCGTGGGACATGCACGGGGGAACAGGGCACCACTTTCGGCTTGCTGATCCACTGTCAGAGGCGAGCGTCGCCGAGGCAGAGGCTCAGTGGGGTGTCTCGCTGCCCGCGGACTACCGGGCCTTCCTCCGCGAAGTCGGCGCCGGCGGGGCCGGAGCCTTCTTCGAAGAAAGTGTGTGTGCTCAGGTCGAGCATGAGCGCAAGGAGCCCGTCGAGTCCCACTTCGAGGACGAAGCAGCCTTCGACGCGGCGTACCGCGCCTGGCTGCGGGAGGACGAGAAGCTGTCCGACCGGTTCTTGTCCGGTGCTGTGTGCCTCAGCCACGAAGGGTGCGGCTACTTCCACTGGCTGGTCGTCTCTGGCCCACAGCGCGGGCAGGTGTGGCTCGACGAGCGTCCGGGGGACGGAGGGTTCAGCCCTCTCGGACAGGTCGGTTTCGCAAACTGGTACCTCGACTGGGTCGAGAAGACCGAAGCTGTCGTACGGGGTGGCCGTTAGGACCGCCAGGGCCTGTCGTTTGGAGCATGTCGGCGCCGCAGGACGGCTGGAAGGCGCATTTCCCTTCAGTAAGCCTGACCGAACGACCGACCGCCGACGGGGCACCCTGACAGATGTCAGGTCCCCGGTACCGCCCCCGTGCCCTTCACTGAGGTCAGCACATGCAAACCGCAACCTCTCGGGGGTACGAAGAATGATCCGCAGTAAGAAGATGTTCGCCGCAGGCCTGGCCACCACCGTCTCGGGGGTGGCCCTGTCCGTCGGCGCCATGGCCGCCCCGGCTTCGGCCGCGGGCTCGGTCGACTGCCGTGGCGCGGTCCACGGTGTCGACACGGACCGGGGCATCGCCAGCTGCACGAACAACAGCGACCGCACCATCCGGTTCCGCGCCGAGGTCGTCTGCGGCCGGGCCCCCGACGTCTCCGGTGACTGGGTGACCCTGAACCCGGGCCAGTACGGCCAGTCCTCCGCCACGTGTGCCTGGTACAGCACGGGTGTCGGCAGCGTCGGCTGGACCATCGAGTAGTACCCGGTCGAACAGGGGAAGGGGCGGCGGCCGGATGCTCTCAGGAGCACGGCCGCCGCCCCATGGCGTGACTGCTGGGCATGCCCCGGCGGCCCGCTGTTGCGCACGGACGATGGTGCCTGGGGCCCTGGCCACCGCGTACGCCCTGATCCTGGTCGCCCTCGGCCTCCTCGGCGCCCACTGCACGGACCCCTTGCCCCCCGGCTGGCAGGCCGCTCCCCGGGTGACGTTCCGCGTCGTCCGCGCGCTGTGTGAATACCGAGTCCGTGCCCACAGTCCGACGGCAGCTACCCGACCGGACCTCGGTGACGCAACCACTCCCCGGACCTCTCCCCGCGCCGCCCTTGACTCCCCCTGGGAGCGGCATGGAGAGGGTCGGGGGCGGCCGGGGCTCCGCCACGCACGGGGACCCGGCCGCCCCACACACCTTCGGACGGGCAGCGGCCGGTCAGCCCTTCTCCCCGATGCTCACCCGCCGGTCGTAGCGCAGCGCGGTGAAGAGCCGCTTCGCCTTCGCCGCGTCCCACCGCACGGCGCTCCCCTTCGACGTGCTGATGCCGGCTCCGGTCACGGGGACGTTGAGCTGTCTGCCGTCCCCGGACGAGATGCTGCGCATCGCCCGGAACAGCGAGGCGAGGGTGCGCAGTTCCATGTCCTTGTCCACCACGAGGGTGTCCAGCGCCGCGCCGAGCAGGGGATACGTCCGGAACGGATTGAGCGCGGTGCCCGGGGTGGCCGCCTTGTGGGCGAGCGCGGCGAGGAACTTCTGCTGGTTCCTGCTGCGCCCGAGGTCGCCCTGGGCCTCCTGGTGACGCTGGCGGACGAACGCGAGTGCCTGGGCGCCGTCCAGGGTGTGGCAGCCCTTCGTCAGGTCGAGACCCGACCTCCTGTCCTTGATGGTCCGGTCCACGCACATGTCCACGCCGCCGACGGCGTTCACGACACCGACGAAGCCGGCGAAGCCGATCTCCGCGTAGTGGTCGACACGCAGACCCGTGTTGAGTTCGACGGTCCGCACGAGCAGCCGTGCGCCGCCCAGGGAGTAGGCCGCGTTCAGCTTGTCCTTCGCCGGGCGGTGCCGCTTTCCGGTGTCGGGGTCGAGGTACGACGGGAGGGTCACCCACGAGTCGCGGGGCAGGCTCACCATGGTGGTGCCGTGGGCGCCGGTGTGCAGCAGCATCATCGAGTCCGTACGGCCGCCGCCGCCACCGCCGGCGTGCAGGTCCTTCCTGTCCTGCTCGGACAGGCCGCCACGGTTGTCGGAGCCCACGATGAGGTACGTGGTCCCCTTCCCGTGCGCCGGACGATCGCCGGCCGCGCCGAGGTCGACCGCCCGGTCGAGCTCGAAGTCGGCCCAGGCGTAGGTGCCGACGCCGGTGAGGAGCAGCACGCACAGGAGGAGTACCAGCAGGCGCGCGATACGGCGGCGTCGGCTCGGCCGTACCCAAGGGGGCCGCGTGCCGCGGGTGTGACCACCACCGGGCTGCGCCTCGGACGGAACCGGGACGTCTTCCTCGTACGGCCGTGTCTGTTCCGTGTGGGAGATGACGTGTCCCGTGATCACTCGGGGCGTCTGTGTCTCCCCGTTCCAGTCGCTCATGGGTTGCATGGGCTCCATCGGTTCCGGTTCCATCCCCTGGTCACCTCGACGACAACTCCCGCGCGGCGACCGGCTGTCTCAGCTGCTCCGTGGCGGCCGTACCCGCACGCTGCATGCGGTGCCACTTCAGCCGGGTGCCGCCCAGAAGGGCGAACACGGACTGGGTGACGACCAGATACATCAGCTGCCGGTAGACGAAGACCTGGAACGGCATCGACCACAGGGCCCGCAGCTTCTCCCCGTCGAGCCTCAACGCGTAACCGGCACAGAGGAGTTGGATGCCGAGGAAAGCGAGCCATATCCCGAGCGACTGCGCGGGATCGCTGAAGAGCACTCCGTACAGCGCGAACAGGTCGATGACCGGGGCGACCAGCGGCAGGACTACCTGAAAGAGCATCAGATACGTCAGTCCGCGGCGCGCGAAGCGTCCGGCGCTGCCCACTTCGAGGACGGCCGAGCGATGCTTCCACATCGCCTGGAGCGTGCCGTAGCACCAGCGGTAGCGCTGCCGCCACAACTGCCGCAGCGAGGTGGGCACTTCGGTCCAGGCGATGGCCGACTCCTCGTAGACCACCCGCCAGCCGGCCCGCCACAGGGCCATCGTGAGGTCGGTGTCCTCGGCGAGCGTGTCCTCGCTGACCCCGCCGACGCCCAACAGCGCGTCCCGCCGGAAGGCGCCGATGGCTCCCGGAACCGTCGGCATGCACTCCAGCACCTCGAACATCCGCCGGTCGAGGTTGAAGCCGAAGACGTACTCAAGGTGCTGCCATCTGCCGAGCAGCCCGCGCCGGTTGCCGACCTTGGTGTTGCCGCTGACGGCGCCGATGGCCGGGTGGGCGAGCGGCTGGATGAGCCGGTAGAGGGCGTCGGGTTCGAAGACGGTGTCGGCGTCGACCATCACGACGATGTCGTACGAGGCGTGCGCCAGGCCGGTGTTGAGCGCGGCCGCCTTGCCCGAGTTGGGCTGCCGGATCACCCGGATCCGGGGGTCGTCGATCCAGGTCGCGAGGTCCGCGGTGCCGTCCGTCGACCCGTCGTCTATGACGATGACCTCGAGGTATGGGTGCGTGGAGGCTAGCAGCGAGTGGATGGTGGACTCGATGCCGGCTTCCTCGTTGTACGCGGGGACCAGCACCGTCACCGGCGCGTCGACCTCCCGCAGCCAGGGCGAGCCGGGACGGAAGCGGGTCAGGCGCCGGACGTGGGCGCGGGCGAACACGGTCAGCATCACCAGCCGCAGCACGCCCAGCACTCCCAGCGCGAGCAGCACCCAGGTCATGGCGTTCGTGAACGCGTGACCGGCGGTCGTGGTCCAGATCAGCGCCTTGCCCTGCCAGCGTTCGGCGGTGGACACCCCCGTGTCGCCCGAGGGCATGCCGAGCGCGTCCGTGACGGTGGTGAACCGGTCGGCGCGCGGGTTGCCGAGCAGGTCCTTCGTCTCCTGGTACGCCAGGTCCGTCTGGCTGAACTGGCGGACCATGCCGTCCTTCGGATCGCGGTCGGGCCGGTCCGCGGCGACCAGCACATAGCCGTCCGCGGCGGCGCGGCGGGCCGCCGACCACTCGGCGCCGCACAGCGTGTCCACCTGGGTGGTCAGCGGCATCCGCAGCAAGTCGGTGCGGATGCCCGCCGACCCGGCGAGGGTCTTCTGGGTGAGCGCCAGCTCCATCTCGGTGCGCACGCGCGAGGAGGAACCGAGGTCGGCGCCGGTGTACGTGTTCGAGCCGATCTCGTGGCCCTCGTCGAGGATCCGCCGCACCAGCTCCGGATGGCGTGCCGCCTGGGCGCCGAACAGGAAGAAGGTCGCGTGCGCATGATGCCTGCGCAGCAGATCGAGGAGGCGCGGCGTCCAGTAGGGATCCGGGCCGCCGTCGTAGGTGAGCGCGACGGTACGGGCGGGTACGGCCGAGGACTCGACGTCGTTCCCGCTGATACCACGCAGAACCGGACCGCCCTCGTCCACAGCCTTGGGCACGGGTCTCGTGCAGGGGCGGCGCGATTTGGCGGCGTCGACCTCATGGATGGTCCAGCCCTCGAAGAGCAGGGCGGCGAAGACGACGGACAGGCTGAGGGCCAGCAGCCGCCAGTGACGGCGGGGCTCGCGGGAGCGGGCGTGGCGGCGTCGTGCGGAGCGACTCACACCACGCTCCTTGGAGTGACATCAATCACAGCTGAATCGAGGGCTGTTCGGCGGGAGTCGGGGGCGGCCGTGAGTGCTCCGAGTGCGGTGCGGACGGGTGAGCCGAGCTCGTGCCCGAGACCGCCTGAACCGGCGGGAGGCGTCGATCTGACAGCGCGGACAGCAGCGAGTGCGGTGGCACTCCACGTGCTCTTCACAGGGTTGTCGAAGGGGTCGGCACCCGATGAAGGCGCGTGCGTTATCTGCTGGTTTGTCTTCCGGCCGAGCTGTTGCATGGGCGGCGAGTGTAGCCACGAGGGATGCCGTGGGTGTGTCCGAAAGGGAAGGGCGGCCGCCGCGCCACGGAGGGTGTGACGCTCGGCCCTGGCGGCGCGCTGGACTAGGTGGGTATGGGGAAGTGGGCCCTTGCGCGCCCTCCCTGGCAGTGGATCTCTTGTAGGCCGCGGCCCCGTCTCGACCGACTGTTTTCAGCCACACGGCCGGTGTGCGGTGCCGGGGCGTCGAAGCCGGCAGAAGGAAGAGCAGCCTTGTGACGGCGATCCAGCACAGCCGGGCGGGAAGACGGCAGGCCATGCGTCGGATCCGGCCCCGGCGTTCCCCCGCGGCACCGCTGCTGGGGCTCGCCTGGACGGGCGTCGCCGCCGTGCTGTGGCTGTGGTGGCACAACACTCCCGCCGTGGCCGCGACCACCGCCGACCGCCTGGTGAACGCGGGCCGGATCACCGGACTGCTCGCGGGCTACGCGATCGCCCTGGTGATCGCCCAGATGGCGCGCGTCCCGGCCCTGGAACGCCGGGTCGGATCCGACCGAGTGGTGCGCTGGCATGCCCGAAGCGGCCGCTACGCGCTGACCCTGACCCTCGCCCACGTCGTGCTGATCCTTAACGGATATGCGCTGCAGGCGGACACCGGCATCGCAGCGCAGACGGTCTCCGTCGTCACCGAATACCCGAGGATGATCGAAGCGGCCGCCGGCACGCTCCTGCTGCTCCTCGTCGGCTTCGTGTCCGCGGGCGTCGTACGACGCCGTATGCGCTACGAGCTCTGGTACTACCTGCACCTGCTCACCTACGCAGCGGTCTACCTGGCCTTCTGGCACCAGCTCGCCACGGGCGCCGAGTTCGTCGGCGAGGCCGCCGCCCGCGTGGCCTGGTACGCCCTGTACCTCACGGTCGGCGCCCTGCTGCTGTGGTACCGCGTCCTCACCCCGGTACGACTCAACCTCCGGCACCGTATGCGGGTCGAGTCGGTCGTGCAGGAGGCGCCGGGCGTGGTCTCCGTGCTGATCCGGGGCCGGCGGCTGCACCGGCTGGGCGCAGAGGCCGGCCAGTTCTTCCGCTGGCGGTTCCTCACCAACGGGCTGCGATGGAGCGCCAACCCGTACTCCCTCTCGGCCCCGCCCCGCCCCGACCTGCTGCGGATCACCGTCAAGGCCGTCGGCGGGCACAGCGCGGCGCTGGCCGGGCTGCGGCCGGGCACGCGCGTGTGGGCGGAGGGGCCGTACGGGGCGATGACCGCGGCCCGCCGCAGCCGCGGCAAGGTACTGCTGCTCGCGGGAGGGGCGGGCATCACCCCGCTCCGAGCCCTGTTCGAGACTCTGCCCGGGGCACCCGGCGACCTGACACTGCTCTACCGAGCCCGTACCGCGGAGGAACTGGCGCTACGGGACGAACTGGAGACGATCGCGGACGCGCGCGGGGCGCGACTGCTGTACGCCGTGAACAGCCCCGACGGCCGCCGGACACGGATCACCGCGAAGATGCTGCGCGGGATCCTGCCGGACATCGCGCGACACGACGTGTACCTGTGCGGACCGCCCGGACTGGCCGAGGAGTCGTACGCCGCACTCCGCGAGGCAGGTGTCCCGCACCGCCGTATCCACCACGAGTCCTTCGAGTTCTGAGGCGAGCCGTGACACTTCGTACCGCTGATGCGCTGGTGCTCCCGTGAGGAAGAAGCATCCGTTCCGCCACGCGCTGCTGGCGACCGTCGGCACCGTCTCCGGCATCGTGCTGCTGCTCACGCTCAAGCCGACCACGGACCCGTCGGCGGTGCAGGCCGAGCCCGCGATCACGCGGAGTGCCACCGTGCCAGCGTCCCCGCCGGCGTCCGCGCAGTCCCCGTCCGGGTCACCCTCGCCGTCGAAGACGCCCGAGAAGACCGGAGAGAAGCGCACCTCGTCCCCGTCCCCGTCCTCGACGAGCAAGCAGCCGCCGCACACGGCGTCGGCCGTCCCCACGAGAACCAGCAGCGCCCCCTCCGCCCCGAAGACCACCACGGCCGCACCCACCACCCGCACCGTCACCGGGTCCGCGGCCGAGACGAAGTACGGCCCGGTCCAGGTACGGATCACCCTCACCGGCAGCAGGATCACCGAGGCGACCGCGATCCGGTCTCCCGACGGGACGGCGCGGAGCAGGGACATCAACTCCACGGCCATCCCCAAGCTCAACCAGGAGACGCTGCAGGCGCAGAGCGCGGACATCGACACGGTGTCAGGCGCCACGTACACCAGCGCGGGCTACAGACAGTCCCTGCAGAGCGCCCTGGACCGGGCCGGCGCCTGACCGCACCAACGTGACGGCGCATGCACACCCGGACGTACACAAGCCCCAAACCATTGAGCTGGGGCTTCAATACGGAGCGCGTGACGAGAACCGAACTGGCCCTCTCACCTTGGGAAGCTGCGGTCATTGAGGGCCTCTTGCAGGCTCTGACCTGCGAAAACGGGTACCTGACCAGTCAGTCTCCCGGCTCTGACCCACGCAGCGCCTTCCTTGATCAGGAATCGGACATTCCGGGATCAGGAATGCGCCGCTCGGAACGCGATGCTCGCATGGGTCCTCTTGATCTGCGGGCTGACCCGACCAGTCAGCCGCGATCAAGGGGGTTTCATGCGCACTGCGCATCACAGACGTGTCCTCGCCGCAGCCGCGGCCTCAGCCACAGCGGCGATGCTTGTGCTCACCGGCACCCCGGCGGACGCCCAGCCCGCCTCTCCGACAGCGGCTGCGTCGGCGAACGCCGACGCCCCTGCTCTCACCCAGATGGCCGAGGGCTATCTGCAGCAGCGAGCCGACATGCTGACGACGACTCGTCCGACAGCCAGAGCCGCGACCGCCCGCGTCCGGGCCACGCGCTCCATGACCGCGCAGGTGCAGGATGATCTCGCCGCACTGGTGGAGAAGGGCAAGCGGTACAAGGAAGTCGACGGCGGCTACACGAAGGCGCAGGTCGATGTGGAGGTGACCGACACCTCCGTCACCGGCCAGTCGGCAACGCTTCAGCTCATCGAGCGCACCCGCCTCCACCTTCCGTTCACGCCGCAGGAGGTCGCGGACGGCGCCCCGGAGTACGAGGAACTGTCCGTCCCGCACACCGTGAAGTTCACCCAAGGCTCCGACGGCGCCTGGCTGCTGTCGTCCGACACGGCTGACACGAAGGGCGGCCCGACGCCGACCACGCAGGTGTCCGACGTGGACGCCGTTGACGGCGCGGATGACGGGGGCGGTAAGGCGGAAGAGGACGAGGGAAGCAAGGACGCCGCTTCCGGCATCGCTCCGCTTCCCGGCAACAGCGACGACTCCGGCGACAAGCGGGAGGTCAGGGCCTACAGCTACGGAAAGATGGTGGCCTACGCGGACAAGTACTGGGACCACCACAACAGCGCCTGGCGCACGTACGGCACCGACTGCACCAACTTCGTCTCCCAGGCGATGCATGCCGGCGGCTGGGGCCCCAAGGGCGGTGCAATCATCCAGCGGCCCAGCAACAAGTACTGGTTCTACGGACCGACGACGTGGACCACCAGCTACACCTGGGCGGCTGCGGAGAACTGGTACTGGTTCGCGAAGAAGCATTCGAAACGAACCAAGATCCTCGACAACGTGTGGAAGATGGCCAAGGCGGACGTCCTCCAGGCCGACTGGGGCCGCGACAACAACATCGACCACACGATGATCGTCACGAAGAAGTACCGGGGCACCCCCTACCTGACGTACCACACCAGCGACACCCACAACAAAAGCCTGAAGAAGCTTCTCTCGGACCATCCGCGTGCCTGGTGGTACGCACACCGCACCTGACAGGCTGCTGATCCCCCTCACAGGAACCACATAGGAGTGCGCTGTGGAGCGTCGACATCTTCTGGCTGTGCCGGCCGCTCTGGCCGCTCTCGCCTTCGCGTCCGGCTGCTCGTCCGGGGATGACGAGGTCAAGTCCTCAAGCCCCTCAACCCCCACGGCCTCGGCTTCGTCCGACGGGGCCCGCGAGGCCGTCGAGGCGTACGTGAACGCCCTGAACTCCCGCAGCGCCGACGGACTGATCGAAGTCGGGGGCGTGAAGGACGAGAAGTGGTCCAGGCACGAGGCCGAGCAGATCCTCGCGGACAAGGGCGGGCGGGGGTGGAAGATCAAGGACGTGCAGGTCGACCACGACATGGGCCCGGACACCGGCTCGGCCCGCCTGATGGCCGAGGACAGGGCAGGAAAGGCCATGCAGGACACCTTCACCGTGATGAGGGAGAAGGGCAGCTGGCATCTCGCGGTCTTCACCCAGCAGCCTGCCGAGTCCGGTAAGGACTCCGCCTCCACCGCCAAGCCGAGTTCCTGACAGACCTGTTGGGGCGGCCTGCACCCGTCACCCGGGTGCAGGCGGCCCCAGCCATTGGGCTCCGCCGGAGCTCGCCTGGTTTCGATGCGGCCCTCGTACAGCCGACCCCATGCCTGGTCGGAGGCTTCAGGATCCAGCGCGGGTGTGATCGTGCGTAGCGTGATTGCCACCCATGTGTCGGCCTGCGCCGCCGCGTACACGTCGATCGATGCCAGAAGCGCCGGCCTCCGCTGCTCGTCCGTTCGGCGGTGACTCCTTCGGCCCTCCTACACCCCCAGCGCGACGCGGAGCATGGCGAGCACCTCCTCCTGCCTCGGAACCAGATAGAAGTGGTCTCCTGCGAACCTCTCCATCCGGAACCCGGCTCGCGTGGCCTCCGACCATCCGGCCATCTCCGCGCCCGTCGCGTAAGGGTCGGCAATTGCGCTGAGCGCCAGAACCGGTGTCACTGCGAGTGGTTCCGCCGATGGTGCGTAAGCCTCAAGCAGGGTGAAGTCTGCACGGGTATAGGGCAAGACCAGATCGCGCAGCTCCAGATCCTCCAGGACCAGAGCATCCGTGCCTCCCATCTTCATCAGTTCTGCGGCGAAAGTCTCGTCGTCCAGTCCTGCGATAGGTGGTCTGCTTTCGGCGGTCTGCGGCGAACGGCACGCCGAGGCGAACAGATGAACGGGCGTCTGACCGATCTCCTCCAGATAGCGAGCCGCCTCGTAGGCAACTAGAGCGCCCAGGCTGTGACCGAACAGGGCCGTCGGGCGCTCGTCCAGCGTGGCGATCGCTTCGCCGACTTCGCGGCCGAGCCGTTCCAGACTCTCGGGAAATGGTTCTCGGAAACGATCGGCCCGACCCGGATACTGGACACCGACCACCTCGACGTCGGGTCCCATGGTCCAGGAGTGGAAGGCCGCAGCAGAGCCGCCCGCGTGTGCGAAACAGACGAGCCGCGCCTGGGCACCGGGTATGGGCCGGGGGCAGCGGAACCAGATCTCTGACGAGGTCCGCGGAGCGCGACGAATTCCCAACTTCCCACCATCTCTTCCATCTCCGGCATGCATCGCCATTTCGTCTAGGCGATTACGAGGCCGCAGCGCGACCTGAGCGGACCGGAATCTGATGGACGTCGTGAGGCTTCATCGATGAATTTAGTATTCGTGAGAATTGTCATCAAACATCAGCCTTCTTTCTCGCCAAGAGCCGACCATAGGTGGAGGCCTTCATGACAACTCCTCCGTCACCAGTTCGAAGGCGTCCAAGACCCCGTTCATCCGGTCCTCCACGATCTGACGTGACGGGCCGACAATCTGCACGTAACCGGCGGATGCGTGGGAGGCCCGCTGATCCGGCAGGTCGTCGCCGATCGCGATATTCATCCGGCCGTGAACCACCCCGGGCATTGAGAGCAACGTCTCCAGGGGCGTGACCTTGACGACGCGACCGGCCTTGTAGGGGAGCAACAGGTCTCCGGCACAGCGCGGCGTCGAGTATTCCAGTGATGGCACGCGGCCCAGGTATGTGTCGAGTGTCGCGGCCATCATGTCGAAGTTTCGGGCGAACCCATGGTTGGAGGGCAGCTCGCAGCCGGCGAGCCTGGCTCCCACCTCGCTCATGTGGATGCCGCCGTCGTCTGATCGAAAGAACTCCATGTGCAGGTAGCCGTGGTCGATGCGCATACCGTCCACGATGCGCTGAACCAGTTCCTTCTCGTCGATGCCCAGTTCATTGCCGACGCCGAGGCTGATGGAGCCGTTGATGCCGCCGTAGATGGTCTCCAGCAGCGCGCACGGCGTCCACGAGACGTAGGTGTCGAGGACCCGTCCGTGAGCGACGAGAGCGCACAACTGGTACTCGCGTCCGGTGAGGAACTCCTCCACCATCCACCGCCTTGAGGGAGGCAGTGGAAGGAGCCTCGCGAGATCGTGCTCGTCGTTGAGCTTGTAGGTATCGATGGATGACCAGCCATCAACCGGCTTGAGGATGAGTGGCCATCCGTGCGCGGCAGCGAAGCCGAGGACCGCGTCGCCATCCGCGACCTCAGAGAACTCCGCACAGGGGATGCCGATTTCCCGGAACCGCCGCTTCATCGCGGTCTTGTCCCGGACCCAGGCGACCTGCTCGGCGTCGAGGTGCGGCAGGCCGACGAGGCCGGCGAACCGCTGGGAGATCTCCTGTAGAGGCTCCTGTGGGTTGCAGAAGTGGGCCGGTCGTGCCGGGAGCCCTGCCACCCAAGTGAGGTAGCGTTCCGCCTCCCGCCGGATGTCGGCGTCGGCGGCGATTGTGAACGTGGGGATGTCCGCCGTGCGCAGCAGGTGGTCAGTGGGCAGTGAGGAGAGGTGTTCTTCGAACCTCAAGAGCACGAGGTCGAGATCGTCTCGGCTCAGGACATGATCGGTGAAGGTGCCCGGTCGGCCATCGACGAGCAGAAGACAGGGACGCATGACTTCTCTCCGGAGAGGACGGAGCGGACGAGGCCGCTGAAGTGGATCTGTTCTTCGGACGAGCACGGGGGCGCGACCGGGATGCCGCACTGTCCCAAAGTGAGCAACTTGGAGTGGTAAAGCTGCAGACTCCTGCGAAACCGTGGGTGCCGGCCATGGCACCGTCTGGGTGGACTGCGCCCATAGTCTGGGCGCAGTCCTGAATGACGCGGCAGACATTGGAAATGCCGACGACCCTGCCGTCGAGATGGACCACGATCACACGCTCGGCGTCGCCCGAGAGCAGGTTGGTAAGGAGAGCACCGCACTAGCGGTCGCGGCGAACGTCGTTGCCGGGAGGCGGACCCGGTCTCCCACCGCCGGCCTCGTCGCGGGCAGGACCAGATGCCGAGCTTGCGTTGCGTTGCCCACGCCGAGCACGTGCCGTGCGCCCGACAGCTGACAGAAGTTGACCCCTAGCGCAGACGCCGCATGTCATGCACCCGCTCGCAGCACAGATCCCCTGCCTCAGCCGATCACTCGGCAGGAGGATGAGCGACGCAGACCGCGCGAAGGGCGAAGGTTCCTTGCCACCGTGAGCTTCTTGAGCCAGCGGTCACGTCCGTCGTACCTCGCGCGGAAGGGACGTCGGCCGTGTACCGCGGTGAAGTTGTCGACGTAGACGATGTCGCCCGGCTCGAGAACGACGTCGTACTCAGCGACCATGAGCTTCTCGCAGATCTCCTTGAGCGCCTCCTCGGCCTCGGGGTCGGTCCCGAAGGTCGTCATGTAGAAGGGGTCAAGTCGCAGGTAAGGCTCGTCGGGGTGACCGAAGAGGACGGCCACGGGCTCCGGATTGTCCCGCAGCTTCTGGATCTCCGACAGTCCGAAATGGGCCCCGTCGTCGGGGGTCTGACCCAGATGCTCGGTGTCGGGATAGATCACGTAACGGGGCTCGGAGAGGATCTTCTTGGCATCTTCGCTGAGCTCGATGTCCCGAATCGAGGCAACCGTCGTGGGGACCCGGTCGAGGTTACGGATGCCGAGCAGGCCGACATAATCGCACCGATAGGGATGGAACGCGTCCTCGGTGTGCCACCCGAGCAGGACGTCACTGCTGTGGCCGCTCTGCTCGTGCTCGATGCCCGGCAGGGGCAGGACGTTCTGAATCAGACTGCCGTTCTGGAGGGTCGACCAACCGTAGACCTCACCGAGGCACATACCGGTGAGTGCGAGGAAGAGTTCCTCTCTCCGCAACGAGTCGGGTTCGGCCCAGCTCGCCGGGGTTGGCTCGATTCCGTCCGGGTCCAGGCGGAAGCCTCGGATCGCGAACGCGCTACCGGTCTCCGCGTTGCGGAAGCCGCTCAGCGCCTCGCGCAGACCCGCGGGGACGCCGGCAAGATACCGCCACGCAAGGTCGTACAGGGCACCGGACCTCGGGTCGTGCCCTGCTCGCAGGATGTCGTGGATGACAGCGTCGAGCGCCTCGTTGTCTTCCTCGCTCAGCACATAGGTCACGAGCGTCTTGGGGGGCATGCGCGTATCCGCCTCTCTCATTTAACGGCCTTGACGGCGACCATCGAGTCGGCCCACCAGTAGGTGCAGTCACTCGGCGGCGCGAGATCGCGCACCACCTCCACCGAGAACGAGGAGAAATGCCTGAGCAAGCTGCGCTGGTGGGAGCGTCCGACGGTGTCGATCTCGTTGGTGTAGTAGGAGAAGACGCCTCCGGTCCGAAGATGGGCGGCGGCCGCCTCGAAGAAGTTCTCCGCGTAGTTGGTGCTGTGCACGACCGTGTCGCGATACTCGTGCTCGTTGGTCGGATAGGTGTCGAAGAAGATCGCGTCGAACTGTCCGAGCTGGTCGATCACCTCGTCCCAGAACCCGCGAACCAGCCGGATATCGCGGTCCGGGTAGCCTTCGCGCCACCGTTCGAAGGCGCCGATGACGTCTTCGTTCGGCTCGATGATCGTGTGGGAAGCTGCTCCGAACTCCTGGATGAAGGTGGCCGAGATTCCCATGCCGAAGCCCACCTCCAGCACATGCCCTCGACTCTCGGTGACGTGGGCCGCCATTGCCCGCATCAGCGGGCGCTCCCAGTCCTGCATGACCTCCTGGCCCTCGATGACCAGCTGCGA
The DNA here is from genome assembly GCF_044764945.1 of Streptomyces sp. NPDC093568. Classification (NCBI taxonomy): domain Bacteria; kingdom Bacillati; phylum Actinomycetota; class Actinomycetes; order Kitasatosporales; family Streptomycetaceae; genus Streptomyces; species Streptomyces sp. NPDC093568. Next base: position 19,482 of record NZ_JBIWJD010000008.1, on the reverse strand, counting down.
GGGCGTGTATCGAGCTCCGCTCCGATCCCAGGATCCATTGATGACAGGTCGGTCGACGCCGCGTGTCTGCGACGCGACGAGCCGGTCCAGATGTTCCAGATCCGACTGGAATTCGCTGAGGGAACGTTCCAGCATCCAGGTGCGACGGTGACCGATCGGCGTCCCGAGAAATTTTGGATCGCTGACCGAGACCGTCACGTCGAACGCTGCGGAACGTGTCTTGAAGGTCTCCTTGTCGGCGGGACGGGCAGAGTCGCGCCGTACCAGGTCCTCCACGAGCTCAGTGAGATCCGACAGACGGCTGTGCTCCATGAGTTGACGCAGCGGAACCCGGACTCCGAACACCGCGCTGATTCGCGCACTGAGACGTGAGATCTTCAGCGAATCGCCACCAAGATCGAAGAAGTCGTCTTTCCCAGTGGCTGGGGCAGTGCCCAGCAGCGACTCCCAGATGTCCGAGAGCTCGGCTTCGGTGCGAGAGAAGGACCGGGCCCCCTTCGGGTCGGCGACGATACGCCCGGCAGCGGGCAGCGCCGCCCGGTCGACCTTGCCCCCAGGCGTGAACGGCAGCGCGTCGAGTGTTGCCCACTTCGCCGGGACCATGTGGTCTGGGAGCCGCTTCCGGAGGTCCTCGGCGAGCTCCCGCACATCCACCTCTCCCACGATGTAAGCCGTGATCGTGACCTCGTCGCGGTCCCTTTCGGCTTGAGCGTGAGCCGCGCGGACGCCCGGATGAGTACGCAGAGCGTGCTCTACCTCGCCGAGCTCGACCCGGAAACCACGGATCTTGACCTGGCTGTCCCGTCTGCCGTGAAACTCAAGAACGCCATCTGACCGCCTGCGGACCATGTCCCCAGTCCGGTACATGCGTGTACCGGAGTCACCCGCGAACGGGTCGTGCAGGAAGCGGGCGGCGGTCTCCTCGGCGCGGTTCAGATAGCCGGCGGCGACTCGCGGCCCGGAAATGAACAGTTCCCCGACAGCACCGTCCTCGACGGGGCGCAGCTCTTCGTCCAGCACATAGACACGGGTTCCGGGGAGCGGCGACCCGATCGGGACCGACACCGACGGGTTCTTCCCCTCAGCCATCGCCGGAGTGACCGGGTACACCGTGGCGGTGATCGTGCCCTCAGTGGGCCCGTAGCAGCAGATGACATCCGCCGGAACGTCCTTGGCGAACCACTCTTGAAGGTCCCCATAGCGGATGACGTCATTGCCGATGTTCAGCAGCCGCAGGGTGCGCAGCCGGGGGTCGCGGCGTTCGACATGGGCGAGCGTCTCGCGGAAGTAGGCCGGAGAGATGTCAACCACCGTGATGCCCAGCTCCGCGATCTTGTCGGGGATCTCCTGCGGCATCCAGAAATCGGCGTCGGGCAGGATAAGCGTGGCCCCGCTGAGGACCGCGAGGCCGATCTGCTCGAGAGACACATCGAAGACCGGGCCTGCCAGCATCAGGATCCGATCGCCGGAGCCGCAACCGTAGACGTCCAGGACCCTCGTCAGGTGGTGGAGGAACGCCTCGTGGCTGACCATCACGCCCTTTGGCGTACCGGTTGAGCCCGAAGTGTGGATGACGTAGGCGAGATCATGCGTGTCAGGCGCCGCCGCCGCGATCACCGACAGACGTTCAACGCTCAGGCCTCGACCAATGAGAACGTGGGCCTGTGCGGCTTCAACGATCGACTGCCTGCGCTCGGCCGGCTGGTCCGGATCGATCGGGACGTGGGTCCCGCCGGCCCGGAAGATCGCCAGGAGCGCCACGAAGTGGTCGATCGAGCGCGGGATCTCCACCGCGACCCGCGCTCGATGCGCGACGCCCAGGTCTCGCAGACGGATCGCGAGCTGCGTCGCCTGTTCGTCGAGCTCGGCGTAGGTCAGCACGGCATCGCCATGTTGGATGGCCGGCGCGTCGGGTGTGAGCACAGCGTACTTCGCCAGGTGGTCGGCGAGGGTCCGGGAGACCGGATGTCCCGGGCCGTCCAGGGGTGGTGCGCCACGTTGATCAGCGTCTGCCATCGTCTGGCGCTCCACCTGTGCATGAAGGGCTGACAATCGAGACCCTCCTCCGTATCTCCTGTGGTCCAGCGGCAGCGGTCGAGCCCTGCCACAGTTCCGCTTCAGCCGTCAGGAGCCCCCAGCCCGCAAAGCGGGGAGATCCTCGGCCCCTGAGATGATGTTGCTGCAGTTGCCAAAAGGTGTCAACTCTTTGGCAACTTCTCTTGCCTATCATGTGCCTGAAGGCGCCATTGAATTGACGGAGGCCTCCTCCCGGGGTCATCTGCCACCGAGAGGAGGGCGGCGCCAGGGCAGCCGGTTCGCATACTCCTGGCCGAAACTTGGCGCACCAAGGGCGGACGATCCTCGTACGAGACTTCGATGCCGCGCTCGAGCATCAGCTCCACGACCTCGCGGCAGGGGAGCGGGTAGATGGCCGCGTCGGCGACGGGAGCGTTGTTGCACGAGCTCAGGACGATTTCGGCGGCGCGGACCTCGCGGAGCTGGATCGGCTTGTCCATGGGCTTGTAGCAGGTGGGGCCGTGGCCTCAGGCCGGGCCGAGAAGCCCGATTCGACTCCAGCGGGTGCCGGGGATCTCGGTTTTGATGTCTCCGCCCTCCGCGTCGCGTTCGTCGCGCAGGTGGATGCCTGCCTGGGCAAGGGGGCGGTCGGTGGAGGTGCACGGGCCCAGCTGCTGGGCGTCCGCGGCGATGCGGGCGTTTTGCTTGGCGGTGAACCAGGCGAGGGACGCAGCGTCACGGCCGGTGAGGAAGGTGATCGGCATGTCGGCGCGGCGGGCGGCAGCCGGCAGGGCGGCCCGCAGCGGGTCGAGGTGAAGCCCTGCTACAGGCCGGCGATCACTGGGGAACGCGCGGAAGTGGGCTTGGCTGCGCCCGAAGTACCCGCGTCCCGGCTCCCCTTGAGGGTGTGGCCGTCCTTCGTCGTGCCCTGACGGCAAACCCGTCAGCCGGGCCGGCATCCATACGGCTCTCCGCCACACCCGTGGTCCGATCCTCCTCGTCCGGCGCCCGGCGTCGCGCGCCGGGTCTATCGAAGAGCGCGGCTGAGAGTTCTTTTCGGCGAGCCACTCCTCGGCCAGCGGTGCGATCAGTCCCGCGAGCCCGGCGGGCAGGGGCGCCGGGGCTCAGCAGGATGCCGCGTGTGTGGGGGCGCACACCCGCGTACACCGTGGCCGCGCGCGACGGAGGCGACGAGGTCCGGGCGGCCACCGGTCCACACTGGGACGGTCGCGGGCGAGGGGTCGGTGAGGAACTGCTCGACGGCCGCGGTGTACGTGGCCGGGTCGTCCATCGCCAGGACTAGGGAGGAGGCCGGGACCGCCGTCCCGTCGGCGTCGGCGTGGAGCGCGGACTGCGTCAGGGGGTGAGTCCTACGTGGAGGTTCGAGGGCTCCCCGAGGCTGGGGCGGCCTGTCTCTCCGAGGCCCAGGCCAGGGTCTCGGCCAGCGTGCGCCAGATCTCGGAGGCCAGGTGGATGTTGGAGGCGTTCTGGGCCTCCTGGGCGAGTTCCTCGATACGGCGGACGCCGGATTCGCGGTCGCCCTCGAGGATGCGGATCTGGTGGGCGAGGACCTCAAGCCGGATCCGGTCGCGGAAGGTCAGCTGCGGCAGGGCGTCTGTGAGCTGTTCGCACAGCATCTTGGCCTGCACCAAGTCCCGTTGGTGAAAGGCGAGATGGGCCTTGATGACGAGAAGCTCCTGGCGGTGCAGCGGGCCTCCGAAGAGACTCAGGGCGCTTTCGGCCTCGGTCAGCCGTTGTTGGGCCTCGGTCACCCGGCGCGGGGTCATCTGCAGGTACAGGGAAGAGGCGGCCAGCCGCAGCCGCAGTACCAGGTCGACGTGGCTGGGCAGTTCGGTCATGGCCCGCTGCAACAGCTCGACGGCACCCGGGTAGTCACCCTGACGGATGCGTACGTTGGCGGCCGACCACAGGGCCTCGGCACGCAGCACGGGGGGCAGGACGTCGATCGGTTCCAGCAGCTGGTCGGCGAGCCGGCGCGCCTCCGTGATCAGGCCCGACTCCGCCTCGAGCGAGACGAGCACCATTTGGGCGCGGATGGTGTCCGCCACTGGGACGGCCCCGTTGTCGGCCGTGACGAGGGCGGTCTGGGCGACGGCGCGGGCCTCGTCGATGTCACCGACGGCACGCAGGCAGCGGGCGAGGAGAGTGCGGGAGCGCACCTGGAGGGTGGACACCTCCAGGCGGTCGCTGAGCTCGGTGAGTTCGCGTGCTGCGGCGAGTTCGTCCTGGCGATTGCCCTGCTTGGCATGCAGCTGGGCCAGCTTCCACAGGGACAGCCAGCGCAGGGAAAGGTCCTCGCCGCTATCCGCCTGGACGGCCTCGCCGAGGAGGCGGATGGCGTCGTCGGCATCATCCGAGGAACTGGCGGAGGCGAGGGCCTGACCCAGCAGCGAGGTGTGGATGCCCTGGAAAACGGACGCGGGCACGCCCAGTCGCCGGGTCAGGTGGTCGAGCACCATGGCGGTCGGGCGCCGGGCCCCGGACTCCAGGCGCGACAGATACGCGGTGGACATGCCCCCCTCGGCAACCTCGGCCTGGGACAGGCCCCGCTCCTGCCGGAGGGTCTTCAACAGCTGTCCGAACCCGGGTTGTTCGAGCACTTAGCCATCCCTCAGCCTGTGGGTCCCGTGAATGGGACCATTTTCAGTCCGGGACACAGTTTTGTCAACTCTTGGCAAAACTGACCGGTGAGGGGACGGCGACCCGGCAAACCGGGCCGGGCAGCGGGACTGCGGACTTCGCAAGCCGCGCCGGGACACCGCTTCCGCCCGGCGTGGGACGCCGTACGACGTCCCGCCGCTTCCAGACCGGAACGCGGAGCGGTCCCGTCGCGGCGAGCGGGGCCGGTCGCGGATGTCCAGCGCCCGCCGTCGGGTCGCGAGCAGTAACCCCGGCCGGCCACCACGCAGGCCACAGCCCGCCGCACTGGACGCTCCGCGCAGGTCAGCCCGTCACCGCAGAAGCCCTACGGGTCAAGACGGGTCGCCGCGACCCGTGCCGCACAGGGCGCAAACCCTCGCCGCAACCGGGCGCCCCGCAGGTTACGGCCAGTCGATGCGGTCCGTCACGGCGGCCGTGGCGGACAGCGCGCGGACGTCGTGCGCGCCGTGCAGCGGCCAGTCGATCGTCACGCGCGCGGCCTGGGCCGTACGGCCCTCGGTGCCGACGTGGACGGCGGCCGCCCCGAGTGCGAGGAAGGCGGCCGACAGAACGGCGGTGGTGGCTCGACGACGGGCGTTCTCCATGAGTCTTCCCCCGGGAAGCTGAGTGTGGTGGCGCCTGTGGGCCACCGGGCAGTGCACGGTCGGACCGGCCCGGAACGGTCAGTTCCCGGAAGCCGGCGGCGGCCGCTCGGTCAGTTTGAAGCTAGATCACTTGCCAAGGTTTGACAAGCCTCAATGAGTGATTGACAAAATTGTCCGACCGCACCTAGCGTCCTGTCACGAACGAGAGAGCCGCGGTGATGCCGAGGCCCTGTCCCTGTTGTCTCGGCGCCCGCCGCAGCGGGCGCGCGGCGACGACAGGGCGTGTGGTCCCGCGGCAGACGGCGACCCACGATGCGGGGCCACATGGCACCGACCGCTGGCTGAAGAAGACCCCGCCCACCCGGTACATGCGCAAGTCCCGTGCCATGCGGGACCTTTCGGCCGGACGGCACCTGGTGTGAACAGCGACAGCAGCCCAGCGACCCAGACCAAGGTGATCACACGGTGACAGCCCTGACACACACGCCCCTGCCCACGACTGAGCCGCCCAAGGCCGGTTCCCCCGGCATCCGCGCGGCCGGCGAGGACGACCGAGACTTCCTCAGGTCCCTCTTCACCAGCACGCTCAGCCCGTTCTACGACGGTGACCACGCCGCGCACGCCGATCGCGTCCTCGACGCGCACCTCGCCTCCGGACGCGACCCGTTCGGCCACTTCTCCCACTCCCAGCGCACCTTCCTGCTGTGTTCGGACGACACACCCGACGCCGAGCGGCTGGGTGTGCTGCACCTGGTCGTCAAGCGCCAGGGCACGGTGAAGATCAGTCCGCTGATCCTCGTGCCGGAGCACCGCAGCCGCTCCAGACTCGGCACCACGCTGTTGCGCGCGGCGGAGGACTTCGCCCGCGAGGCCGGCGCCCGGCAGCTCTACTGCACGGTCGCCGCCGCCAACACCGCCGCGATCGACTTCTTCCTCTGGCATGGCTTCGTGCTGGCGGGCGGCGCGCCCGGCCAGTACAAGTCGGACAGCACCGAGCACATGCTCTACAAGGACCTGACCCTGCGCACGGAGCCCGCCGGGGACGACCACAGCGGCGCCGTGAGCGACGCCCGCATCCGCCTGTTCCGGCCACAGGACGCGCCCGGGCTGCGTGAGCTCGTGCTGCGCGCGATGCAGCCCGCGTACCGGGGTGTGAACGCGGACTGGGTGGACGCGCTGATTGCCGGGCACAACCGGCGCCACCACGGTGACCTCAACCAGAAATTCAAGGTCATCCACGTGGCGGTGGACGAAACGAACACCGTGTGCGGAGTGGCCGCCGCCGGCCCGAAGAAGGGCCTGTCCGTCAAGCTGATGCCGCTGTGCGCGGACCATCCGGCCGTCCTCGCCCAGCTCTTGGACCAGCTGCCCGACTTGTACCGCGGGCTCGGTCGCAAGCTCTACACCCACCAGCCGCCGGATCCCGCCGTCACCGCGCTCATGCAGAGCCGCGGCTGGTCCCTGGAGGGCCTGATGCCGGCCGCGTACCACCCCGACACCTGCATCGTTCAGTGGGGCCTGACCCTGCCCGCAGCGCCACACCGCACCGGAGACGCACATGAGTGACCTGGACCAGTACGCCGTCGAACTGCACTCCTTCGTGGCCGCACGCGGCTGGGACGCCTTCCAGAACCCCAAGAACCTGGCGATGGCCCTCGGCGGCGAGAGCGGGGAACTGCTGGCGCTGCTGCAGTGGCTCACCCCGGAGGAGGCCGCGGCACGCCCCTTCGAGGACCCCGAGTTCCGCCGCGAACTCGCCCACGAGCTGGCCGACATCCTCAACTATCTGCTGCGGTTGTCCCGTTCGGCCGGTATCGACCTGCTCGCGGCGGCCCGCGAGAAGCTCGCCCTCAACGAGCAGCGTTACCCGGTGGAGCTGGCACGCGGTAATGCCCTGAAGTACGACCGGCTGACCGAGGCCGGTGAGCAGGCATGAGCGGCACCACTCCCCTGCCCCCTACGGCCGCTGCCGCGGCGCACACCGCGGCCGGCCGGCGCATCGGCGACGGCCTCACCGATGGCCTGCGTGTCTTTCTCGCCGCGCCGTTCGTGCAGTTCATCGATCCGGCCGATGGCGTGGTCCGTCCGCAGTGGCGGCAGCGGCTGTCGGCTTTGCGTGAGGCACTTCTCGACGCCGGGCATGCAGTCTTCAACGCCCACCACAACGAGGGGTGGGGCGAGTGGGGTCTGCCCCCACAGGAGTGCGTCCCCTCCGACTTCCGCGCGATGCAGTGCGCCGACCTGGTGCTCGCCTACCCGGGGACCCCGCCCTCCACGGGCGTCGCACTCGAACTGGGCTGGGCCTCGGCGATGCGCAAGCCCGTCGCCCTGCTGCTCGACCCCGGCACCACCTACAGCCCGATGATTTCGGCACTCGGCGAGATCTCCCCGGTGCTGCAGCTGCCGTTCGACGGCAGCTGGTCCGCGCAGTGCCTCGACGGCGCGGTCCGCACCGCCCTGGACTGGGCGGCCGGTCTCGGCGTCCGACCGGGGCCGTGGAGCGCACCGGAGCTGGACCCGGCCCTGGCCTACCACCGGCACGCGACGGACCGCCCCGACACGCCCGTGGCGGAGCCGGCCGCTGCGGAAACGGCGGTGCCGGCATGACGACCGCACTGCGGACACTCCCCGCGGCCGCCGGGCACGGTCGGCCGCCCACCGCCGTGACCGTCGCCCTGTGCGGCGTTGAGTTCGGCTGGGGCAGCGCCGGAAAGCTCGGTGCGATCGTGCACGCGCTGCGGGCGGAGCTCGGCGATCGCGTGCGCTTCGTCGGGCTCGGCTCGCGGCTCGGCCGCGAGATCGTGCGCGGCCACGGGGTCGAAGAGTGGCACGACGTCGACCTCACGGATGCGCGGGCGCTGCGCGCCCTGGTGGACGAGCGGTCCCTGGATGCCGCCGTGTGCGTCCTGGACCGGGCCGCCGCAGTGGCGCTGGAGGACGCGGGCTGCCCCGTCGTGTTCGTCGACAGCCTGCCGTTCCTGTGGACGAAGGACGATCTGGACAGCCTGCCGCTGCGAGCCGGCGCCTACTGCGCGCAGCTGGTTCCCGGGCTGCCGGGTCCGGCCTGGCCCGTGCTGGCCCGTGTGGAGAACCTGCGCTGGGTCGAGTCGGTGGTTGTCCCCGGGCCGGTTCGGACAGGACGCGAGATGCGGCGGGCCGGCGAACGCCGCGCGGTGGTCAGCCTGGGAGGCCTGCTGTCGCCGCTGCTGGACGATCCCTCCGCCTACCTGTCCCTGACGGTGCCGGCCGCGCTTGACGCCCTCGCCGCGTGGGGCACCCGGCAGGTCACGCTGTGCGGCAACGTGCCCGAGGGGGTGTTCGACGGCATCACCGTTCCGGCGGGCCTCGACGTACGCAGCGGCGCCCTCGGCCACGAGGGCTTCCTGACCGAGATCGCTGAGGCCGACGTCCTGCTCACCTCCCCCGGTCTGACCACGCTGCTGGAGACCAGCACGCGCGGGGTGCCCGTGGTGTGCCTGCCCCCGCAGAACATCAGCCAGATCCTCAACGCCTCCTTCTACGCGCAGGCCACCGAGGCGCCCATCGCCGAGTGGCCCGAGGAGGTGTTCCGCGCCCAGGAAGTGCTCGACGCCCGCCTGGTCACGGCACCCGGTGACGTCGCGGACGGCGATGGATCTCCCGGCGAGGACGCTGCCCTGGAACTGATCTACGGCGGGATCGCGCGCGCCGCCCGCACCCCCGCGCCGGTCCGCGCGGCCCTGACCGAGCGCATCGGCGCCTGCCTCGCCGCGGTCGAGCGGCAGCAAGGCCAATGGACCGCCCTGGCCCGGCTGGTCGGCACCGGCGGCGCGGCCCAGGTCGCCGACATCGTGCTGGCCACCGCGGCTCGCCGCGACACCAGTCACCGCCCCGCCGACCTCCCTTCCTGAAAGGCTGACCGATCATGCAGGAACGACACCGGTATCTGTTCATCCGTGTGCTGGAGGCATGCAACGCCGACTGCTTCATGTGCGAGTTCGCCCTGTCCCGGGACACCTACCGGTTCAGCCCGGAGGACTTCGCCGAATTGCTGCCGGAGGCGGTGGCGAAGGGGGTGGGTTACGTCCGCTTCACCGGCGGCGAGCCGCTGATGCACCGGGACGTCGTCGATCTGGTGCGCATGGGCACGGAGCACGGCATGCGCATGTCGCTGATCACCAATGGCATGTTCCTTCCCCGTTTCGTCGACCGGCTCGCCGACGCCGGGCTGGCCCAGGTGATCGTCAGCCTGGACGGCTCCTCCGCTGCCACCCACGACGTCTACCGCCGCTCTCCCGGCATGTTCGACAACGGTCTGGAAGGGCTGCGCCGGGCAAAGGAGTTGGGGATCATCCCGCGCGTCAACTCCGTCGTGGGACCGCACAACTTCGCGCAGATGCCCGAGCTGCAGCGGGTGCTGACCGACCTCGGCGTCCAGCAGTGGGAGCTGTCCGCGATCAAGCTGGACCGTGAGATCCGCTATCCGTCGGCGGAGGAGGTCACCGCCGCCTGTGATCCCATCTACACCGCCGACCCGACCACCACGCTCGTACCGCTCGGCAAGCGCTTCTACGGCGACACACCCGAGGAGCAGAAGGCCTTCTTCGAGGACTCCCTGCCGCCGCGCGCCTCGGAGCCGCTGTGTCTGGTCACCGACGACGTGATCTACCTGGACGGCAAGAACGGCCGGATGTTCTCGTGCAGTTGCCTTCCGCACAAGGAGGGGGACGAGGGCCCCGGCGGCGCGCCGCTGCGCACCGACGACGGCAAGGTCATGCTCGACAGCCCGGTCTTCCGCACCCACGCGGATCTCTTCAAGCAGCAGGGTCCGACGATGTGCGGCGGCTGCTCCGCGACCGCCGCCGGCTACAGCGACGACCTCGCCCGCATGGGCACCGTACCGGCCTGGAGCTACTGACGGCCCCGCCTTCCCCTCACGCCCGCGTCTGGAACCGACCGCGCCCGGAGCCACCATGTCCTCACCCACCACCGCCTCGCATCCCGCCCCGCCGCGGCTGCGCGTGCTCGCCGCCGCCCGACCCGCGCTGGAGTCCCAGGCCGCGCTGCGCCATGTCAGCGCCCACCTCACCGAAGTCGAACTGACCGGTGAGCCGGACGCAGGCCCCGCCCTCGGCGCCGCCGTGGTGTGCGACGACGATGTGCTCGCCGCGCGCCTGAGCGCCTCCGGCGTGCCCGTTGTATTCGTCGCCTCCGGTGGCCCCCCGCCCGGCGACACCTGGCCGCCGTCGGCCGTCCGCTGCCTGCACCGGCCGGGCTGGCTGGGCGGGCAGCGCGCCGTGGGCGTGCACACGGTCGGCACGATCGCCCCGCCCCGGGCCGCCCGGGCGCGTGCGGCGCGCGGCGCGGTCGTCCAACTGTCCACACCGGATCTGCACCCCGCCGACCACGCGGCCGTCGCCCGGGCGGGCGCGGCCCTGCGCGCCGCCACGGAAGCGGCACAGTACGACGGGAAACCGCTGCTCGGTGTGGTCCTGGACGCGCCGGTGCCCGCGCGGTCCGCCCTGCTGGCCGCGGCCGGAGAGGACACCGGCGCACTGCCCGTCGTAGGGGTCGAGGAGACAGCCACGGAGCGGCTGCTGGCCGAGGCGTCGCTGCTGGTCTCCTCACCCCTGCTCACTGCCGTCAACCAGGCGCACGCCGCTCGGGTCCCGCTGCTGCTGCTCCCGGCGCTGGACGCGGACCAGGCCAGTCGGCTTGCCGGGATCACGGAGGCGGCCGGCATCGAGGTGCTCGACGCGACCGCACCAGACACCTCGGCCGACCGGGCCGTCCGAGGTGCCGACCCGCTCTGGAACCGCATCTCCCGGGCACTGGAGCACGCCGGTGACGACCGGCGCGGCGCCCAGCGCGTCGCCCGTCAGGTCCGGCAGCTCCTGCTCGCCCCGTTCTGACGCGGCCTCTCCCCGCAGCCCCTGTCCACCCACCTCGAACGGAAGCCTGCTGATGCTGCGTCCCTTCCCCTACGGCGCCAACTACCTCTCCCTGGGGGACACCCCCGAACTGCACCGGTCCCTCCACAACAAGGTCCTCTTCCGCTACAGCGCCCCCGCGCCGAGCAACGCCGACCTGCTGGAGGCGTACGCGGCCGAACGGCTCGGCGCGGGGCGGGCGCTGACCGTGCCGAACGGCACACAAGCCCTGCGTGTGGCGCTGATGGGCACCCGGCCGCGGGTCGGCGACCCCGTGTACATACCGGCGGTCACGTTCGTCGCGGTGGCCGGTGCCGTGCTGTCCTGCGGACTGGTTCCGGTCCTCGTCGACGTCGATGAGCGGTTCGGCCTGGATGCCTCGCTGCTGCCTGCGGACGCGGAGCGAGTGGTGGTGGCGCACATGGAAGGCACCGTCGTCGACCTGCCCAAGCGGGTGCCGTACCTGATCGAGGACAGCGCGCAGGCCATGGGCGGACGCCACACGGACGGACGGCACGCCGGTACCGTCGGCTATGCGGGCACGTTCAGCTTTCACCACGCCAAGATCCTCACCTCCGGCGAGGGCGGCCTGGTCGTGGTCCGCGACCCCGCCCATTGGGACGTCTTGCGCTCCTACACCGACCACGGCTCGGCCCGCGAGCAGGGCAAGTACCCGGGCTGGAACCCCGGCGCGTTCTACGGCGAAAACCTGTGTGCCAACGAGGCCGTGGCCGCCGTACAGCTCCAGCAGTTCCGGCGGCTGGACGAGATCCTCTCCTCCCTGGAGCAGCACTACGCCCTGACGCTGGAGGCGCTCGGCGAGCGCTCGGACGTCACCGTGATCCCCAAGCGCCGTGGTGACGTCAAGACCAGCGTGCGGCTGCTGCTGGAGTCGCGACATCTGCGGGACCGGGCCATGGAGCGGCTGGAGGAACGCGGGCTGCCCTGCTGGAGCCTGGACAAGTACCTTTTGCCTGAGCACCCGGTGGTGGCGGGCCGCGCCTCGCTGTACGCGGATGGGTTCCCGTGGAACCTGGCCGACGGCGACGACCGTTACGCGCCGTTGAGCCGGGACGGTTTCGCCGCAACTCGCGACGGGCTGAGCCGCACCCTGTGCATACCGCTCACCCCGGAACTCGACGAGGCGGAACAGATCCTGTTCGCCAAGGAGATTGCCGCTGTCGTTGCCGCGCTCTGAACGGCACCTTCCTGCCCGGCGGACCGTCCCCACAAGAACCGAGAGAATGCCATGACCCACGCCGTATCCGACAGCAGGCCCGAAGAGCCGTCCGCTGAAACCGACTCCAAGCCCCCGCCCGCCGGGAACCGGTTCCTCACCGTCCTGAGAGACAAGGCCATGCGCGCTCCACTGCTGTGGAGCATCGTCGGTCGGTTCCCGCTGTTCCTGGTCACGCTCGCCCTTGTGGTGTTCGCCACCTCGCGAGGCACGGGCTACGGCTCCGCGGGCCTGCTGCTGGCCTGCTACTCGCTGGGCGGTGCGGTGCTTGCGCCGATTGTCGCCCGCCGCGTCGACGTGCACGGCCAAACTCCCCTGCTCCTCCTTACCGGTGTTGTCCACCCGCTGGCACTGATCGCTCTGGTGTGCATGGCGCCTGACGCCCGCCTCGCGCAGTTGGTGTGCGCGACCGTCGCGGGCGCCACGATCCCGCCGATCAGCGGCTCCGTCCGGTCGCTGTGGAGCGCGCTGCCCACCAGCGGCCGGGAGGCGGGCTTCTCCCTGGAGGCGGTGCTCAGCGAGATCTTCTTCATCGGCGGACCGCTGCTGCTCAGCGGCATACTGTTCTGGGGAACCCCCGCCACGGCCCTGGTCGTCGGCGGGGTTCTGGCGGGCGTGGGTGCCATCGGTTTCGCCACCACGCAAGCCTCGCGCAACTGGCGCGCCGAGGAGACGGAGAGCGACCTGCTGGGTGCTCTGCGCTCGCCGGGCCTGGTCCGACTGCTGGCCATCCTGGTCTGCGCGGCCGTGTCCACGGGCGTGTTCAACCTGGCCCTGCCCGCCTTCGCCGAGGAACACGGCTCCGCGGACAGCGTCGGGCTGATCTTCGGTGCCTGGGGCGTCGGCGGGGTCGTCGGCGGGCTCTGGTATGGCAGCCGTACCCGGGACTGGCCCGCCGAACGCACCCTCGCCATCGGCTTGCTCCTCCTGTCCGCGTTGACCGCACTGCCCCTGCTCGCCTGGGACAACTGGTCGATAGGCCTGGCCCTCGCCCTCGGCGGCCTGGTCTATGCCCCGGTGACGGCCGTGCAGTACGAACTCGTCGCGCGCACGGCCCCGTCAGGTGCCATCACCGAGGCCTTCACCTGGGTTATCACCGTTAACGTCGTCGGCGCCGCCGTCGGTGCTCAACTCGGCGGTCTCCTCGTCGGCGCCTACGGCACCTGGGCGGCCTTCGTCGCCGCGGTCGCCGCCCTGCTGGCGGGCGCCGCCGTCGCCTTCGCCGTACGCCACCGGTTCGCGGCCCCGGCCGGCAACCCCGGCTCGACCCACCCCGATCCAGCGGACCCGGACCTCCACAACGCCTGAGCGGATGCCCCGGGGCCCCGGCAACCGGCGGTCGGGAAAACCATGAGCCCGTCGACCAGGCCCCCTGGCACCGTAGTCGGGGGGCCGCCCGCCCACACAGCGCGCCGACGCACCCACGCCATATCCGTACAGCAGACAAGGACACAGGAAAGATGGGACATCTGGAGGCCGCTCACCTCGAGTACTACCTGCCCGACGGTCGGGTGCTGCTCGGGAACGTCTCGTTCCGGGTGGGCGAGGGAGCTGTGGCGGCCCTGGTCGGGGCGAACGGTGCCGGCAAGACTACGCTGCTGCGCCTGCTGTCCGGCGAGCTGAAGCCGCACGGCGGCACCGTGACTTCCAGTGGCGGCGTCGGGGTGATGCGGCAGTTCGTCGGCTCGGTGCGGGACGAGACCACGGTCCGCGATCTGCTGGTGTCGGTGGCGCCGCCGCGCATCCAGCAGGCCGCCCGGGCCGTCGACGCGGCCGAAACCCTCATGATGACGGTGGACGACGAGGCCGCCCAGATGAAGTACGCCCAGGCCCTCGCCGACTGGGCGGAGGCGCGAGGCTACGAGGCGGAGACCCTGTGGGACATGTGCACCGTGGCCGCGCTCGGGATGCCGTACGAGAAGGCGCAGTGGCGCCAGGTGCGCACTCTGTCGGGCGGTGAGCAGAAACGGCTCGTACTGGAGGCGCTGCTGCGCGGTCCGGACGAGGTCCTCCTGCTGGACGAACCCGACAACTATCTGGACGTACCGGGCAAACGATGGCTTGAGGAGCGGCTCGCCGAGACCGGCAAGACGGTTCTGTTCGTCTCGCACGACCGGGAGCTGCTGGCCCGCGCGGCCGGGCGGATCATCGCGGTGGAGCCGGGACCGGCCGGCTCCGACGTCTGGGTGCACGGTGGCGGCTTCGGCTCCTTCCACGAGGCACGGCAGGAGCGGTTCGCCCGGTTCGAGGAACTGCGCCGCCGCTGGGCCGAGAAGCACGCCCAGCTCAGGAAGCTGGTACAGGACCTGCAGCAGTACGCCGCGCGCAGCGACGATATGGCCTCCCGTTACCAGGCGGCCCGGACCCGGTTGCGCAAGTTCGAGGAGATCGGCCCGCCGCCGGAGCCGCCGCGCAAGCAGGAGATCCGGATGCGTCTGCGGGGCGGCCGGACCGGGGTGCGGGCCGTCACATGCGAGCATCTGGAGCTGACCGGGCTGATGAAGCCGTTCTCGTTGGAGGTCTTCTACGGCGAGCGAGTGGCGGTCCTCGGCTCCAACGGCTCGGGTAAATCGCACTTCCTGCGGCTGCTGGCCGGGGAGGATGTCGACCACACGGGAACGGTGAAGCTGGGCGCGCGGGTGATACCGGGTCATTTCGCTCAGACGCATGCGCATCCGGAGCTGATGGGGCGCACGTTGGTGGACATCCTGTGGACGGAGCACGCCCAGGACCGCGGCGCGGCCATGTCGGTGCTGCGCCGCTACGAGCTGGACCGCCAGGGGGACCAGACCTTCGGCCGCCTCTCCGGTGGCCAGCAGGCCCGTTTCCAGATCCTGTTGCTGGAACTCCAGGGGACTACCGCGCTGCTGCTGGACGAGCCGACGGACAACCTGGACCTGGAGTCGGCGGAGGCCCTCCAGGAAGGTCTGGAGTCGTACGAGGGAACGGTCCTGGCGGTCACCCACGACCGCTGGTTCGCACGGTCCTTCGACCGCTTCCTGGTCTTCGGTAGCGACGGCTGGGTACGCGAGACCCCAGAGCCGGTGTGGGACGAGCGCCGGGTGGAGCGGGCACGCTGACTCGAGTGATGTGTGTTCCGCTCAGAAATGAGTCGCTGCAGCTCATAGGGGGTCTGGTGGGAACCGCGGGGGTACTGGGACGGTCAGGTCCCCGCGTGCGGCGGGGTCGGAAGTCGGCTACGGCCCGCGGGATCCGGCCCGCGCCGTCGGTGGAGATTGGACTGGACAACAAACAAACACCCAGCCGACGAGCAGGCGCATGTCCTCGACGCCTTGCGCGCGATCACAACAGGCCGAGGTCCCGGGCACGGAGCGCCGCCTGGGTGCGGTCGCGCAGGGCGAGGCGGCCCAGGATGCGGGAGACATGGTTCTTGACCGTGCCCTCGCTGAGGTACAGCCGCGCGGCGATCTCCCGGTTGGTGTGCCCCTGTGCCACGAGCCGCAGGATGTCCGTCTCGCGCGGGCTGAGGGAGACGGCGGGAGCCTTGGCGGCGGGGCCGGAATGCGGCAGGAAGGCGGTCAGGTGGCGGGCGACGGACGAGTCGAGCTGGGTGACGCCCGCATGCGCCAGACGGACCGCGTGTGCGAGTTCCTCGGCCGGCAGATCCTTGAGGAGATAGCCGTGCGCCCCGGCCCGCAGTGCCTGCACGACGTACTCCTCGTCGTCGAACGTCGTCAGCATCACCACCCGGCACTCCGGCGCCCGGTCGCGCAGGACGGCGACCGCCTCGACACCGTCCATCTCCGGCATCCGGACGTCCATGAGCACGACATCCGGCCCGAGTTGCAGAGTCTTCGCCACGGCGTCCCGGCCGTCCACGGCGGTGCCGACCACTTCGACACCCGGCCGGATGGACAGCAGGGAGGCGATGCCGTCCCGGATGAGCCGCTGGTCGTCCACCACCAGCACCCGCACGGGCGGCGCCTGCTCCGGCTCCTCATCGTTCATGTCACTGCCTCCCCGTCCACCCGGACTTCGCCCTCGCCCCCGCGCGGGACCGTGACCGTCACCCGGGTGCCGGCGCCCGGGCTGCTGTCGATGTCGACGCTCCCCGCCACCAGATGTACCCGCTCCTTCATGCCGAGCAGCCCGAACCCGGCGGCGTCCGTGTCCGGTGCGAAGCCGCGGCCGTCGTCCGTCACCTCCAGCCGCGCCGCGTCCCCGGCCAACTGGACCACAACGGTCACCTGTGCGGCCCGCGCATGGCGGCGCGCGTTGGTGACGGCCTCCTGCGCGGCCCGGTACAGCGCGGTCAGCTCGACCGTGCCCCAGCCCTCCTCGTCGCCGCTCACCTCGACAGCGACCCGCGGTCGTGCCGCGCCGTCCTGCGCCAGCGCGGTGAGCGCCGCCGACAGCGTGGGGCGCGTCGGCTCGTCCCGCAGGGCGCGCACCGACTGCCGTACCTCGCCGAGCGCGAGCCGCACCGATCGCCGTGCCTCCTCCAGCGCCCGCCGGGCCGCGTCGGGGTCCAGGCTTCTGAAGTCCGAGGCCATCTCCAACTGCACGGACATCGCGGTGAGATGGTGACCGAGGCTGTCGTGGATGTCCCGCGCCAGCCGGTTGCGCTCGGCTGCGGCGGACAGTTCGGCGACCCGCGCGGCGTACGCCTGAAGTTCCAGCCGTGCGCGCTGCTCGCCGACGGCCACCGCCGCCATCGAGATCGCCAGCACCAGCCCGACGCAGAGCATCAACAGGTCGGACACATGCTCCTGGTCGCGGTACCAGCCGGGCGCGGTCAGCAGGTAGGTGCCGAGCAGCCCGGCCAGACACAGCGTGCCCAGTGCCAGCGCGGCTGTGCGGCCGAAGGCGAAGTAGGCGGTGAACGGCAGCAGCACGAACAGCACTTGGGACAGTCCCGAGGCGTCCAGCAGCACCACCGCTGCGATCAGGGTGCAGCGGGCCAGCAGCAGCGGTACCGGAGCAGCGGGCCAACGGCGTCCGGCCGCCTCCAGTGCGAACAGCGCGCCGATCGCGGTGACGAAGCCGGCCGCCTTCCAGGCCGTCGGCCCTGAACGGTCATCCAGGCCGGCCACCGCGGAGTACAGACCACCCACCAGTACGACGCCGTACAGCAGCGGCGGCACCCATCGCACGGGCGCATTCACCACCATGCGCACCCCCTCACCCCGTTGCCGCCAGGCTAGGCCGATCACGACCGCCTGGGGCACCGCCGGGCACATCACGGCCGGGTCAGACCAAACGACATGTGCCGAACGGCACGGCGCCGTCCGCAAGACGGTGACTTCCGGACGCCGATGCCCGACGTCCTTCACCTCCCGACGCCGACCGGCTGCTTCCTACCGTTGCCACCCGGACCGGCTGTACGAGGTGCTCACCGTTCGCGCCTGCGCTCAACGGTCCGGACAACCACCCACCCACCGTCCGAGCAACCGGAGCAGCCCCATGGCCTCATCCGCCAACTCCTCCATCTCATCGACATTTCGCGCCGGTTCCCTGTGCGGGGCGCTGTCCGGCCTGCTGATCGCCCTGCCCGGCCTGGTCGAGGCGTTCACCGGGGAGACCTCGGCCACCAGCGTCCCGCTCGCCCTCGCCCCCTCGTTCGCCCTGCCGCTGCTCACCGCGCTGCACCTGCGCCAGGGCCCTGTCGCCGGGAGCCTCGGGAAGATCGCCGCGCCCGTGAACCTCATCGGCCTCGGCCTGTTCGGCGGTGCCGCGTTCGCGTCGAACCTGGTGATCTTCTACCTGGACGAGGATGTCGTCGACGAGACCCTGACCGGCCCCACCATCCCCGCGCTCATCGGTTCCGCGGCCGTCTTCGCCGTGGGCTGCGCCCTGTTCGGGGCGGTCATGATCCGCGCCCGGGTCTTCCCGAGGGTGCCGTCGTGGGGGTACGCCGTGGTTCTGCCGTTGTTCGCGTTCCTGACCGCGCTGCCCGACTCCCTGTTCACCAGCGGGCTGCACGTCCTGGTCGGCGGCATCCTGATGTGGCTCTCGGCCGCACTGTGGCGCACGGCCCCAGGCGTCGAGCACACCACGGACCCGAACCGGATACGAGTCTGAGACGACCTGCGCTGCCGGCGCACAGCCACTCGCCATCAGCTCGAACCCGCACCCGTCCGGCTTCGACGAGATCACGCCCAATTCCCAGGCCACCGCCACGTCGACCGGCTCCCGCAGGCCCGAACCACCGGGCGGACCGGGTGCCGTCTCGATCGCAACCGGACGATCGCCATGGGTGGAAGCCCATGGCGATCGGACTGCCGACGCGCCCGACGGCGTGCGCGTTGCGGGTCACAGCCGTCACGGACTTTCCCGCGGCAGAGAGAGCGGCGACAACAGGGGCACCCTGGGCGTCGGTGGCGCCATGAATCACGTAGGTCATGGCGCTATTAGTGCCTGCAGTGCACCAGACAATGGCGACCAAGGCGTACCGGCTTCTCAAGGCCATCATGGAAACGGCTGTGGATGACGAGCTGATCACGCGCAATCCGGGCTGGATCACCGGATCAAGGGGGCCGGTAAACTCCGACGACGACCGGCAGCAGGAAGTTGCTGCCGGACTCGACGCGACCGTACACAAGGCACGCCAGGAAGCCGCGGTCGTGCCGGGACGGCCCACCGCTGACCCTGGCGATCAGCGTTCTGGCACGAATCTGGCACGCGACGACTGATCACAGCGGACACCAAAAGGGCCCGGGTCTCCTTAAGTTCTAGTGGTCGTTGCAACACCCCAGCTCAAGGGGTGCGATGGACTTCGAGGTCCGAGCGGACCGACGGCCGCAGGGGCGTAAGAAGCTGGCCCGCGAGCGAGCTGAGTACCTTCGGCTCGTGGATCTTGGAATGGGCAGTTCGGAGGCCTGCCGGATCGTCGGCGTCAACGACCGCACTGGCAGACGCTGGCTTTACGGCCGACAGGCATCGGGGAAGAACAAGGCAGCCCCGCCTCTCATTGAGACGGGGCTGCCTTGGCGGTACATGGACCGGTCCCCGATACCCGAACCCGAACCGGCCGGGCCGTGTCGGTATCTGTCCGAGGCCGACCGCCTCCACATCGCCGACCGGCTGCGGGAGA
>NZ_JBIWJD010000007.1:381345-520939 GCF_044764945.1 Streptomyces sp. NPDC093568 | reverse complement strand
GCCCGGTTACATTCCGAACCCGGAAGCTAAGCCTTACAGCGCCGATGGTACTGCAGGGGGGACCCTGTGGGAGAGTAGGACACCGCCGAACAAATCTTGAGAAAGGCCCACGCCATTTGGCGTGGGCCTTTCTGCGTTTAAGCTCGGGCCTATGCGCTATGACCTGGTGATCTTCGACAATGACGGTGTGCTCGTCGACAGCGAGCCCATTTCCAACCGGCTGCTCGCCGCGTACCTCACCGAGCTGGGGCACCCGACGTCGTACGAGGACTCCATCAGGGACTACATGGGTTCGGCGATGCATCGGATTCATGACCTGGTGCTGGAGCGGTCCGGGCGGTCGCTGCCGGAGGAGTTCGACGACGTCTTCCATGGGCGGGTGTTCGCCGCGTTCGAGCGGGAGTTGAAGCCCGTGGCCGGCGTCGGGGGCGTATTGGAGAAGCTGGCCGCGGACGGGGTGCCGTACTGCGTGGCTTCGTCCGGGAGTCATGAGCGGATTCGGGTCGGGCATCGGACGACCGGGCTGGACCGGTGGTTCGAGGACTCGCGGATCTTCAGCTCGCAGGATGTGGGGCGGGGGAAGCCGGCGCCGGATCTGTTCCTGCATGCCGCGGAGCGGATGGGGGTCGCGCCGGGGCGGTGTGTGGTCGTTGAGGACAGTCCGCTGGGGGTGCAGGCGGCCGTGGCCGCCGGGATGGATGTCTATGGGTTCACGGCCATGACGGCAGGCGCCAAGCTTGCCGGGGCCAATCAACTCTTCTCCGACATGGGCGAGTTGGCTGACCTGCTCGTGTGATGCGTGAGGTGGTCCGGCGCTGACAATTGTCATGCCGAGGGCCGGACGATCGTTTCTACCGGGGGCCCGGGGGGTGCCGCGAAGCTGGGTGCATGACGACGAACACGGGGAACACCAGGGGCGGTAACACCACGGGCGGTACCAGCAACAGGCGTCGTAAGCTGCGGAACTTCGCGCCGCTTCTCATCGATGTCGCGGTGCCCCTCGGGGCGTACTACCTCCTCAAGAACGGCTTCGGGATGAGCACGCTCATGGCGCTCGGCCTGAGCAGTGTCGTGCCGGCCGTGCGGACGGGGTGGGGGGTTTGGAAGGCCCGCGAGGTCAACGGGCTGGCCGCGCTCATCCTCTTCGTGAACGTCGTGTCGTTGCTGCTCAGCTTCGTGGCCGGTGACCCGAGGCTGATGATCGCAAAGGACAGCGCGGTCAGCAGCACGATCGGGATCGGGATCATCGTCTCCGTCGTGCTCGGCAAGCCGATGATGACCGCCGGCATGAAGCCCTGGGTGATCAAGGGGGACGTCGGCCGGGAGGCCGCCTGGGCGCGGCTGTACGCCGGGTCCGCGCGGTTTCGGCGGGCCGAGCGGCTCTTCTCCCTGGTGTGGGGTGTCGTGCTGCTCACGGAGTGTGTGGTGCGGGTCGTGGGTGCGTACACCCTGCCGGTGGACACCATGGTGTGGGCCGGCAACGTGATCATGATCGTCGCCATGGGGGTGGGGTTCTTGGTCAGCGGTGCGCTGGGTGCCGGTCCGATGGCTGCCATGGTCGTCGCGGAGGCGCGGGCGCAAGCTCGGGAGGGGGAAGCCCTCGCCGGCCAGGGCGGAGGGGCCTGTGAGGGCGGTCTGGTGTCCGTCGGCCTCGCAGGCGCCAAGTAAAGCTGAGGGAAATTCATCTTTGGCTGGATCTACCCACCAGTACGCCGGGGCCCTACGCTCGCCGCCATGACTGATGTGCTGCGGCGCGGCAGGGCCTCGTTGGCGTTGAGCTTCTTCGCTCAGGGTGTTGCGTTCGCCCTGCTGGTGACCCGGATTCCGGCCATTCAGGACCGGTACGGAGTCTCCGACGCGCTGCTCCCCGCCTTCCTCGCCGCCGTGCCGGTCCTGGCCGGCGTCGGCAGTGTCACGACCGAGCGGCTGGTGAAGCGAATACCGCCCAGCCGGGTGCTGCGGTGGTCCCAGCCCGTCGTGCTCCTGGCGCTGCTCGGGGTCGGGGCGGGGGACCGGATGGTCGAGCTGGGGGTGGCGCTGGCCGCGTTCGGGCTGGCCGTGGGGGCGCTGGACGCCTCGATGAACATGCTCGGGGTGAGCCTGCAGCGGTCGTACGGGCGGAGCATCATGCTCAGCTTCCATGCCGCGTACAGCCTGGGCGGGATCGTGGGGGCCTCGCTGGCGTGGGTGGGGGCGCACTGGGATCTGGCGCTGGTCGTGTCCTATCTGCCGGTCGTCGTGGTGTTGGTGCCTGCCGCGCTGGTGGGGAGCCGGTGGTACGTCGACGGGGGTGTGGGTCGGCCGGGGGTGGCGGACGAGGCCCAGGCCGAGGGTGGGCCAGTCGTCTTCAAGGTGCTGCTGCCGCTGTGTCTGGTGATGACCTTCGCGTACATCGGGGACTCGACCGTCTCCAACTGGAGCGCGAAGTATCTGCAGGACGTGCTGGGGAGCTCGGAGCAGCTGGCCACCGTGCCGTACAACGTGTACATGGTGACCACGCTGCTGGGGCGGGCCATCGGGGACTTCGGGGTGCGGCGGTTCGGGGCCGTGGCCGTCGTGCGGGGCGGGGCGCTGATGGCGGCGGCCGGGTTCGCGGTGGTGGCCGGGGCGTCCGGGGCCTGGGTCGGGATGCTCGGGTTCACGCTGGTCGGGGTGGGGTTGTGCGTGCTGGTGCCGCAGACCTTCGCGGCGGCCGGGCGGTTGTTCCCGGGGGCTTCGGATACGGCCGTGGCGCGGCTCAATGTTTTCAACTATGTGGGGTTTTTGATCGGTTCGCCGTTGGTGGGGGCGTTGGGTGACGCGTGGAACTATCGCGGCGCCATGCTCGTGCCGATGGTGTTGGTGCTGGTGACGCTCGTGTACGCCAGGTCGTTCGCCGCTCAACCGGACCGATACGGTGACGGACATGAGCGGCCGCGCACAGCTGATGTGGGATGAGGCAGTAACGGGCTACGACTTCGGGTCGGAGCATCCGATGGATCCGGTCCGGCTTGCCCTGACCCGGAGACTCGTCGACGCCTTCGGACTCGACCGGGAGGTGGAGGTCGTCGCGGCCAAGCCGGCCGGGGAGTCCACGCTGCGGCTCGTCCACCGCGAGGACTACATCGAGGCCGTGAAGGCGGCGTCGGCCGAGCCGAGGGCGGCGGACCAGTCGTACGGGCTCGGCACCCTGGACGACCCCGCGTTCGCCGGGATGCACGAGGTGTCGGCGTTGATCGCCGGGCAGTCGGTCGGGGCCGCGGAGGCGGTGTGGCGCGGGGAGGCGCTGCACGCGGTGAACTTCGCCGGCGGGCTGCACCACGCGATGCCGGGCGGCGCCTCGGGCTTCTGTATCTACAACGACGCCTCGCTCGCCATCGCGCGCCTGCTGGAGCTGGGCGCCGAGCGGGTGGCCTACGTCGATGTCGACGTGCATCACGGGGACGGGGTGCAGGCGGCGTTCTGGGACGATCCGCGGGTGCTGACGATCTCGCTGCACGAGCATCCCCGTACGTTGTTCCCGCAGACCGGATGGCCGGAGGAGACCGGCGGGAGCGACGCGGAGGGGTCGGCGGTCAACGTGGCGCTGCCGGCGGGCACCGGGGATGCCGGGTGGGTGCGGGCGTTCCACGCCGTGGTGCCGGAGCTGATCGCGGACTTCCGGCCGCAGGTGCTGGTGACGCAGCACGGCGCCGACACGCACTTCGAGGATCCGCTGGCGCATCTGGCGGTGTCGCTGGACGCGCAGCGGGCCGTGCAGGTGGCCTGCCACGACCTCGCGCACGAGTACGCCGACGGGAAGTGGATCGCGCTGGGCGGCGGCGGATATGCCGTGGTGGAGGTCGTGCCGCGGTCGTGGACGCATCTGGTGGGCATCGCGGCGGGGCGGCCGATCGAGCCCGAGGCGATGATCCCGGAGAGCTGGCGGCAGGAAGTCTTCGCGCGGACACGGCAGTTGGCGCCGGTGCGGATGACCGACGGGCGGTGGCCGCTGTCCTGGGCGGACTGGGAGGCGGGGTACGACCCCGCGGACCGGCTCGACCAGGCCGTACTGGCGGCCCGGCGGGCGGTGTTCCCGTTGCGGGGGCTGCTGCCCTAGCGGCGCGGGGGGTTGTCGCTTTTCCGTCACCGCCGTCACGGGTGCGGTTACGCCAACTGTGCGGTGTTTTCCCGGTTCTCGCGGCACTCGTCCGGCTCGTCCGTCACCATCTCTGACGTGCTGACCACCGGTGCCCTGCGCGCCCATCTCCTCGCCGCGCATCTGGCCGGCCCCGTGGCCACCTCCCGCGAGGAGAGCCTGCGGAGCTACCGGCTCTTCGCCGCCCGTGATCCCCGCGCGCTGCTCGGGCTGGACCCGGCGGGGAGCTGGGGGATGAGCGAAGTCATCGCGTTGATGGCGGAGAAGTGCGGGGTTTCGGCCGATCCTGGCCATACTTCCGGTCACGATGTGATCGATCCCGAGCTGACTCTGACCGCTCTGGATGCCTTCGCGGAACGTCTCGCGGCAGCCGCCCGGCGCAGTGCCCCCGTCCTGCTCGGCACCGGGCACCCCCATCGACTGCTCGGTTTCTACGCCGCCTTGGCGGACGCGCTGTCGGCGGCGGGATGTACCGTCCTCACCCCCGCGCATGGTCACTGTGTCGACATAACGACCCGGTTCGGCCTACGCACGTACAACCTTGCCTACGTACGAGGAGTCGCGCTGGTGCGGGAACCCGGCGGATCTCGCCCCGGTTGTGAGCCCGGCGCACACACGCACTCACCCCTCCCGGTTCGTACCGCGCTGGCGGCCGCGGCGGAGGCCGGCGGGCCCATGCCGGAGCTGGTGATCGGGGATCACGGTTGGGTCTGCGGGGCAGGTCAGCTGGGGTTTGAGGCCATTGGTCCGGCCGATACGAATGACCCCGCGCTCTTTGTGGGGCAGGCCGAGGGGTCCGTGTCCGTCGTCGTTCCACTTGATGACGCTGTGCGGTCTGATTACTACCGGCCGCTTACCCGCTACGTACTCAATCGAGCGTGTCTGTCACAGTAGGTCGCCGATGGCTGCACCTCTTCCCCACTCGCATCACAGGCCCCTACATTGGGGAGTGAGCACGCAGCGACGAAGAGTCACCGGAAGGGGAAGCCGGTGGCCGTCGAGTGCGGAAGGTTCAGGTGTGTCATGGCTGCAGCTGGCGAGAGGCCTCTGAACGAGGTTCAGTTCCTTACCGTGGCGGAAGTCGCCTCGGTGATGCGAGTGTCGAAGATGACCGTGTACCGGCTGGTGCACAGCGGTCATCTGCCCGCGATCCGGGTGGGGCGGTCCTTCCGCGTCCCCGAGCAAGCGGTTCACGAGTACCTCCGCGAGAGTTACGTGGGGGTGGAAACCGCCTGACAGCGACGGGTGAGGGGGGATCCTCAGGGCATTGCGGGATCCCCCCTCGTCCCCTCGATTACGACCTCAGCGCTCGGGCGGGTAGGCTAGCCCCTCGTAGGTCGTATGGGCCCATGGCGCCCAACGCCGAGTGATGAGAAGTGAGCGAGGGTAGTCGTGGGCTCTGTTATCAAGAAGCGGCGCAAGCGGATGGCTAAGAAGAAGCACCGCAAGCTGCTCAAGCGCACGCGCGTTCAGCGTCGCAACAAGAAGTAAGCGACGCCGCGTAAGCAGCGTGATTGTGGCCCCCCACCACACCCGGTGGGGGGCCACACGTGTATCGGGGGCGGCGTGCGAAGAACCGAACTCCGTGCGTATGCCTGGACATGAGCCTGGGCCATCCGGTCGTACGCAGGGAATTCTCGTCACTTCGTGCATTGGGCGGTCATCACAGCGCAACATCAAACCGCTAAGTTGGCCGCAGACGGGGAACTCGGCAGGGGTACGAGTGCTGGAAGGAAGGCGCTGATCTTGGGCAAGGTCGTGCTCGTGACCGGAGTGGCCCGTCAACTGGGGGGCCGATTCGTACGGCGGATCCAGCGTGATGCGGACGTGGACCGGGTGGTCGCCGTGGACGCGGTCCCGCCCGAGCACCACCTGGGCGGTGCCGACTTCATCCAGGCCGACATCCGGCAGCCCACCATCGCGCGGGTGCTGGCCGAGAGCGGCGCCGACACAGTCGTACACATGGACGTGACCGGAACGGCGCTCGGCAGCGGCAGCCGGACCACGGTCAAGGAGACCAACGTCATCGGGACGATGCAGCTGCTCGGCGCCTGCCAGAAGTCCCCCACCGTGAAGCGGCTCGTGGTCAAGTCCAGTACGAACGTCTACGGGTCCGCGCCCCGGGACCCGGCCGTGTTCACCGAGACCACCCCGCCCAAGTCGCTGCCCAGCGGCGGCTTCGCCAAGGACGCGGTGGAGGTCGAGGGGTATGTGCGGGGCTTCGCGCGCCGCAGGCCCGATGTCGCCGTGTGCGTGCTGCGGTTCGCCAACATCCTCGGACCCACCGCGGACACCCCGCTCGCCTCGTACTTCTCGCTGCCGGTCCTGCCGACCGTGTTCGGCTACGACCCGCGGTTGCAGTTCGTGCACGAGGACGACGTGATCGAGGTGCTGCGCATCGCCTCGCACGAGCCGGCGCGGGGCACGCTCAACAGCGGCACCTTCAACATCGCCGGCGACGGCGTGCTGCTGCTCTCGCAGTGCTCCCGGCGGCTGGGCCGCCCCACCGTGCCGCTGCTGCTGCCCGCCGTCACGTGGGCGGGCTCCATGGTGCGTACGCTGGGCATGTCGGACTTCTCGCCGGAGCAGATCCGGCTGCTCACCCACGGCAGGGTCGTGTTCACGGACCAGATGCGAGAGACCCTCGGATTCCAGCCGAAGTACACGACGGCGGAGACCTTCGCGGAGTTCGCGCGCAGCCGCGGACCGGGTCTGCTGCCGCCGGAGGCCCTTGCCGGGGCCGTCGACCGGATCGCCGCGCTGCCCGTCCTGGGCGGCGGTCACCCCCCGACGCAGAGCGCCAACTGAGGAGCGCATCAACGATGGCGGACGCCAAGGTCATTCCGTTCGACGACGACCGGTCCCGTGGGAGCGCCGTTCAGCGGCCGTCGCGGCGCCGGAGCGGGGGGAGCCGGCGCAAGAGCGGTGAATCCGCGCTGGTACGCGAGGTCCAGCCCCTCCCGGGACGGTCCTTCGCGCAGGATGATGTTCCTGTGACACCTGAGGAAGAGCCGGCCTCCGTGAGGCCCCAGGGCGAGGGCAGCGGCGGCCTGGAGCGGCGCATCGCGAGCGGGCTCGCCTTTCTGCGCCGCCGCCTCACCGGGGACTACGAGATCGACGACTTCGGGTACGACGAGGAGCTCACCGACCAGGTTCTGATGTCCCTGCTGCGCCCGGTGTACGAGAAGTACTTCCGGGTCGAGGTGAAGGGCGTCGAGAACATCCCGTCCGAGGGCGGCGCGCTGATCGTCGCCAACCACTCCGGGACGCTGCCGCTGGACGGCCTGATGATGCAGGTCGCGGTCCATGACAACCATCCGGCCGGCCGGCATCTGCGGCTCCTTGCCGCCGACCTGGTCTTCGTGCTGCCGGTGGTCAACGAGCTCGCCCGCAAGCTGGGCCACACCCTGGCCTGCGCGGAGGACGCCGAGCGGCTGCTGGGGCAGGGCGAGCTGGTCGGCGTGATGCCGGAGGGCTTCAAGGGCATCGGCAAGCCCTTCAGCGAGCGCTACAAGCTCCAGCGGTTCGGCCGCGGCGGCTTCGTCTCCACGGCGCTGCGCCAGGGCACGCCGATCATCCCGTGCTCGATCGTCGGCGCGGAGGAGATCTACCCGATGATCGGCAACGCGAAGACGCTGGCCCGTGTCCTGGGCTTCCCGTACTTCCCGCTCACCCCGACGTTCCCCTGGCTGGGCCCGCTCGGCGCGATCCCCCTCCCGACCAAGTGGACGATCCAGTTCGGCGAACCGATCCCCACGGACGGCTACCCGCCGGAGGCCGCCGAGGACCCGATGCTGATGTTCAACCTGACGGACCAGGTCAGGGAGCAGATCCAGCACACGTTGTACAAGTTGCTGGTGCAGCGGCGGTCGGTGTTCTTCTGACGTCCGGGATGACGTAGGCAGGGACGGGCGCTCCCGAGCAGGGCGCCGCGTGCGTCCGGCTGCCGGGTCGCTCGGAGCCGCTGGACGGAGTCCGGCGCAGCTGTGCGAAGCCTGCGAAGCAGTGCGAGGGCAGCAGACAGGAGGGGCCAAGTTGCTGGTGCAGCGGCGGTCGGTGTCCTTCTGACGGGTGATGACAGGCCTGGCTTTGGTACGGCGATGGGGGCGCCCCTCTCAGGAGGGGTGCCCCCATCGCCGTACCGTGCTGACTGCTGTGGTTAGTTCGCGTCCTCGCTGTCGATGCCCAGGCCCGGGAGGAGGCCCGGGAGGAGTGGGGGGAGGGTGACGGCGGGTTCGGTGGTCGGGGTCGGGGTGGTTGAGGACGAGCCGGTGCTGCCGGTGTCCTTCGGCGGGTCGAGGAGGCCGCCGGTGCTGCCGCCGAGCAGGCCCTCGCTCTCGCTGCCGGAGCTCTCGGCGGAGTTGCTCGGGCGGCTGGAGCGGTTGCCGTCCGAGGAGCCGCTGCCGCCCGCGCTGGGGCGGGCCGAACGGTCCGAGCCCGACGAGCCGGTGGAGGCCGAACCGGAGCCGCCGTGCCGCTTGCCGTCGCTGCTCTTGGCCGGCTGCGGTGGCAGCAGGGACTGCAGCGGGGCGACCTCTTCGTCTATGGCGTCGAACACCGACGACACCTGGTCGCCGACGTCCCCGAGCTGGAGGGGAAGCCGCTGGCGGAGGTGGCCCCAGGCCTCGCGGTGCGAGCGGGAGAACGCGGAGAGCGCCTGGATGGGGCCCAGCGAGTTCGGGTCGCGCTGGTATGCCTCGCGCAGCAGGCGGTGTCCCTCCGAGGCGTCGTGCCGCATGCCGGACAAGGTGCGGCGGATCTCCGCCATCGACTCGTGGTCGAGCTGTCCGCCGCGGCCGCGCTCCATCAGCCGCCGGGCCTCGCTCATCCGGGTGGAGGCCTGGTCGAGATAGCCGCGCCCGCGCTCGTCGTCGCCGTCGGCCAGGACGTTGAGCTTGAAGTCCTCGATGCCTCGCTTGAGGCCGTAGAGGGAGTCACCGGGCAGGGCGTCGGAACTCGCCGCGGAGACTCCGCCGAAGGCTCCGGCGGCGACACCTACGCTGAGCCCGCCCGCGGTGAGGCCCTTGGCGAGCCGTGAGCGGGGCCGCAGTTTGCCCAGCGGGGACGCCCGGTGAGCCCCTCGCCCCCGCTCCGAACGCTGCCCGGGCAGGGCAGTGCCCGCCTCGCCGCCCGCGGTGCCCTCCTGGAGCATGGCCTCCATCGCGGCCACGAGCTGGGCGCGCTGGACCACCTTGACCTCGGGGTCGAGTTCGGGCTTGGGCAGTTCGCCGAGACTCTCGGTGAGCGCCAACAGGCGCCCCCGCTCGGTCTGTTCCGCGACAGCCGATGCCGATGCCGGTGCCGATCCATCCGGCTGCTCGGGCTGCTCGGCCGCCGGATCCCGGTCGGTCAGCTCGTCCAGGGCCTGGGCGAAGGCGTTCGCCCGCCGGTGTGCCGATACGTTCGCGATCACTGGCGGCACCTCCTCTCGTGATGACGGTCGGCTCCCCAGGGGGTCCTGAGGGTTGCACGCCCTGACCACATGCACACGATCGAGTGATCGAAGTCGGCCAGGGAGTGACCACAGGGAGCCTGCATCCCGCACAACGAGTGGCGCGGCACTTGGGTTACGGACGGAGGATGAACAGACCGCGAAGTCAACGGACTTTCACCGACGGTGAGTTGAAGGTTGCGGAGAGTGCTGGATCGGCACCGGTGGTGCCGCTCAGCGGGCGTCTTCCGGGAGGAGCCGGGCGAGGGTGCGGACGGCCCGGTACTGGAGGGTCTTGATGGCGCCCTCGTTCTTGCCCATGACGCGGGCGGTCTCGGCGACCGAGAGGCCCTGGAGGAAACGGAGGGTGACGCACTCCTGCTGCTGCGGGTTGAGCCGTCGTACGGCATCCAGGAGCGCGGCGTTGGAGAGGGACTCGAGGACGGAGTCCTCGGGGGAGCGCTCGACCTCGTTGGCGTCGAGCATCTCGCCGGTGGTCACTTCCAGCCGGAAGCGGCTGGACTTGAAGTGGTCGGCGACGAGGTTGCGGGCGATGGTGACGAGCCAGGCGCCGAAGTCACGGCCCTGCCAGGTGAACGTGCCGATGCGGCGGAGGGCCCGCAGAAAGGTCTCACTCGTGAGGTCCTCGGCGGTCGCCTTTCCTCCGACGCGGTAGTAGATGTACCGGTAGACGGTGTCGCTGTACTGGTCGTAGAGCCGTCCGAACGCGTCGGCCTCGCCGGCCTGCGCGCGTTCGACGAGATCCATCATGCGAGCGCTGTCGCTGTCCGCGGCGGGACGGCGAGTGGTCGTGGCGCCGGCCGAGCGTCCCCGTCTGCCGACCGCCGCGCCGCCGTCGGCGAGCGCGTAGCACGGGCCTACGGGCGCGGTGGTTACGGCGAGGGCGGGGACGGCGTACGCGGTGGGGACGAAGCCGCGCAACAGGTCGAGGACCGTCGCGCGGAGCGTAGCCAGGCCCGAGGCGTCAACCCCGACGTGTGGGTACACGGGACTCCCAGAGGCAGAGCTTCCATCACGTGCAGTACGGAACCTTTCACCCGTCGTAGCGACGGAGAGGTACCGGTTTGCGTCTGAGGAGAATAACGCTTCGTGCAGGCACTGCTACGCCCAGTTGCTCAAATCACCGATTGCGTCTCTTCTGTAACCGATTGACGCCCGATCAAGTGCCGCAGAGTGACCGATTGTTGATCGAATGCGTCCGTGTTCCGGCTTACTCCGGGGCGTGTTGTGGCCGTGTGCAGCCAAGGCGACTGGACAGGGAGTTGCGGGGGTATGGGGTGCGGATTGGGTCCCGTGGCCGGGCGTGGTCGACCTCCGCCACGGACCTGTCGTCCGGGCGGTCGCGGGTGTCGAACCCGCCGAGGTGCCGAACCCGGCGCTACCGCCGGCGCCTGTGCAGCGCGATCGCCGCGGCCGTGCCGCCGGCCACCGCGCCCACTCCGGCCGCCGCCGGGATGCCGACCTTCGCCGCCTTGCGGCCGGTGCGGTAGTCGCGCAGGCGCCAGTCCAGTTGGCGGGCGTGCTTGCGCAGCTTGGTGTCCGGGTTGATGGCGTAGGGGTGGCCGACCAGGGAGAGCATGGGGATGTCGTTGTGGGAGTCGCTGTAGGCCGCGCAGCGGGAGAGGTCCAGGCCCTCCGCCGAGGCCAGCGCGCGGACGGCCTCCGCCTTCGCCGGGCCGT
Source organism: Streptomyces sp. NPDC093568 (assembly GCF_044764945.1). Taxonomy (NCBI): domain Bacteria; kingdom Bacillati; phylum Actinomycetota; class Actinomycetes; order Kitasatosporales; family Streptomycetaceae; genus Streptomyces; species Streptomyces sp. NPDC093568. The sequence continues at coordinate 509,690 of NZ_JBIWJD010000007.1, read as the reverse complement.
GCAGCGGCTCGCCGACGAGCTTGCCGGTGTAGACCCCGTCCACCGACTCCGCCACGGTGCCGAGGGCGCCGGTCAGGCCGAGGCGGCGGGAGATCACCTGGGCGATCTCGACCGGGGCCGCGGTGACCAGCCAGACCTTCTGGCCCGCGTCCAGGTGCGCCTGGGCCAGCGCCCGGGTGCCCGGCCAGATCCGCTCGGCCATGTACTCGTCGTAGATCTCCTCGCCGATCGACATCAGCTCGGCGACCCGGTGGCCCTTGACGATGGAGAGAGCGGAGTCGCGCGCGTCCTGCATGTGCTCCGGGTCCTCGACGCCCGCCAGCCGGAACCACGCCTGCTGCCAGGCGAACCTCGCGAGGTCGCGGGTCTCGAAGAACTTCCGCTTGTACAGGCCCCGGCCGAAGTGGAACAGCGCGGCGCCTTGCATCACGGTGTTGTCGAGGTCGAAGAACGCGGCGGCCTTCTCGTCGCCGAGCACAGGGAAGTCCGGTTCGGCCTCGGGGACCTCCGTCGCTTCCTGCGACGACTTGCGCGCTGCCTCCGCCGAGGCCTCGCCAGCCAACACGCTCCGTGCCGTGGCTGAGCGCCTACGGGGAGTGAGCCATCGAAGAGCGGCCATGACCGTGAGCATAGCCAGTCTGTTCGGTGCTTCCGGAGTCGAGAGGTTTGAAGGTTGTGAACTCTCCGCGACCGCGCAGTTAAACAGTGTGGTCGGGCGGCGGCCGGGCGTCCGCGCGTCGGCGCGGGAGAATGGCTGACATGAGCCCCCTCTTTCGTCGCACCGCAGCCAAGCCCCCGCAGGACCGGCTCGTCACACTCATCGGCAAACCGGACTGCCATCTGTGTGATGACGCACAGACCACCGTCGAGAAGGTGTGTGCCGAACTGGGGGTTCGGTGGGAACTCAAGGACATCAACCAGGACCCCCAACTCCACGACCAGTACTGGGAACAGATCCCCGTCGTGCTGGTCGACGGAGACCAGCACACCTTCTGGCGCGTGAACGAGGATCGCCTCCGCAAAGCACTGACCGAGTAGTCCAAAGTCCTCCGGAATCGGCTTAGGATCGATGGCGACTTGGTCTCGGGGGCGGGCATCGTTGAGGAGAGTGTGCGGTTTTGCCCCCAAGAGTTGAGGAACGGTGGTGCGTATGCGCCGGTTCCACACCAGTGCGCCGGGCGTGCGTGAGCCCGGTCACGTTGGGCGGGCAAATCGGACACCATCTTTGTGCACGCGTTCACAAAGACATAGCCTGCATTCGACGGGGCGGTCATGTAGGGACGTGTGACCGCCTACAGCCCCGCTCTACCCGCAGGAGCACCGTGGCAACTGGCCGAACTCACCGACCGGCGACCCGCAGCCGAGGGATTCCCGAGGCCACCGTCGCCCGGCTTCCGCTGTACCTCCGAGCCCTGACCGCGCTGTCGGAGCGCTCGGTACCCACGGTCTCCTCCGAGGAGCTCGCGGCCGCGGCGGGGGTCAACTCCGCCAAGCTGCGCAAGGACTTCTCGTACCTCGGGTCGTACGGCACGAGGGGTGTCGGCTACGACGTCGAGTATCTCGTCTACCAGATCTCCCGCGAACTCGGGCTCACCCAGGACTGGCCGGTTGTCATCGTCGGCATCGGTAACCTCGGCGCCGCCCTCGCCAACTACGGCGGGTTCGCCTCCCGAGGCTTCCGGGTCGCCGCGCTCATCGACGCCGACCCCGCCATGGCCGGCAAGCCCGTCGCCGGGATCCCCGTGCAGCACTCCGACGACCTGGAGAAGATCATCCAGGACAACGGCGTGTCGATCGGCGTCATCGCCACTCCCGCCGGTGCCGCCCAGCCGGTCTGCGACCGGCTCGTGGCCGCCGGCGTCACCTCCATCCTGAACTTCGCGCCGACCGTGCTGACCGTCCCGGACGGCGTCGACGTGCGCAAGGTCGACCTCTCCATCGAGCTTCAGATCCTCGCCTTCCACGAGCAGCGCAAGGCCGGCGAGGAAGCCCACACCGACGGTGCCGGTCCGGCCGCCGTCACCCGCGACTCCGACCGCACCACCGACCAGGGGCCCGACGGGGACGTACCCGCCGTGATGCCGGCATGAGTCTCCTCGTCGTGGGGCTGAGCCACCGCAGCGCCCCGGTCAGCGTCCTGGAGCGGGCCGCGCTGAGCGCGGACGCCCAGGTCAAGCTGGTGCAGGACACGGTCGCCGCCGAACCGGCCACCGAGGCCGCGGTGCTCGCCACCTGCAACCGGATCGAGCTGTACGCCGACGTCGACAAGTTCCACGCCGGTGTCGCCGAGTTGTCCACGCTGCTCGCCCAGCACAGCGGGGTCGGCCTCGACGAGCTCACGCCGTACCTGTACGTCCACTACGAGGACCGGGCCGTCCACCATCTGTTCTCGGTGGCCTGCGGGCTCGACTCCATGGTCGTCGGCGAGGGCCAGATCCTCGGGCAGATCAAGGACTCCCTCGCCAAGGCGCAGGAGCTGCACAGCGCCGGACGGCTGCTGAACGACCTGTTCCAGCAGTCCCTGCGCGTCGGCAAGCGCGCCCACTCCGAGACCGGCATCGACCGCGCCGGGCAGTCCCTGGTCACCTTCGGCCTGGAGCAGCTGTCCGAGCAGGCGGACGTCACGGCGTGGGCCCGCGGCAAGAAGGCCCTGGTCATCGGCGCCGGTTCGATGTCCTCGCTGGCCGCGGCCACGCTCGCGCGGGCCGGGGTCGCCGAGATCGTCGTCGCCAACCGCACCGCCGACCGCGCCGAGCGCCTCGCGGAGATCCTCAACGCGGCGGACGACACGGACGTGCTGGCCCGCGCGGTACCGATGGACGCGGTGCCGGTCGAGCTGACACGTGCCGACGTCGCCGTCTCCTGCACCGGCGCGACCGGCCTCGTCCTCACGGCCGAGGAGGTCGCCGCCGCGGTGGAGGGCCGTACCGGTCGGCCGGTCGCCTTCGCCGAGGCGGGCGCGCCCGCTCCCCGCACGCACACCGACTCCGCCGACGTACGGCAGACCCCGCTGCCGCCCACCAGCGTCGGCACCGACGAGAACTGCCCGCTGGACGTCGCCGCCGTGCAGGGAGGTTTCTCTGTGCTCGGCGAGGCCGCCGTCGCCGGTATGGACGCGGCCACCCTGGAGCAGCACGCCGCGTGGGCCGCGGGCAGTGCCGTGGACCGGCGGGAGGCCGCCCGGCGCAGCCCCGAGGCCGACGCCGAGCTGATCACCGCGCTGGCCGCGACCGCGGCCACCGTCGGCCGGATCCCCGAGCGCCGCAAGCCCGAGCCGGTCGCCGAGACCCCGCGTCCGGCGCCGGTGCTCTCGCTGCTCGACCTCGCCATGCCGCGCGACATCGACGCGGCCGTGCACCGGCTGGCCGGGGTGCGGCTGGTCGACATCGAGTCGCTGGCGGAGGCCTCCGCCGACGCCCCGATGGCGGCCGACGTCGACCAGGTCCGCCGTATCGTCTCCGACGAGGTCGCCGCCTTCGGGGCGGCGCTGCGGGCCGCGCACATCACGCCCACCGTCGTCGCGCTGCGTGCGATGGCCGCCGATGTCGTGGCCAACGAGATCGCCCGCCTCGAGGGCCGGCTGCCCGGACTCGACGACAAGCACCGCGGTGAGATCACGCAGACCGTGCGCCGCGTGGTCGACAAGCTGCTGCACGCGCCGACCGTGCGGGTCAAGCAGCTCGCGGCGGAGCCGGGCGGCGCGGGGTACGCGGATGCCCTGAGGACCCTGTTCGACCTCGACCAGGAGACGGTGGCCTCCGTCTCCCGCGCCGAGGACAGCACCGAGAAGGACCGAGGCCCACGATGACTCAAGCGGCACTACGGCTCGGCACCAGGCGCAGCAAGCTCGCCATGGCCCAGTCCGGGCAGGTCGCCGACGCGGTGAGCCAGGTGACAGGGCGGCCCGTCGAGCTAGTCGAGATCACCACGTACGGCGATGTCTCGCGCGAGGCGCTGGCGCAGATCGGCGGCACGGGCGTCTTCGTGACCGCCCTGCGGGACGCCCTGCTCAGGGGCGAGGTCGACTTCGCGGTGCACTCGCTGAAGGACCTGCCGACCACGCAGCCCGAGGAACTGGCCCTGGCGGCCGTACCCGAGCGCGAGGACCCGCGTGACGTGATAGTCGCCCGGGACGCCCTCAAGCTCACCGACCTGCCGCGCGGGGCGCGCATCGGTACGGGCTCGCCGCGCCGGATGGCCCAGCTGAACGCGTACGCGCGCAGCCACGGGCTGGACTTCGACACGGTCGCGATCCGCGGCAACGTCGACACCCGGATCCGGTACGTGCGCGACGGTGAGCTGGACGCGGTCGTGCTGGCCGCGGCCGGCCTGAATCGCATCGGCCGCAGCGAGGAAGTGACCGACTTCCTGTCGGTCGACACGGTTTTGCCCGCCCCCGGCCAGGGGGCACTGGCGATCGAGTGCACCGCGGACAACGCGGACCTCGTCGCCGCGCTCGGCGAACTCGACGACCCGTTCACGCGGGTCGCCGTGAGCGCCGAGCGATCACTGCTCGCCGCCCTGGAGGCCGGCTGCTCCGCCCCCGTGGGCGCGCTGGCCGACCTTCTGGCCGACGGGCAGATTGTCAAGGAAATGCGCCTGCGCGGCGTCGTCGGCACGACCGACGGCACCCGCATGGTGCAGCTGTCCACCACCGGTCCCGTGCCCGAGACGCACGACCAAGCGCTGGCGCTCGGTCGCGAACTCGCTGCCGAGATGCTTGCCCAGGGCGCGGCCGGTCTGATGGGGGAGCGAGCACAGTGAGCCCCACCACCCTTCCCGCCGGCCTTGAACACGGGCACGTCACCTTCCTCGGTGCCGGACCCGGGGATCCGGGGCTGCTGACCCTGCGCGCCGTGGAGGCGCTGGCGAACGCCGACGTACTCGTCGCCGAGCACGAGGTGCTCGACGTCGTACGCCAGCACGCCAGATCGGGCGTCGCCGAAGTGCACACGGAGACCGGTGCCGCGGCGGACGCGGCTCCGGGCCCAGGCACACCTCAACTGGCGGTCGTTGACGGCTCGTCAACAACCGCTGGGTCACCCGCGGTGCGGGATGCCGCACATCTTGTCATGGAGGCCGCGCGCGGCGGCAGGCGGGTCGTGCGTGCGGTGTCCGGGGATCCCGGGCTCGACACGTACGCCACCAACGAGATGCTCGCGTGCGCCGCGGCCGGTGTGCCGTTCGAGGTCGTACCGGGTGTCGCCGCGGCCGTGGGCGTCCCCGCCTACGCCGGCGTCCCGCTGCGCGACGCGCAGGGCGCGGACGTGCGGTTCGTCGACGCGCGCACCGCGTCCGACCGGTGCTGGACCGAGGTCGGCGCGTCGGACGGGACCGTGGTCGTGTCGACGACGCTGGACTCCGTGGGCGCGGCCGCCGGTGAACTGGTCTCGGCGGGGCGCAAGCCCGATACGCCGATGACGGTCACCGTCGCCGGTACGACCACCCGGCAGCGGACCTGGACCGCGACGCTGGGGACGATCGCCCAGACGCTGAAGCAGGCCAAGGTGCTGCCCTCGCCCGAGGGCGGGCGGCCGGTGATAGCCGTGGTCGGTGAGCGTTCCGCCGCGGCTCAGCGTGATCAGTTGTCGTGGTTCGAGTCCAAGCCGCTCTTCGGCTGGCGGGTCCTCGTGCCGCGGACGAAGGAGCAGGCCGCTTCGCTCTCCGACCAGCTGCGGTCGTACGGGGCCGTGCCGCACGAGGTGCCGACGATCGCCGTCGAGCCGCCGCGCACGCCCCAGCAGATGGAGCGGGCCGTGAAGGGGCTCGTCACCGGCCGGTACGAGTGGATCGCTTTCACGAGCGTGAACGCCGTCAAGGCCGTGCGGGAGAAGTTCGAGGAGTACGGGCTCGACGCCCGCGCGTTCGCCGGGATCAAGGTCGCGGCGGTGGGGGAGCAGACGGCGAAGGCACTGATCGCCTTCGGTGTGAAGCCGGATCTCGTGCCGTCCGGGGAGCAGTCGGCCGCGGGGCTTCTCGAGGACTGGCCGCCGTACGACCCCGTCTTCGACCCGATCGACCGGGTGTTCCTGCCCCGGGCGGACATCGCCACGGAGACCCTGGTGGCCGGGCTCATCGAGCTGGGCTGGGAGGTCGACGACGTCACCGCCTATCGGACCGTGCGTGCCTCGCCGCCGCCGGCGGAGACCCGGGAGGCGATCAAGGGCGGTGGCTTCGACGCCGTTCTCTTCACGTCGTCCTCCACCGTCCGGAACCTGGTGGGGATCGCGGGCAAGCCGCACAACGTGACGGTGATCGCCTGTATCGGGCCCGCCACCGCGAAGACCGCCGAGGAGCACGGGCTCCGGGTGGACGTGATGGCTCCGGAGCCGTCCGTGCACAAGCTGGCCGAGGCGCTGGCCGACTTCGGGCTGCGGCGCAGGGCCGCGGCCGTGGAGGCCGGGGATCCGGTGACTCGGCCGAGCGAGCGCAGGCCGGGCGCCCGGCGACGTCGGTCGACCACGTAGTAGCGGTAGTAGCAGTGGTCCGGGGGCCGAGCCCCCGGACCTTCCTTCGCCCGCGAGACGCTGAGGTGCTGAGCCGCTAGGACGCGATCGTGTGGCCGAAGCGGAGCAGGTTGGCCGGGTCGTAGGTCGCCTTGTCCCGGCGCAGGCGGTCGTAGGCCTCCGGGGTCCACGCGCGGGCCCGGTCGGCGGTGCCGCCCGGGGTGCCGTGGAGGTTCACCATCGTGCGGCCCGTGCCGTAGGGCGCCATCGCCTCGTACAGCGACGTCGTGGCCCGCTCGATGGCCTCCGCCGCCGGTGGTGCGGCCAGGACGCCCACCGTTTCCAGGATGTAGGCCGCGTCCCGCGCGGAGATGGCGTCCTCATGGGCGGCGGGGCGGGCGAGGGCGCCGCCGAGGTGGCGGAGCTCCACCATGAGGAGGGGGTAGTCCCCGACCTCGGGGCCCGCCTGCGACAGGAACGTGCGGACCGCCTCGGGAGAGAGGTCGCGCAGCAGGGCGCAGCACTCCCGCGCGGGCAGCGGGTCCTGGGGCTCCATGTGGATGCGGTCCAGGGCCGTGTACGGCATCTCCTCCACCGTGTCGACGGCGACCGGCGCCGCCGCGCGGATCGGGGCCAGCAGGCGTTCACCCTCAGCCGGGTCGCCGGGCCAGGCGATCGCCACGCGGGCCCAGAAGCCGCCCCGCAGGGGTTCGGGGATCTCCGGGATGGGCGGCAGCCTGAGCAGCGTGAAGGCGCTGCACATCTCGTCGGGGAGGGTGCGCGTCCAGTCGGTCCAGGTGCGCAGCACGGCCTCGGCGTGTTCGCCGGGGCTGTAGACGCCGCCGCCGAGGATCGTGGCTAGGGGGAGCAACTCGCAGGTCATGGAGGTGACCACGCCGACGTTGCCCTTGCCGCCGCGCAGCGCCCAGAACAGTTCGGGCTCGTGCTCGGGGTCGCACTCGAGCAGCGTGCCGTCGGGAGTGGCGACCTGGAACGAGCGGACCAGGTCGGACGCGTAGCCGTAGGCCCGGCCCAGGACGGGGAGTCCGCCGCCCAGCGTGTAGCCGATCGAGCCGGCGTCCGTGGAGGTGCCGGCGAGGGCGGCCAGGCCGTGCGGTGCGGCCGCCTCCAGCACATGGCTCCATTTCGCGCCGGCCGCGACGGTCGCCAGGCGCCGGTCCGGGTCGACGCGTACGTCCGTCATGCGGGCCGTGCTGATCAGCAGGCCGTGGTCGATGGGGAAGTTCGCGCCGTGTCCCGTCGCCTGGACCGCGACCGGCGTGCCGGTGGCCGTCGCCCAGCGCAGGGCCGTCACGACGTCGTCGGCGCCCGTCGCGCCCACGACCACGTCGGGCGTGTGCAGGGCGGCCAGGTTGAAGCCGGTGACCTCGTCGGCGTAGCCGTCGTCGCCGGGGCGCAGGACCGGGCCGTGGATCTCGGACAGGGCGAACAGGCCGGGGATGTGGTGATGGGTGGCGGTCATCGCGGCCTCCGTGGTCGCGTACGGAGGGGATGGGCAGGCTTTGGGATGTTTTGGCTTTCTCCTCCAGGATGGACCCCGCAGTGGGGCCGCCGCATGCCGGGCCCGTCCCGACCGGCCGTCGGCAAAGGCGCTCCCGGGGCGGGCGTAGCGTAGGTGCATGACGACGTACGGATCCTTCCCCGGTACGCGGCCACGGCGTCTGCGGACCACCCCCGTCATGCGGCGCATGGTCGCCGAGACCAGGCTGCACCCCGCCGACTTCATCCTCCCGGCCTTCGTGCGCGAGGGCGTCAGCGAGCCGGTGCCGATCGCCGCGATGCCGGGTGTCGTCCAGCACACGCGGGACAGCCTGAAGAAGGCCGCCGCCGAGGCCGTCGAGGCCGGGGTCTCCGGGATCATGCTCTTCGGAGTGCCGGAGGAGGAGAAGAAGGACGCCCTCGGTACGCCGGGGACCGACCCGGACGGGATTCTCCAGGTCGCCATCCGGGACGTGCGGGCCGAGGTCGGGGACGACCTGCTCGTCATGTCCGACCTGTGCCTGGACGAGACCACCGATCACGGGCACTGCGGGGTCCTGGACGCGCAAGGGCGCGTCGACAACGACGCGACCCTGGAGCGGTACGCCGAGATGGCCCAGGTGCAGGCCGACGCCGGCGCCCATGTCGTGGGGCCCAGCGGGATGATGGACGGGCAGATCGGCGTCGTCCGCGACGCCCTCGACCAGATCGGCCGCGAGGATGTCGCCATCCTCGCCTACACCGCCAAGTACGCCTCCGCCTTCTACGGGCCCTTCCGCGAGGCCGTCGGCTCGTCGCTGAAGGGCGACCGCAAGACGTACCAGCAGGACCCGGCGAACGCACGGGAGTCGCTGCGCGAGCTGGCCCTCGACCTGGAGGAGGGCGCCGACATGGTGATGGTCAAGCCGGCCGGGCCCTACCTCGACATCCTGGCGCGGGTCGCCGACGCGGTGGACGTGCCGGTCGCCGCCTACCAGATCTCCGGTGAGTACTCGATGATCGAGGCCGCCGCCGAGAAGGGCTGGATCGACCGGGACCGGGCGATCCTGGAGTCACTGACCGGCATCAAGCGGGCGGGTGCCCGCAACATCCTCACGTACTGGGCGACCGAGGCCGCGCAGAAGCTGGGCCGGAGCTGACCCACGTCACCGGCCCTCGGGCGTCGGTGTCGTCGGTGCCGTGGGGCTGGTCGGGGTCGAGGGGCCCTCGTCGCGCAGGCCCTGGCCGTCCTCGCACGCGGTGAGCGTCAGCGCGGCGAGCGCCACCAGCGTGGCCGCGAGCAGCCGGGCGCGGGGGTGACGGGCGGGGGGTGCGGACGCGGACATCGGGTGGCCCTCTCCTTGCGTGGGGGTTGGGGTCCGTCCCAGCCTGCGTGATCATCCGCCCCGGCCGCCACCGTCGACCGGGAATTCGGGACGGACCAGCCGCGGGACATTCGCTGACCTGCTGGGATACCCCATCCCAACGGCTCGGCGTGGGACGCGAGGCGGCGGTGAGGTCCGTATCCCGGAAAGTCACTTGTAGGCGACACGTACTTCTCTAGGCTGCCCGGCACGAGCCCTCACCCCGCCCGCGCAGCACAAGGAGCCGTGTCATGACCGTCATCGAGCCCGCGCCCCGTCCCGCCCCGGCCGCCGTGCCGCCGCTCGCGGCGAGGACCGCGACCGTCGGCGGCTCGCCCGTGCGGGACATCCTCGCCGTCACCGCGCGACCCGAGGTCATCAACTTCGCGGGCGGCCTGCCGGCGCCGGAACTGTTCGACCGGGAGGGCATGGCGGCCGCCTTCCGGGACGTGTTCGCCGAGACGTCCGCGCGGGCCCTGCAGTACTCCACGACCGAGGGCGAGCCGGGCCTGCGCGCCGGGCTCGCCGCGCGCATGACCGAGCGCGGGCTCGCGACCGACACCGACGACCTGCTCGTCACCACCGGGTCCCAGCAGGGCCTGTCCCTGCTGGCCACCGCCCTGCTCGACCCGGGGGACACGGTCCTGGTCGAGGACCCCTGCTACCTGGCGGCCCTTCAGGTCTTCGGTCTCGCGGGAGCCCGTGTCGTCGCCGTGCCCGGCGACGCGGACGGGGTGGATCCGCTCGCGCTGGAGGAACTGGTGGCGCGGGAACGGCCGAAGCTCTTCTACACCGTCCCCACCTTCCAGAACCCGACCGGCCGGACGCTGCCCGCCGACCGCAGGGCCGCCGTCGCCCGCGTCGCCGCCCGGCGCGGCGTGTGGATCGCCGAGGACGACCCCTACGGCGAGCTCCGCTACGAGGGCGAGCACGTCCCCTGGATCGCCTCGTACCCGGGCGCCGAGGACCGCACGGTGCTGCTCGGCTCCTTCTCGAAGGTGATGGCGCCGGGGCTGCGGCTGGGCTGGCTGCGGGCACCGGCCGACCTGCGGCGGGCCTGCGCGGTCGCCAAGCAGGCCGCCGACCTGCACACCCCGACCCTCAACCAGCTCGCCGCCGCCCGCTGTCTCGGCACCCTCGACGCACACGTGGCCCGCGTCCGGGACGTCTACCGCGGACGCCGCGACGCCATGCTCGCGGGGCTGGCGGGGGCCCTTCCCGAGGGCTCGACCTGGAACCGGCCCGAGGGCGGCATGTTCGTCTGGGTCCGGCTGCCGGAGTCGTACGACGCGACGGCCCTGCTGCCCGAGGTGGTGCGGCACGACGTCGCCTACGTTCCCGGGGCGCCCTTCTACGCCGGGGAGCCGGACCGGTCCACGCTGCGGCTGTGCTTCGTGACGCAGACGCCGGAGGAGATCGGGGAGGGCCTGCGGCGGCTGGGGGAGGGGCTGCGGTCGCCGGGCCGGCGGGCTTGAGGACAGCTGGGGGTCCTAGGGCCATGGGCCCAGGGCGGGTCGGGCTGCGGTCCGCAGACGGGGCGAGCGCGCCTTCCTAGGCTGAGGACATGTCCGACACCCTGCGGTTCGACCTCGACGCGTACTTCCGGCGCATCGGCTGGGAGGGGGAGCCGCGGGCCGACCCGGCCACGCTGCGGGGCGTCCATCTGGCGCACCTGCGCGGCATCCCCTTCGAGAACCTGGACGCCCTGCGGCGCACCGCCCCCTCCCTGAAGATCGCCGACCTGATGGCCAAGCTCGTGCACAGCCGGCGCGGCGGCTACTGCTACGAGCACAACACGCTCTTCGCGCACGCCCTGGAGACCCTGGGCTTCAAGGTGACCCGGCTCGCGGCGCGCGTCGTCGTGGGCGCCGACCGCATCGAGAGCCGCCCGCGCACCCACATGGCGCTGGTCGTCGAGGCGCCCGGCGACCCGCGGCCGTATCTCGCGGACGTCGGCTTCGGCGCCGCAGGGGCACTGCTGGAGCCCGTGCCGCTGACCGCAGGCGTCGAGTTCCGGGACGCGGAACGCCGGCACCGGCTCACGCACGTGCCCCACGACGGGCCGCTCCAGCTGTGGGTGCTCCAGGCCCACGACCCGGCGAAGGACGACTGGGCGGACCAGTACGCCTTCACCCTGGAGCCGTTCGAGCAGCCCGACTTCGAGGTCATCAACTGGCACATCGGCACCAACCCGCGCTCCCCCTTCACCCAGCGCGTCTACGTCCGAGGCCTCACCGCCGAACGCCACCTCCTCCTGCACGGCCGGCTCCTCACCGAGACGCGGGCCGACGGGAAGGTCGTCGAGCGGGAGGTGACGCGGGAGGAGGAGGCGCGCCGACTGCTCGACGAGGAGTTCGGCATCGTCGTACCGGACGGGACGACCCTGCTGGGCTGAGGGCCGCGCGGCCCGTCAGTCCCACCAGAAGTGCCAGGCCGGCTGGTTGAGGAGGCGGTTCTCGGCGTAGGCGCGGATCGTGGTGTCGCCGCTCTGGAGCAGGTTGTCGGGGCAGAACGCGAAGTGCTCGGCGGCGACGGCCTCCGCCTCGGCCAGGGTGGTCGGCGGCAGCGCCACGGACACGAGCAGGTGGTCGAAGCCGAGCGCCACGACCCGTATCCCGAAGCGGTCCTCCCAGGAGCGGAGCACCGCGCAGAGGCGGGCGGTGTCCTCGTGGTTGGCCGGACCCGTCCAGCCGATCGCCGCCGGGACGTCCGCGCTGCGGCGGGCCGGGACGAGCGCCAGCCGCGGGTCCTCCAGCAGACCGCCGCTCTCGACCAGGGAGTCCGCGATCTCGGCGGCCGCCGTCTCCGCGTCGACCACGGAACCGGAGCCGGGGGAGGCGGTCAAGCCCGGCCAGTCCTGCTGCGTCTCCCCGGCCGCGTACTCCTCCCAGAGATCCGCCAGCACCTCCTCGGCGTCGTGATCCCCCGGGTACGACATGTCGCCCGGCACCAACTCCCAGCCCTCCGGGCCGCCATGGCGCCCGCTCCCCTCGACGACGACCGGCAGCAGGCCGGTCCGCCGGGCCGGGGCCAGCGCGGCCCAGTCGCCGGGCCGCGCCCGGTCGTCGGCGAGCCACAGCAGCGGCTCGTGCCACGGTCCCTCGTCGGTCCCGTCGAGGAGGCTCCCCGGCGGGAGTCGGAGCCCGAGAGCGGCGCCCGAGGGATCACTCGTCAGCTTCGGCAGCGGGTTCGGAAGTGTCGCCATGCCCGTGACTGTAGGGGGCGGCACTGACAACTCACCCGTCAGCGTGCTCCTTTCAACATGTGCTCACCCCAGCACCGTGCCGCCGAAGCACTCCGTACCGCCGCCCTCTGCCGGGAGGAAGCAGGCCCGCACGACCGTGCCCGGGCGGGACGCGGTCATAGGGGTGTAGACGTAGGAATGCGCGTCGACGCCGTCCCGGGTCTCCGCGCCGCGCACACGGCCATGGCTCTCGCCGCCTTCCCCGCCGCGCGCCGACACCTCCAGCCGGTCGCCGACCCGCGTCCCCCGCATCCCGGCCCAACTCGTCCCGCACGCCCGGCTGTAGCGCAGCTCCAGCCAGGCCCCGGTGGCGGTCCGGTACGAGGCGAGGGTGTCCGGCACCGAGGCGCACTTCATCAGCATCGGGCTCCTGCCCTCACAGCCCGCCTCCCGGCAGAGCGGTGCGGCGGCGGACGGAGGCGCCGACAGCGAGGCGCTCGGTTCGCCGTCCGGGTACGGCAGCAGCAGGACCACCGCGGCGACGCCCCCGACGACCACGGCGGACACCGACGCGAGCACCGCGACGAGCGTGGCACCGCGCTGCGCGTCCCGGCCGCGGCCGGTGTGCGGGGACTCCTCGGCAGGCGCGGGAGCCGATGCCGGCGGAGTGCGTGGAGACGGGGTGCGTGGGGACGGGGTGCGTGGGGACGGAGTGCGCGGAGACGGAGTGCGCGGAGACGGGGTGCGCGGCCCCTGCGCCGCCCGCCCGCTCCCCTCCGACTCCGCGATCTCCCACAGAGCCACACAGCGCCCCTCCGGCTCGCCGGCCAGACGGCAGAGCTCCCGTACCGCGTCCCGCGGTGGAAGCGTCCTGGCGTTGAGATAGCGGTCCCAGGACGACTTGCTGAACGCCGTCTTCGCCGCGAGCCCGGCCAGGCTCAGACCCGTGCGCCCCTTCAGCTCCCGCAGCACGGTCGCCAGCCGCGCCCGCTCCGGTGACGGCGCCGTCATCGTCGTAGGGCCTTCCAGGTGTGCGGACCGATGATGCCGTCCACGACCAGCCCCGCCCGCTGCTGCGCCCGCCGGACCGCGCCCTCCGTCAGCGGCCCGAAGATCCCGTCGATCACGCCCGGCGACAGGCCCGCCCGGCGCAGCAGACACTGCGCCTCGGCCACGTCGGGCCCCGCGTGGCCGTTCGCCAGGACGGCGCCCCGGGTGCGGCTGAGACCCGCGTACCAGTGGCCGTCGATCCGCTCCAGCCGGCAGATGTACGCCGGTGCCGCGGGCCGCGAGGCCGGCGGGGACGCCGGCCCGGCGGTCGCGGCGAGGGGAGTCGTCGGTTGCGACGCGTCGCCGGCGCTCAGCCGGACGGCGAGGAGGGCGGCCGTGGAGAGGGCCAGGACCAGCGCGACGGCCCCGGCGACCAGCGCGACCCGCGCCGAACGGCCGGGCTCCGGTGACCCGGTGGGCTCGATGACGGCTGCTGCCTCGACGGGGAGGAGCTCCGGCTCAGCGGCCGCCTCCTGGGGCGCGGCAGCCTCGGCTCGCCTTCTCGCCCACGCCTCCCCGGCGACCTCGCGCAACGCCAGCAACCGCGTCGGGTCCTCGTCCACGACCCGGGCCAGCGCCTCGACCGCCCGGGCGGGCGGAAGGCTCCTGCCGCCCAGATACCGCTCCCACGACTTCTGGCTGTACCCCGTCCGCGCCGCCAACTGCCGCAGAGTCAGCCCGCTGTGATCCTTCAGCCTGCGCAACCGCACCACCAACTGCCGTACGCGCGGATCCAGTCCGGCGGGCAGCACTGCCCAACGCGACATGTTCCCCCCATTCGCGTTCACGGTCCGGGCGCACGGTCCGTGGTCAGCGGCCCCCTCGCCCCTCGCCGCATTCTGCATCAGCATCCGCCGACCGCACCGGGAGCCGGTCGCCGCACGGGTACGGAATCGGCCAACGCCCGCCTCACGCGTCCCGCGCCGACGTCTCCGCGGCCGGCGTTCTCGCAGGTCAACGGGTAGGGCGTCCCGCGATGACGTCACTTGTGCGGCATTCGTGGTGGCCAACCGCCGCCCCGGCGCACTCTCGTTGCCGAACCGGCCGGCGCGGTCGGTTCGACCGTCGCACGTCTCGCAAGTACCGCAAGTTCCGCACGTACCGCACGTATCGGAGGGGAAAAGAATGCGAGCTCTGACGAAGACACTCGTCAGCCTCACCGCGGCCGTCGGCATCGCGGCCGGCAGCCTGGCGGGCGCGGGCGCCGCCTTCGCGGACTCCGCACAGGGCACCAAGCCGTCGGTGAGCGCAGAGGCCGCCGTCCCGCTCGCGGTGAACAACCTCGGACTGAGCAGCCAGCAGGCCAAGAACACCCAGTGCTTCCTGCGCACGGCTCCCGCGAGCTACACCGGCGCCATTGACGGGCTGCTGGGCACCAACAGCTGGAAGGCGATGCAGCGCTGGCTCAGGGAGTACTGGGACTACAACGACAGCATCGACGGAATCGTCGGCCCCAACACGATCAAGGCACTCCAGCGCATGCTGAAGCACGCTTGGGGCTACACCGGCGCCATCGACGGGATCGCCGGATCGGGCACCAAGGGCGCCTTCCAGCGGTTTGCCAACGACATGAGCGTCTTCTACCCCTGCTGAGCCGGACCCTCACCCGGTGAGCAGCAGACCGCGGCCCGTCCCTCCCGCGAGGAAGGACGGGCCGCGGTCTAGAGGTCCGGAGTTTGTCCCGAAAGCGCTCAGAGCCGCTCGGGCGTCCGGATGCCCAGCAGAGCCATGCCCTGGTGCAGCGTCCGGGCCGTGACATCGCACAGGAACAGCCGGTTCTCCACCTGCTCCGGCGTCTGAGCCTTCAGCACCGGGCACTTGTCGTAGAACGACGTGTACAGCGACGCCAGCTGGTACAGGTACGCGGCCAGCTTGTGCGGGGCGTACTCCGCGGCCGCCTCGAAGACCGTGTCGCCGAACGCGTCCAGGTGCAGACCCAGCGCCCGCTCCGCCGCGTGCAGCTCCAGCTCCGGATGCGCGGCCGGCTTCGCCTCGCCCGCCTTGCGCAGGATCGACTGGATCCGGGCGTACGCGTACTGGAGGTACACCGACGTGTCGCCGTTCAGCGACACCATCTGGTCCAGGTCGAACTTGTAGTCCCGGTTCGGCGACGTCGACAGGTCCGCGTACTTCACCGCGCCGATGCCGACCTGCGCGGCCCGCTCCTGGATCTCGTCCTCGGTGAGGTCCTGCGCCTTCTCCCGTACGACCTCGGCGGCCCGCTGCACGGCCTCGTCCAGCAGGTCCTCAAGCCGTACGGTCTCACCCTCACGCGTCTTGAACGGCTTGCCGTCCGCGCCGAGCACCGTGCCGTAGCCCATGTTGTGCGCCGTGACCGCGTCGGTCAGCCAGCCCGCCCGCCGGGCAGCCTCGAAGACCATCTTGAAGTGCAGCGACTGACGCACGTCCACGACGTACAGCAGCGATGTCGCGTGCAGGTCGAAGACCCGGTTGCGGATCGCCGTCAGGTCGGAGGCGGCATAGCCGAAGCCGCCGTCGGCCTTCTGCACGATCAGCGGAACCGGCTGGTCGTCCTTGCCGCGGATGTCGTCGAAGAACACCACCAGCGCGCCCTCGGAGCGCACCGCGACACCCATCTCCTCCAGGAGCCGGGCCGTCTCGGGCATGCCCTCGTTGTACGCGGACTCCCCGACGATCTCGTCGTCACGGATCTCCATGTCCAGCTTCTCGAAGACCGAGTAGAAGTAGACCTTCGACTCGTCCACGAACTGCTGCCACAGCTCCAGGGTTTCCTTGTCGCCGGACTGGAGCGCCACGACCCTCTTCCGGGCGCGCTCCTTGAACTCCTCGTCCGCGTCGAAGACCGCACGCGACGCCTTGTACACCCGGTTCAGGTTGCTCATCGCCTGCTCGCCGTCGACGTCGGCCGCGGGGGCCAGCTCGCCGGGGTGCTCGAACAGGTACTGGATGAGCATGCCGAACTGGGTGCCCCAGTCGCCGATGTGGTGCCGGCCGATCGTCTTCTCGCCGGTGAAGTCGAGCATGCCGCGCAGCGCGTCACCGATCACCGCCGACCGCAGGTGGCCGACGTGCATCTCCTTCGCCACGTTCGGCTGGGCGTAGTCGACGACCGTGATCCCCGCGTTCTCCTTCAGCGGCACGCCGAGCCGCTCGCCGTCCGCGTGCCGCGCGGCGAGGTTCTCCGTGATCGCCCGGTCGGCGACCGTGATGTTCAGGAAGCCCGGGCCCGAGACCTCGACATCCTTGATCACATCACCCGTGACGATGTTGCCGACGACCTCCGTCGCCAGCTCCCGCGGGTTCGACTTCGCCTTCTTCGCGAGGGCCAGGATCCCGTTGGCCTGGAAGTCGGCCCGGTCGCTGCGTCGGAGCAGCGGGTCCGCGGCGGCCTCCGGCCGGGTGGCCGAGAGGGCGTTCGCGAGGCGCTGCTGGACTTGAGCGGTGAGCGACGTGACCGAGGTCATGGGATGGGTGCCGTTCTCCTCGTGGGAATCGATAGACACGCTCAGTATCCCATGGGGGGTAAAGCGGTTTTCCCGGGCGCGATGCCGTCTGGGAGAATGGGGGCCGGCCGTTGACCGTACGGCTGCCCTGGAGAAAGAAGGACGTGCCGATCGTGGCTCAGAGCACCGAGACCACCGACTGGGTCTCCCGTTTCGCGGATGAGGTCATCGAGGAGTCGGAGCGTCGGGCCCCGGGCAAACCGGTCGTCGTCGCCTCGGGCCTCTCCCCCTCCGGCCCCATCCACCTGGGCAACCTGCGCGAGGTCATGACCCCGCACCTGGTCGCCGACGAGATCCGGCGCCGCGGGCGCGAGGTCCGGCACCTGATCTCCTGGGACGACTACGACCGCTACCGCAAGGTGCCGGCCGGCGTCGCCGGGGTCGACGAGTCGTGGGCCCAGCACATCGGCAAGCCGCTGACCTCCGTGCCGGCGCCGCAGGGGTCGTCGTACCCGAACTGGGCCGAGCACTTCAAGGCCGCGATGGTCGAGTCGCTCGCCGAGCTCGGCGTCGAGTTCGACGGGATCAGCCAGACCACGCAGTACACCTCCGGTGTCTACCGCGAGCAGATCCTGCACGCCATGAAGCACCGCGGCGACATCGACGCCGTGCTCGCCCAGTACCGCACCAAGCCCAAGGCCGGCGCCAAGAAGTCGCAGAAGCCGGTCGACGAGGCCGAGCTGGAGGCCGCCGAGGGCTCCGGCGCGGCCGGCGAGGACGACGGCAGCTCCGGCTCCGCCGGGTACTTCCCGTACAAGCCCTACTGCGGCAACTGCGAGAAGGACCTCACGACCGTCACCTCCTACGTCGACGACACCACCGAACTGTCGTACACCTGCAACGAGTGCGGCTTCGCCGAGACCGTCCGGCTGAACGAGTTCAACCGCGGCAAGCTGGTCTGGAAGGTCGACTGGCCCATGCGCTGGGCCTTCGAGGGCGTCGTCTTCGAACCGAGCGGCGTCGACCACTCCTCGCCCGGGTCGTCCTTCCAGGTCGGCGGCCAGATCGTCGGCATCTTCGGCGGCAAGCAGCCGATCGGGCCGATGTACGCCTTCGTGGGGATCTCCGGGATGGCGAAGATGTCGTCCTCGCGGGGCGGGGTGCCCACCCCGGCCGACGCCCTGAAGATCATGGAGCCGCAGATCCTGCGCTGGCTCTACGCCCGCCGCCGGCCCAACCAGTCCTTCAAGATCGCCTTCGACCAGGAGATCCAGCGGCTCTACGACGAGTGGGACAAGCTGGACGCCAAGGTGGCCGACGGCTCCGCCCTGCCCGCCGACATCGCCGCGCACTCCCGTGCCGTACGCACCGCCGCCGGCGAGCTGCCGCACACCCCGCGACCGCTGCCCTACCGGACCCTCGCGTCCGTCGCCGACATCACCGCCGGACACGCGGACCAGGCACTGCGGATCCTCTCCGAGCTGGACCCGGAGAACCCGCTGTCCACCCTGGACGAGGCCCGCCCCCGGTACGACAAGGCCGAGGCGTGGATCAACACGCAGGTACCCGCCGACCAGCGGACCATCGTCCGCGAGGAGCCCGACACCGAGCTGCTGAAGTCCCTCGACGAGGCCTCCCAGCAGTCCCTGCGACTGCTGCTCGACGGGCTCGCCGAGCACTGGTCGCTCGACGGGCTGACCCACCTCGTCTACGGCGTGCCCAAGGTGCAGGCCGGATTCTCCGCGGACGCCACCCCCAAGGAACTGCCGGCCGAGATCAAGACCGCCCAGCGGACGTTCTTCGCCCTGCTGTACCACCTGCTCGTGAGCCGGGACACCGGTCCGCGACTGCCCACCCTGCTGCTGGCGGTGGGGCAGGAGCGGGTGCGGACGCTGCTCGGCGAGTAAGCCGTACGGGAAAGGGGCCCTCTGCCGAGGGCCCCTTTTTCGTGCTGCGGGTCAGGCGATGTGGTCCTCTTCCAGCTCCGTGTTGTAGAGCTTCGTGAACCGGTTGACCATGCGCTTGGCCTCGTCCGGCAGGAGAGCGATGCCGAACTCCGCCTCCACGTTCTCGCTGAACTCGCGCTGAGTCGGGTAGCCCGTGCCACCGATCGACTTCTTGAAGACCTGGTAGT
Source organism: Streptomyces sp. NPDC093568 (assembly GCF_044764945.1). Classification (NCBI taxonomy): domain Bacteria; kingdom Bacillati; phylum Actinomycetota; class Actinomycetes; order Kitasatosporales; family Streptomycetaceae; genus Streptomyces; species Streptomyces sp. NPDC093568. The sequence continues at coordinate 490,608 of NZ_JBIWJD010000007.1, read as the reverse complement.
AGTCCTCCTCGGTCGGGTCCGGACGCTCCGGAGGACCACCGCCCTCACCGAGCTGACGCGTACGGTTGCCCGTCACCGGGATGGGGAACGTTCCGGTGTCCTCCGGGGAGGGCTCCTGAACCGGGGGCTCCACCTCGTACTGGTCGAGGTACTGCTCGGCCTGCCGCTGCTCCGAGTACCAGTCCTGGAGGTGGTCCTGCGGGTTGTACTGGGGGTTGTAGCCGCCCTGGTACTCGACGCTCCGGGGAGTGTTGAACCAGTCCTGCAGGTACTCCTGTTGCACGTCCCCGGGGGCATCGAGCATCTCGGGGCGCTGCTCCGCGGCAGGAGCCGCCTGCTGCGGAACCGGCGCCGGCTCCACAGGACGACGCCCCGCGCTCACGGCCGCGGGCGCAACCGCGGCCTCCGCCACCGGCGCCGCGTCCAACGCCTGCTTCGGGGCCGGCGGCAACAACGCCGGCTCGATCCCCGCCGCCGCCAACCCCGCCGGAGCCGTGTCCGCGAGCGGAACGCCGTACCGCGCCAGACGCAGCGGCATCAACGACTCCACCGGCGCCTTGCGCCGCCACGCCCGGCCGAAACGCGAACGCAGCCTGGCCTGATACACCAGCCGCTCCTGCTCCAGCTTGATGACCTGGTCGTACGAGCGCAGCTCCCACAGCTTCATACGGCGCCACAGCAGAAACGTCGGCAGCGGCGAGAGCAGCCAGCGCGTGAGGCGGACGCCCTCCATGTGCTTGTCGGCCGTGATGTCCGCAATACGGCCGATCGCGTGCCGGGCGGCCTCCACGGCCACCACGAACAGAATCGGGATCACCGCGTGCATGCCGACGCCCAGCGGGTCCGGCCACGCCGCCGCGCCGTTGAACGCGATCGTCGCGGCCGTCAGCAGCCAGGCGGTCTGCCGCAGCAGCGGGAAGGGTATTCGGATCCAGGTCAGCAGGAGGTCGAGAGCAAGGAGGACACAGATGCCCGCGTCGATGCCGATCGGGAACACATAGCTGAAGTTCCCGAAGCCCTTCTGGATAGCCAGCTCACGGACGGCCGCGTACGAACCGGCGAAGCCGATGCCGGCGATGATCACGGCGCCGAACACGACCACGCCGATGAGAACGCGGTGCATCCGAGTCAGCTGCGGTGGCCCGGCCACTCGTACTCCCCTCCCCTTGCGTGTTGTTGCGCGCAACAGGGTGGCACATCCATACGGCGTACGCGCTGCCGGTACGGCACGAGCCCGGCCCCAAGGGGGACCGGGCTCCCGCAAAGAGCCAGGCTGAGCTGCGAGTTGTGACCCGGCGGAGCGCCAGGTGTGACGGTCAGCTCTTCTTCGCCGCTGACTTGGACGGGGAGGCGGACGCCGACTTCGACGGGCTCGACGAGGGAGACTTCGACGCCGACTTCGAAGGGGCGCCACTCGGCGTGCCCGAACCGCCGCCGTCGTTCTCCTTCGCCACCGACGCCACGACCTCCTTGGCCGCCTTCTGCGCCAGCTTGTTCAAGGTGTCCGCGCTCGGAGCCTTCTCACCGGCCAGACCGGCACCGTTGTAATCGAGCGTCACCACGACGTTCTCCACCCGCGCCACGACCGTCTCCTGCTTGAAGGAACCCTCCTTCTTCTTCAGGTCGTAGCGCACCGCCGTCGCCTCGTCGCCCAGCCCGGCCAGCTCCTCCGACTTGGAGTTCTTCGCACCCGACACCGACTTCGCGTCCTGCACCTGCGTCCGGAAGTACTCCTGCGCCAGCTGCGCCCCCGAACCGCGCGTCACGTCCGACTCGAAGCGCAGCAGCGAGACGTTCAGCCAGCGGAACTGCGAGCCCTTCACACCGTTGTTGTCCAGACTGCTCCAGGAGCACGAACCGCGCGTCGACGCGCTGTCCGAAGTGCCCGTCTTACCGGACTTGGCCTCCGGAACCAGATCCTCCAGCGTCTTCTTCGCCAGCACCTTGCACGGCTGCGGCAACGACTTGAACACAGCCGCCTGCACCGTCGGCGACGGACTCGCCGACTCCGACGCCGACGTCTTCGCACTGTCGTCGCCCGCCTTCTCCGCCGAACCGGAGTCCGAGGAGCAGCCCGCGGCGATCAGCATCACGGGGACGGCTGCCGCGCAGACAAGAACGCGACGCAGGCCCCTCGCCCACTGCTCACGCTGCTCACGCCGGTCATCCTGGTCTCGGTTCGCTGCTCGCTGCATGGTTCCTTCACTCATGACTGACACTCGTGGTTCCTGCCGTCGGATCGGGTCCGAGGGGCCACGGTACGCGGTGAAGAAGCTGTGCGGTCTCGTTTCGGTTACGTCGCACCAGAGCGCGAAGGTGTGAACACGACCCGCTAATCCGAGAGCGCGTCAGCCAGTCGCGCGGCCAGATTCTGGGCCCTGTCCTGCATTTCCTCACTGTCCGGCACCGCGCCGACCGTGGCCGGCTGCTCCTCGTACGCGATGGTCACGATCACGTTGGACGTGCGGAACGCCACAGTCACCGTGCGCTGCTGAGCCGTCGAACCCGAGCTGCCGAGCTCGTCGTCGAGGAAGGCCTCGTCGCCGAGATCCTCCAGGACACGGGGCTGGAGTTCGGCCGACGTCGCACCGTCGGCGGACTCCGACTCGGACGCGGACGCGGCCGGGGAACCGGAGGACGAAACGGAGGAGGAAACGGACGGGGACGCGGAGTTCGACGGCGAGGAGGAAGGCGAGCCGCTCGGATCGGCTGACCCGGCAGTCCCGCTGCCGGACTCCGAACTCGTCGGCTCGGGAAGATCCGCCGCCACCTGCCGCGACGCGAAGAGCGTCTGCGCCTCGCTGTCGTCGCTGACCGACGTGTCGTACGAAACGACCCGCTCGAAGTCGACGAAGAGATGGTCGGTGGCATCGGCCGAGTCGACCTTCCAACGGCAGCCCACCTTGCGGTCGGTGTCGAAGGTGAGCGTCGGCGTGCCCTCGTAGGCCTTCTCGCGCTGCTCGGCGTCCGTGATCTGCCGGATGCCGGGGAGCAGGGAGTCGAGCGTGTCCTCGTCGATCACCCCGCACGGCTCCGGCAGCGAGTCGTACCGGCCGGGCTCCGCCGTCACGGCCGCCGTGCCGGAGTCGCCCGGGTTGGAGTCGTCGGCCGTGCCGCCGGTGTCGGAACTGCCGGTGCAGCCGGCCAGCAGGGCCGCGAGGAGCGCGGCGACGCCGGATACGTACGCCTTCCGCTGCACGGTCAGGCTCCTCTCGACGGTGGGGGTGTGGTCGGTCGGTTGCCGGTCTTCAGTGTCCCCGCTGGTTATTCGCTTGCCGCGCGGGGGCGCCCACTGGAGACAATGTGTATCGCACGCAGTGCCGTGGACGCCGGTCCGTTGTCCCTTTTCATCGACCTTGGCGCCGGTTTTGCGATTTCAGACTTGTATGTGTTTTCCGGGGGAATGAGGACGATATGTCGTACGTGGAGATGCCGGGCGCGAAGGTACCCATCCGTATGTGGACCGACCCGGCGACGGTCGAGGACGTGGCCCTGCAGCAGCTGCGGAACGTCGCGACCCTGCCGTGGATCAAGGGCCTCGCCGTGATGCCGGACGTGCACTTCGGCAAGGGGGCGACGGTCGGTTCCGTCATCGCCATGCAGGGGGCTGTTTGTCCGGCGGCGGTGGGGGTGGACATCGGGTGCGGGATGTCGGCGGTGAAGACGTCGCTGACGGCGAACGACCTGCCGGGTGATCTGTCGCGGCTGCGGTCGAAGATCGAGCAGGCGATTCCGGTGGGCTTCGCCATGCACGACGATCCGGTGAACCCGGCCCGGCTGCACGGCTTCCCGGTGGCGCCGTGGAGTGACTTCTGGGGTCGCTTCGACGGGATCGCGGATGCGGTGAAGTTCCGTCGGGAACGGGCCGGGAAGCAGATGGGAACGCTTGGCGGAGGAAATCACTTTGCAGAGGTAAACATTTGCGATTCCGGGTCGGTGTGGCTGATGCTGCATTCCGGATCGCGCAACATCGGCAAGGAGCTGGCCGAGTTCCATATCGGCGTGGCTCAGAAGCTCCCGCACAACCAGGGCCTGGTCGACCGTGACCTCGCCGTCTTCGTCGCGGACACGCCGCAGATGGCGGCATACCGCAACGACCTGTTCTGGGCGCAGGAGTACGCCAAGTACAACCGCGCGATCATGATGGCGCTCCTGAAGGACGTGATCCGCAAGGAGTTCAAGAAAGCGAAGCCGACGTTCGAGCCCGAGATCAGCGCGCACCACAACTACGTGGCCGAGGAGCGCTACGACGGCATGGACCTGCTCGTGACCCGTAAGGGCGCGATCCGGGCCGGCTCCGGCGAGTACGGGATCATCCCGGGCTCCATGGGCACGGGTTCGTACATCGTGAAGGGCCTGGGCAACGAGAAGTCCTTCAACTCCGCCTCGCACGGCGCGGGTCGGCGCATGAGCCGCAACGCGGCGAAGCGTCGGTTCACCACGAAGGACCTCGAGGAGCAGACGCGGGGTGTGGAGTGTCGTAAGGACTCCGGTGTCGTGGACGAGATTCCGGGCGCCTACAAGCCGATCGAGCAGGTCATCGACCAGCAGCGGGACCTGGTGGAGGTCGTGGCGAAGCTGAAGCAGGTCGTGTGCGTGAAGGGCTGACGCGAGAGGCCCCCGGCTGAACCGGGGGCCTCGTTCATTCGGGTCACTGATCGCTCGGCAGGGGGACTTGGCCGGTGCGCAGGCGCCAGAGGCGGAGGTTGCAGCTTTGGGTGGTCCTGCCGAGTTCGTCGGCGGCGGCCTTCGCGCTGTTGAGTTCCAGCAGGACTCGGTCCTCGCGCTCATTCCAGCGGCGCTGCGTGTGGGCAGCCCTCATGCCCGCGGGGCGGGACCAGGTGCCGAGTGAGTCAGCCGTTGCCTGCTTCCGTTCCAATGACAGGCAGTCGGCGTAGTAGAGGTGGGAGGCAAGGCTCTGGGCCAACTCCACTGTGTAGAAGAGGTTGTAGACGCTGTCGCGGGTGTTGCGCTTGAGGATGCGTGCGGCGCCCGTGACCTCTTTCGCGTAGTCGGACAGGTAGGCGGCGATGGCTGTGCTCGCTGTGGTGAGAGAGACGAAGGGTAAGCCCTTGCTGGTGAATCCCACGGAGCCGTCGGCGTCGATGAGGCCCCGCAGGTAGTCGCGCGGCGAGAACTCGACGCCGGGTGGGGTGATCGTCCCCGACTTGCGGCCGTACGGCAGGCCTAGTTCGTTGAGCCTGGTCCTGGCTTCGAGGGAACACAGGGTCCAGGTGGCCGAGGTGTGCGTCTCGGCGAAGTTCGTGGATCGAGTGCGCTCGGAGATGCTGCTGTAGTACGGCGTCAGCTTCTGAAACCTACGCAGCAGTTCGACGTCTCGGGCGTTGATCTCGACAGTCAGGCGGCCCTTGTGGCCCGCACCTTTTGCCAGGTGCCCATCCGCCTGCAAAAAGCCGAACATGTACGCGTACTCGGGGACCGTGAGGTCCATGAACCGGTGGACGCTAGGCTCGCAGTCAGCCATGAGGAAGCTCTTTCCTTCCTTGCTGGTCAGGCCCTCGTCCGGGCGGTATCCCGGGCGGGGGCCGTCGATTTGATGTTGTGGCGCGAGCCTAGGTCGCCGGTTCGGCGTCCGTTCGGGTGATCGAGGGGGTTCACCCCTGTGGGTTACTTCGGGGCGTGCGTCACCGCGTAGATCATCACGAACGCCACGATGTGGATGCCGAAGAGGAAGTAGCCGAGCCACCACCACATCTGGCGTTCGTTGTGGGGGTCCTTGCGGTCGGGGGTCATAGTTCCCGGTGCACCTTCGTGTTGGAGGCCTGGGCGCGGGGGCGGACGACCAGGAGGTCGATGTTGACGTGGCTGGGGCGGGTCACCGCCCAGGTGATGGTCTCCGCCACGTCGTCTGCCGTGAGGGGTTCGGCGACGCCCGCGTAGACCTTGGATGCCTTTTCCTCGTCGCCGCCGAAGCGGGTGAGGGCGAACTCGTCGGTCTTCACCATGCCGGGGGCGACCTCGATGACGCGGACCGGGCGGCCGACGATCTCCAGGCGCAGGGTCTCGGCGAGGACGTGCGCGCCGTGCTTGGCGGCGACGTAGCCCGCGCCGCCCTCGTAGGTGGAGTGGCCGGCGGTGGAGGAGACGACGACCACCGTGCCGTCGCCGCCGGCTTCCAGCTTGGGGAGCAGGGCCTGGGTGAGGTTCAGGGTGCCGATGACGTTCGTCTCGTACATCGTGCGCCAGTCGGCCGGGTCGCCGGTGGCGACGGGGTCGGCGCCGAGTGCGCCGCCCGCGTTGTTGACCAGGACGCCGATCGCGCTGAAGGCCGTCGCGAACTCGTCGACGGCCGCGCGGTCCGTCACGTCGAGCTGGTAGGCCGTCGCCGAGTGGCCCGCGGCGTTGATCTCCTCCGCCAGTGCCTCGATCCGGTCCTTGCGGCGGGCCGTCAGGACGACCCGGTAGCCGGCCGCGGCGAGCTGCCGTGCCGTGGCGGCGCCGATTCCGCTGCTCGCACCGGTGACGACGGCGATGCGGGAGGCGGCGGAGGGTGCGGCGGTGGGCATGGGTGCTCCTCGTGCGGGTCGGGGCGGGAGACTCTCCGGCCAGGATAGGCGGGCGCTGCGGTGGGACAATGAGATGGGTGATCTTCCGAGCTGGAGGTGGATCATGGGACAGGCACGTGAGGTCATGGACCGGCTCACCGCGGCGGTCACCGCGGCCGATTCCGAGAGCCTCGTCGGGCTCTACGCGAAGGACGCGGTCGCCGTCACTCCGGACGGCGGGGAGCTGCACGGCCGGGACGACATCGTCGAGTACTGGCGGCAGATGACCCAGGCGATCCCGGACGGCACGTACGAGTCGTTGCACGCCTACGAGGTCGGTGACACCGCCATCGACGAGGGCGTCTTCAGCGGCCGTAACACCGGGCCGATCCAGTTGCCGGACGGCCGGACGCTGCCGGCGACGCAGAAGGAGATCCGGATTCGCGGGGTGGACTTCGCCACCGTCGACGAGAGCGGGCAGATCGTGGATTACCGGCTCTACTTCGACGAGATGGAGTTCCTGGGGCAGCTGGGGCTGCTGCCCGACGAACCGTCCTGAGCCGCCGCCCGGGTCGTCCGGTTCGCCCGAGGGTGTTCGTGTCACCTGTTGGAGGGCGCCTGTCGGCCGCTTCGCGTGGGATACATCCGTACGACCACGTGGAGTGAGGAGACGGTATGCGGCGGATGCGGGTTGCTGCGGTGTGCGGGGCGGCCGTCGTGGCGGCGGTCTTCGGGATGTCCGCCGCCGGGGCGGTAGGGGGTCCGGAGGCGGATCTCGCCTATCACGGCTCGGTCGACCTGGCGGCGGGCGAGGTCGACGTGCGGTTCACGCCGCACAATCTCGGGTCGGCCGCCGTGCCGGATCCGACGGTACGGATCAGCTGGTCGGAGCCGCTGGCGGAGAAGCAGGCGCTGCCGGCGGGGTGTGTGCGGGCGGACGACCGGGCGGTGACGTGCCGGCTCGGGCCGCTGGCCGCCGGGGAGGTGGGCGAGCGGATCGGTCTGCGGGTGCGGCTGCAGGGCGCGCCGTCGGAGGTGCTGCTGGAGTTCGACACGGTGGCGAGCGACACGACGGGCAGTGGCACGGCGGGCAGTAACACTGCGGGGAGCGCCGGGGCGATGAGCGAGGTCCCTGGGGGCGGTCCGCAGCGGGTGCTGGCGCTGGACACGGGGGACACGTACTACTTCTGAGGGCCGTGGCCGGTCTGGTGCGACGGCCCGCCCCTCGCCCTCACTCCACTCCCTGCGCGTACACCGTCGGCGACACCCCCACCGTGGCCGTGAAGTCCCGTACCAGGTGGGCCTGGTCGGCATAGCCGAGTTCGTGGGCCAGGCCGGCCCAGTCGACGTCGGTGCGGGTGCCGGCCTGTTCCAGGGCTTCGTGGATGCGGTAGCGGAGGAGGACCCACTTGGGGCTGACGCCGACGTAGGTGGAGAAGAGCCGTTGCAGTGCCCGGACGGAGAGTCCCTGTGTGTCGGCGAAGTCGCCGACGCGGCGGACCGTGCGGTCGGTGCGGATCCGCTGGACGAGGGTGGTGGCGAGGTCGGCCTGGGGGTCCGGGGCGCAGGGGAGCGTGCGGAGGAAGGTGTCGAGTGCGGTCACGCGGGTCTTGTCGTCGGGCGGGGTGACGATCGCGTGGGCGGCCTCGGCGGTGGCGGTCGGGAACACCTCGTGGGCGGGCAGTGCGCGGCCGGTCCAGCGGGACACGGGTTCGCCGGGGGTGTAGGGGCGGAATCCGCCGGGGCGGAACTTCACTCCGCAGACGCGGCCGCGGCCGGTCAGTTTCCGGGTGAACAGGCCCAGGGCCACGCCGGTGACCTCGGCGTAGGGCGGTCCTTCGGCTTCGTCCCACTGGAAGGTGAGGTTGACGGCCGGGTGCGGGACGACGTGGGAGGCGTAGGGCGTGGGCAGGTCCCAGTCGATCAGCCAGTACCACTCGATGTAGCGGCGCAGTGGCTCGGCGGGCTCGTGGCGGCGGAACCGGACGCGGCTCAGCAGTGCGGACGGGTCGACGATCCCGCGGGTGTCGTGGCGGGGTGCCTCCATGGCCGGATCGTACGTCGCGTTTCTTCAAGATGGGCAGGCCTGTGTGTCCCTACGGTCGGAGCATGGATGCGAATCGGGTGAAGACGTACGGCATCGGTGAGCTGCTGGGGATGGCGCGGGAGCGGGCGGTTCCGGTGGTGCGGGGTATTGCGGACGAGGTGCTCGGCGCTCCGACGCCCTGTGCCGAGTACGACGTGCGGGCGCTGGTCAATCACCTCTTCCAGGTGATCGTGCAGTTCCAGCGGCTGGCCGTGAAGGAGGCGTCGGACTTCGGTGAGACGCCGGACCGGGTCGCCGAGGGGCCGCAGTGGCGTGAGCGGCTCGCCGAGGAGGCTGACCGGCTGGTGGCGGCCTGGTCCGCGCCGGGGGCGGACGAGGGTCTGACCGGTGGGATGAACATGCCCGCGCGGTTGGTCGGCTCGATGGCGCTGCTCGATCTGACGGTGCATGTGTGGGATCTGGCGCGGGCTTCGGGTCAGGAGTTTCCGGGTGCGGACGAGGCGGTCGTGGCGGAGTTGTCGGGCGCGGTGGAGGAGCTGGCGCCGACGGCCAGGAAGATGGGGGTGTTCAGGGAGCCGGTGGCGGAGCGCGCGGGTGCGTCGGCGTTCGAGCGGCTGCTGGCGCGGACGGGCCGGGATCCGTACTGGCGAGGTGGCGGGGAATAGTCCTCGGGCGGTCACAGTTCTCCGGGTATAGTTGAACCGTCAACAACCTGGAGGGTGAGCGACCATGCAGTTCGGGATCTTCAGCGTCGGCGATGTCACGCCGGACCCCACCACGGGCCGTACGCCGACCGAGCGTGAGCGCATCAAGGCCATGGTCGCGATCGCGCTGAAGGCCGAGGAGGTCGGGCTCGACGTCTTCGCGACCGGCGAGCACCACAACCCGCCGTTCGTGCCGTCGTCGCCGACGACGATGCTCGGCTACATCGCGGCGCGGACGGAGCGGCTGGTGCTGTCCACCTCCACCACGCTCATCACCACGAACGACCCGGTGAAGATCGCCGAGGATTTCGCGATGCTCCAGCATCTGGCCGACGGCCGGATGGACCTGATGATGGGCCGCGGCAACACCGGGCCGGTCTACCCCTGGTTCGGGCAGGACATCCGCCAGGGCATCAACCTCGCCATCGAGAACTACGCCCTGCTGCACCGGCTGTGGCGCGAGGACGTCGTGAACTGGGAGGGGAAGTTCCGTACGCCCCTGCAGGGCTTCACGTCCACGCCCCGCCCGCTGGACGGCGTGGCGCCGTTCGTCTGGCACGGCTCGATCCGCTCCCCGGAGATCGCCGAGCAGGCCGCTTACTACGGCGACGGCTTCTTCCACAACAACATCTTCTGGCCGGCCAGTCACACCAAGCAGATGGTCGAGCTCTACCGGACCCGCTACGCCCACTACGGGCACGGCACGCCCGAGCAGGCGATCGTCGGCCTCGGCGGCCAGGTCTTCATGCGGAAGAACTCCCAGGACGCGATCCGCGAGTTCCGCCCCTACTTCGACGTCGCGCCGGTCTACGGAAACGGCCCGTCGCTGGAGGACTTCATGGACCAGACGCCGCTGACCGTCGGCTCCCCGCAGCAGGTGATCGAGAAGACACTGTCCTTCCGGGAGTACGCCGGCGACTACCAGCGCCAGCTCTTCCTCATGGACCACGCCGGGCTGCCGCTGAAGACCGTCCTGGAGCAGCTCGACATGCTCGGCGAGGAGGTCGTGCCGGTACTGCGCAAGGAGTTCGCGAACGGCCGCCCGGCCGGCGTCCCCGACGCCCCCACCCACGCTTCCCTCAAGGCCGCCCAGGAGGTGACCGTCGCATGAAGCTCGTCGTCGTGTCCGCGGGGCTGAGCGTCCCGTCCTCCACCCGGCTGCTGGGCGACCGGCTGGCGGCCGCGGTGTTGCGGCAGGCCGCCGGCCCGGTGGAGGTCGAGGTCGTCGAGCTGCGCGAGCTCGCCGTGGAGATCGCGCACAACTTCACCAACGGCTTCCCCGGGCGCCGGCTCGCCGCCGCGATCGAGGCGGTCACCTCGGCGGACGGGCTCATCGTCGTCACACCGGTGTTCTCGGCGTCGTACAGCGGACTGTTCAAGTCCTTCTTCGACGTGATCGAGAAGGACGCGCTGGCGGGCCTGCCGGTGCTGATCGCCGCGACCGGCGGCACGGCCCGGCACTCGCTGGTCCTGGAGCACGCGCTGCGTCCGCTCTTCGCCCATCTGCGGGCCGTGGTCGTCCCGACCGGCGTGTACGCCGCCTCGGAGGACTGGGGTGCCGAGGGGCTGGACGGGCGGATCGAGCGGGCCGCCGGCGAGCTGACCGGGCTGATGTCCGCGATGGCGGCCGGACGACCTGCGAAGAAGGGCGCCGAGCCCGAAGTGGTGCCGTTCGAGCAGCAGCTGGCGGCGCTGCGACCGGCCGGGTGAGAGGCCAGTAAGAAGGGCACCCCGTGAGCCGCTCATCACGTCGTACGACCGCAGGGGCTTGGCAGTATGAACCCGTGCCCCAGACTGTTCTCCTCGCCGAAGACGACCGCGCCATCCGCAACGCCCTGGAGCGGGCGCTGACGCTGGAGGGCTACCAGGTCACCGCGGTCGCCGACGGCGTGGAGGCGCTGGCGCAGGCCCATCGCACGCCGCCGGACGTGCTCGTGCTGGACGTGATGATGCCGGGCATCGACGGGCTCCAGGTCTGCCGGGTGCTGCGCGCCGAGGGCGACCGCACCCCAATCCTGATGCTCACGGCGCTCGTGGAGACCCAGGACCGCATCGCCGGCCTGGACGCGGGCGCCGACGACTACGTGGTCAAGCCGTTCGACGTCGAGGAGGTCTTCGCCCGGCTGCGCGCCCTGCTGCGCCGCACCAGTGAGGCGAACGGCGCCCCCGCCGACGTACCGAGGCAGGTCCCCGAGCCCGCCGGCCGGCTGATCGAGGCGGCCGGGCTGCGGATGGATCCGCAGGCACGGCGGGCCTGGCGGGGCGCGCGAGAGCTGGAGCTGACCCGGACCGAGTTCGAGCTGCTGGAGCTGCTCGTGCGCAACGCCGGCATAGTCCTCGACCACTCCACCATCTACGACCGCATCTGGGGCTACGACTTCGGCCCCGGCTCCAAGAACCTCGCCGTCTACGTCGGCTATCTGCGCCGCAAGCTCGACGAGCCGGGTGCGCCGCAGCTGATCCACACGGTGCGCGGCGTGGGTTACGTGCTGCGGGAGGACTGAGTGGCCGGCCCGGTCCGCCGCCGGCTCGCCCGGCTGCTGACCCCACCCCTGCCGGCCGGGCGACGGCGGACCGGACTCGCCTCCCTGCGCACCACCTTCGCCGTGTCCTTCGCGGCCGTGACCGCCGTGGTCACGGTCCTGGTCGGCCTGCTGTCGTACACGGCCGCCGCGCGGCTGGTGCGGGTGGACCAGGAGTCCGTGTTCGACGAGGTCGTGCAGGATCTGCGCGGCGAGGTCGTGCAGCGGCCGATGCGGCCGGAGGACTTCTCCTCCTCGGCTCCCGGCCACGACCTCGTACGGCCCGCCCGGACCGATGTGCAGGTGCTCGGCCCCGACGGTGCCGTCGTCGACCCGGGCCGCCCGGGGCTGCCGGTCGAGGCCGCCGACCGGCGGATCGCGGCCGACGGGACGGCCGGGCGGATGGTCCAGCACAAGGACGTCGACGTCGGCAGTGACGTCTACCGGGTGGCGACCGTGGCGCTCGGCGGCGGGCGGGGCGCGGTGCAGATCGCCCAGGAGTTCAGCGACACCGAGGACCTGCTGCGGGCCCTCCAGCAGCGGACGCTGCTGCTGATGTCGGCCGTGGTGATCCTCGCGGGGCTCTTCGGCTGGTGGCTGGCCCGGCGCATCACCCGCCGCCTGGTCGTCCTCACCGACGCGGCCGAGGCCGTCGCCCGCACCCGCCGGCTGGGCATCCAGGTGCCGGTCACCGGATACGACGAGGTCGGCCGGCTCGGCCGGGCCTTCGACCGCATGCTGGGGCGGCTGGCCCAGTCGGAGGAGGACCAGCGGCGCCTCGTGCAGGACGCGGGCCACGAGCTGCGCACCCCGCTCACGTCCCTGCGTACGAACATCTCCCTGCTGCGCCGCATCGACGAGCTGCCGCCCGGCACCCGCGACGAGCTGGTCGCGGACCTCGGCCAGGAGGCGCGCGAACTGACCGACCTGGTCAACGAGTTGGTCGATCTGGCGGCCGGGCAGTCCGACACCGAGCCCGCCCAGCGGGTGGACCTCGCCGACGTCGCCGAGGAGGTCGCCGGGCTCGCACGCCGGCGCACGGGACGGCGGATCGTGGTCCGGGCGAGCGGTGAGACGGCCACGCAGGGCCGGCCGGGGATGCTCCAGCGGGCGGTGACCAACCTCGTCGAGAACGCGGCCAAGTTCGACCGCGACGGGACCGCGCCGATCGAGATCAACGTCGCCGGCCCCGCCCGGCCCGGCACGGTCCGGGTCGAGGTGCTCGACCGGGGCCCCGGAGTCGCCGAGGACGACCTGATCCGGGTCTTCGACCGCTTCTACCGCGCCCCCGACGCCCGCTCCCTGCCCGGGTCCGGCCTGGGACTGTCGATCGTGCGGGAGGTGGCGCTGGCTCATGGCGGGGCGCCGTTCGCGTTCCGGCGGGACGGGGGTGGGGCGGCCATCGGGTTCACGGTGGGTGGGGCCGATTGAGCGGGGCGGGTTCGGCGGCCCGGGAGGCCTCGAAGGCACCAGCAGGATGACGACCCCGGTGAGAGCCCGTTCCCTCTCGGATCTCCCCGTGATGGGCCACTATCTGTGGGGGCGGGCCGTGCGTCGTGCCGGTGGCCGAGGGGAGGAGCGTCTTCGTGCTGAGTGACGTGGAGCGTGCGGTCCTTGCGGAGATCGACGAGGCCGAAATCGGGCGGACGCTGCTGGAGCTGATCGCCGTGCCCAGTGTGACCGGCAGCGCGGCCGAGTCGGAGCTCCAGCATCTGCTGGCCGGGCGGCTGGAGCGGCTCGGTCTGGACGTCGACCTGTGGTCCATGGACCTGGACGCGCTGCGCGCGGATCCCGCTTTTCCGGGGACGGAGGTCGAGCGGGAGGAGGCCTGGGGGCTGGCCGCGGTGACGGAGGACGGCGGCGACGGGCCCACCTTCGTCCTGCAGGGCCACGTGGACGTCGTACCGCCCGGGGACCTGGACGCCTGGGACGGCGATCCGTTCGTGCCGAGGGTGACCGGGGACGTCGTACACGGGCGGGGCGCCTGCGACATGAAGGCCGGGCTGGTGGCCCACCTCGCCGCGCTCGCGGCGATACGGGCCGCCGGGGTGCGGCTGCGCGGGCGGATCGGCGTGCACTTCGTGGTGGGTGAGGAGGACGGCGGCCTGGGTGCCTTCGGCACGTTGCGCCGCGGCCACCGCGGGGACGTCTGCGTCATCGCCGAGCCGACGGGCGGCGCCCTCGTCACCGCCAACGCCGGCGCGCTGACGTTCCGCCTCGCCGTGCCCGGCAAGGCGGCGCACGGCAGCGCGCGCGACCAGGGCGTCAGCGCGATCGACGGGTATGTGCCGCTGCACCGGGCGCTGGCCCGGCTGGAGGCCGAGCGCAACCGGGACCCGCATCCGCTGATGGCCGAGCACCCCATCCCCTACGCCCTGTCGGTCGGCACCGTGCGCGCCGGGGACTGGGCGAGCAGCGTGCCCGATCTGCTGGTCGCCGAGGGCCGGCTGGGCGTGCGGCTGGGTGAGGAACCTGCGCAGGCCCGGGAGGCGTTCGAGCGGTGCGTCGCCGAGACGTGCGCCGCCGACCCCTGGCTGCGCGACCATCCGGCGACCGTGAGCTGGCCGGGCGGACAGTTCGCCAGCGGACGGCTGACGGAGGGGCACCGGCTGCCGGAGGTGATCCGAGGGGCGCACGCGGACGCCGGGGGAGCGGCGGACCTGCGGGAGTGCGGGGCGCCGTACGGCAGTGATCTGCGGCTGTACGCCGGAGCGGGGATCGCCACCCTCCAGTACGGGCCGGGGGACATCCGGGTGGCGCACAGCGCGCGGGAGCGGGTGTCGGTCGGCGAAGTGGTGGAGGTGGCGCGGACGTTGGCGGTGACCGTGTTGCGGACGGTCGGCACCAAGTGAGAGCCGGGGCCTTCGTGAGCCTCACATGTGCACCGCGTCCGGTCAGGACGGCGCCGCCCCCCGTCCGACCCCGAGGACGTCGAGCATCGCCCGGGTCGCCGGGCTGGGGTTGAAGCGGCTCCACACCAGGTACTCCAGGCGATGCGGTCCGTCGAGCACCCGGACCAGCGCCAGTTCGGGATCGGCGGCGGCCAGCGGGCGGACGTACGCCGACGGAAGCAGCGCGATGCCGAGTCCGCGCGCGACCAGCCGGGAGATCAGCTCCACGACACCCGCCTCGTAGGCGACGTCGCGGACCAGGCCCGCCGCCGCGAAGGCGCGGTCGGACTGGGCCCGGGCGGGCGTCCCGGCCGCGAAGTCCACGAAGGTCTCCTCGGCGATCTCCGGCAGCGTCACCCGGGGCACCCCCGCGAGCCGGTGCCCGGCCGGTACCACCAGGGCGTGTTCGTCGTGATCGAGGAGAAGGGCCTCCACACCGGACGGCCGCTCGCCCTCCGGCAGGCCGAGGAAGGCGATGTCCAGTTCGCCGTCCCGGACCGCCGCGGCCAGCTCGTCGCTGCGCCCGGACCGCAGGACGACGCGCACGTCCGGATAGCGGGCGCGATAGCGCTGGAGCAGCTCGGGCACGTCCACGGCGGCCGTCGTCACGATCACGCCGACGGCGAGCCGGCCGCGCACCGCACCGGTCGCGGCGGCGGCGTCGGCGGCCGCGCGGTCGGCGGCGGCCAGGCACTCGCGCGCGGCGGCCACGAACGCCACCCCGGCGCTGGTCGGTTCGACGCGGCGGCTGGAACGCGCGAACAGCTTGACCCCGAGCTCCCGCTCCAGTCCGGCGATCCGGTGACTGAGGGACGACTGCACCACGAAGCAGCGCTCCGCGGCGCGCGTGAAGTTGCGGGTTTCGGCGACGGCGACGACGTACCGCATCTGCTGGAGATCCATGTATCCATCGTTGTGGTTCATAGCTGTGATGACAAGCATGTGTTGGAGTCATGAGGCCAGGCTGCGGAGACTTCTACGCATGCATTCCTTGCAGCTCACGCACCCTTCGGCCGAGCGGTCACCGGGCTCGCCGCGGACGTACGCGCGGCCGGTGGCCACCGTCGCGCTGACCGCGCTCGCCCCCGCCGCCTGGGGCACCACGTACGCCGTGACCACGGAACTCCTCCCGCCCGGCCACCCGATGTTCGCCGGGCTGATCCGCGCCCTGCCCGCCGGGCTGCTCGCGCTGGCGATCACCCGCGTGCTGCCGCGCGGCGACTGGTGGTGGAAGGCCGGGGTGCTCGGCGCCCTCAACATCGCCACCCTGTTCCCGCTGCTGTTCCTCGCGGCCGAACGACTGCCCGGCGGGGTCGCCGCCACCCTCGGCGCCGCCCAGCCGCTGCTGGTCGCCGGGCTGGCCATCGGGGCTCTTCATGTACGGCCGACGGTGTGGCGCTGGGTCTGGGGCGTCCTCGGCCTGGTCGGCGTCGGACTCGTCGTGCTCGGCCCGCAGGCCCGGCTGGACACCGCCGGCGTGCTCGCCGGGCTCGGCGGTACGACCGCGATGGCGGCCGGAACCGTCCTCACCAAGCGGTGGGGCCGCCCGCCGGGTGCCGGCCCGCTGACCCTGGCGGGCTGGCAACTGACCGTCGGCGGCGTGCTCCTGCTCCCGCTCACCCTCGCGGTCGAGGGAGTGCCGCAGCGGATCGACGCCGGGGCGGCCGCCGGATATCTGTGGCTCGGCAGTGTGGGCGGACTGATCGCGTACACCCTGTGGTTCCGGGGCATCGGCAAGCTCTCGGTCGGCGCCTCGGCTCCGCTGGTGCTGCTGTCGCCGCTGGTCGCCACCGCCATCGGCATCGCGCTCGGCGAGTCGCTGAGCGTGCCGCAGTCCCTCGGGTTCGTCCTCGCCCTGGCCGCGCTGCTCTCGGCGCAGTTCGAGACTCCGAAGCTGGGTCTGCGGGGTTCGCGGGTCGTACGGCGGGGCGGGCGGCCCGGACGGGTTGAAGAAGAGCGAGTGCGTGCGGGGCGGGTCCGGTGACGGGGACGGCGAGGCCGAACCGGGCCGCCCTGACGATCGCCGTGCTCGGGGCCACGGGAATGGTCGGCAGCCGGGTGATCGGCGAGGCGGCTGCCCGCGGCCACCGGGTGCTCGCCCTCTCCCGCCGGCCGGCGGACCCGAGCGCGCACGTGACGCCGCTCGCGGTCGACGCGAACGACCCGGCGGCCGTGCGCGAGGCTCTCGCGGGCACCGCCTCGACCGGCGCCGCGGACGCCGTCGTACTGGCCGTGCGGACCTTCCCGGCCGACCCTGACTTCCTGGTCGGCGCCACCCGCACGGTGCTGGACGCCGCCGCAGGGCTCGGCGTCCGCGTCCTCGTGGTGGGCGGCGCCGGCGCCCTGCGCAGCCCCGGCTACCCCGGCCTGCTCGTGGCCCACGACCCCGCGTACGTGCCGGACGAGCACCGGGCCGTGGCGGCCGCCGGGACCGCGCAGCTGCGGACCTGCCAGGACCACGCCGACGCCGACTGGGTCTACGTCAGCCCGCCGGCCCTCCTCGAACCGGGGGCCCGCACCGGCCGCTACCGGCGCGGCACCGACACGCTGCTCATCGGCTCGGACGGCCGTTCGTGGATCAGCGCGGAGGACCTGGCGGTGGCGGTGCTCGACGAGGTCGAGGCACCGGGCGGCGAGCCCCACATCACCGTCGTCCACCGCACCTCGGTATGACAGTCGTTATAGAGGCGGGGTAGGCTGCGGCTCGCCCTGTTCTATAACGCCTGTCATAGGAGCTCGTCTTGACGATCATCACCGTCCACACCCCCAAGGACCGCCTGAGCCTCGAACAGCGCCGCGAGCTGGCCGAGACGCTCACGGACGCGGTGCTGGTGCCGGAGGTGGGGCAGTTCGCCCCGGCTGCCCGGGTCGGGTTCCAGGTCCACTTCGTCGAGCGCGAGCCCGACATGATGGCCATCGGCGGACGGCTGCTGGCGGACACCGGGCCGGGACTCGACGTGATGACGATCGACGTGGCGGTCATGGACGCCGCCTGGCAGCCGGAGCTGCGGGCCGAGGTCATCGAGCGGGTGCTGGCCGCGCTGGCGGCGGCCTGCGGGATGCCGGCGCCGGCGCCGACCTGGTGGGTCACCTTCCGGGTGATCGAGGAGGGGAGCTGGGGCTCCTCCGGCGGCGCGCTGTCCGTCCTGTCGCTGCTCGACAGCGGGGTGTTCACACCGGAGCGGGTGAAGGCGGTGCGTGGCGCGCTGGGTGCGTGAGCGGCGGGACCCGGGGTGAGGGTCGACCGCGCGGTGTCTGCCGCGGCATCGGACGGCCGGCCGGGTGCGCCGCCTCGGGGGACGGCCGGCGGTCCGGGTGTAGCGCCGTGGGGGGGCGTCCGGCGGTCCTGGGCAGCGCCTCGGAGGATGTCCGGCGGTCCTGGGCAGCGCCTCGGAGGATGTCCGGCCGTCTGGGGTAGCGCCGCGGGGGGGCGGCCGTCTGGGGTAGCGCCGCGGGGGCGCTTGGCGGTCCGGGGCAGTGCCTCGGGGGACGCCCGGCGGTCCGGGTGTAGCGCCTCGGAGGATGTCCGGCGGTCCGGGTGTAGCGCCTCGGAGGATGTCCGGCTTCCGGAGTAGCGCCGCCGGGGGGCGGCCGTCTGGGGTAGCGCCGCGGGGGCGCCTGGCGGTCCGGGGCAGCGCCGCGGAGGATGCCTGGCCGTCCGGGTGCACCGCCTCGGAGGACGCCCGGCCGTCCGGATGCACCGCCTCGGAGGACGCCCGGACAGCTGGCGGGTGCACCGCCTCGAAGGCCCCCGGTCAGTCCTTGATCGCCGCGCCGAGCAGCGCCTGGAGTTGCTCGGCGGTCCGGTCCAGGGGCTCGGTGCTGCGCTTGGCGCGGCACATGGCCACGGTCCCCTCGACCGCCGCGACGACGAGCGTCGCGAGCTGTGCGGCCTGCTCGGGCTCGGCGCCGTGCGCGCGCAGCGAACCGGCGAGCAGCCCCTCCCACTCCTCGAACACCTCGGCGGCCGCCAGCAGCGCGGCCGGCGCCTCGTCGGCGGGCGGCTCCTCGATGGAGACGGCGAGCACGGGGCACCCGGCCCGGAAGTCCGTGTCGACGACGACCTTGCGCCACAGCCCGAGGAAGGCGCGCAGCCCGGCGACCGGCCCGGCGTCGAGTTCCTCGCGCAGGCTCCGGGCGACCCATGCGCCCGTGTAGCGCACCGCCTCGGTCGCCAGCTGCTGCTTGCCGTCCGGGAAGTAGTGGTACGTCGAGCCGAGCGGCGCCCTGGCGTGCTTGGCCGTCTCACGGATGCTCGTCGCGTTCAGGCCACGCCGGCTGATCATGTCGGCGGCGCCGGCCACGATCCGCTCCCGGGCCGTCGGACTGGGCTTGCTCACGTACGCGTTCCCTTCTGACCCACTGGCTATAACAGCCGTCATAGTCTAGCGTGACGGCTGTCTATAACGACTGTCATAGACCGCTTGGCAAGCCGAGGAGAGGTGTGTGCCCATGCCGATGATCCGGCTCACGGCCCCGGCCGGTGCCCTGACCGACCGGGGCCGGGAAAGCGTCCAACGGGACCTCGCCGCCGTACTGCTGCGGTGGGAGGGCGCCCCGGACACGGCGTTCTTCCGCGCCCAGGCCTGGAGTTACCTCGTGGAACTGCCGGCCGGCGCCCAGCTCACCGCCGAGGACGACACCCCGCGCTTCCTGGTGGAGGTCACCGTTCCGCAGGGCGCGCTGTCCGAGCGGCGCAAAGCGGGCCTGGTCGAGGAGGCGACGCGGACCGTCCTGTCCGCCGCCGGACTCGCCGCCGAAGAGGCACTGCGGGTATGGGTGCTGGTGCACGAACAGCCCGACGGCACCTGGGGCGCGGGCGGCTCCGTCATCCGCCACGCCGATCTGGTGGCCCTGGCGAAGGGACAGCGGGCCGATGCGTGAACTCACCTGCGTAGAGGCGTCTGAAGCCGGTGCTCGTCCGGGCGGACGCCTGACGGCCCGCCCGGCGAAGGGAGCTGAGGCGCAGGGGGCAGCGGAGCACTGATGAGGGCGGGCGGAGCCGAAAGCCCCGCCCGCCCGGTCTCACCTCAGGTGCCGCCCGAAGAACCGCCCCCCGTCCTCCACCTCGAACCACGGGGTGCCGGTGTGCCCGCCCGGGTTGGCGTGCAGCGTCTTCTCCTTGCTGCCGAAGGCGTCGAACAGGTCCAGGGCCCGCTGCCGGGGGTTCCCCTCGTCGTCCCACTGCAGCAGGAACAGCAGCGGAACGGTGACCTGCCGGGCCTCCTCGCGCTGGGCGCGCGGCACGTATCCCCCGGCGAAGAAGCCGGCGGCGGCGATGCGCGGCTCGGCCACCGCCAGCCGAATACCGAGGGCGGTCCACCCGGAGTAGCCGACCGGGCCGCCGACCCCGGGCAGCGCGAGCAGGGCGTCCAGGGTGGTCCGCCACTCCGGGACCGCCTTTTCGACCAGCGGGCCGACGAGGGACTCGAAGATCTCGTCGACCGGCTCGCCGGCCCGCATCGCCCGGCGAAGTTCGGCGCGGGTCTGCTCGTCGGCGGCGGAACGGGGCCGGTCACCGCACCCGGGGGCGTCGATGGCGGCCACCGCGTAGCCGTACGCCGCGGTCTGCCGGGCCCGGGCCACCAGCCGGGGCTGCGCCTTGGGCAGGCCGTTGTTGTGGGCCATCAGGATCAGCGGGGCCGGTGCGGCGGATCCGGGCGTCCACAGGGTGCCGGGGATCTCGCCGAGGGTGAATTCGCGCTCGAGGACGCCGTCGTCGAGCCGCTGTTCGGAAGTGAAGTGCATGGTCGTGCCTTTCGGGAGTGCGCGTGAACGGCGCTCCCGGACGACCTATCGCCCGACCGTGACCCCGGAGGGAAGCACCCATGTCGATACGTTCACGGGTACCACCTCCTCATTCCCTGGCACGGCCACCGGCAACGTAGCAGCGGCCGGCGCGGCCCACCAACGGGTTTTCGCGGAGGCTCAGGGCCACACCAGGCAGTACGGCTGATGCCCCGCCTCGTGGAGACGGTGGCTGAAGTCCTGCCACTCATGCAGCAGTTGATACACGTTGAACGCGTCCCGGGGCCCACCCCGGTCCGGCACCGTGGACCAGATGAAGGCGGCCGCTCCGACGGCTTCCTCCCCTATGCCCCGCAGCGGGTCCACCACCGTCATCGGGAGCTTGACCACCGCGTAGTCGGGGTGCAGGACGACCAGCTCCAGCGGCGGCACCTTGTGCAGGGGGACGCCTTCGATACCCGTCAGGACCATCGCGGCCATGGTCTCCGGCTTGATCTTGGTGAACATGCCGTTCATGCCGAGCTCGTCGCCGCCCAGCTCCTCGGGGCGCATCGAGATCGGGACGCGGGCCGCGGTGGCGCCGTCGGGCGCGCCGAAGTACTTGTACGTCACCCCCACCCGACCACCATTCCTGCTCCCCGCCCTCAGACGGTCGACCTGGCGGTCGATCCGCCGGTCGATCGGCTCGTGTTCACTCGGCACACCGGGTCCACCCGAAACATCTGGCATACCTGGTACAACGTGTCCCTGACGGGCTTCGTTCGAATCCTCCGCGTCGCGTCGGTGCTTTCCCCGCCGGGCACGTCGAGGACCCAGGTCATCAGTCCCCTCGCCCAGTCCGCCACCGCGATGCATATCTCCACCCGACTGCTTTTCTAGGACGCGCAGGCCCCGCCGCGCAACCCGATCATCGTGTCAGTGACCTCCCCCACGGCCGCCCGCCGAAACGTGGGGTGAAACACCTGTCCGCGGGATCTTCTCAGTCCCCGATCACCACGCCCCGCATGAGCTGTGTGTATCACGTCCAGTCTCGCAGATTCACAGAGAGGTGACGGCAGGTGAAGGGAGGGGCGGCGGGGGTGGAGGAGGACGGGGCGAGCGCCGCCCGCGCCGGTAGCGCCCCGCTGCCGTCACCGCCCCCTGGCCTACCCTGAGGAGGTCACTGGCAACCGGAGTCCGAGATCATCGGAGTAGGTCAGAGAAGGTCGGAGTAGTCGCAGGTCATGAGCGAAGCGCCCTCTTCAGGAACGCCCTATCCATACGATGCGCCTGCCTCGCAGGCTCTGTTCGACCGTGCGGCCGCCGTCACGCCGGGCGGCGTGAACTCCCCGGTGCGCGCCTTCCGTGCCGTGGGCGGTACACCCCGGTTCATGGTGTCCGGCACCGGCCCGTACCTGACCGACGCCGACGGGCGCGAGTACGTCGACCTGGTCTGTTCCTGGGGGCCCATGATCCTCGGGCACTCCCACCCGGACGTGATCGCCGCCGTCCAGGACGCCGTCCTGCGCGGTACGTCCTTCGGCACGCCCGGCGAGGGCGAGGTCGCGCTCGCGGAGGAGATGGTCGACCGGATCGAGCCGCTGGAGCAGGTGCGGCTGGTCTCCAGCGGCACCGAGGCCACGATGTCCGCCATCCGGCTCGCCCGCGGGTTCACCCAGCGGTCCAAGGTGATCAAGTTCGCCGGGTGTTACCACGGACACGTCGACTCGCTGCTCGCCGCGGCCGGCTCGGGCGTGGCCACCTTCGCACTCCCCGACACCCCCGGTGTCACGGGCGCCCAGGCCGGCGACACGATCGTCCTGCCGTACAACGACCTCGAGTCCGTGCACGAGGCCTTCCACCGCTACCCCGGCGAGATCGCCTGCGTCATCACCGAGGCCTCGCCGGGCAACATGGGCGTCGTCCCGCCGCTGCCCGGCTTCAACGAGGGGCTGAAGGACGCCTGCCGCAAGAACGGCGCCCTCTACATCTCCGACGAGGTCATGACCGGCTTCCGGACCTCGCGCGCCGGCTGGTACGGCATCGACGGGGTCAAGCCCGACCTCATGACCTTCGGCAAGGTCATGGGCGGCGGCTTCCCCGCCGCCGCCTTCGGTGGCCGTGCCGATGTCATGGCCCACCTCGCGCCCGCCGGGCCCGTGTACCAGGCGGGCACCCTCTCCGGGAACCCGATCGCCACCGCCGCGGGCCTCGCCCAGCTGCGGCTCCTCGACGAGGCCGCGTACGTCAAGGTCGACGCCGTGTCGGAGACCGTGCAGTCCCTCGTCACCGAGGCGCTCACCAAGGAGGGCGTCGCGCACCGGCTGCAGAACGCCTCCAACATGTTCTCGGTGTTCTTCACCGACCGTGAGGTCCGCAACTACGAGGACGCCAAGCGCCAGGAGTCCTTCCGCTTCACCGCCTTCTTCCACTCGATGCTGGCCCAGGGCGTCTATCTGCCGCCCTCCTCCTTCGAGTCCTGGTTCGTGTCCACGGCCCACGACGAGCAGGCCGTCCAGCGCATCGCCGACGCCCTCCCGGCGGCGGCCCGAGCGGCAGCGGAGGCCACGGCGGCATGAGCGACACCCCCATGACCAACGACAGCCCCACCAGCGACAGCGACATCACCGTCGTCCACCTCATGCGGCACGGCGAGGTCGCCAACCCGGACGGGATCCTCTACGGCCGTCTCGCGGGCTACCACCTGTCCGAGCTCGGGCGGCAGATGGCCGACCGGGTTGCCGAGCACCTCTCCTCCCGTGACGTCACCCACGTCTGCGCCTCCCCGCTGGAGCGCGCACAGGAGACCGCCACGCCGATCGCCAAGGCGCACGGGCTCGACCTCGCGACCGACGCGCGGCTCATCGAGGCCGACAACGTCTTCCAGGGCAAGACCTTCGGCGTGGGCGACGGGGCCCTGAAGAAGCCGGAGAACTGGAAGCACCTCGTCAACCCGTTCAAGCCGTCCTGGGGCGAGCCCTACGTCGACCAGGTCATCCGGATGATGGGCGCACTGAGCGCCGCGAAGGACGCCGCGCGCGGGCACGAGGCCGTGCTGGTCAGCCATCAGCTGCCGATCTGGATCGTGCGCTCCTACGTCGAGAAGCGGCGGCTGTGGCACGACCCGCGCAAGCGGCAGTGCACGCTCGCGTCCCTGACGAGCTTCACCTTCCAGGGCGACAAGATCGTGTCCGTGGGCTACAGCGAGCCCGCCATCGATCTCGTGCCCGCCCATCTGCGGGCCGGCGCCAAGCCGGTACAGGGGAAGGACAAGGCCTTCGGCGCCTAAGACACGTTTGTGACATTTGTTGCGGATCCTCCGTGATTCGGAGGAACCTCCCCGTTCGTCGTGCCCTCTGACTGGGTGACCACCAGCGAAGCACGACGGACGGGGCAGCAATGCGCAACTTCAGCCGAAGGGGAGCCATCGGAGTCGGCGCCGGGGCGGCCGCCGCCCTGGGTCTCGCGGGGTGCGGCACGCTCACGCCCTCAGACGGGCCGGACCGCCCTTCGGGTTCCAAGGGTGACGCGGACAACCAGCCCGGCGCCCAGGCCAACCGCGCCCGCCCCATAGGTGACGGCTCCACCTCGTACACCGGCAAGCAGCCGAACCAGCCCGGCAAGCCCGTGCCGCTGGAGCCGGGTCAGGAGCCGCCCCAGTTCGTGATCTTCTCCTGGGACGGTGCCGGCGAGGTCGGCAACGGCCTCTTCCCGCGCTTCCTCGACCTCGCCAAGGAGCACGAGGCGCACATGACCTTCTTCCTCTCCGGGCTGTATCTGCTGCCCGAGAGCAAGAAGCGGCTCTACGACCCGCCGAACAACCCGCGCGGCGCCTCCGACATCGGCTACCTCACCGACGACCACATCAAGCAGACGCTGAAGGGCGTGCGCCGCGCCTGGCTCGAAGGCCATGAGATAGGCACCCACTTCAACGGCCACTTCTGCGGCGGCACCGGCACCGTCGGCAACTGGACGCCGAAGCAGTGGCGCAGCGAGATAGAGCAGGCCAAGTCCTTCGTGAAGGAGTGGCGGACGAACTCCGGGTGGACCGATCTGCCCTCGCTGCCCTTCGACTACGACAAGGAACTCGTCGGCGGCCGCACGCCCTGCCTCCTCGGCCAGGACAACCTGCTGCCCACCGCCCGCGAGCTGGGCTGGCGCTACGACGCCTCCTCGCCCGGCGGCCGTCAGGTGTGGCCGCGGAAGAAGCAGGGGCTGTGGGATCTGCCGTTGCAGCAGATACCTTTCCCCGGACGTTCGTTCGAGGTCCTCTCCATGGACTACAACATGCTCGCCAACCAGTCGGTCAACTCCACGAACGCCCCCAGCCACAACTACCCGGGCTGGCGCGAGCAGTCGGCCCAGGCGTACATCCAGGGCTTCAAGCGGGCATATGAGACAAACCGGGCACCTTTCTTCATAGGCAACCACTTCGAGCAGTGGAACGGCGGCATCTACATGGACGCCGTCGAGGAGGCCCTCAAGCACATCGCGCGGGAGAAGGAGAAGGGCGCCGACATTCGCCTCGTCTCCTTCCGGCAGTACGTGGACTGGATGGACGTGCAGAAGCCGGAAGTTCTGGACAAGTTGCGCACTCTGGACGTCGGGCAGGCGCCCGCCGGCGGCTGGAACACCTTCATGAAGGACGGGTCCACCGGCTCCTCCACGGGCTCTTCCACCGGCTCCTCCGGCGGCACCTCCGAGGGCACCCAAAACGCCGCCTGAAATGCGGGTTTACGTCCGGGAGGGGGGTGCGCAAGATCCCCGATACGGACATGCGAAACTTTTCACATGAGTGCCGCCCGTCGCGCCCGCAGCCGTACCGCCCTGCTCGCCGTCAGTAGCGCCGCAGCCGCGTCGCTGGCCCTGTCCGCGTGCAGTTCGGGCGGTACGTCCGGTGGCGGCGGCGACACCAACTTCGTCACCGGCGACAACGGCGTCGACACCGTCGCCCAGGGCAAGCGCGCCGCCGCGCCGAAGCTGTCCGGCGAGACCATCGACGGCAAGCAGCTCAGCACCGGCGACTACAAGGGCAAGGTCCTCGTCATCAACGTCTGGGGATCGTGGTGCCCGCCCTGCCGGGCCGAGGCGAAGAACTTCCAGACCGTCTACGACGACGTCAAGGGCCAGGGTGTCGAGTTCGTCGGCATCAACACCCGCGACACCAGCACCACCCCCGCGAAGGCGTTCGAGAAGGAGTTCGGGGTCACGTACCCGAGCCTGTACGACCCCACGGGCAAGCAGATGCTCCGCTTCAAGAAGGGCACGCTCAATCCGCAGGCCATCCCCTCCACGCTCGTCATCGACCGGGAGGGCAGGATCGCGGCGCGAGCGCTGATGCCGCTCAGCGAGGACACGCTGCGGAGCATGCTCAAGCCCGTGCTCGCGGAGAAGTGACGTGAGCGCACTGTCCACGCTCGCCGAGGGCGCGACCTACAACGGCACCGTCATGCACGGCGCCCTGCTGCTCGCGCTGCCGATCGCCGTACTCGGCGGCCTCGTCTCCTTCTTCTCCCCGTGCGTCCTGCCGCTCGTCCCCGGCTATCTGTCGTACGTCACCGGAGTGAGCGGAACCGACCTGGCGGAGACCCGGCGCTGGCGCATGGTCGCCGGTGCCTCTCTCTTCGTGCTCGGCTTCACCGTCGTGTTCGTCTCCGGCGGGGCCCTGTTCGGCTACTGGGGCTCGACCCTCCAGGAGAACAAGGACCTCCTGACGAAGATCCTCGGCGTCCTGATGATCCTGATGGGCGTCTTCTTCATGGGCCTGATGCCCTGGCTGACCCAGCGGGAGTTCCGCTTCCACACCAAGCCCGCCACCGGACTCGCCGGCGCCCCGCTGCTCGGCGCCTTCTTCGGCATCGGCTGGACGCCGTGCATCGGCCCGACCCTGTCGTCCGTGCAGACCCTCGCCATCAACGAGGCCAGCGCCGGGCGCGGCGCCATACTGACCGTCGCCTACTGCCTCGGCCTCGGCATCCCCTTCATCGTCACTGCCGTAGCCTTCCGCAAGGCCCTCGGTGCCTTCGCCTGGGTCAAGCGTCACTACGTCTGGGTCATGCGCATCGGCGGCGTCATGATGATCGCGACCGGTGTACTGCTGCTGACCGGCGCCTGGGACCGCATCGTGCAGGAGATGCAGGTCTGGTCCAACGGCTTCACTGTGGGGATCTGATCGATGAGCAACACGACCGACAAGGCCACCCCGGCCACCCCCGAGGGCCAGGACCAGGACCTGGGCGCCGCCGGCTCCCAGCTCTCCACCGCCCCCGCCGAGGACGCGCCGGGCCTGCCCTCCCTCGGCGTCATCGGCTGGGCCCGCTGGTTCTGGCGGCAGCTCACCTCGATGCGGGTCGCGCTGCTCCTGCTCCTGCTGCTGTCGCTCGGCGCGATCCCCGGCTCGCTCATCCCGCAGACCGGCATCGACGAGACCAAGGTCGCGCAGTTCCGCAAGACGCACGAGACGCTCGCGCCGGTCTACGACAAGCTCGGCCTCTTCAACGTCTACAGCTCGGTGTGGTTCTCCGCGATCTACATCCTGCTGTTCATCTCCCTCATCGGCTGCATCATCCCGCGCACCTGGCAGTTCGTCGGCCAGCTGCGCGGCCGCCCGCCGGGCGCCCCGAGGCGCCTGACCCGGCTGCCCGCCTACACCACCTGGCGCACCGAGGCCGAGCCCGAGCAGGTCCGCGAGGCCGCGCTGGCGCTGCTGAAGAAGCGCCGCTTCCGCGCGCACCTGTCCGGTGACGCCGTCGCCGCCGAGAAGGGCTATCTGCGAGAGGTCGGCAACCTCGCCTTCCACATCGCGCTGATCGTGATGCTGATCGCCTTCGCCTGGGGCCAGCTGTTCAAGTCCGAGGGCAACAAGCTGATCGTCGAGGGCGACGGCTTCTCCAACACCCTCACCCAGTACGACGACTTCAAGTCCGGCAGCCTCTTCACCCAGGACGACCTCGATCCCTTCAGCTTCACCCTGAAGAACTTCAAGGGCACCTACGAGGCGACCGGACCCAACCGCGGCACCCCGCGCACCTACGAGTCCGACCTCACCTACAGCGCGGGCGCCGACGGCGAGGAGAAGAACACCACCGTCAAGGTCAACGAGCCGCTGGAGATCGGCGGCTCGAAGGTCTACCTCGTCAGCCACGGCTACGCCCCCGTGATCACTATCCGCGACGGCAAGGGCAACGAGGTCTTCCACGACGCGGTGCCCCTCCTTCCGCTCGACGGCAATGTCACCTCCACCGGTGCGATCAAGGTGATGGACGGCTACCGCGACGCCAAGGGCGAGCGGGAGCAGCTCGGCTTCCAGGCCTTCTTCCTGCCCACCTACGTCAAGGGCAACGAACTGTCCTCGGAGTTCCCGGCGCTGCTGAATCCGGTGCTCAACCTGGAGGCGTACCACGGTGATCTCGGTGTCGACTCGGGCATCCCGCAGAGCGTCTACCAGCTGAACAAGAAGAACCTGAAGGGCTTCAAGGACGCCAAGGGCGCGCAGCTCAGGGAGAACCTGAAGCCCGGCGAGACCATGAAGCTCCCGAACGGCGCCGGCACGGTCACCTTCGAGAAGGGGATCAAGGAGTGGGCCGGCTTCCAGGTCGCCCGCCAGCCCGGCAGCGGCTGGGCGCTCGCCGGTGCCCTCGCCGCGATCTTCGGCCTCGCCGGCTCCCTGTTCATCCAGCGCCGCCGCGTCTGGGTGCGCGCCACCGCCGGTGCCGACGGTGTCACGGTCGTCGAGATGGCCGGCCTCGGCCGCAGCGAGTCCGCCAAGGTGCCCGAGGAACTCGGCGACCTCGCCGGGATCCTGTACGAGCAGGCGCCGGGCGCCCCCGACGCCGACGACGACCCCGCAGATTCCGAAGCCTCCCCCGACCCCCAAGTCGTACCCGCTGAAGGGGCTGAGAAGTGACTCTCGCCGCCGCAACAGATCTGGCCGCCGCCACCAACGAGAACCTCGCTAGCATCAGCAACACGCTGATCTACTCGTCGATGGCCGTCTACACCCTGGCCTTCTTCGCGTACATCGCCGAGTGGCTCCTCGGCAGCCGCAGCAAGGTCGGCCGCACCGCCGCCGCGCTCACCCCGGCGAAGGCCGGCAAGGCCGCCGCGCCTGCCGTCACCGTGAACAAGGGCGGCTCCACCGCCGTACTGGAGCGGCCGAAGGTCGTCGTGCGGGCCACCTCCGGGCAGCGTGACGTGCCGGACGGGCCCGGGGCGCACGGGGGCGACGAGCAGGGCGACCTCTACGGGCGTATCGCCATCTCCCTCACCGTGCTCGCCTTCCTCGTCGAGTTCGGCGGTGTGCTCACGCGGGCCCTGTCGGTGCAGCGGGCGCCGTGGGGCAACATGTACGAGTTCAACATCACCTTCTCCACGGTCGCCGTCGGTGTGTACCTCGCGCTGCTGGCGCTGAAGAAGAACGTGCGCTGGCTCGGGCTGTTCCTGATCACCACGGTCCTCCTCGATCTCGGTCTCGCCGTCACTGTCTTGTACACCGCCAGCGACCAGTTGGTTCCCGCCCTTCACTCGTACTGGCTGTACATCCACGTCTCCACCGCGATCTTCTGCGGTGCGGTGTTCTACGTCGGCGCCGTCTCCACGCTGCTGTATCTCTTCAAGGACTCCTACGAGAACAAGCTGGCGGGCGGCGGCGCCCCGGGCCGCTTCGCGAACTCCGTCCTGGACCGGCTGCCCGCCGCGGCCTCCCTGGACAAGTTCTCCTACCGCGTCAACGCCGCCGTCTTCCCGCTGTGGACGTTCACGATCATCGCGGGCGCCATCTGGGCGGGCGACGCCTGGGGCCGGTACTGGGGCTGGGACCCCAAGGAGACCTGGTCCTTCATCACCTGGATCGCCTACGCCTGCTACCTGCACGCCCGCGCCACCGCCGGCTGGAAGGGCCGCAAGGCCGCCTACCTGGCGCTCATCGCCTTCGGCTGCTGGCTGTTCAACTACTACGGCGTGAACATCTTCGTCTCCGGCAAGCACTCGTACGCCGGGGTGTGACCCGCACCAGGTCAGCGCACCCAAGGGGTGCGTATCGCCCCCGCCGGGGTCAGGCTGGTGTCATGACCGGTTCCATAGAACAGGGCATCAGCCAGACCCACGGGAACACGCACATCCTGCACTTCCTGGTACGGCTCCCGCGGCCGATGGCGGCGGTCTGGCCGTACCTCGCCACGCCGGAGGGCCTCTCGTCCTGGTGCGCCGAGGCCGACGTCCTCGAACCCCGCCTGGGCGGCACGGTCGACCTGAAGGAACTGGGCGGCGGGCGGATCACTGCCTGGGACGTGGACCGGGTCGCCGAGTACTCGGTGGCGGGCGGCCGCATCCGCTTCCATCTGGAGCGGGACGGCGACGACGGCTGCGCGCTGCGGTTCACCCACGAGTTCCAGGGCGAGGCGGAGACGGAGCAGCGCTGGCGGACCCGCTTCGAGAGGCTGATCGAGGCGCTGGAGAACGGCTCGCGGCAGCCGCCGCCGGGCTAGCCGGCCGTGGAGGCGATGACGTCCCGCAGCCGCTCCACGTACAGCCGCATGTTCTTCTGCGCGACGTCGGTGTCCGGATAGCGGCCGGCGAACCACAGGCCCTCGTGCAGCCGGGTGACCCAGGCGCACACCTGGTCGCCGTACGACACCCTGATGAGCCCGTACGCCTTCTGCTCGGCCCAGCGTCCGGAGCCGGCGACGCCCCGGGCGTCGACGTAGGAGACGATCGAGTACAGGTCGGGTGAGGTGGGGCGGAAGTCGGTGCCGAGCAGCCGCAGCACGCGGGCGAGCGGCATGCGGGCCAGGTGGCGGCTCGCGTGCAGCGCGGCGCGTACCGTGCGCAGGGCGCTGGGAAGGTCGTACGCCTGTTCCGCGGGGATCTCGATGGGCGCCCCGCCGACGTACCAGCCCACGGAGTCGGACCAGCGGGACTTCACCCGGGTGTGGAACGGCACGACCGTGCGGTAGACGGGCTCGCCGCCGATCTCGTGGACGATGAGCGCGGTGGCCGCGAGCACACCGACCGAACTGCCGCCGTAGGGACGGCAGTACGCCTCGAACGCGGCGGCGGTGTCCGGGTCGGTGAGCCGCTCGCGCAGGAGCTCCTGGGTGGGCAGCCCGGCGGCCGGATCCAGGCCGAGGTCGACGGGGAAGTTCGGCAGCCGGCCGTCGCAGCGGCGGATGAACTCCCGCCAGCGGGCGACGATCTCGTGGCTGTCGTCGATCCGGTCGGCGTCCGTCCGCTCGATCTCGCAGAAGTCGACGTAGCTGCCGGCCCGCGCCGGCCCGGGCAGATCGCCCGTGCGGCGGGCCGCGTAGAGCTCGTGGATCTCGGCGGGGATGCGGTGCAGGGAGTGGGCGTCGACGTTGCTGTGGTCGAAGGCCATGTACACGCTGGTGGAGTCGTCGCGGACGACGGCCGTGTAGATGAGGTTGGGCCAGCGCAGCGCGTCCGCCGTGGCGTCGAAGCGGTCCTGGAGGTGCCGCACGAGGGCGGCCGGGTCGGTGAAGTCGCCCACGTCCGTGCGGTGCAGGGACACGGCTTCGGCGTCGAGTGTGAACCGGCGCAGTTCGTCGCCGGCCTCGCCGGACCAGCGGAAGCCGCTGCGCAGCGTCTCGTGCCGGAGCGTCCAGTCGCGCAGCGCCTCCTCGAGCGCGTCGAGGTCGGCCCGGCCCGGCAGGTCGAAGGCGGTGCCGAGCCAGGTCGGCACGAACAGGCCGTCGTCGCGCACGGACCGGGCGGTCCTGATGTGCGACTCCTGGATGTACGCCGGCGGCCGGGAGTCCTCGGGCAGGTCTGCCGCCGCCGCGACGGTCTCCGGACTGAACGTCCATTCGACGAGTCGTCCGGGCCGGACCTCGCAGCGCTGGATGTCAGTCATTCGCACGGGCGGCTCCATTCGCGGCGGGGGACACACCCGAAAGGGTGGTATCCCGCCCAACGAGGCAACCCTTGCTCAGAAACGGCGATCAGCCGGATCGGTCGACCGTGATCGAGTCCAGCTGCCGGCGCAGATACACGTGCGAGTCGACCGGCGGGTGGGCCACCCTGCCCACCGGGGCGGGCACCGACTCCACGATCGTGCCGGGCGTGCACTCCCCGAAGTAGACGAGCGACATCAGCTCCTCGGCGGGCGCGTCCGCGGGCGGCGGCAGTACGCGGTGGCGCCCCGACCGCCACCGGTCGCCGGTCCAGCGGGCCATCAGGTCGCCGATGTTGATGGTGAGGGCCGCCGGGTCGAACGGCGCGTCCTCCCAGCCGCCCGCGTCGGTGTAGACCTGCAGCCCGCCCTTGCCCTCCTGCCGGTCGAGGATCGTCACGGTGCCGAAGTCGGTGTGCGGGCCGATGCGGAACTGGCCGGGTTCCGGCTCACCGAGCACCTCCCGGCCCGGATACCAGTTGATGTTGAAGCCGTACGTCGGGTGGTCCATGTGCCGGGAGAAGAAGTCGGTTTCGAGGCCGAGGGCCTCGCCGAGCAGGCGCAGCAGCCGGTTCTCCAGCTCGCCCATCCGCGCGAGGTACTCCTCGACCAGCGGCCGCAGTTCGGGCACCTCGCCGGGCCAGACGTTCGGCGCGTACCACTCGGCGTTGACCACCGGGTCCTCGAAGGGCTCGTGCGTCGCGAAGGACAGCGACTCCTTCAGGTCCGGCGGGGTCTCGGTGCCCTCCGAGTAGCCGTTGGCCTCCGCGCCCGGCCCGAGCCAGCCGCGTCCGCCGACCTTCACCTCGTACGCCTGCTTGGCCTCGGTGGGGAGGGTGAAGAAGGCGCGGGCGGCGGCGCGGATGCGCACGCGCAGGTCCGGGTCCACACCGTGCCCGGTGACCAGCAGGAACCCGGCGGTCTGGAGGGCCTCGTCGACGGTACGGGCGAGGGCGGCGCGGGTCTCGGCGTCGCCGCTGAGCCAGGGGCGGAGATCGATGGTGGGGATGCGGGGGTGGTCAGTCACCGATGTCCTCGTTCCACAGGTCGGGGTGGTGCCGGGTGAAGTCGCGCATCAGCTCGATGCACTCGGGATCGTCGAGCAGCACGATCCGCACGCCGTGCTCGGCCAGCCAGTCGTGCCCGCCGTGGAAGGTGACCGCCTCGCCGATCACCACGCGTGAGATGCCGAACTGCCGGACCAGGCCGGAGCAGTACCAGCACGGGGAGAGCGTGGTCACCATGGTCGTGCCGCGGTAGGACCGCTGCCGGCCCGCCGCCCGGAACGCGGCCGTCTCCGCGTGCATGGAGGGGTCCCCGTCCTGCACCCGGCGGTTGTGGCCGCGCCCGAGCAGCTTTCCGTCGGCCCCGTACAGCGCGGCACCGATCGGAATCCCGCCTTCGGCGAGCCCGGCGCGGGCCTCCGCGAGAGCGGTGGCGAGCCACCCGCGTGCCTCTGACAGATCCATGCCCTCACTCTCCTGTGGCACGGGGGGCCGGGGCAACGGCGGGAAGACGCGAGTCGGCTCGCCGCCGGAGCGCGCCCCGGCTCCGGCGGCCGACGTGCGTCAGGCCGGCTCCGAAACACCGCGGCCGGTGCGACGGTCGACGATCCTCGGGCGGCGGCGCTGGTCCCAGTAGCGGCTCAGGTTGGGCTCCAACGGTCCGTCGCGAGCCGCGAGTTCGCGCTCGACCAGGGTCCGGTCAGGGCTCGTCCCGCTTGCCCCGGTCGTCCTTCTTGTCGTCGTCCTCGTCCAGGGACTTCAGGAACTCGGGGTTGTCGTCGGGCGCGACCCACTGCCGGCGCGGGCGGTCGCGTACGCCGGACCAGCCGTCGGCGGCCGGGCTGCGCTTCTTGCCGGCGATCAGCCAGGAGATCGAGCCGACCAGGGGGAAGACCAGGACGAGGATCGCCCACAGCGGCTTGGGCATGTGGCGGATGTCGTCGTCTTTCGTGCTGATGCAGTCGATGAACGCGTACACGCTCAGCGCCAGTGGCACGAGGAACATCAGCACCCGGAGCATGGGCCCTCTCCAGCGAAACGGTCGTCGGGGCCGGGGGCACGGCCCCCGGGTTCAGGGCCAGGGTAGCCGCTCGGGGATACTTGACCCCATGGCTTACGACGATCTTCGTTCCCTGCTCAGGGCGCTGGAGCGCGAAGGCGACCTCAAGCGCGTCAAGGCAGAGGTCGATCCGTATCTGGAGGTCGGGGAGATCGTCGACCGCGTCCAGAAGTCGGGCGGACCCGCACTGCTCTTCGAGAACGTGAAGGGGTCGTCGATGCCCCTCGCGATGAATGTCTTCGGGACGGACCGCAGACTGCTCAAGGCGCTGGGGCTCAAGTCCTACGGCGACATCTCCCACAAGATCGGCGGGCTGCTCAAGCCCGAACTGCCGCACGGCTTCGTCGGCGTCCGCGAGGCCTTCGGCAAGCTCGGCGCGATGACGCACGTCCCGCCGAAGAAGGTGAAGTCCGGGGACGCGCCGGTGCAGGAGGTCGTGCTGCACGGCGACGAGGTCGACCTGGAGCGGTTGCCGGCCCTGTTCACCTGGCCCAAGGACGGCGGCTCCTTCTTCAACCTGGGGCTCACGCACACCAAGGACCCGGAGTCCGGCGTGCGGAACCTGGGGCTGTACCGCCTTCAGCGTCACGACAAGCGCACCATCGGCATGCACTGGCAGATCCACAAGGACAGCCGGAACCACTACCAGGTGGCGGCGCGCAGAGGGGAGCGGCTGCCGGTCGCGATCGCCTTCGGGTGCCCGCCCGCCGTGACGTACGCCTCCACCGCGCCGCTGCCCGGGGACATCGACGAGTACCTGTTCGCGGGCTTCGTCGCCGGCAAGCGGATCGAGATGGTCGACTGCAAGACCGTCCCGCTCCAGGTGCCGGCGCAGGCGGAGGTCGTGCTGGAGGGATGGCTGGAGCCCGGCGAGATGCTGCCGGAGGGTCCCTTCGGCGACCACACCGGCTTCTACACCCCGCAGGAGCCCTTCCCCGCGCTCACGATCGACTGCGTGACGATGCGCCGCCGACCCCTGCTCCAGTCGATCGTCGTAGGCCGGCCTCCGACGGAGGACGGACCCCTCGGCCGTGCGACGGAACGCTTCTTCCTCCCCCTGCTGAAGATCATCGTCCCGGACATCGTGGACTACCACCTGCCGGAGGCCGGCGGTTTCCACAACTGCGCGATCGTCTCGATCGACAAGAAGTACCCCAAGCACGCCCAGAAGACGATGCACGCGATCTGGGGCGCCCACATGATGTCGCTGACCAAGCTGATCGTGGTCGTCGACTCCGACTGCGATGTGCACGATCTGCACGAGGTCGCCTGGCGGGCGCTCGGCAACACGGACTACGCCCGTGACCTCACCGTCGTCGAAGGTCCCGTCGATCATCTCGACCACGCCTCCTACCAGCAGTTCTGGGGCGGCAAGGCCGGGATCGACGCGACGAAGAAGTGGCCCGAGGAGGGCTACACGCGCGACGGCGGCTGGCCCGACATGGTGGAGTCCGACCCGCAGACGGCGGCGAAGGTCGACCGCCGCTGGAAGGAGTACGGCCTGTGAGCAGCGCCTCCGCCGCGATTCCGCAGCCAGGACGCACGAAGGCGTTCCTGCGTCTCGTCATGATCGAGCACTCGGTGTTCGCGCTGCCGTTCGCGTACATCGCCGCGCTCACCGCGATGTTCCAGTGGGACAAGAACATCCACTGGGGCCGGCTGCTGCTGGTCACCGTCTGCATGGTGGGCCTGCGGACCTTCGCGATGGCCGTGAACCGGATCATCGACCGTGAGATCGACGCCCGCAATCCACGCACCGCGCACCGCGAGCTGGTGACGGGCGCGATGTCG
Source organism: Streptomyces sp. NPDC093568 (assembly GCF_044764945.1). Lineage (NCBI taxonomy): Bacteria > Bacillati > Actinomycetota > Actinomycetes > Kitasatosporales > Streptomycetaceae > Streptomyces > Streptomyces sp. NPDC093568. Next base: position 455,450 of record NZ_JBIWJD010000007.1, on the reverse strand, counting down.
GTACGGCACGCCTGGACGGGCGCCCTGATCGCGCTGGTGATCTTCCTGGGCTCGGCCGCCCTGCTGAACCCCCTGTGCCTGGCCCTCGCCCCCATCGCGGTGATCCCGATGGTGGTCTACCCCTACGGCAAGCGGTTCACGAACTTCCCCCAGGCCATCCTCGGCCTCGCGCAGGCGATGGGCCCGGTCGGCGGCTGGCTGGCCGTCACCGGCACCTGGTCCTGGGACGCGGTGATCCTCGGCCTCGCCGTCGGCATCTGGATCGGCGGCTTCGACCTGATCTACGCCTGCCAGGACGTCGAGACCGACCGGGAGATCGGCGTCATGTCGGTCCCGGCCCGCTTCGGCATCCCGGCGGCGATCTGGGGAGCGCGGGTCTGCCACACCGTCACCACGGCCCTGTTCGTCTGGTACGCCCTCGTCACCGACGCGGGCGCCTTCTTCTGGCTGGGCCTGCTGATCGTGGCCGGCGCGTTCCTGTACGAGCACTCGATCGTCCGCCCCCATGACCTGTCCCGCGTGAACCGGGCGTTCTTCAGCGTCAACGGGTTCATCGGGATCGCCCTGTTCGTGTGCGCGCTGATGGATCTCGTGGTCCGGGGGCTGACCGTCTGACCACGGTGCGGCCGGTGAGCCGACCGTCCGCGCCGCCGGTCTCCCGGTGGCCCCTAAAGCCCGCCCCCGGCCCTGAGCGAGGGCCCGTCCGCCCGGCGCCGCAGCAGGAACGCCGCCGCGACCCCCGCCACCAGCCCCACCAGGTGCCCCTGCCAGCTGACGCCGGACTGGGTCGGGGCGAGGCCCGCCAGGATCGAGGTGCCCCAGATCGCGGCCACCAGGACGCCGGCCAGGATGCCGAGGGGGCGGCGCTCCACGAAGCCCGTGACCAGGAGGTAGCCGAAGAGGCCGAAGATCAGGCCGGAGGCGCCCGCGGTGTTGGTGCCGGAGGGGGATATCAGCCAGACGCCCAGGCCGTCGGCGACGACGATCAGGGCGCAGACGGCGGCGAACCGGCGGATGCCGCCGAGGGCCGCCAGGAACCCCAGGACCAGCAACGGCACGGTGTTCGCGGCGACATGGGCGAAGCCGAAGTGGATGAAGGCGGCCGGCACGACGTCCACCAGCTCGGACGGCTCACGCGGGACGACGCCGAAGCCGTCCAGCGCATGCCCGCTGATCACGTCGGCCACTTCCAGCAGCCACAGCAGCGCCACCCAGCCCAGCATCAGCTTGGCCGCCGTCAGCGCGCGCTCACCGCGCGACCACTCGCGCCGCGCACCCGCACCCCAGGCGCGCGATCCGCCCGATGTGCCCCACGCACCCGATGTACCCGCCACGGCAACCCCCGCCCGACTTCGTCCCCCCTGAGAACGCCCGGCCCCCCTTGGTCGGTTCCCACCCCGCTGCGCCGGATAGGCTCGGAGATGTGAACCCAGTCAAGCCAGGAGAGACGGCGCGTACGCCTTGGATCGTAGGGGTGTCCGGCGCTTCCGGCACCCCATACGCGGCCGCCGTGCTGCGCGCGCTTCTCGCCGCCGGGGAGAGTGTCGACCTGGTCGTCAGCCGGGCGTCACGGCTCACCCTGCTCGACGAGACGGGGATCTCCTTCCGGGACGCCCACTGGCAGGACGACCTGCGGGAGTGGCTCGCGCGCGGCGCCGACGGCAAGCCCGGCGCCTTCGACGCGGACATCGCCGGAGTCCGGTACTGGCACGCCGGGGACCTCGCCGCCGGGCCGTCCTCGGGGTCGTACGCCACGAAGGGCATGCTGATCGTGCCCGCCTCCACCGCCTGCGTCGCCGGCGTCGCGCTGGGCCTGTCCAAGGACCTGCTGCAGCGCACGGCGAGCGTCACCCTGAAGGAAGGCCGGCGGCTCGTCGTCGCCGTACGGGAGACGCCGCTGAACGGGCAGACGCTGCGGCACCTGGTGACACTGGACGACGCGGGCGCGAGCGTCGTACCCGCCTCGCCCGCCTTCTACGCCGGCGCCACGCACATCCAGGACCTGGTGGACTTCGTCGCCGGCCGCGTCCTCGACGCGGCGGGTGTCGAGCACCGGCTCTACCGCCGCTGGAAGGGCGAACTGGGCGGCGGCGCCCGCCCCACCTGACCGGCACGCCACCGCATCACGCGGTACCAGCAGCACTCAGCACTTCAGGCAGCACCCCAAGCATCAGTTCAGGACACGCAGACCTCTTCAGCGGAAGGCTTTCAATCGCATGGACGCGGTGGACAGGCAGCTCATCCAGGCCCTGAGGGAGAACGGCCGGGCCTCCTACGCGGAGCTGGGACGCCTCGTCGGCCTGTCGGGACCCAGCGTCACCGACCGCATCAACCGGCTGGAGGCGGCCGGCGTCATCACCGGCTACCGCGCCACCGTGGACTCCGCCTCGCTCGGACTCGGCGTCACCGCGCTGATCGGCATCTCGCTCTCCGACGCCACCGACCACGAGGACGTGGCGAGCCGGCTGCGGGACCTCGGCGAGATCGAGGACTGCTGGTTCATCGCGGGCGACGACTCGTACATGCTCAAGGTGCGGGCGACGGACGTGGACGGCCTGGAGAAGATCATCCGGCGGCTCAGCGGGACGACGGGCGTGTCCCGGACCCGTACCACCATCGTTCTCTCCACGAAGTGGGAGAACCGGGTGGGCGAACTGCCGGAGGAGGCGGGCGCGTAGCGCCGTACGGGGGTCCCTCCGTCCGAAGGGTGGCGGAGTACGGTTGACGAAGTCTGTCGAGGAGAGGGTGTACGCATGGACGTCGGGCTCAAGCGCGAGCTGGAGGAGAAGGTCCGCTCCGGTGAGCGGCTGACCCGTGAGGACGGCATCGCGCTGTACGAGTCAAACGACCTGGCGTGGCTCGGCGGCCTCGCCCACGAGGTGCGCACGCGCAAGAACGGCGACGTCGTGCACTTCAACGTCAACCGGCACCTCAACATGACCAACGTGTGCACGGCGTCCTGCGCCTACTGCTCCTTCCAGCGCAAGCCGGGCGAGAAGGACGCGTACACGATGCGCATCGAGGAGGCGGTGAAGCTCGCCAAGGCGATGGAGAGCGACAACCTCACCGAGCTGCACATCGTCAACGGCCTGCACCCGAACCTCCCGTGGCGCTACTACCCCCGGTCGCTGCGGGAGCTGAAGGCCGCCCTGCCGAACGTCTCGCTGAAGGCCTTCACGGCGACGGAGATCCACCACTTCGAGACCATCAGCGGTCTGTCCGCCTCCGAGATCCTCGACGAGCTCATCGACGCCGGTCTGGAGTCGCTGACCGGCGGCGGCGCCGAGATCTTCGACTGGGAGGTCCGGCAGCACATCGTGGACCACCGCACCCACTGGGAGGACTGGTCCCGCATCCACCGCCTGGCGCACGAGAAGGGTCTGAAGACCCCGAGCACCATGCTGTACGGCCACATCGAGGAGCCGCGGCACCGGGTGGACCACGTCCTGCGCCTGCGCGAGCTGCAGGACGAGACGAACGGCTTCCAGGTCTTCATCCCGCTGCGCTACCAGCACGACTTCGTCGACATGAAGGACGGCAGGGTACGCAACCGGCTCCAGGCGCGGACGCAGATGGCGACCGGCGCCGAGGCCCTGAAGACCTTCGCGGTCTCGCGTCTGCTCTTCGACAACGTCCCGCACGTCAAGGTCTTCTGGGTCATGCACGGCGTGCAGACCGCGCAGCTGGCGCTCCAGCACGGCGCCGACGACATGGACGGCTCGGTCGTCGAGTACAAGATCACCCACGACGCGGACAACTTCGGCACGCCGAACAAGCTCACCCGTGAGGATCTGCTGGACCTGATCCGGGACGCCGGGTTCCGGCCGGTGGAGCGGAACACGCGGTACGAGGTGATCCGGGAGTACGACGGTCCGGACCCGGCCCGCCGGGAGTCCCCGCAGCCCATGCGGGTGTGAGGTCGGGCCCCCTGGGCCGGGACGATCCCGGCCCTCAGGGGTACCCGTACGCCATGGTGACCACGAAGACGCCCGAGGACGCCTACACCGCCGAGCCCTTCCTCCCGGACCGCGGCGGTCTCCCGGCCCTGCGGCGCGCCGCCGCCGACTGCCGGGGCTGCCCGCTGCACCGGGACGCCACGCAGACCGTCTTCGGCGCCGGGGACAGGAACGCCCGGGTCATGCTCGTCGGCGAGCAGCCCGGCGACCAGGAGGACCGGCAGGGCAGGCCCTTCGTCGGGCCCGCCGGGAAGCTGCTCGACCGGGCCCTCGAGGAGGCCGGCCTGGACCCGGCGGAGGCGTATGTCACCAACGCCGTCAAGCACTTCAAGTTCACCCGGGACGAGCCCCGAAAGCGCCGGATCCACCGGGCACCCTCGCTGCGGGAGATGACGGCGTGCGGTCCCTGGCTGGCCGCCGAACTGGCCGTCGTGCGGCCGGAGCTGATCGTGCTGCTGGGCGCGAGCGCGGGCAAGGCGCTGCTGGGGTCGTCGTTCCGGGTCGGCGAGGCCCGGGGGGCGCTGCTGGAGCGCGAGATCCACGGCCGGCCGGAGAAGCTGGTGGCGACCGTGCATCCGTCGTCCGTTCTGCGCGCGCGGGACGACGACGAGCGCAAGGCGGCGTACGACGGTCTGGTCTCCGATCTGAAGGTGGCGGCACGCGCCCTGTCGTAATAGATACGATGACGCCGTGCCTCTTACCTTCACGCTCGACCCCGCCGTCACCCCGGCCCTCCGTGACGGCATCCTCGACCTGTGGACCGATGTCTCCAACGCGGGCGGAGCCGTCGGCTTCGTGCCGCCGGTGACGCCGGAGGAGATCCGGCCGGAGCTGGTGCGGCAGTTCGCCGGGATGGCCGACGGCAGCAGGCGGCTGCTCGTCGGGCACGACGAGGAGGGGCGGGTCGCCGCGACCGCCTTCCTCACCTTCAACACGCACCGGCTGATGAAGCACTGGATCTGGCTGTACACGGTGATGGTCCACCCCCGCCACCAGGGCAAGGGCTACGGCCGCGACCTGCTGGCGGCCGCCGAGCACCGGGCCCGCGGCTTCGCCGGCATCGACGCGATCCGGCTCACCTGCCGCGGCGGCCTCGGCCTGGAGCGCTTCTACGGCTCCTGCGGCTACAAGGAGGTCGGCCGGATCCCGGACGCCATCCGGGTCGCGCCGGGCGACGACCGCGACGACGTGATCATGCTGCTCCCGCTCGAGTGAGTGCCGTGGCGCACCCCCCTGCAAGATCGGGGTCCCGCCGTGCTTCACTGGACAGTGGCCCTTTTTGGAATCGGAAGAGTGGATTGAGATGCTCCGCTACACACTGATGCGCCTCGGAATCTTCGCGGGCTGCCTCGTGGTCGTCTGGGGCCTTGTCTACTCCGGCCTCGCCCCGCGCGGCCTCGGCGACTCCAACGGCATGTGGATCATCCTGCTCGCCCTGTTGATCTCGGCCCCGATCAGCTTCGTCGTCCTGCGCAAGGAACGCGACCGCGCCTCCGTCGGCATCGTCCAGCGCGTCGACCGGATGAAGGCCAACCTGGACGCCAACCGCAGCCAGGAGGACGTGGCCGACGACACCGCCCGGGCGCAGGGCCAGACCTCCTAGGCCGTACGACGCCCGCGGCCCGGTTTCCCGTCCCGTCGAAGGAGAATGCTCCGCGCAACGGGTCGCCTACTCTTGCCCCATGGGTGCCGTGAAGACCAAGCGCATGCCACGGGCCGTCCGTGAGCAGCAGATGCTGGACGCCGCCGTGCGGACCTTCGGCCAGCGGGGATACATGGCGGCGTCGATGGACGAGATCGCGGAACTCGCGGGCGTGTCCAAGCCGTTGGTCTATCTGTACCTGAACTCGAAGGAAGACCTCTTCACGGCCTGCATACGCCGCGAGGCCGCCGCCCTGACCGCGGCCGTGCGGGAGGGCGTGCGGCGCGAGCTGCCCGCCGACCGCCAACTCTGGGAGGGACTGGGCGCGTTCTTCGCGCACACCTCGCGGAACCCGGACGGCTGGTCCGTGCTGCATCTGCAGGCCCGCACCCATGGCGAGCCGTTCGCGGCCGAGGTGGCGGCGATGCGTGCGGAGATCGTCGCGTTCGTGACGCAACTGATCCTCGCGGCGGCCCGGGAGGCCCATCGCGACCCGGACCTCCCCGAGAGCGAGGTCGCCGGGCTCGCCGAGGCCCTCGTGGGCGCCGCCGAGTCACTCGCCGCATGGGCGAATGCCACACCGGGCGTGACGGCGAGACAGGCGGCGGCGACCCTGATGAACTTCGCGTGGTCCGGCCTCGGCAACCTGATGGACGGCAGGCCCTGGAGCCCGCCGGAGGCCGCTCACGAGCTGAGCGGGTAGACCTCCCCGGCCACATGCAGCCGGTCCTCGGCGCCCCGCAGCTCGAACCGCCCGCCCTCGGCGGCGTACGTCACCGTCCCCGGCAGCAGCACCGGCGCCCGGAACTCCGCCGTCACCCGCGCCCGTTCGGGCACCCCGTGCGCGGCCAGGCAGCGGGCCACCGTCCACATCCCGTGCGCGATCGCACGCGGAAAGCCGAACAGGCGGGCGGTGAGCGGGTGGAGGTGGATGGGGTTGCGGTCACCGGAGGCCGCACCGTAACGGCGGCCGACGTCACCGGCGATGCGCCACTCGGCGACGTCGGGCAGCGGCTTGCGTACCTCCAGCGAGGGCTCGGGAGCCTGGTGCCGGGTGCGATGCCGGGCCAGATACGTGCTCCGCGACTCCCATACGACCTCGTCACCGGCCCGCATCTCGGTGACCACGGCGGCCTCCGTACCGCGCCGGTGCGGGGCCAGCCCGTCGACGCGCACGGAGAGTTCGTACGTCCCGGTGGCCGCCAACGCGCGATGCTGGGTGATGGTGATCGAGGTGTGGACGAGCCCGAGCAGCGGCAGCGGGAAATCCCGGCCGCTCATCAGCCGCATCGCCGGCGGGAATCCCAGCACATGCGGATACGTCACCGGCAGTGCGTCCGCGCCCGTGGGGAACCCGCACACCCTCTCGTACCCGGCCAGCCGCGCGAGGTCCACCCGCAGCCCGGGCAACACGAGCCGGGTGCGCGGGAACTCCGCGTCGGGGCCGGGCCGTTTGAAGGGTGACAGCAGGGCGCCCCGGGCGAGCAGCGGCACAAGGGAGGGAGTGGCGGTGAGGACGAGGTCCATCAGGCCCCCAGCAGGCTCTGGCCGCATACGCGTACGACCTGGCCGTTGACGGCCCCGGAGCCCGGGTCCGCGAGCCAGGCGGTCGTCTCGGCGACATCGGCCGGCAGCCCGCCCTGCGCCAGGGAGTTCATCCGCCGCCCCGCCTCCCGGATGAACAGCGGGATCGCCGCGGTCATCCTCGTCTCGATGAAGCCCGGCGCCACCGCGTTGACCGTCACCCCGTGCTCGGCGAGCGCGCGCGGCGCGAGGGCGCGGACCAGCCCGACGACGCCGGCCTTGCCGGCGCCGTAGTTCGTCTGCCCGGCGTTCCCCGCGAGACCCGCGATGGACGCCGTCGCCACGATCCGGCCGCCCCGCCTCATCCGGCCGCTCGCCAGGAGCGCGTCCGTCGTGCGCAGCACGCTCGCGAGATTGACGTCGAGCACCGAACTCCAGCGTTCGGCGGCCATGTTGACGAGCCGCCGGTCACGGGTGATCCCGGCGTTGTGGACGAGCACGTCCAGCCCGTCCGGCAGCGCCCGCGCGATCCGGGCACCCGTGTCGGGGGCGGTGATGTCGAGCGCGAGGGCGGTGCCGCCGAGCCGGTCGGCCACCCGCCGCGCGTCCTGCTCGGCCTGCGGTACGTCGAGGACGACGACCCGGGCGCCGTCCCTGGCCAGCGTCTCGGCGACCGCCTCGCCGATGCCGCGCGCGGCGCCGGTGACCAGGGCGGTGCGGCCGGCCAGCGGGCGGTCGGGGTCGTCGGGCGCGGCGTCCGTGCCCTGTGCCGGACCCACCTCGACGACCTGTCCGCTGACGTAGGCCGACTTGGGGGAGAGGAGGAATCGCAGGGTCGACCCGGCGGCGCGGGCGTCGGTGAGCCGGACCAGGTTCACCGTGCGACCGCGCCCGATCTCCTTGCCGAGGGAGCGCGTGAAGCCCTCCAGGGCCTGCTGGGCGGCCGCCTGGTGATGGTCGGCCGGGTCCAGGGGCGCGCCGAGGACGACGACGCGGCCGCTGTCCGCGACCGACCGCAGGACCGGGTGGAGGGCGGCGTGCACCTCGGCGAGCGTCTCGACGTCCCGGACCCCGGTGGCGTCCAGGAGGACGGCGGCGGGCCGCTCGGCGGAGTCGGTGAGGTCCAGGCCGGCGGCGGCGAGGTCGAGGTCCGACTTGCCGGCGGCGAGCAGGAGCCGGTCGCCGCCGAGCGTCGGCCGCTCGGGTGACCAGCGTTTCAGGGCCGCCGGCTGGGGCAACCCCAGGCGACGGGTGAGAAAGCGGCCGGGGCCCGTGCCGGTGAAGCTCAGATAGCGGTCGGCCATGTGCTACTCCCAGTGCGCGCCAGTACTGACTCCGGAGTAAGGTTACCCGAGGTAAGCCCAGCGTGGACGTGAGGAGTGGGTGGAGAGTGAGCTCCCTGTTGGCACCGTCGGTCCGGCGCGTGGCGATCATCGGCGGCACCCGTGTCCCCTTCGCCCGCTCGGACGGCCCGTACGCCACCGCGTCCAACCAGGACATGCTCACGGCCGTGGTCGACGGCCTGGTCGAGCGGTACGACCTCGGCGCTCCGGGCGCCGTCGGTGAGCTCGTCGCCGGGGCCGTCCTCAAGCACAGCCGTGACTTCAACCTCGCCCGCGAGACCGTCCTCGGCTCCCGGCTGGACCCGCGGACCCCGGCGTACGACATCCAGCAGGCCTGCGGCACGGGACTCCAGGCCGTCATCGCCGCCGCCAACAAGATCGCGCTCGGTCAGACCGAGGCGGCCGTCGCGGGCGGCGCGGACACGGCGAGCGACGCGCCCCTCGGCGTCAACGACGAGCTGCGCCGGATCCTGCTGGCGGCGCGCCGGGCCAGGTCGCTGAGCGGGCGCGTCAAGGCGCTGAGCCGGGTGCGGCCGTCCCATCTGGTCCCCGACATCCCGCGCAACGCCGAGCCGCGCACCGGGCTCTCCATGGGCGAGCACGCCGCCGTGACCGCCCGCGCCTGGAACATCTCCCGCGCGGCCCAGGACGAGCTGGCGGCCACGAGCCATCAGCGGCTGGCGGCGGCGTACGACCGCGGCTTCCTCCGGGACCTGGTCGTGCCCTTCCGGGGCCTGGACCGGGACCAGAACCTCCGCCCCGGCTCCACACCGGAGAAACTCGCCGCGCTGAAGCCGGTGTTCGGCCTCGACCGGCCCGATCCGACGATGACGGCGGGCAATTCGACGCCGCTGACGGACGGGGCGGCGGTCGTGCTGCTGGCGAGCGAGGAGTGGGCGGAGCGCCGGGGGCTGGAGCCGCTGGCCTACCTCACCGCCTACGAGACGGCGGCCGTGGACTTCGTGCGGGGCGATGTGGCGGACGGCGAGGACGGGCTGCTGATGGCACCGGCGTACGCCGTCCCGCGCATGCTGGAGCGTGCCGGACTCGCCTTCGCCGACTTCGACTTCGTCGAGATCCACGAGGCCTTCGCCTCCCAGGTGCTGGCCACGCTCGCCGCGTGGGAGAAGCGGGGTCTGGGCCCGGTGGACCGTGCCCGGCTGAACGTCACGGGCTCCTCCCTGGCAACGGGTCACCCCTTCGCGGCGACCGGTGCGCGGATCGTGGCGACGCTGGCCAAGTCGCTGGCGGAGAAGGGCGGTTCCGGGCGCGGCCTGATCTCGGTCTGCGCGGCCGGCGGGCAGGGTGTGACGGCGATCCTGGAGCGAAGGTAAGGATCGGGTGAGGCGAAGCTGAGTGCCCCTCACATAACCCCCGAGGTTGCACATACCCGGCTCCGGACCACCGTCGAACCCGCACAACCCCCACACGTGTGAGCCGTACGATCACCTCCCTAACCAGCGGTAACCCCTTTCCGCAGGCCTCCGCAGGTGAACGCCACGGTGCGCGAGGCACGTACGTCATGCAGCAAGCAGTCTTCCTCGCTGCAAGCCTGTCGCAGGAGCCGCCCGTGTCCACTTCGCTTCCTTCCTTCGCCCCCTCGGCGGCCTACGACGACGCTCCCGGACCGCACCTGGTACAGCCCGAGACACGGCGCCTGGACGGTGTCGTACGGGAGGCGTACGTACCGCCGTTCGCGCCGCCGGTGACCCATGGATCGCTGGCCGACCTGCCGTTCGACAACGCGGCCGCGGCGCCGGACGCGGTGGTCCTCAGCCGCCGGAACGCGGACGGGCGCTGGGTGGACGTGACGGCGGCTCAGTTCGCCGAGCAGGTCCAGGACGTGGCGAAGGGGCTGATCGCCGAGGGCCTGGTGCCCGGCGACCGGATCGCCGTGATGGCCCGCACGGTCTACGAGTGGACCCTCCTCGACTTCGCCGCCTGGGCGGCCGGACTGGTCACGGTCCCCGTCTACCCCACCTCATCCGTCTTCCAGACCCGCTGGATCCTCCAGGACTCCGGCGCGGTCGCCCTGGTCACCGAGACCGCCGCCCAGGCCGCCGCCCTCGGCCCCGAACTGGACCGGGTGCCCGACCTGCGCCACATGTGGGTGATGGACAAGGGCCACGTCGAGCGGCTGGGCGAGCTGGGCGCGCAGCAGCCGGACGGGGAGGTCGGCGTGCGGCGCGGGATGCTGGTGCCGGACACCCTGGCGACGCTCATCTACACCTCCGGCACGACCGGCCGCCCCAAGGGCTGCGCGCTGACGCACGGCAACTTCTTCACCGAGGTGGACAACGCGATCGAGCTGCTCTACCCGATCTTCAAGGCGCGCACGAGCGAAGAGGCCTCGGTGCTGCTCTTCCTGCCCATGTCCCACGTCTTCGGGCGCATGGTGGCGGTGGCCTGCGTACGGGCCCGGGTGCGCCTCGGACACGCGCCGAGCCTGAAGGCGGAGGACCTGCTGCCGGACCTGGCCGCCTTCCGCCCGACGTGTCTGCTGACCATCCCCTACATGCTGGAGAAGGTCTTCAACTCCGCGCGCGCCAAGGCCGAGACGGGCGGACGCGTGTCGTCCTTCGACCGCGCGGCCTCGGTGGCCGAGCGCTACGGCGAGGCGATGGAGGCCCGCGCGGCGGGGACCGGATCGGGCCCGAGCGCGGCGCTCAAAACCGCCCGCGCCTTCTACGACCCGCTGGTCTACCGCCGTATCCGCAACGCGATGGGCGGCCGGGTGCGGTACGCGATCTGCGGCGGCTCACCGCTCGGCCGGCGCCTCGCCGCCTTCTACACCGGCGCGGGCATCGAGATCTACGAGGGCTACGGCCTCACCGAGACGACGGCCGCGGCCACCGTCACGCCCCCGCTCAAACCCCGCCTGGGCACGGTCGGCTGGCCGCTGCCCGGCACCCGGGTCCGGATCGCCGCCGACGGCGAGATCCTCATCGCCGGCGACCAGGTGCTGCGCGGCTACTGGGACCCGGCCGCGGGCGGCGTGGTCCCGGCGGCGGCGGACGGCTGGCTGCCGACGGGGGACATCGGCGCCCTGGACGACGAGGGCTATCTGACCATCACCGGCCGCAAGAAGGAGCTGCTGATCACGGCCGGCGGCAAGAGCGTGGCCCCGGCGCCCCTGGAGAACTGGCTCCGCTCGCACCCCCTGATCTCCCAGTGCATGGTCCTCGGGGACCGCCGCCCCTATGTCACCGCCCTCATCACCCTGGACATGGACGGCGTCACCCACTGGCGCCGGATGAACGGCAAGCACTCCGTGCCCGCCGAACTCCTGGTGACCGACGACGAGTTGCGGGCGGTGCTGCAGCGTGCGGTGGACGAGGCGAACAAGCTGGTGTCCAGGCCGGAGTCGATCCGCCGGTTCGCCGTCCTGCCGACGGACTTCACGGAGACGGCCGGGCATCTGACGCCCTCGATGAAGCTGCGCCGGGAGGTGGTCATGCGGGACTTCGCGGCGGAGGTGGAGGAGTTGTACGTGAAGTAGGGGCGGCTGTGGCTAGCGGGTGAGGTCCAGGATGGGAACGCCTCGTCCGTCGTAGGCCTTGGCCGTGACCGTGGCGACCAGGGCGTCCGCACCCCAGTCGGGCAGATGGCGTGCGGCGTGTATGGCGGCGCCGATGCCCGGTGGCACGCCGTCGCGGCGCAGCTGGGCGACGGCGAGGGTGGCCGCGTAGTCCAGGTCGACGGTGTGGATCACTTCGAGCTGGCCGATGTGCTCGGCGAGGCCCAGGTAGTCCGCGTCGGCCTCCAGCACGCACAGTGTGGGAGTCCAGAGCCTGACCTCGGGCTCGAAGTGGGCCCGATGGACGAGAGAGGAGACCTGGCGGTTGCCGGACAGGGCGAGAAGTGTGGGGGTGTCCAGCACGAGATGGTGCTGGATCACGCGGCGGACCCCGTCCGGTCCGCGAAAGCACCACGCAGCTTGCGTCCCATGGCTGCGCTCTCCTCGTCCGTCACTTCGACGCCGAAGTGCTCGGCGAGGTAGGAACGGGTCCGCTCGGCTCGCTCACGGCGCTCCTCGTCGGTGAGCGTTGTGTCGGCGAATTCCTGTACGAGGGAACGGATCGACGTACCGCGGGATTCGGCGATGACCGCGAGGCGGTCTCGGACCTCGGAAGGGACCCGGATCATGGCATCGGACATGAGGTGAGTATACGTGGGCGTATACGTGCTCGGGGTGTCTATTCCCGGATCCGGATGAGTGACCGGACCCAACGGTTGCCGTCTCGTTACGACAACCTCTTGACGTGACATGCCGACCCCGCGTTGGCTACCGCCAACCCGGGTAGCAACGCCGCTCCTCCGCTTGGAAGGCCCAGTAGTGAACGCTCGTACCCCCCACACCCCCGCCGCGCGCCGCATAGGCACGGCCCTCGTCGCGTCCGTCTCGGCCCTGTCGCTCACCGCGTGCGGGGTCATCGACGGCATCGGGGGCGGTGACAGCTCGGCGTCGCCGGAGAAGGGGGACGACATCACGGTGGGTCTGCTGCTGCCCGACAAGGACACGGCGAGATTCGAGAAGTTCGACTACCCGCTCATCAAGAAGGAGGTCGGCACCCTCACCCACGGCCGGGGCAAGGTCGCCTACGCCAACGCCGAGGCGAGCCCCGACAAGCAGAGCCGGCAGTTCCAGCAGATGATCGACGACAAGGTGGACGTCGTCCTGGTGGACGCCGTGGACGCCAAGGCCATCGCACCGGACGTGGCGAAGGCCAAGGAGGCGGGCATCCCGGTCATCGCCTACGACCGCCTGGCCGAGGGCCCCGTCGACGCGTACGTCTCCCACGACAACGAGCTCGTCGGCGAGGTGCAGGGCCGCTCCCTCGTCGAGGCGCTCGGCTCCAAGGCCGCGACCAGCAAGGTCGTGATGATGAACGGCGACCCCGCCGACCCGAACACCGCCCGGTTCAAGAGCGGCGCGCTCCAGGAGCTCCAGGGCGAGGTGAACATCGTCAAGAAGTACGACACCGAGAAGTGGTCGCCCGAGGCCGCCGAGGCCAACATGAAGAAGGCGATCGCCGCCGTCGGGGCCGACGACATCGCCGCGGTCTACTCGGCGAACGACGGCATGGCCGGTGCCGTCATCGACGCGCTCGAGAAGGCCGGCGTCAGCAAGATGCCGCCGGTGACCGGGCAGGACGCGAACCTGGACGCGGTGCAACGGATCGTGGCCGGCGAGCAGTTCATGACGGTGTACAAGTCCTTCCTGCTGGAGGCGACCAAGGCGGCGAAGATGGCCGTGTACAAGGTCCAGGGCCGCAACATCGAGTTCGACGCGCTCACCCAGGACTCGGTCGACAACGCGACCGAGGACGACATCCCGGCCCAGCTGGCGACCGTGGTGGCCCTCACGCAGAACAACATCAAGCAGACGGTGATCCAGGACGGCGTCTACACCGTCGACCAGATCTGCACCCCCGAGTACGCGGCGGACTGCGCGCGGATCGGTCTGAAGTAACCGCCTCAACTCCCTTGCCCGGCGCTTGACTTCACGAGCCATCCCCGCCACATTCGCATTTCTGACACATCCTCAGAATCGCGGAGCGTCCAGGCGGGAGCTGTCCCCATGACCACCAGCGCCGACCCCTCACGAAGACATGTCCTCACCGCGGGCGCCGTCGGCACGGCCGCGGCCCTCGGCCTGACAGGTGCGGCCCAGCAGCCCGCCGGGGCCGCCGACCTCCCGCTGCTCGGCACCTACGACGTCGTGGTCGTCGGCTCCGGGGCCGCCGGCATGACGGCCGCCCTGACGGCCGCCAAGCAGGGCCTGAGCTGTGTGGTGCTGGAGAAGGCGGCCACCTTCGGCGGGTCCGCCGCGCGGTCCGGCGCCGGGATCTGGATCCCCAACAACTCCGTGCTCCTCGCGGCCGGCGTACCGGACACGCCCGCCAAGGCCGCCGCGTACCTCGCCGCCGTCGTCGGCCCGGAGGTCCCGGTGGAGCGGCAGCGGGCCTTCCTCGCGCACGGGCCCGCGATGCTCTCCTTCGTCATGGCCAACAGCCCGCTGCGCTTCCGCTGGATGGACGGGTACAGCGACTACTACCCCGAGCTGCCCGGCGGCCTCCCGAACGGCCGCTCCGTCGAGCCCGACCAGCTCGACGGCAACCTCCTGGGCGCCGAACTGGCGCGGCTGAACCCGCCGTACATGGACGTGCCCGCCGGCATGGTCGTCTTCAGCGCCGACTACAAGTGGCTGGCCCTGGCCGCGGTGAACGCCAAGGGGGCCGCCGTCGCCGCGCAGTGCCTCGCCCGTGGCACGGCGGCCGCCCTGCGGGGGGAGAAGCCGCTGACCATGGGGCAGTCGCTGGCGGCGGGGCTGCGGCTCGGGCTGCGCTCGGCGGGGGTGCCCGTGTGGCTCGGCACACCGCTGACCGACCTGTACGTCGAGGGCGGCGCCGTCAGCGGAGCGGTCGTCACCCGGGACGGCGGGCCCGGCCTGGTCCGCGCCCGCCGCGGCGTGATCGTCGGCTCGGGCGGCTTCGAGCACAACGCGGCGATGCGCGAGCGATACCAGCGCGCGCCCATCGGCACGGACTGGACGGTCGGCGCGAAGGAGAACACCGGCGACGGCATCCGGGCCGGGGAGCGCCTCGGCGCGGCCCTCGGCCTCATGGACGACGCCTGGTGGGGCCCGGCGATCCCGCTCCCGGGCGAGCCGTACTTCTGCCTGGCCGAACGCACCCTGCCCGGCGGCCTGCTGGTCAACGCCGCCGGCGCCCGCTTCGTCAACGAGGCCGCCCCCTACAGCGATGTCGTCCACACGATGTACGACGTCAACGACACCAGCCCCGCCATCCCGTCCTGGCTGATCGTCGACCAGCACTACCGCAACCGCTACCTCTTCAAGGACGTCCTGCCCGCCCTGCCCTTCCCGGACGACTGGTACGGCTCGGGCGCCGCCCACAAGGCCTGGACCCTGGACGCGCTCGCCACCTCGATCGGCGTGCCGGCGGCGGCCCTGCGGACCACGGTGGACCGCTTCAACGTACAGGCGCTGAAGGGGAAGGACCCCGACTTCCACCGGGGCGACAGCGCCTACGACCACTACTACACGGACCCCTACGTGCTGCCGAACTCCTGCCTGGCCCCGCTCTGGCTGCCCCCGTACCACGCCTTCCGGATCGTCCCCGGCGACCTCGGCACCAAGGGCGGCCTGCTCACGGACGCCCGCGCGCGGGTGCTGCGGGAGGACGGCTCGGTGATCCGGGGGCTGTACGCCGCCGGGAACGCGAGCTCGGCCGTCATGGGGCACAGCTACGCGGGCGCGGGCTCGACGATCGGCCCGGCGATGACGTTCGGCTACATCGCGGCGAAGGATCTGGCGGGGGTGCTGTAGACCGCGCCTAGGAGGCGGGTTTCCGGGCGATGAGGAACGCCTGCGGGGACGTCTCGTCGAGCGCCGGGTCCGGCTCGCGGACCGTACGGGAGACGAGGGCGAAGCCGGCCCCCGTCAGCAGCTCGGCGATGTGCTCGGGCCGGCGGCGCAGGAAGGTGAGCGCGACCGGGTGGCCGAAGGGCCGGTCGTGGTGCCGGTGCTCGTCACCGGCCTGGAAGGCGACGAGCACCGGCGCGCCCGGGGCCAGCACGCGGTGGAACTCGGCGAAGAGACCGGGCAGCCGGTCGACCGGCGTGTGGATCGACGAGTAGAAGGACAGGGCGCCGGCCAGCGCGCCGTCGGGCAGGTCCAGCTCCAGCATCGAGCCCCGCTCGAATCGCAGCCCGGGGTTCTCGCGCCGGGCGATCGCGAGCATCGACTCCGACAGATCGACCCCGAACACGGGTAGCCCCAGCGCGGCGAGCCGGGCGGTCGTGCGGCCCGGACCGCAGCCCAGGTCGGCCACCGGGCCGTCCCCGTCGACGAGTTCGGCGAACACCGCCAGGATCGCCCGCTCCAGGGGCCTGTTCGTCAGCTCGTCCTGGAAGAGGGTCGCGTAGTCCTCGGCGATGGCGTCGTAGAAGGTGCGGGTGGTGGCGAGGAAGTCGGCTTCGGTCATGGCCGGGGACCCTAGCGAAGGCCGCGGTCTACTCGCCCCGCTCCCGCTGTTCCCCGCCGCGCGTCCGGCCGGCCCCGACCGCGGCGCCGACGGCGATGCCCAGGCTCATGCCGAGTGCCAGCCCGAGCGCCAGATTGTCGAGGACGGCCGTCCCGAGCACGAGGCCGACGGCAGTTCCGACGGACAGCCCGAGGGACAGGCCCACAGCCGTCCCCTGGCCGGCGGCCGGCTCGCCGCCGCCCGCGTGGTCGGTCTCTTCCCCGTCGGTCATCCGGTGATTCTCCCAGGGCCGCAACGCTCAGGCCAACCCCGCCGCCCGCAGCAGCGCGGTGGCCCCGGCCGCCCCCAGCACCACCACCGGGAACGTCGCCCCGCGCCAGGCCAGCACGCCCGCGACCAGTACTCCGGGCCCACCCGCCGAAGCCGCCGCCCTCCTTCAGCGCGCCCGTCGCCAGCAAAGGGCGGCAACGCTCAGGCCAACCCCGCCGCCCGCAGCAGCGCGGTGGCCCCGGCCGCCCCCAGCACCACCACCGGGAACGGCGCCCCGCGCCAGGCCAGCACGCCCGCGACCAGCACTCCGGCGGTCCGCGCCCACCCCCCGAAGCCGCCGCCCTCCGTCAGCGCGCCCGTCGCCAGCAGTGCGACCAGCAGCACGACCGCGGCGGCGGCCAGCAACTCCTGGATGCGTGCGGGCAGGTCGACCCGCCCGTGCAGCGCCGGGCCGACCAGCCGGAAGGCGTACGTCCCCACCGCCAGCGCCAGGATCATGGCCACCGTGGCGTTCATGCCCGGACCTCCTTCTTACGGCCGTACAGGACCAGCCCCGCCAGCGCCAGCAGCACGGGCACACCCGCCGGGACGGCCGGTGTCACCGCCAGCGCCAGCGCGGCGCCGAGCAGCGCGCACCGCCGGATCCGGGCGTCCGCGCGCAGGGTGGGCAGGACCAGCGCCATCAGGACCGCCGGGAAGGCGGCGTCCAGGCCGTAGGTCGCCGTGTCGCCGAGCGCCGATCCGGCGAGCGCGCCCCCGAGGACACCCAAGTTCCAGGCGGCGAACAGACCGAGGCCGTTCACCCAGAACGCCGCCCGGCGCTGCCGCGGGATCTCCGGCTGGGCGAGCGTGAAGGCCACGGTCTCGTCGGTGACGAGGTGGGCGCCGAGGAAGCGGACCGGCCGGCCCCGCGTCGGCCACCGCCAGGCTGAACGCGGCCGTGCGGGTGTTCAGGAGCAGTCCGGTCGCCGCGGCGGCGAAGGGTCCGCCTCCGGCCAGCAGGACGCCGACCGCGCTGAACTGCGCCGATCCCGCGTACACGACCAGCGACATCACCACCGGCACCCAGACCGGCAGCCCGCCGGCCACCGAGATCGCGCCGAAGGAGACCCCGACGACCGCGCTCGCCAGCCAGACGAGTGCACTGTCGCGCACCAGAGGTGCCATCATCGGTGTTCGGAGAAGCGAACGCATGTTTTCCAGAATGAACACCTGGGCGCCCGTTCGTCAAGCCGAACGAACGTACCTGCAGAGCGAACGACGGGAAGTGACACGCATGAGCGAGCCCCTCACCTGGATCGCCGCCTCGCTGCGCCGCGAGCGCACCCGGGCCGGGCTGTCGCTGTCCGAGCTGGCCAAACGGGCGGGGATCGCGAAGTCCACGCTGTCCCAGCTGGAGACGGGTGGCGGGAACCCGAGCGTGGAGACGCTGTGGGCGCTGGGGGTCGCGCTCGGGGTGCCGTTCAGCGCGCTGGTGGAACCGCCGGCTCCGGCCGTTCAGGTGATCCGGGCGGGGGAGGGGCCCACGGTCGCCTCCGAGCGGGCCGACTACGTGGCCACCCTGCTCTCCGCCAGCCCGCCGGGCGCCCGCAGGGACCTCTACCACCTGCGCGCGGAGCCGGGGGCGGCCCGGGAGTCGGAGCCGCACATTCCGGGCAGCGTGGAGCACCTGATCGTCAGCACGGGCCGGGTGAAGGCGGGACCCCGGGGCGAGGAGGTCGAGTTGGGGCCCGGGGACTACATGTCGTATCGCGGGGATGTGCCGCACTCGTACGCGGCACTGGCGCCCGGGACGACGTTCGTGCTGGTCATGCAGCACGTCTAGGGCGCCGGGACAAAAGGCAGGAGCCCCGCTGCCTTACGGCACGGGGCTCCTTGGGTACTGCTATCTGTTCCGGATCAAAGCACCGGGCTCCGAGACCGAAGACTCAGACGGGGGTGACGTTCTCCGCCTGCGGGCCCTTCGGACCCTGGGTCACGTCGAAGGAGACCTGCTGGTTCTCCTCCAGCGAACGGAAGCCGCTCGCGTTGATCGCGGAGTAGTGAACGAAGACGTCGGGGCCGCCGCCTTCCTGGGCGATGAAGCCAAAGCCCTTTTCGGCGTTGAACCACTTCACGGTTCCGGTAGCCATAAGCCCTCCTTGGGCCCAAAGGGTTGCCCTGCTCCAGAACCCTGCAAGTGTGAAAACAAAATGCCGCACAACTGCATACGTCTGAAAACGACGAGAGCCCGCGGTCACATGCTCCGCAGGCTCTGTACTGCAAGGGAAACCAAACTGCAACTTGCGGCGAGCCTAGCACGCGGGCAGCCGAAAGCAATAGAGGTCAAGATCACGTCACCCGGACGTTTGAAGCCCTGTGTCGGATTGACGGGGCGGTGGTGGCCTTGGTGTCACCGGAGAGTCGCCACCCTGAAGCCTGCACGCTACCTCATGGGGTCTAGTCTCGCGATGTGGACAATTCTCGCACTCGGCCGCGCGTAGGCCACATCCAGTTCCTGAACTGCCTGCCCCTGTACTGGGGGCTCGCGAGAACGGGCACCCTGCTCGACTTCGAGCTGACCAAGGACACGCCGGAGAAGCTGAGCGAGCGGCTGGTGCGGGGTGACCTCGACATCGGCCCCATCACCCTCGTCGAGTTCCTGCGCAACGCCGACGACCTGGTCGCCTTCCCCGACATCGCCGTCGGCTGCGACGGCCCGGTGATGTCCTGCGTGATCGTCTCCCAGGTCCCGCTGGACGAGCTGGACGGCGCCCGGGTCGCCCTCGGCTCCACCTCGCGCACCTCGGTGCGCCTCGCCCAGCTCCTGCTCGCCGAGCGCTACGGCGTCCAGCCCGAGTACTACACCTGCCCGCCCGACCTCAGCCTGATGATGCAGGAGGCGGAGGCCGCCGTACTGATCGGGGACGCGGCGCTGCGGGCGAACCTGCTGGACGGCCCGCGCTACGGCCTGGAGGTGCACGACCTCGGCGCGCTGTGGAAGGAGTGGACCGGCCTGCCCTTCGTCTTCGCCGTCTGGGCGGCGCGCCGGGACTATCTGGAGCGCGAGCCGGTCATCACCCGTCAGGTCCACGAGGCGTTCCTCGACTCCCGCAACCTCTCCCTGGTGGAGGTGAGCAAGGTCGCCGAGCAGGCGGCGCGCTGGGAGGCGTTCGACGAGCACGTCCTGGAGCGGTACTTCACGACCCTCGACTTCCGTTTCGGCGGCCCGCAGCTTCAGGCGGTGGCGGAGTTCGCGCGCCGGGTGGGACCGACGACCGGATTTCCGGCGGACGTGAAGGTGGATCTGCTCCAGCCGCGAAGCGCGGGGTGATTCCGCACTAATCTGCTCACGTTCCTGACGGGGGAGGGGTGGACGCCGATGCAGCCGCTCGGAGTTGACGAGCCCAGGGTCGTCGGGCCCTACCGGCTGCTGGGCCGGCTCGGCTCCGGCGGCATGGGCCGGGTGTACCTGGGGCGCAGCGCGGGCGGCCGTACGGTCGCCGTCAAGATCGTGCATCCGCACTTCGCCCTCGACGAGGAGTTCCGCGCCCGCTTCCGCCGCGAGGTGGAGGCGGCACGCCGGGTGGGCGGCGCGTGGACGGCGCCCGTCCTGGACGCCGACCCGGACGCGGCGGTGCCGTGGGTGGCCACGGCGTACGCGGCCGGACCCTCGCTGTCGTCGGCGGTCGCGGACTCGGGTCCGCTGCCCGCGCATTCGGTACGGGCGCTGGGGGCGGGGCTCGCCGAGGCACTGGCGGCGGTGCACGAACTGGGCCTGGTGCACCGGGACGTGAAGCCGTCGAACGTCCTGCTGACGCTGGACGGCCCTCTCCTGATCGACTTCGGCATCGCGCGGGCCATGGACGGCACGGCGTCCCTGACCTCGACCGGCGTCTCGATCGGCTCCCCCGGATACATGTCGCCCGAGCAGATCGTCGGCAAGGGAGCCACGGGCGCGGCGGACGTGTTCTCGCTGGGCGCGGTGCTGGCGTACGCGGCGACGGGCGAGCCGCCGTTCTCCGGGGACTCCTCGGCGGCGCTGCTCTACAAGGTGGTCCACGAGGAGCCCGAACTCGACTCGCTGGACAGCGAGTTGCGGGAGCTGGTGGCGGCCTGCCTGGCGAAGGAGCCCGGCGCGCGGCCCACTCCGGGTGAGGTGGCCGGGCGGCTGGCCCCGCAGGGCGCGGCCCGGCTGGTGGCGGGCGGCTGGCTGCCGGGGGAACTGGTCGAGCAGGTCAGCCGGGGTGCCGTACGGCTGCTGAACCTGGAGGCGGGCGGGGACGTGGCGTCGGGGCCGGTGGCCTTCGAGGTCCCTTCGCAGGGGGTGCCCGAGACGGCGGGCGCGGATGTGCGGGCGGCGACGGCCGGGGTGTTCGGGCCGCCGCCCGTGATGCCGGCCTCGCTGACCGAGGCGCCCGCGGCCGAACCCCAGGACACCGTCCCGGCGGCGGACCAACGCCCGGGCAAGCTCTCCCTCTCCGTCGCGGCGGCCTCGACGCCCGGGGACGGCGGCCGCGGCCGGCGGATGAGCTGCACGGTCGCGCTGGCGGTCGCGGGGGCGCTGGCGGCGGTGACCGTGGGGACGGTGGTCGTCCTCGACCTGCTGCCGGACCGCGACCAGGACACCGACGCGGGCGCGGACGCCGCTTCCTCCCAGGCGCCGAGCAAGGAAGGCAGCCCGGACGCGGGCTCCGTCCCCGACCGCTACCTCGGCACGTGGGAGGGCAAGGCCACCGCCCTGGACGGCGCCCTGCCCGCCGGCACCTTCCGGCTCGTCGTGCACAAGGCCGACGTGGGCGACGAGGTGGGCACCCTCCGCCAGACCGACCTGCTCGGCGGCGTCTGCAACGACGTACTGACCCTGAAGCGGGCGACGGACAAGGAACTCGTCGTGACGTCCGTCGGGCGGAAGGACAACCACGGCGGCTGCAACCCGCGGCCGCACACCGTCCGGATCACACCGGCCGGCGAGGACCTCGTGTACCGCTCGGAGAGCGGTGACGAGGGCAATCCCGAGGCGCGTCTGTCGAAGGCCGAGTAGGGATGGCCACGCTCGTCGTGATCGGCGTCGCCCTGCTGTGGGGGGCGGCCGCGGGCGCCCTGCTGCCGCGGGCCGCGTACCGGTTCTCCGTCGAGGCCGAGGAGGACTGGCGCGAGCTGTGTCCCGACGGACATCCCCTCCCGGGCTGGCTCGGGCGGGCCCGCTGCTCGCGCTGCGCCACGCGCTACGGCCCCGGCGCTCCCGCGGTCGCGCTCACCACGGCACTCCTGTGCGCCGCTGTGGCCGCCGCCACCGACACCCGGCCCGAACTGGCGGTGTGGCTGCTGCTCGCTCCCGTCGGCGTCCTGCTCGCGCTCGTCGACCTCAGGGTGCGACGGCTGCCCGACGTGCTCACCCTGCCGCTCGCGGGCGCCGCGCTCGCCCTGCTCGCCGTGGTGGCGCTGGTGCCGGAACACGCCGGTGACTGGCCCACGGCCCTGTGGGGTTCGCTCGCTCTGGGCGCCGGCTATCTCGTGCTGCACCTCATCAATCCGGGCGGCATGGGCTTCGGCGATGTGAAGCTCGCGCTGGCGGTGGGAGCGGTGCTCGGCTGGTACGGCTGGGCGACGGTCATGCTCGGCACCTTCGCCGGGTTCCTGTTCGGGGCGCTGTACGGCTGGGGGCGCGTCCTCGCGCGGCGCGCCGGGCGCAAGTCGGCTGTCCCCTTCGGGCCGTTCCTGCTCGGCGGGGCGTACGCCGGGCTGCTGATCGGCGCGTACGCGGCCTGACCTCCGGGCCGCGAAAACGCTGGCGTAGGCTGGTCGGGTCCGTCCAACCCCTTGACGAAAGGGACCCCCGGTGACCGTGAAGGCCGACCTCCAGTCTGTGCTCGACCGTGCCGCGGCGGGCGGGCGGATCACCCCAGAGGAAGCGCTCGACCTCTACCGCGACGCCCCGCTGCACGCGCTGGGCACCGCTGCCGACGCCGTGCGCAAGCGCCGGTACGCGGGCACCGAGCACATCGCGACGTACATCATCGAGCGCAACATCAACTACACGAACGTCTGCGTCACGGCGTGCAAGTTCTGCGCCTTCTACGCCGCGCCCAAGGACAAGGCCAAGGGCTGGACCCGCGACCTCGACGACATCCTGCGCCGCTGCGCCGAGACCGTCGAACTCGGCGGCACCCAGATCATGTTCCAGGGCGGCCACCACCCGGACTTCGGCGTGGAGTACTACGAGAAGCACTTCGCGGCCATCAAGAAGGAGTTCCCGCAGCTCGTCATCCACAGCCTGGGGGCGAGCGAGGTCGAGCACATGGCCCGGATCTCCGGTGTGTCGGTCGAGGAGGCCATCACCCGGATCCACGAGGCCGGCCTCGACTCCTTCGCGGGCGCCGGCGCCGAGCTGCTGCCCGAGCGGCCGCGCAAGGCCATCGCCCCGCTGAAGGAGAGCGGCGAGCGCTGGCTGGAGATCATGGAGATCGCGCACGGGCTGGGCGTGGAGTCGACGTCGACGATGCTGATGGGCACGGGCGAGACCAACGCCGAGCGCATCGAGCACCTGCGGATGATCCGCGAGGTCCAGGACCGCACCGGCGGCTTCCGGGCCTTCATCCCGTACACCTACCAGCCCGAGAACAACCACCTGAAGGGCCGTACGCAGGCCACGATCTTCGAGTACCTGCGGATGATCGCCATCGCGCGTCTCTTCATGGACAACATCGCCCACATCCAGGGCTCCTGGCTGACCACCGGCAAGGAGATCGGCCAGCTGTCGCTGCACTACGGCGCGGACGACCTCGGCTCGATCATGCTGGAGGAGAACGTCGTCTCCTCCGCCGGTGCCAAGCACCGCTCCAACCGGATGGAGATCATCGACCTGATCCGCAAGGCGGGGCGCGTCCCGGCCCAGCGGACCACGACGTACGAGCACATCGTCGTCCACGACGACCCGGCGAACGACCCCGTCGACGAGCGGGTCATGTCCCACATCTCGTCCACGGCGATCGAGGGCGGCACGGCCCACCCCGAGCTGAAGATCCTCGCCTCCAACTGACGTACTCGTGCTGACGATTCACGCGGACTCCAGGGGGCGGGCGCTCGCCGTCAAAGGCGCGTGGATCGCCGACGCGGGGCAGTCGGCGGACCTGGTCGCCGCCCATCCGGGCGCGCGGGTGCGGCAGTGGCCGGGCATCCTCACGCCCGGCCTGGTCAACATCCACGGCAACGAGCTGCTGGAAGAGGCCTACCACCCCGATCCGCGCGAGGCCGACGAGCTGGGCACCGAGCCGCTGACCGGCGACGCGCTGGCTGCCCTGGAGATGGACGACGCCCGCTGGGGCGCGAGCGCACGGCGGTGCGTGCAGCGGATGCTGGCCCACGGCACGGTCCGGGCGGCGTGCGAGTCACTGCGCAACCGCGCGGTACGCGACGCCGTGCACCGTTCGGGGCTGGCGGTCATGGGCAGGATCGGCCGCCCCGACGGGACACCGGCGCTCGACCCGTACGACTCCGGGTGGCCGGTGCAGTTCGCGGAGCCGAGGGAGCGGAACTCGGCGGCCCGCTTCGCGGTGTTCGACGTGCGCGACGAGGAGGAACTGGCCGAGCGCGGCGCGGGGACGTGCGTGGCGACGGTGGCGGAGGGGCGGCTGGTGTATCGGCGGCGGTGAGGGTACGGCTGAGCTCACCCGGAGAACGCCTCCGCGAACGCCCCGTCCTCCTGCTCCACCCCGCTGCACTCGGTCAACGCGTCGTCCGACGCCGTGTCGTCATCGCACTGCCGGTCCCGGAACGTCGCCCACACGGACACCCAGCCGATCCCCTTCTCCTCGGCGAACTCGCGTACCTGCGCCGCGTCGTCGAGCGTGAACGTCTCGTTGTCGACGTCGTTCGTGCCGAGCATCGAGGTCAACGCCATCGCCTTCCACGCCGTCGCGTCCGACGTGCCGAAGACGTCCTTCAGCTGGGTGTGGGTGGCCCTGGCCGAGGCGAGCGCGTAGTCGCCCATGTCGCCGTCGTACGACTCGCCGTAGTTCATCGTCATGATGTTCACGGTGGAGACCTGCACATCGTGCTCGTTGGCGGACTCCAGCAGCGCCATGCTGTCGTCGTCGAGCCCCGACGGCATCACCGGCAGCGTGAAGGACACCTCGAGGTCGCTGCGCTCCTTCTGGAGCAGCGCGATCGCCTGTGAACGCAGGTCCACCGAGTCGGAGTCGGTCAGCTCGTCGCCCTCGATGTCGAAGTCGGCCTGCGAGGAGCCCGCCGCGTCCAGCGCCTTCCCGTATGCCTCCGCCAGTGCGGACGCGCTGTCACAACTCGCCGCCAGCTCCTTGCCGGAGGCGCCGCCGAAGGAGACGCGGACGGTCGAGCCGTCCTGCGTGAGCCGGGAGATACGGGACTTGACGGCCGAGTCGGAGACGGCGTCCGTACCGTTCCACCGGGGCGTGCAGTCGTTGCCGTCGGAGATGACGAAGGCCAGGTTGTACGTCGTCGGGGAGCCGGCGGAGTCGTATTCGGACGCCGTCGTGGCGCTGACGTAGGGGGCGTACGAGGTGCTCGTCGCGCTGGACTCGGAGGGCGCCGCGCTGGACTCGGGGGGTGCCGCGTCCGCCGTACCGTCCGAGCCCGCCGAGCACCCCGTGGTCAGCGCGAGCAAGCAGATGAGTCCGGCCGCCGATTTCCCTGAGTACGTTTGCATGCTGGAAACCTCTCATCACTGAGGGGCCGTTGCCGAAAACTCTCAGGGAGCGTACAGGCTAAGGCGTTTCTCATATGTGCCTCACATGAAGAGCGAGTTTGTGGCACATATAGCCTCCGTACTCTCCGGGGAATGCATTCCGAGCCTGTTATCGAAAGCCGCGCCGCCGGACCCCGTGTGCGCGGTCGCCGTCGCAAACGTGGCAACGGGTCCGCCGAAGGGCCCGTGTTCGTTGACAACTCCGGACGCCGCTCCAAGCTGCTGCGGCGCCTCGGCCTGCTCCTCGGCGTCGCCTGTCTCGGCTACGCGGTGGTGCTGGGCATGGCCTTCATGGGCGTCGGCACCTTGCTGAGCCCGTCCCAGCTGCTGCCTTTCGCGAACGGTCAGGGCGGCCCCGGCCCCGGCTACCAGCCGGGCGGCCGGGGCAACCGGATCGCCCCGCCCAGCGGCGCCCCGTCGGCGCCGTCCTCGGGCGCCCCCGCCCCGTCCGCGTCCGCCGACGCGTCCGCCCACTGACCGGAGCGCAGCGCCACTCATGACCACGACGACGCCCTCACGTCGCCGCCGCCGCGCCCCCTCCCGCATCGAGCGGGTGGCGGGCAGGGCCGCGGCCTTGCAAAAGCCCCGGGTCATCCTGGCCGGGCTGCTCCTGCTCGCGCTCACCAGCGTCATGCTGCTCGACGGCTATCTGCGCGCCGAGGTCGGCGGCGACCAGCGGGTGCGCACCGGGGCGAGCTCCGGCAAGGTCCCCGACAAGGTCCTCGACGGCGGCCCGATCCTCACCTTCCGGGGTGGCCAGGCCACCACCGTGTCCGTGCCGGAGAAGACGATCGCGCTCACCTTCGACGACGGTCCGAACCCCACCTGGACACCGCAGGTCCTGGCGATCCTGAGGAAGTACGACATCCCCGCCACGTTCTTCGTGGTCGGCTCGATGGTCTCGCGCTATCCCTCGATCGTCGGGGACATGGTCGAACAGGGCAACGAGGTGGGCATCCACACCTTCACCCACGTCGACCTCTCCTACCAGAGCGACGCCCGGGTCAACCGCGAGATGCAGCAGACCCAGCTGGCGCTCGCGGGCGCGGCCGGCATCACGACGACGCTGTTCCGGGCGCCGTACTCCTCGGAGACGGACGCCATCGACAACTACAGCTGGCCCGTCTACAAGAAGCTCGGCGAGGACGGCTACACCAGCGTCTTCGTCGACACCGACAGCGACGACTGGAAGCGGCCGGGCGTCTCGAAGATCATCAAGTGGGCCACACCGGAGGACGGCGAGGGCGCGTCCGTCCTGTTCCACGACGCGGGCGGCGAGCGGTCGCAGACGATCAAGGCGCTGCCCGCGTACATCGAGAAGATGAAGGCGAAGGGCTACACCTTCACCACGATCAGCGGCGCCATCCAGAAGCAGGAGGCGGCGAGCGGCGCGCAGGCACAACAGGGTGGCCCGAATGGCCGGGCCGGTGCGGGAGGCGCGGGGCCGGGAACATCGAACCTCCAGGCCGCCCACCGCGAGGCCACCGGCGCGACCCTGTACGAGGGCAAGGCCCTGATCGGTGCCGTGGCCGTGGCCGAGTGGGCGGTGCCGGTGCTGTCGGTGGGCCTCCTCGTCGTCGGCGTCGCCGTCCTGGGCCGCTTCGGCATGATGCTGATCCTCGCCCGGCGCCACTACCGGCAGCGCAACAGACGCCGGTTCGGCTGGGGGCCGACGGTGCACCGACCGGTGAGCGTGATCGTGCCGGCGTACAACGAGAAGGAGTGCATCGCCAACACCCTGGAGTCCCTTTCCAGGAGCACGCATCCGATCGAGATCATCGTGGTCGACGACGGCTCGACGGACGGCACCTCGGAGATCGCCCGGAACGCGGCCCACGCACTCGGCATGACCAACGTCCGCGTCGTCCGCCAGGAGAACGCGGGCAAGCCGGCCGCCCTGAACAACGGGGTGGGCAGCGCCAGTCACGACATCGTCGTGATGATGGACGGCGACACGGTCTTCGAGCCGGACACCGTACGGCAGCTCGTGCAGCCCTTCGCCGACCCCGGCGTCGGCGCGGTCGCCGGCAACGCCAAGGTCGGCAACCGGAACACCGTGATCGGCGCCTGGCAGCACATCGAGTACGTGATGGGCTTCAACCTCGACCGGAGGATGTACGACCTGCTGCGCTGCATACCCACCATCCCGGGCGCGATCGGCGCCTTCCGCCGCGAGGCGGTCCTGGAGGTCGGCGGCATGAGCGAGGACACGCTCGCCGAGGACACCGACATCACCATCGCGATGCACCGCGCGGGGTGGCGGGTCGTCTACCAGGAGCACGCGCGCGCGTGGACCGAGGCACCCGGTTCGCTGGGGCAGCTGTGGTCGCAGCGCTACCGCTGGTCCTACGGCACCATGCAGGCGCTGTGGAAGCACCGCAAGTCGCTCACGGACAAGGGTCCTTCGGGCCGCTTCGGCCGGGTCGGGATGCCGCTCGTCGTGATCTTCCAGATCGTCACGCCGGTCTTCGCGCCGCTCATCGACGTGTTCACCGTCTACTCGATGATCTTCGTCGACTTCAAGGCGGCCCTGCTGGCGTGGCTGGCGGTGCTGGCCGTGCAACTGCTGTGCGCGGCCTACGCCTTCCGTCTCGACCGGGAGAAGTACCGCTATCTGCTGATGATGCCGCTCCAGCAGCTGGCCTACCGGCAGATGATGTACCTGGTCCTCATCCACTCATGCGTCACGGCCATGACGGGCGGTCGGCTGCGCTGGCAGAAACTGAAGCGCACCGGCGAGGTGGGCACACCGGCGGGGGTGAGCTGAGGTGGGGTCCCACCGGAGAGGGGGCCCCGCTGTCACGGACGTGGGGACCTCGGGCTCGGCACCCGCACCCGAACGGGCCGGACGCGACCGGTACTTCGACACCCTCCGAGCCGTCGCCCTCGTCCGCGTGGTCACGTACCACACCTTCGGCTGGGCCTGGGCGGGCATGGTCTTCCCCTCGATGGGGGTCATGTTCGCCCTGGCCGGCACCCTCATGGCGAAGTCCCTGGAGCGCCCCGCGCTCAAGGTGGTGCGCGGCCGGATGCGCAGGCTCCTGCCCCCCTTCTGGTTCTGGGGCTTCTTCGTGGTCGCGGCGATGCTGATCCACGGCTGGATACCGGGATGGCAGATCGTCTACTGGATCGTGCCGCTGGGCGACCCGCCGGGCGACGCGTGGGCCGAGCAGGCGTGGGAGATCCTCTGGTACCTGCGGACCTACCTGTGGTTCGTCCTGCTCTCCCCGCTGCTGCTCAAGGTCTTCCGCCTGGCCCCGGTGGCGGTGCTGCTCCTGTCCCTGTCGCCGATCCTGATCGTCCACTTCGCCTGGGAGCCCCCGGACAACCGGCTCGGCAGCGCGCTGGCCGACCTGGCCACGTTCCTCTTCTGCTGGATCCTCGGCTTCGCGCACCGCGACGGCGTGCTCCAGCGGCTGAAGCCGTTCGCGGTCGTCGTCCTCTCGCTCGCGGCGCTCGGTTACGGCGGCTGGTACGCCTTCACCCACCAGGCCGAGACCGGCACCTACGACCTGGACGACATCCCGCTCGCGCAGGCCTTCTGGTCGGCCGGCTATGTGACGCTGCTGATGTACGCCAAGGCGCGCTTCAAGGCCGACTTCGCCGGGCTCACCACCTTCCCCCGCCTCGACCGCCTCGTCACGATCTTCAACTCGCGTGCCGTGACGATCTACCTCTGGCACGAGATCGCCCTGATCCTGGCCGTCCCGCTGATCGACCGGTTCTGGAACGTGCCCGCGTTCGAGAAGTACCTGCCGCTGGAGAGCCAGTGGTTCATGCTCGGCGTCGGCTGGATCCTGATCGCGGTCTTCGTGCTGCTGTGCGGGTGGGTGGAGGACGTGGCCGGGAAGAAGAAGCCGAAGCTCGTGCCCGGAGGCCGTACTGCCACAATGGGCCCGTGACCCGCGCATCCCTGGACAAGCAGCCGCACGAAGTCGCTTCGATGTTCGACAACGTGGCGGAACGGTACGACCTGACCAACGACGTGCTGTCGCTCGGCCAGGACCGCAGATGGCGCAAGGAGGTCGCGAAGGCCGTCGACGCCCGCCCGGCGCAGAAGATCCTCGACCTGGCCGCCGGTACGGCCACCTCCTCGCTGCCCTTCGCGCGGACCGGCGCGTACGTCGTGCCCTGCGACTTCTCGCTCGGCATGCTCCAGGTCGGCAAGCGGAAGAACGGCTGGCTGCCGTTCACGGCGGGCGACGCGACGCGGCTGCCGTTCAAGGACGACACCTTCGACGCCGTGACGATCTCCTTCGGGCTGCGCAACGTTCAGGACTTCGACGCCGCGCTGCGCGAGATGTACCGGGTGACGCGGCCCGGCGGACGGGTCGTGATCTGCGAGTTCTCGCACCCGACCTGGGCGCCCTTCCGCACCGTCTACACCGAGTACCTGATGCGCGCCCTGCCCCCGGTCGCGCGCTCGGTGTCCTCGAACCCCGACGCGTACGTCTATCTCGCCGAGTCCATCCGCGCCTGGCCCGACCAGCCGGCGCTGGCGGAGCGGCTGCGCAAGGCGGGCTGGTCGAAGGTGGCCTGGCGGAACCTGACGGGCGGGGTCGTCGCCCTGCACCGCGGGTTCAAGCAGAGCTGACCACGGGGTACGGGTCACCGGGCTCGTCGAGCTCGCGCTCCATCCCGCCCGAGGGCGGCCGCGGAATGCGCGGTTCGCGTACGCCTCCGCCGCCCTCGCCCTCACCGAAGTCGAACCAGATGTAGACCATCGAGTCCCGCGGCACCTCGGCACCGGGCTGGGGATACTGGCGTACGACGTAGTCGACGACGGTGAGGTGGAAGTCCGGCCGGTCCGGTGCGCTCAGGGACAGGCCGTGCGACTTCGCCGCCTCGCGCGCGTCCATGGCCATCAGTCCGACGAGTTTCGGTACTCGCACCTCGGGCGTTTTGGGTGTTATGCGCACAGATGTCACCCCCAGCGGTACTGGCAGGGTAACCGCCCCGGGGTGTTGTCCGGAAGCTTCAAGTACCTTTCTGTAACA
Organism: Streptomyces sp. NPDC093568; assembly: GCF_044764945.1. NCBI lineage: Bacteria > Bacillati > Actinomycetota > Actinomycetes > Kitasatosporales > Streptomycetaceae > Streptomyces > Streptomyces sp. NPDC093568. The sequence goes on along the minus strand of NZ_JBIWJD010000007.1, from coordinate 425,005 downwards.
GTCGGTTACTCAGGGTTACTGCTCCGCGAGACCGAGCCGGTAGCAGTGCCCCCGCTGCCGGGCGTCCGGCGTCGTGAACACCTCGGCCAGCTCCATCCCCAGCCGCCGCGTCACCGCGATCGACCGGGTGTTGCGGGCGTCGACCATCGCCACCACGCCCGGCACCCCGGCCGCCCGCACCCGCTCCACCGTCATCCGCGCGGCCGCCGTGACATAGCCCCGGCCCCAGTACTCCCGCCCGAGCCGCCAGCCGATCTCGATCTCGCCGGTGGGGCCCCACTCCCGCTCCCAGGGCTGGGCGCCGGTGAAGCCGATGACCCGGCCGTCCTCGTCGAGCATGGTCCACAGGCAGAACCCCCGCTCGGCGTCGTGCCGGCGCTGGCGGGCGGTGAGCTCCTCGTAGAGGGACAGCTCCGCGGCCCGGCCGCCGTGGAACTCCATGACGTCGGGGTGGGCGAAGACCCGGTGCCAGGCGACGGCGTCCTCGTCGGTGGGCACACGCAGCCGTACTACGGGCAGAGCTCGGTTCACAGGGCAGCCCTTCAGCCGGGTGATCAATTCTGCTGAATAGACTGCCCATGTCCAGTGCCGGTCGGCACGCAGATTTCGAACCTTGGGGAGATCCCGCCGTGACCGAGCCCCTCTCCGAAAACACCGCCGATGTCATCGTCGTCGGCGCGGGGCCAGCCGGCTCCACCACCGCGTACCACCTCGCCAAGGCCGGACTCGACGTACTGCTCCTGGAGAAGACCGAGTTCCCGCGGGAGAAGGTCTGCGGAGACGGCCTCACCCCGCGCGCCACCAAGCAGCTCGTGGCGATGGGCATCGACATCTCCGAGGAAGCCGGCTGGCTGCGCAACAAGGGCCTGCGGATCATCGGCGGTGGCGTACGGCTCCAGCTGGACTGGCCGGATCTCGCCTCCTTCCCCGACTACGGACTCGTCCGCAAGCGCGACGACTTCGACGAGCAGCTCGCCCGCCAGGCCCAGAAGGCCGGCGCCCGGCTCTACGAACGCTGCAACGTCGGCGCCCCCATCATCGACGACCGCACCGGCCGGATCACCGGCGTCCACGCCAAACTCGGCGAGGAGAAGCGCGAGGTCACCTTCCGCGCGCCGCTGGTCGTCGCCGCCGACGGCAACTCCACGCGCCTCTCCCTCGCGATGGGCCTGCACCGCCGCGAGGACCGCCCGATGGGCGTGGCCGTACGGACGTACTTCGAAAGCCCCCGCCACGACGACGACTACCTGGAGTCCTGGCTGGAGCTGTGGGACCGCCGAGGGGCCGAGGACCGTCTCCTGCCGGGCTACGGCTGGATCTTCGGCATGGGCGACGGCACCTCCAACGTCGGCCTGGGCGTGCTCAACACCTCCGACTCCTTCAAGGAGCTGGACTGGCGCGAGGTCCTCAAGGCCTGGTGCGCCTCCATGCCGGAGGACTGGGGCTACACCCCGGAGAACATGACGGGCCCGATCCGCGGCGCCGCCCTGCCGATGGCCTTCAACCGCCAGCCGCACTACACCAAGGGCCTGCTGCTGGTCGGCGACGCCGGCGGCCTGGTGAACCCCTTCAACGGCGAGGGCATCGCCTACGCCATGGAGTCCGGCCAGATCGCCGCCGACGTCATCGTCCAGGCCCACGCCCGCTCCACTCCCGCGGGACGCGAGATGGCCCTCCAGCGCTACCCGCGCGTGCTGAAGGACACCTACGGCGGCTACTACACGCTGGGCCGCGCCTTCGTGAAGCTCATCGGCAACCCGAAGGTCATGAAGATCGCGACCCAGCGCGGCCTGACCCACCCGATGCTGATGAAGTTCACGCTGAAGCTGCTCGCGAACCTCACGGACCCGACCGGCGGCGACGCGATGGACCGCATCATCAACGGGCTGAGCAAGGTGGCACCGAAGGCCTGATCAGGTGCTGAGCGCCTCGATGTTGGCGGCCCGGCGGGCGAACACCTCGTCCCGCCGGGCCGCCATCTGTCCCAGCGCGTCCTTGCGTTCGCGCTTGGAGAGCCGGTCGAGATAGACCTGCCCCGCGCAGTGGTCGGCCTCGTGCGCGAGGCAGCGGGCGAAGTAGCCGGTGCCCTCGATCACGAGCGGCTCGCCGTCCTTGTCGAACCCGCGCACCACGGCCCGGTCCGGACGCGGTACGTCCATCACGGCGCCCGGCACGGACAGGCACCCCTCGCTGTCGTCGAGGAGCCTGCGGTGCGCGGCGTCGAGCGGCTCCAGCACCGGGTTGACGATGTGCCCGACATGCCGGACCCCGTCGTCGTCCGGGCAGTCGTACACGAACAGCCGCGCGTCGACCCCTACCTGGTTCGCCGCCAGTCCCGCCCCGTCGGCGATGTACATCGTCAGGAACATGTCGTCGATGAGCGCGGCGAGATCGGGCCCGAACTCGGTCACGTCCCGGCACGGCTTGTGCAGCACCTCCTCGCCCACCTCGGTGATCCTGCGCACCGAACCGCGCCGGGCCTCGGGCGCCAGCGGCGGATACGACTCGACGGGCCTGCCTTGCACGAAGACGCTGGGCATGTCTCTCTCCCTGTGGTTGTGAGGATGCTGTAGGTGGCCGGGAAACGGGCTTCCGACCTTCGGAGCCCCTCCCTACCCTCCGGGTCCCATGACAACAGAACACACGCAGGAGCCCCAGGAGCAGACAGGTCACACACTCTCCGGCCACACCCGCAGACGCTTTCTGGCCGGCGCCGGTTCGATGGCCGGCGCGCTCGCCTTATGGCCCGCCGGCAGCGCGCGGGCGGCGCAGGGGCGCCGCGTGGCCGTCCTCGGCGGCGGGGTCTCGGGCCTGAGCGCCGCCCACGAACTCGCCGAACGCGGCTACGCCGTCACCGTCTACGAGTACTACGACTCCCTCGGCGGCAAGGCCCGCTCGATGCCCGTCCCGGGAACGGCGGCCGGCGGCCGGGCCGACCTCCCCGCCGAGCACGGCTTCCGCTTCTTCCCCGGCTTCTACCGGAACCTGCCGGACACCATGCGGCGCATCCCCGTCGCCGGCAACGCGAACGGCGTCCACGACAACCTCGTCAGCGGCACCGAGGCCCTGTTCGCTCGCGCGGGCGGCCGTCCCGACCTGCACTTCCCGCTGCGCCGCGCCACCACCCCGCCGCGCCCCGGCGACCTCACCCTCGGCTGGATCCGCGACCAGCTCCTGTCAGTGCTGGACCTCGGCACCCGCCTGCCCGCCCACGAGGCCGCCTACTTCGCCGACCGCCTGCTCGTCCACCTCACGAGCTGCGACGCCCGCCGGGAGGGGCACTGGGAGAAGGTCGCCTGGTGGGACTTCATCCGCGCGGAGGAGATGAGCGAGGAGTACCGGACGCTCCTCGGCATCGGCCAGACCCGCAATCTCGTCGCCACCCGCGCGGAGGTCGCCTCGACCAGGACGGTCGGCCGCGTCATCATCGAGGCCCTGCTCCTGTGGGGCCTGCTCGGCCGCGGCATGGACGGCGACGCCGACATCGACCGTGTCCTCAACGCCCCCACCAACGAGGCCTGGATCGACCCGTGGGAGGCCCACCTGCGGTCCCTGGGCGTCGAGTTCGTGCTCGGCACCCAGGTCCACGAGGTCCGCTACGACGGCGGACGGGTGACCGGCGTCCATGTCTCCGCCCGCGACGGCGGCGACGACCGTACCGTCACCGCCGACCACTACGTCTCCGCGCTCCCGGTCGAGCACGCGCGCCTGACGTGGGGAGCGGGGCTGCGCGCGGCGGACCCGCAGTTCGCGCGCTGCGACGCGCTCCAGGCGGACTGGATGACCGGCGTGATGTTCTATCTGCGCACGCCCACGCCGGTGGTCCACGGCCACGTCAACTGCCTCGACTCACCCTGGTCGGTGACGGGCGTCGGCCAGGCCCAGTTCTGGGTCGGCCGGGACTTCTCGCGCGACTACGGCGACGGACGCGCCCACGACTGCCTCTCCGCGATCATCTCGGAGTGGGACAAGCCGGGCATCCTGTACGGAAAGACGGCCAAGGAGTGCAGTAAGGAGGAGGTCGTCGCCGAACTCTGGGCGCAGCTGAAGGACGGCCTGAACGACGCCGGCAAGACCGTGCTCCGCGACGAGGACCGCCTGGGCTGGTTCATGGACCCGGCGGTGACGGGCCTCGGCGGCCCCGACCCACGGAACCGGGAGCAGCTCCTCATCCACCCCACGGGCACGCTCTACAACCGCCCGACGGCCCGTACGAAGGTCCCGAACTTCTTCCTCGCGGGCGACTACGTCCGCACCGACGTGGACCTGGCGACGATGGAGGGCGCCAACGAGTCGGCGCGGCTGGCGGTCAACGCAATCCTGGACGCGGACCGTTCGGACGCCGAGCGCTGCCGGATCTGGGAGCTGTACCGGCCCCCGGAGCTGGAGCCGCTGAAGCGGATCGACGAGGTGCGCTACCGGTTGGGCCTGCCCAACACCTTCGACCTCGGGTAAAGGCGTAAGGGCCGCTGCCCCCGAGCGGCTGCGGCCCTTACGGTGAGTCCCCGCGTCTCAGAGGACGCGCACCGCGCCCGACGCGGGGTATCCGGACAGGTCCTGGATGACGACGCCCTTGGAGGGGTTGGCCGCGTCCAGGTACTGGCCGTTACCGATGTAGACGCCCACATGGTAGGCGGAGCCCTTGCCGCCCCAGTAGAGGATGTCGCCGACCTGGATCTGCGACAGCGGGATGTCGGTGCCCGACATCGACTGGTCCTGCGAGACCCGCGGCAGGTCGACACCGACCTGCTTGTACGCGGCCTGGACCAGGCTGGAGCAGTCCCACGCGTTGGGGCCGGTGGCACCCATGACGTACGCGTCGCCCAGCTGCGCCTTGAGGAAGGCGATGACCGTGCCGACGCTGCCGCTCGCGGGAGCGGACACGTCCGTGCTGGTGCTCGCGGAGGCGGACAGGGTGGTCCGCTCCGCGCTACGGGAGGCGGCCTCCTCGGCGGCGGCCCGGCGGGCCTCCTCCGCCTTCTTCTTCGCCTCGGCCTTCTTCTTGGCCTCCGCGAGGTCCTTCTTGGCCTCCTTCGCCGCCGCGGCGGCGGCCGCGTCACGCTCGGCGTCGAGCTCGTAGTTCGCTGCCGCCAGCTGCGTGGCGTCGGCGGACTGGGCGAGCTGGTCCGCCAGGTCACCCGTGAGGGTGGGCAGTTCGATGGTCTGCGTCACCGGCTCGGCGGCGTTCGCCGTGGCCGCTGCGCCAGCCGCTGCCATGCTGAGGACGCCACCGGCAACTCCGGCGCGCATCGCGATGGTCGTGGACGCGGTGCGGCGGGGCTTCCGGTGGCTGCGTATGTGAGCGGTGTGGGACATGAGAACAACGGGTATCAGGGGCTCCTCCATACCTTCAAGAAACGTGTGCTGCGCCACAGTTGCTCAATGGGCGGCCCAAATTCCTGGCTCACCGCCCTTTATTGACGCCGTAACGGACATACCGGGCGCAGGTGATCATGCCTGTGATCATGGGGTTTCGTTATTACGTCCGTATTGCCCCGCAACTAGCATTGGTTGGGACGGTTGGCCAAGCCCGCTTCTCCGGGTCTCCGGTTGATGTGGTGGAGGTCACGCAACGGTTACAGCGGTGAAGGCGTCCTTCACCTGATCCGCTCAACCCGACGCTCGTCCCACACCGGCTCGGCCGTCTCGCGGACCAGTCCGTCCGACCCAAAAGCCAGGAACCGGTCGAACGGCCGCGCGAACCAGCGGTCGTGGGTGACCGCCGGCACCGCACCCTCGTACGCCTCCAGTCCCTCCTGAAGGGCTTCGGTCGACTCCAGATCGAGGTTGTCCGGGTGCCCGTCGGCTCGTTCAGCAGCGGGATCTGGAAGCGGGCCTGCTGGCCGCCCGGCAGTCGGTCGAAGACCTGGTCTCCCTGACGGTCCAACTCGTACCGCCGCAAAACCGGCATCGCGCCGACTCGGTCCCGCGCGTGCTCGCCCAGCGGATGTCCACCCGGGTCCGCCCCAACGGCTCGGGGTGGGCGTGCGTTTGGGCGAAGTGTCCCGGTACGACACATGCGCCCAGCTTGACCGCGCCCGTGTGCGCCACGTCCTCGCCGGCCCCCAGCCTCAGGAAGTGCGACTTGCCCGAGCCGTTCGAGCCGAGCACCGCGACCCGTTCGCCGTGGAAGACCTCCAGCGAGAACGGCCCCCTCAGACCCGTCAGCTCCAGATCGGCACGGGTGACCGCGCGGACCCCGGTGCGCCAGCCGTGCAGCCGCATCCGGATCTCCTGCTCGCGCGGCGGCTCCGGCGGCGGCCCGATCTCCTCGAACTCGCGCAGCCGGGTCATGGCCCGCCTGATAGCTCGAGGCCATGTCGTCGCTGCGGGAGGCGTACTGCTGCATGTCCTGCACCAGCCGCTTGAGCTGAGCGTGCTTCTCGTCCCAGCGGCGGCGCAGCTCCTCGAACCGGGCGAAGCGTTCTTGCCGTGCCTCGTGGAAGGTGCCGAAGCCGCCGCCGTGCACCCACACGTCCGAGCCGGCCGGTGAGGGCTCGACGGCGATGATCCGCTCGGCGGCGCGGGTCGGCAGCTCGCGGTCGTGCGAGACGAACAGCACCGTCTTGCCGGCCTCGGCGAGCCGCTCCTCCAGTCACCGCTTGCCGGGCACGTCCAACTAGTTGTCCGGCTCGTCCAGCAGCGCCTCGTCGGGTCGCGCAGCAGGGCCTCCAGCGCGAGCCGCGCCTGCTCGCCGCCGTGCAGGGGGGCATACCTGAGGGAACTGCGCCTTCTCGTACGGCACTCCGATCGCCGCCGAGGTGCGCGGCCGGGCCGCGGCATCCCGCCCACACCGCCGCTCGACGTCACTGCCCCCGCCGTGCGGGCGCAGCTCGCCCGAGAGCAGCCGCAGCAGGGTTGTCTTGCCGGCGACGTTGGCCTCACGAGGGCCGCCATCGCGCCCTCGCCCACCCGGAACGACACATCGCCGAGCAGTACCCGCCCGTCGGGCAGGTAGTACTCGAGGTGCGAGGCTTCCAGGTGCCCCATGGTTCACGTGTCCTTGTCTGAGGGGGAGAGGGAGAGGGGGAGAAGCCCGCCCTGATCTCCCCGCTCGCCGGGACGTGGATCGACGAGACGGAACTGGACGACCCCGCTCCACGAACTGCTCGATGCGGACGCGTCAGATGAGCATGGTGAGGTTAGTGAGAGTGGTGGGGCGCACGAGCCTTCGCCGCTGATCGCTGGTCGATACGAGCGCTTCACGCGAGGACCTGGCCGTGACGACCGCCCGCCGCGCCACTTCGGCGTCCCCCCGGCGCCCGCGCGCCAGAACCCCCAGCCCCTCCGCGATGCCCGGGGGCTTCCTTGTGCCGGGCCCTTGTGAAGGGATGAACGTGTCCACACCGCGGACGTTTGTCCCTCCGATGTGTGAAAAGCCGTCCTATACCAGGGGCTTGACGACGCCCGCCACTTTGCAGCGGACATGATCCATCTGGTAATGCGCACACCCTCTGATCAGCGTTGACGAGCGAAAATGTCACCAGTGGTGATCACTCAGGCGCTTCTTGTGCGAAGGTCATGGCTCATCCGACTTCATGATCCTTCATCAGGTGGTGGAGATCACAAAGCTTGTGCAATACCCCGTGTCGCAGATCACAGAGCGGCGGGCATAAGATGCGAGGCAGTTGGGCTTGTGACCTGCTTCACATGTTCTCGATCTTCGCCGGGACGAGCGGGGTTTGTGGGACCGGTGGGGCGGCTGTGAGCCCAGTGCAACCGCCAGCAGTCAGTGCCGACTGAGAGGAGCGAGGAGCGGTGAACGCGTATGCGCCCATCCTCGTACTGGGAGCCCTCGGGGCAGGCTTTGCGATCTTCTCCGTGGTCATGGCCACGCTGATCGGTCCGAAGCGGTACAACCGGGCCAAGCTCGAGGCCTATGAGTGCGGAATCGAGCCGACCCCCACGCCGGCCGGTGGCGGGCGCTTCCCGATCAAGTACTACCTGACGGCGATGCTCTTCATCATCTTCGATATCGAGATCGTCTTCCTCTACCCCTGGGCCGTCACCTTCGACTCCCTGGGGATCTTCGGGCTCGTGGAGATGCTGCTCTTCGTGCTCACCGTCTTCGTCGCGTACGCGTACGTATGGCGGCGCGGCGGCCTGGAATGGGACTGAGGGGCCTTTAACGACATGGGACTCGAAGAAAAGCTGCCGAGCGGATTCCTGCTGACCACCGTCGAGCAGGCCGCGGGCTGGGTGCGCAAGGCGTCTGTCTTCCCGGCCACCTTCGGCCTCGCCTGCTGTGCCATCGAGATGATGACCACCGGCGCCGGCCGCTACGACCTGGCGCGCTTCGGCATGGAGGTCTTCCGCGGATCCCCGCGCCAGGCCGACCTGATGATCGTCGCCGGCCGGGTCAGTCAGAAGATGGCGCCGGTGCTCAGGCAGGTCTACGACCAGATGCCGAACCCCAAGTGGGTGATCTCCATGGGGGTCTGCGCCTCCTCGGGCGGCATGTTCAACAACTACGCGATCGTCCAGGGCGTCGACCACATCGTCCCGGTCGACATCTATCTCCCGGGCTGCCCGCCACGGCCCGAGATGCTGATGGACGCCATCCTCAAGCTTCACCAGAAGATCCAGTCCTCCAAGCTCGGCGTGAACGCCGAGGAGGCGGCCCGGGAGGCGGAGGAAGCGGCGCTCAAGGCCCTGCCCACGATCGAGATGAAGGGGCTGCTGCGGTGAGCGACGCGAACGGCACCAACGGTGCGAACGGGGCGAACGGTTCCAACGGGGTCAACCCCGAGAAGGACCTCTCCGCCTCCAACCTCCCCGGCCAGCGCGGCCAGGGCGGCGAGGAGATCCGCGTCCAGCGCGGCATGTTCGGCGCCAACAGCGGCGGCGACACCTCCGGCTACGGCGGCCTCGTGCGCTCGATCCGCCTCCCGGGCCCCACGGGCCGCCCCTACGGAGGCTGGTTCGACGAGGTCGCCGACGAACTCGAGGGCGCGCTGGAGGAGCAGGGACTCCTCCCCGGCAACGCCATCGAGAAGACGGTCGTCGACCGCGGTGAACTCACCTTCCACATCGAGCGCGAGCACCTGGTCCGCGTGGCCCGTACGCTGCGCGACGACCCGGCCCTGCGCTTCGAGTTGTGCACCGGGGTCAGCGGCGTCCACTACCCGAGCGACAAGGGCCGTGAGCTGCACGCCGTCTACCACCTGCGCTCGATCACCCACAACCGGCTGATCCGCCTCGAAGTCAGCGCCCCCGACAGCGACCCGCACATCCCGTCGCTGTGCTCCGTCTACCCGACGAACGACTGGCACGAGCGCGAGACGTACGACTTCTTCGGCATCGTCTTCGACGGTCACCCGGCCCTGACGCGGATCATGATGCCGGACGACTGGCAGGGCCACCCGCAGCGCAAGGACTACCCCCTCGGCGGCATCCCCGTCGAGTACAAGGGCGCCCAGATCCCGGCTCCGGACCAGCGGAGGTCGTACTCGTGAGCACGCAGTCAGCATCCGCCCACCCGTCACCCGGCCACCACCCCTCATCGGGTCCCTCCGGGACACAGAGTCTTTCTCGAGAGACCACCGAGGGCACCGTCTACACGGTCACCGGTGGCGACTGGGACGAGGTCGTCCAGGCCGCGGCCCGTGCCGACGACGAGCGCATCGTCCTCAACATGGGTCCCCAGCACCCCTCCACGCACGGTGTGCTCCGCCTGATCCTGGAGATCGACGGCGAGACCGTCACCGAGGCCCGCTGCGGCATCGGCTATCTCCACACCGGCATCGAGAAGAACCTCGAGTACCGGACCTGGACGCAGGGCACCACGTTCGTGACGCGCATGGACTACCTGACGTCCTTCTTCAACGAGACCGCCTACTGTCTCGCCGTCGAGAAGCTCCTCGGCATCGAGGACCAGATCACCGAGCGCGCCAAGATCATCCGAGTGCTCCTGATGGAGCTGAACCGGCTCTCCTCCCACCTGGTGTGCATCGCCACCGGCGGCATGGAGCTCGGCGCCACCACGATCATGATCTACGGATTCCGTGATCGTGAAATGATTCTCGACATCTACGAGCTCATCACGGGCCTGCGCATGAACCACGCGTACATCCGGCCCGGCGGACTCGCCCAGGACCTGCCGCCCGGCGCGGTGGACCACATCCGCGAGTTCGTGAAGAAGATGAAGAAGAACCTCCCGGAGTACGACAAGCTCGCCACCGGGAACCCCATCTTCAAGGCCCGCATGCAGGACGTCGGCTATCTCGACCTGGCCGGCTGCATGGCGCTCGGCGCCACCGGCCCGATCCTGCGCTCCACCGGCCTCCCGCACGACCTGCGCAAGACGCAGCCGTACTGCGACTACGAGACCTACGACTTCGAGGTCCCGACCGCCGACACCTGCGACTCCTACGGGCGCTTCCTGATTCGCCTGGAAGAGATGCGCCAGTCGCTGGGGATCATCGAGCAGTGCCTGGACCGGCTGCAGCCCGGCCCGGTCATGGTCGCCGACAAGAAGATCGCCTGGCCCGCCCAGCTCGCCCTGGGACCCGACGGGCTCGGCAACTCCCTCGACCACATCAAGAAGATCATGGGCACCTCCATGGAGGCCCTGATCCACCACTTCAAGCTGGTCACCGAGGGCTTCCGCGTACCGCCGGGACAGGCGTACGCGGCCGTCGAGTCGCCCAAGGGCGAACTCGGGGTGCACGCCGTGTCCGACGGCGGCACCCGCCCCTTCCGGGTCCACTTCCGGGACCCGTCCTTCACCAACCTGCAGGCCATGGCGGCGATGTGCGAGGGCGGCCAGGTCGCCGACGTCATCGTCGCCGTCGCGTCCATCGACCCCGTGATGGGAGGCGTCGACCGGTGACCACCTCTTCTTCCGAGCCGGGCGTCAGCCTGGGCATGCCCGAACTGCCCGCGCCCGGCTACCCGGACGACGTTCGAGCCCGGCTGGAGACCGACGCGCGCGAGATCATCGCCCGCTACCCGGACTCCCGGTCCGCCCTCCTGCCGTTGCTGCATCTCGTGCAGTCGGAGGAGGGCCATGTCACGCGCACCGGGATGCAGTTCTGCGCGGACATGCTGGAGCTGACCACGGCCGAGGTCACCGCGGTCGCCACCTTCTACACCATGTACCGGCGCAAGCCGAGCGGTGACTACCAGGTGGGCGTCTGCACCAACACCCTGTGTGCGGTGATGGGCGGCGACGCGATCTTCGAGGAGCTCCAGGAGCACCTCGGCGTCGGCAACGGGGAGACCACCGGCGACGGCAAGGTCACCCTGGAGCACATCGAGTGCAACGCGGCCTGCGACTTCGCGCCGGTCGTGATGGTCAACTGGGAGTTCTTCGACAACCAGACCCCCGACAGCGCCAAGCGCCTCGTCGACGACCTGCGCGAGGGCAGGCCCGTGGAGCCGACGCGCGGGGCTCGGCTGTGCACCTTCAAGGAGACCGCGCGGATCCTGGCCGGCTTCCCCGACGAGCGGCCCGGGGCCGTCGAGGAGAGCGGCAGTGCGGGACCGGCGTCGCTGGTGGGTCTCCGCCTGGCCAGGGGAGAGGCCGCACCCGCGCGCGTGGTCCATCCGCGTGACGGCGGCCCGCACGACGAGCCGCAGGACAGGCCGGTGCACGAGCCGTCGCCGACCGAGCACCTCAGTTCGCACGACGCGCCGCATGAGACGTCGGCATCCGACCCGGCCCACCCGGCAGGGCCTGTCGCCGAGGAGGGGGAGTGATGACATTGGCACCCGAGCTGAAGGAAAACAGCCCCGAGAAGCTGCTCGCACCCGTGCTGTCGGCCTTCTGGGACGAGGACAGGTCCTGGACGCTGGACGTCTACCGCAGGCACGAAGGGTACGAGGGACTTCGCAAGGCGCTCGCCATGTCGCCGGACGACCTGATCGCGTACGTCAAGGAGTCCGGTCTGCGCGGGCGCGGCGGCGCGGGATTCCCCACCGGAATGAAATGGCAGTTCATTCCCCAGGGCGATGGAAAACCGCACTATCTAGTTGTCAACGCCGACGAGTCGGAGCCCGGGACGTGCAAGGACATCCCGCTCCTCTTCGCGAACCCGCACAGCCTCATCGAGGGCATCGTCATCGCGTGTTACGCCATCAGGTCTTCGCATGCCTTCATCTATCTGCGTGGTGAAGTCGTCCCCGTTCTGCGGCGGTTGCACGAGGCCGTGCGCGAGGCCTACGCGGCGGGATTCCTCGGCGAGAACATCCTGGGCAGCGGACTCGACCTCGAACTCACCGTGCACGCCGGCGCCGGCGCGTACATCTGCGGTGAGGAGACCGCGCTGCTCGACTCGCTCGAAGGCCGCCGTGGTCAACCGCGGCTGCGTCCCCCCTTCCCTGCGGTGGCAGGTCTCTACGCCTGCCCGACTGTTGTGAACAACGTCGAGTCGATCGCGTCGGTTCCCGCGATTCTGCATCGGGGCAAGGACTGGTTCCGGTCGATGGGCAGCGAGAAGTCCCCGGGCTTCACGCTCTACTCGCTCAGCGGCCACGTCGCGAGCCCCGGCCAGTACGAGGCCCCGCTCGGCATCACCCTGCGCCAGCTCCTCGAGATGAGCGGCGGTATGCGGCCCGGCCACCGTCTGAAGTTCTGGACGCCGGGCGGCTCCTCGACGCCGATGTTCACCGACGAGCACCTCGACGTCCCGCTCGACTACGAGGGAGTGGGCGCCGCCGGTTCCATGCTCGGCACCAAGGCCCTGCAGTGCTTCGACGAGACGACCTGCGTCGTGCGCGCCGTCACCCGCTGGACCGAGTTCTACGCCCACGAGTCCTGCGGCAAGTGCACACCCTGCCGCGAAGGCACCTACTGGCTCGTGCAGCTGCTGCGCGACATCGAGGCCGGCAAGGGCGTCATGAGCGACCTCGACAAGCTGAACGACATCGCCGACAACATCAACGGCAAGTCCTTCTGCGCCCTCGGCGACGGCGCCGCCTCGCCGATCTTCTCCTCGCTGAAGTACTTCCGCGAGGAGTACGAGCAGCACATCACGGGCCGGGGCTGCCCCTTCGACCCGGCCAGGTCGACGGCCTGGGCCGACCACCGTACGGAGGTGAACGCATGACTGTGACCACGAGCGCTCCCTCCGGAGGGGGAGAGGCGGCGGTCCCGCCGGAGGATCTCGTGACGCTCACGATCGACGGCGTCGAGATCAGTGTGCCGAAGGGCACGCTGGTCATCCGCGCCGCCGAGCAACTCGGCATCGAGATCCCCCGCTTCTGCGACCACCCGCTCCTCGACCCGGCCGGCGCCTGCCGCCAGTGCATCGTCGAGGTCGAGGGCCAGCGCAAGCCGATGGCGTCCTGCACGATCACCTGCACGGACGGCATGGTCGTGAAGACGCATCTCACCTCGCCGGTCGCCGAGAAGGCCCAGAAGGGTGTGATGGAGCTCCTGCTCATCAACCACCCGCTGGACTGCCCGGTCTGCGACAAGGGCGGCGAGTGCCCGCTGCAGAACCAGGCCATGTCGCACGGCCACTCCGAGTCCCGGTTCGAGGGCAGGAAGCGGACGTACGAGAAGCCCGTACCGATCTCCACGCAGGTGCTGCTCGACCGCGAGCGGTGCGTGCTGTGCGCCCGCTGCACCCGGTTCTCCAACCAGGTCGCGGGCGACCCGATGATCGAGCTGCTGGAGCGGGGCGCGCTCCAGCAGGTCGGCACCGGTGAGGGCGACCCGTTCGAGTCGTACTTCTCGGGCAACACCATCCAGATCTGCCCGGTCGGCGCGCTCACCTCGGCGGCGTACCGCTTCCGCTCGCGCCCCTTCGACCTCGTGTCGTCCCCGAGCGTCTGCGAGCACTGCTCCGGCGGCTGCGCCACCCGCACCGACCACCGGCGCGGCAAGGTCATGCGACGGCTCGCCGCCAACGACCCCGAGGTCAACGAGGAGTGGATCTGCGACAAGGGGCGCTTCGGCTTCCGGTACGCCCAGCAGCGCGACCGGCTCCAGACCCCGCTGGTGCGCAACGCCGAGGGTGACCTCGAACCGGCGTCCTGGCCGGAAGCGCTGCAGATCGCGGCTCAGGGGCTGCTCGCCTCGCGCGGCCGCACCGGCGTGCTGACCGGCGGCCGGCTCACCGTCGAGGACGCCTACGCGTACAGCAAGTTCGCGCGCGTGGCGCTCGACACGAACGACATCGACTTCCGCGCGCGCGTGCACAGCGGCGAGGAGGCCGACTTCCTCGCCGCGCGGGTCGCCGGTCACGGCCGCGACCTGGACGGTACGGGCGTCACGTACACCTCCCTGGAGAAGGCGCCGGCCGTCCTGCTCGCCGGGTTCGAGTCCGAGGAGGAGGCGCCCGGCGTCTTCCTGCGGCTGCGCAAGGCCTGGCGCGGTCACGGACAGAAGGTCTTCTCGCTCGCCACGCACCCGACCCGCGGCCTGGAGAAGGCGGGCGGCACCCTGCTGCCGGCCGCCCCCGGCACCGAGACCGAGTGGCTGGACGCGCTGGCGAGCGGGGTCGGCCTGGACGAGGACGGTGCGCGGGCCTCCGAGGCGCTGCGCACCGAGGGCGCGGTGATCGTCGTCGGCGAGCGGCTGGCCGCCGTGGCGGGCGGGCTCACCGCCGCCGTACGGGCCGCGACGGCGACCGGCGCCGAACTGGTCTGGATCCCGCGCCGGGCGGGCGAGCGTGCCGCCGTCGAGGTGGGCGCACTGCCCTCGCTGCTGCCGGGCGGACGTCCCGCGACCGACCCGCGCGCGCGTGAGGAGGTCGCCGCCGTCTGGGGCGTGGCCGACCTCCCGGTCCGCTACGGCCGCGACACCGGCCAGATCGTGGAGGCCGCCGCGTCCGGCGAACTCCAGGCCCTGCTGGTGGCGGGCGTCGAGGTCGCCGACCTGCCGGACCCGGCACGCGCGCGTGAGGCGCTCGCCGAGGCCGGGTTCGTGGTCTCGCTCGAACTGCGGCCCGGTGAGGTGACCCGGCGCGCCGACGTCGTCCTGCCCGTCGCCGCGGTCGCCGAGAAGGCCGGCACCTTCCTCAACTGGGAGGGCCGGGTGCGCTTCTTCGAGGCCGCGCTCAAGCCCGACCAGATGACCCGCCGCCTGGCCCCGACCGACGCGCGCGTGCTGCAGATGCTGGCCGACGCCATGGACGTACACCTGGGCCTGCCGGATCTGCGCACCACGCGCGCGGAGATCGACCGGCTCGGCGCCTGGGACGGACCGCGGGCCACCGACCCGCTCGCGACCGGGGCCCAGTTGCCGCGGCCGGCCGCCGGAGAGGCCGTCCTCGCCGGACACCGGCTGCTGCTCGACCAGGGCCTGCTCCAGCAGGGCGACGAGGCGCTCGCCGGCACCCGGCACGCCGCCCACGCGCGCGTGTCGGCCGCCACGGCCGCCGAGGCCGGCGTGAAGGACGGCGACGTCCTTGCCGTGACCGGCCCCGCGGGAGTGGTCGAACTGCCGCTGCAGATCACGGAGATGCCCGACCGGGTGGTGTGGCTGCCGCTGAACTCGGTGGGCGGCGGCGTCGCCTCCGACACCGGGGCGCTGCCCGGCTCACTCGTCCGCATCGGCCCGGCGACGCTCGCGTCCGAGGCCCCCGAGGAGGTGGAGGCATGAGCCCTTTCCTCGCCGCTGAAGACCTCTCGATGTTCGGCCGCGACCCCTGGTGGCTGGTCGTCATCAAGGCGGTGTTCTGCTTCGCCTTCCTGATGGTGACCGTGCTGTTCTCCATCGTCTGGGAGCGCAAGGTCGTCGCCTGGATGCAGCTGCGCATCGGGCCCAACCGGCACGGCCCCTGGGGCATGCTCCAGTCGCTCGCCGACGGCATCAAGCTGATGCTGAAGGAAGACGTCATCGTCAAACGCGCGGACAAGGTCGTCTACGTCCTCGCGCCGATCGTCGCGGCCATCCCGGCCTTCATGGCGATCGCGGTGATCCCCTTCGGCCCGGCCGGCAACGAGATCTCGATCTTCGGCCAGCGCACCACGATGCAGCTCACCGACCTGCCGATCGCGATGCTCTACATCCTCGCGGTCGCCTCGGTCGGCATCTACGGCATCGTGCTGGCGGGTTGGAGTTCCGGATCCACCTATCCGCTGCTCGGCGGCCTGCGCTCCTGCGCGCAGATGATCTCCTACGAGATCGCGATGGGCGCCGCGTTCGCCTCGGTGTTCCTCTACTCCGGGTCGATGTCGACCTCGGCGATCGTCGAGGCGCAGCAGGACCGCTGGTACATCGTGCTGCTGCCGGTGTCGTTCCTGATCTACATCGTGACGATGGTCGGCGAGACCAACCGCGCCCCCTTCGACATGCCGGAGTCCGAGGGCGACCTGGTCGGCGGCTTCAACACCGAGTACTCGTCGATCAAGTTCGCGATGTTCATGCTCGCCGAGTACGTGAACATGGTGACGGTCTCGGCCGTGTCGGTGACGCTCTTCCTGGGCGGCTGGCGGGCCCCGTATCCGGTCAGCGCCTTCTGGGAGGGCGCGAACCACGGCTGGTGGCCGCTGCTCTGGTTCGTGATCAAGGTCCAACTGCTGCTGTTCTTCTTCATCTGGCTGCGCGGCACGCTGCCTCGCGTCCGCTACGACCAGCTGATGAAGCTCGGCTGGAAGGTCCTCATCCCGGTCTCCGTCGTCTGGCTGATGCTGGTCGCGACCGTGCGGACCCTGCGCAACGAGAACTACGACTTCGCCGACATCGCCCTCTACGTCGGCGGCGGCGTCCTCGCACTGCTCCTGCTCTCCTTCGTCGTCGACATGTTCCGCGAGAAGGCCAAGGGCACCGAGCGGGCCGCCGAGGAACCGGCCGCGTTCGACGCGATGGCGGGCGGATTCCCCGTACCGCCGCTGCCGGGACAGGAGTTGCCGCCGGTGCCGCGGCGCCGCTCGCACCGTGAGCGGGACCTGATTGTCAGTGGCGGGCCCGATACTCAGAGTGACGGATCGCTGAGCGGTTCCACGGAGGGAAAGGAGGCGTCCGATGGCTGAGGAGCCCAAGGAGACCAAGCCCGGTTTCATGAACCCCGTCGCAGGCTTCGGCGTGACCTTCAAGGCCATGTTCAAGAAGCGGCTGACCGAGCAGTACCCGGAGCAGCCGAAGACCACCGCTCCGCGCTTCCACGGACGGCACCAGCTCAACCGCCATCCGGACGGCCTGGAGAAGTGCGTCGGCTGCGAGCTGTGCGCCTGGGCCTGCCCCGCCGACGCCATCTACGTGGAGGGCGCCGACAACACCGAGGAGGAGCGCTACTCCCCGGGCGAGCGGTACGGGCGCGTGTACCAGATCAACTACGCCCGCTGCATCCTGTGCGGCCTGTGCATCGAGGCGTGCCCCACGCGCGCGCTGACGATGACGAACGAGTTCGAGCTGGCGGACTCCAGCCGCGCCAACCTCATCTACACCAAGGAGCAGCTGCTCGCCGGCCTTGAGGACGGCATGGTCGACACCCCCCACGCCATCTACCCGGGGACCGACGAGCAGGACTACTACCGGGGGCTGGTGACGGAGGCCGCGCCCGGCACCGAGCGGCAGGTCGCCCACTCCAAGGGCGAGGTCGTGCAGGAGGCCGACTCGACCTTCGGCGAGACCGAGCCGGCGTCCGAGAAGGTGATCGGCCGATGACCGCACAACTCGCCGCCTACTCCACCTCCACCGGAGAGGCCGTCCAGTTCTGGATCCTCGGCACGGTCGCGGTGATCGGCGCCCTGTGCACCGTCTTCATGAAGAAGGCCGTGCACAGCGCCCTCTGCCTGGCCGGGACCATGATCGTTCTGGCTGTCTTCTACCTCGCCAACGGCGCCTACTTCCTGGGCATCGTGCAGATCGTCGTCTACACCGGCGCGATCATGATGCTGTTCCTGTTCGTGGTGATGCTCGTCGGCGTCACGGCCGCGGACTCCCTGAAGGAGACCATCAAGGGTCAGCGTTGGCTGGCCCTTCTCTGTGGGCTCGGCTTCGGCGTCCTGCTGATCGGGGGCATCGGAAACGCCTCCATCACGGAGTTCGACGGCCTCGCCCAGGCGAACGCGAACGGCAATGTGGAGGGCCTCGCCGCCCTCATCTTCACCAAGTACGTCTTCGCCTTCGAGATCACCGGCGCCCTGCTGATCACGGCCGCCGTCGGCGCCATGGTGCTCACGCACCGCGAGCGCACCGAGCGGGCCAAGACCCAGCGCGAGCTGTCCGAGGAGCGCATCCGCGAGGGCAAGTACATCCCGCCGCTCCCGGCCCCGGGCGTCTACGCCCGGCACAACGCCGTGGACATCGCGGGCCTGCTCCCCGACGGCACCCCGTCCGACCTCACGGTCAGCAAGACGCTGCGCGAACGCGGCCAGATCCGTGACGTGTCCACCGAGGCGCTCAACGACCTGCGGGCGCTGGAGCAGCGCGCGGAGGAGCGGCTGGAGCGGACCGCGATCGAGCCGTCCACCTTCAAGCGGCCGGAGGAGGCGTCCAAGTGAACCCGGTCAACTACCTGTATCTCGCGGCCCTTCTGTTCACGATCGGCGCCACCGGCGTACTGATCAGGCGCAACGCGATCGTCGTGTTCATGTGCATCGAGCTCATGCTCAACGCCTGCAACCTGACGCTCGTCGCCTTCTCCCGGATGCACGGCAACCTCGACGGCCAGATCATCGCCTTCTTCACGATGGTCGTCGCCGCGGCGGAGGTCGTGGTCGGGCTGGCGATCATCGTGTCGCTGTTCCGTTCCCGCCACTCGGCCTCGGTCGACGACGCCAGCCTGATGAAGCTCTGAGGGGTCGGAAGAAATCGTGGAGAACCTGATTGCGCTGCTGATCGCGGCGCCCCTGCTCGGAGCGGCCGTACTGCTGTGCGGCGGCCGGCGCCTCGACGCCGTCGGCCAGTGGCTCGGCACGCTCCTGTCGTTCGTCTCCTTCGCCTTCGGCGTGGTCCTCTTCGCCGACCTGCTGGGCAAGGATCCCGAACAGCGGACCCTCACCCAGCACCTGTTCAGCTGGATCCAGGTCGAGGGCTTCCAGGCGGACGTCGCCTTCCGCCTCGACCAGCTGTCGATGACGTTCGTGCTGCTGATCACCGGCGTCGGCTCGCTGATCCACCTGTACTCGGTCGGGTACATGGAGCACGACGAGCGGCGCCGCCGCTTCTTCGGCTATCTGAACCTGTTCCTCGCGGCGATGCTGCTGCTCGTCCTCGCCGACAACTACCTCCTGCTGTACGTCGGCTGGGAGGGCGTCGGTCTCGCCTCCTACCTGCTGATCGGTTTCTGGCAGCACAAGCCCAGCGCCGCCACCGCCGCGAAGAAGGCCTTCCTGGTCAACCGCGTCGGCGACATGGGCCTGTCGATCGCGATCATGCTGATGTTCTTCTGGTTCGGCACCTTCGCCTTCGGGCCGCTGCTCGGCGGCGAGGGCGAGCCGGGCATGGTCGGCGACGCGAGCGAGGGCAAGCTCACCGCGATCGGCCTGATGCTGCTGCTCGCCGCGTGCGGCAAGTCCGCCCAGGTACCGCTCCAGTCCTGGCTCGGGGACGCGATGGAAGGCCCGACTCCGGTCTCGGCCCTCATCCACGCCGCGACGATGGTGACCGCGGGCGTCTACCTGATCGTCCGCTCCGGAGCGATCTTCAACGCGGCGCCCGACGCACAGCTGGTCGTCACGATCGTCGGCGTCGTCACGCTCCTGTTCGGTGCGATCGTCGGTTGCGCGAAGGACGACATCAAGAAGGCGCTGGCCGGCTCGACCATGTCGCAGATCGGCTACATGGTCCTCGCGGCCGGCCTCGGCCCCATCGGCTACGTCTTCGCGATCATGCACCTGGTGACGCACGGCTTCTTCAAGGCCGGGCTGTTCCTCGGCGCCGGTTCGGTCATGCACGGCATGAACGACGAGGTCGACATGCGCAAGTACGGCGGCCTGCGCAAGTACATGCCGGTCACCTTCGTCACCTTCGGCCTCGGCTACCTCGCGATCATCGGCTTCCCCGGTCTGTCCGGCTTCTTCTCCAAGGACAAGATCATCGAGGCGGCGTTCGCCAAGGGAGGCACCGAGGGCTGGATCCTCGGCGGCTGCGCGCTGCTGGGCGCCGCGATCACCGCGTTCTACATGACGCGCGTGATGCTGATGACGTTCTTCGGCGAGAAGCGCTGGCAGCCGGACGCGAACGGCAACGAGCCGCACCCGCACGAGTCGCCCAAGGTCATGACGATCCCCATGATCGTGCTGGCCGTCGGATCGGTGGCCGCCGGTGGGTTCTTCAGCATCGGCGACCGCTTCATCCACTGGCTGGAGCCCATCACCGGGCACGACCACGGTGACGCGCCGCTGAGCGCGGGAGTGATCACCGGCGCGACCGTCGCGTGCATGGTCATCGGTGTCGCCATCGCCTACGGCCAGTACGGCCGCCGCCCGGTCCCGGCCGCCGCCCCGCGCGGGTCGGTGCTCACCCGGGCCGCCCGGCGCGACCTGTACCAGGACGACTTCAACCACGTCGTCCTCGTCCGCGGCGGCGAGCACCTCACACGCTCCCTGGTGTACGTCGACCACACGCTGGTCGACGGCGTCGTCAACGGCACGGCGGCCTCGGTCGGCGGCCTGTCCGGACGGATGCGCAGGCTGCAGAACGGCTTCGCGCGGTCGTACGCGGTCTCGATGTTCGGCGGTGTGGCGATCCTCATCGCCGCGACCCTGCTGATGAGGGCGGTCTGATACCGATGTCCTTTCCTCTTCTGACAGCCACGGCGGTGCTGCCGGCGATCGGGGCGATCGCCACGGCCGCCGTGCCGGCCGCGCAGCGCACCGCCGCCAAATGGCTCGGGCTGCTCGTCTCGCTCGGCACACTCGCCCTCGCGATCACCGTCCTGGTCCGCTTCGACCCCGACGGCGACCGCTATCAGCTCACCGAGTCCCACTCCTGGATCGCGGACTTCGGGGTCCGCTACGAACTCGGGGTGGACGGCATCGCGGTCGCGCTGATCGCGCTGACGGCGCTGCTGATCCCGTTCATCATCCTCGCGGGCTGGCACGACGCCGACCCGCTGGAGACCGGCAGCAAGCGGTGGCGGCCCACCCAGGGCTTCTTCGCCCTGATCCTGGCCGTCGAGGCGATGGTGATCCTCTCCTTCGAGGCCACCGACGTCTTCCTCTTCTACATCTTCTTCGAAGCCATGCTCATCCCGATGTACTTCCTCATCGGCGGCTTCGGGGACCGTGCCCACGAGCACGGCGAGAAGGTGGCGTCTACGCAACGGTCGTACGCGGCCGTGAAGTTCCTGCTCTACAACCTGGTCGGCGGTCTGATCATGCTGGCCGCGGTGATCGGCCTGTACGTGGTCGCCGGGAACTTCAGCCTCCAGGAGATCGCCGAGGCCCGCGCCAACGGCACGCTCGACATGGCGACGAACACCGAACGCTGGCTGTTCCTCGGCTTCTTCTTCGCCTTCGCGGTGAAGGCGCCGTTGTGGCCGCTGCACACGTGGCTGCCGAACGCGATGGGGGAGGCCACCGCACCGGTCGCCGTCCTCATCACCGCGGTCGTCGACAAGGTGGGCACCTTCGCGATGCTCCGCTTCTGCCTCCAGCTGTTCCCGGAGGCCAGCAAGTGGGCGACGCCCGCGATCCTCGTCCTGGCGCTGATCAGCATCGTCTACGGCGCGCTGCTCGCGGTCGGACAGCGGGACATGAAGCGCCTGATCGCCTACGCGTCGATCTCGCACTTCGGCTTCATCATCATGGGCATCTTCGCGATGACCAGCCAGGGCCAGTCCGGCGCGACGCTGTACATGGTCAACCACGGGATCTCGACGGCCGCGCTGATGCTGGTGGCCGGCTTCCTGATCTCGCGGCGCGGCTCGCGGCTCATCGCCGACTACGGCGGTGTGCAGAAGGTCGCCCCGGTACTCGCCGGCACCTTCCTGATCGGTGGCCTCGCGACCCTGTCGCTGCCGGGACTGGCGCCGTTCGTCAGTGAGTTCCTGGTCCTGGTCGGCACGTTCACGCGCTACCCGGTGATCGGCATCATCGCCACCTTCGGCATCGTGCTCGCCGCGCTGTACGTCCTCGTCCTCTACCAGCGGACGATGACCGGCCCGGTGAAGCCGGAGGTCTCCGCGATGCCCGACCTCAGGGTGCGTGAGCTCGTGGTCGTCGCCCCGCTGGTCGCGCTGCTGCTCTTCCTGGGCGTCTACCCGAAGCCCCTGACGGACATCGTCAACCCGGCGGTCAAGCAGACCATGTCCGACGTACAGAAGAAGGATCCCCAGCCCGAGGTGGAGGCGGCCAAGTGAGCGCATCAGCCGTCCACAGCCTGTGGACAACCGCGGCCGACCCGATCTCGAAGATCGACACGCCGAAGATCGAGTACGCACAACTGTCGCCCACCCTGATCGTCGTCGGCGCGGCGATCGTCGGGGTGCTGATCGAGGCGGTCGTGCCGCGCAAGGCGCGCTACTACGCGCAGGTGTTCGTCGCCGCCGTGGCGCTCGTCGCGGGCTTCGCCGCGGTCGTGGCGCTGGCGGCGGGCGGATATGCCACGACCAAGTCGGGCATCGCCGCGATGGGCGCCATCGCCGTCGACGGACCGGCCCTGTTCCTGCAGGGCACGATCATGCTGGCCGCCCTGGTCGGCCTGTTCACCTTCGCCGAGCGGCGGCTCGACCCGGCCGCGCACGGCAACCGGGTCGACTCCTTCGCCGCGCAGGCCGCCTCCGTGCCGGGCAGCGACAGCGAGAAGGCCGCGGTGAAGGCCGGGTTCACCACCACCGAGGTGTTCCCGCTGCTGATGTTCGCCGTCGCGGGCATGCTGATCTTCCCGTCGGCCAACGATCTGCTGACGCTGTTCATCGCCCTGGAAGTCTTCTCGCTGCCGCTGTACCTGATGTGCGCGCTGGCCCGCCGCAAGCGGCTGATGTCGCAGGAGGCCGCGGTCAAGTACTTCCTGCTCGGTGCCTTCGCCTCCGCGTTCACGCTGTTCGGCATCGCGCTGCTGTACGGCTACGCGGGCTCGGTGTCCTACGCGACGATCGCGCAGGTCGTCGACGGCACGGTGCCGGACGTCACCCCGGCGCTCGCGGACACCATGGGCAACGACGCGCTGCTGCTCGTCGGCGCCGCGATGATCGTCATGGGCCTGCTGTTCAAGGTCGGCGCGGTCCCGTTCCACATGTGGACGCCGGACGTCTACCAGGGCGCGCCGACGCCGGTGACCGGCTTCATGGCCGCGGCGACGAAGGTGGCCGCGTTCGGTGCCCTGCTGCGCATCCTGTACGTCGTGCTGCCCGGCCTGCGCTGGGACTGGCGGCCGGTGATGTGGGGCGTGGCGATCGTCACCATGCTGGGCGGCGCGATCGTCGCGATCACCCAGACCGACATCAAGCGCCTGCTGGCGTACTCGTCGATCGCGCACGCCGGATTCATCCTCGCGGGTGTCATCGCGACCACGCCGGACGGGGTGTCGTCCGTCCTCTTCTACCTGGCCGCGTACTCGTTCGTGACGATCGGCGCGTTCGCGGTGGTGACACTGGTGCGCGACGCCGGCGGTGAGGCGACGCACCTGTCCAAGTGGGCCGGTCTGGGCCGCCGTTCGCCGCTGGTCGCGGCCGTCTTCGCGGTGTTCCTGCTGGCCTTCGCGGGGATTCCGCTGACCTCCGGCTTCGCCGGGAAGTTCGCCGTGTTCAAGGCGGCGGCCGAGGGCGGGGCGGGCCCGCTGGTCGTGGTCGGTGTGATCTCGTCGGCGATCGCGGCATTCTTCTACATCCGCGTCATCGTGCTGATGTTCTTCAGCGAGCCGAACCCGGAGGGGCCGACGGTCGCCGTTCCGTCGCCGCTGACGATGACGGCGATCGGGGTCGGTGTGGCGGTCACGCTCGTGCTGGGCGTGGCGCCGCAGTACTTCCTGGATCTGGCGAACGACGCGGGGGTCTTCGTCCGCTGAGGCGGCGTTCCCCCGGCACGGCAGTGGCCCGGCTTCCCCTGAGGGAAGCCGGGCCAATGTCATGTCGAGTGGGGTGAGCCTGTGGATAACTCCGGGGCTGTCGGTGCGGGCCCCTATCGTGGAGGCAGTGGTCGAGGGACGACGTACGGGGGGCACGGCGATGGGTGCGACGGGTGGGATCAGGGAGATGCCAGGAGTGACCGAGGTGGCAGAGGCGGCCGGGAGTGAGGCGCTGGCCGCGCTGCACCGGGTCTTCGGGTACGAGGCCTTCCGCGGCGAGCAGGAAGCGGTCATCGAGCATGTGGTGAGCGGCGGGGACGCCGTCGTGCTCATGCCGACCGGAGGCGGCAAGTCGCTCTGCTACCAGATTCCGTCCCTGGTCAGACCGGGTACAGGCGTGGTCGTCTCCCCCCTCATCGCGCTGATGCAGGACCAGGTGGACGCGCTGCGGGCGCTGGGCGTGCGGGCCGGGTTCATGAACTCCACGCAGGACTTCGACGAGCGCCGCACCGTGGAGGCGGAGTTCCTGGCGGGTGAGCTGGACCTGCTCTACCTCGCTCCGGAGCGGCTGCGCCTCGACTCCACGCTGGACCTGCTGTCGCGGGGCAAGATCGCGGTGTTCGCGATCGACGAGGCGCACTGTGTGTCGCAGTGGGGCCACGACTTCCGCCCCGACTACCTGTCCCTGTCGCTGCTCGGTGAGCGCTGGCCGGACGTCCCGCGGATCGCGCTGACGGCGACGGCCACCCGGGCGACGCACCAGGAGATCACCCAGCGGCTGAACATGCCGACGGCCCGGCACTTCGTGGCGAGCTTCGACCGACCGAACATCCAGTACCGGATCGTGCCGAAGGCTGACCCGAAGAAGCAGCTGCTGAGCTTCCTGCGGGAGGAGCACGCGGGCGACGCGGGCATCGTCTACTGCCTGTCGCGCAAGTCGGTGGAGGCGACGGCCGAGTTCCTCAGCCGCAACGGCATCGAGGCGGTGCCGTACCACGCGGGCCTGGACGCGGGCACGCGCGCGGCACACCAGTCCCGGTTCCTGCGGGAGGACGGCCTGGTCGTGGTGGCGACCATCGCCTTCGGGATGGGTATCGACAAGCCGGACGTGCGGTTCGTCGCCCATCTCGACCTGCCCAAGTCGGTCGAGGGCTACTACCAGGAGACGGGCCGCGCCGGCCGTGACGGCCTGCCCTCCACGGCCTGGATGGCCTACGGCCTCAACGACGTCATTCAGCAGCGCAAGCTGATCCAGTCCGGTGAGGGTGACGAGGCGTTCCGGCGCCGGGCGGCCTCACACCTGGACGCGATGCTGGCGCTGTGCGAGACGGCCCAGTGCCGGCGAGGCCAGCTGCTCGCCTACTTCGGCCAGGACCCGGACCCGGTGGGCTGCGGCAACTGCGACACCTGTCTGACGCCGCCGGAGACCGTGGACGGCACGATCGCGGCGCAGAAGGTGCTGTCGACGGTGGTGCGGCTCCAGCGGGAGCGGGGGCAGAAGTTCGGCGCGGTGCAGATCGTCGACATCCTGCTGGGCAAGCGCACCGGCAAGGTGATCCAGTTCGACCACGACCAGCTGTCCGTCTTCGGCATCGGCGAGGAGCTCGAGGAGGGCGAATGGCGGGGCGTCGTCCGGCAGTTGCTGGCGCAGGGACTGCTCGCGGTCGAGGGTGATTACGGGACCCTCGTGCTCACGGAGGCCAGCGGGTCGGTGCTGCGGCGGGAGCGGGAGGTGCCGCTGCGCAAGGAGCCGAAGAAGCCGGCGACCTCGCGTTCGGCGTCGGGTTCCGGGCGCGGGGAGCGCAAGGCGAAGGCCGCGGTGGCCGAGCTGCCGGAGGCGCTGGTGCCGGCCTTCGAGGCGCTGCGGGCCTGGCGTGCCGAGCAGGCGCGCGAGCAGGGCGTACCGGCGTATGTGATCTTCCACGACGCGACGTTGCGGGAGATCGTGACCGTGTGGCCCACGTCGGTGCGTGAGCTCGGCACCGTCGGCGGGGTCGGAGAGAAGAAGCTGGCCACCTACGGGGACGGCGTCCTTGAGGTGCTGGCCTCGGTGCGCGGGGCGGAGTCCGGTGCCGGGGCGGCGGCGTCCGCAGCGGATCCCGGGCCCGATCACGGGATGGACGACTGGCCCGAGACGGAGCCCGAGCCGGAGGACTGGGCTTAGGGGACCAGGACCAGGAGGGGCGGGCGTCCGGAGGGGCATCCCTCGGCTCGGCGCCGGTTCAGGACAGCGCCGTCAGACCGGGCGCGAACGCGATCAGCAGCGGCAGCAACGGCACCAGTGCGGCCAGCGTCGTCGTGAGGGCGCGGCGGCGGCGTCCCAGGCGCGGGGGCGGCTGGAGGAGGCGGTCGACGCGTTCGCCCAGGAGGCGGTGGGTGGAGGCGCAGGACAGCACGCCCCGGTGCTGGTTGAGCTCGATCAGGGCCAGGGCGGTCGTCAGATGGCCGCAGCGGCGGGACGCCGTGTCGTCGGCGGCGAGTTCGACCAGGCGGTGGGTCTGGTCGCAGAAATGGGCGAACAACGGGATGCGGGGGAATCCGGTGGCGAGCGCGGTCGACAGGTGCAGCAACCAGTCGTGGCGGGCACGGGCATGGCCACGCTCGTGGGTGAGGACGGCGTCGAGCTGGTGGTCGGTCAGGCGGTGCAGGGCACCCGTCGTGACGATCAGCTGGGCCGGGCTGCCCGGCATCCACCAGGCGTCCGGGTACTCGTCCTCCAGCACCAGCAGCGGGCCGCGCGCCGAGCCCAGCCCCGCCGGCAGGTCGGGGGCGCGTTCGCGCAGATGGGCCCTGGCCTGGCCGCGTCGCCGGCGCGCCTCGACGAGTTCACGGGCCAGCATCGCGGTCGTCCAGGCCGCGCCGCAGGCCAGCAGCAGGGTGAGCGCGCTCGCCCAGGCCGGGGTGGCCGAGAGGTCGTACGCTTCCGTCACCGACGGCGGTGCCGGAGCGAAGAGCTGGGCGCGGACCGTGCCGAAGACGGCGGCGGTGCCCAGGGACAGGGCCGTCAGGCAGCACAGCAGGACGGTGGCGACCAGGCACTGCCACACCCAGAGCGCGACCACCGGTTCCCGCTCGGCCCAGGTGGCCCGGGTCAGCGCTCGGGGGACGGGTACGGCGGCCGTCAGGGCGACGATGCTCAGCAGGAGCATGCAGACGGTCATGCCAAGGTCTCCGGATCCTGGACGGGACGGTGCGGGGATGGCACAGCGGGGCGGCGGTCCGCGAACGCCGGTCGTGGCGCGCTTTCCACCGCCAGCCAGTATGACGGTGACCTTTGAAGGAGTCAGGGGGAAAGACGCGCCGAATGCGCGCTCCGGGCCGGCATCACACCCGCCCGAGGCCGCGCCCGCGACCGCGAACCACCCGGTAGGAGCCCCGAGTTGGCCCGGACCCCACTGTCGTCACCCCGCCACGATCCGCCCCGTGACGTCACCCAGCCCCACCCGGACCCCACCGGGACCGGGCGCCCAGGCGGTCAGCGTCACGACATCGCCGTCCTCCAGGAACGTCCGCTTGCCGTCGGGGAGTTCGAGCGGGTCCCGGCCGTTCCACGTCAGCTCCAGCAGTGAGCCGCGCTCGCGCTCGGTCGGTCCGCTGACCGTGCCGGAGCCGTACAGGTCGCCGGTGCGCAGCGAGGCGCCGTTCACGGTCATGTGGGCGAGCTGCTGGGCGGCCGTCCAGTACATGGTGGAGAAGGGGGGTTCGGAAATCACGTGGCCGTTGACGGCCACCGAGATACGCAGGTCGTAGCCGCCGGGTTCCGTGTCGGAGCCGGAGTCGTCCAGGTAGGGCAGCAGGGGGTGCGTGCGCTCCGGTGGTGCCACCCGTGCCTCCTCCAGGGCGTCCAGCGGGGTGATCCACGCCGACACCGACGTGGCGAAGGACTTGCCGAGGAAGGGGCCGAGGGGGACGTACTCCCAGGCCTGGATGTCGCGTGCCGACCAGTCGTTGAGGAGGCACAGGCCGAAGACGTGCTCCCGGAAGTCGCCCAGCGCCACCTGTTCGCCCATCCGCGACGGTGTCCCGACCACGAAGCCGACCTCGGCCTCGATGTCGAGGCGGACCGACGGGCCGAAGAGCGGCGCCGGATCGGTGGGCGCCTTGCGCTGGCCCGAGGGCCGTACGACGTCCGTGCCGGAGACCACCACCGTGCCCGAGCGGCCGTGGTAGCCGATGGGCAGGTGCTTCCAGTTGGGGGTCAGCGAGTCCGCGGCGTCGGGGCGGAACATCTGGCCGACGTTCCGGGCGTGGTTCTCGGAGGCGTAGAAGTCGACGTAGTCCGCGACCTCGAAGGGGAGGTGCAGGGTCACCGAGGACAGCGGGTGGAACAGGTCGCGGACGGTCTCCTGGTGCGCGGGCACCGTCACCCACGCCGTCACCGCGCGGCGCACGTCGGACCAGGTGGTGCGGCCGGCCGCGAGCAGCGCGTTCAGGGAGTCCTGGGCGAGCAGCGGGGCGTACGGCGAGCCGAGGGCGTGGGCCGCCTTGCCCGCGTCGAGGACGTGGTCGCCGAGCCGGACGCCGACCCGTCGCGCGGGGTCAGAGCCGGGAAGGGAGAAGACGCCGTACGGAAGGTTGTGTGTGCCGAAGGGGTCGCCCTCGGGGAGATCGAAGGGGGGCATGGGGTGCTGCCTCACTCTCATCCGCTCCGTATGCCATGTGGTCGGGCCACACGTTACGGGTGGGGCGCCCGTCTTGGGCAGTGCCGGCCTCGCGTCGCCGGTGCCGGAGAAACAGCAGGTCGTCACGGCGGGCGGAGGTTCAGGCGCGGCTCAGGCGCGCTCCGGCACCACGTGGGAGTGAAATCGCGACGGGGAAAGGACAGTTGTGGGCGCGGAAGCAGAAGCGGAACCGGAACAGGTGTCAACGCATGTGAACACAGCAGCCGTCCGGTTCAGGTCGAGTCGATGGGGCCTCCTGTCCGTATTCTCTGATCATGGCCCCACCCATCGCATATTCACTCATCGCCACTGACCTGGACGGGACGCTGCTCCGCGGTGACGACACGCTTTCCGACCGGACCGTCGACGCGCTCGCGCGGGTGGCGGCGGCCGGTGCCCAGCACCTCGTCGTGACGGGACGGCCGGCGCCCAGAGTGCGTCCGCTGCTCGACGACTTGGGCAGTACGGGGCTCGCGGTGTGCGGACAGGGCGCGCAGTTGTACGACGCGGGCGCGGACCGTCTGCTGTGGTCCGTCACGCTCGACCGGGAGCTCGCGGAGACAGCGCTCGGCAAGATCGAGGCCGAGGTGGGGCAGGTGTACGCCGCCGTCGACCAGGACGGCGTCGACGGGCTCACGCTCATCGAGCCCGGGTATCTGATGCCGCACCCGACCCTGCCCGCCGTACGCGTCAGGCGCCGCGGAGACCTGTGGTGCGAGCCGATCAGCAAGGTGCTGCTACGCCATCCCAGCCTGTCGGACGACGAGTTGGCGGCGACGGCGCGTGCGGTGGTCGGTTCGCTCGCGACGGTCACCATGTCGGGGCCCGGCACCGTCGAACTCCAGCCATGCGGCATCACCAAGGCGACCGGTCTCGCGCTCGCCGCCGAGCATCTCGGGCTCGGTCCGCGCGAGACGATCGCCTTCGGTGACATGCCCAACGACATCCCGATGTTCGACTGGGCCGCGCGGGGCGTCGCGATGGCCAACGCGCATCCCGAACTCAAGGCGGTCGCCGACGAGATCACCCTGTCGAACGAGGACGACGGCATCGCGGTCGTCCTGGAGAGGCTGTTCGCGGGGAGCTTGGCGCATATCGTCCAGTAGAGGGTGATCTCCAGTAGAGGGTGATCGTCCAGTAGAGGACGATATGCGCCGATGAGTCGCTTACTTCCCCGGGGGCCCGGGAGTCCCGGGGGCGATTCCCTAGTAGGGCCCGTTCACGTTGTCGATCGAGCCGTAGCGCGCGGCCGCGTAGTTGCACGCGGCCACGATGTTCGCGACCGGGTCGTAGGGGTCGTACACCGTGCCCGGCACGTGGTACGCCGCGAACGTGGGGTCGATGACCTGGAGGAGGCCCTTGGACGGGGTGCCCGCCACGGCGTTGGAGTCCCAGTTGTTGATGGCCAGCGGGTTGCCGGACGACTCGCGCATGATGTTGCGGTGAATGCCGTCGTATGAGCCAGGGATTCCGTTTTGCGCCATGATGTCCAGCGCGTTGCGGATCCAGCCGTCCAGGTTGTTCGGGTACGACTTCACCGAGGTCTGGGTGGCCTGGGCGACGGAGGACTTCTTGGCGGGTGCGGACGCCTTGTCGGCCGTCTTGCCCGGCGCTGACGCCTTCTTGGTCGCCCGGACCTTCAGGTCGACGCCCGGGTGGATCAGGCGGGGGTTGTCGCCGATGACCTCGCGGTTGTCCTTGAAGAGCTGCTTCCAGCCGCCCTGGGCGTCGTAGCGGTCCGCGATGCCGTAGAGCGTGTCGCCCTTCTTGGTGGTGTACGTGATCGAGCCGGCCTTGGCCGTGGTGGAGGTCTTGGCGGGCTCCGCGGCACCTGCGGTGGTCGCGCTCAGGAGCGGGAGGGCGAGGGCGACGGTGCCGGTGCCGGCGAGGACGGCACGGTGGGTGAGCGGGTTGGTGCGGGGGCGGCGGTGCTTGCCTCGGGGCATGGCGCTGTTCCTCTCCGGCGCCTGCGAGGTGAGCTGTCGGGTTCGGGCGGGAGATGCCCGGCCGCGCCGTCTCGCGACGGTGCGACTTAACCCCAAGCCGGTGCGCGGGCGCCATCAAGGCGTCCGGTCCGGCGACTTACCTGGGTCCCCCGCTCCTGCCGCGCGTGTGTGAGTTACGTCGGGGATGACTCGGGCGGCGGCAGGATTAGGCGTCCGCCCGACGAGCGGGAACGTATGCGAGAGCACATGCCCGGAACAAGTGCCGTAATCACCTGTCGTGCGGTTGACCATGGTCTGAGGCGTATGGGGCGCTTGATCCTTTGCGGTTGCCAAGCCTCAACTTGCGTTCGGGGCAAGGCGGGGAGGGGTGTGCCCGGCCCAGGGTGCGGGCGGGGGTGAGTGACCCAATTCACTGGTGATCACAGAAGTGGCAAATCGGGCAATGGCTCCAACTCGCCTTTAACCGGCTGTCCGTGGAGTCCGTTTTTCCCGCGTCCGACGGAAAAGGGCCTCTTCGCCCTCCGGGTGGAGCGCGCCGCCGGGGTCGTGAAATGCCCCTTTTTGCAACTCATTGCCGTGTGCGGCCCGGAAGGGGCCGGTGAGCTCCCGGCCTCAACACGCGGGTCTGCTCGCCCACTTCCGCGCCGGGCTGCCCGGCCGCCGGGTCGGCGACCCCCGTGAGGACGGAACCTCCCATGCGGTGCACGTCGTTGTCATGACGATCGAGCGGCGCGCGCGGGTCGTGATGTGTCGTCTCGCAGGGGGAGGACATACGGATGTGCATGAGCGGGATCCCCGGCCGGTCGGCGGACCGGACGCATCGTGCGCCGCGGCCGGCGCGCCGCGGCCTTCGCGGCCTTCGCGGGCTTCGCGGCGAGCCCGGCGGGCCCGGCGTCCACCGCGGTCGTGCCGGCCATCGGTTTCGGTGGCCCCGTGCCCGCGCTGATCGACCCGGGGCTCCCTGGGGTCGTGGTGGCGGCAGGCACCGCCATGGCGTAGTGGCCGCGAACGATCAGGGCCCCGCCCTCCGGCGCGCGGCCCCGGCCGTGGGAGGCGGGGTCTGTGGGCCTTGTCGGCATGCCCAGGCCCCTGCGGGCGGCCGCGTCCGCGAGGGCCGGGACGCGGATGGCCTGCATGTTCTCGGATCCGATGGCGGCGTCGGTTCGGGATACAGGCCGCTACTTCCCTATAAGTCGATGGATATCCGGCCTTATCACGTGATCAAAAAAATACCGGCCGTGATCCGATACCGCCCGTGGTGGACGGGTGGGCGGCATCGGTGATCGAAACCTGACCGGATACGCTGACTTGAGTGATGGCAGCGACCTATCGACAAACCGTGTAACCGCCAGTAGACACCAGCAGACAGGAGACCCCTCGTGACCGTCGTCGGGCCGTTCGGGCTGAGCGTGCGGGACCAGGCTCTGGAAGCCGATGTCCAGGCCGGATTGGCGGCTGTCGAGGAGGGATTGCTCGAAGCCACCAAGAGTGAGGTCCCCTTCATCACCGAGGCCGCCCAGCACCTGGTGCGGGCCGGTGGGAAGCGGTTCCGGCCGCTGCTCGTGATGCTCGCCGCCCAGTTCGGGGATCCGTACGCGCCGGGGGTCGTCCCGTCGGCCGTCGTGGTCGAGCTCACCCATCTGGCGACGCTCTACCACGACGACGTGATGGACGAGGCGGCGGTACGGCGCGGGGTCGACAGCGCGAACACCCGCTGGGGGAACTCGGTCGCCGTACTGACCGGCGACTTCCTCTTCGCGCGCGCCTCGCACACCCTGGCCGACCTCGGGCCCGAGGCCGTTCGGGTGCAGGCCGAGGCGTTCGAGCGGCTGGTCACCGGACAGATCCTGGAGACGGCGGGGCCGCAGGACGGCCGGGATCCGATCGAGCACTACCTGGATGTGCTCAGCGGGAAGACCGGGTCGCTCGTGGCGGTGTCGTGCCGGTTCGGGGCGATGATGTCGGGCGCCGACGAGACGGTCGTAGACGTGTTGACCCAGTACGGAGAGCGGCTCGGGGTCGCCTTCCAGCTGGCCGACGACGTCCTGGACATCGCGAGCGACTCGCGGGAGTCCGGGAAGACGCCGGGGACGGATCTGCGTGAGGGCATTCCCACGCTGCCGGTGCTGCGGTTGCGGGAGCGGGCCGAGCGGCTGGGGCTGGCCGAGGACATCGCGCTGTGCGAGCTGCTGGACTCCGATCTGAGTGACGACGCGCGGCTCGCGGAGGCGTTGGCCCAGCTTCGGGTGCATCCGGCGCTCGAGCAGGCTCGGCGGGACACGGTGCGGTACGCGGAGGATGCGCGGGCCGCGCTGGCGCCCTTGCCGGATCTTGATGCCAAGGCGGCGTTGATGGAGTTGTGCGACGCGGTGGTGCATCGCGCCGGGTAGGGGTTTCCAAGGGGCTTCGCCCCCTGGACCCCCATCGGCCTGAACGGCCTCGTCCTCAAACGCCGGCTGGGCTGAAAAGAACCGTGTGACGCAGGTCACAATGCTGGACTGAGTCCAAAGTAAGATCGCCTCCGTATGAATGCCCAGAAGCTGACGCAGGGGGCGTCAGCTGCATTACGGGGAGAAAACAGAATCATGGGCATGAAGACGACGTTCTCGAAGCGCCGTAAGAGCCTGATCGTCACCGCTGTCGCGGTGGCCGCCGCCGGTGGTGTCGCCACCGCGGTGATTCCCGCCTTCGCCGCCGGAAGCGCCCGCGCCGACCACGCGGGCCACGCCGGAAGCGACCGTGCAGACCACGCGGGCCACGCCGGAGGCGACACGCAGGGGATCGTGAGCCGGAGCGGGGACCTCGGTGCCGGGACCCACGGTGGCGGGGGTACGGTCCTCGCGGCCAGTCTCCGCGGGGCGAACGAAGTCCCCGTGGCGGGTGGGCCCGCCGTCGGGGACAGGGACGGTGCCGCGCTGCAGTTCGTGAAGGTCAAGGGCGAGAAGGTCTCCGTCGCCGTCACCTGGCGCGGCACCGGCAAGCCGACCGCCCTCCACATCCACCAGGGCGCCAAGGGCACCAACGGCGGCATCAAGGTCGACTTCGGCGGCCTGCTCGGCAAGAGCAAGGGGCACAGCGTCACGGGGACCGTCACCGTGAAGGACCCCGCCCTGCTCAACGCTCTGAAGACCGACCCGAGTTCCTTCTACGCCAACCTCCACACCGCCGAGTTCCCGGGCGGCGCCGTGCGGGGGCAGCTCCACAAGGTCACCGTCGCCAAGTTCGACTTCCGCGACGCGCTCGACAACTTCCAGGCGTCCGTCATCAAGGGCAAGCAGATCTACGAGTGCAAGCCCGCCGAGGGCGGCGGGTACGCCTTCGCCCAGCGGGACGTCAGCGCCGTACTGGGCGGCCGTATCGCGCACTCCTTCGTGGCGCCCAACTCCGGGACGCCGCAGTGGATCGCACGGGACGGCAGCGCGGTGACGGGGTCCGTCCTCTCCAAGACCCCGAACGGCGACAGGAACATCCCCGAGCTCGACCTGAAGGCCACTCAGTCCGGCAAGCACCACGGCCTGCTGGCCGACACCGCAGAGATCCTGCGGCTGAACACCGTCGGCGGCGTGGCCCCGGCCGGCTCCTGCTCGCCCGGCGCGATCGTCGGCGTGCCCTACCAGGCGGACTACGTGTTCATCAACGGCTGATCCGCTCCGGCGCGACGGCGCACGGCGGCGTCTCCCCGTGGCGACCCCTACGGGTCGGGGGAGGCGTCGCCTCCGTGTGTCATACCCCAGGTGTACGCCGAGTTGGCTCCGGAGGCTGACGAATCCCCCTGGCCGATTTGGTCAGATGGGGACCACGGAAAACACCACTCCTCACCGATTCGGGTGAGAATGGCGGCTCAGGGGTGGGCGAGTGCGGGGTCGTAAGACTCTCGAGCGAGGAACGAGACGGACAGCCGCCGCCGACGACGGAGGTAAGGCACACATGGCACCGTACGAATCCGACGACAGTACGACCGCCGGGGAGGCCGACGACCTGCGCGCGGGGCGCCGCAAGGCCGCGCGGTACGTGGTCCCGGTCGCGGTCGTGGGCATCGCGGCGGCGACCATCGGGCTCGTTCCGGCGATCGCCGACTCCGGCGACCCGGACCTGCCGGAGATCACCGCGCAGCAACTCATCGAGAAGATCGCGAAGTCGGACGTCGAGCAGTTGTCCGGCACCTTCAAGATCACCACCGATCTGGGTCTGCCCGACCTCGGTGGGCTGGGGTCGAGCTTCGCCTCCGGCGCCATGGCGTCCGGCTCGGGTGACGGATCGTCCGCCGACCCGACGGCCAAGCTCACCGAGCTGGCGTCCGGCACGCACACCCTGCGCGTCGCCCTCGACGGCGAGAACAAGCAGAAGCTCTCCCTGCTGGAGAACGCCTCCGAGTACAGCCTCATCCACAACGGCAAGGACATCTGGGGCTACGACAGCAAGTCGAACGAGGTCTACCACGGCACCGCCGAGGAGGCCCCGGAGGAGAAGGGGAAGACCGAAGAGCTCCCCGCCACGCCCAAGGAACTCACCGAGGAAGCCCTCAAGGCCGCCGACGACACCACGTCCGTCACCGTCGACGGCACCGCGCAGGTCGCGGGCCGGGACGCCTACCGCCTGCTCATCAAGCCGAAGCAGTCCGGCACCACGGTCGGCGCGATCACCGTGGCGGTGGACGCCAAGACCGGCATGCCGCTGAAGTTCACGCTGACCCCGTCCAGCGGCGGCGCGGCCGTGATCGACGCGGGCTTCACCCAGGTCAGCTTCGCCAAGCCGGCCGCCTCCACCTTCGACTTCACCCCGCCCAAGGGCGCGAAGGTCACCGAGGAGGGCGACCTGGACGGCGCCGCCGCCAGGCATGGCGGCGACGCGAAGTCCGAGGACGACCTGCGCAAGGAGCTCGAAAAGGAGTTCGGCGGCCCGAAGTCCGAGGGCGAGCGCGGCAAGGCGGCCGAGGGCGGCCCCGAGGTCATCGGCGAGGGCTGGAACGCCGTGGCGGTCTTCGACACCGGCGGCGAGGGCATCCCGTCCGGCTCCGAGGTCGGCGGCGACATGGGCGGCTTCCTGGACTCCCTCGGCGACAAGGTCACCGGTAAGTTCGGCTCGGGCACGGTCTTCAAGACCCGCCTGATCAACGCCCTGGTCACGGACGACGGCAAGGTCTACGTCGGCGCCGTCGACAAGAACGCGCTGGTGAAGGCGGCCGACTCGGGGAAGTGACCCGCGGGCCGATGCCGTACCACCCGTAGCACGCACGGATCGAGGAGCCTGAGGAGCGCATGGAGGAACTGGCCGCCGCGGAGGGCGACGGGGCCGGTCCGGCTGCCGAGGCCGGACCGGTCGACGACATCGACGACATCGACGGCGTCGACACGGTGATCGCCACCCGCGCGCTCACCAAGCGCTACCGCGGCGGACAGCTCGCCGTGGACGGTCTCGACCTGACCGTCCCGGCGGGCAGCGTCTTCGGCTTCCTCGGTCCGAACGGCTCGGGCAAGACCACCACCATCCGCATGCTGATGGGCCTGATCGACCCCACCTCCGGCACCGCGCGCGTGCTCGGCCGGCCCATGCCACGGGCCGCGCGCACCGTGCTGCCGCAGGTCGGCGCGCTCATCGAGGGGCCCGCCCTGTACGGCTTCCTCTCCGGCCGCGACAACCTCCTCCGCTACGACGCCGCCGACCCGACCGCCGATCCGCGCACCCGGCGCACCCGGGTCGCGGCCGCCCTGGACCGGGTGGGCCTGACGGCCGCCGCGGGCAAGAAGGCCAAGGCGTACTCCCTCGGCATGAAGCAGCGGCTCGGGCTCGCGGCCGCCCTGCTCCAGCCGCGCAGGCTCCTCGTCCTCGACGAGCCGACCAACGGGCTCGATCCGCAGGGCATGCGCGAGATACGTTCGCTGATCAGGGAGTTGGCGTCCGACGGTACGACCGTCTTCCTCTCCTCCCACCTCCTCGACGAGATCGAGCAGGTCTGCACGCATGCGGCCGTGATGGCGCAGGGCCGGCTGATCACCCAGGGCGCGGTGGCGGAGCTGGCGTCCGGAGCGCGCGGCCGGCTCGTCGTGACCACGCCGGACACCGGGGACGCGGCGAGGGTGCTGAAGGAGCAGGGCGCCGGTGACGTCGTCATCACCGACGACCGGGTCACCGCGGAACCACCGGACCGTGATCTCGCCGACGTCAACGCGGCGTTGGTGAAGGCGGGAGTCCGGGTCCGGGGCTTCGGCGTCGACCGGCCCTCCCTGGAGGACGCGTTCGTGGCGCTCACGGGGGAGGGGTTCGATGTCGCAGGCTGAAGCGGCAAAGGAGGTCGGCGCGGCAAAGGAGGTCGGCGCGGCCAAGGAGGTGGGCGCGGCCAAGGAGGTCGGCGCGGCCAAGGAGACGGGGGCGGCTCAGCCGGCTGTCGGGGTCGCGCAGCCCGAAGGACTCCGCAAGCCCAGTCCGCTCTGGACGTTCGGCCTCTTCCGCAGCGAGCTGCTCACCACCTTTCGGCGCTGGCGCACCCTCGCCCTGCTCGCGGTGCTGGCCGCCGTACCGATCCTGGTCGGGATCGCCGTGAAGATCGAGACCGGCGACGGTTCCTCGGCGGGCGGTGGTCCGGAGGGCGGTGGCGGCCCGGCGTTCATCTCGCAGATCACCAACAACGGCCTGTTCCTGGTCTTCACCGCACTCGCCGCGACGCTCCCCTTCTTCCTGCCGATGGCGATCGGCGTCATCGCGGGCGACGCGATCGCCGGCGAGGCGAACGCGGGCACCCTGCGCTATCTCCTCGTGGCCCCCGCCGGACGCACCCGGCTGCTCCTCACCAAGTACGCCACCACGATGACGTTCTGCCTGGTGGCCACCCTCGTCGTCGCGGTCTCGGCGCTCACGGTCGGGGCGCTGCTCTTCCCGCTCGGCGATCTGACGACCATCTCCGGCACCCGGATCAGCTTCGCCGAGGGGCTGGTCAGAGCCCTGTTGATCGCCCTGGTCGTCGCCGCGTCACTCATCGGCGTGGCCGCGCTCGGCCTGTTCGTCTCGACGCTGACCAACAGCGGCATCGCGGCGATGGCGACGACGGTCGGCCTGCTGATCACCGTCCAGATCCTCGACCAGATCCCCCAGCTCCACGCCATCCAGCCGTACTTCTTCTCCCACTACTGGCTGTCCTTCGCCGACCTGATGCGCGAACCCGTCTACTGGGACGACCTGGTCAAGAACCTCGGCATCCAGGCCCTCTACGCGGCCGTGTTCGGTTCGGCGGCGTGGGCGAGGTTCACGGCGAAGGACATCACGGCGTAGGGCGTCACCGCGTAGGGCGTCACGGCGTAGGGCTGCTCAGGGCGTCTCGTACGGGAAGCGGGCGAGCGGCGCCTCCTGCGCGAAGAACGTCTTCGCCCGGGCCAGGGCCTCGGCGTCGCCGAGCACGTCACCGGGCTTGCTGCCGTTGCCGAGCAGCACCCCGCCGAAGCGCATCCGCAGATACGCGGCGGAGTTGCTGAGCGTCCCGACCAGCGGATCGGCGACCTCCTGCTCCTCGTGCGCGAGCGCGGTGACACCCCACAGGGTGCGCCCGGCCATGGTCGCCTTGAAGTCGACGCCGGGTGTGCGCAGCCAGCCGGACCAGTAGTCGAGGTAGCGCTTGACGTGGGCGGACACCGAGTACCAGTACAGCGGCGAGACGATCACGACGTCCGTCGCCGCGAGCGTGGCGTCGAGCAGCAGTGCCACGTTGCCCTCCGTGGGGCGCACATGGTCGCTGTCGTGTCGCAGGTCCTCGAAGTCGGGCAGCGGGTGCGCGGCCAGATCGATCCACTGCTGTTCGACATCCTCGGGCAGCTGTTCGGCGGCCCTGCGGGCCAGCAGTTCGGTGTTGCCGTCGGGTCGGCTGCTGCCGAGAACGAACAGGAAGCGGCGGTTCATGGGTCCCCCAAACGGACGGCCGCCGTAGCTGGCCGGCCGCGAATCGGCGTACGGTGATTAACAGCATATGCATTATATGCACGCGCATGCAGAAGTCCAGGGTCCGAGCTTCGCCTCGGCCTCCCCGGCCACGCCGAGCAGCAGCGACTCCTCGCCGTGCGCCGCCACCACCTGCAGCCCGACGGGGCAGCCGTCCGGTCCGAACCCCGCCGGGATGCTGATCGCCGGATGCCCGCTCAGGTTGAACGCCCAGGTGAGCGCGGTGGAGTAGCGGTCGCCGGGCCCCTCGTGACCGTGCGGCGGGGTGGGCGCGGTCGGGGTCAGCAGCAACTGGGCGCCGGCGAAGAGGGCGGCCAGACGGCCGTCGTTCACGGCACGGATGCGGTGAGCCTCGCGGGTGTGGGCGGGGGTGGCCTCCCGACTCCGCAGCGCGAGCCACGCCGGGGCCGGGTCCTCGAGACGGAGCGGAGTGCCGGCGTGCCCGCCCGCAGCCCGCAGCACACCGGCCTCGACGAGTCGTACGGCGGCGGCACGGGCGACGGCGACCACGTCCGGGTCGGGGGAGTCGAAGCCGAGGTCCGGGGACCATACGGCGGTCGGGACCTCGTATGTCGTCGGGACCTCGTACGTCCGCGTCGCGACCCTCCTTGTGCCCGCCCCGTCCCCCGACATCACCCTCCAGTACGCCGCCGCATCCCCCGCGCACCGCGCCAGCACCCCCGGTGCCATGAGCCCCGTGCGGTCGGTCGTCGGCAGCCGTCCGCGGCCGGTCTTCAGCCCGACGACCCCGCACCAGGCCGCCGGAATCCGAACCGACCCGGCCCCGTCGCTCCCGGTCGCGAGCGGCACCAGCCCGGCCGCGACGGCCGCCGCGGAACCGGCCGAGGAGCCGCCCGGCGTACGGTCGTGGCGCCAGGGGTTGACCGTACGGCCGTGTCGGCCAAGTCCCCAGGTCTGCCAGGCGGTTCCCGGCCCCGGCACCGAAGTCGCCCCCACCGCCACACACCCCGCCGCCAGCAACGGTCCCGCCGCCCGCAGGCCGCGCCGCCCCTTGACCCCGAGCGGCACGCCGGCCAACGGCAGCCGCTCGCCCGCGCCGACCCGCGCGTCCACTTCGTGTGCCTGCCGGAGCGCTTCCTCGCCCCACACCTCGATGAAGGCGGACAGGACCGGGTCGGCCCGTTCGATCCGGTCGAGGGTCTCCGCGACGACGTCGGCCGCGCGCAGGGTTCCGGAGCGCACGGCCGAGGCGATCTCCTCGGCCGGGAGGGCGCTGGGCGGGCCCTCGGAGCAACAGGCAGAGGCGGACTGGGAGTCGGAGTCGAGGTCGGTCTCAGGGTGGTGGGTGCCAGGGCCGGGTGCACTCGTCATGGAGCGATTCTCCGCGTGGCCGCGGCGACTTCAGTGAGACCGTCCCGTCAACCTCCCCAACGCCTCCGCCTCCCGGGGCGGCTGCCCCCGCAAGTCGCCGAGCCGCCAGGCCGGCACCCAGGGCACCCGGTACACGTCGATCACCGACTCGATGACCTTGGCGTGCTCGGCGAGCGGGCGCGGCAGCCGGCCCGGCGCGTCCGCGACCAGGACGACGGCGTCGAGGTCGAGCCCGTGCGGAGCCTCACCGCGCCGGAAGACCTCAAGGGCGTTCAGGGCCGCGGCCAGCCCGGCCGCGTGGGTCCGGGCCACCAGCAGCACCGACGGCGGGGCGGCGGGCCCGGGCCAGTCCCGTCCGCAGTCGTGGCCGCCGTAGACCGCGGCGAGCGTGGAGACACCGGCCCCGCCGTGCACGCCGACCCAGGAGAATCGCCGGGACGCGAGGGGCAAGGGAGAGGGCGTCGGCTCGTCCGGCAGGGCGACCGGTCCCCGGAGCCAGATCTCCGGGCCCGGCCGGCCCCGCTGTACGTGCATGTCGGTTCGCATGCCCGCACTCCCCCCTCGTCACGCCATCGATCTCCGGGCCATGCATGGGAACGCTGTGACGTGGCACAAGCTCCTGGAACGAGTCTGTGACGCCACGGTGACGTCCGCACCGCGCGCGGCCGGAGAGACTCGAGAGTACGTGTACGACGTGTCCGCCCTTTACGACGGACCTGGACGCCGGAGAAGCGGAACCGGACGGCGAGAGGGAGCACCATGGAACCCGAACGCGCCGTCCGCGAACTCCCCGGCGCATGCGAGTGAGGGAAGCGATGCCTCGACTGAGCCGCGCGAAGAAGCGGGACCAGAAACGCGCCGCCGAGACGGCCGCCGTGGCCGCGCCGATCGACGTGCATGTTCCCGCCGCCGGACCGGGCGCGGGCGGCGCGTCGATCGGCGGCGTGCCCGTCACCGCGGCCCCGGGTGAGGAGATCCAGCACGTCGTCCTGACCCACCTCCAGCGCATCGCCCTCGCCGCCGGCCACGCCGTGCACGCCACCGTCCACGACGAGCGCATCGGCTACGTCGTCCCGCTGATGGTCGAGGCCGACGGATCCAGCCACTTCACCGCCGAGCCCGTACGGACGGCCCCGTCGGAGCCCACGGCGCAGGGGAACGCCGTACGGCATGCGCTCGCGCTCCCGGCGCCGCCCGCGCTTCCGGCCGCCCCGGCGAGCGCCTCCGCGCCGGGTGCGGCGGCACCGTACCGGGACATCCCGACCCACGTCCTACGACCGCTGCCGGGGCCGGAGCGCGACGCCTCGCCCACCTTCCGGATGCGCTCGCTGCCCGAGCCGGTGCGGGACGCCGTACCCGGCACGGTCGCACCGCCGCTGGGGGAGTTCGGGCCGCCGCCGCGCATGGACGGGACGCCGGAGCCGACGGACGTGCCCCGGGATGCCGTACCGCAGGACCACGCCCCTTCCCCTGCTCCCACTTCCACCCCCATCCCCTTGTCCGAGCCGGCCCCCATCCCCGTCTCGTCCCCGACCCCGACTCCGCCCCGGGCAGCGCTTCTGGTGCCGGAAGCGGCCCTCGACGCGGAACTCGACCCGGATCCCGGGCCCACTCCACCCCGCGGTTTCGACGCGGTGGCCGAAGCCATGCTCGGCGACGCGCCGCAGGCTTCCGCCGCCGACGCCTCTCCCTTCGCCGAGGCGAGTGCGCGGATCAACGAGGCCGTGACGGCGGGGCGGACGGCGGAGGCGACGGAGCTCGCGGAGCGGACCGTGGCGGAGGCGTCGGCGGTGCTGGGGCCGGAGCACCCCGAGGCGCTCCGTATCCGTGAACTCGCCGCCTACATCGCCTACTTGGCGGGTGACCAGGAGCGGGCCTTCGCCCTCGCCCTGGACGTGGCGCGCCGGCACCACCGGGCCCGCGACGCGGAGGCGGCCTACGGCAGCCTCCACGGCGCGGCCACGGCCTGGCGCGCCGTACGGGACCCGGCGCTGGGTCTGCACCTCGGCCGTGACCTGCTCGGTCTGTGGGCCGACCTCACGGCCGAGGGCGGTCCGGCCGCCGACGAGATCGAGGAGCTGGAGTCGGCCCGCGCCCGCATGGACCGACTCGCCGCCCGAGCCGCCAAGGCGGCCGAACCGCCGACCGGGTGAACCGGTCGGCCAAGGCCCGCCCTTACTCCGACAGCTCCCACACCGCGTACGCCACGGCGTCACTGTTGCGGTCGAGGGCGGTGTCGTTGATGTTGGACGTCGTGTCGCAGGACGAGTGGTAGCAGCGGTCGAAGGACTGCCCGGCCGTGCCACCCCACTTGGTGACCTGTGCCGCGGTCTTCGTCCGGCTGGCGCCCGTGAACAGGCCGCCCACCGGCACGCCCGCGCTCTTGAACGGGGCATGGTCGGAGCGGCCGTCGCCCTCGGTCTCGATCTCGGTCGCGACGCCGAGGCCGGCGTAGTAGTCCTTGAAGGTCTTCTCGATCGCGGGGTCGTCGTCGTAGACGAAGTAGCCCGGGTTGGGCGAGCCGATCATGTCGAAGTTCAGATAGCCGCTGATCTTCGCCCGGTTGGCGGAGGAGAGGTTGTTGACGTAGTAGCGGGAGCCGACGAGCCCCAGCTCCTCCGCGCCCCACCAGGCGAACCGCAGATGCTTGGTGGGGTGGTAGCCGGCCCGGGACACGGCGAGCGCGGTCTCCAGGACCGCCGCCGAGCCCGAGCCGTTGTCGTTGATACCGGGGCCGGAGGAGACGCTGTCGAGGTGGGAGCCGGCCATGACGACCTGGTTGGTGTCGCCGCCGGGCCAGTCGGCGATCAGGTTGTAGCCGGTGCGACCGGAGGACGTGAACTGCTGGATCGTCGTCGTGTACCCGGCGGCGTCCAGCTTGGCCTTCACATAGTCGAGGGAGGCCTTGTAGCCGGGGCGGCCGTGGGCGCGGTTGCCGCCGTTGGCGGTGGCTATGGACTGGAGCTGGGTGAGGTGGGCCTTGACGCCGGCCACGGGGATGTCGGGCGCGGCGGCCAAGGCCTCGGATCTGGGCGCCGCGCCGGCTATGGATCCGCTGGTCAGGAGGGTGGCGGCTGCGACGGCGGCAGCCGCCGACGTGCGCCAGGAGACGGAGAGCTTCATGGTGGGGGGCTCCGAATTCCTTGGGGAATCACAGGGATTCCTCAGTGAATGGGGTGCCTGGATGGTGAGGGTGAGCCTGACTCTCCGTCAAGAGCGCTATTCGGACGGGAAGTTCGTATAGGGAAAACCCTGAGTTCCCCGCGTGGTCACTGCACGCAGAACTCGTTCCCCTCCGGGTCCGCCATCACCACCCACTCACCACCGGGCTCCCGCACCCGCCGCAGCACGCTCGCCCCGAGCCCTTCCAGCCGCTCGACCTCGCTCTCGCGCTCACCGGCCGTCGCGTGCACATCGAGATGCAGCCGGTTCTTGACGGTCTTCTCCTCCGGCACGCGCTGGAACAGCAGCCGCCGTCCCAGTCCGGTGCCGCTGTCCTTGTCGTACGGGTCGTCCGGATGCCGTACGGCCACCAGGTCCCGGAACGCGAGCCGGGCGTGGAACTCGACGACGGCTTCCCGCGGCAGCGCGCCGAGCTCCAGCAGCCGTTCGATGAGGGCGTTGTTGTCCTCGACCTCGTAGTGCAGCGCGGCGCCCCAGAAGTCGGCCTGGGACTGGGGGTTGGCGCAGTCGATGACGAGCTTCCAGTGCAGGGGCGTGGGCGTGGTTCCGGGTTCCTGTGTCATGCGACCACTCATAGGGGGTGCGGGAGTGGGGTCGCAACGGTGAATCGCCGGTCGGGGGCCGCTCCCGCCTTCCGGTTCCCCGGCTCGGGCGCGCCGCTCGGGCGTCCGGCGCGTCGGGCGTCCAGGGCGGTCGACGTCGTAGGGGGTCGGCGTCGGGCGCGTCGGGCGTCCAGGGCGGTCGACGTCGTAGGGGGTCGGCGTCGG
>NZ_JBIWJD010000007.1:0-381247 GCF_044764945.1 Streptomyces sp. NPDC093568 | reverse complement strand
GGCGCGTCGGGCGTCCAGGGCGGTCGACGTCGTAGGGGGTCGGCGTCGGGCGCGTCGGGCGTCCAGGGCGGTCGACGTCGTAGGGGGTCGGCGTCCGGCGCGTCAGGTGTCCACGGCCGTCGACGTCGTACGGGGGCAGCGCCAGCGCGTCAGGCGTCCACCGCGGCGGACGCCGGCGTCTCGGCCTTCGGGATGCTCATCGCCGCCACCCTGCTCCGCCGCGCGGAGCGCCACGCGTCCGCGGTGAGCAGCGTCAACGCCAGCCACACCAGCGCGAACCCGGCCCACCGCTCGGCCGGCATCGCCTCGTGGAAGTACAGGACGCCGAGCAGGAACTGGAAGACCGGCGCCAGATACTGGAGCAGCCCGAGCGTCGACAGCGGCACCCGGATCGCGGCCGCGCCGAAGCACACGAGCGGCAGGGCGGTGACGACGCCGGTGGCGGCGAGCAGTGCCACGTGCCCGGGTCCCTCCGAGGTGAGCGTCGACTGTCCCTGCGCCGACAGCCAGGCCAGATACGCCACGGCGGGCAGGAACTGGATCGCGGTCTCGGCGGCGAGCGACTCGATGCCGCCGAGGTTGACCTTCTTCTTCACCAGTCCGTAGGTGGCGAACGAGAACGCGAGGATCAGGGAGATCCACGGCGGCTGGCCGTACCCCACGGTCAGCACGACCACGGCGGCGAAGCCGACCCCGACCGCCGCCCACTGCACGGGCCGCAGCCGCTCCTTGAGGAGCAGCACACCCATCGCGATCGTGACGAGCGGGTTGATGAAGTACCCGAGCGAGGCCTCCACGACATGGCCCGTGTTCACGGACCAGATGTAGACGCCCCAGTTGACGGTGATGACCCCGGCGGCCACGGCGATCAACGCCAGCCGCCGGGGCTGCCGTATCAGCTCACCCGCCCAGGCCCAGCGGCGTACGAAGAGCAACGCGCCGATGACGAAGACGAGAGACCAGGCCATCCGGTGGGCGAGGATCTCGATCGCGCCGGCGGGCTTCAGCAGGGGCCAGAAGAGGGGGACCAGTC
This sequence comes from Streptomyces sp. NPDC093568, assembly GCF_044764945.1. Taxonomy (NCBI): domain Bacteria; kingdom Bacillati; phylum Actinomycetota; class Actinomycetes; order Kitasatosporales; family Streptomycetaceae; genus Streptomyces; species Streptomyces sp. NPDC093568. The sequence goes on along the minus strand of NZ_JBIWJD010000007.1, from coordinate 380,214 downwards.
CCCACATGCCGTAGGCCGCGAAACCGTTCAGCAGCCCCATCCGCCGCTCACCCCTGGACGTCCCGGTCACGGCCCCTCCTTCATGCCTTGCGCGGCCGCGTCCCTACGTCGGCCCGCACGAAGGTAACGCCGAAAGCCCCCGCGTGTCATGCCCGTATCGCCATACGGTCATGACACGCGGGGTGGGGTGGGCCCGAGGCGCCCAGGGGGGAGTCGGCGCCTCGGGCGGCCTGCGGGAACCGTGCGCCCCCGCGTCTCCCCTCGGTGGGGCTCAGCCCTTGAGCGCCGCCGCGATCGCCTCGGCGATCGGCGTGGTCGGACGGCCGGCCAGTCGGGAAAGGTCTCCGCTGTCCACCACCAGCTCGCCCTTCTCCACGGAGGCGTCCACACCGGCGATGATCGCGGCCACCGGCTCCGGCAGCCCGGCGCCGGTCAGGATGCCGGTGTACACCTCGACGCTGACGGGGTTCTCGGCGATCTCCTTGCCGGTCTGCCGGCTCAGCTCGGCGGCGTACTCGGCGAAGCTCCAGGCGGTGTCGCCGCCCAGCTCGTACGTCTGGTTCTCGTGCCCCTCGCCGGTCAGCACGGCGACCGCGGCGGCCGCGTAGTCCGCGCGGGAGGCGGAGGAGACGCGGCCCGCGCCGGCGGCGTGGGTGACGGCGCTGTGCTCCAGGACCGGGGCGAGGTTCTCGGTGTAGTTCTCGTGGTACCAGCCGTTGCGCAGCAGGGTGTAGGGCAGGCCGGACTCCAGCAGCAGCTTCTCGGTGGCGCGGTGGTCGTCGCCGAGGGCGGCGGTGAGGCTGCCGGGGGCGCTGGTGTACGCGAGCAGGGCGACGCCGGCGGCCTTGGCCGCGTCGATGACGGCCTTGTGCTGACCGACGCGGTCGTTGCCGACCTCGCTGCCGGATATGAGGAGCACCTTGTCGCCGACGGCGAAGACTCCGTCGAGGGTCTCGGGGGCGCTGTAGTCGGCGACGGCCAGGCGCACGCCGCGTTCGGCCAGGTCGGCGGCCTTCTCGGGGGTGCGGACGACGGCGGTCACCTGGTCGGCCGGAACCTTCTCCAGCAGCTGCTCCACGACGTGGCGGCCCAGGTGTCCGGTGGCTCCGGTGACGACGATGCTCATGATCAGAACTCCTTGTGGGGTGCGGTGGCACTAACCCTAGGAGGTGCGCTAACTCTGTGAAAGTACCCACTTTGAAGTAAGGTACTGGTATGGCAGTAAGCAGCGTGGAGAGTGCGACGACCGGCAAGTACGACACCGGCGAGCAGATGTGCCCCTACCGCCTGGTCCTGGAGCACGTCACCAGCCGCTGGGGCGTCCTGGTTCTGATCGAGCTGCTGGACCGCCCCTACCGCTTCAGCGAACTGCGCCGCGCCATCGGCCGGGTCAGCGAGAAGATGCTGACCCAGACCCTCCAGACCCTGGAACGCGACGGCCTGGTCCACCGCGACGCCAAGCCGGTGATCCCGCCCAGGGTCGACTACTCGCTGACCGACCTGGGCCGCGAGGCGGCGGAACAGGTGCGGGGGCTGGCGGGGTGGACCCAGGAGCGGATGGCGGAGGTGCAGAAGGCGCGGGAGGTGTACGACGCGCGCAAGGGCGGCTCTGAGCAGGGGTGACGTTAGCTCCGTGCCTCGCTCGAAGGAATGCCGACGGCGCCTGGGGGCACACATATGTCGGGGGGCTGGTCGACATGCCAGGCACGTCCTTCCATGCGCCCCCTCTCCGCCTTCCGCGCTGCCTTGAGTCGCCGGGCACGCTGGTGCCGGAGTGCAACGCCCACCGCGCACCTGCCCACGAAGCCGCCCTTCGGTGCGCGGGCATCGGATCCAGGGGGAATGCTTGACATGGCCACACAGACTCCGCCTGCGCGGGTTGGCAGGATCGGTTCTGCATTCTCGGCCGGAGTCGGTCTGACGCGCGCGCTCTTCGCGCGCGGCCGCCGCCGTCAACGCCAGGAGGAGATCCTGTTGGAGCTGCTCAAGCAGCTCACACTGATGACTCAGGAGATCCACCGGGCGAATCTCATTCAGCAGTACCGGCTGACCGTGGAACAGATGGACCGGGCCATCGGTGATCCGTCCCTGGCCGACGCGGGCAGCACGCTGACGGGGTTACCCGAAGGCAAGCGGCGTCAGATGATCTTTGCTCATCGGCAGTACGGAAACCTGCTTCTGGCGTACCGCGTCCGCGCCTGCGACTGGGACGAACTCATCGGTCACGTACGGGTATTGTGCCGAAACGAGGTGTTTGCGGAGTACTGGGATCGCACGGCCGAGCATCGCAGAAGCCTCCCGGCGGACTCGGAGGAGGCGAAGGTCGGAGCAGCGGTCGACGTCATCCTGGAGGAACTGGCGGATGACCCGGATGAGTGGTGGATCGTGGGCCCGTCCACAGGGCAGTCACACCCCTAAAGGATCTTGGAGTAGCGTGACCGGATTGTGTCCGGTCACGGCTGGAAGAGGCCCCATTGCTGCCCCGCGAATTCTCAGCGCTCACCGTCGTCCGCCGCATCGGCGACCCGCCCAAACTGCGGGGCAGTCAAACGATGGAGACGTGTCCGGACATCTTCGAACTGAGCGACGGTAGCTTCGCCGTCATCGGCACCGAAGCCACGGCAGACCTCGACTCGCTGCTCCCCCCGGACGCCGCCCGAGCCGATTACGAGCGCATCGTCGTGATCAGCCGCGAGACCCTCGTCCGCGCCAAGCGGGACATCCCGGACGAGTGAGCGACAAGGGCCTGGGTGCCGTAGCGGTCCCAGGCCCTCGCATGCCGGTTGCCGGTCAGCCGACCACCGTCCACGTGTCCCCGCCCGCCAGCAGCGCGCCCAGATCCCCCTTGCCGTTCTGCTCGATCGCCGTGTCCAGCTGGTCGGCCATCTGCGTGTCGTAGACCGGGCGGTCCACCGCGCGGAACACACCGATCGGGGTGTGGTGCAGGGTGTCCGGGTCGGCCAGCCGCGACAGGGCGAAGGCCGTCGTCGGGGAGGCGGAGTGGGCGTCGTGGATCAGGACCTGCGACTCGTTGTCCGGGGTGACGGTGACGACCTTCAGGTCGCCCGTCCGGGCGTCCCGTACGACGCCGCGTGAACCGTCGGCGCCGAAGCGGATCGGCTGCCCGTGCTCCAGGCGGATCACCGCCTCCTCGGCCTGCTGCTTGTCCTTGAGGACCTCGAAGGCGCCGTCGTTGAAGATGTTGCAGTTCTGGTAGATCTCGATCAGCGCCGTGCCCTTGTGGGCCGCCGCCTCGCGCAGCACCTGGGTGAGGTGCTTGCGGTCGGAGTCCACCGTGCGGGCCACGAAGGACGCCTCCGCGCCGATCGCGAGGGACACCGGGTTGAACGGGGCGTCCAGGGAACCCATCGGCGTCGACTTGGTGATCTTGCCGACCTCGGAGGTGGGGGAGTACTGGCCCTTCGTCAGGCCGTAGATCCGGTTGTTGAACAGCAGGATCTTGAGGTTGACGTTGCGGCGCAGGGCGTGGATGAGGTGGTTGCCGCCGATCGACAGCGCGTCGCCGTCGCCGGTGACGACCCAGACGCTCAGGTCCCGCCGACTGGTGGCCAGGCCCGTCGCGATCGCGGGGGCGCGGCCGTGGATGGAGTGCATCCCGTACGTGTCCATGTAGTACGGGAAGCGGGAGGAACAGCCGATGCCCGAGACGAAGACGATGTTCTCCCTGGCCAGGCCCAGCTCCGGCATGAAGCCCTGGACCGCGGCGAGGATGGCGTAGTCACCGCAGCCGGGGCACCAGCGCACTTCCTGATCGGACTTGAAGTCCTTCATGGACTGGCGGGCCTCGGCCTTGGGGACGAGCGAGAGCGCCTCGATCGTGCCCGTGCCTTCCGCGGACGTCTCAGGCATCGATGGCCTCCTTGAGAGCCTTGGCAAGCTGTTCCGCCTTGAACGGCATGCCATTGACCTGGTTGTACGAGTGGGCGTCCACCAGGTACTTCGCCCGGACCAGCGCGGCGAGCTGGCCGAGGTTCATCTCGGGGATCACCACCTTCTCGTAGCGCCCGAGTACCACGCCCAGGTTGCGCGGGAACGGGTTCAGATGACGCAAGTGCGCCTGCGCGATCGACTCGCCGGCGTTGCGCAGCCGGCGGACCGCCGCGGTGATCGGGCCGTACGTCGATCCCCAGCCCAGCACCAGGGTCTTCGCCTCGTGCGGGTCGTCGACCTCCAGGTCCGGGACCTCGATGCCGTCGATCTTCGCCTGGCGGGTGCGGACCATGAAGTCGTGGTTGGCCGGGGCGTACGAGATGTTCCCCGTGCCGTCCTCCTTCTCGATCCCGCCGATCCGGTGCTCCAGGCCCGGCGTGCCCGGGATCGCCCACGGCCGGGCGAGGGTCTGCGGGTCGCGCTTGTACGGCCAGAAGACCTCGCTGCCGTCCTCCAGCGTGTGGTTCGGGCCCTGCGCGAACTGCACCGTCAGATCCGGCAGCTCCTCCAGCTCCGGGATCCGCCAGGGCTCGGAGCCGTTGGCCAGATAGCCGTCGGACAGCAGCATCACCGGGGTGCGGTACTTCAGCGCGATCCGCGCGGCCTCCAGAGCCGCGTCGAAACAGTCCGCCGGCGTGCGCGGGGCGACGATCGGAACCGGCGCCTCGCCATTGCGCCCGTACATCGCCTGGAGCAGGTCCGCCTGCTCGGTCTTGGTCGGCAGACCCGTCGAGGGCCCACCGCGCTGGATGTCGATCACCAGCAGCGGCAGCTCCAGCGACACCGCGAGGCCGATGGTCTCCGACTTCAGCGCCACACCCGGGCCGGAGGTCGTGGTCACCGCCAGCGAGCCGCCGAACGCCGCGCCCAGCGCCGCGCCGATGCCGGCGATCTCGTCCTCGGCCTGGAAGGTCCGCACCCCGAAGTTCTTGTGCCTGCTCAGCTCGTGCAGGATGTCCGAGGCCGGGGTGATCGGGTACGAGCCCAGGTACAGCGGCAGGTCCGCCTGCCGGGACGCGGCGATCAGCCCGTAGGACAGCGCGAGGTTCCCGGAGATGTTCCGGTAGGTGCCCACCGGGAACGCCTTCGTCGCCGGGGCGATCTCGTACGAGACCGCGAAGTCCTCGGTCGTCTCGCCGAAGTTCCAGCCCGCCCGGAACGCCGCCAGGTTCGCCTCGGCGATCTCCGGCTTCCGCGCGAACTTCGTACGCAGGAACCGCTCCGTGCCCTCCGTCGGCCGGTGGTACATCCACGACAGGAGGCCGAGCGCGAACATGTTCTTGCTGCGCTCTGCCTCCTTGCGGGTGAGGTCGAACTCCTTCAGGGCCTCGACGGTCAGAGTGGTCAGCGGCACCGGGTGGAGGCTGTAGCCGTCGAGCGAGCCGTCCTCCAGCGGCGAGGAGTCGTAGCCCACCTTCTGCATCGCCCGTTTGGAGAACTCGTCCGTGTTGACGATGATCTCGGCCCCGCGCGGCAGATCGGCGATGTTCGCCTTCAGGGCCGCCGGGTTCATCGCCACCAGCACGTTCGGCGCGTCGCCCGGCGTGAGGATGTCGTGGTCTGCGAAGTGCAGCTGGAACGAGGACACACCCGGCAGGGTTCCGGCGGGGGCGCGGATCTCGGCGGGGAAGTTCGGCAACGTCGACAGGTCGTTGCCGAAGGACGCCGTCTCCGAGGTGAAGCGGTCGCCGGTCAACTGCATACCGTCGCCGGAGTCCCCCGCGAAACGAATGATGACCCGGTCCAGCCGGCGGACGTCCTTCGTCCCTGCCGGTTTGCGCTGCTCTCCCACGACGGCTTCGTCGGCCTGCTCCGATGGGCTACTGACCTGGCTGGTCACTGAACTGGACCTCCTTCGAGGCGGCTGTCTGGGCATGGCCTTCCCGCAAGCCTTCCCAGGATCAACCCTACGTCCGCAAAGGTCGCCCTCCCTGGGCCATTCGCAGGACGGACATGGATTTGAGACGCTTCGCCACCCAGACTTGTCATGATTTACACGCCCCCCGGCGCTGCTTCTGAAGACGCTCCCCGCTCTTTGTTCGGTTGCCGTGCGCGCGTCCGTCCGGTGGATGCCCCGAGCGGTCACCCCCTTGAGTGACACGGGGTCGGTCCGTCAGGAGTTCAGGTAGGTGAGCACCGCGAGCACGCGCCGGTGGTCCCCGTCGCTCTGGGACAGCCCGAGCTTCAGGAAGATGTTGCTGACGTGCTTCTCGACGGCGCCGTCGCTCACCACCAGCTGCCGGGCGATCGCGGAGTTGGTCCGTCCCTCCGCCATCAGCCCCAGGACCTCGCGCTCCCGCGGGGTGAGCCCCGCGAGCACGTCCTGCTTGCGGCTGCGCCCCAGCAGCTGGGCGACGACCTCCGGGTCCAGGGCCGTACCGCCCTGGGCCACCCGCACCACCGCGTCCACGAACTCCCTGACCTCGGCCACGCGGTCCTTGAGCAGATAGCCGACGCCCCGGCTGGAACCGGCCAGCAGCTCCGTGGCGTACCGCTCCTCCACGTACTGCGACAGGACGAGTACCCCGAGTCCGGGGTGTGCCTTGCGCAGCAGAACGGCGGCCCGCACCCCCTCGTCGGTGTGCGTCGGCGGCATCCGCACGTCCGCGACCACCACGTCCGGCAGCTCGCCCTGTCCGTCCAGCTCGGTGATGGTCTTCACCAGCGCTTCGCCGTCCCCGACCCCCGCCACGACCTCGTGCCCACGGTCGGTCAACAGCCGGGTCAGCCCCTCCCTGAGCAGCACCGAGTCCTCGGCGATGACCACCCGCACCCTGTCCTCCACGATCCTCGGCCCCCCGAGCCTTGGCATTCGGCCGAGCGTGCCCCGGCCCTGTCGTCCTCGCGAGCTCAGTATCCCGCGATCTGCTCGTCCTCACCGGGCCTGTGGATAACCCGTCGACGGCGGTTCGGATCGCGCGGGCACGATGGGGACCTCGGACGCATGCTCATGCGCGTGCTCAAGGGGTGTTTGCAGACAAACGGGTATCCGGCTCCGAGCCAACCGGAGCCGGATACCTGACTCAGTGATCCCGGGGATCTCGGTGACCCGCCCGCGGATCTTGATGACCGAACAGTGGGACTAAACGGTCCGCCAGGGCAGTTCCGCCGTGATCCTGGTCGGTCCCCCGACCGGCGAGTCCACCACCAGGATTCCGTCCACCGCGTCCAGGCGCTCGGCCAGCCCCGACAGCCCCGAGCCGCGGGAGGTGTCCGCGCCGCCGATGCCGTTGTCCACGACCTGCAGCATCAGGCGGTTCTCCACCCGCCACACGTCCACGGCCGCCCAGGTGGCCCGCGAGTGCTTGCTGATGTTCTGCAGCAGCTCCGACACCGTGAAGTACGCGATCCCCTCGATCGCCGGCACCGGACGTTCCGCCAGATCGACCTGGACCTCCACCGGCACGGTGCAGCGCGAGGCGACCGCTGACAGGGCCGCGTCCAGCCCGCGGTCGGTCAGGACCGCCGGGTGGATGCCGCGCGCCAGATCGCGCAGCTCCTGCAGCGCCGTCTTCACCTCGCCGTGCGCCTCGTCGACCATCCGGGCCGCGGCCTGCGGATCCTCCGCCAGCTTCTCCTTCGCGAGGCCGAGATCCATGGCCAGGGCCACCAGCCGGGCCTGGGCGCCGTCGTGCAGGTCGCGCTCGATGCGCCGCAGGTCGGCGGCGGCCGTGTCGACCACGACACCGCGGTCGGACTCCAGCTCCACCACGCGCGTGGCCAGCCGCGAGGGCCCGAGCAGGCCGTGCACCAACACGCGGTCCACCATCGTCAGGGCCCGCACGATCCAGGGCGTGGCCAGCGTGAACAGCAGGCCCACCAGCGCGGTGACCGTGATCTCGAACGGGTTGTCGAGGTAGAAACGGTGCGTCTCGTCGCCGTAGATCTGCAGACCGTCCTGACCGGCCCACATCGGGAAGACCCAGAACCACAGCGGATACGTCAGCAGCGCCCAGCCGTACGCCCAGACGTTCAGGGCGACCACGAAGGAGAACGTCGCCCACGGCAGGTGCAGCACGGCGTACAGCAGGGACCGCCACGACGTGCCGCTCTTCAGTACGGCACCCATCCACCCCATGAAGCCGCGCCGGCGTATCCGCAGCGGCTCCGGCTCGGCCACGTCCAGGTGCAGCAGCGCACGCGCGCGTGCCCGCTCCAGCGAGCCGAAGCCCCGGCAGCCAGCCAGGCCCGCCGCCAGCACCGGGATGCCGAGGAACGTCACCAGCAGGCCCACGCCCAGCGACACCATCGTGACCGCGTAGACGAACAGCATCAGGCTGATCGGGAAGCTCAGGAGCACATACCCGAACTCGCGCCAGCTGCGAGCCTCGAACGGCGCCCGCAGCCCGGCGGGCAGCCGATGCCGTCGCTCGCCGCCGTGCTCGGGGAGGCCGCGCTCGGGGAAACCGAGCCCGTGCCCGTAGCCCTGTCCGTAGTCCGTGGCCATCGGTGTCGTCCGTTCTCCTCGTCCCGTCAGCCCCGCGGGGGCTGTGCCGTCGTACCTCCACCCTCCTCGACCGCGGGTCCCCGGAACATGGAGGCCGTCGGCGTCTTGAACGGGGGGTTTTCCCTACCCCTGCCCGGGGGCCCGGTCCCGCCAGGGCAGCTCGGCCGTCACGGTGGTGGGGCCGCCGCGCGGGGACTCGATGACGAACAGCCCGTCCACGGCCTCCAGCCGGTCCGCGAGCCCGCGCATGCCGGTGCCGCCGTCGAGGCGCGCGCCTCCGCGCCCGTCGTCCCACACCTGGATCAGCAGCCGGTCCTCCGACCGCCACACATCCACGGACGCCGACTTCGCCGCACTGTGCTTGCTGACGTTCTGCAGCAGCTCGGAGACGGTGAAGTAGGCGATGCCCTCGATGGCCGCCGCCGGCCTGGACAGCAGGTCGACCGTCACCTTCACCGGCACCGTGCAGCGCGAGGCGACCGCCGAAAGGGCCGCGTCCAGGCCGCGGTCGGTCAGTACGGCCGGGTGGATGCCGCGCGCCAGATCGCGCAGCTCCTGGAGCGCCAGCTTCACCTCGCCGTGCGCCTCCGCGACCATCGAGGCCGCCGTGTCCGGGTCCTCCAGGAGCTTCTCCTTCGCCAGGCCCAGGCCCATGGCGAGGTTGACCAGCCGGGCCTGGGCGCCGTCGTGCAGGTCGCGCTCGATGCGCCGCAGATCGGCGGCCGCCGTGTCCACGACGACCCCACGGTCCGACTCCAGTTCGGCGATACGGCGCTCCAGCTCGTCGGAGGGCGACAGCAGGCCCCGCACCATCGCCCGGTCCGCGTTCGCCAGGCCCCGCGCGATGAACGGCAGCACCGGCCACAGCACGAACAGCGAGGTCAGCGTGATGACGAAGGTGAGGATGCCCCAGGGCAGCCGGATGAATTCGTACAGGGTCGTGCGCCAGCCGACCGGGTCCTTCAGCGCCTGCCACAGCTGCGGGAAGAAGCCGTCCTTGCCGCCGCGCAGCGGCAGCGGACTCGGTTCGTCCACCCGCACCCCGAGCAGCGCACGCGCGCGTGCGCGCTCCATCCTGCCCAGCTGCCGCGCGCCCACCAGCCCGGCCGCGAGCAACGGGAACCCGATCACCGTCACGGTCAGCAGGGCGCCGGTGAACAGCACCACCGCGACATAGACGAATCCGAGCAGCGACAGCGGAAGGTTCGCCAGGAGATGCGCGATCTCCCTCCAGGTGTGCCGGTCGTAGGCGAAACGGGCTGGTGGCAGCGGCGGCTGCTCGCCGCCGGACTGCCGGGCGGCGTCCCGCGAAGGGCTGGGGCGTTCGGTCATATGGGCTAGCGTGCCGCGCGGTGCGCCCCAGCGCCATGGAGCGGGCCGCCGCGATCTGCGGGGGAAAACCCCACCCCTACGACCGACCGCGTGGCCTACCCCCGCGTCTCGACGAGATCTCAAGGCGTGACGGGCTGCTTACGGTCTCTTTAGCAGGGCCTAGACTCCCGTGCGTACAGATCGTCGAACAGCGGTGGCCCTCGGGACAGCGGTGTTCCTCGGGAACAGCGATGTTCATCGCGCACAACGGTGTTCATCGCGAGCAATGGTGTTCATCGCGCACAACGGTGTTCACGAGTTCACAAATCGCAGGACACTGGTCCCAGGGCCTGTTCCTGGGGCATCGGTCACGAGGTCAGGGAGCGAGGGGCGGACGTGTCGGACCAGACCGTCATCGCGGCGGACTACTTCCAGTCCTACTCGGTCGTGGGACTGCTCGCCGTCGTCGGCGTGCTGTTCGTGGCCGTCGCCTTCGGGGCGGGCCGCCTGCTGCGCCCCGTGGTCCCCACGCCCGAGAAGCTCATGACGTACGAGTGCGGCGTCGACCCCGTCGGCGAGGGCTGGGCCCACACCCAGGTCCGCTACTACGTGTACGCCTTCCTGTACGTGATCTTCGCCATCGACTCGATCTTCCTGTTCCCCTGGGCCACGGTCTTCGCCGACCCGGGCTACGGCGCCACCACGCTCGTCGAGATGTTCGTCTTCCTGGGCTTCCTGGCCGTGGGCCTGCTCTACGCATACAAGAAGGGCGTCCTGGCATGGACGTGACGCCAGACACCGAGCGGCAGCCGGTTCTGCTGCCGGAGCCGAAGCGACTGGGCGCGCTGGCCCGCCTCGCGCCCGAGCCGATGAAGGTGGTCCTGAACTGGGGTCGCCGCTATTCGCTCTGGGTCTTCAACTTCGGCCTCGCCTGCTGCGCGATCGAGTTCATCGCCGCGTCGATGGCTCGCCACGACTTCATCCGCCTCGGCGTGATCCCCTTCGCGCCTGGTCCGCGTCAGGCCGACCTGATGGTGGTCTCCGGCACGGTCACGGACAAGATGGCCCCGGCCGTCAAACGCCTGTACGAGCAGATGCCCGAGCCGAAGTACGTCATCTCCTTCGGCGCGTGCTCGAACTGCGGCGGCCCGTACTGGGACTCCTACTCCGTCACCAAGGGCGTCGACCAGATCATCCCCGTCGACGTCTACGTCCCCGGCTGCCCGCCCCGCCCCGAGGCGCTGCTCCAGGGCATCCTGAAGCTCCAGGAGAAGATCGCGCGGGAGTCGCTCGGGGAGCGGTACGGCAGCGGCGGGGCGGGGCGACCGTCCGCGGCCGCGCTGCAGAGCGGGCTGGTGCGGGGGCCGCAGGCACCGGCGCCCGGTGCGGGCGGCTCGGGGGAGGCCGCCCGATGACGACGATCGGCTGGCTGCCCGCCCCCGTCGAGGACCTCTTCGGCCCCGAGGCCACGGCCGAGGAGTCGTACGACGTCCTGACGGTCGACGTACCTCCGGCCTCCTGGATCACGGCGCTGGAAGCGGCCCGCGACGCGCTGGGCTGCAGCTACTTCGACTGGCTGAGCGCGGTCGACGAACCCGGCACGGGCTTCCGTGTCGCCGCCCACGTCGCCGCCCTCTCCCCGGTACGGCGCCTGCTGGTCCGCACGACGATCCCGCACGAGGCGCCTTCGCTGCCGTCGGCCGTCGGCGTCTACGCGGGCGCCGCCTGGCACGAGCGGGAGACCCACGAGATGTTCGGCGTGGTGTTCGCCGACCACCCCGCCCTCGACCACCTGCTCCTCCCGGACAACTTCGAGGGCCACCCCCTCCGCAAGGACTTCGTCCTGGCCGCCCGCGTCGCCAAGGCCTGGCCCGGCGCCAAGGAACCTGGCGAGTCCGAACACGGCGGCCCCAAGCGCCGCCAGATGCTCCCCCCGGGCGTCCCCGACCCGAACGAATGGGGCCCCCTGAAGGGCCAGCTTCCCCCTGCCCCGGCGCGCCCGGCCAGGGGCGCGGGACGCACGGCCGGGGGCGCCGCAGGCGAACGTCCGGCCCGAGCCGCGGGCGAACGACCGGTGCGCCGTGCACGTTCGGCGGCGGAGGGTTCGGCGAGTCAGGCGGTGCCGGAGGCGGGGGCAGTGGAGGGTGCTGCGCCTGCGCGTCGTGCGCGTACGGCGGCGGAGGGTTCGGCGAGCCAGGCGGTGCCGGAGACCGGGGCAGCGGAGGGTGCTGCGCCCGCGCGTCGTGCGCGTACGGCGGCCGAGGGTTCGGCGAGCCAGGCGGCACCGGCCACCGGAGCGCCCGAGGGTACCGCCGCTCCGTCCGGTCCTCGGCGCTCGCGCAGCGCCTCGCAGGGGTCGGCGAGTCAGAGGACGACGCCTGAAGCGGCGGCACCTGAAGCGGCGGCACCTGAAGCGGCGGCACCTGAAGGGGCCGCTCCCGACAAGTCGGCGCCCGAACCCGCCGCGCCAGACTCGGCGCCCGGCACACCCACCTCCGGGGCCGAGGCCCGCAAGGCGCCTCGCAGCTCGGACGCTCCGTGGCACCACGCCCGCCCGGCCTTCGACCAGCCGGAACCCGAAGGCGCGGCTGAGCCGCAGGCCGAGCCCGCCGCGGAGCCCAAGCCCGCCGCGGAGCCCAAGCCCGATGCGGAGTCCGAGCCCGCCCGGCAGCCCGAGCCGCCCACCACCGGCGACGAGGACTCCGCGAAACCCACCACCCCCGCTACCGACGACCGCACCGACCCCCCAGGAGGCCCGCAGTGAACGACGCGCTCGACGTCACCCTGCGACTCCTGATCGTCTTCGTCGTCTTCCTCACCTTCCCCCTGATCATCGGCCAGACCGAGCACAAGGTGATGGCCCATATGCAGGGCCGCCTCGGCCCGATGTACGCCGGTGGCTTCCACGGCTGGGCCCAACTCGTCGCCGACGGCGTGAAGTTCGCGCAGAAGGAGGACGTGGTCCCGGCCGGCGCGGACCGCCGTATCTTCCAGCTCGCCCCCGCTGTGGCCCTCCTCCCGTATCTCCTCGTCCTCCTCGCCATCCCCATCGGCCCGGGCGAGGGCGCGGTCGGCGAGGTCATCGACGCGGGCATCTTCTTCGTTCTCGCCGTCATGGGCGTCGGCGTCCTCGGCTCGCTCATGGCCGGCTGGGCCTCCGCCAACAAGTTCTCCCTCCTCGGCGGCCTGCGCACCGCCGCCCAGCTCCTCGCCTACGAACTCCCGATGCTGCTCACCGCCGCTTCGGTGGCCATGGCGGCGGGCACGGTCTCCCTTCCGGGCATCGTCGACGCCTTTGAGTGGTGGTGGCTGCCCTGGCAGATCGTCGGCGCGATCGTCTTCTTCGTCGCCGGCCTCGCCGAACTCCAGCGCCCGCCCTTCGACATGCCCGTCGCCGACTCGGAGATCATCTTCGGCGCCTACACGGAGTACACCGGCCTGCGCTTCGCCCTCTTCCTCCTCGCCGAGTACGCCGGAATCGTCGTCCTGTGCGGCCTGACCACCGTCCTTTTCCTGGGCGGCTGGCACGGCCCCTGGGGCGCCGACGGCCTCGGCTGGGTCTGGACCCTGCTGAAGACTGCCGTCCTCGCCTTCATCGTGATCTGGCTCCGCGTCACCTACCCCCGACTGCGCGAGGACCAGCTCCAGAAGCTCTCCTGGACCCTCCTGGTTCCTCTCTCCCTCGCCCAGATCGCCCTCACCGGCGTCGTCAAGGTGGTGATCCAGTAACCATGGCTCCCATTCCCGGTAGTGGCCTGGCCAAGGGCCTGGCCGTCACCCTGCGCACGATGACGAGGAAGTCCGTCACCGCGCAGTACCCGGACACCCAGCCGGACCTCCCGCCCCGCACGCGCGGTGTGATCGGCCTGTTCGAGGAGAACTGCACGGTCTGCATGCTGTGCGCCCGCGAGTGCCCGGACTGGTGCATCTACATCGACTCCCACAAGGAGACTGTCCCGGCCGCGACCCCCGGTGGCCGCGAGCGCAGCCGCAACGTCCTCGACCGCTTCGCCATCGACTTCTCCCTGTGCATGTACTGCGGTATCTGCATCGAGGTCTGTCCTTTCGACGCCCTGTTCTGGTCCCCGGAGTTCGAGTACGCCGAGACCGACATCCGCGAACTCACCCACGAGCGCGACAAGCTCCGCGAGTGGATGTGGACCGTCCCGGCCCCGCCCGCCCTGGACCCCGCAGCCGAGGAGCCCAAGGAGATCGCCGCCGCCCGCAAGACCGCCGAGAAGCTCGCGGCCGCGCAGGCGGAACCGCAGGAGGGAGAGTCGTGAGCCTTGCCGCAGCCGCCGCGACGGCACACGCCACGACCACCACCGCAGCCGAGGCACACGGCTTCCTCTCACCGACCGGCGTCGAGATCGCCTTCCTGCTCGTCGGCCTGGTCACCTTCGGCGCCGCCCTGGTCACCGTCACCACGCGGCAGCTGGTGCACGCCGCTCTGTGGCTGGTGGTCACGCTCGGCGGCCTCGCCGTCGAGTACCTCCTGCTCACCGCGGAGTTCATCGCCTGGGTGCAGGTCCTCATCTACGTCGGTTCGGTCGTCGTCCTCCTGCTCTTCGGTCTGATGCTCACCAGGGCCCCCATCGGCCGATCCCCGGACGCCGACTCCGGCAACCGCTGGGTCGCCCTCGCCGTGGCCGTCGTCGCCGCGGCCACCCTGGTCTGGGTGGTCGTCGACGCCTTCCGCACGACCTGGATCGACCTCGACGGCCCCGCCGCCGGCTCCACCCGGGCCACCGGCGAGAGCCTCTTCCAGAACTGGGTCCTCCCCTTCGAGGCCCTCTCCGTCCTCCTCCTCGCCGCCCTGGTCGGCGCGATCGTCCTGTCCCGCAAGGCGAAGGAGACCGCCCCCGAGCCCGGCGCCCCGAGCGAGAAGGAGACGCGCTGATGCATCTCGCCTATCCCGCCGTACTCTCCGCCCTCCTCTTCTGCACCGGCCTGTACGGCGTCCTCGCCCGCCGCAACGCGATCCTGGTCCTGATGTCGGTCGAGCTGATGCTCAACGCCGTCAACCTCAACCTGGTCGCCTTCGACGTCTGGCTCAGCAAGGCCGCCGAGGAGACCCTGCACTCCGGTCAGGCGCTGACCCTGTTCACGATCACCATCGCCGCCGCCGAGATCGGCATCGGCCTGGCGATCGTCCTCGCCGTCCATCGCAACCGCGGCACCTCGGACATCGACAAGCTCCGCGACACCGCCGAGAGCCACGAACCCGACGGCCCCGACGGCCCCGACCGCGACGCCCGCACGGCCGCGCAGGGCGAGAAGGCTGAGGCCACCGCGTGACCACGACCACCCTCGCCGTACTCGTCCCCCTCCTTCCCTTCCTCGGCGCCGCGGCCGGCCTGCTCCTCGGCCGCACCGCCCCCGGCTTCGTCCGCCCCCTCGCCGTCCTGCCGACACTGACGTCTCTCGTGCTCGCGGCGGTCCTCGCCGTGCGCCAGGGCGGTGACCAGGCGATCAACGCCGCCACCGAGCTCACGCCCACCGGTTCGATCCCGATCGAACTCGCCCTCTACATCGACGGCTTCGCCGCACTGGTCGCCGTACTCGTGGGCCTGGTCGCCACCTGCGTGCAGATCTACTCGACCGGCTACCTGCGCGACGACCCGCGCTACCCCTCCTACGCCGCGCTCGTCTCCCTGTTCACCTCCGCGATGCTGCTCGTCGTCTACTCCGGCGACCTGATGGTGTTGCTGGTCGGCTGGGAGATCATGGGCATCTGCTCGTACTTCCTGGTCGGCCACTACTGGGAGACCCCGGAGGCCCGCGCCGCCTCCATCAAGGCCTTCCTGGTGACCAAGCTCGGTGACGTCCCCTTCCTCATCGGCCTGTTCGCGCTGGCCACCGACGCCGGCTCCTTCCGCATCACGAAGATCCTCGACACGGTCGCGGACGGCGGACTCGACAACCCGACCCTGATCGCCCTGCTGCTGCTCGCGGGCGTGGCCGGCAAGTCGGCGCAGTTCCCGCTCCACACCTGGCTCCCCGACGCGATGGCGGGCCCGACTCCCGTCTCCGCGCTGATCCACGCCGCGACGATGGTCGCCGCCGGTGTCTACTTCGTCGCCCGACTCCTTCCGGTGTTCGAGGCCTCCCAGGCCGCGATGATCGTCCTCGCCGTGATGGCCGCGATCACGATGATCGGCTCCGGTCTCGCCGCGCTCGCCCAGGACGACATCAAGCGCGTCCTCGCCTACTCGACGATCGGCCAGCTCGGCTACATGACCGGCGCCCTCGCCGTCGCCGACCGCGGTGCCGCCGTCTTCCACCTCCTGTCCCACGGCGCCTTCAAAGCGCTGCTGTTCCTCGCGGCCGGCGTGATCATCCACGCCTCCGGCACCAACTCGCTGGCCGCCATGTCCCGCATGAGCCACCTGCGCGACCGCGTCCCCGACGCCTTCTGGACGATGACCGTGGCGCTCCTCGCGCTCGCCGCGATCCCGCCGTTCAGCGGCTTCTTCTCCAAGGAGTCCGTCCTCGGCGCCGCCGAGCACGTCGCCACCGGCCACACCGAGCACGCACCCGGCGCGGCGGGCTGGCTCGTGCTCGTCGCCGGCCTGCTCACGGCCCTGCTCACCGCCGCCTACGCGATGCGGCTGTGGCTGCTCGCCTTCCGCGGCCGGGGCGCCGAAGCTCCCGACCACGGCAGGCAGCCGCTGACCATGACCGTGGTGCTGTGGGTGCTCGCCGTGCCGTCCCTCGCCGTCGGCGCGCTCGCCTACCGCGTACTGCCCGACTGGTTCGACGGCCGCGACCTCGCCCCGACGCTCACCACCTCCGTCCTCGGCACGGGCGTGGCCCTCGTCGGCGGCATCGTCACCTACGCGGCCTGGCGCCACACCACCTCGCTCGCGGCCCGTGTCCCGCTGGGTGCGGTCGCGGCCCACCCGGAAGGGGACGCGGGGCTCGTCGAGGCCGAGGCCATCGCCAGTCACGCACCCGTGTACGGGGGAGTGGCCTACGCACCCGACCCCGCCGACCCCGGCCGCCTGCTGCTCGGTCCGCTGCACCGCCACGCGGCCGTCGGCTTCCATCTCGACGCCGTGTACCGGTCGTTGTTCGTCCGCCCGGTCCAGGCCGGCGCGAGTCTCGTCCGGTTCCTCGACCGAGAGGTCGTCGACACCTACGTACGCGGCGCGGGCGCCCTACCCCGCTGGCTCGGCGTCGCCGTACGGCGTGCCCAGACCGGCAATGTGCAGACCTATGTGAGCGCGCTGCTCGCCGGCACCGTCGTCCTCGCGGTCGCCGCCGTCCTCGTCGCCACGGGAGCGTGAGCAGGCGTGATCGATATCAACGAGTCCGTGATGCAGTTCCTTCTGGCGTTCGTCGTCGTCGGCCCGCTTCTCGGCGCGGCCGCCGCTCTCCTGCCCGCTCCGCCCGGGCTGAAGGGGAAGTCGCCCGAGCAGGCGGTGCTCCGGCACGGTGTCACCATCACCTGCGCCGTCCTCATCGCCGCGATCGTCCTCGCGCTCGGCTTCGACCACGACCAGCCGTCGAAGATGCAGGCCAGTACGGACATCAGCTGGATCCCCGCACTCGACGTGCGCATCCACCTCGGCGTCGACGGCATTTCCCTCCCCCTCCTGGTCCTGACCGCGCTGCTGACCTTCCTCTGCGCGCTCTACTCGTACTTCAAGATGCCCGCGGGCCCGACCCCGAAGGCGTTCGTCGCACTGCTGCTCGTCCTGGAGTCCGGCACCCTCGCCACCTTCGCCGTCCTCGACCTGCTGCTCTTCTTTCTCGCTTTCGAGATGGTCCTGATCCCGATGTACTTCCTCATCGCCCGCTGGGGCGGCGAGGGCCGGGCGGCGGCCGCCTGGAAATTCATCCTCTACACGCTGCTCGGCTCCGTGGTCATGCTGCTCGGCCTGCTCCTGATCGGAATCAAGGCGGGCACATTCGACATGGTGGCACTCGCCACTGACAACGGCCGGTCACTGACCGCATCCGTGCAGGTCATCGCCGTTCTGGCGATCGGACTCGGGCTCGCGGTCAAGACCCCGATGTGGCCGCTGCACAGCTGGCTGCCCGACGCCCACACCGCCGCCCCGACCGTCGGCTCGGTACTGCTGGCCGGCGTCCTGCTGAAGATGGGCACGTACGGGTTCGTCCGCATCCTGCTGCCGATCGCCCCCGACGGCTTCGCCGACTTCGCGCCCTACCTCGCCGCCTTCGCCGTCGTGGGGATCATCTACGGATCCCTGGCCTGCCTGGCCCTCGCCAAGCGGGGCGCGAAGGGCGACCTCAAGCGTCTGATCGCCTATTCCTCCGTCGGCCACATGGGCTTCGTGCTGCTCGGCATCGCCACGATGACCCCGACCGGCGTGAACGGCGCCCTGTTCGCCAACATCGCCCACGGCCTCATCACCGGCCTGCTCTTCTTCCTGGTCGGCGCGCTGAAGGACCGTACCGGCACCACCGACCTCGACACCCTCGCCGAGGAGACCGGCGCGGCCCTCTACGGGAAGGCCCCGCGCTTCGGCGGGCTCCTCGCCTTCGCCGCGGTCGCCTCCTTCGGCCTGCCGGGTCTCGCCGGGTTCTGGGGCGAGATGCTCGCGCTGTTCGGCGCGTTCGACCCCGCTCCCGAGCTCAGCCGCCCGGCCTTCCTCACCTTCATGGCGATCGGCGCCTTCGGCACCCTGCTCACCGCCGCGTACCTGCTCGTCGTGGTCCGCCGCGTCTGCATGGGCGCCGCACCGCAGGACGCCCCGAAGCTCGCCGACGTCCAGAGCTACGAGTTCGCGGCCTGGACCCCGCTCGTCGCCCTCACCGTCGTCGCCGGACTCTGGCCGAAGACCCTCCTCGGCCTGACCGACCCGGCCGTGCAGCAGCTCCTCGCAGGAGGCACCCGATGAGCGCCCTGGCCCAGCCGCAGGCCGCGAACCTCGTCCAGTCCGTCGACTGGCTCGCGATCGCGCCGCCCACCATCGCGGCGGCCGTCGGACTCGTCGTCCTGGTCGCCGACCTGTCCCTCGCGGAGCACAGGAAGGCGGTGCTCGGCTGGACGTCCGTGGCCGGGCTGGCCGCCTCCACCCTTCTGCTGCTGCCCCTCCTGGACGGCGACCGCTCCACCTTCTGCCTGGCGGGCGACGCCGGCCAGTGCAGCTACACGGCCGACCGCTTCACCCTCGTCATCCAGTTTCTGGTCCTCGGCGGCGCCCTCCTCGCCGCCCTTCTGTCGGTCACCGCTCTGAAGGACGCCGACAAGCGACTCCCCGAAGGAGAGTTCTGGTTCCTGCTGCTCTCCTCCGCCGCCGGAGCCGCCCTGCTGCCGGCCTCCCGGGACCTCGCGACCCTCATCGTCGCCCTTGAAGTCGCCTCACTGCCCGCCTTCGCCCTCGTCGGCCTGCGGCACGGCGACCGGAAGTCCTCCGAAGCGGCACTGAAGTTCTTCCTGTCCTCGGTCACCGCGACCGCGGTCAGCCTCATGGGCATCAGCTTCGTGTACGCCTCCACCGGCACCCTCTACCTCACGCAGATCGCCGACCGCGTCCAGAACGTCGACGGACAGCTCCAGACCCTCACCCAGACCGGAGTCGTCCTCACCCTGGTCGGCTTCGCCTTCAAGACCGCCGCCGTGCCCTTCCACTTCTGGGTGCCCGACACCTACGTAGGGTCGCCGCTGCCGGTCGCCGCCTATCTGTCGGTCGTCGGCAAGGCCGTCGGCTTCACCGGCCTGATCCTCGTCACGGTCATCGCCCTGCCGTCGTACGCCGACGTCTGGGGCCCGGCCATGGCCGCGCTGGCCGCCCTCACCATGACCGTCGGCAACGTCGGCGCCCTGCGGCAGCAGGCCACGCGCGCGTACAGCGCGGTACGCCTGCTCGCCTGGTCCTCCGTCGGACAGGCCGGCTACCTCCTGGTGCCGATCGCCGCCGCCGCGTACTCCGACGACGCCGAGCGCTCCATCGGCTCCACCGTCGCCTACGCCCTCATGTACGCCGCCGTGAACCTCGGCGCCTTCGCGGTGGCCGCGCTCGTCGGCCGTACGCGGCCCCTCAACCGCATCAGCGACTACCGGGGCCTGTACGCGCGCAACCCCCTGTCCGCCCTGATCCTGGCCTTCTTCCTGCTCTGCCTCGCCGGCCTCCCGCCGGGCATCATCGGCCTCTTCGCCAAGGTCACCGTCTTCTCCGCCGCCGTCGACGCGGGTCTCGGCTGGCTCGCCGTGATCATGGCGGTCAACGTCGTGATCGCGCTGTTCTACTACCTGCAGTGGACGGCCCTGCTGTTCCGCGCCCCCGAGGGCGAGCCCGTCAGGCACCTCGCGCCCGCGCCGCTCACCGCCGCGGTGGCGCTCACCGGAGTCGTGGGCATCGTCCTGTCCGGGGCCCCTCAGCTGATCCTGCGTTTCGCCGACACCGGGCTCTTCTGAACCCCTCGGGGCGGTCCGAGCGCCGGCTCTTCCGAGCCCCGACGGGCCGCCCATACGCGCGCGTGGGACGACCGCGCCCGATGCGCGCGCGGGCGTGTTCACTCGTACGGCCCACGCCCGCCGCCGTACGCACCAGGGAACCCGCGGCCCTCGCCTGGCGTTGACCAGTACAGAAGGGTCCACTGGACGTGACAGGACGGCACCAGTGGCATCGGAGATTCGACCAGCAAAGGGTTCCCCTGCCGCACCACTTGGAGGGCGTACCGTGCACCGCCGGCACAACGGGCTCAGGACCGCAGTCCTCCTCGGGGGACTGTCCGCAATCATCATCGTCATCGGCAGCTTCTTCGGCCGCATGGGGCTCGTCGTCGCGGTGGTGATCGCGCTGGGCACAAACGCGTACGCGTACTGGAACAGCGACAAGCTGGCGCTACGCGCGATGCGTGCCCGTCCGGTCAGCGAGTTCGAGGCACCGGGGCTCTACCGCATGGTCCGCGAGCTCTCCACCCAGGCCCGCCAGCCGATGCCGCGGCTCTACATCTCCCCGACGGAGGCGCCGAACGCCTTCGCGACGGGCCGCAACCCGCGCAACGCCGCCGTGTGCTGCACCGACGGAATCCTGCGCATCCTCGACGAGCGCGAGCTGCGCGGTGTCATCGGCCACGAGTTGAGCCACGTCTACAACCGCGACATCCTGATCTCGTCGGTCGCCGGCGCCCTCGCGTCGGTGATCATGTTCCTGGTCAACTTCGCCTGGCTGATCCCCATCGGCCGGTCCGATGACGACGACGGCCCCGGAATCCTCGGCCTGCTGCTGATCATGATCCTCGGGCCGCTCGCCGCCACGCTCATCCAGCTGGCGATCAGCCGGTCCAGAGAGTACGAGGCGGACGCGTCCGGCGCCCAGCTCACCGGCGACCCGGCTGCCCTCGCCAGCGCCCTGCGCAAGCTCGACGCCGGCACCAAGCAGCTGCCGCTGCCGCCCGAGCCGCGCATCGAGACCGCCAGCCACATGATGATCGCGAACCCGTTCCGGCCGGGTCAGGGGTTCTCCAGGATGTTCTCCACCCACCCGCCGATGGCGGAGCGTATTGCCCGGCTCGAGAGGATGGCAGGTCCCCAGTGAAAACGATCCTGAACGTCATCTGGCTCGTCCTGAGCGGCTTCTGGCTGTTCCTGGCCTATGTGCTGGCGGGCCTGGTGCTGTGCATCACCATCATCGGGATCCCGTTCGGCATCGCGGCCTTCCGCATCGGCGTCTACGCCCTGTGGCCCTTCGGGTACACGACGATCGAGCGACGCGACGCCGGAGCCCCCTCCTGCGTCGGCAACGTGCTGTGGCTGGTCCTCGCCGGCTGGTGGCTGGCCATCGGCCACATCGTCACCGGCCTCGCGCTCTGCGTCACGATCATCGGCATCCCGTTCGGCATCGCCAACTTCAAGCTGATCCCGGTCTCGCTCTTCCCGCTCGGCCGCGAAATCGTGCCGACGGAACAGCCGTTCGGAGAGCGCTGGTAAGCGAGCGGGAGAAGAGCGTTCAGGCCGCTTTCCGGTCACGGGTTTTCCACAACCCGGCGGTTGTCCACAGGCCCGGACGATTGTCAGTGGCGGCTTGCATCATGAACGCATGACCGAGATCGAGCAGTTGCTGACGAGGGTGGCGGACAAGGCGCGCAACACCCGGCCGTGGGGCTGGACTTCACTCCCCGAGCCCTTGGACGAGGCCACCTTGGCCCGTGCCGAGGCCGTTCTCGGCTTCCGCCTGCCCCCGCTGCTCGCCGACCTCTACCTGCAGATAGGGGACGGCGGATTCGGACCGGAATACGGCCTGTTGCCCCTCCTCGACAGCCCTCCGGCCGGCGAGCCCGCCGCCGTAACCCAGTACCTCGCCAACCGCGAGAGCACCCGCAAGAACCCCGACTGGCCCTGGCCCGAGGAAGTCCTGCCGATATCCCACTGGGGCTGCGCCATGTACGCCTGCGTCGACTGCCGCGAGCCCCAGGCCCCCGTCCTGCTCTTCGAACCGAACGCCGACGACGCCGAGCACGCCTGGTACGTGGACGCACCGAGCCTCACGGACTGGCTGGGCGCGTGGGTCGACGGCCGGGGCTGGTACGAGGAGACGAACGAGGAAGCGGAGATGGCCCCCTGGGCCGACTTCCGCATACGCACGGCGGCGACGCGCGCGTCCTGAGAGGCGGCGGATCGGGGTCGGGGGTGGGCCGACCAGCGTCCAGTCGGTCGGCTCCGGGCAAGGGGAAGACTTCGACCGTCGTCCAGTTGGCCAGCGCCCCATCCAGAGCCCCGCACGCCCTGCCCTACCTACTGCCCCCGCCCTCCCCGCCGAGCCGCCCCCACCGCCGTACGCCATACGCGACCACGCCCACCGCCAGTACACCCGCACCGACGACGACCGAGATCCCCGGAAGGGAGAACGCCAGCACCACGCACCCGAGAAGTCCCACCGCCGGCACGATGCGTGAGGCCGGCGTCGAGTTGAGCGTCCAGGCCGAGGCGTTGGCGACCGCGTAGTACGCCAGCACACCGAAGGAGGAGAACCCGATCGCGCCTCGTACGTCCACCGTGGCGGCCAGGACGGCCACCACCGCGCCCACGGCGAGTTCGGCCCGGTGGGGCACCTGGAAACGTGGATGCACGGCTGCCAGGGCGCCGGGCAGATGCCGGTCGCGGGCCATGGCCAGCGTCGTCCGCGAGACGCCCAGGATCAGGGCGAGCAGCGAGCCGAGCGCGGCGACGGCCGCACCCACTCGCACCACGGGCACCAGTCCCGGCACGCCCGCCGCCCGTACCGCGTCGGCGAGCGGGGCGCTCGCATCCCCGAGCCCGTCCGACCCCAGAACAGAAAGGACCGCGACCGCCACACACGCGTACACCGCCAGCGCGATGCCCAGGGCCAGCGGAATCGCCCGGGGGATCGTGCGCGCAGGGTCCCGCACCTCCTCGCCGAGGGTCGCGATCCGCGCGTACCCGGCGAACGCGAAGAACAGCAGCCCCGCCGCCTGAAGCACACCGCCCACGCCGCCCGAGGTCCCGACGTCGAGACGAGCGGCGTCGGACTCCCCGGAGCCGAGGCACACGACCACCACACAAGCGAGGACGGCCAGGACCACCGCCACGATCGCCCGCGTCAGCCAGGCGGACTTCTGGACGCCGCCGTAGTTCACCGCGGTCAGCGCCACCACGGCCGCGACCGCCACCGCGTGCGCCTGCTCCGGCCACACGTAGGTGCCCACGGTGAGCGCCATCGCCGCACAGGAGGCCGTCTTGCCGACCACGAACGACCAGCCCGCGAGATAGCCCCAGAACTCCCCGAGCCGCTCGCGACCGTAGACGTACGTGCCGCCCGAGGCCGGATACAGGGCGGCCAGGCGTGCCGAGGACGTGGCGTTGCAGTAGGCGACCACGGCGGCGACCGCCAGCCCGAGCAGCAACCCGGACCCGGCCGCGCGCGCAGCGGGGCCGAGTGCGGCGAAGATGCCTGCCCCGATCATCGAGCCGAGCCCGATCACCACGGCGTCCCCGACCCCCAGGGTGCGCCGCAGTTCGGGGGAGGCGGCGCCGGCGTTGGAGGCTGTCATGGCGGGAACCCTACTGATCGCTGCAACCGGACAGCGCCTCCATGACGTCCTGTTCATCAACAGAACACGAACAAACGCGCCCGAAATCACAGTGCCGGAACAGTGAGGGCACAGAGCGGAGGGGCAGGTTCAGGGCATGACGATCATCAGCTGGATCATTCTGGGGCTGTTGGCCGGAGCCATCGCCAAGTTCCTGCTGCCGGGCCGCGACCCGGGCGGCTTCATCGGCACGACGCTCATCGGCGTGGCGGGCGCGTTCATCGGCGGCTGGATCTCGGCGCGCTGGCTGGACCACCCGATCACCAAGGACTTCTACGACGGCGCGACATGGGCCTCGGCGATCGGCGGCTCCCTTGTGCTCCTGATCGCCTACCGCATCTTTTTCG
The DNA here is from genome assembly GCF_044764945.1 of Streptomyces sp. NPDC093568. Classification (NCBI taxonomy): domain Bacteria; kingdom Bacillati; phylum Actinomycetota; class Actinomycetes; order Kitasatosporales; family Streptomycetaceae; genus Streptomyces; species Streptomyces sp. NPDC093568. Next base: position 356,130 of record NZ_JBIWJD010000007.1, on the reverse strand, counting down.
GCCACTCCCGCAGCTGAGCGAGATCCGCACGAGACCTGAGTGAGGACCGAGGCAGGACTCGGCGAGACACACCCCTCCGGACCGCAGCCAGCAGGCGAGAAGGGTGGGCACCCCTCCTGGGGGCGCCCACCCTTCCTCGTACCTCTGATCGCTCGTCTTCTGGATCGGTCGACCTCTGAATCGGTGGACTAGCGGTAGTTCACGAACTGCAGCGCGAAGTCGAAGTCCTTGCCCTTCAGGAGGGCGATCACGGCCTGGAGGTCGTCCCGGCTCTTGGAGCTGACCCGCAGCTCGTCGCCCTGGACCTGGGCCTTCACACCCTTGGGGCCCTCGTCACGGATGATCTTCGCCACCTTCTTCGCGTTCTCCTGGGAGATGCCCTCCTCGATGGACGCGAAGATCTTGTACTCCTTGCCCGAAAGCTGGGGCTCGCCCGCGTCCAGGGCCTTCAGCGAGATGCCGCGCTTGATCAGCTTGGACTGGAAGACGTCGAGGACAGCATTGACCCGGTCCTCGGAGTTCGCCTCCATCAGGATCTTTTCACCGGACCACGAGATCGAGGCACCCACGCCCTTGAAGTCGTAGCGCTGCGAGATCTCCTTGGCGGCCTGGTTGAGGGCGTTGTCGACCTCCTGCCGCTCGACCTTCGAGACGATGTCGAAACTGGAGTCGGCCATGTCCTGTGGCTCCTTGTATCGGGGTGCGTGTGGGGTGCGTGTCGGCGGGCGTGGGGGAGGCCGCCGAGCCCGGGGCAGGCCCCGGTTCGCATCCGGACAAGCCTAGCCACCCCTGGTCCCCCGGGAGGCGATCAATCGGGTGGCGAAGCACCCCTCCACATCGGGTATTGTTTACGTCGTTGCCAGGGAGCACCGCCGAAGAGCGGTTCGAACGGCAGCAACCCCGGCGGTGTGCCCGAGCGGCCAAAGGGAGCAGACTGTAAATCTGCCGGCTCAGCCTTCCCAGGTTCGAATCCTGGCGCCGCCACTTCGGGAAAACCCCTCCGCTCTACGGAAACGTAGAGCGGAGGGGTTTTCGCGTTCCCGCGTCGTGGCCGGGGCGCGGGGCACACTGGCCCCATGAGTGCGCGTGGCAGAAGTTGCCCCGAGTGTCGGCGGGAGATCGCCGTCGTCGCCGGTCGGTTCGCACGGCACGACCCGCCGGGTGCGCGGGAGAGCGGGGAGCTCGTGTCGTGTCCGGGATCACGGCGCCTGGCGCAACTCGGGGCGGCACAGCCCGCGTTGGACGGGTATGCCGTGCCCGAGTTCCCCGGTCAGCTTCCGCTGTTCTGAGCCTCGCGAGCCCCGCCTGGCCGCCCCGGCGGCGTCGAGGGCGGCTCCGACGGCCAGGGGGCATCGCGGATCTGAGCCCCTCCGGCTGAGCCCCGGCCTCGCGCCGGGCAGCCCGGATCGCCCGCCTTCAGCCCATCCTCAGTTCCCCGCCACCGACTTCACGGCCACCGACACGGGGGCCGAGCCGCTGATCAGTTCGAGGGTCAGGCCGGCCGTCGCCGGGGTTTCGAGCAACTCCGCCAGTACGGCGGCCACGTCGTCGCGCGGGATCGGGCCGCGGCCGGTGTGGGCCTCCAGCCGTACCTGGCCGGTGCCGGCGTCGTTCGTCAGCATGCCGGGCCGCAGGATCGTCCAGTCCAGGGCGTCCAGGCCGCGCACGTAGTCGTCGGCCGCACCCTTGGCGCGCAGGTAGACGTCGAAGATCTCGTCGCCCTCGTGCCGCGAGTCGGCGCCCATCGACGACACGATGAGGAAGCGCCGTACGCCCGCCCGGACCGCCGCGTCCGCGAACAGGACGGCCGCGCCCTTGTCCACCGTGTCCTTGCGGTCCGTTCCGCTGCCCGGCCCCGCGCCGGCCGCGAAGACCGCCGCGTCCGCGCCCTGGAGATGGGCCGCGACCTCCTCGACCGAGGCCGACTCCAGGTCCAGCACGATGGGTTCGGCGCCGGCCTGTCGCAGGTCGTCGCCCTGTTCTGCCTTGCGGATGATCCCCGCGACCTCGTTTCCGCGCGCGGCGAGCAGCTTCTCCAGCCGCAGCGCGATCTGACCATGTCCACCAGCGATGACAATGCGCATGTTTCCGACCGTACGCCCGGACAGCCGCAACCGCCGCACGACTTCAGCCACGCCTCACGCCTCTGGGGGCGGGCTCCCTACGCGTGTACGCCGGGTGCTTGCGCCGTCATGTGCGCCCGGCGCAACGGGCTCACGACGGCTCCCCGCGCCCCTGCCGGGGCAACCCCAACTCCGTGGCCACCGCCGAGTTGCAGTACTCCCGCACCGCGCTCGTCCGCGCCACCACACGCCCCCGATGCACCACGATCCGGCTGTACGCCAGGGACAGCGCCCCCGCCAGCCGGTCCCCGCGAACCGCCAGCAGCTCCGCCGGGAAGCCCGCCTCCACCCGCACCTCGGGCAGCCCCAGCGCGGCCCGCGCCGACCCGCTGACGCAGTCGTACGCGTCCTCGGGGCGCAGTCCGTGGCGTGAGGACAGCAGGTAGGCGGCCTCCAGTGGGTCCCCGCGGCCCACCGGGTTCGACACGTCCCGCAGGGCGCCGCTGCCGGCGGCGACGCGCACGCCGGCGGAGCGCAGGAGCCGTACGGGCGCCGTGGCCCGCCGTTCCACGCCCCCGCAGCCGCCCTGCGGCAGGCACACCACCGTCACCCCGGCCGCGGCGAGCTGGTCCGCGGTGCGCGAGGCCAGCTGGGAGGGCAGGTGGCCCAGGCCGCCGCACGGGCCGAGCGTCACGCCGGGCCGCAGCCCGCCGGCCATCGCGGCGAGGCGGGACAGACGCGCCGGGTCGGTGGCGTCGGTGTGCAGGTCGACCGGGCAGCCGTGCTCGGAGGCGACCTCCAGCACCGCCTCCACATAACCCGTCGGATCCGGGTCGAGGTCGGGGCAGCCGCCGACGACCGACGCGCCCATCTTCACCGCGTCCCGCAGCATCGCGAGCCCGTCCGCCCCGGCCACGCCGGTCAGCAGCCGGGGCATCGCCACCGTCGTCAACTCGGTGAGCCCGCGCAGCGAACGCCGCGCCTGGAGCACGGCGGTGAGGGCGTTCAGCTCCTGGATCTCGCCCACGCGCACATGTGCCCGCAGCGCGGTCGCCCCGTGCCCGAGCTGGAGCAGGGCGGCCTCGGTGGCCCGGCGCTGGACCTCATGGGAGTCGTAGGAGACCGGTCCGCCCTGGTCGGCGGAGAGCGCGGTGTCGCCGTGGGCGTGCGGCTCGGCGGGGGCCGGAAGGAGCAGATAGCCGCCGAGGTCCACGCGCGTGCCGCACGCGCGCGTGCCGCCCCCGGCGAGGCTCCCGGCGGTGCCGACCGCCTCAATGCGCCCGCCGTCCAGCCGTACGTCCACGGTCCGGCCGTCCGTGAGCCGCGCCCCGCACAGCAGCAGAGCGCCCGGGTCGGCCGGTCCGGACGAGCCCGACGAGGAGGACGAGTGGGGTGGCTGGGGGGTGCTGTCGGGCATCGTGCTCCAGAGACAAGATCACGCAGAGTGAGTCGAGCCTAGGGTGACGGCCACGCCTTGGCGCGCAGGAGCGCAATAGTCGTACCGGTGTGGTCCGCCGAACGGGAGCCGCTTCCGCGGTGCCGGGGTGGCCTGCGAGGCGGGGCTGTACCCGGCCCGAACGGCCGCAGGCCGGGGCCGCGAAACGGATTTGGGTGAACGGCGGCTGAGCGTGTAATGTCTTCATCGCTCGCCCCAATAGCTCAGTCGGCAGAGCGTCTCCATGGTAAGGAGAAGGTCAACGGTTCGATTCCGTTTTGGGGCTCTGGTGTGTGAGGTTCCCGTCGCGAGGCGGGGCCCGATCGCATCACAGCGGTGTAGCTCAGTCGGTAGAGCAAGCGGCTCATAATCGCTGTGTCACCGGTTCAAGTCCGGTCACCGCTACTGACAGTAGCCGATTGCGGGGTCGGTCCTTCGATCGGCTACTCTTTCTTGCGTTAAATCATCCCATCCGTTCGTCAAGGAGCACTCACGTGGCTGCCACCGACGTCCGCCCGAAGATCACGCTGGCCTGCGTGGAGTGCAAGGAGCGGAACTACATCACCAAGAAGAACCGGCGTAACAACCCGGACCGTCTTGAGATGAAGAAGCACTGCCCGCGTTGCAATGCGCACACCGCGCACCGCGAGACGCGATAAATCAGGCTCGTTCGCGAGGCCGCCCCCCGATTGCGGGGGCGGCCTCGCGTCGTTTCAGGCCGGGTTACCGGTCGGTTCCGGCCGAGCCGGGTGAATCAGCCAGGGACCAGCAGGTCAACCGCAGCAGACAGCAGGAGGTACCGGGCCATGGCGCTCGACCAGTCCTTCGTGGGGCGGAGCTACCCGCCCACCGACGCCTACGAGGTGGGCCGGGAGAAGATCCGTGAGTTCGCGGAGGCCGTGGGGGACACCAATCCGGCGTACACCGACCCGGAGGCCGCCAAGGCACTCGGTCACCCGGATGTGATCGCTCCGCCGACCTTTGTCTTCTCCATCACCTTCAAGGCGGCGGGACAGGTCGTCGAGGACCCTCAGCTGGGCCTGGACTACAGCCGGGTGGTGCACGGCGACCAGAAGTTCGCCTACACCCGCCCGGTGCGCGCCGGTGACCGGCTGACCGTCACCTCGACCATCGAGGCCGTCAAGTCGATGGCGGGCAACGAGATCGTGGACATCCGCGGCGAGGTCCACGACGAGGCCGGCGAGCACGTCGTGACCGCCTGGACGAAGCTCGTGGCCCGTGGGGCCGACGCCGAAGAAGGGGAGGCCTGAGCGGCTATGACGGCGAAGATTGCCTACGGCGACGTCGAGGTCGGCACCGAACTGCCCGCCCAGAGCTTCCCCGTGACCCGCGCCACGCTCGTCCAGTACGCGGGCGCGTCCGGGGACTTCAACCCGATCCACTGGAACGAGAAGTTCGCCAAGGAGGTCGGGCTGCCGGACGTCATCGCGCACGGCATGTTCACCATGGCCGAGGCGATCCGCGTGGTCACCGACTGGACCGGTGACCCGGCGGCGGTCGTCGAGTACGGCGTCCGCTTCACCAAGCCCGTCGTCGTGCCGAACGACGACCTGGGCGCCACGATCGAGGTCAGCGGCAAGGTCGCGGCCCTGCTCGACGGCAACAGGGTCCGCGTGGACCTGACCGTGCTCAGCGAGGGCCGCAAGGTCCTGGGCATGTCGCGGGCGGTCGTACAGCTCGCGTGAACGGCACGCGCGTGCCGTGCGGTAAGGGGCGTTCTCCATGTGGGGCGCCCCTTACGCATTCCCGCTCGGCCATTCCCGCTCGGCATCCCCTTGACCTAGTTAGTGATTGAGTACTAACTTAGCCGTATGGCCAGGATGAGTGCTGAGGAGAGGCGTGAGAGCGTCGTCCGTGCGGCGATGACCGAGTTCGCCCGCGGTGGCTACTACGGCACGTCCACGGAGGCGATCGCCAAGCGGGTCGGTGTCTCGCAGCCGTATCTCTTCCGGCTCTTTCCGGGCAAGAAGGCGATCTTCCTGGCGGCGGCCGAGCGCTGCGTCGAGGACACCATCCGGATGTTCGCGGAAGCCTCCGACGGGCTGCACGGCGAAGAGGCCCTGCGTGCCATGGGCGGGGCGTACCGGAAGGTCGTCTCGGAAGAGCCCGAGCGGCTGATGATGCAGATGCAGATGTACCTCGCCGTGGCGTCCGCCGAGCAGGAGGGCGACCACGAGTTCGGCGAGGCCGTGCGGGCCGGCTGGACGCGCCTGTGGGACACCGTCCATCTGCCCCTGGGGGCGGACGTCGGCGAGACGACGACCTTCATGGCGTACGGCATGCTGATCAACTGCCTGGTGGCCATGGGTTTCCCGCCCCAGCACCGGGTCTGGGCGGGCATGAACCTGGCGGAGCGCGGCGGGGAGCGGCCGTAGGGGTGGGGTGGCGAGGTTCACTCCGCCTTTTCATGACCGCAAAAGTTAGTGAGCAATAACTATCAAGTAGTCAGAAAACCAGAACGCGGCACCTCTGGGGGAGCCATGTCACAGCACACCGAACCGAACGCGCGGAAGGGCCGGCCGGGCGGGGCCGCATGGGCGCTCGTCATCACGAGCGTCGCCGGCTTCATGGCCGCGCTCGACAATCTCGTCGTCACCACCGCACTGCCCTCCATCCGGGAGGACCTGGGAGGGGCGCTGCACGACCTGGAGTGGACGGTGAGTGCGTACACACTCACCTTCGCCGTCCTACTCATGTTCGGCGCCGCGCTCGGTGACCGCTTCGGCCGCCGCCGGCTCTTCCTCGTCGGCATATCGATCTTCACCCTCGCGTCCGCCGGCGCGGCCCTCGCACCCGGCATCGACTCCCTGATCGCCGCCCGCGCGGTGCAGGGCGCGGGCGCGGCGATCATGATGCCGCTCACGCTGACCCTGCTGACGGCGGCGGTGCCCGCGGCCAAGCGCGGGATGGTGTACGGCATCTGGGGCGCCGTCAACGGGCTCGCCGTCGCCTCCGGGCCGCTCATCGGCGGCAGCCTCACCGAGCACATCTCCTGGCAGTGGATCTTCTGGCTGAACGTTCCGCTGGGCATCGCCCTGCTGCCGCTCGCCCGACTGCGCCTCGCCGAGTCGTACGGCACCGGTGCCCGGCTCGACATCCCCGGCACCCTGCTCGCCAGCGGCGGCCTGTTCGGAATCGTGTACGGCCTGGTGCGCGGACCGGCCGACGGCTGGACCGGGCGTCTGGTCCTGACCGGCCTGTTCGCCGGAGGCGCGCTGCTCGTCGGGTTCGTCCTCTACAGCACCCGGGCCAAGAACCCGATGCTGCCGATGCGGCTGTTCCGCTTCCGGGCCTTCTCCGGGATCAACGCCGCGAGCTTGCTGATGTTCCTCGGGATGTTCGGGTCGATCTTCCTGCTCAGCCAGTACATGCAGGGCGTGCTCGGCTATTCGCCGACCGAGGCGGGGCTGCGGATGCTGCCGTGGACCGGCATGCCGATGCTCGTCGCGCCGATCGCCGGGATCCTGTCCGACCGCATCGGCGGCCGACCCGTCGTGGCCACCGGCCTGTTCCTCCAGGCCGCCGGCCTCGCCTACCTGGCCTCCGTGGTCACCGTCGACGTCTCCTACGCGGCCCAGCTGCCCGGCCTGATCATCAGCGGTGTCGGCATGGCGCTGTTCTTCGCGCCGGCCGCCAACCTGGTCATGTCCAGCGTCCGGGCCTCGGAGCAGGGCATCGCCTCCGGCGCCAACAACGCCCTGCGCGAGGTCGGCGGCGCGCTCGGCATCGCCGTCCTGGCGTCGATCTTCTCCGCGCAGGGCGGCTACGAGACCGGCCAGACCTTCGTCGACGGGCTGCGGCCCGCGCTGGTCACCGGTGCCGCGGTGGTGGCGCTCGCCGGCATCGCGGCTCTGATCATCCCCGCCCGGCGGGGGTCCGGTGCCCCGAGCACGGCCGACCAGACGCCGGAGCGCGTGCTGGAGACGGCTTCCGGCTGATCCGGCGGATACGACCCGTCGGACCCGTCGGCAAGAGACCCGACCGACCTCTGGAACGTGAGGAGCAGTCATGCCCACCCTTCCCTGGACCGTCCCCAACCCGGCACCGCCCGGCACCGAGGTTCACGTCTTCGCCTCCCGCTTCGAGACCCGCACCCTTTGGGGAGCGCTCCGCTTCCTCGCCCGCACGCCGGGCGTGTGGCTGCAGGTGCGCCGGGCGCCCGGGGCGTACGGAGCCTCCCTGAAGGCCCAGCCCTTCAAGCGGACCTTCTGGACCCTGTCCGCCTGGGAGTCGCCGGCCGCGCTGAAGGACTTCGCCCGCTCCGGCACCCATGCGCCGACCTCGCAGGGCCTGTCCGCCCAGATGCGGGATTCCAAGTTCGCCGGCTGGCAGGTGCCGAGCGACGAGCTCCCGCTCGGCTGGGAGGAGGTGTTCCGGCGGCTGACGTGAACGGCACGCGCGCGTGGCGCGCGCATCCGCCCCGGCGCCGCGCACGGGTGCCGGGGCTGTCAGTGCCGTCTCGTAGTCTTGAGCGCGTGCAGGAACTCCACGACGCCCCCCTCGCCCCCCTGACCACCTTCCGGCTGGGCGGCCCCGCCACCCGCCTGGTCACCGCCACCACCGACGCCGAGGTGATCGACGTCGTGCGCGAGGCGGACGCCGCCGGCACCCCGCTGCTGCTCATCGGCGGGGGATCGAACCTGGTCATCGGCGACAAGGGCTTCGCGGGCACGGCACTCGTCATCGCGACCAAGGGCTTCGAGCTGCACGGCAGCACGCTCGAACTGGCGGCGGGCGAGGTGTGGACCGACGCCGTCGCCCGCGCCGTCGAGGCCGGGCTCGCCGGGATCGAGTGCCTCGCCGGCATCCCGGGCTCCGCGGGCGCCACGCCGATTCAGAACGTCGGCGCCTACGGCCAGGAGGTCTCCTCGACGATCACCGAGGTGATCGCGTACGACCGCCGGACCGGTGAGACCGTCGTCATCCCGAACGCCGACTGTGCCTTCTCCTACCGCCACAGCCGCTTCAAGGCCGACCCCGAGCGCTATGTCGTCCTGCGCGTCCGCTTCCAGCTGGAGGACGCGGACGGGCTCTCGGCACCCGTCAAGTACGCCGAGACGGCCCGCGCCCTGGGCGTCGAGGTCGGCGACCGTGTGCCGCTGGCCGCCGCTCGCGAGACCGTGCTGAAGCTCCGTACCGGGAAGGGCATGGTCCTGGACCCCGAGGACCACGACACCTGGTCGGCCGGATCCTTCTTCACCAACCCGATCCTCACCGAGGAGCAGTTCGCCGCGTTCCACGCGCGCGTGCAGGCACACCTCGGGGACGGCGTGGAGCCGCCCGCCTACCCGGCGGGGGAGGGGCACACCAAGACCTCCGCGGCCTGGCTCATCGACAAGGCGGGCTTCACCAAGGGGTACGGCACCGGCCCCGCGCGCATCTCCACCAAGCACACCCTGGCCCTCACCAACCGTGGCGAGGCGACCACCGAGGATCTCCTCGCGCTCGCCCGCGAGGTCGTCGCCGGAGTCCGGGAGACCTTCGGCATCACGCTGGTGAACGAGCCGGTGACGGTCGGCGTCAGCCTGTAGCGCGCGCACGCCCGGCCGGTCTCAGTAGGCGACGCCCACTCCCTGCTTGACCGTGGCCGGGTCGTCGAGTGCCGCCAGCATGGCGTGCGCCACATCGGCGCGCCCCAGGAAGCGGCCCTTGACCGGGAATCCGCCCACGACCTGCCGGTACGAGCCGGTGAGCGGCTTGTCCTGAAGGCGCGGTGGCCGTACGGCCGTCCACTCCGTGGTGCTGCGCGCCAACTCGGTCTCCATCTCGCGCAGATCGGTGTAGATGTCCTTGAGGACGGCCGAGACGATGCCGCGCACCGCCCGGTCGGCGAACCCGTCGCCCTCGGGCTCGGGGCCGACCGGCGCCGCGCTCACCACCACCAGCCGCCGCACCCCCTCGGCCTCCAGAGCGGCGAGCACCGTACGCGTCAGACGCGCCGCGATCCCGGCGTCCTTGCGGCTGCGGGCGCCGAGCCCGGAGAGCACCGCGTCCCGTCCGGCGACGGCGGGCCGCAGCGCGCGCGGGTCGGTCAGGTCCGCGCGGAACACCTCCAGCCGGTCGCCGGTGACGGGGAACCGCGCGGGGTCCCGTACGACGGCCGTCACCTCGTGGCCGGCGTCCAGCGCCTGGCGGACGATCTCCTTGCCGGTGCCTCCTGTGGCACCGAAGACGGTGAGCTTCATGGGGTCTCCCGTATGGATGAGGCCTGCCCTGTATGAGTGACAGATCGGTGGGTGAGTATTCACTCACCCCCTGTCTCCTCTAGAGTGAGTAAGTGCTCACCCACCCGTCAAGGGCGATTGGACGTTCCATGGAAAACCGACCCACCCGCGTGCGCCTGCTCGACGCCGCGCACGAACTGATGCTCTCGGTCGGGCTGGCGCGGGCCACGACGAAGGAGATCGCGCGGGCGGCCGGCTGCTCCGAGGCGGCGCTGTACAAGCACTTCGACAGCAAGGAAGAGCTCTTCATCAAGGTGCTCACCGAGCGTCTGCCCCCGCTGCGCCCCCTGCTCAGCAGCCTCGCCGCCGAGCCGGGCCGGCACTCCCTGGAGGAGAACCTCACCGAGATCGCCCGCCAGGCCGCGCTGTTCTACGAGCAGAGCTTCCCGATCGCCGCGTCGCTGTACGCGCAGACCGAGCTGAAGCGACGCCACGACGACGCCATCCGGCAGATGGGAGTGGGTCCGCACGTACCGATCCAGGAGCTCGACACCTATCTGCGGGCCGAGCAGGAGCGGGGCCGGGTCCGCACGGACGCCGACACGTTCGCGGCGGCGTCGCTGCTGATGGGTGCCTGCGCGCAGCGGGCGTTCGCCTATGACGCGACCAGGGAGGCGGTACGGCCGCCGGTGGACGACTTCGCCGCCCGGCTGGCCCGCACCCTCCTCGCCGGCATCGCCGACTGAGGTCGCCCGGCGCCTAGGCGAGCCAGTCGTCCACCCCTGCCAGCAGCTTCGTCTTCACGTCCCCCGGCGCCGCCGAGGCGCGCACCGACTGCCGGGCCAGTTCCGCCAACTCCTCGTCCGTGAAGGCGTGGTGGTGCCGAGCGATGTCGTACTGGGCGGCGAGACGCGACCCGAAGAGCAGGGGATCGTCGGCGCCGAGGGCCATCGGGACGCCTGCCTCGTACAGCGTGCGCAGCGGCACGTCCTCGGGCTTCTCGTAGACGCCGAGGGCGACGTTCGACGCGGGGCACACCTCGCACGTCACGCCCTTGTCGGCGAGGCGCTTGAGCAGCCGCGGGTCCTCGGCCGCCCGCACTCCGTGGCCGATCCGGTTCGCGTCCAGGTCGTCCAGGCAGTCACGGACCGAGGACGGGCCGGTCAGCTCGCCGCCGTGCGGGGCCGACAGCAGGCCGCCCTCGCGGGCGATGTGGAAGGCGCGGTCGAAGTCCCGCGCCATGCCCCGGCGTTCGTCGTTCGACAGCCCGAAGCCGACGATGCCGCGATCGGCGTAGCGCACGGCGAGCCGCGCCAGGGTGCGGGCGTCCAGCGGATGCTTCATACGGTTCGCGGCCACGAGGACGCGCATTCCGAGACCGGTGTCCCGCGACGCCGTCTCCACCGCGTCCAGGATGACCTCCAGCGCCGGGATCAGACCGCCCAGCCGGGGCGCGTACGACGTGGGGTCGACCTGGATCTCCAGCCACCCGGAGCCGTCCTTGACGTCCTCCTCCGCGGCCTCCTTGACCAGCCGCTGGATGTCCTCCGGCTCCCGCAGGCACGAGCGCGCCGAGTCGTACAGGCGCTGGAAGCGGAACCAGCCGCGCTCGTCCGTCGCCCGCAGCTTCGGCGGCTCCCCGCCGGTCAGCGCGTCGGTCAGCGCCTCGGGCAGTCGCACCCCGTACTTGTCGGCCAGTTCCAGCAGGGTCGCCGGTCGCATCGAGCCGGTGAAGTGCAGGTGGAGATGGGCTTTCGGCAGTTCAGAGACATCACGTACACGCTCCATTCCAGGATCCTGCCGTACGTGTCCGCCGTCCCGGTAGCGGTTTCCCCTTTCGTGGTCTTGCTCGCACAAACAAATGGGGTGGCCGCCTCCGGAAATCCGGTGGCGGCCACCCCGGGGCTCCGAGGCGGACGTCAGTCCCTGGCCTCCGCCAGCAGCTTCTGGATCCGGCTCACGCCCTCGACGAGGTCCTCGTCTCCGAGCGCGTACGACAGCCGCAGGTAGCCCGGCGTGCCGAAGGCCTCACCCGGGACGACCGCGACCTCGGCCTCCTCCAGGATCAGCTCGGCCAGTTCGACGCTGCTCTGCGGGCGCTTGCCGCGGATCTCCTTGCCGAGGAGGGCCTTGACCGACGGGTACGCGTAGAAGGCGCCCTCGGGCTCCGGGCAGACCACGCCGTCGATCTCGTTGAGCATCCGCACGATCGTCTTGCGGCGGCGGTCGAAGGCCTCGCGCATCTTCGCGACGGCGTCCAGGTCACCGGAGACGGCGGAAAGGGCGGCCACCTGGGCCACGTTCGAGACGTTCGACGTCGCGTGCGACTGCAGGTTGGTCGCGGCCTTCACGACGTCCTTCGGGCCGATGACCCAGCCGACCCGCCAGCCCGTCATGGCGTACGTCTTGGCGACACCGTTGACCACGATGCACTTGTCGCGCAGCTCGGGGAACAGCCCCGGCAGGGAGACCGCGGCGGCCTCGCCGTAGACCAGGTGCTCGTAGATCTCGTCCGTCAGCACCCACAAACCGTTGTCGACGGCCCAGCGGCCGATCGCCTCGGTCTCGGCCTCGGTGTAGACGGCGCCGGTCGGGTTGGACGGCGACACGAAGAGGACGACCTTCGTCTTCTCGGTGCGGGCCGCCTCCAGCTGCTCCACGGAGACGCGGTAGCCGGTGGTCTCGTCGGCGACGACCTCGACCGGGACACCGCCCGCGAGGCGGATCGACTCCGGGTACGTCGTCCAGTACGGCGCCGGGACGATGACCTCGTCGCCCGGGTCGAGGATCGCGGCGAAGGCCTCGTAGATGGCCTGCTTGCCGCCGTTGGTGACGAGGATCTGCGAGACGTCGGGCTCGTAGCCGGAGTCGCGCAGCGTCTTCGCGGCGATCGCGGCCTTCAGCTCGGGCAGACCGCCGGCCGGCGTGTACCGGTGGTACTTCGGGTTCTTGCAGGCCTCGATGGCGGCCTCGACGATGTAGTCCGGGGTCGGGAAGTCGGGCTCACCGGCGCCGAAGCCGATCACCGGACGCCCGGCGGCCTTGAGGGCCTTGGCCTTGGCGTCCACGGCGAGGGTGGCGGACTCGGAGATCGCGCCGACTCGGGCGGAGACCCGGCGCTCGGTGGGTGGGGTTGCAGCGCTCATGGGACCCATCGTTTCAGACAGGAAACGCGCCCGGCACGCGGGTTTCACGGACTGAACACCGGCTGAACATCCGTCCGGATCGGGCCCCCGGCCTGGGCGATCTTGCTTCGCCGTGCGGCCCTTCGCCCGACGATCTTTCGCGTATCAAGCCCCCATCGGCCGCTTTCTGTTCGACGGCGCGCCCCGGACCACGTACACTCACACCTCGTTGGCCTTCAGCAGTCCACAGCCGAACGGTGCACAGCGAGCACTCGCCCGGATGCGGTACGTTGGGGGACACACAAAGGGTCGTAGCTCAATTGGTAGAGCACTGGTCTCCAAAACCAGCGGTTGGGGGTTCAAGTCCCTCCGGCCCTGCTACACACTCCTTCGCCAGGATGTGTGCGCATGTACGTACAGCAACGCACCGCCGTGCGGCTCAGACCGGGCGCGGCACGGCCACGACCCGGAATCAGGTGAGGACGAGTGACGGACGCCGTGGGCTCCATCGACATGCCTGATGCCCAGGACGAGGCGCCGGAGTCCAAGAAGACCCGCAAGGGTGGCAAGCGCGGCAAGAAGGGCCCGCTGAAGCGACTGGCCCTTTTCTACCGCCAGATCATCGCGGAACTCCGTAAGGTCGTCTGGCCGACGCGTAATCAGCTGACGACGTACACCACTGTGGTGATCATCTTCGTCGTCATCATGATCGGCCTGGTGACCGTGATTGACTATGGGCTCGACCACGCCGCCAAGTACGTCTTCGGCTGAGCCAAGAGCGAAGGGCGCCGCGGTTACCGGCGCCCCTTTTCGCATGTTCCACCCCTATGTATCCAGGAAGAAGCAGCCACGTGTCTGACCAGAACCTGAACGACGCCGTCGAGCCAAGCGGGCAGGGTGTCGAGTCCGTGGAAGACGAGCTCGACATCGTCGAGGGCGCGGACGCGGACCTGGACGAGGTCGAGGCTGCCGACGCCGAGGCGGGCGAGCCGGCCGAGGAGGCCGCGCTGCACGTCGAGGACGGCGAGGAGGCGGAAGAGGCCGCCGAGGAGGAGACCGAGCCGGTCGACCCCGTCGCCGCCCTGCGCGAGGAGCTGCGCACGCTGCCCGGCGAGTGGTACGTCATCCACACCTACGCCGGTTACGAGAACCGCGTGAAGACCAACCTGGAGCAGCGCGCCGTCTCGCTGAACGTCGAGGACTACATCTTCCAGGCCGAGGTGCCGCAGGAAGAGGTCGTCCAGATCAAGAACGGCGACCGCAAGACGATCAAGCAGAACAAGCTGCCGGGTTACGTCCTGGTCCGCATGGACCTGACCAACGAGTCCTGGGGTGTCGTCCGCAACACCCCCGGCGTCACCGGCTTCGTGGGCAACGCCTACGACCCGTACCCGCTGACGCTGGACGAGATCGTCAAGATGCTCGCCCCGGAGGCCGAGGAGAAGGCCGCCCGCGAGGCCGCCGAGGCCGAGGGCAAGCCCGCTCCGCAGCGCAAGGTCGAGGTCCAGGTGCTGGACTTCGAGGTCGGCGACTCGGTCACCGTCACCGACGGCCCGTTCGCCACGCTGCAGGCCACGATCAACGAGATCAACGCCGACTCGAAGAAGGTCAAGGGTCTCGTCGAGATCTTCGGCCGCGAGACGCCGGTCGAGCTCAGCTTCGACCAGATCCAGAAGAACTAGCCCCTTCCGGGCTGCTTCGGTTCCTTCTGGACACACTGCTTCCGACCAGGTCAGATCGGCTCCCGTAGCTGCTCTGACCTGCTCGGTTTTTGGCCGCGCATGGATACCCGTTATCGTTGTGCGGTATGCCTCCATCCGGATGATCCGGACTGGATGGCTGAACACTCTCACTAAGACCCGGAGAGAGAGCACATGCCTCCCAAGAAGAAGAAGGTCACGGGGCTCATCAAGCTCCAGATCCAGGCCGGCGCGGCCAACCCGGCTCCGCCGGTCGGCCCCGCGCTGGGTCAGCACGGCGTCAACATCATGGAGTTCTGCAAGGCCTACAACGCCGCGACCGAGTCGCAGCGCGGTTGGGTCATCCCGGTGGAGATCACGGTCTACGAGGACCGTTCCTTCACCTTCATCACCAAGACCCCGCCGGCCGCGAAGATGATCCTCAAGGCTGCTGGTGTCGAGAAGGGCTCCGGCGAGCCGCACAAGACCAAGGTCGCCAAGATCACCGAGGCGCAGGTCCGCGAGATCGCCACCACCAAGATGCCCGACCTCAACGCCAACGACCTGGACGCCGCCGCGAAGATCATCGCCGGCACCGCCCGTTCCATGGGCATCACGGTCGAGGGCTGACCTCAACCTTCCCAGCAGAAGTGAGTGGCGGGGCCTGCTCGGCCCGGACCACAACTCCTAAGACAACACAGGAGCAGTAGTGAGCAAGCGCAGCAAGTCTCTCCGCGCTGCGGACGCCAAGGTCGACCGGGAGAAGCTCTACGCCCCGCTCGAGGCCGTCCGTCTCGCCAAGGAGACGTCCACGACCAAGTTCGACGGCACCGTCGAGGTCGCCTTCCGCCTGGGTGTCGACCCGCGCAAGGCCGACCAGATGGTCCGTGGCACCGTGAACCTGCCGCACGGCACCGGCAAGACCGCCCGGGTCCTGGTCTTCGCGACCGGTGACCGTGCTGCGGCCGCGGAGGCCGCGGGCGCCGACATCGTCGGCTCCGACGAACTGATCGACGAGGTCGCGAAGGGCCGTCTGGACTTCGACGCCGTCGTCGCCACCCCGGACCTCATGGGCAAGGTCGGCCGCCTCGGCCGTGTCCTCGGCCCGCGTGGTCTGATGCCGAACCCGAAGACCGGCACCGTGACCCCGGACGTGGCCAAGGCCGTGACCGAGATCAAGGGCGGCAAGATCGAGTTCCGCGTCGACAAGCACTCGAACCTGCACTTCATCATCGGCAAGGCGTCCTTCGACGACACCAAGCTGGTGGAGAACTACGGCGCCGCGCTGGACGAGATCCTTCGTCTGAAGCCGTCCGCCGCCAAGGGTCGCTACATCAAGAAGGCCGCCATCACCACCACGATGGGCCCCGGCATTCCGGTCGACCCGAACCGCACCCGCAACCTCCTCGTCGAGGAGGACCCGGCCGCGGTCTGAGCCAACGGCTCACCAGGCTCGACGACGGGCCCCGCACCCCTTCCCGGGTGCGGGGCCCGTTCCCGTTCCCCGGCCGTTTGTCGGTGCCCTGGGTTAACGTGCCTTCACGGGAATGCACAGGGGGGACGAATGACGAGCACGAGGGGGCGCCGGTCGGCGTCCTGGATCGCGCCGCTGACCGCTCTGACGGCCCTCGTCGCGTGCACGTCCTCCGACGGTGCCGAGGAGGACCGTCCGACGCCCGCTCCCGCGGTGGCGGCCGCCCTGCGCACCGTCGAGCGCGCCACCGACCGTGCCGCCTCGGCCCGTGTGAAGTCCACGACCACCGTGGGCTCGACGCTGTCCATGAAGGCCCAGGGCACCCTCGCCTGGAGTGACGGCCTCACCGGCGCCCTGACGATCACCTACACGGGCGGTACGACGGCCGAGGCGATGCGCCGCCTCGGCACCACGTCGATGGAGGCCCGCTATCTCCCCGACGCCTACTACGCGCGCATGGGCGAGGCGTTCGCCGAGAAGACCGACGGCAAGCACTGGATCAAGTACGCCTACGACGACCTGGAGCGCCTCGCCGGCAGCTCGGGAGCCGATCTCGCCGACCAGATGCGCGGCACCGCCCCGCACACCTCGGTGAAGCTGCTGATGTCCGCCGGCGACGTGCGCGAGGTCGGCGAGGAGACGGTGAGCGGCGCGCGCACCACGCGCTACTCCGGCACGGTCCGGGTCGCGGGCGCCACCTCGCAGACCGTCGACATATGGGTCGACGACCGGGGCCTGCTGGTCAAGAAGGTCGAGAAGGGTCGTACGGCCACGGGGTCGCTGACCCAGACCGCGTACTACAGCGACTACGGCGTGAAGGCCGCGGTCGAGAAGCCCCCGGCGGGGGACACCGCTGACCTTGAGGAGCTGCTGAAGGAAGGGTCGTAGGGGCCGATTTGCCTGACGGTGACCGCGTCCCGTACTCTCCTACAGAAGCCAAAGACCGCTGGTCGTTGCCGTGCGCTCGCAAGAGGGTGCGGTGGCCGAAGGATCCGCTGAACCGCGGACGACCCGCGCAGGTGACTGTGGAAGTGCTCCCGGAGTTCGCTGCTCACGTTGCGAATGCCCGGTTGAGCTACGCCCCGTGCGCCTGCGCCGGGGCGTTTCGTTTTCCCCAGCCCCTTCCGAGCGGTCCCATCACCCGGAAGGAGGCCGACGCTCTATGGCAAGGCCCGACAAGGCTGCCGCGGTAGCCGAGCTGACGGAGCAGTTCCGCAGCTCGAACGCCGCTGTGCTGACCGAGTACCGGGGTCTCACCGTGGCGCAGCTCAAGACGCTGCGTCGTTCGCTCGGTGAGAACGCCCAGTACGCCGTGGTGAAGAACACGCTGACCAAGATTGCGGCCAACGAGGCCGGGATCAACACGCTTGACGACCTGTTCAACGGTCCGACGGCGGTCGCCTTCGTCACCGGTGACCCGGTGGAGTCGGCGAAGGGTCTTCGTGACTTCGCCAAGGACAACCCGAACCTCGTCATCAAGGGCGGTGTCCTTGACGGCAAGGCGCTGTCCGCCGACGAGATCAAGAAGCTTGCGGACCTCGAGTCCCGCGAGGTTCTGCTCGCCAAGCTGGCGGGCGCCCTGAAGGGCAAGCAGACCCAGGCTGCTCAGGTCTTCCAGGCGCTCCCGTCGAAGCTCGTCCGCACCGTGGACGCGCTTCGTGCCAAGCAGGACGAGCAGGGCGGTGCCGAGTAACTCGGCTCGCACGATGACCGCCGCCGCCTGAGGCGGAGGTCGTAGCGGGCCGAACGTACGCCCGCCAGACATGTACATCCGGCACCTGCCGAATTAGTGGAAGGAAAGCCATCGTGGCTCTCACCCAGGACGAGCTCCTCGCCGAGTTCGAGAACATGACCCTGATCCAGCTCTCCGAGTTCGTCAAGGCGTTCGAGGAGAAGTTCGACGTCACCGCCGCCGCCGCGGTCGCCGTTGCCGGTCCGGCCGGTCCGGCCGCCCCGGCCGAGGCCCCCGAGGAGAAGGACGAGTTCGACGTCATCCTCACCGGTGCCGGCGACAAGAAGATCCAGGTCATCAAGGTCGTGCGTGAGCTCACCTCCCTCGGCCTGAAGGAGGCCAAGGACCTGGTCGACGGTGCGCCGAAGCCGGTTCTGGAGAAGGTCAACAAGGAGGCCGCGGACAAGGCCAAGGAGTCCCTCGAGGGCGCCGGCGCCTCCGTCGAGGTCAAGTAAGACCTTCGCGGTCGGCAACGACCGTCGCGTGCTGAAAGCAGCCTGCTGAGGCTGTAACGCAGTCGCAGCGAAGAGCGATCATCCATTCGGGTGGTCGCTCTTCGGCGTTCCTGGGGGCGCGGCCACGGTTGCCTTGCGCCCGCTTCGGCGGGGGGTATGGTGATCTTCGTCGTGTCTCCGGGCCGTCCTTGGTTCGGGCATGGGGGCCTTGACGAACCGCACGCAGCGCGCAATTCTCAGGACGCGTCGTCACAAGGATCCGAATCCGAGGCATGGATCGGCGACGAAGAGGGCAGTATCAACGTGCATCGAGGGCAGGCATGCCGAGGGCGTTGAGAACAACGAGGGTCGCGAAAAACCCGCACTGGACATCAGTGTGCCAAGTGGCTACACTGACCCTTTGCGCTGCCTGTTAGCTGTCCCCTGCCCGTCACCAGGGGCATGCCCTCGCTTGAGCACCGATGACCGGACCGTCCCTGACCTGGCCATTCTTTGGTCGGTGAAGGAAACACCTGTCTCTGTGCGCCGGTGAGGGGCCGGTACGCGCGTAGTGAGTCCGAGCCCTCGGAAGGACCCCCTCTTGGCCGCCTCGCGCAACGCCTCGACCGCGAATATGAACAACGGCGCCAGCACCGCCCCGCTGCGCATCTCCTTTGCAAAGATCAAGGAGCCCCTCGAGGTTCCCAACCTGCTCGCGCTGCAGACCGAGAGCTTTGACTGGCTGCTCGGCAACACCGCCTGGCAGAGTCGGGTCGAGGAGGCTCTGGAGTCCGGTCAGGACGTCCCCACCAAGTCCGGCCTCGAGGAGATCTTCGAGGAGATCTCCCCGATCGAGGACTTCTCCGGGTCGATGTCGCTGACGTTCCGCGACCACCGCTTCGAGCCGCCGAAGAACTCGATCGACGAGTGCAAGGAGCGCGACTTCACCTACGCCGCCCCGCTCTTCGTGACGGCGGAGTTCACCAACAACGAGACCGGTGAGATCAAGTCCCAGACGGTCTTCATGGGCGACTTCCCGCTCATGACGAACAAGGGCACCTTCGTCATCAACGGCACCGAGCGTGTCGTGGTGTCGCAGCTGGTCCGTTCGCCCGGTGTCTACTTCGACTCCAGCATCGACAAGACGTCCGACAAGGACATCTTCTCCGCCAAGATCATCCCGTCCCGGGGTGCCTGGCTGGAGATGGAGATCGACAAGCGCGACATGGTCGGTGTGCGCATCGACCGTAAGCGCAAGCAGTCCGTGACCGTCCTCCTCAAGGCCCTCGGTTGGACGACCGAGCAGATCCTGGAGGAGTTCGGCGAGTACGAGTCCATGCGCGCCACCCTGGAGAAGGACCACACCCAGGGCCAGGACGACGCGCTGCTCGACATCTACCGCAAGCTGCGTCCGGGCGAGCCCCCGACCCGCGAGGCCGCGCAGACGCTTCTGGAGAACCTGTACTTCAACCCGAAGCGCTACGACCTCGCCAAGGTCGGCCGCTACAAGGTCAACAAGAAGCTGGGTGCGGACGCTCCGCTGGACGCGGGCATCCTGACCGTCGAGGACGTCATCTCGACGATCAAGTACCTGGTCAAGCTGCACGCGGGCGAGACCGAGACGGTCGCGGACAGCGGTCAGACGATCGTCGTCGAGACCGACGACATCGACCACTTCGGCAACCGTCGTCTGCGCAGCGTCGGCGAGCTCATCCAGAACCAGGTCCGCACGGGTCTGGCTCGTATGGAGCGCGTCGTCCGTGAGCGCATGACGACCCAGGACGTCGAGGCGATCACGCCCCAGACCCTGATCAACATCCGGCCGGTCGTCGCCTCCATCAAGGAGTTCTTCGGCACCAGCCAGCTGTCGCAGTTCATGGACCAGAACAACCCGCTGTCGGGTCTCACCCACAAGCGCCGTCTGTCGGCGCTTGGCCCGGGTGGTCTCTCCCGTGAGCGGGCCGGCTTCGAGGTCCGTGACGTGCACCCGTCTCACTACGGCCGTATGTGCCCCATCGAGACGCCCGAAGGCCCGAACATCGGTCTGATCGGTTCGCTCGCCTCCTACGGCCGCGTCAACGCGTTCGGTTTCGTGGAGACGCCGTACCGCAAGGTCGTCGACGGTCAGGTCACCGACGAGGTGGACTACCTGACGGCCGACGAGGAGGACCGCTTCGTCATCGCGCAGGCCAACGCCACTCTCACGGACGACCTGCGGTTCGCCGAGAACCGCGTCCTGGTCCGCCGTCGTGGCGGCGAGGTCGACTACGTCGCCGGTGACGACGTGGACTACATGGACGTCTCGCCGCGCCAGATGGTGTCGGTCGCGACCGCCATGATCCCCTTCCTCGAGCACGACGACGCCAACCGTGCCCTCATGGGCGCGAACATGATGCGTCAGGCCGTGCCGCTGATTAAGTCCGAGGCCCCGCTCGTCGGCACCGGCATGGAGTACCGCTCCGCGGTCGACGCCGGCGACGTGGTCAAGGCCGAGAAGGCGGGTGTGGTCCAGGAGGTCTCCGCGGACTACATCACCACCGCCAACGACGACGGCACGTACATCACGTACCGCCTGGCCAAGTTCGCCCGCTCCAACCAGGGCACCTCGGTCAACCAGAAGGTCATCGTCCTCGAGGGCGACCGGATCATCGAGGGCCAGGTCCTCGCCGACGGTCCGGCCACCCAGAACGGCGAGATGGCGCTCGGCAAGAACCTGCTCGTGGCGTTCATGCCGTGGGAGGGTCACAACTACGAGGACGCGATCATCCTGTCGCAGCGCCTCGTGCAGGACGACGTCCTCTCCTCGATCCACATCGAGGAGCACGAGGTCGACGCCCGTGACACCAAGCTCGGCCCCGAGGAGATCACCCGGGACATCCCGAACGTCTCCGAGGAGGTCCTCGCCGACCTCGACGAGCGCGGCATCATCCGCATCGGTGCCGAGGTCATCGCCGGTGACATCCTCGTCGGCAAGGTGACCCCGAAGGGTGAGACCGAGCTGACCCCGGAGGAGCGCCTGCTGCGCGCGATCTTCGGTGAGAAGGCCCGTGAGGTCCGTGACACCTCGCTGAAGGTGCCGCACGGCGAGACCGGCAAGGTCATCGGCGTGCGCGTCTTCGACCGCGAGGAGGGCGACGAGCTTCCCCCCGGTGTGAACCAGCTGGTGCGCGTGTACGTGGCGCAGAAGCGCAAGATCACCGACGGTGACAAGCTCGCCGGCCGTCACGGCAACAAGGGTGTCATCTCGAAGATCCTGCCCATCGAGGACATGCCGTTCCTCGAGGACGGAACTCCGGTCGACATCATCCTGAACCCGCTGGGTGTGCCGTCCCGAATGAACCCGGGACAGGTCCTGGAGATCCACCTCGGCTGGCTCGCCAGCCGCGGCTGGGACGTCTCCGGCCTCGCGGAGGAGTGGGCGCAGCGCCTCCAGGCGATCGGCGCCGACCAGGTCGACCCGGGCACGAACGTCGCGACCCCCGTCTTCGACGGTGCGCGCGAGGACGAGCTCGCGGGTCTGCTGCAGCACACCATCCCGAACCGCGACGGCGAGCGCATGGTGCTCCCGACCGGTAAGGCGCGGCTGTTCGACGGCCGTAGCGGTGAGCCGTTCCCGGACCCGATCTCGGTCGGCTACATGTACATCCTGAAGCTGCACCACCTGGTCGACGACAAGCTGCACGCCCGCTCGACCGGTCCGTACAGCATGATCACCCAGCAGCCGCTGGGTGGTAAGGCCCAGTTCGGTGGCCAGCGATTCGGCGAGATGGAGGTGTGGGCGCTGGAGGCTTACGGCGCCGCTTACGCCCTCCAGGAGCTGCTGACCATCAAGTCCGACGACGTCACCGGCCGCGTGAAGGTCTACGAGGCCATCGTCAAGGGCGAGAACATCCCCGAGCCCGGCATCCCCGAGTCCTTCAAGGTGCTCATCAAGGAGATGCAGTCGCTCTGCCTGAACGTGGAGGTGCTGTCCAGCGACGGTATGTCCATCGAGATGCGTGACACCGACGAGGACGTCTTCCGCGCAGCGGAGGAGCTCGGCATCGACCTGTCCCGGCGCGAGCCGAGCAGCGTCGAAGAGGTCTGACGGGAGTCCGGCGGGGCCCTTACCCACAGGGCCCCGCCGACCCCCAGGCCCCCGTTTCAGACCCCAAGACTTACAACCCTGAGAGGGATTGACGCATAGTGCTCGACGTCAACTTCTTCGATGAGCTCCGGATCGGTCTGGCCACCGCTGACGACATCCGTCAGTGGAGCCACGGCGAGGTCAAGAAGCCCGAGACCATCAACTACCGCACCCTCAAGCCCGAGAAGGACGGACTCTTCTGCGAGAAGATCTTCGGTCCGACCCGGGACTGGGAGTGCTACTGCGGCAAGTACAAGCGTGTCCGCTTCAAGGGCATCATCTGTGAGCGCTGCGGCGTCGAGGTGACTCGCGCCAAGGTGCGTCGTGAGCGGATGGGCCACATCGAGCTGGCCGCGCCTGTCACGCACATCTGGTACTTCAAGGGTGTCCCGAGCCGACTGGGCTACCTGCTCGACCTGGCTCCCAAGGACCTCGAGAAGGTCATCTACTTCGCGGCGTACATGATCACGTACGTCGACGAGGAGCGCCGTACCCGCGACCTGCCCTCCCTGGAGGCGCACGTCTCGGTCGAGCGTCAGCAGATCGAGAACCGCCGGGACGCCGACCTGGAGGCCCGCGCCAAGAAGCTCGAGACCGACCTGGCCGAGCTGGAGGCCGAGGGCGCCAAGGCCGACGTGCGCCGCAAGGTGCGCGAGGGCGCCGAGCGCGAGATGAAGCAGCTGCGCGACCGTGCGCAGCGCGAGATCGACCGCCTCGACGAGGTGTGGACCCGGTTCAAGAACCTCAAGGTCCAGGACCTCGAGGGCGACGAGCTCCTCTACCGCGAGCTGCGTGACCGCTTCGGCACGTACTTCGATGGCTCGATGGGTGCCGCGGCGCTGCAGAAGCGCCTGGAGTCCTTCGACCTCGACGAGGAGGCCGAGAAGCTCCGCGAGATCATCCGTACCGGCAAGGGCCAGAAGAAGACCCGTGCGCTGAAGCGGCTGAAGGTCGTGTCTGCCTTCCTGCAGACCTCCAACAGCCCCAAGGGCATGGTCCTCGACTGCGTCCCGGTCATCCCGCCGGACCTTCGCCCGATGGTGCAGCTGGACGGTGGCCGCTTCGCGACCTCCGACCTGAACGACCTGTACCGCCGTGTGATCAACCGGAACAACCGACTGAAGCGCCTTCTCGACCTCGGTGCGCCCGAGATCATCGTGAACAACGAGAAGCGCATGCTCCAGGAGGCCGTCGACGCCCTGTTCGACAACGGCCGCCGCGGTCGCCCGGTCACCGGTCCCGGTAACCGTCCGCTGAAGTCCCTCAGCGACATGCTGAAGGGTAAGCAGGGTCGATTCCGTCAGAACCTGCTCGGTAAGCGTGTGGACTACTCCGCGCGTTCCGTGATCGTCGTCGGTCCGCAGCTGAAGCTGCACCAGTGCGGTCTGCCCAAGGCGATGGCGCTGGAGCTCTTCAAGCCGTTCGTGATGAAGCGCCTGGTCGACCTGAACCACGCGCAGAACATCAAGAGCGCCAAGCGCATGGTGGAGCGCGGCCGTACGGTCGTGTACGACGTCCTCGAAGAGGTCATCGCCGAGCACCCGGTTCTGCTGAACCGTGCTCCCACCCTGCACCGACTCGGCATCCAGGCCTTCGAGCCGCAGCTGGTCGAGGGCAAGGCCATCCAGATCCACCCGCTCGTCTGCACCGCGTTCAACGCGGACTTCGACGGTGACCAGATGGCCGTGCACCTGCCGCTGTCCGCGGAGGCGCAGGCCGAGGCCCGCATCCTGATGCTGTCCTCGAACAACATCCTCAAGCCCGCCGACGGTCGTCCGGTGACGATGCCGACCCAGGACATGGTCCTCGGTCTGTTCTTCCTCACCACCGACTCCGAGATGCGCAACGTCAAGGGCGAGGACCGCTCCTTCGCGTCCGTGGCCGAGGCGATCATGGCCTTCGACGCGGGCGAGCTCTCGCTCCAGTCGAAGATCGACATCCGCTTCCCGGTCGGCACCATCCCGCCCCGCGGCTGGATGCCGCCGGCGCAGGAGGAGGGCGAGCCGGAGTGGCAGCAGGGTGACTCGTTCCGGCTGCGGACGACCCTGGGCCGCGCGCTCTTCAACGAGCTGCTGCCCGAGGACTACCCGTTCGTCGACTACGAGGTCGGCAAGAAGCAGCTCTCCGAGATCGTCAACGACCTCGCCGAGCGCTACCCCAAGGTCATCGTGGCGGCGACGCTCGACAACCTGAAGGCGGCCGGCTTCTACTGGGCGACCCGTTCCGGTGTCACCGTCGCCATCTCCGACGTCGTCGTTCCCGAGGCGAAGAAGGAGATCGTCAAGGGCTACGAGGCGCAGGACGAGAAGGTCCAGAAGCAGTACGAGCGCGGTCTGATCACCAAGGACGAGCGCACGCAGGAGCTCATCGCGATCTGGACCAAGGCGACCAACGAGGTCGCCGAGGCGATGAACGACAACTTCCCGAAGACCAACCCGATCTTCATGATGGTGAACTCGGGTGCACGAGGCAACATGATGCAGATGCGTCAGATCGCCGGTATGCGTGGTCTGGTGTCGAACGCGAAGAACGAGACGATCCCGCGTCCGATCAAGGCGTCGTTCCGTGAGGGTCTGTCCGTGCTGGAGTACTTCATCTCCACGCACGGTGCCCGTAAGGGTCTGGCGGACACCGCCCTGCGTACCGCCGACTCGGGTTACCTGACCCGTCGTCTGGTCGACGTCTCCCAGGACGTCATCATCCGCGAGGAGGACTGCGGCACCGAGCGCGGTCTGAAGCTGCGGATCGCCAACCGCGGTGCCGACGGTGTGCTGCGCAAGGCGGACGACGTCGAGACCAGCGTCTACGCCCGCATGCTCGCCGAGGACGTCGTCATCGACGGCAAGGTGATCGCGCCGGCCAACGTGGACCTGGGCGACGTGCTCATCGACCAGCTGGTGCACCACGGTGTCGAGGAGGTCAAGACCCGTTCGATCCTGACCTGCGAGTCCCAGGTCGGCACCTGCGCGATGTGCTACGGCCGTTCGCTGGCCACCGGCAAGCTGGTCGACATCGGTGAGGCGGTCGGCATCATCGCCGCCCAGTCCATCGGTGAGCCCGGTACCCAGCTGACGATGCGTACCTTCCACACCGGTGGTGTGGCCGGTGACGACATCACCCAGGGTCTGCCGCGTGTCGTCGAGCTCTTCGAGGCCCGTACCCCGAAGGGTGTCGCCCCGATCTCCGAGGCCACCGGCCGCGTGCGGATCGAGGAGACCGAGAAGACCAAGAAGATCGTCGTCACCCCGGACGACGGCAGCGACGAGACGGCGTACCCGATCTCGAAGCGTGCCCGACTCCTGGTCAGCGAGGGCGAGCACGTCGAGGTGGGCCAGAAGCTCACCGTGGGTGCCACCAACCCGCACGACGTGCTGCGCATCCTGGGCCAGCGTGCCGTCCAGGTCCACCTGGTCGGCGAGGTCCAGAAGGTCTACAACTCGCAGGGTGTGTCGATCCACGACAAGCACATCGAGATCATCATCCGGCAGATGCTGCGCCGTGTGACGATCATCGAGTCCGGCGACGCCGAGCTGCTGCCCGGTGAGCTGGTCGAGCGCTCCAAGTTCGAGACCGAGAACCGTCGTGTGGTCCAGGAGGGCGGTCACCCCGCCTCCGGTCGTCCGCAGCTGATGGGTATCACCAAGGCCTCGCTGGCGACGGAGTCCTGGCTGTCGGCCGCCTCCTTCCAGGAGACGACCCGAGTCCTGACGGACGCGGCGATCAACGCCAAGTCCGACAGCCTCATCGGCCTCAAGGAGAACGTCATCATCGGTAAGCTCATCCCGGCCGGTACGGGTCTGTCCCGCTACCGCAACATCCGGGTCGAGCCGACCGAGGAAGCGAAGGCCGCGATGTACTCGGCCGTCGGCTACGACGACATCGACTACTCGCCGTTCGGCACGGGCTCCGGCCAGGCCGTTCCGCTGGAGGACTACGACTACGGTCCGTACAACCAGTAAGGCCTGCGTCTGACGCACTGAAGGGCGGTCACCTCTCGGGGTGGCCGCCCTTCGGCGTTCCTCAACGGGCGTCAGTTCCCAGGCCGTGAAGGCCTCTTGGCCGCCGCGAGCACACAGCTTCCCTTACTCGCTGTCTCGAGTCGATCTCGCTCTGTCGCGGGCGACATGAGGTGGATAACAACTATGTGAAGAAGTTGCATGGGGAATGTAAGTGCGGGTTAAGGTGCGTCGAAAGTAATTGAATGAGACATCAATCCGTTTGTCGTACTTGTGTGCGCAACGGTGTACCGGTTTCCCGTGGTTGTGGAGGGGGGCCTGTGTCGTAGGACACCGGCCGAAGCACCACCGCGGACGGGCGAGGGGGCCTGTGACCGGGGGTGTCCAGTGACTGTTCAAGTCCTGGGGGGCTTGTCTTGAGATCTCTGTCCATCGTCATTCCCGCGCTCAACGAGGCCGAGAACCTGCCGACGGTCATGGAGACCGTCCCATACCGTGCACTGGCGGAGGCAGGCTGGGAGATCGAGGTCATCGTGGTCGACAACGCCTCGACCGACGGGACCGCGGAAGTGGCTCGTAGTCTGGGAGCGAGAGTCGTCTCGCAGCCCCTGCGCGGATACGGCAACGCCTACCAGGCCGGCTTCGACGCGGCCCAGGGTGATGTCATCGCCACGGGGGACGCCGACTGCACGTACCCGTTCGACGCGTTGCCCCACCTGCTCCACATCATGGACGCCCGGCGGGTGGAGTTCATGACCACCAACCGGCTCGGCGTGGAGAACCGCCACGCCATGAAGCCGTCCCACACCGTCGCCAACCACGCGCTCAGCGCCCTGAGCCGGGCCCTCTTCCGCAACGGCCTGCGCGACTCGCAGTCCGGCATGTGGATCTTCCAGCGCCACGTGTGGGCCGCCATCGACGTCCGTTCCCCCGGCATGGCCTTCTCGCAGGAGATCAAGAACGCGGCGACCCGGGCCGGCTTCCGCTGCCTCGAGGTGCCGATCGAGTACCGGGTGCGCGGGGGACAGGTCAAGCTGAACGCCCTGCCCGACGGAGTCGCCAATCTGCGCCAGCTGTTCGAGCACAAGATCCGGGATAATCGTTTCCGCACCACGCCCTCGCGCATGGTTCCGCTCGCCGAGATGGCCCGCGCCAACGTCGCCGCCGAGCGGGCCGCCGAGGCCGCCGAGCGGGCCGTGGCCGCCGTGGAACAGCTCAACGAGAAGGCCACGTCGGTTTTCGGACGTGAGCTGCCGAGCGAGGCCATGCCAGCGGCGGCGACCACCGTGAAGCCCATGGCCGACCTGCTGGACGACGAGATCACCGAGACCTTCGAGCTCGACGAAACGGAGTCGTCGGACCCGGAGGCGGCCAGGTCCTCCGAGCGGTTCGGCGGGACGACGCTGGCAGCGCTGCCCGGTCAGCGCAACGTCGATGAGGCTCCCCTGGAAATGGCGTGAGCGGGAGGCCGTACGGCACCGATCCGGACCCGCGGGCCGAGGGCCCGCGGTCCGGCCGTCAGGGCCCGGCGGCACGCCGCCGGGCCCGGCGGACCGGGACCGGCCGGAGCGGCGGGCCGCGGCGCGGAGCGACCGGCACGGTGCTCGCCCTCATCGCCGTGGTCGTGCTCGGGGCGGGCGCCTGGTCGGTTCCCGAGGTCCGGTCCGTCCTCCAGGACTCCTTCACCGAGCGGCAGCAGGCTTATGTCGAGCTGTACTTCGGCAAGGAGCCGTTCTTCGACGGCGACGAACTAGTCGTACCGGTGGAACTCGTCGAGCACGGTGACACGGGCGGCAGGCACACGGTGCGGGCCTGGGCCGAGGACGCCGAGGGTGAACGCCTGGCTTCCCGTACGGAATCCGTCACCACCAAGCCCGGTGCCCTGATCGACGTCGACATCCGGCTGCGCCTCAAGGGCGGCGCGAAGAAGAACGCGGACCTCGTCGAGGTGACGCTGCCGGGCCATCCGCAGCGGCTCCGGATGCATCTGCGCTGACCCCTTCGGCCTCGCCCGCCCCCGTCCACCCCCCCCACGAGCGTCATCTGCCACCTCGGGAAGCTTGAATGCCCACCATCGTCCAGATCACCCCGTACTACCCGCCGGCCCTCGGCGGGCTGGAGCGTGTCGTCTCCAACCTCGCGCGGGAACAGGCCAAGCGACACGACGTCGAGGTCCTGACCACGGCCCTGCGCACCGAGGGCATGCCGCGCGTCGCTCGCGAGGACGGGGTGGTGGTGCACCGGCACCGTGCCGTGGAGGTCGCGCACACCGCCCTCGCCCCCGGAATGGCGGCGCACCTCGCCAGGCTGCCCCGCGACGCCGTCCTCCATCTGCACTGCGCGCACGCCCTGTTGCCCGAGATGGTCGCCCTGGCCAGTCGGCTGCGTGGCACCCGCTTCCTGCTCCACTTCCACCTCGACGTGGACGCTTCGGGTCCCCTGGGCGCCCTGCTCCCGCACTACAAGGAGCATGTGTTCGGGCGGGTGCTGCGGAGCGCGGCCGGTGTCATCGCGCTCACCGAGGGGCAGAAGGCCTTCCTCACCGGCGCCTACCGGGTGCTCGCCGACCGTGTCCACGTCGTGCCCAACGGGGTCGCCGACACGTACTTCATGCCGGCCCGCGAGCCCGCGCCCGGGCCCCTGAACCTGCTGTACGTCGGCCGCCTCGACGTCCAGAAGAACGTGCCCCGGCTGCTGAACGCCCTCCGTCTGACCCGGCAGGAGATCCGGCTGCGGATCGTCGGCGACGGTGAGCTGCGCGGGCGGCTCCAGGAGCAGGCCGCAGGCCTGGACGTGGAGTTCAGTGGCGCCCTGCTCGGCGAGGACCTGGTGAAGGCGTACGCGGACGCCGACGCCTTCGTGCTGCCCTCGGACAAGGAGGGCATGCCGCTGGTCGTCCTGGAGGCCATGGCGGCCGGGCTGCCCGTCGTCGCCACCGATGTTCCCGGCACCCGGGAACTGGTGGACGGGACCGGCCTGCTGGCCGCCCCCGAACCGGCCGCCCTCGCCACCGCCCTCGACTCCGTCGCAGCCGACCTCGTGCTCAGGGCCGAACTGGCCCGCGCCAGCACCGAACGGGCCCGGAACTACTCGTGGCAGACGGTCGCCCGGCTCGTCGACGACGTCTACACCAAGGCCGGCCTGCTGTGACCATCGAGGACGAGACCCTGGCGCTGCGGGTCACCGCGCCGGACCCCGAGCCACCCGCCGAGCAGGAACCACGCGCCCGCACGAGCCGGTCCGCGGGTCCACGGCGACCCCTGATCGACCGCCGCTGGGCCATCCTGCTCAGCCTCGCCCCGGCCAGCGTCCTGGAGCTGCTGCCCCAGACACCGTCCCTCCTGCACACCCTCGCCGGACTGTGGCTGCTGTTCGGCGTGCCCGTGCTGCTGTGGCGGGGTGTGACCGCGCGCATCGTCACCACCGGGACCGCCGCGCTGCTGCTGGCCGTCGGGTTCACCGTGCTGACCGACATCGTCGTCGCCCTCACCGTGAACACCACGCTCCCGCTGCTCGGCGTCGACCGGCCGCTGACCCGGCTGATCCTGACCGTCGCCTCGGCCGGTGCCGCGGTGGTGCTCGGTGTGCTCGTACCGATGCCCCGGCGCCCGCGCAGACATGACCGGGGCGCATGGACCCGGACCCGGGGCCTCAGACCCGTCGCCGCGCTCGGCGGCCTCGCCCTCGTCCTCTCCGTGGCCGGGCCGATCCGCCTCAACAACGGCCTGGGCGGCACGGTCAGCGCCGTCGCCATGGTCGTCGTGGCGGCACTGATCTGTCTGCTCCTGCTGCGCCGGGCCCGTTACCCGGTCCCGGTCCTGGAGTTCGGCCTGTACTGCGTCTCGGCCGCGCTGCTGCTGCTCACCTCGCTGCGCGGGCAGTACATCACCGGGCACGACATCCAGAAGGAGTACCTGTACTTCCGGCTCGCGCTGGGCGGTGAGCACTGGGACATCGGCACCTACACCGACCCGTACAACGCCTGCCTCAGCATCACCCTGCTGCCGGTGCAGATCTTCCAGCTGACCGCGCTCTCCGACACATCTGTCTTCAAGGTCGTCCTGCCGCTGCTGTTCGCCTTCACGCCGGTACTGGTGCACCGCGCGGTGCGCAACGTGGCCCCGCGCGTGGTCGCGCTGATCTCCGCGGTGTACTTCATCGTCTTTCCGACGTTCCTCACCGACATGCCCTACCTCGGCCGTCAGGAGATCGCCTTCCTGATCCTGGGCTGCGCCATGGTGGTGCTCACCGACTCGGGCGGGCCGCTGCGGCTGCGCCGGATCGTGTTCGTGGTGCTGCTGGGCGGCATCGTGCTGTCCCACTACTCCACGACCTACGTCGTCGTCGGCACCCTCGCGGTCTCCTTCCTCCTGGACAAGGCGTGGCGGCTGGTGTCCCGGCGCGGCCGGGGCCGGGTGCGCCGCAAACGCCGTGAGGACCGGATGCTGTCGTTCCTGACCTGGTGGGTGGTGGCCGTGCCCGCCGCGCTCGCCCTGCTGTGGTCGGGCCCGCTCACGCACACCGGCGGCCAGGTCGAACGCACCCTGACGGCGGTCGCCTCGGCGGTGTTCGGGGGCGAGTCGGAGTCCGGTTCCTCGGACACGGCGTACAGCATCCTCGGCGGCGACAAGATCCCCGCGTCCGAGCGCCTCAAGGAGTACAGGGCCGACCTCCTGGAGCGGACCGCGACCGAGCGGGACGACGGGGACTACCTGCCGCTGAAGGAGATCGACGGCCTGGCCACGCCCGTCGTCGAGGTGCCGACGATGAAACTGACCGCAGCCGGGCGGTTCCTGGACGCCTTCGGGATCAGCGTGCCCGGCCTCAACGGCGCGCTCAGGCAGGGCGCCGCGCTGTTCTTCCAGGTGATGGTGATGGCCGGGTTCGCCGTGGCGCTGTGGGCGCGCCGCTCCGCGTTCCGTCCGGTGCGCGACCAGATCACCATCGCCGCCGGCGCCTGGTGCATGGTCGCCGTCTTCACGCTCGTACCGCAGCTGTCGGTGGACTACAGCCTGCTGCGCGCCTTCCAGCAGGGCCTGTTCTTCTTCGCGCCGTTCCTGGCCACGGCCACGCTGTGGGCGCTGCGCTGGGCGGGCCGCCGTACCGTGCCGCTGGCCTGCGTGCTGCTGTCCGGTCTGCTGCTCGACCTGTCCGGTGTGGTGCCCAAGGTTCTCGGCGGCTATCCGGCACAGGTCCAGTTGTCCAACTCCGGTCAGTACCACTCCATTTACTACCCCCACGCCGAGGAGCGGCGCGCCGCGCTCTGGCTCGACGCACGGATCGCCAAGGACGGCAGGGGGCTGATCCAGACCGACCGGTTCAGCTACAGCCGCCTTCAGGCGCTGCTCACGCACCCCACCCTCGCCGACATCCACCCGGCCGCTCTGCGCACGGACTCCTATGTCCTCCTGGGCACGGTCCCGACCCGCACCGGCCAGGTGACCGTCTTCTACGGCGGCGACCTGATCACGTACGAGTACCCGATGAAGGTCCTGGACTCCCGGGACGTCATCTACAGCAACGGGGGAGCGGTGATCTACCGATGAGCACGAGGCCGTTGAGGATCCTCCTGGTCAGCCACTACTACCCGCCGCACGTGGGCGGGATCGAGAACGTCGCGCGCCGCGAGGCCGTCGGTCTGGCCCGGGAGGGTGCCGACGTCACCGTCGTCACCAGCGCCGACCGGTCCTCCGTCACCCGTGAGGACGGGGTGCGGGTGGTGCGCGTCGCCGCCTGGAACGGCACCGAGCGCAAGGCCGGCGTGCCCTTCCCGGTCTTCTCGCCGGTCCTCGCGCCCGTCGTGCTGCGCTGGGCGCGGCAGGCGGACGCCGTGCACATCCACGACTGTCTCTACATCAGCTCCTGGGCGGCGGGCCTCGCGGCGAAGCTCACCCGCACCCCGTACGTCCTCACCCAGCACGTGGCCGTCGTCGAGCATCCCTCCGGTGTGGTCCGGGCGGTGCAGCGCGCGGTGTACGGCGTGGCCGGCCGGGGTCTGCTGCGCGGCGCCCGCGCGGTGTTCACGCTCAACGCCTCGGTCGCCCGGTTCGTGGCCGGTCACGGCGCCCGGCGCCGGCAGCACCTGGCCAACGGGGTGGACACCGAACTGTTCCGCCCGGCCGCCTCCGAGGCCGAGCGCGCGCTCGCCCGTGAGCGGTTCGGGCTGCCCGCCGAGCGCGCCCTGGTGCTGTTCGTGGGCCGACTCGTCCCCAAGAAGGGGTACGACCTGCTCCTCGCCGCCCACACCCCCGACGCCGGCTACGACCTGGTGTTCTCCGGGGGCGGCGACACCGCCGCCCTGGCCGGCCGACCCGGCGTCCACCACCTCGGCGCACTGCCGCCCGAGGCCGTCGCCGAGGCGTACCGGGCCTGCGACGTCTTCGCGCTGCCCTCGACCGCCGAGGGCTTCCCGCTCACCGTGCAGGAGGCCATGGCCTCGGGACTGCCCGTGGTCACCACCGACGACCCCGGCTACGCCCCCTACGACCTCGACCGCGACCAGGTGTCCCTGCTGCCCCGCGAGGTCCCCGCGCTCGCCGCCGAACTGTGCGCCCTGGCGGCCGACCCCGAGCGCCGGGCCCGCATGGGCGAGTACGCACGGACGTACGCCGAGAAGGCCTTCGCCTGGGACGACCACGTACGGACCCTGCTGGCGCACTACCGCGGTGAGCGCCCATGACCGATGCCGCGAGTACCGTCCCGGCCACGCGTGCGCGTGGCCGGCACCGCCGTCCGGGGGACCGGATCTACCGCAGCTCGTTCTTCCTGCTCGCCTCCACGGTGGTCACCGCCGGGCTCAGCTTCCTGTTCTGGGTGGTGGTCGCCCGCTTCTACAGCCCTGCCCAGGTCGGCCTCGCCACCTCCCTGATCTCCGCGACCTCGTTGCTGGCCACGTTCAGCCTGCTCGGCCTGAACAACACGCTGGTCCGCTTCCCGGCGGAGAGCGAGGCGCGAAACGCACAGATCAGCCAGGCGATGCTGCTGGTGACAGCGGTCGGGTGCGTGGCGGCCGGCATCTACCTCCTCGGACTACCGCTGTACGGCGACAAGCTGGTGTTCGTGCGCGGCGACTGGACCTCGGCGGTCGCCTTCGCCGTGTTCTGCGGGTGCGCGGCGGCCAGCATGCTGGTCAAGTCGGTCTTCAACGCCGCCCGCATCCCCGAGTACAACGTCCTGATCGACGGGCTGACCCAGGGCGCCGCCAAGGTGGCCGTCCCGGTCGCCCTGACCGGGCTCGGTGTCTTCGGCATCGTCGCGTCGGCCGGGGTGGGCTACGCGGTCACGGTGGTCGTCGCCGTGCTGGTGCTGCGCCGCCGTCTGGGCTTCCGGATCGATCTGCGCACCCGCGGCACCCGGCTGCGCGAGAAGTTCCGCTTCTCCGTCGCCAGCCATGTCTCCAACCTGATCAACCTGACGCCGGTGCTGGCGACCCCGCTGATCGTGCTGCACCACCTGGGGGCCGCCGCGGCCGGCTACTACTTCGTGGCCTTCCAGATCGCGGCCATGCTGAACTCCGTCTCCACCGCCGTGGGCGAGGCCGTCTTCGCGGAGGTCTCGCACCAGGAGGCGCGCTTCAGGGAGCTGATGCTGCGCTCGGCACGGATCATCGCCGCCGTACAGGTGCCCGCCGCCCTCGTCGTGGTCATCGGCGGAGGGCTGCTGCTGCGCATGTTCGGCGGCGCGTACGCCCAGGAGGCCCGCTCCCTGCTGACCGTGCTGGCGATCGGTGCGCTGCCGGTGGCCCTGAACACCTGGGCCTGCTTCGCCCTCAAGCTGGCCCAGCGCATGCGCCGGCTGATCGCCGCCAACACGATCATGGCCGGCCTGTCCATCGGCCTCGGTTTCGCCTTCGCCGACCGGGGCCTGGTCTGGATCGGCTACGCGTGGGTCACGGGCAACACCGTCGCCGGCGTATTCGCCACGGTGAGCCTGATCAGGCGGCCCCGCCTCGCACCGGTCACGGTGGCCGCCCCGTCGCCGTCGGCGGACGACACCCTGGCCCTGCGGCCGACGGACCCCGACACGCCGTATCAGAACGTCGTCGGCGGCCATGACGCGCCGTACCGGGTCGGGCCCGCCGATCCCTACGTCGGACTGGAGTACCCGTACGCGGCGACCAGCGGCGAGTCGTACGGGCACCACTTCCACGGCCACTACACCGAGCCGTACGGGGACGCCTACGGCGATCCCTCCGCCGTCCCTTTCCGTTCCGAGAGGTCCGCTCCTTGAAAATCGTGGTGATCAACGCGTACGTCCGTGAGAACGCGGGCGACGCCGCACTGCTCTCCGTCTGCTTGCGGCACGTGCAGGAGGCCTTCCCCGAAGCCGACGTCGTGATCGCGGGCATGGAGGACGCGGCCGTGCACGCCTCGTTCGAGGGCGTGCGCAACATCGGCTCCATCCGCCGCTACGTCGCCGACGGCACCGTCTCGCTGCCCCGCCGGCTGCTGCGCAAGGCGCTCCTGGGCCTCGCGGGCACGGCGGCCGTGACCCTGCCCCGCCCGATCGCCCGGGCGGTGGCCGCGGCACTGCCCGCCGAGGCCCGGCGCGAGGCACGGGCCGTCGCGACGGCCGACCTGGTGGTGTCCATGGGGGGTGGCTATGTACTGGCCCGGCCCGGCCTGGACGGCTACCAGAACGTCTTCTTCGTCCTGCTGCCCGCGCTGCTCGCGCAGAAGGCGGACGTCCCGGTGGTCTGGGCCCCGCAGTCCTTCGGACCGTTCCCGGCCGCCGCCCAGCGCAAGCTGGTCGGCAGGGTCATGCGCCGCTCGGCCGCGGTGCTGCCGCGTGAGGACGTCAGCGTGGGCGAGCTGCTCGCCTGCGACGTTCCGGCGCGGCAGATCGAGCGTGCGGTGGACGCCGGTTTCGCCTTCGACCCGGGGCGCCGCATCGACTGGCGCGTAAGGCTCGGGGTCCGCCCGGACGAGCGGCTGGTCGGCATCACGGCCCGCCGCTGGCTGGCCCCCGCCGCTCAGGAGCGCTACGAACGCGAACTCGCCCGCACCATCGACGCCGTCCAGGCCACGGGCGCTCGCGCGGTCCTCATCCCCCAGGTGAGCACCGACTACCTCGGCGACGACGACCGCATCTGCGAACGCCGGATCGCCGCCCACTGCACCAGCGGCCCGCTCATGGTCGACGAGGTCGTGGACTACCGCGACCTCAAGGGCCTGTACGACGAGTGCTCCCTGCTGATCGGCACCCGCTTCCACTCGGTGATCTTCTCGCTCACCAGCGAGGTGCCCTGCGTCGCCATCGAGTACGAGCACAAGACCCGGGGCATCATGGCCGACCTTGGTCTCGGCGAGTGGGTCGTGCCGATCGCCGACGTCACCCACGACCGGCTGTGGGCGCTGGTGGAGCCGCTGCTGAAGGACCCCGCCCCCTACCGCGCGATCCTCGACGCCAACCTTCCCGGCTATGTCGCCCGCGCCCAGTCCCTGCCGGCCCGGCTGCGGGAGGCGGTGTGAGCCGGCGCCGTAGCGTCGCCGTCGTCGCGCCGTACTACCCGCCGAAGATCGGCGGCGTGGAGCA
Organism: Streptomyces sp. NPDC093568; assembly: GCF_044764945.1. NCBI lineage: Bacteria > Bacillati > Actinomycetota > Actinomycetes > Kitasatosporales > Streptomycetaceae > Streptomyces > Streptomyces sp. NPDC093568. Next base: position 320,387 of record NZ_JBIWJD010000007.1, on the reverse strand, counting down.
GTACGCCGCGCGCGTCGCGGCAGCGGTCGCGGCCTCCGACGACCTGCGGCCCGTGGTGATCACCACGCGCCTGGACGGGGGCCTGCGCACCACGGTCACCACCGAGGACGGCATCCCCGTCGTCCGGCTCGGCGTCTGGCTGAAGCTGTCCAACACCCCGCTCAGTCCGCTCTGGCCGCTGCAACTGCGCCGCTGGCTGCGGCGGACCCGCGCCGAGGTCGTCAACGTGCACGCGCCCGTCCCCGGTCTCGGCGACCTCGCGGTCGCAGTCGCCGGGCGCCGTCCCACCGTGCTGACGTACCACGCGGGTTCGATGCACAAGGGAGAGGCGGACAGTGGCACCGCCGACCGGCTGATCGGCCTGTACGAGAGGGCCGTACTGCCCCGCGTCTTCGCCCGCGCCCGCCGGCTGGTCGCGGTGTCCCCGGTCTCGTTGGCCGATGGGCACCCGCACACCGTGCGGATCTCGCCCGGCGTGGACACCGACCGCTTCACTCCGGGTGAGCCGGCCTCCCGCCGCCCCCGCACGATCGTCTACGTCGGCCGCATGGACCGCTCCTCGGCATGGAAAGGCGTCGACGTACTGGTCCGCGCCTTCGCCCGGCTCGCCCGCGAGGTGCCCGACGCCCGTCTGCGCCTGGTCGGCGACGGCGACGCCCTGCCCGGCCTGCGTGCCCTCGCGGCCGAACTCGGCGTCGCCGACCGGCTTCAGACCCCGGGCGGGCTGAGTGGCGAGGCCCTGACGGACGCGGTGCGCACGGCCGCCGTCCTGGCGCTGCCCTCGCTCGGCGAGGCGGAGTCCTTCGGCATGGCGCTGGTCGAGGCCATGGCCTGTGCCACGCCGGTCGTCGGCTCGGACGTCGGCGGCATCCCCCACGTCGTCGACGAGGGCGAGACGGGTCTGCTCGTCCCGCCGGGCGACCCGGACGCCCTCGCCGCAGCCTGCGCCAAGCTGCTGGCCGACGGTGATCTGGCGGACCGGATGGGGGCGGCGGGCCGGCGCACGGCCGAGGAACGCTATGCCTGGCCGAAGCTGACGGCCCGCTACCTGGACCTCTTCCGGGCGCTCTAGCGGTGCCGCGCTACCCGTGGTCCTCGCGGTAGGCGGCGATCGCCTTCCGCAGGGCCTCGAAGGCGGGCTTGCGCGTGCCGTCGTAGTACGTCAGGCCGTAGTGCTGCGACTTCTTCGTCGCGGCGGCCTCGGGTGCGCCGTCCTGGTAGGCGTACCAGAACACCACGTCCACCGAGGGGATCGCCGCGGACGCCGGCACGGTGTCGGCGGCGATCTCCGCCTGCAGCCGCGGTGTGACGTGCTGGGTGTCCTGGGCCTCCGGGGAGTCCGCGGCCCGGCCCGTGGACCAGGTCGGGGCACCGGTCTCGGTGATCCAGACGGGCATCCCGGGCTCGCCGTACTTCTTCAGCGTGGCGACGAGGCTGTCGTGGGTGCGGTCGATGTCCTCGTACCGGGTGCCGGTGGCGGTCTCGGTGCTGGGCAGCAGGGGATAGGTGTACGGGTGGTACGAGACGGCGTCGACGTACTTCAGGGCTCCCAGCCGGGCCACCTCCGACAGGAACGTCTTGTGCGACACATACCCCCTGGACGGCTGGGTCTCCACCGCGGCCAGTCCGCCGAACAGCAGGAACGCCTCCGGGTCGGCGGAGCGCATGGCCGGGGCGGTCGCGGCCAGCATGGCGGCGTAGCGCTCGGCGTCGGGGCCGGTCTTCCAGAACGGCAGGATGTTCGGCTCGTTCCAGATCTCCCAGCTGTGCACGCCCTTCGGCGCGTAGCGCTCGGCGGCCTGCCGCGCGAACTCGGCGAACCGCGCGTTGTCGGCGGGCGGGCAGGCCTGGGAGCCGCTTCCGCAGTTCGGGTCGGCGGCCCAGCGCGGGGTGTAGGAGATGGTGGGCAGGACCTCCAGACCGTGGGCGTCGGCCGCGTCCACCACACGGTCGAAGCGCTCCCACAGGTACTGCGTCGAGGTGTCGGGCTGGATGTTGCGCCACGACAGGTCCACACGCAGCCAGCCGACGCCCAGTTCCTCCGCGTCGTCCAGCGCCTTGGTCAGCTCGGCGTCCGTCATCCACGTCAGCCGGTCGCCCATGGACAGCCCGAAGCGGAGCTCCCGATCGGACGCCCCCTTCCCCGGGGAGGCGGTGGCGCCGGACGCCGACGCGGGGGCTCCGACGCCCTCCTCCGGGATACGGGACTGGGTGCCGGCGCCGCTCAGGGCAACCACCGCGGCCACCGAGGCACCCAGGACACCGAGGGAGACGACCGCGCCGAGAAGCCGTCGCTGCACACCCGACCGCTGCCTGCGGCGGGATCGGGAACGACCGGACTCGGGCTGTATGGGCTGCTCGAACACCAGCGCAGCCTAATGTCGGGTTCCATGGAGATGGAGAAATTGTGTCGGACTCGTGATTGAACGGCCCTTACGTCGGGTAGTTCTCAATATTTCGTCCGGATGCGCACCCGCGAGGTGCCCCGCCGGTGCTGCCCAGGGATGTCTCCGGGTTTTCTCCGGGTGGACCCCGATGCCTGCAATGCCGGTTCGGCGCATCATGGAAGGACTCCGACCAGTACGGACTCCGACCAGTACGGGGGAGGTGCTCCATGACGGAACCGTCGTGGCAGCCCTGGCAGCCGTGGCAGGGGAGTGGCAACCCCGGACCATGGCAGGGCGAAGGTGCCCCGCAGCGGTGGTCCGGGCTCTCCGGCCCAGCGATGCTCGCCTCGCACGCCGACCGTGAGCGGGCCGTGGACGTGCTCAGGGCGGGCTACGGAGAAGGGCGGCTGGAGCAGGCCGAATTCGAGCAGCGGGTCACCCGCGCCTACACCGCTCGTACGGTGGGGGAGCTGGCCCTGCTCGTGTCCGACCTGCCGCAGGGGCCGATGCCGCACCCGGCGCCCGTCACGCCCGTACCGCGGACCTTTCTGCCGGTGAGCCGGCCGCAGACCAACGGCAAGGCCGTCGGCTCCGCCGTCTGCGGTGTGCTGTGCCTGATGAGCTTCGGGCTGACCGGCATCCCGGCCGTGGTGCTCGGGCATGCGGCGCGTTCCGAGATACGGCGGAGCGGGGAGGGCGGCGACGGGCTGGCGCTGACCGGGCTCGTGCTCGGGTGGATGTCGAACGTGGCCTGGGTGGCCCTGCTGACGCTGATGATCGTGGCCGCGGCCATGTCCGCATAACCCCCGCCGGCGGGTCTTCGTGGGACGGGCGGACCGGTCGCTGACGTGCCAGAATCGGAGAATCGAAGATCGAGAACGTCGTGCGGGCTTGACATCGATCGTATAGCGATGCGGGCGGGGCCCATTTGTTTTGACCGTAGCGTTTGAGGTAGGTACGCTCAGACCTTGTGCCTGGGGTGTGCCCTGGCTCTCGTGCGTGCCTTCAACCGCATAGCGAGCTGTGAGCGGCCACCGCAATCTGTGCTCTTTTCGCCTCGCGGCGGGAGTCCGCCGGATTCGACACACCCGACCGCGTGGGTCGGCGACGTTCCAGGTTAGCTTCACCATTCGGCACACAGAAACCGGAGAAGTAGTGCCTACGATCCAGCAGCTGGTCCGTAAGGGCCGGCAGGACAAGGTCGAGAAGAACAAGACGCCCGCACTCGAGGGTTCCCCTCAGCGCCGGGGCGTCTGCACGCGTGTGTTCACGACCACCCCGAAGAAGCCGAACTCGGCCCTGCGTAAGGTCGCGCGTGTGCGTCTGACCAGCGGGATCGAGGTCACCGCTTACATTCCGGGTGAGGGACACAACCTGCAGGAGCACTCCATCGTGCTCGTGCGCGGCGGCCGTGTGAAGGACCTGCCGGGTGTTCGCTACAAGATCATCCGCGGCTCGCTTGACACCCAGGGTGTCAAGAACCGCAAGCAGGCCCGCAGCCGCTACGGCGCCAAGAAGGAGAAGTAAGAATGCCTCGTAAGGGCCCCGCCCCGAAGCGCCCGGTCATCATCGACCCGGTCTACGGTTCTCCTCTGGTGACCTCCCTCATCAACAAGGTGCTGCTGAACGGCAAGCGCTCCACCGCCGAGCGCATCGTCTACGGCGCCATGGAGGGCCTGCGTGAGAAGTCGGGCAACGACCCGGTCATCACGCTGAAGCGCGCTCTCGAGAACATCAAGCCGACCCTCGAGGTCAAGTCCCGCCGTGTCGGTGGCGCCACCTACCAGGTGCCGGTCGAGGTCAAGCCCGGCCGCGCCAACACCCTGGCGCTGCGCTGGCTGGTCGGTTACTCCCGCGCCCGTCGCGAGAAGACCATGACCGAGCGTCTGCTCAACGAGCTCCTCGACGCCAGCAACGGCCTCGGTGCCGCTGTGAAGAAGCGCGAGGACACGCACAAGATGGCCGAGTCCAACAAGGCCTTCGCGCACTACCGCTGGTAGTCGCTACCCACATCGAGACCGAGAGAAGACTGAAGCCTTATGGCTACCACTTCACTTGACCTGGCCAAGGTCCGCAATATCGGGATCATGGCCCACATCGACGCGGGCAAGACGACCACCACCGAGCGGATCCTGTTCTACACCGGTGTGTCGTACAAGATCGGCGAAGTCCACGACGGCGCTGCCACCATGGACTGGATGGAGCAGGAGCAGGAGCGTGGCATCACGATCACGTCTGCTGCGACCACCTGTCACTGGCCGCTCGAGGACAACGACTACACCATCAACATCATCGACACCCCGGGGCACGTCGACTTCACCGTTGAGGTGGAGCGCTCCCTGCGTGTGCTCGACGGTGCCGTGACGGTGTTCGACGGTGTCGCCGGTGTCGAGCCGCAGTCCGAGACGGTGTGGCGTCAGGCCGACCGTTACGGCGTGCCGCGTATCTGCTTCGTCAACAAGCTGGACCGTACCGGCGCCGAGTTCCACCGCTGCGTGGACATGATCTCGGACCGCCTGGGCGCCCAGCCGCTCGTCATGCAGCTTCCGATCGGCGCCGAGGCCGACTTCAAGGGCGTCGTGGACCTGGTCCGCATGAAGGCGCTCGTGTGGTCCGCCGAGGCCGCCAAGGGCGAGATGTACGACGTCGTCGACATCCCGGCCACGCACACCGAGGCTGCCGAGGAGTACCGCGGCAAGCTGATCGAGGGCGTCGCCGAGAACGACGAAGAGATCATGGAGCTGTACCTGGAGGGCCAGGAGCCCACCGAGGAGCAGCTGTACGCCGCGATCCGTCGCATCACCATCGCGTCCGGCAAGTCCAGCGACACCACGGTCACCCCGGTGTTCTGTGGCACCGCGTTCAAGAACAAGGGCGTCCAGCCCCTGCTCGACGCGGTCGTGCGCTACCTCCCCACCCCGCTTGACGTCGAGGCCATCGAGGGCCACGCCGTCAACGACCCGGAGGAGGTCGTCAAGCGCAAGCCGTCCGACGACGAGCCGCTGTCCGCCCTTGCGTTCAAGATCATGAGCGACCCGCACCTCGGTAAGCTCACCTTCGTCCGGGTCTACTCGGGCCGCCTGGAGTCCGGCACCTCGGTGCTGAACTCCGTCAAGGGCAAGAAGGAGCGCATCGGCAAGATCTACCGCATGCACGCGAACAAGCGTGAGGAGATCGACGCGGTGGGCGCCGGCGACATCATCGCCGTCATGGGTCTGAAGCAGACCACGACCGGTGAGACGCTGTGCGACGACAAGCAGCCGGTGATCCTGGAGTCCATGGACTTCCCGGCGCCGGTCATCCAGGTCGCCATCGAGCCCAAGTCGAAGGGCGACCAGGAGAAGCTGGGCGTCGCGATTCAGCGCCTGGCCGAGGAGGACCCGTCCTTCCAGGTCCACTCGGACGAGGAGACCGGCCAGACCATCATCGGTGGTATGGGCGAGCTGCACCTCGAGGTGCTGGTCGACCGTATGCGCCGTGAGTTCAAGGTCGAGGCCAACGTCGGCAAGCCGCAGGTCGCCTACCGCGAGACGATCCGCAAGGCCGTCGAGCGCGTCGACTACACGCACAAGAAGCAGACTGGTGGTACCGGCCAGTTCGCCAAGGTGCAGATCGCGATCGAGCCGATCGAGGGCGGCGACGCCTCGTACGAGTTCGTGAACAAGGTGACCGGTGGTCGTATCCCGAAGGAGTACATCCCTTCGGTCGACGCCGGTGCGCAGGAGGCCATGCAGTTCGGCATCCTCGCCGGTTACGAGATGACCGGTGTGCGCGTCACCCTGATCGACGGTGGCTACCACGAGGTCGACTCCTCGGAGCTCGCCTTCAAGATCGCCGGCTCGCAGGCCTTCAAGGAGGCCGCGCGCAAGGCCAGCCCCGTGCTGCTCGAGCCGATGATGGCCGTCGAGGTCACCACGCCCGAGGACTACATGGGTGAGGTCATCGGCGACATCAACTCCCGCCGTGGCCAGATCCAGGCCATGGAGGAGCGGGCCGGTGCCCGCGTCGTGAAGGGCCTCGTGCCCCTCTCGGAGATGTTCGGTTACGTCGGCGACCTGCGCAGCAAGACGTCCGGCCGGGCCAGCTACTCCATGCAGTTCGACTCCTACGCCGAGGTTCCGCGGAACGTCGCCGAGGAGATCATCGCGAAGGCCAAGGGCGAGTAACGCTCCGCGTTCACACGCTTTAGGCTTGACTCCGGAGCCTTGAGGGGCAAACAGCCGCAATCGCGGATGTTTGCCCCGGGGCCCGGGCTTTCCAGCAAAGATCACCTGGCGCCGATGAAGCAAGGCGTTCAGAACCACTCCACAGGAGGACCCCGTGGCGAAGGCGAAGTTCGAGCGGACTAAGCCCCACGTCAACATCGGCACCATCGGTCACATCGACCACGGTAAGACGACCCTTACGGCCGCCATTACCAAGGTGCTGCACGACGCGTACCCGGACCTGAACGAGGCCTCGGCCTTCGACCAGATCGACAAGGCTCCCGAGGAGCGCCAGCGCGGTATCACCATCTCCATCGCGCACGTCGAGTACCAGACCGAGACGCGTCACTACGCCCACGTCGACTGCCCCGGTCACGCGGACTACATCAAGAACATGATCACCGGTGCTGCCCAGATGGACGGCGCCATCCTCGTGGTCGCCGCCACCGACGGCCCGATGCCGCAGACCAAGGAGCACGTGCTCCTGGCCCGCCAGGTCGGCGTTCCGTACATCGTCGTCGCCCTGAACAAGGCCGACATGGTGGACGACGAGGAGATCCTGGAGCTCGTCGAGCTCGAGGTGCGTGAGCTCCTCTCCGAGTACGAGTTCCCGGGCGACGACGTTCCGGTCGTCAAGGTCTCGGCGCTCAAGGCGCTCGAGGGCGACAAGGAGTGGGGCCAGTCGGTCCTGGACCTGATGGCCGCCGTCGACGAGGCGATCCCGCAGCCCGAGCGTGACGTCGACAAGCCGTTCCTGATGCCGATCGAGGACGTCTTCACGATCACCGGTCGTGGCACCGTCGTCACCGGTCGTATCGAGCGTGGTGTCCTCAAGGTCAACGAGACCGTCGACATCATCGGTATCAAGACCGAGAAGACCACCACCACGGTCACCGGCATCGAGATGTTCCGCAAGCTGCTCGACGAGGGCCAGGCCGGTGAGAACGTCGGTCTGCTGCTCCGTGGCATCAAGCGCGAGGACGTCGAGCGCGGCCAGGTCATCATCAAGCCCGGTTCGGTCACGCCGCACACCGAGTTCGAGGCCCAGGCCTACATCCTGTCCAAGGACGAGGGTGGCCGCCACACGCCGTTCTTCAACAACTACCGTCCGCAGTTCTACTTCCGTACGACGGACGTGACCGGCGTGGTGACCCTCCCCGAGGGCACCGAGATGGTCATGCCGGGTGACAACACCGAGATGAAGGTGGAGCTCATCCAGCCCGTCGCCATGGAAGAGGGCCTGAAGTTCGCCATCCGTGAGGGTGGCCGGACGGTCGGCGCCGGCCAGGTCACCAAGATCAACAAGTGAGCTTGTTGATCTGACCTGGTAGCTCCAGCGCGAGCTCCTGAAGGGGCCCGTACGACTTTGGTCGTACGGGCCCCTTTGTTGTGGGGGCTCAGCTGCCGTTGCCCTCGATGACACAGAAGTCGACGTGGCTGATCGTGGGGAGTTGCCCACCGGGGTTGATCGGCGAGACGAGCTCGCTGTCGCTGGCGATGCCGTCGGGGAAGCTCGTCGGCGTGGAATTGGCGTCGTAGATGTAGCGGTTGGCGTTCGGCCCGCCCTTGACGGTGACCTGGCGGACCGCGATGTTGCCTGTGGTGTCGAAGCTGACCTCGGTGCCGTCCTCGCTGATGTCGACGCTCACCGTGCCGGTCTCATCCCCCACGTTGACGTCGACCTCGGCGTCCTCGGGCGGCAGGTCTCCCTCCCCGTCGAGCCTGAACCCCACCGCGCCGGCGGGGCACGCCAGAGGCGGGTTGTTCAACACGAAATCGGGTTCCACCGCCGCGGCTGCTGCAGGGCTGGCGGAGACGCCGATGGCGACCATGGTGGCCAGGCCGAGGCCCACCGCCTTCGCTCCCAGTCCCGCTCGTCTCGTCCCGTTCTTCGCTCGAGTGGTTACTCGCATGCCGAGTGCTTCCTTCTCTTCTGGATTTGCCTGAGTTCGCCCTCGCGGAGTCTCATGCCGTCGTCGTCGGCGATCGAGGGGTGACTTCCATCCGCCGCCGGGCACGGCATCTCTTCCGTGATCAGCTCGGCGTCACGCGCTACTGGTCCGCATTCGTCGGCCATCCGGTTCCCAATGAGCACCGGAATAGGTGACAAGTCGTCAGATAATGCGAGGAAGCAGTGGAGATGAGTTGGGTCGATCGAGTGAAGGAGGAGCCCGCAGGTGCGGGTGAACTGCGCGACAACGACCTAGCCGTGATCTCAGAAAATAGGACATAGCATCATGAGAGTTGATATAAGCATCTCGTGAGGCGTGAGCCCCCTGCCCGCCGTTGCGGCCGCGCCCTTTGTCCACTTCGGGGTCACTGGGAGAGTCATGCAGCAGTTCACCAACGCGGCGTCGCGGCGTGCGGCCTCGCGTGCGCAGCCGCGGGCGGCCTCGCAGGGAGGTCTCAGGGCCGGGTGGTGGCACGTACGGGCCGCTGTCTGCACCGACTCCCTCGGGGTGGCGCTGACCGCGACGGCGGCGTTCGTCGCGATCGGTGAGGCCCACCCCGCGCGCAAGGCGTTGGTGATCACGGTTCTCTGGGTGCTCATGGGTCTAGCTGCCGGGCGGTACACGCCCTGGACATGGGATGAAGGCGCTGCTGTCGGGACGCTCGTGCGGGACTGGCTGGTGCTGCTCGGAGTCCTGGCCGCCCTGCATGCCCTGTCCGGACTCGGCAGTGCACCCGCGGCGGCCCTCGTCGCGCTGGGGCCGTCGCTGGTGGTCACCGCGGTCTGCCGCAAGGCGATCCACCGACGGCTGATGGCCGTGCGCCGGCGGGCCCGGGCCCTACTGCGCGTCGTCGTCATCGGCGAGGCGGCATCGGTGGACGCAATCGTGGGACAGCTCGCCGAGCGCACCGACCACGGGTACGTGGTGGTCGGGGCCTGCGTGGTGGGCGACGGTGAGGTGCTGTCCGGTGTACCGGTGCGCCACCGCCTGCCGGTCGGGACGTCCTCCGACGCCGCTGAGGATGCGCCGTCCGTGGGGGAGGTTGCCGAAGTCCTCCGTGCCGACCTGGTGTTCGTGGCTGCGGGGCGGCACATGTCGGGCGACCGGCTTCGGCGGTTGTCCTGGGCTCTGCACGACAGAGGCCTGCCCTTGATGGTTCTGCCCGGTGTCGTCGAGGTGGCCCGGCGCAGGGTGCGGCTCACCTCGGCGGCCGGCCTGACGCTGCTGCACATCTCCGCGCCGACGCGCCGAGGCCTGCCCGTGGTCCTGAAGGCGGCCACGGACCAGGCAGGCGCACTGCTCCTGCTCGTCGTGCTGGCTCCGTTGTTCCTGGTCTTGGGGCTTGCCGTGCGGATGAGCTCGCCGGGGCCCGTCATCTACCGTCAGACGCGGGTCGGCCGCGGCAACATCCCCTTCCCCATGTGGAAGTTCCGGACCATGGTCGTGGACGCGGACCGGATGAAGGACGACCTGGTGCCGGCGAACGAGCACGACGGCCATATGTTCAAGATGCGCAGGGATCCGCGCGTCACGCGTGTCGGGCGTTTTCTGCGCCGCTACTCACTGGACGAACTGCCGCAGTTGGCCAATGTCCTGCTCGGCCACATGTCGTTGGTGGGCCCCCGCCCGCCGCTGCCCGAGGAAGTCGCCCGCTACGACCAGGCGGAGATGCGCCGGCTGAGTGTCAAACCCGGCCTCACAGGGCTGTGGCAGGTGAGCGGCAGATCCGACCTTTCCTGGCACGAGACGGTCTCGCTCGATCTGCGCTACGTCGACAACTGGTCGTGGGCCTGGGATCTGACGGTCATGGGCCGCACGGTCCGTGCCGTGCTGGACGGACGCGGGGCCTACTGAGCCCGGGGTCGTCCGCAAGGGCGCAAACAGCCTTCCGCATGGCCGATCCTCAGGGCGACACGCCTCTATGTGCTGGTATACGGGAGAGATTCTTAGCAAGTTGCGCAAATAGGTAAATCTTCCGGTCGGGGAGGGCTAGTGCCATGGCAGAGACAGCAGCAGCGCCTGGTTCGGGCACCCGCACAGACTGGTCCAATCACAGGGATGCCATTGAGCGTTCCTTGCGAGGCTTCACGGGCGAGGGCTACGACAAGGGGCGCCCCTTGCTCGTGCAGGCGGCCTGGTTCGCCGTACTGCACCTCGTGTTCGTCAAGTGGTGGTTCCCGGCCCGCTGGCGGCCCGCGTTGCTGCGGGCCTTCGGCGCGCGGATCGGGCGGCGCGTGCTGATTCGGCACGGCGTTCGTGTTCACTGGCCCTGGCGGCTGAGCGTGGGGGACGACGCCTGGATCGGTGAGGGCGCCTGGCTGCTGAACCTGCAGCACATCACGATCGGCCGAGACGTGTGTGTCTCGCAGGAGGCACTGCTGTGCACCGGAAGTCACCAACGTCGTAGCCCGACCTTCGAGTTCGACAACGGGCCCATCCACCTGGAGTCCGGAGCCTGGATCGCGGCGCGGGCCGTCGTACTGCGCGGCGTGACCGTCGGTCGCGGTGCGGTGGTCGGTGCCTCGGCGGTCGCCCACCGAGACCTCGGTCCGGGTGAGGTCATCACCAGTGGGGGAGCGGCATGAGAGTGGTTCATGTCGTCACACTCGTCAGCGACGACGGAGCCTACGGCGGTCCGACGAGCGTGGCCGCCGGGCAGCTCGAGGAGTGCGCCGTGCGCGGCCACGAGGTCACGTTGGTGTCCCTCTGGCGCGGCAGGTCCCCCGCGCCGGCGCGCATCGGCTCGGTGCCGCTCCGCACCCGTGTGGCACGCTCCCTGCTTCCGGGGCGCTTCACCGGACTCATGCATCCGCTGCTGGTCAGGGACATGTGGAGCGCCATGGGTCGAGCCGATGTCGTCCACATCCACGCCGGGCGCGACCTCGTCTCCATCGCGGCGCTCGTCGTCGCCGCGTTGCGCCGCAAGAGATTCGTCGCGCAGACGCATGGCATGGTGCAGCCTCGGCGCGCGGCCGCTGTCAGACTCTTCGATCGCGTGTACGTGCCTCTCCTCCGCCGGGCTCGTGGCTGCCTGGTTCTCACCGAGCAGGAGCGTCGGGCCGTGGCCGAGGTCATCGGTGCCGGCGGTCCGCCGCTGGTGACCCTGCCCAACGGGGTGAGACCCGACCACCAAGGCGGGGCGGAGCATCAGCGGCGCGATCAGGAGGTGCTCTTCCTCGCCAGGCTGCACCCGCGCAAGCGCCCTGAGGCGTTCGTCGAGATGGCCGCCCTTGTCCACCGGAGGATGCCCGACGCCAGGTTCACCCTCTACGGGGCGGATGAGGGGGCGCTGCCGGCGGTGCGCCAACTGATCGCCGCCCATGGGCTGCAGGGCATCGTCTCCTACGGCGGGGCGTTGGCGCATGCGGAGGCGGTGCGGGCATACGGGAGGGCGGCGGTGTACGTGTTGCCCAGTGTCGACGAACCATTCGGGATGACGGTGATCGAGGCTCTAGCGGCGGGGACCCCCGTGGTGTGCACCGACACCTGCGGCATCGCGGACGAGCTGGCCCGTCGTGGGGCGGCGATGGTCACCGACGGCAGTCCCCGGGAAATGGCCGAGGCAGTGTGCGGTTTGCTGGCCGACGACAAGAAGCGCATTGCTCTCGTGGCGGCCGGGCATCGAGCCGTCGCAGAGGCCTTCTCCGTCCACGCGGTGACGGATCAGCTGGAGGCGATCTATCGGCGTACGTGCCTCGGCTCGCAGTCGTAGTGGTCGTGCAATTGGCCCATTTGACCCCGCCCGACGAAGCCGAGTGACCTGCGGCCGATCGGATGGATACCGTGCGGCTCTCGCAGGTCGAATCAGGTTCGGTGTGGCCGGGCACTATTTTCGGGCCATGAGTTCCATTCTCGACCAGCCCTCCATGGGCGATTTGCAACAGTGCGGCCATGGCGCCGGACACAATTATGCGAAGGGTTCTCCGCACATTCTTCACCACAGCATCCGGGACAGGCTGGTGCAGCGCATTCACCAGATGGTGGGGGACGTGATGAACCGGAACGGCCGGTGCCGAGTTCTTGAGGTCGGAGCGGGCCATGGCTGCTTCACCGACCATCTGCTTGCGGCCGGGGCCGAGGTCGAGGTCACGGAGATGAGTGCGCCCAGTGCCGAATTCCTGCGCCACCGTTTTCGGCACAACCGCAAGGTCGTAGTTGTGCATGACCCCGACGGGGATGCCACTCGCGCCGGCGATCCGGTCGACGCCGTCGTATGCATCTCGGTGCTGCATCACATTCCTGATTACCTGGGCACCACCGGCAAGCTGGCCGGCCGGGTCGCACCGGGTGGGGCGTTTCTGAGTTTTCAGGATCCACTGTGGTATCCCAGGCGTTCCGCGCTGTCCATGGCACTCGACCGCGGCTCCTATCTCTGCTGGCGTTTGGTGCAGGGCGAGTTCCGTCGAGGGCTGTCCACCCGGATCCGCCGGATCTCCGGTACCTACGACGAGGCGAACCCATCCGACATGGTGGAGTACCACGTGGTACGGAACGGCGTCGACGAGGAAGCCATCCGCAGCTGTCTGGCCGCCTCGTTCTCCGCGGTCGACGTCGAGCGGTACTGGTCGACGCAGTCCTGTGTTCTGCAGGCCATGGGGGAGCGGTTTTTCCCCGCGTCAAGCTTCGGGATCCTCGCACGCGGCCGTATCTGAGGACCTGACACGCGGATGCCCTTCCGTCCGATCACGCGCGAGGTCAGCTCATGGACTTCTCCAGCACGTTGCGGCAACTCTCGAAGGTGCAGAAACCGCCCCGGGGGGTTTCCGTATACGCGCGGTTCATCAACCGGCCGGCCGGTCGCGTGCTCGCTGCCGCAGCGCACCGCATCGGACTCTCACCCAACCATGTGACGGTCGTCAGCGCGCTGATCACCTTCGTCGCCGTTGTCGCGATGGCTGTTCGTCCCCCCTCGCACACCCTGGGGAGTTGGGTCACACTCGCCCTGCTTCTCGGCTTCGCGCTCGACTCCGCAGACGGTCAGCTGGCCCGGCTGAACCGGTCGACCAGCCTTTCCGGAGAGTGGCTGGACCATTTGGTGGATTGCGCGAAACTCCTGGCCATCCATATGGCAGTGCTGATTTCCTTCTACCGCTTCTTCGACCTCCCGGCTGCGACGCTGGTTCTCCCGATCATCTTCCAGCTCGCCGCGGTCCTTCTGTTCTTCGGAGGGATTCTCACGGAACAGCTGAGAAAGCGAAGAGGTGACGCCGGCGCCGGACCGCTGTCCCCGCCGTCCGCCGTTCGTGGTGTGGCGCTGCTGCCCGTGGATTACGGGCTGTTGTGCCTGAGTTTCCTGTTCCTGGGAAGTCAGAAGCTCTTCCTCGCGCTGTATGTCGCTCTCCTCGCGGCCCACGTAGTGCTGCTGCCGGCGTTCCTTGCCAAGTGGTTCCGAGAGCTCTGCTGACACGCACTCGGACGGAGCCATCGGGAATCTAATGGCAGGGAAACGCGCGCTAATCACAAGAAATGCGGCAAACAGTGATTAATCTTCCAGGCGGATTCCGGGTATGCAGAGGAGCTGCCATGAGCAAGCAGGTGGACGTCGTTGTCGCTGGAGGCGGAGGATTCATCGGTGGGCATCTCACGGCCGACCTCCTGGCCCAGGGACTGACCGTCCGGTGCGTGGACATCAGGCCGCAGCATGAGTGGCACCAGGTGCACGGCGCGGCTGAGAACACCGTGGCCGACCTGTCACTGCTCGACAACGCCCGCGCCGCAGTCCGGAACGCCGGCCAGGTGTACATGCTCGCCGCGGACATGGGCGGCATGGGATTCATCGAGAACCACAAAGCCGCCTGCATGATGTCCGTCCTGACCAGCACTCATATGCTCAAGGCCGCGCAGGAGGCCGGCGTCGAGCGCTACTTCTACTCCTCGTCCGCGTGCGTGTACGCCGCGGGCAAGCAGGTCGCCACGAACGTCACCGCGCTGAAGGAGGAGGACGCGTACCCGGCGCAGCCCGAGGACGGCTACGGCTGGGAGAAGCTGTTCTCCGAGCGCATGTGCCGCCACTTCGAGGAGGACTACGGGTTCACCTGCCGTGTCGCGCGCTACCACAACGTGTACGGCCCCGCGGGTACCTGGACCGGCGGGCGGGAGAAGGCCCCGGCGGCTGTCTGCCGCAAGATCGCCCAGGCGGTGCTCTCCGGCGACCATCGCATCGACATCTGGGGTGACGGCCGACAGACCCGTTCCTTCATGTACATCGACGACTGCCTCCACGGCACGCAGATGCTCATGAACGGGCCGAGCAGTGTCCCCGTCAACCTCGGCTCCTCCGAACTGGTCACCATCAACCGGCTGGTGGACATCGTCGAGGAGATCGCGGGCATCCGCTGTGAGCGCAAGTACCAGCTGGACGCCCCGCAGGGCGTGCGCGGCCGCAACTCCGACAACGCCCTGATCCGCGAACTGTACGGCTGGGAACCGTCGATCCCCCTGGCCGAAGGTCTGGAGAAGACCTACGCCTGGGTCTACGACCAGGTCAAGCTCGCCGGCTGGTGACCTCGCGAACGGGCCGGGAGGGCAGCCGATGAGGATCCTCGTCCACGATTACAGCGGGCACCCGTTCCAGGCCCAGCTCAGCCGGGAGCTGGCGCGCCGCGGCCATGCCGTCGTCCACTCCACCTGCCCGGCCTACGTCTCCGGGAAGGGCAACCTCACAAGGGACACGGTCGCCGGGCTCCGGTTCGTCACCATCGGCGACCACGTGGTGCTCGACAAGGGCGCCTACGTCCGTCGCCTCTTCCAGGAGACCCGGCTGGGTCTGGAGCTGGCCCGGCAGGTACGGCGCGAGCGCCCGGACGTCGCGCTGCTGGGAAACCTGCCGATCCCCACCCTGGTCGTCGCCGCCTCGGCGTTGCGGGCGCTGCGGATCCCCTGGGTGCTGTGGCACCAGGACATCACCGCCGTCGCGCTGAAGAGCTTCGCCGCGGCGGGTGTGTCACGGCTGATGGGCGCCGCCGCCAGAGTGTTCGAGCAGGGCGAGAAGTGGTCGGCGCGACGCGCCACGGCGATCGTGGTGATCGCCGACTCCTTCGTGCGGATCCACCGGGAGTGGGGCACCGCCGACAAGGTCACCGTCATTCCCAACTGGGCGCCCCTGGACGAGATCCGCCCCGAGGCCCGCGCCAACGCCTGGTCGGCGGAGCACGCGCTCAATGGCGTCAGGACCGTGCTGTACTCCGGCACGATCGGCCTCAAGCACAACCCCACCCTGCTGGTCCGGCTCGCCGAGACGCTGCGGGAGCAGGGTGAACGGGTCCGGCTGGTCGTCGTCAACGACGGCCCGGCCGTCCCGGTCATCAAAGAGGCCGCCGCCGCCCGAGGCGTCGACCTGACGCTGTTGCCCTTCCAGCCCTACGAACGGCTGCCCGAGGTGCTGGGCTCGGGCGATGTGCTGGTCGTGCTGCTGGCGGCGGACGCGGGGGAGTTCTCGGTCCCCTCCAAGACGCTGTCCTATCTGTGCGCCGGACGCCCGGTGCTGGGCCTGATGCCCGCGGACAACCTGGCGGCCAAGCTGCTCCGTCAGGCCGGCTCCGCGGTGTTCGCCCCCGAGGAGGCCTCGCTGGCCGACGCCGCCACCTGGATCCGTGAGGTCCTGAACGACCCGATGCGCGCGGAGGCCCTGGGCAAGGAAAGCCGGGCGCTGGCCGAGCGGGAGTTCGCCCTCGAAGGTTGCGCTTCACGATTCGAAGAAATCCTGCGGGCGGCGAGCGTGCGCAGGTGACTGAATATCGAGGCAGCGAAAAGTCTTCCCCGGCTTTGTTCTGCTGCTGGGCTCTCCTGTTCATCGGCTTCCTGCCGGCATTGATCCTGCAGTCCATCGACACGCGATTCGGGGCAGCACTCGCCGTGCAGTGCGTCGTCGTCGCGCACACCGGAGGAGGGCTCACCAGGGTGCTCGCCGGTGGGTCGGTGCGTCTCGTCGCCTGCGGATTCTGGCTGTTCGCGTACGTATGGCTCGGCCTGGCGCCAATGGCCATGCTGGCCACCGACTCCTACCCGCTGCCCTATCGCACGGGTGAGACGACCGCTCTCGCGGCCGCCACACTGACTGAACTCGGTCTGCTTGCCTACAGCGCGGGAGCCGCCCTGGCCGCAGGACGCCAGAGCGGCAGATCGGTCGTGCTCGAACCGCTGCTGTCCCGCAGGCTCGCCCCACTGCCCGTGCTCTTGCTGTGCGGCCTGTCGCTCGTGCTGGCGATCGTGTTGATCCCCGGGCATGAAGGAGGTCTGCGGGCCTTCTTCGCCAGCAGACAGGCGCTACGGCAGTCGGGCGCCGAGGCGGACCACGCGCACGCACTGCGCGTCTGGGCCCTCGCCGTCCCCGCCTTCTGGGCCATGGTG
Source organism: Streptomyces sp. NPDC093568 (assembly GCF_044764945.1). NCBI lineage: Bacteria > Bacillati > Actinomycetota > Actinomycetes > Kitasatosporales > Streptomycetaceae > Streptomyces > Streptomyces sp. NPDC093568. Next base: position 303,494 of record NZ_JBIWJD010000007.1, on the reverse strand, counting down.
GCCCTCATTCACCTGCCCCGCCTGACGCCGGGAGACCGGCTGCTGCGCGCGATCCGCTGGATGCTGCTCCCGCTCCTCGTCGCGCTCAATGTCATCGTCAACAACCCGATCAGCAGGCCTCGCTTCTGGGCCGGCACCGTGCTTCTGGTTCTGCTGTTCTCGTGGTGCCGCTTCAACACCCTCCGAACCTTTCGAATCGTTGCCACAGGGCTTACGACGGCGGTGCTGTTCGCGTTCCCCTACAGCGACTACTTCCGCTACGACGAACGTGAAGTCGTCGAAGTGACGGCGCTTGCCGAGCAGTTCACCACCAACATGGATTACGACGCATTTCAGCAGATGCACACCGGTATCGACTATGTGCAGGAAAACGGCTTCTCTCCGTCGGCCGCGCTCGGTCCCGTGCTGTTCATGGTGCCTCGCTCCATGTGGCCCGAAAAGCCGCAGACCACGGGCATCGAGCTCGCTCAGTACGCGGGCTACGACTTCCACAACCTTTCCGCCCCGCTCTGGATCGAGAGCTACCTGTGGGGCGGCGCTCCGTGCGTCGTCGCGGTCTTCTGTCTGCTGGGCGCGGCCAGCAGACGGACGGATGACATCAGGGAAAGGCTGCGGGACCGGCAGGGCACGCTGGCGGTTCTGCTGATCCCCGCCTTCGCCTTCTATCAGCTGATCCTTCTGCGCGGCAGCCTCATGGCGATCATCGGTCCCCTCCTACTGCTCCTGATCGTTCCACTCGTCATCACCACCCGCAGGGCCGGCGTGTCCCGGCCCCCGTCACCGTTTCGATCGCCCGTGGCGACGGGCCACGTCCCCATCCCCGGACACAGGAGGCATCCATGACCAGCTCCGCCGGCTTCGACGATCGGTACGACGACCCCGACCAACTGCGTGATCAGGTGCGCCTGATGCTGCGGTACCGCGCGACCATCGTGCTGGGCGTGGTCCTCGGGCTGCTCGGTGGAGCGTTTCTGGTCCTGCTGAGCGCGGGGAATTACACCTCCACCAGTGAGGTGCTCGTTCGCTCGAGGACGGATCCCTTCAGCACCTTCGGGGTGGCCGCCGACAATCAGGTGAGCATGGGCACGGAGCAGCAGATCGCGCTCAGCGCGACGGTCGCGAACCGAGCGGCGAAGGCACTGCACCAGCCCCGCCGCGCCGATGCGCTGCTGAGGGATCTGCGCGTGACGAACGCCAAGGACACCCAAGTGCTCCGGTTCGAGTACACGGCGGGCACCGCGCAGCGCGCGGCTCGGGTGACCAACGCGTTCGCGCAGGCCTACCTAGCCGACCGCCAGAACCGGTCCAAGGACATGGTCAAGCGCATGACCGCAGGCATGGAGGGGCAGATCACCGCGCTCTCGAAGCGGGTCAACGCGATGAAGTCCGACGGATCCAAGGCCGGCATCGCGGCCATGCAACAGCAGATCGGCATCCTGCAGAAGCGGGTCTCGGACATCAAGTCCTACGACACCTCCGGTGGAGACATCGTCCGGCGGGCCGAGCCGCCGACGCGGCCCGACGGACCACGCTCCCCCTGGCTCATCGCGCTCGGCCTGATCGGCGGCCTGGTCCTGGGTGTCGTGCTTGCCTGGCTGCGATCCGCCCTGGAGCCGCGGGCACGCTCGGTCGGCGAGGTCCAGGGGGCGCTCGGCGCTCCGGTGCTGGGCGTCCTTCCGGCCCCCGACTCCGACCGCGATCTGCTGTACGTCGGCCGGACCGAGGACAGACGGGCGGAGGCGTACCGCACCCTCGCCTTCCGGCTGCGAGGCGGCGACAGTGGTACGGCCTTGGGCACTCTCATGATCGTGACTCCGAAGCAGGAACGAGGCGCCGAAGCCATCGCGGTGAATCTCGCTGCCGCCTTCGCGGAGTCCGGTGACGATGTGCTGCTCGTGGACACCGTCACGCACTCGCCCGCCCTGTCGGCACGGCTGCCGCTGGCGGCCGACGACCGCGAGCAGACCGATGTCCCCGCGGGGGGCGTGGTCGTCGAGGCGGGTAGGGGCGTGCGATTCACACTTCGCTCCGAGAGCCGCGGCACCACCGGCGACGACAGGCCCCCGGTCCTGACGGCCGCGCGTGCCCTGTCCTGCGTCGATCCCGGCCGGCCGACGCTCTTTCTGACGCCTCCGCTGCTGGAGCACACCGACGTTCTCTCGCTCGCCCAGCGTGTGGACGGTGTTCTGGTGGTGGGTGCTCTGGGCGACATCAGACGCGACGATCTCAAGCGGGTCCGCGAGCTGATCAGTTGCTCAGGGGGACACATCATGGGCGCGGCGCTGCACCACGGCACACGGCGCAGACTGCTGCGCGGCGTCGTGGACCGCGACCGGATGCGTCGTTCGAGAGGGCGGAACGCGGTCACGACACCGTCCGCCCCGGCCGGCGACGTGGTGGGACAGCCGTCCCCGCCGGCGCAGGACGACACGCTCAGCGCCTCCCGGTGAGCGCCCCCGAAACGACAGCCCCCGCCGTCGGCGGGTCGACCGCTCGGTCTGGGGTCGCCGCCACCGCGCGAGGCGGGGGGTGGGGCTTCATGGGCTCGGCGGTCAACGCGGTCTTCGGCTATGCCCTGGTCACCCTGGTCACCCGCGCGCTCGGGGCGTACGGGGCGGGAGCGGTGTTCACCGGCGTCGCGGCCTTCACCATCCTGTGCAACACCTGCAAACTCGGCGCCGATACCGGACTGGTGCGCTTCGTCGCCGGTGACCTGGCCACCACCGGTGGCCGCGAGGTGGGCGCACTTCTGCGCAGCGCGGTCCTGCCAGGAGCCGCGGCCAGCACCGTGGCCGCCGCACTGTTGTTCCTGTCGCCGTGGACGGCTACCTCGCTGCTGCCGAATCTCGCCCCGGACGATGCGGTGACCCTGGTCCGGCTGTTCGCCGTGTTTCTCCCCCTGGCCACGGTCACCCTGATCCTGCTGGGTGCCACACAGGGCTACGGCACCGTCATTCCCTTCGTCGGTGTCGAGCAGATCGGCAAACCGGTACTGCGAGTGCTGATCGCGGTACCGGTCGTGCTGCTGGCTCCTGGCGTGCTGAGCCTGGCCGCCGCCTGGCTCGTGCCGTCCATGGCCGGCTTCTTCGCTGCCTGGTTCGCCCTGCGCAGGTGTCGTCGGGCGAGTCCGGGGCACGCCTTCGGACGGGAAGCGGCCGCTGTCCGGCGGGGCTTCTGGACGTTCGCTGCGCCACGGGCGGTCTCCTCCGTCTTCGACATCGGGGCGGTCTGGGTGGGCGTCGTCCTGCTCTCCGGGCTGGCTACGACCGAGGAAGCCGGCATCTACACCGCCGTAGGGCGTGTCGTCATCGCGGCGACCCTGCTGCAGCTCGCCATCCGACTGGCCGTCGCCCCGGAGATCAGCCGTCTCCTCGCCGTGGCCGACATCCCGCAGGCCGCCCAGCTGCACCGTGTCTCGACGCGATGGATCGTGCTCTTCTCCTGGCCGCTGCTCGTTCTGCTCACGGCCTTCCCTGGCACTGTTCTCTCCTTGTTCGGGCCCGAGTTCGAACAAGGGGCGGATGCGCTGGTCGTGCTCTGTATCGCCTCGGCGGTCAACGTGGGGGTGGGAAACGCCCAGACGGTGCTGCTCATGGCAGGAAAGAGTTCGTGGCACCTGGCGGTCACCGGTGTGGCCTTCGCGGTGCAGCTGACAGTGGGCTTCATCGCCGTTCCCCGGCTGGGGGTCCTCGGAGCCGCCCTGTCCTGGGGGGCGGCCACCATCGTCGAGAACGTCGTCTCCGCTGCCCTGGTGCGGCGGAATCCGGGCTTCACGATCATCGACCGCGGATACCTCGCCGCGACGGTCACCGGCATGTGCCTCACCGTGCCGTTCGTCCTTCCGGCGAGGCTGCTGGTAGGTGACACAGCTGTCGGACTTGCCGTCGCAATAACCGTCGGATTTTGTGCATTTGGTGTAAGTTTGTGGCGATTTCGCACAGCTTTGGAAGTGCGTGAACTCGTCGGTGTGCTGCGCGAACGCGCCACGTGAGGCCGTCTCGGATCGAGACCGCTCCGCCTTCTCCCCGTCTCACCACCTGTATTCGCTGCAACCAGGGATGTTCCAATGCGCCTGAGAAAAAGTACGAAGAGGGGCGTCACCACGGCATCGGCCGTGGCCCTCCTCATGGCTGCCTCGCTCATCACCGCTTCGGCCTCGGTAGCTGACGGCGACGAGAAGACCTTGACCGCCGACACCCTGGCGACGTGGCAGACCGACGGCATCGTCTGGTCTCTCGAGTACGCGCGTGGTGTCGTGTATGTCGGCGGGACCTTCAACAAGGTCCGACCTCCGGGCGCGAAGCCCGGCCAACAGGAGGTCGCGCGCAAGAACTTCGCCGCGTTCGACGCCGCCACGGGCAGGCTTTTGCCGTGTGCCCCCTCCTTCACCGGCGGCGGTAACACCGTGCGAGCGCTGAAGGCGTCGCCCAACGGCAGGGTTCTGTACGTCGGTGGATCGTTCGGCAACGTCGGTAAGGCCGGGGCTGCCAGTGCGGTCGCGATCGACACGGCGGGCTGCTCGCTGCGCAAGGACTTCCGGCCGACCATGTCGTCGTTCGTTCGGGCCATCGACGTCACGAACGACGCGGTCTATCTGGGGGGCGACTTCACACTCGTCAACGGCCAGGACCGCGAGCGCATCGCGGCGTTCACCCCCAGCGGAAAGCTCCTGCCGTTCCAGGCGGAGATCGACGCTCCCGTACGGGCCATCCTCGCCGCGCCGAAATTCGGCAAGATCATCGTCGGCGGAGACTTCTTCCTGCTCAACGGCCAGCTGGAGAAGTCACTCGGCGCGCTGCACCCCGTCACAGGAAAGACGGTGAACTCGTACGCGGACTGGCTGCCGCCACGGTCGTCCGTGAAGGCGCTGGCGGGCGACGAGACCAACTTCTACGTCGCGGCCGAGGGCGCGGGAACCGGCATCTTCGACGGCCGCATCGCCGGCCGTCTCGGCGACGGAAAGATGGTGTGGAAGGACACCTGCATGGGCGCCACCCAGGCCGTCGCCGTGCACAAGGGTGTGCTCTACAGCGGGTCCCACGCCCACGACTGCCGTGACACCCCTGGTGGTTTCACCGAGTACCACAACCGCCAGCACTTCTTGGCCCAGTCGGTCCGCAACCGCCACATCCTGCACTGGTTCCCCGACACCGACGGAGGGACCGGAGAGGGCAACGGCCCCCGCGTGCTGAAGATGGCCGGCGAAGTCCTGTGGGCGGGCGGCGAGTTCACCACGGTCAACGGACGCCCGCAGCAGAGCCTGACCCGGTTCTCGCCCGGTCCCGACCGCGGTGCCCCGGAAGAGGTGCCCCAGCTGAAGGCCTCCGCCTCGGCCTCCGGTCGCGTCACGCTCACCTGGCGGGCCACATGGGACCGGGACGACGCGGAGCTCAAGTATCTGATCTACCGGGACGGCAGGCTCGTGGCCTCGCCGACGCGGCGGTCGGCGGAGTGGAACCGCCCCACGATGAAGTTCACGGACTCCGTCGCCCCCGGCTCCCGCCATCGCTACCGGATCGCCGTCACCGACGGCAAGAACACCTCACTCAAGTCGAAAGCGCTCGTAGTCTCCGCGGTCGCCGATGAGCGTCCGAAGGAAAAGCATTGATGGGAGAACGTCTCGGATACGCGCCGGGGGTCTTCGACCTCTTCCACGTGGGCCATCTGAACATCCTGCGCCGGGCGCGCGGGCACTGCGACCGGCTCATCGCCGGGGTCTGCTCCGACGAACTCGTGGTGCGCCTGAAAGGCAGGCCACCCGTCGTACCGCTCGCGGAGCGGCTGCAGATCGTACGCAGTGTGCGGCATGTGGACGAGGCCTTCGTCGCGACCGTGGACGACAAGATCGAGATCTGGAAGGAAGTCGGCTTCGACGTCATCTTCAAAGGTGACGACTGGCTCGGTACGGACGTCTGGACGACCTACGAGGCCGAGTTCGCGAGAGTGGGCGTGGAGGTCGTGTACTTCCCGTACACCGTGCACACCTCCAGCACGCTGCTGCGGGAGGCTCTGCGTCTCCTCGCCGAGCGGGAACCGTCCGAGCCGGCGGCCCCGCGACAACTCGCCGGGCCGCGCCAGGGCGGAGCCGAGGGCTGACTCAGGGCCGCGGGGGTCTCACCCCCGCGGCCCTCCCAAGTGGCATGCCGATCACGCCTCACGGAGATTGCTCTGAGGAATCACGAAAGGTGTCGGCATGGCACATTCAGGCCGCCCGCGGCGCCGCACCTCGCGCCCTTCCACCCGCCGCGGCATCGTCTCGCTCGCCGCCGCGTCCGCCCTCCTCGCCACCTGCCCGGCCCCACCCGTGTCGGCCACCCCGCCCGCCGCCGACGGCGGTGCCCCGGCCGCCGCCAGGACGCTGTCCAAGGGATGGCACACGCCGTGGGGCATCGCCTTCCTGCCGGACGGGCGGTCCGCGCTGGTCACCGAGCGGCTGTCCTATCAGGTGCACCGCCTCGACCGGGACGGCCGCAAGAAGCGGGTTGGCGAGGTGCCGTACACGGTGCCCGAGCCGTACGACGAGGGTGCCGGTGGGCTGCTGGGGGTCGCTCTGTCGCCGACCTGGGACGGCAGGAAGGACAGGCAGGTGTTCTTCATGCACACCACCAAGTCCGAGACGCGCGTGGTCAGGATGGACTACGACGGTACGTCGCTGCGCAACTACAAGCCGATCCTCACGGGCATCCGCCGCGGCGGCGATCACAACGGCGGCAGGATCGCCTTCGGGCCCGACAAGTATCTGTACGTGACCACCGGCGAGGCCCTCCGGCCGCGGCTCGCGCAGGACAGGAACTCGCTCAACGGGAAGATCCTGCGGATCACGAAGGAGGGGAGGCCCGCCCCGGGCAACCCGTTCGGCAACCGCGTCTACAGCTACGGCCACCGCAATCCGCAGGGCCTCGCCTGGGACCGCGAGGGCCGGCTGTGGTCGGTGGAGATCGGCCATCAGAGCCACGACGAGCTCAACCTGATCAAGCCCGGCGGCAACTACGGCTGGCCCACCTGCGAGGGCGCCTGCTCGCGGCCGGGCCTGACCGACCCGAAGGTGACGTTCAGGCCGGAGCAAGGCGTGCCCGCGCAGATCGCCGTCGTGCGCAACGTCCTGTACGTGTCGTCGCTGCGGGGCAAGCGGCTCTGGCGCGTCCCCATCGACGGCGACAGCGAGCGCGTCGGCACGAAGACCGCCTTCTATCCGGGTGCGTACGGCCGCCTCCGGGCCATCGCCAAAGTGCCCGGTGCGAACGAACTGTGGGTCGGAACAAGCGACTTGGGGTACGGCAACGACCAGATCCTCCGCGTCCCCATCAAGTGACCCACCGTCAGGAAACCCCAAGGAACCAAGGAACCAAGGAAACCGAGGAAACCGAGGAACCAAGGAACCGAGGAACCACGGAAACCACGGAAACCACGGAAACCACGGAAAGGACGGTACGAGTGATGCACGAGACCAAGGAACCGCTTCAGCCGGTCGAGCAGGCCCCCGCCGCGCAGCCGGACGACGCCACCTGGCAGACGCCCGCCTTCGACGTCGTCGACACCGCGCTGGAAGTCACCGCCTACTCCCTCAGCACCCGCTAGCGGCCGCCATGCTGCTGCTGGTGCTCGGCACGGCCGCCGGCGGCGGCATCCCCCAGTGGAACTGCGCGTGTCCCGGCTGCTCCGGGGCACGCGCCCAGCCGCGGCGGCGCCGTCGGCACGCCTCGATCGCCGTGCGGACGGGGGAGGGCCGCTGGTACGTCGTCAACGCGACCCCCGACATCGGCGACCAGATCGAAGGCCGGCCCGAGCTCCACCCCGGGCCCGGCCCCCGGCAGACCCCGCTCGCCGGAGTGATCCTCACCGACGCCGAACTCGACCACACCCTCGGCATCGCCCGGCTGCGCGAGGCCGACGGCTTCCAGGTGCTCGCGACGACCCCGGTCCGCCAGGCCCTGCTGGAGCGGCTGCGGCTCGGCGAGGTGCTGGCCCCGTACACCGACGTGACCTGGCGGGAGCTGCCCGCGCGGGGTGCCGAGCCGCTGGACGCGGACGCCCCCGGCCTGCGGATCAGCGGCATCCCGGTGTCCGGCAAACGCCCGCGGTACGCCGCCGACGCCCCGGACGACGACTCCTGGGTCGTCGCGCTGCGCCTGTACGACCCCGCCTCCGGCACCTCCGCCCTCTACGCCCCCGCGCTCGCGGCCTGGCCCGACCGCCTTCAGCAGGCCGCCGAGGAGGCCGACTGCGTCATCGTCGACGGCACCTTCTGGGACGACGAGGAGCCCCGCCGTACCGGTATCTCCTCCCGCACCGCCACCGGCATGGGCCATCTGCCCGTCGACGGACCCGGCGGCACCGCCGAACGGCTGGCCGCCCTCTCCGTCCGGTGCCTGTACACGCACCTCAACAACACCAACCCCCTCGTCGACCCGGACGCACCCGAGCACAAGCGGCTCGCCCGGCTGGGCATCGAGGTGGCCCACGACGGGATGGTGATCGAGCCATGACCACGGCAGATACGGCCAGTACGGCCAGTACGGCCGATACGGCACCCCCAACCCTCGCCTCGCCCGCCGAGCCCTGGAGCCCCGCCGAGTTCGAGGCGCGGCTGCGTGCGGTGGGGGAGGAGTACTACCACCACCGCCACCCGTTCAACATCCGGATGCACAGCGGCAGCCTCAGCCCCGAGGAACTGCGGCGGTGGATCGTCAACCGCTTCCACTACCAGCGCCACATCCCCGTCAAGGACGCCCTGATCACGGCCAAGCTGCCCACCTCCGACCTGCGCCGCATGTGGCTGCGCCGCATCCAGGACCACGACGGGGCGCAGCGCGGCGAGGGCGGCATCGAGCGCTGGCTGCGGCTCGGCGAGGCGGCGGGCGTGGACCGCGAGACGATGCTGCGCGCCGACTCCGCGCTGCCGGGGGTACGGCTGGCGGTCGACGGATACGTCAACTTCTGCCGGCTGGGCTCGACCCTCGAAGCCGTCGCCGCCTCGCTCACCGAACTGTCCGCACCGGACCTGATGCGCACCCGCATCGACGCCTTCGAGCGCCACTACCCGTGGATCGAGTCCGACGGCCTCGCCTACTTCCGCACCCGTGTCGCCCAGGGCCGCCGCGACAGCCGGGAGGCCCTCGACCTGGTGATGGACTGGGCCCGCACCCGCGACGACCAGGAGCGTGCCGTGGCCGCGCTGCGCTTCAAGTGCGACGTTCTTTGGTCCCTGCTGGACGCCGTGGAACGGGCGGGACGGCGGGAGCAGGGATGAGTACGCCGGCCGGCACCGACTGGCGGCCCGCCCTGGCGCCGGCCCTCATGCGCCGCCACGACCCCGTCCGGGACGCGGACCTGCTGCTCCTGCCGGAACGGGTCGGGGTTCTGAGCGGCTCGGCCAACGCGGTCGTCGGGCTGTGCGACGGCACGCGTGCGGTGGCCGAGATCGTCGAGGAACTGGCCCGGCGCTTCCCCGGCGCCCCGGTCGCCACCGACGTCCCCCCGTTCCTCGACCGGCTCCGCGAGGAGGGCTGGCTGCGATGACCCCCTCCGCCGGGCCGCCGCCCGCCCGTCCCTGGGCCCTGCTGGCCGAGCTCACGCACGCCTGCCCGCTGCACTGCGGGTACTGCTCAAACCCGCTGGAACTGACGCGCCGCTCGCGTGAGCTGAGCACCGGGCAGTGGGCGGACGTGATGCGCCAGGCGGGCGAGCTCGGCGTCGTCCACACCCATCTGTCGGGCGGCGAGCCGCTGCTGCGCCGGGACCTCGCGGAGATCGTCACCGCGGCCGAGGCCGCCGGGATCTACACCCAGCTGGTCACCAGCGGCGTCGGCCTGAGCGAGGCTCGCCTGGCCGGGCTCGTGCGTGCCGGGCTGAAGAGCGTCCAGCTCTCCGTCCAGCACGCCGACCCCCGCGCCTCCGACAGGATCGCCGGACGCCGGTCCTTCGCCGAGAAGGAGCGGGCCGCCGAGCTGGTCCGCGCCGCCGGCCTGCCGCTCGGCCTCAACGTCGTCCTGCACCGCGACAACCTCGACGCCCTCGACGCGCTCGTCGAGCTGGGGGTGGCCTGGGGCGTGGACCGCGTCGAACTGGCGAACGCGCAGTTCTACGGGTGGGGCCTGCTCAACCGGGCCGTGCTGCTGCCGACCCGCGAGCAGCTGGCCGGGGCGCGGGAGACCGTGGAGCGGTGGCGCGAGCGGCTGCCGGGCGGGCCCGAGCTGGTCTGGGTCGTCCCCGACTACTTCGACGGCGTCGCCAAGCCCTGCATGGGCGGCTGGGGAGCGGTGTCGCTCACGGTCGCCCCGGACGGCACCGTCCTGCCCTGCCCGGCCGCCGCCGCGCTGCCGGACCTGGACCCGCCGAACGTACGGGACCATCCACTGGAGTGGATCTGGGACCACTCCCGGGCGTTCACCCGCTACCGCGGCACCGACTGGATGCCGGATCCCTGCCGCGGCTGCGACCGCCGCGACCAGGACTTCGGCGGTTGCCGCTGCCAGGCGTACGCGCTGACCGGGGACGCCGCCCGGACGGACCCGGCGTGCAGCCTGTCTCCCGACCATGAGGTGATCCGGGCGCTGAGCGAGGCCGACCCGGACGGCACCGCCCGGATCAGGCGGCGAGCACCCGGACGGGTGTGATCCGCGCGGCGGTCCCGGGACGGCCGCCGGGGTGCGCTCAGCGGGTGCGGTTTGACCTGCGTCACCCTCGGGGTATTCTCTCCGGCTCGATTGGCCAGCCCCCTGCCCCATATGGCAGACTGTCCGAGTTGCTCGGTCGAGTGTTGATGCTGCGCGCCTCCCGCCGGGAGGACTGGAAGCGAGTCCCACAGTACTCGTCGCCCTAACTGCCGTAAGGCAGCGCTGGGGCGGACGTACGGGAATCTTCCGGGAAGTGTGAGCGCGACACCGGCCAGGCACCCGGTGGGCCTCCTAGCTCCCGGCTTGCGGTTCCGGAAGGGCCGTGTTCCTCGCGCAGGGATGTTCGAACAAGGGGCATCTGTGTCAGCGGGAGCGCGACACGCCCGACCGCGTGGGTCGGAGGGGGTCAAGGGAACACCGGGTTCCAGAGCGTTAGAGAGACAGGACTACTGAGTAGCCATGGCGGGACAGAAGATCCGCATCCGGCTCAAGGCCTACGACCACGAGGTCATCGACTCCTCGGCGAAGAAGATCGTCGAGACGGTGACCCGCACTGGTGCGTCGGTCGCGGGCCCGGTGCCGCTGCCCACTGAGAAGAACGTGTACTGCGTCATCAAGTCGCCGCACAAGTACAAGGACTCGCGCGAGCACTTCGAGATGCGCACGCACAAGCGCCTGATCGACATTCTCGACCCCACCCCCAAGACCGTTGACTCTCTGATGCGACTCGACCTTCCGGCCGGTGTCGACATCGAGATCAAGCTCTGAGGGTCGGTGATCTGAGAATGGCTAAGCAGATCAAGGGCATCCTGGGCGAGAAGCTCGGCATGACGCAGGTGTGGGACGAGAACAACCGTGTTGTTCCGGTCACCGTCGTCAAGGCCGGCCCGAACGTCGTGACCCAGGTCCGTACGAACGACGCCGACGGCTACGAGTCCGTCCAGCTCGCCTTCGGCGAGATCGACCCGCGCAAGGTGAACAAGCCCCTCAAGGGTCACTTCGCGAAGGCCGACGTCACCCCCCGTCGCCACCTCGTCGAGATCCGTACCTCGGACGCTTCCGAGTACACCCTCGGCCAGGAAGTCACCGCCGAGGTCTTCGAGGCGGGCGTCAAGGTCGACGTCACCGGCAAGAGCAAGGGCAAGGGCTTCGCCGGTGTCATGAAGCGCCACAACTTCGGTGGCCTCGGTGCCGGGCACGGTACCCAGCGCAAGCACCGCTCTCCCGGTTCCATCGGTGGCTGCGCCACCCCGGGCCGTGTGTTCAAGGGCCTCCGCATGGCGGGTCGCATGGGCAACGAGCGGGTCACCACCCAGAACCTGACCGTCCACGCCGTTGACGCGGAGAAGGGTCTGCTGCTCATCAAGGGCGCGGTTCCCGGTCCGAACGGCGGCCTCGTCCTGGTCCGCACCGCGGCCAAGGGGGCCTGAGGTAACCGATGAGCACTGTTGACATCCTTTCGCCGGCGGGCGACAAGGCCGGTTCCGTCGAGCTCCCCGCGGAGATCTTCGACGTAGAGAAGATCAGCGTTCCGCTGCTTCACCAGGTCGTCGTCGCGCAGCTGGCCGCTGCCCGCCAGGGCACGCACAAGACCAAGACCCGTGGCGAGGTCCGTGGTGGTGGCAAGAAGCCTTACCGCCAGAAGGGCACCGGTCGCGCCCGTCAGGGTTCGACCCGCGCGCCGCAGTTCGCCGGTGGTGGCGTCGTGCACGGTCCCGTGCCGCGTGACTACTCGCAGCGGACCCCGAAGAAGATGAAGGCCGCGGCCCTGCGCCACGCCCTCACCGACCGGGCCCGCAACAACCGCATCCACGTCGTCTCCGGCGTGATCGAGGGCGAGACCCCCAGCACCAAGGCCGCGAAGAGCCTGTTCGGCAAGATCAGCGAGCGCAAGAACCTGCTCCTGGTCGTCGAGCGCGCCGACGAGGCCGCCTGGCTGTCCGCCCGCAACCTGCCCCAGGTCCACATCCTGGAGCCGGGCCAGCTGAACACGTACGACGTTCTCGTCTCGGACGACGTGGTCTTCACCCAGGCCGCGTTCGAGTCCTTCGTGTCGGGCCCGAAGGCCACTGACACCGAAGGGAGCGAGGTCTGATGGCTATCCGTCACCCCGCCATTGCCTCGAAGGCCGCGAAGAAGGCCAAGGCCGCTCGCGTCGCCAAGGCGCGTCGCCACGCCGCCGAGGGCAAGAACACCGTCGAGACCCCGGTCAGCAAGTCCTTCACGGACCCCCGTGACGTGCTGCTGAAGCCGGTCGTCTCCGAGAAGAGCTACGCGCTTCTCGACGAGGGCAAGTACACGTTCATCGTTGCCCCGAGCGCCAACAAGACCCAGATCAAGCAGGCCGTCCAGGCGGTCTTCGACGTCAAGGTCACTGGGGTCAACACGATCAACCGCCAGGGCAAGCGCAAGCGCACCCGCACCGGCTTCGGCCAGCGCGCGGGCACCAAGCGCGCGATCGTGACCCTCGCCGAGGGCGACCGTATCGACATCTTCGGCGGTCCGACCGCCTAAGGGCGGTCCGGATCGTCCGATATCGGACGAGGACTGAGAAATGGGAATCCGCAAGTACAAGCCGACTACGCCGGGCCGTCGTGGCTCCAGCGTCGCCGACTTCGTCGAGGTCACGCGGTCCACGCCGGAGAAGTCGCTGGTCCGCCCGCTGCACAGCAAGGGCGGCCGTAACAACGCCGGTCGTGTGACCGTTCGCCACCAGGGTGGCGGACACAAGCGCGCCTACCGAGTGATCGACTTCCGTCGTCACGACAAGGACGGCGTGCCGGCGAAGGTCGCGCACATCGAGTACGACCCCAACCGCACCGCGCGCATCGCGCTGCTGCACTACGCCGACGGCGAGAAGCGCTACATCCTCGCCCCGCGCAACCTGCAGCAGGGTGACCGCGTCGAGAACGGTCCCGGGGCCGACATCAAGCCGGGCAACAACCTGGCGCTCCGCAACATCCCGGTCGGTACCACGATCCACGCGATCGAGCTCCGTCCCGGTGGCGGTGCCAAGTTCGCCCGCTCCGCCGGTGCCTCCGTGCAGCTGCTCGCGAAGGAGGGCCAGATGGCTCACCTCCGCATGCCCTCCGGTGAGATCCGCCTGGTCGACGTGCGCTGCCGCGCCACCGTCGGCGAGGTCGGCAACGCCGAGCAGAGCAACATCAACTGGGGCAAGGCCGGCCGCAAGCGCTGGCTGGGCGTCCGCCCGACCGTTCGCGGTGTGGCGATGAACCCGGTTGACCACCCGCACGGTGGTGGTGAGGGCAAGACCTCCGGTGGTCGCCACCCGGTCAGCCCCTGGGGTCAGAAGGAGGGTCGTACTCGTTCGCCGAAGAAGGCTTCGAACAAGTACATCGTCCGCCGCCGCAAGACGAACAAGAAGCGCTAGGAGCGGGTTTAGATGCCGCGCAGTCTCAAGAAGGGGCCCTTCGTCGACGACCACCTGATCAAGAAGGTGGAAGCCCAGAACGAAGCAGGCACCAAGAACGTCATCAAGACCTGGTCCCGTCGCTCCATGATCGTGCCGGCCATGCTCGGCCACACGCTCGCGGTGCACAACGGCAAGACCCACATCCCGGTGTTCGTCACCGAGTCGATGGTCGGCCACAAGCTCGGCGAGTTCTCGCCGACGCGCACCTTCCGGGGCCACGTCAAGGACGACCGGAAGTCGAAGCGCCGCTAGTAGCGGATCGCATTCAGACACGTAAGAAACTGAAGGGACAACCATGGAAGCCAGGGCCCAGGCGCGGTACATCCGCGTCACGCCCATGAAGGCCCGCCGCGTGGTGGACCTCATCCGTGGCATGGACGCCACGGAGGCCCAGGCTGTTCTGCGATTCGCTCCGCAGGCAGCCTCCGTGCCGGTCGGCAAGGTGCTCGACAGCGCCATTGCCAACGCCGCGCACAACTACGACCACCCGGACGCCTCCTCGCTGTTCATCAGCGAGGCGTACGTCGACGAGGGCCCGACCCTGAAGCGGTTCCGTCCGCGTGCCCAGGGCCGTGCCTACCGGATCCGCAAGCGGACCAGCCACATCACCGTGGTCGTCGCCAGCAAGGAAGGAACCCGGTAATGGGCCAGAAGGTTAACCCGCATGGGTTCCGGCTCGGTGTCACCACGGACTTCAAGTCCCGGTGGTACGCCGACAAGCTGTACAAGGACTACGTCAAGGAAGACGTCGCCATCCGTCGGATGATGACGTCCGGCATGGAGCGCGCCGGTATCTCGAAGGTTGAGATCGAGCGCACCCGTGACCGCGTGCGGGTGGACATCCACACCGCTCGTCCGGGCATCGTCATCGGCCGCCGTGGCGCCGAGGCCGACCGCATCCGCGGTGACCTCGAGAAGCTCACGGGCAAGCAGGTCCAGCTGAACATCCTCGAGGTCAAGAACCCCGAGACCGACGCTCAGCTGGTTGCCCAGGCCGTTGCCGAGCAGCTCTCCTCCCGCGTCTCCTTCCGCCGCGCCATGCGTAAGAGCATGCAGTCGGCGATGAAGGCCGGCGCCAAGGGCATCAAGATCCAGTGCGGCGGCCGCCTCGGTGGCGCCGAGATGTCCCGCTCGGAGTTCTACCGCGAGGGCCGTGTGCCCCTGCACACGCTCCGTGCGAACGTGGACTACGGCTTCTTCGAGGCCAAGACGACCTTCGGCCGCATCGGTGTGAAGGTCTGGATCTACAAGGGCGACGTCAAGAACATCGCCGAGGTCCGCGCCGAGAACGCTGCCGCCCGTGCGGGTAACCGCCCGGCGCGTGGCGGTGCCGACCGCCCGGCCCGTGGTGGCCGCGGTGGCGAGCGGCGCGGTCGCAAGCCGCAGCAGGCTGCCGGTTCCGAGGCCCCCAAGGCCGAGGCTCCCGCGTCCGCTCCGGCTGAGAGCACCGGAACGGAGGCCTGACCGAAATGCTGATCCCCCGTAGGGTCAAGCACCGCAAGCAGCACCACCCGAAGCGCTCCGGCGCTGCCAAGGGTGGCACGACGGTTGCGTTCGGCGAGTACGGCATCCAGGCGCTCACCCCGGCGTATGTGACGAACCGTCAGATCGAGGCCGCTCGTATCGCCATGACGCGTCACATCAAGCGTGGTGGCAAGGTCTGGATCAACATCTACCCGGACCGTCCCCTCACCAAGAAGCCTGCCGAGACCCGCATGGGTTCCGGTAAGGGTTCTCCGGAGTGGTGGATCGCCAACGTCAAGCCCGGACGCGTGATGTTCGAGCTGTCGTACCCCAACGAGAAGATCGCCCGTGAGGCGCTGACTCGTGCGGCCCACAAGCTGCCGATGAAGTGCCGGATCGTCAAGCGCGAGGCAGGTGAAGCGTGATGTCGGCCGGTACCAAGGCGTCCGAGCTGCGCGAGCTGGGCAACGAGGAGCTGCTGAACAAGCTCCGCGAGGCCAAGGAAGAGCTGTTCAACCTCCGCTTCCAGGCGGCCACGGGTCAGCTCGAAAACCACGGTCGGCTGAAGGCCGTCCGTAAGGACATCGCGCGGATCTACACCCTGATGCGCGAGCGTGAGCTGGGCATCGAAACGGTGGAGAACGCATGAGCGAGAGCAACGTGACTGAGAACGCAGAGGCCCGCGGCTTCCGCAAGACCCGTGAGGGTCTCGTCGTCAGCGACAAGATGGACAAGACCGTCGTCGTCGCCGTCGAGGACCGCGTGAAGCACGCGCTGTACGGCAAGGTCATCCGCCGTACGAACAAGCTCAAGGCGCACGACGAGCAGAACGCCGCGGGTGTCGGTGACCGTGTCCTCCTCATGGAGACCCGGCCGCTGTCCGCGACGAAGCGCTGGCGCGTCGTCGAGATCCTCGAGAAGGCCAAGTAATTTCCTGCGGGGGTCATCCCGCAGGTCAGTTCCGCCAGGCTCGGCAGGGGCTCTCCTCGTAACGAGGCGGCCCCTGCCGGGAACCGGCAGACAAACAGGAGATAGACGTGATCCAGCAGGAGTCGCGACTGCGCGTCGCCGACAACACTGGTGCGAAGGAAATCCTTTGCATCCGTGTGCTCGGTGGCTCCGGTCGCCGCTACGCGGGCATCGGTGACGTCATCGTCGCCACCGTCAAGGACGCGATCCCCGGTGGCAACGTGAAGAAGGGTGACGTCGTCAAGGCGGTCATCGTTCGCACCGTCAAGGAGCGCCGCCGTCCGGACGGCTCGTACATCCGCTTCGACGAGAACGCCGCCGTCATTCTGAAGAACGACGGCGACCCTCGCGGCACCCGCATCTTCGGCCCGGTCGGCCGTGAGCTGCGCGAGAAGAAGTTCATGAAGATCATCTCGCTCGCGCCGGAGGTGCTGTAAGCATGAAGATCAAGAAGGGCGACCTGGTCCAGGTCATCACCGGTAAGGACAAGGGCAAGCAGGGCAAGGTCATTGCCGCTTACCCGCGCGACGAGCGTGTCCTGGTCGAGGGTGTCAACCGGGTCAAGAAGCACACCAAGGCCGGTCCGACCGCTCGCGGTTCGCAGGCCGGCGGCATCGTCACGACCGAGGCGCCGATCCACGTCTCCAACGTCCAGCTGGTCGTTGAGAAGGACGGCAACAAGGTCGTCACGCGTGTCGGTTACCGCTTCGACGACGAAGGCAACAAGATCCGCGTTGCCAAGCGGACGGGTGAGGACATCTGATGGCTACCACCACGACTCCGCGTCTGAAGCAGAAGTACCGCGAGGAGATCGCGGGCAAGCTGCGTGACGAGTTCAAGTACGAGAACGTCATGCAGATCCCCGGCCTCGTCAAGATCGTGGTCAACATGGGTGTGGGCGACGCCGCCCGCGACTCCAAGCTGATCGAGGGCGCCATCCGCGACCTCACCACGATCACCGGTCAGAAGCCGGCCGTCACCAAGGCCCGCAAGTCCATCGCGCAGTTCAAGCTGCGTGAGGGTCAGCCGATCGGTGCCCACGTCACGCTCCGTGGCGACCGCATGTGGGAGTTCCTGGACCGCACCCTGTCGCTCGCGCTCCCGCGCATCCGCGACTTCCGTGGTCTGTCCCCCAAGCAGTTCGACGGCCGTGGCAACTACACCTTCGGTCTCACGGAGCAGGTCATGTTCCACGAGATCGACCAGGACAAGATCGACCGTACCCGGGGTATGGACATCACCGTGGTCACCACGGCGACCAACGACGCTGAGGGCCGCGCGCTCCTTCGTCACCTCGGCTTCCCGTTCAAGGAGGCGTGAGCGAGATGGCGAAGAAGGCTCTGATTGCCAAGGCTGCTCGCAAGCCCAAGTTCGGTGTGCGTGGCTACACGCGCTGCCAGCGCTGCGGCCGTCCGCACTCCGTGTACCGCAAGTTCGGCCTCTGCCGCGTGTGCCTTCGTGAGATGGCTCACCGTGGCGAGCTGCCGGGCGTGACCAAGAGCTCCTGGTAATCCCGGTAATTCGGGATTCCCAAGGCTCTCGGTAAGCATCTGGGTGGACAGGGGCCCACCCCCGCATGGCTTAGGCTTGTGGGGTTGGGCGTCTGTCACGCCCGTACGACTTACTACGCCGTAGGTCCACCGCGCCGCACCCGTCCCGTCTCGGATCGGGGAGAGGGATGGCGCACCAGGAAACCCCGGCGAGAGAGGCCGAAGGCCAATTCATGACCATGACTGATCCGATCGCAGACATGCTTACGCGTCTGCGGAACGCGAACTCGGCGTACCACGACACCGTGGCGATGCCGCACTCGAAGATCAAGTCGCACATCGCGGAGATCCTCCAGCAGGAGGGCTTCATCACGGGCTGGAAGGTCGAGGACGCCGAGGTCGGCAAGAACCTCGTCCTCGAGCTGAAGTTCGGCCCGAACCGTGAGCGCTCCATCGCGGGCATCAAGCGGATCTCCAAGCCCGGTCTCCGGGTGTACGCGAAGTCCACCAACCTGCCGAAGGTGCTCGGCGGCCTCGGCGTGGCGATCATCTCCACGTCGCACGGGCTTCTCACCGACAAGCAGGCCGGCAAGAAGGGCGTAGGCGGAGAAGTCCTCGCCTACGTCTGGTAGCAGAAGGGAACGGAGGAAACAGCTATGTCGCGCATCGGCAAGCTCCCCATCGCGGTTCCCGCCGGCGTGGACGTCACCATCGACGGCCAGACGGTCTCGGTCAAGGGCCCCAAGGGCACGCTGACCCACACCGTTGTGTCGCCGATCGAGATCGCCAAGGGTGAGGACGGCGTGCTCAACGTCACCCGCCCCAACGACGAGCGTCAGAACAAGGCCCTGCACGGCCTGTCCCGCACGCTGGTGGCGAACATGATCACCGGCGTGACCCAGGGTTACGTGAAGAAGCTCGAGATCAGCGGTGTCGGTTACCGCGTGACCGCCAAGGGCTCGAACCTCGAGTTCGCTCTTGGTTACAGCCACCCGATTCTGGTCGAGGCCCCCGAGGGCATCACCTTCAAGGTCGAGGCGCCCACGCGTTTCTCGGTCGAGGGCATCGACAAGCAGAAGGTCGGCGAGGTCGCGGCCAACATCCGCAAGCTGCGCAAGCCCGACCCGTACAAGGCCAAGGGCGTCAAGTACGAGGGCGAAGTCATCCGCCGCAAGGTCGGAAAGGCGGGTAAGTAAGCCATGGCATACGGGCAGAAGATCCTTAAGGGCGACGCCTACAAGCGCGCCGCGATCAAGCGCCGTCACATCCGGATCCGCAAGCGGATCAACGGTACGGCGGAGCGTCCCCGTCTGGTCGTTACCCGCTCCAACCGCCACATCGTGGCCCAGGTGATCGACGACCTCAAGGGTCACACCCTTGCGTCGGCGTCCACCCTGGACACCTCGATCCGCGGTGGCGAGGGCGACAAGTCCGCGCAGGCCAAGCAGGTCGGCGCCCTGGTCGCCGAGCGCGCCAAGGCCGCCGGTGTCGAGGCCGTCGTATTCGACCGTGGTGGCAACCAGTACGCCGGGCGCATCGCCGCCCTGGCGGACGCCGCCCGCGAAGCCGGGCTCAAGTTCTGAGCCGCTTCCGTAGCTAGCGGAAAAAGAGAGAGGTAATTCCAATGGCTGGACCCCAGCGCCGCGGTGGCGGTGCCGGTGGCGGCGAGCGGCGGGACCGGAAGGGCCGTGACGGCGGCGCAGCTGCCGCCGAGAAGACCGCTTACGTTGAGCGCGTTGTCGCGATCAACCGTGTCGCCAAGGTTGTGAAGGGTGGTCGTCGCTTCAGCTTCACCGCGCTGGTCGTGGTGGGCGACGGTGACGGCACCGTGGGTGTCGGTTACGGCAAGGCCAAGGAGGTGCCGGCCGCCATCGCCAAGGGTGTTGAGGAGGCCAAGAAGCACTTCTTCAAGGTCCCCCGTATCCAGGGCACCATCCCGCACCCGATCCAGGGTGAGAAGGCTGCCGGCGTCGTGCTGCTCAAGCCCGCGTCGCCCGGTACCGGTGTTATCGCCGGTGGTCCGGTGCGTGCCGTGCTCGAGTGCGCCGGTATCCACGACATCCTGTCGAAGTCGCTCGGCTCCGACAACGCGATCAACATCGTGCACGCGACCGTGGAGGCCCTGAAGGGCCTGCAGCGTCCCGAGGAGGTCGCGGCCCGCCGTGGTCTGCCGCTCGAGGACGTCGCCCCCGCGGCTCTTCTCCGTGCGCGTGCCGGGGCGGGTGCGTAATCATGGCGCAGCTCAAGATTACGCAGGTCAAGTCCTACATCGGCAGCAAGCAGAACCACCGTGACACCCTGCGCTCCCTTGGTCTCAAGGGCATCAACACGCAGGTCGTCAAGGAGGACCGCCCCGAGTTCCGCGGCATGGTGCACACCGTCCGCCACCTCGTGACGGTCGAGGAGGTCGACTGATCATGGCGGAGCAGAACCCGCTCAAGATCCACAACCTCCGTCCCGCCCCGGGCGCCAAGACCGCCAAGACCCGTGTGGGTCGTGGTGAGGCGTCGAAGGGTAAGACGGCCGGTCGTGGTACCAAGGGTACGAAGGCTCGTTACCAGGTTCCGGAGCGCTTCGAGGGTGGCCAGATGCCCCTCCACATGCGTCTTCCGAAGCTGAAGGGCTTCAAGAACCCGTTCAAGACCGAGTACCAGGTCGTGAACCTCGACAAGCTGGCCGCGCTGTACCCCGAGGGTGGCGAGGTCACCGTCGAGGGCCTCGTGGCCAAGGGTGCCGTTCGCAAGAACAGCCTCGTCAAGGTCCTCGGCCAGGGCGAGATCTCCGTGGCGCTGCAGGTGACGGTCGACGCCGTCTCCGGCTCCGCCAAGGAGAAGATCACCGCCGCCGGCGGTACCGTCACCGAGCTCGTCTGAACGAATCAGGCGTCTCGATGACTTGAGCGATCCCGACCGGGGATGCCCCACAAATGGGGTATCCCCGGTTGGTCGTTCCAAGGGGGGCGGTCTCGCCGGTAAGGTGGCCTGCACTGCCCACTTTTACTGAGTGCTTCTTGTGAGGCACTCTGAGCGGCAGTTGACCGTTAGCTAAGTCGTTCCTATTAGTCGAACCTCAAGACCGTCACCCTTGACGCAGTTGCGCGGGGGTCGCAGGAGGCACCGTGCTCACCGCGTTCGCCCGGGCGTTCAAGACGCCCGACCTGCGCAAGAAGCTGCTCTTCACGCTCGCCATCATCGTGGTGTACCGGATCGGTACCCACATTCCGATCCCAGGCGTCGACTACAGGGCCGTCCAGACCTGTATCGATCAGGCCAGCACCAACACGGGCCTCTTCGGTCTGGTCAACATGTTCAGTGGTGGCGCCCTGCTGCAGATCACGATCTTCGCGCTCGGCATCATGCCGTACATCACGGCGAGCATCATCCTTCAGCTGCTGACGGTCGTGATCCCGCGCCTGGAAGCCCTGAAGAAGGAGGGCTCGGCGGGTACCGCGAAGATCACGCAGTACACCCGCTACCTGACCGTGGCGCTCGCCATCCTGCAGGGCACCGGCCTCGTGGCCACCGCCCGCAGCGGCGCGCTCTTCCAGAACTGCCAGGTCGCCAACCAGATCGTGCCTGACCAGTCGATCTTCACCACCATCGTCATGGTGATCACCATGACCGCCGGCACGGCCACCGTCATGTGGCTCGGCGAGCTCATCACCGACCGCGGCATCGGCAACGGCATGTCGATCCTGATGTTCATCTCGATCGCCGCCACCTTCCCGTCCGCCCTGTGGGCCATCAAGCAGCAGGGCGACCTGGCCGGCGGCTGGATCGAGTTCGGCACCGTCATCGCCGTGGGCCTGGTCATGGTCGGACTCGTCGTCTTCGTCGAGCAGGCGCAGCGACGCATTCCGGTGCAGTACGCGAAGCGCATGATCGGCCGCCGTTCCTACGGCGGTACCTCGACGTACATCCCGCTCAAGGTGAACCAGGCGGGCGTGATTCCCGTCATCTTCGCGTCGTCGCTGCTCTATATTCCGGCGCTGATTGTCCAGTTCTCGAACGACCAGCAGTCCGGTTGGGCGACCTGGGTCACACAGAACCTGGCGGACACGGGGGCACCCGTGCACGTCACCCTCTATTTCTTCCTGATTGTCTTCTTCGCGTTCTTCTACGTGGCCATCTCGTTCAACCCCGAGGAAGTCGCGGACAACATGAAGAAGTATGGTGGCTTCATCCCGGGCATCCGGGCTGGCCGACCGACCGCTGAGTACCTTTCCTACGTGCTCAACCGGATCACCTGGCCGGGCTCGCTGTACTTGGGTCTGATCGCTCTCGTGCCGACGATGGCGTTGGCTGGTTTCGGGGCAAACCAGAACTTCCCCTTCGGCGGGACCAGCATCCTGATCATCGTGGGTGTGGGCCTGGAGACGGTGAAGCAGATCGAGAGCCAGCTCCAGCAGCGCAATTACGAAGGGTTCCTCCGCTGATGCGTATCGTCCTCGTCGGGCCGCCGGGTGCCGGCAAGGGAACGCAGGCCGCGTTCCTCGCCAAGAACCTGTCGATCCCGCACATCTCCACGGGCGACCTGTTCCGCGCCAACATCAGCCAGCAGACGGAGCTCGGGAAGCTCGCGAAGTCCTACATGGACGCGGGCAACCTGGTGCCGGACGAGGTCACCATCGGGATGGCCAAGGACCGCATGGAGAAGCCGGACGCCGAGCACGGCTTCCTGCTGGACGGCTTCCCGCGCAACGTGTCCCAGGCCGAGGCGCTCGACGAGATGCTCCAGTCCGAGAGCATGAAGCTGGACGCGGTCCTCGACCTGGAGGTCCCCGAGGAAGAGGTCGTCAAGCGGATCGCCGGGCGACGCATCTGCCGCAAGGACTCCAGCCACGTCTTCCACGTCACCTACAGCCCGCCGAAGCAGGAGGGCGTCTGTGACGTCTGCGGCGGCGAGCTGTACCAGCGCGACGACGACTCGGAGGAGACCGTCCGCAAGCGGCTGGAGGTCTACCACACGCAGACCGAGCCGATCATCGACTACTACAAGGCGCAGGGACTGGTCGTCACCATCTCCGCGCTGGGCAAGGTCGAGGAGGTCACGGCGCGCGCCATGGAGGCGCTCAAGCGTGACGAGGACGGCAAGTAGGAGCGTTCCCAGCTCCGTACGCAGCTCAGGCCGCGGTTCCCTGTGAGGGGGCCGCGGCTGCTGCGTGGGGTGGGGCCGACCTGCTCCGCCCTTATGGTTGAAACAGTCCCTCCATCCGGTCCAGGAAAGGCCCCCGCCCCCATGGTGCAGATCAAGAACCCCGAGCAGATCGCCAAGATGCGTGAGGCGGGGCTGGTCGTCGCCGCCATTCACGCGGCCACGCGTGAGGCCGCGGTGCCCGGGGCCAGTACCAAGGATCTGGACGAGGTCGCGCGCAAGGTGCTCGCGGAGCACGGGGCCAAGTCGAACTTCCTCGGGTACGGCGGGTTCCCCGCGACGATCTGCACCTCCGTGAACGACGTCGTCGTGCACGGCATCCCGTCCGAGGACGTCGTCCTCAAGGACGGCGACATCATCTCCATCGACTGCGGCGCGATCATCGACGGCTGGCACGGCGACGCCGCCTACACCGCCTTCGTGGGCTCCGGTCACGCTCCGGAGCTGATCGAGCTCTCCCGGGTGACCGAGGAGTCGATGTGGGCCGGCATCGCGGCGATGAAGCAGGGGAACCGGCTCGTGGACGTGTCGCGGGCCATCGAGACGTACATCCGCCGGCAGCCGAAGCCGGGTGGCGGCAAGTACGGGATCATCGAGGACTACGGCGGCCACGGCATCGGCACCGAGATGCACATGGACCCGCACCTGCTGAACTACGTCGACCGGCGGCGGGGCAAGGGGCCGAAGCTGGTCCCGGGCTTCTGCCTGGCGATCGAGCCGATGGTCTCGCTGGGCACGCCCAGGACCGAGGTCCTGTCGGACGACTGGACGGTCATCACGACCGACGGCACCTGGTCGTCCCACTGGGAGCACTCGGTCGCGCTGACGGAACAGGGGCCGCTGGTGCTCACCGCTCCCGACGGCGGCAAGGCGAAGCTGGCCGAGCACGGGATCGTCGCCGCGCCGGATCCGCTCGCCTGAGCGCCGTTCCGCGGACGTCGTGCTTAATGATCTGCCGGTCAGGGCAGGATTCCCCGATTCGTCTTTCCGGGGGCGCTGACGTAGACTGACTCGTCGGCTCTCGTGCACCCGCATGTCCGCATGCGCCTGTATCCCCGCGAAACAGGGAAGCACAGGAGTCGATCAAGGTAGTCGATTCCGAAGGGCGAAGCGTGGCCAAGAAGCAAGGTGCCATCGAGATCGAGGGCACTGTCGTCGAGTCTCTGCCGAACGCCATGTTCAAGGTCGAGCTCCAGAACGGCCACCAGGTCCTGGCACACATCAGCGGCAAGATGCGTATGCACTACATCCGCATCCTCCCTGACGACCGGGTCGTGGTGGAGCTGTCTCCGTACGACCTGACGCGTGGCCGGATCGTCTACCGCTACAAGTAGATCTTGCCCGCATCCCGTTTCGGCGGGGTGGTGGCACTGACCCGGAGAACCTCAATCCCATGAAGGTCAAGCCGAGCGTCAAGAAGATCTGCGACAAGTGCAGGGTGATCCGCCGTCACGGTCGGGTCATGGTCATCTGCGAGAACCCGCGCCACAAGCAGCGCCAGGGCTGACGCACGACCGATCCCTCTGCATCCATCGCAGAGATTCGCGCGACGCAAGCTGAATATGTTCATACGCAGGACCCAGGCGAGCCTTTGCCTGACACCCCCGGTTCGGAGGCCGGGGACCCAGTTCGTACCTGGTACGGCGGCTGGGAGTCGGTTCTGCGGAAGACCTCCGAAGATCACCAGGAGCCATTGAATGGCACGCGTTTCCGGTGTTGACATCCCGCGCGAAAAGCGCGTGGAGGTCGCCCTGACCTACGTGTTCGGCATCGGCCGGACGCTCTCCCAGCAGACGCTGGCCGAGACCGGCATCGACCCGAACACCCGCGTTCGCGACCTCTCCGAGGAGCAGCTCGTCGCGATTCGTGAGTACGTCGACAACAACATCAAGACCGAGGGTGACCTCCGTCGCGAGATCCAGGCCGACATCCGCCGCAAGGTCGAGATCGGTTGCTACCAGGGTCTCCGTCACCGTCGTGGTCTGCCCGTCCGCGGTCAGCGCACCAGCACGAACGCCCGCACCCGCAAGGGCCCGCGTCGCGCCATCGCCGGTAAGAAGAAGCCGGGCAAGAAGTAGTCCTCAGCGGACAACGCTTCATCAGCGGTCTTCGCTGTAGGACCGACCACCTCCCCGTAGGAGTTAGCAGATGCCCCCCAAGGGACGTCAGGGCGCCGTCAAGAAGGTGCGCCGCAAGGAAAAGAAGAACGTCGCTCACGGCCACGCGCACATCAAGAGCACGTTCAACAACACGATCGTCTCCATCACGGACCCGTCCGGCAACGTGATCTCCTGGGCCTCCGCCGGCCACGTCGGCTTCAAGGGCTCCCGGAAGTCCACGCCGTTCGCCGCGCAGATGGCCGCCGAGTCGGCTGCCCGCCGCGCCCAGGAGCACGGCATGCGCAAGGTCGACGTGTTCGTGAAGGGTCCGGGTTCGGGTCGTGAGACCGCGATCCGTTCGCTTCAGGCGACCGGTCTCGAGGTCGGCTCCATCCAGGACGTCACCCCGACCCCGCACAACGGCTGCCGTCCGCCGAAGCGTCGTCGCGTCTGACGCACGGCTGCTTCGCGCAGACTTCGGGTTCGGGCGGTACGGCTCTTCGGGGCCGTATCGCCCTTACCCTTGCAGTACCCGTCCCTTTTGCCGGGGGCGGTTCCGTCGGACGTCAAATAGCGGGCGTCCACGAAAGAAGGATCTGATCCACACATGCTGATCGCTCAGCGTCCCTCGTTGACCGAAGAGGTCGTCGACGAGTTCCGCTCCCGGTTCGTGATCGAGCCGCTGGAGCCGGGCTTCGGCTACACCCTCGGCAACTCCCTTCGCCGGACCCTCCTGTCCTCGATCCCGGGTGCGGCGGTCACGTCCATCCGTATCGACGGCGTGCTGCACGAGTTCACCACCGTGCCGGGCGTCAAGGAGGACGTCACCGACCTGATCCTCAACATCAAGCAGCTGGTCGTCTCCTCGGAGCACGACGAGCCGGTCGTGATGTACCTGCGCAAGCAGGGTCCGGGTCTGGTCACCGCCGCCGACATCGCGCCCCCGGCCGGTGTCGAGGTGCACAACCCCGACCTCGTCCTCGCCACGCTCAACGGCAAGGGCAAGCTGGAGATGGAGCTCACGGTCGAGCGTGGCCGCGGTTACGTCTCCGCCGTGCAGAACAAGCAGGTGGGCCAGGAGATCGGCCGTATCCCGGTCGACTCCATCTACTCGCCGGTTCTGAAGGTCACGTACAAGGTCGAGGCCACGCGTGTCGAGCAGCGCACCGACTTCGACAAGCTGATCGTCGACGTCGAGACCAAGCAGGCGATGCGTCCGCGTGACGCCATGGCGTCGGCCGGTAAGACGCTGGTCGAGCTGTTCGGTCTGGCCCGCGAGCTCAACATCGACGCCGAGGGCATCGACATGGGCCCGTCCCCGACGGACGCCGCCCTTGCCGCCGACCTGGCGCTGCCGATCGAGGAGCTGGAGCTCACCGTTCGGTCGTACAACTGCCTCAAGCGCGAGGGCATCCACTCCGTGGGTGAGCTCGTGGCTCGTTCCGAGGCCGACCTCCTCGACATTCGTAACTTCGGTGCGAAGTCCATCGACGAGGTCAAGGCGAAGCTGGCCGGCATGGGCCTGGCCCTGAAGGACAGCCCGCCCGGATTCGACCCCACGGCCGCCGCGGATGCCTTCGGCGCGGACGACGACGCGGACGCCGGGTTCGTCGAGACCGAGCAGTACTGAGAGCTCGGGCGAAACGGTCCGTACTCGGGTGCGGGTGCGCTGTGCTTGATCGCGCAGTTCCCCGCGCCCCTTCCGGAAGCGCCCCTTCGGGGCTGCTTCCGGATCTCCGACAGGCGACCGCCTGCTCGGATACTGACCCCGGTACCTGACACGGCCGGGGCAGACACACAGGAGAAAGAACATGCCGAAGCCCACCAAGGGTGCCCGTCTGGGCGGCAGCGCCGCGCACGAGAAGCTGCTCCTCGCGAACCTCGCGAAGGCGCTGTTCGAGCACGGCCGTATCACCACCACCGAGGCGAAGGCCCGCCGTCTGCGGCCGTACGCCGAGCGTCTGGTGACCAAGGCGAAGAAGGGCGACCTTCACAACCGCCGCCAGGTGCTGCAGGTCATCACGGACAAGAGCGTCGTCCACACGCTCTTCACCGAGATCGGCCCGCGCTACGAGAACCGTCCGGGTGGCTACACCCGCATCACCAAGATCGGTAACCGCCGTGGCGACAACGCGCCCATGGCTGTCATCGAGCTGGTCGAGGCGCTGACGGTCGCTCAGGAGGCGACGGGTGAGGCCGAGGCCGCGACGAAGCGCGCTGCCAAGGACGCCGAGGTCAAGGTCGACACGACCAAGGGCGACGAGGCCGCTGAGGCTCCCGCCGAGGAGTCGAAGGACGCCTAAGCGTTCTGCCGGGGGGCTGTGCGATCGCGGCCGCGGCGCCGTCGTGGCTTGTCGCGCAGTTCCCCGCGCCCCTTCAGGGCGTTGGCGGGTCCGTTCCTTTTCGAGGGACGGGCCCGCTTTTGTGTTGCTGAGAGGATCTGTACGTGAGTGATGAAGTTGCGCCCGGGTACGTACGTGTGCGCCTCGATCTGTCCTACGACGGGACCGAGTTCTCCGGGTGGGCCAAGCAGGCCGGTGGACGGCGGACCGTGCAGGGGGAGATCGAGGACGCCCTGCGGACGGTCACGCGGTCCGGGGGGACGACGTACGAGCTGACCGTCGCCGGGCGGACCGATGCCGGGGTGCATGCGCGGGGGCAGGTCGCGCATGTCGATCTGCCGCGGGCGGTGTGGGCCGAGCACAGCGAGAAGCTGCTCAAGCGGCTCGCCGGGCGGCTGCCCAAGGATGTGCGGGTGTGGGCCCTCAGGGAGGCGCCCAGCGGCTTCAACGCGCGGTTCTCGGCGGTCTGGCGGCGGTACGCCTATCGCGTCACCGACAATCCGGGCGGCGTCGACCCGCTGCTGCGCAACCACGTCCTCTGGCACGACTGGCCGCTCGACGTGGACGCCATGAACGAGGCCGCCGGGCGGCTGCTCGGCGAGCACGACTTCGCCGCCTACTGCAAGAAGCGGGAGGGGGCCACCACCATCCGTACGCTGCAGGAGCTGAGCCTGGTGCGGGGGGACGACGGGATCGTCACCGCCACCGTGCGCGCCGACGCCTTCTGCCACAACATGGTGCGCTCGCTCATCGGGGCCCTGCTGTTCGTGGGGGACGGTCACCGGCCGGCCGACTGGCCCGGCAAGGTGCTGGCCGCGGGGGTCAGGGACTCGGCGGTGCATGTCGTACGGCCGCACGGGCTGACGCTCGAAGAGGTCGGCTACCCCGCCGACGAGTTGCTCGCGGCGCGGAACAAGGAGGCACGGAACAAGCGGTCGTTGCCGGGGCGGGCCGGCTGCTGCTGAGCCTCGGTCCTGGGAGCCGGTCCGCAGGAGGTCGGCCGGCTGTGGGGCCTCAGCCTTGGGACCAGGTTCGCAGGAGGTCGGCGAGGGCGTCCGTTGCCTCGTCCGCGTCGGGGCCGTTGTCGCGGGCGTCCGGGGCCAGTTCCACGTGGAGGAAGCCGGCGTGGCGGCGTTCGGCGGACATGCCCTGGACGTTCGTCGTGCCTTCCAGGGGGCAGCGGGCCTCCCAGCCGCGGCAGACCCGCAGACCGTCCGCGTCGAGGCGGTCGGCCAGGGCCGAGGCCTCGCCGGATGTGCTCTGGGCGGAGCCGCCGGACACGACGGCCTCGTAGGGGCGTTCGGAGGACTCGGCGAAGCCGTGGAGCTGGAGGCCGGGCACCCCGCGCTTCTGGAGTTCGACGACCATCGTGTGGAAGGCGCTGTCCTCGCGATGGGCGACGTCGGCGGCGTCCGAGCGGCCGGCCCGGCGGTGCGCGCCGGCCACCACCAGGGAGCCCGACGGCGTGTTCTCCAGCAGCCGGACGCCGAGTCGCTCGGTGTCGCGGTCGGACACCGGGTGGGGGACCTGGATGTTCCAGCGCACGTCGGAGTCCGCGGTCAGGTAGAGGCGGCCCCAGCGCGCGGCCTCGCCCTTCGGCCGCAGGGCGGCGATCTCGTCGTAGCGGCGGCCGGAGTCGGTGTCGGTGAGGCGGGTCACGCCGAGGCCCAGCGGGGCGAGCCGTCGCTCGGCCTCCGCCGCGTCGCCGTCCAGGAGGAGCCCCACGCCGTCGGCCAGCTTCTCGAGTTGGGATGCGCCGGGCGGGGTGTAGGGATCGTCGGGCTCGAAGCCGGCGGTGTACGTGAGGATCCTGCTCCGGAGGTCCACGAGCTCCCGGGCCTGCGGAACGGACTGTTCCGTCGCATCGGGCGATGTCGTATCACAACCGGCCACGGCCAGGATCAAAACTGTTTGAGCAATAATGCGAGCAAAACGTGATTGTCTTGTGATGCGAGAGACGGGTTGGCTTGTGAGGCGCGTGTGAATATGTCGCGGTGACATTCCGTAAGTCTCTCCGTATAGGTCGCTCGCTGGCGGTTCTGGGGGCTCTGGCCGGCCTCGTCGCCGCCTGTACCTCCGAGTCGGCCGGGTCGCAGGTGAAGTCGGGCGGCCGCTCGTTCACCGTCGCCGCCGCGGGCGATGTGCTCATCCACCCCGAGCTGGTCGAACAAGCGGCGAAGGACGCCAAGAAGACCGGTGAGGGGCAGGCCGGGCTGGACTTCGGACCGCTCATGGCCGGGCTGAAGCCGGTCATCAGCAAGGCCGATCTGGCCATCTGCCACATGGAGACGCCGGTCGGCTCACCCAAGGGCCCCTTCGAGGGGTACCCGGAGTTCCTCGTTCCACCGCAGATCCTCACGACCCTCAAGGACGTGGGCTACGACACCTGCTCGACGGCCTCCAATCACACCTACGACCACGGCCTGGGGGCCGTGAAGCGCACCCTGAACGTGATGGACAAGGTGGGCCTCGGGCACACCGGTTCCGCGCGTACGCCCGAGGAAGCAGAGCAGATCAACATCCGGGACGTCAACGGCGTCAAGGTCGCCCACCTCGCCTTCTCCTGGGAGTCCTTCCTCAACCCCACGCCCGAGAAGGAGCGTTGGGCCTTCAACCGGATCGCGTTCGACGCCGTCAAGAAGGCCGAGACGAAGGCCCGCAAGAAGGGCGCCGAGGTGGTGATCCTCTCGGTCCACTGGGGCCTGGAGCACTACAACGAGCCGAGCGTGCCGCAGCTCCAGCTGGCGGAGCGGATCACCAAGGACACCGGGATCAACCTGGTGATCGGCCACCACGCCCACGTGGTGCAGCCCATCCAGAAGCTCAACGGCACCTGGGTCGCCTACAGCCTCGGCAACCAGGTGGCCCGTCACTCCTCGCCGAGCGGCCTCACCGAGGAGGGCGCGATCGGCTGGTTCGAGTTCAAGGAGACGGCCGACGGCTGGGACGTCGGCGCCCGCTACCGGACCACCCTGGTCGACATCCCGCCGGAGCTGGAGGCGGGGGAGAAGGCGCCCGAGGACGCGGTCGTGGACCACCGGGTCGTGGACGTGCAGCAGCAGCTCGACCACCCCGGCGAGCTGTCCGAGGACCGGCTCGCCCGCTACCAGCTGGCCGCCGACCGCACGCGCGGCTTCCTCTACAACCGCGGCGCCCCGGGCGGCGACGGCCTGGAGCAGCTCTCGCTTCAGGAGTGACGAGCAACACAGCTGGCCGCCGGAGCCCAACCCCGGCGCGTGTCGGCTGTCTTCTTAAGTGACGGCGTCTCATGCCCGCGTCAGCGGTGGCTCCTGCGAGCGCCTGAGTAGTGAAGAGGCGAAGGAAACCACCGGTGACTTCAACCAAAGGCGTGCCCCGCCCCGTACGGGGCGGGCGGCGACGCATGCGCAGACGCGCCGACATGCCGCTCCTGGGCGGCATCAGGCCCCCGATCGCGCTGCTGTGCCTGCTGATCCTCGCCCTGGCCGGGCTGACCGCCAAGGTGCTGGGGCCCGCCGGCGAGCCGGTGGTGCCGAAGGCGGTGCTGGGCTCCCAGCAGTACTTCGCGCAGGACGGCGCGATCGCCCTACGCGCGTCGATCGACGAGCGGGTCACCGACCTGAACCGCATGGCGACCGCGCTGAACGCGGGAAAGCCCGCTGATCCGGAGCGGGTGCTGTCGGATCTGAGCGACACGTACCAGAAGTGGACCGGCACCACGGTGTTGGACCTGGAGAGCGGCAAGGTCCTCGCCGCCCGGGGAGAAACGATTCCTCTGGCCTGGCTGGACAAGGACGTCCTCACCGGCGAGCACGCCCTGAGGCCTCGCATGGTCCGCCTGGAGACCGGCGACGTACGGCTGATGACCATGGCCCTGCTGGACTGGAAGGACCGGCCGCAGCAGCTGCTGATCGCCTCCAACAGCCTCTCCGTGCCCGCCATCAACCTGGGCCCGTTCCGCTCGATGGCGGTCGTGGCCCGCGGCGGCGAGGTCCTCGCCACCGCCGGTTTCGAACAGGCCGAGGCGCTCAACTCGGACGCGGAGCGCAGCGAGCTCTCGTTCCTCCAGAAGCAGATGAGCCGGCTCTCGGAGCGGGCTGCGAAGGAGACCGAGGCCGACCCGGTCAGCGCGCGCGAGCCCGGCTCCCGCGGCTACCCGGGCGTCAGCGGAACCCTGGTCGGCGACTCCTACAACGGCCGTATCGCCACCGCCGGCTACGCCTCCCTCGCCTCCGCCGACCCGGAGCAGCGCGAGAGCG
Source organism: Streptomyces sp. NPDC093568 (assembly GCF_044764945.1). Taxonomy (NCBI): domain Bacteria; kingdom Bacillati; phylum Actinomycetota; class Actinomycetes; order Kitasatosporales; family Streptomycetaceae; genus Streptomyces; species Streptomyces sp. NPDC093568. The sequence goes on along the minus strand of NZ_JBIWJD010000007.1, from coordinate 271,689 downwards.
TCGGCGCGGGCCTCGGGCTGACCGTCGTGGCCATGCTGCCCGCCGTGCAGGAACACGCCGTCGGCCAGGAGCGGGAGCTGTACGGGCTGGTGGCGGCCGGAGTCCTGGTGGTGTTCGGACTGCTGGCCGCGGCCCTGCTGTGGATGGCGGTGCAGCGGCCCCTGCTCCAGCTCTTCCTGGAATCCCGCCGACTGGCCCGCGGCGATCTGACCCGTCCCGTCGACGTGCCCCGCTGGGGCGAGGCCGCCCGGGTGGGCGCCGCCCTGGAGCGGCTGCGGGCGCAGCTGTCCGGCGGGGCGGCGGAGCACCGGCCCGCCGGCCGCAGGGGCCGGTTCGGACTGCGGGTGCCGCTGGCGCTGACCGCCGTCCTGCTGTTGCTGTGGTGCGTGCCGGTCGGGCTGCTGCTCAACCGCACGGACGCCTCGGTGAGCGTGCCGAGCACCATGGTCAACGACCAGCGCGACCGCACCGACCTCGTCGCCGACCGGGTCCGCCGGGCCCTCAACGAGGCCCAGGCCGACCTCGTCTCCATCTCCCGGCTGATCGACGCGGACGACCCCGACGCCACGACCGGTGTGCTCGACGACGCCCTGCGCAAGCACACCCGCTACGGCTCCCTGTACGTCGTCGACAAGGGCGGCGACGTCGTCGCCCGCGCCGGCGAGGAACCGCACGCCGACTGGAGCGCCGGCGAGGCGGAGCTCGTCCGGGTGTCCGGCGAGGGCGGCAAGAAGCCGGTGATCCAGGCCGGGGCCGCCGTACCGGACAAGAAGGACCTGACCCTGGTCGGCGAGGTACGGGTGGAGTTCCTCAACTCGCTCCTGGACCGCCCCGGTCTCGGCGAGGTCCGCGTGGTCGACACCGAGGCCAGGACGATCGCCGCCAGCGACGGCTTCCTCGCCTTCGAGGAGCTGCCGCGCGAGTCGCTCACCGACCTCGTGCGGGCGGGCAGCGTGCGGGTCGGCGCGGGCCCCGTGGAGAACGGGCTGCTCATCCGCGAGGGGCGGTCGGTCACGGTCGCCGCCGCGGCGCCCTTCTCCGGTGGCGGTATCGCCGCGGACGTCGGCTGGACCGTGGTCAGCTGGCAGAACGCCAAGCACTTCGAGATCGCCCCGTACGAGCGCGAGGACCGCAGTGTGCTCGCCGGGATGCTCGGGCTCGCGCTGATCGTGGTCTGCCTGGGCTGGATCCACCTGGTCGTGGTCCGGCCGCTGCGCGCGCTCGCGAGCGGCGCCGAGAAGCTGGCCGACGGCGACCTCAAGACCGTGCTGTACCCCCGCTATCACGACGAGGTGGGGGCCGTCGTCCGCAGCCTCGAACTGGTCCGCCAGCAGTTGCAGGCCCGCAGGCAGAACCAGGCGCGCCGCAGTGCCGAGCCCCGGCTCGGCGCCGGAGGAAGGTGACCGGCCGTGCTCTACCTCTACCTCGTGCTGCTGATCGGCGGGGTGTTCCTGCTGATCGCCGGCATCATCGAACAGCGCAGGCACTACGCCGCCCTGCACACCATCCCCTCCCGGGTGCTGGTCAACGGCATCCGCGGCAAGTCCTCCATCACCCGGCTGTGCGCGGGCGCGCTGCGCGGCGGTGACCTGGTCACCGTGGCCAAGACGACGGGCACCGCCGCGCGCTTCATCCACCCGGACGCGACCGAGGAGCCGGTCTACCGCAAGTTCGGCATCGCCAACGTGGTGGAGCAGATCGGCATCGTCCGCCGGGCCGCCACCTACCGTCCCGACGCCCTCGTCATCGAGTGCATGGCCGTGATGCCGGCCCTCCAGGAGGTCAACCAGAGCAAGCTGATCCGCTCCACGATCGGCGTACTCTGCAACGTCCGGGAGGACCACCTCGCCGAGATGGGCCCGACCCTGGACGACGTGGCCCGCTCGCTGTGCCGCTCGATGCCGGAGGACGGCATCTGCGTCACCGCGGAGAAGGAGCGCTTCCACATCCTCCAGGAGGAGGCGGACGCCCGGAACTGCAAGCTGATCTACGCCGACCCGGAGACCGTCACCGACGAGGAGCTGCGCGGCTTCAGCTGGTTCACCTTCAAGGAGAACGTCGCCATCGCGCTGGTCGTGGCGGACCTGCTCGGCGTCGAGCGGGGGGTCGCGCTGCAGGGCATGTACGACGCCCCGCCGGACCCGGGTGTGCTCTCGGTGGAGAAGTACGTCGCCCCCGACGGCAAGCGGCTCGCCTTCGCCAACGTCTTCGCGGCCAACGACCCCGAGTCGACGCTGATGAACATCAACCAGCTGCTCGACCTCGGCGCGATCCGCCGCCCCCTGAACGTCGTGATCAACTGCCGCCCGGACCGGGTGGAGCGCAACGGGCAGATGGGCGAGATCATCCCCGACCTCCAGCCGGACAACGTCTTCGTCATCGGCCACCCGTCGAAGAGCGCCATCGACGCCATCCCCGCCGACTGGCGCGACCGCGCGGTCGACCTGGGCGGTGAGCGCCGCGCGGCGGACGAGTTCATGCCGACCCTGCTCGGCCGGATGTCCGACGGCTCCTCCCTGGTCGCCATCGGCAACATCCACGGGCAGGGCGAGGAACTCCTGGAGTATTTGGCCGAGCTCCCGGCGGACGAGAGCGAGGCGGACGAGCCCGGACAGCCGGCCGCCGCCGCACCGCACCAGCCGCAGCGCCTGGACCCGTACGCCTCGTACCCCACGGCCTACGAGGAGCGGTACCAGGCCTCGCAGACCCAGGAGATCCCGGTCATCACCCTCCCGGCCCAGCGGTACGGCGAGCGGCCGCAGTACCAGGGGGCACAGCACTACGCCGAACCCCAGCAGTACACGGAGCCCCAGCAGTACACCGAGCCCCAGCAGAACGTCTCGGCGTGGTTCCGCGCCCCGCGTCAGCCGTCGCCCGGGCCGGGTCAGGGCCAGGCGACACAGTCGTACGGCGACGACGGAGGTGGACACCCGCCGCGCGCCTGACACCCGTCCCGCGCCCGGCGCCCCCGTGCCCGCTCCGCCCCCGCACCCGCACCCCTTCGTCCGGAGACCCCGTTGACCACCGCCGCCCTGACCCCCGAGATGGCTGCCCTCGGCATCGCCATAGGCCTGTTCTTCTCACTGCTCTGCTATCTCACGACCAACCTGTCGCCCGGCGGCATGATCACCCCCGGCTGGCTCGCGCTCACCCTCATCGAGGACCTCCAGCGCGCGGCCATGGTGGTCGGCGTCACCGCCCTGACCTACGGCGGCACCAAGATCATGCAGCGGCTGGTGATCCTGTACGGCAAGCGGCTGTTCGCCGCGGTGGTGCTGCTGGGCGTGCTGCTGCAGGCCACGGTGATGATCGTGCTCTCGCTCGAGTTCCCGCTGCTGTACGGCAACCAGACGCTCGGCTTCATCGTGCCGGGCCTGATCGCCTACCAGATGGTGCGCCAGCCCAAGGGGGCCACGCTGCTGGCCACCGGCACCGTCTCCCTCATGGCCTACATCGTCGTCGCCGCCGGCCTGCTGCTCGGCGTCATGCCGACCGTCTGAGAACCGAGGAGCAAACGATGGCAGGGAAGAAGAAGTCGCAGCCCGTCGTCACGGGTCTGGTACTGCTGGCGCTCGTCGGCGCCTCCGGCTACCTCACGGTGGAGCTGCGCAAGCAGGACGAGCAGGGCGTCACCGAGGTGCGCAACGTGGGCGTCCTGGAGGGCGGCCGCAGCACCGGCGCCTCGACGGAGACCGGCAAGGAGACCTGGTCCCGGCTGGAGAACCCGGCGCGGTCCGTGCTGCGCGGGGGCGACGGCCAGATCAAGGCCGTCTTCACCGACGGCGCGCGCATGGCGACGCTGACCGGTCCGGCCCGCACCTTCCAGGAGCCGGCCTCGACCGCGTCCAAGGTGAGCACGACGGACTGGGTGCGGCTGATGCCCGAGCGCTGGACCAAGGGCGCCGAGCAGAAGAAGTGGTTCAAGGACTGGTACGCCGAGTACAAGGACAGCAAGGAGGACGACGTCTTCGCGTTCGCCTTCCAGTACGTGGCGGGCGCCCCGGAGAAGAAGGACGCGCAGGGCACGGTCTACGCCGGTGACGCGAACTTCGGTCCGCTGAACACGACCGGCGCCGAGGGCGGCGACCTGCGCCTCGAGCAGTCCGACTTCTACGACTACCTCGGGGTGCAGTACCCGTTCCGGGACGGTGTCGTCGGGCAGCCGGAGGGCGCGCGGGCCCGCTCCATCGACTGCTCGGGCTTCATCCGCATGGTGCTGGGCTACCGGGCCCGCTACCCGCTGATGTCCTCGGACACCTCGGGCGACGGCCTGCCCCGCACGGCCAACGGCATGGCCCGTTCCAAGCAGGGTGTCGACATCCTGCCGCTCGCGGGGATCTCGGCGAAGGACCGGCCCTCGGCCATCGACCAGCTCCAGCCGGGCGACCTCGTCTTCTTCAAGCTCGACACCCGCACCGGCGAGCGGCTCGACCACGTCGGCATGGTCCTCGGCCACGACACCGAGGGGCACCTGATCTTCGTGTCCAGCCGCGAGGAGGTCAACGGGCCCACCATCGGCGACGTCGGCGGAGTGTCCCGGCTCGACGGCAACGGCTACTACGCGAAGACGCTGCGCAGCGCGAAGCGGTTGTGAGCGGGTGGCCGGCGGCTCACGGGTCGCCGGCCACCGCCGCTACTCGCTGGCCGCCGACGCCTGGGCCTCGCCCCGCCTGCGGATCTGGCGGAACGTGAACTCGGCCAGGTCGTCGCCGGCCTGGAACGCCTTGGTGTCCTTGTCCGTCATGTCCCGGCCGTTGGTGAAGCCCGTGATGGTGAAGTAGGCGTACCGGCCGTAGGAGTTGGAGGTCGAGCGGCAGACGGACGAGCTGCAGAAGTCCTTGATGCCCTTGCCCGAGAGGGACCTGACGATGTCCTTCTTGGTGTTGACCTGCCCCTTGACCTTGGCGGCCTGCGCCTCGGAGTCGAAGACGGCGACCCCGACCGTCACCGCGATGCCGTCCTTGATGTAGGACACGCGCAGGAAACGGGTGCAGTCGTTGGTGCTGAGGATCTTCGGCAGACCGCCCTTGGTGACCGCGGAGCAGTTCTTCGTGTCGTCCGTCGCGCCCTTTTTGTACACCGTCTCGCCCATGGTCAGCTGCGTGCCCGGGAAGAGGATCTGGGCGCCGAGCGGGGCGGTGTCCTTGTTCTTGCTGGAGATGAAGTCCTTCGGGTCCAGCGGCGGCGGAGCGCTCGTCGACTCGAACGACGGGGCCGCGGCGGACTCGCCGGGCAGGTCCGCCGTCGCGGGCAGACTCGAAGCCGGATTGTTGGCGGCCGAGTTGCCGTCGTTCGCCGACACCACGGCCACGGCGACAGCGGCACCGATGGCGACGGTGGCCAGCGCGCCACCGCCGATGAACAGCAACCGGCGCCGCTTGTTGCGGGTTTCGGAAGCCTCGGCGAGCGCGGCCCAGTCCGGGGTCTGATCGGCGCCGTCGTTCCACGGCTGCTGGGAATGCGGTTTCCAGGGATCCCACTGGGACTGGGGTCCCCCCTGCTGCCCGTAGCTCATGGGGCGCATCTTAGACGGCCCTCGGGTGTGCCGGTCCGCCCCAAGAGCCGCACCCGCACCTAGCGTTCACGTCGTGAGCGAGTGCAAAAGCGACATCTCCGGGTGGTTGGTACGACGGGCGAGCTGGCATCTGTGGGTGGCCCTCGGGGCCGTACTGGGAGCGGTCGCGGCGCGTACCGCGCGTGTGACCTCGGACGGAGGGATGGACAACGCCATCGTCGTGCGGGCGGCACGGGTCTGGCTGGCCGGCGGATCGCCGTATGACGACCCCCACTTTCTCTATCTGCCGAGCGCGGTGCTGGCGGCGGCTCCCCAGGCGGCCGCTCCGCGGGGTGTGCTGAGCGTGCTGGTGCCGCTGGCCGTGACCGGCTGTCTGGTGGGTGGCTGGGTGTGCGCGCTCCGGCTGCACGGTGTCGGACTGCGCACCCGTTTCGCGGCGCTGGGCCTCACCGCGCTCGCGGCCGGCTTCGCGCCCTTCGCCCACCTCGTCCTGCTGGGGAACTGGACGGCGACGGCCGCGCTCGCCCTCCCGCTCGGGCTGCTGCTGGCGGGGCGGGGGCGGTGGGTGGCCGCCGGGGCCGTGTTCGGGGCGGCGGTCGCGCTCAAGCCGCTGCTGGCACCGGTGGGGCTGCTGTTCGTGTTCGCGGGGCGGTGGCGGGGCCTGGCGGTGATGGCCGGGGTACCGGTGGTGGCGTCCGCGGGGGCGGCGCTGTGGCTGCCGGACCCCGGGGGGTTCCTCACCCGCACCCTGCCGTTCCTGCTGCGCGGAGGCGACGGTTTCGTACGGCTCTACGAGGCCTCGCCGCTCGCGGTGCTGCCGCGGACGGGGGTGCCGGAGGCGGTGGCCGCCGCGTTCGCGTTCGGGATGGCCGGAGTGGGGGTCGGGTGCGCCTGTCGGCGGTGGCGGAGTGCGCGGGGCGGGGCGCTTCGGCTGGCGGAGACCGCGGCGATGCTGCTGCTCTCGGCGTTCCTGGTGTCCAGGCCGTCGTACGACCACTATCTGCTGGTCGTGGTGCCGGTGCTGCTGGCCGGTGTGCCGTGTGCGGGGGCGGTGGCCCGGGGGCCCTGGTTCTGGCTGGCGCTGGTGCCGCAGATGCCCGGTGTGACCTGGCCCTATCTGGAGGCGGTGCAGCGCAGGGCCTTCCGGGACGCGGTGACCCTGTGTGGCCTGGCGGTGACGCTGGCCGCGCACTGCTGGAAGATCGCCGGACGGGCGCCTTCCGCCGGCGCGGGCTCCGGGGCGGCGGACCCGGGCGGGGCGTTTACGCTGGGTGTGGAACAGCGGGCGGCGGCCACGGGCAACCCATTTTGACCCGACACCGGCGCCGCAGGTATCCTGCATGTTCGTTGTGTATTGGCTTGCTCATTCTCACGGGACGGGCCCTTACACCGGTCCACCGGGCCGATGACCAGCGACCCCACGTACGCGGTATGCGTCGCCGCAGTGCGGTCCAGGCTGTCGTGATCGTTTCGGTGACCTGTTCAGGACCATTCACTCGAAGCGAAGGCTACGAACCGTGCGTACGTACAGCCCCAAGCCCGGCGATGTGACGCGCCAGTGGCACGTCATTGACGCTCAGGACGTCGTCCTGGGTCGTCTCGCCAGCACCGCCGCCTCCATCCTGCGGGGCAAGCACAAGCCGATCTACGCGCCCCACGTCGACACCGGTGACTTCGTCATCATCATCAACGCCGACAAGGTGCACCTCTCCGGCAACAAGCGGACCCAGAAGATGGCGTACCGCCACTCCGGCTACCCGGGTGGTCTGCGCTCCGTCCGTTACGACGAGCTCCTCGACAAGAACCCCGAGAAGGCCATCGAGAAGGCCGTCAAGGGCATGCTCCCCAAGAACACGCTGGGCCGTCAGATGCTCTCGAAGCTGAAGGTCTACAAGGGTGACCAGCACCCGCACGGCGCGCAGCAGCCGCAGCCGTACGAGATCACCCAGGTCGCGCAGTAAGTCCGGCCACCCCCTAAGCCTGAAGAGAATCTGAGGAGAATCGTGGCCGAGACCACTGCCGAGCAGCCGCTCGAAGAGCTTGACATCGACAGCTACACCACCGAGTCCGAGGTTCCGGTGGAGGGCGAGTACACCTCCGAGTCCCTCGCCTCGCGCTTCGGTGAGCCCCAGCCGGCCGCCGGCCTGGGCCGTCGCAAGAACGCCATCGCCCGCGTCCGGATCGTTCCGGGCACCGGCAAGTGGAAGATCAACGGTCGCACCCTTGAGGACTACTTCCCCAACAAGGTGCACCAGCAGGAAGTCAACGAGCCGTTCAAGGTTCTCGAGCTCGAGGGCCGCTACGACGTCGTCGCCCGCATCGCCGGTGGCGGTGTCTCCGGCCAGGCCGGTGCGCTCCGTCTCGGTGTCGCCCGCGCGCTGAACGAGGCCGACGTCGACAACAACCGCGGCCCGCTGAAGAAGGCCGGCTTCCTCAAGCGCGACGACCGTGCGGTCGAGCGCAAGAAGGCCGGTCTCAAGAAGGCCCGCAAGGCCCCGCAGTACAGCAAGCGCTAAGCGCAGGCTGCCTCTGCTCGTACTCCGGTACTCCGAACGCCCCGGCGGCACGCCACAGTGCCGCCGGGGCGTTCGTCTTATCCCCGGGCTCGGGCGTATAACGGCACAAGACGTTCAAAGGCTTGTGTGATCCGATGCCCAGGCATGGAATGCCTGGAAGCGGCAGCCCTCGGCGGATGCGCCACAGCGCGCGCCGGCTTCCGCATCCGGAACTGATGTTTCCTCAGGAGGACAAGTGGGACGACTCTTCGGCACGGACGGCGTGCGTGGTGTCGCCAACGCGGATCTGACCGCCGAGATGGCGCTCGGTCTGTCCGTGGCGGCAGCGCACGTACTGGCCGAGGCGGGCACCTTCGAGGGCCACCGGCCGACGGCGGTGGTCGGGCGGGACCCGCGCGCGTCCGGGGAGTTCCTGGAGGCCGCCGTGGTCGCGGGCCTCGCGAGCGCGGGCGTCGACGTGCTGCGCGTCGGTGTGCTGCCGACGCCCGCCGTCGCCTACCTGACCGGCTCGCTCGGCGCCGACCTCGGCGTCATGCTCTCCGCCAGCCACAACGCCATGCCGGACAACGGCATCAAGTTCTTCGCCCGCGGCGGCCACAAGCTCGCCGACGAGCTGGAGGACCGTATCGAGGCCGTGTACGAGGCGCATCGGCACGGTGAGCCGTGGGAGCGGCCGACCGGTGCGGGCGTCGGGCGGGTGCGGTCGTACGACCAGGGGTTCGACGAGTACGTCGGCCACCTGCTCGGCGTGCTGCCCAACCGTCTGGACGGTCTGAAGGTCGTTCTCGACGAGGCGCACGGCGCCGCGGCGGGCGTCTCGCCGGAGGCGTTCACGCGGGCCGGGGCCGAGATCATCACCATCGGGGCCGAGCCGGACGGGCTCAACATCAACGACGGCTGCGGGTCCACGCATCTGGACCAGCTGAAGGCCGCCGTCCTCGAGCACGGTGCCGACCTCGGTGTCGCGCACGACGGTGACGCCGACCGCTGCCTCGCCGTGGACCACACCGGCGAGGAGGTGGACGGCGACCAGATCCTCGCCGTGCTCGCGCTCGCGATGCGGGAGCGGTCCGCGCTGCGGTCCGAGACCGTTGTGGCGACCGTGATGTCGAACCTCGGTTTCAAACTGGCGCTGGAGCGCGAGGGGCTGAAGCTGGTGCAGACCGCCGTCGGCGACCGGTATGTGCTGGAGGAGATGAAGGAGCACGACTACGCCCTCGGCGGCGAGCAGTCCGGGCACGTCATCATCCTCGACCACGCCACGACCGGTGACGGCACGCTGACCGGCCTGCTGCTGGCGGCGCGGGTCGCGCAGACCGGGCGTACGCTGCGGGACCTCGCCGGCGTGATGGAGCGGCTGCCGCAGGTGCTGATCAACGTGCCCGACGTGGACAGGTCCCGGGTGAAGACCTCGGCGGAGCTCGCGGCGGCGGTCGCGGACGCGGAGCGCGAACTCGGCACCACCGGGCGGGTGTTGCTCAGGCCCTCGGGGACCGAGCCGCTGGTGCGGGTCATGGTCGAGGCCGCGGACATCGAGCAGGCCCGGTCGGTGGCCGGGCGGCTGGCCGACGTGGTGAAGTCGGCGCTGGGTTAGTCCCGGGGGCGTCGCCGGGGCAGCTTGGGCTGCCGCCCCGGCGGCGCAACAAAGAGTGCGCATCCGGTAACGGGTTGTTTCACTTTCGTCGAGGGGGGTCTGCCCCGGCGGTATGCCTGGCGCTCCGCCTGGACGAAAGCGAGAGACACAGCATGAAGATCATCAGCAGCACGCTCACGCGAGCGGTCGGCCCGGCCCTGGCCGCCGGTCTCGTCGTCACCGCGCTCGCCACCCCGGCGGCGGCCCAGACCCCCGGTTCCACCGCTCTGCGGATTTTCGGCAACGTCATCCTCAGCGCGCGTGCCAACGCGGTGAACAACGTGACAGCCAGTGTCGTCGGGAGCAATATCCGCCTTACGGACAGCTCGGGCGTCGCGGCGGGACCGGGTTGCAGTCAGGTGAACCCCACCACCGTCGACTGCCCCCTCCCTGCCACCCAGCTCGCGATCGGGCTGGGTGACCTGGGCGACAGCTTCAGCGGGCAGGGCCTTTCGGTCCGCACCGTCGTCGATGCCGGCACCGGCGTCGACACCGTGCGGACCGGCGCTGGCAACGACACGATCGGCGTGAACGACGGCCTGCCCGGCGACAGGGTGAACTGTGACGGCGGCGTCTCCGACGTGGTGTTCCGCGACCCGGGCGACATCATCGACCCGAACTGTGAACGGCGCTTCTAGACGCCTTTCGCTTTCGCCGTGCGCTCGCGCTGTTTCGACCACAGCCATTTCTGGGCGAACAGCGTGAGCGTTCCGGCGAGGACGATGCCGAGCAGGTTCAGCAGGAGTTGTTCGGTGGAGCCCCAGGCCTGCTTGTACTCGCTGAAGCTGAAGGCCACCGCGGCGTTCGCGGCGGCCGGGACGGTGGTCACCGAGATGGCGACGCCCACCAGCGCGCCCGACTTGGCCGAGGTCAGGGAGAGCGTGCCCGCGCAGCCCGCGAGGACGGCCACCACGAACGAGAACCAGTCGGGCCGGTAGATGAAGTTCGTATTGGGGCGCTCGGCGTCCAGCTGCTCGGCGCTGAACAGGTCCACGGCGTCCATGAAGTAGCTGAAGCCCACCGTGATCACCATCGCCGCCGCGAAGCCCACGAGCAGCGCGATCAGCGACCGCAGCGCCAGCCGCGGCGCCCGCTGGACGATCGCCGTGCTGATGCCGGCCAGCGGCCCGAACTCCGGGCCGACCGCCATCGCGCCCACGATCAGGATCGCGTTGTCCAGCACCACACCGCAGGCCGCGATCATCGTGGCGAGCGTGAGGAACGCGAGATAGGTGACGGAGAGGGTCGACTCCTCGTGCGTGGCGTCCGAGAGGTGCTCCCACAGCACCGCGTCCGCGCCCTCGCCCGGTGCCTCCTCCTCGGCCTTGTCGGCCCGCAGGGACAGCGAGAGGTCGATGTTCTCGACGGCGATCGACCCGCGCTCCTCGATGCCCAACTGCTGAAGACCGGTGAGGAGTTCGTCGCCCGCCTCGCGGGCCACGTCACACAGCACCACGTCCCCGGCGGGGTTGCGCGCCGCGCCGGGCAGCACGGCGAGGTGGGTCGCCCCGACCGTCTTCTCGATCAGGCGGACCACGTCGTCGGTCCGGTCGGCCGGTGTGATCAGGCGGAGGTGCAGCATGGCCGCAGACTAGCCCTCACAGCTTGCGCAGACTCAGGCGCTGCACCTTGTGGTCCGGGCCCTTGCGGACGACGAGGGTGGCGCGGCCTCGGGTGGGGGCGATGTTCTCCACCAGGTTGGGCTTGTTGATGGTGCGCCACATCGTGCGGGCGTAGTCGAGGGCCTCCTCCTCCGAGACCTGGGTGTACTTGCGGAAGTACGAGGAGGGGTTCTGGAAGGCGGTCTCGCGCAGCCGCTTGAAGCGGTTGAGGTACCAGTGCTCGATGTCCTCGGTGCGGGCGTCGACGTACACGCTGAAGTCGAAGTAGTCGGCGAGACCGACCCGGGTGCGGCCGTCCTTGCCGGGGAGGGCGGGCTGCAGGACGTTCAGGCCCTCGACGATCAGGATGTCGGGGCGGCGCACGGTCAGCCGCTGGTCCGGGACGATGTCGTAGATCAGATGGGAGTAGACGGGCGCCGTGACCTCGTCCTTGCCGGCCTTGATGTCGGCGACGAAGCGGGTGAGGGCGCGGCGGTCGAACGACTCGGGGAAACCTTTCCGCGACATCAGGCCGCGGGCCTGCAGCTCCTTGGTGGGCAGCAGGAAGCCGTCGGTGGTGACCAGCTCGACGCGCGGGTGCTCGGGCCAGCGGGAGAGCAGGGCCTGGAGGAGCCGGGCGACCGTGGACTTTCCCACGGCGACGGAGCCGGCGACCCCTATGACGAAGGGGGTGCCCGACTGCGAGCCCTGTTCGCCGAGGAAGGTGTTCAGCGCCCCTCTGAGTCCGTCGGTGGCGCCGACGTAGAGGTTGAGCAGGCGGGAGAGCGGAAGGTAGATGTCCCGCACCTCGTCGAGGTCGATGACATCGCCGAGACCGCGCAGCTTCTCGACCTCCTCCGCCGTGAGCGGCAGCGGGGTCTTGTCACGCAGCGCGCTCCACTCCGAGCGGGTGAGGTCGACGTAGGGAGTCGCCTCCGGCCGTTGCCGGTGGGCGCTCCGGGGCATCGAGGAGACCGGAGAGATCACAGTCCATTGTTACGGGAGTACGAACGGACGGCGGCGTGGGATCCGTCACGCGTTCGTTTTTTCGAGGGGAATCCCGACAGGACGCGGAATGTCAGTGGCGTGCGTCACAGTTGTGGGAGAAGTGGGCCCGGGCCGGGCCCACGACCCCGAGGGGTGACAGGGGTGACCCATGACGACGTATGCGATAGAGGCGGAAGGCCTGGTCAAGCGGTTCAAGGAGACCGAGGCGCTGGCCGGGGTCGATCTGGGGGCCCGCAAGGGCACCGTGCTCGGGCTGCTGGGGCCCAACGGCGCCGGGAAGACGACCGCGGTGCGGATCTTCGCGACGCTGCTCCGGCCCGACGGGGGCAGGGCCCAGGTGGCCGGCCATGACGTGGTCCGGGAGGCCGGGGTCGTACGGGCCATGGTGGGGCTGACCGGACAGTACGCCGCGGTGGACGAGAACCTGACCGGCACGGAGAACCTGCTGCTCATCGGGCGTCTGCTGGGTCTGCCCCGGCGGGAGGCGAAGGCGCGGGCCGCGGAGCTGCTGGAGCGCTTCCAGCTGGCGGACGCGGCCGGGCGGGCCGCGAAGACCTACTCGGGCGGCATGCGCAGGCGCCTCGACCTGGCGGCCAGCCTGGTGGGCCGGCCCAGCATCCTCTTCCTCGACGAGCCGACGACCGGCCTGGACCCGCACAGCCGCGGTGAGCTGTGGGACCTGCTGCGGGGGCTGGTCGCGGACGGGGCGACCGCGCTGCTGACCACGCAGTATCTGAACGAGGCCGATGTGCTCGCCGACGACATCGTGGTCATCGACAAGGGCCGGGTGATCGCCGAGGGCACGCCCGACCAGCTGAAGTCGCAGGTCGGCGGGCGAGTGCTGGAACTGCGGCCGGTGCTGGAGCAGGACCTGGCGAGGGCCCATCAGCTGGTGGCCGGGGCGGCCGGGGTGGAGGCCCGCATCGAGGGCGAGATGATCACGGCGCCCGTGAAGGACCCCGAGCTGATGCCGGCCGTCGTGCGCACGCTGGACCGGGCGGGGATCGCGGTGGGTGAGCTGGCGCTGCGCCGCTCCTCGCTGGACGAGGTCTTCCTGGCGCTGACGGGCCATCGTGCCGAGCCCGGCGGGCCGGAGGGGAACGGCGGGGCGGCCGTACGGGGTGAGGACGAGAGCGAGCTGGAGAAGGCGGTGAGCCGGTCATGACCGCGGCAGTGACCACCGTGACGGCGCCGGTCGCCAGGTCGGGGCGGGTGCGGCCGCTGGACGCGGTGCGGCAGACCTTCACGATGGCCTGGCGGAGCCTGGTGGCGGTGAAGCACAACCCGCTCGAACTGGTCGACTACAGCATCACGCCGATCATGTTCGTGTTCCTCTTCACGTACGTGCTGGGCGGGCAGATGGCCGGATCGCCGGAGGCGTACCTGAAGTACGCGCTGCCCGGGATCATCGTCCAGAACACCCTGTTCATGACGATGTACACGGCGATGGCCCTGAACACCGACCTCACCAAGGGCGTCTTCGACCGGCTGCGCAGCCTCCCTATAGCCCGCTCGGCCCCGCTCATCGGCCGCATCACCGCGGACCTCGCCAAGCACCTGTGGGCCCTGCTGCTGATGATCGGCCTGGGACTGCTGCTCGGCTTCCGGATCACCGGCGGGCTGGACGGCTTCCTGCTCGGGACGCTGCTGGTGATCGTCTTCGCCGCGGCGGTGTCGTGGAGCGCGGTGCTGATCGGGATGCTGGCCGGGGACGCGGAGAAGGTGCAGGCCTTCGCCTTCACGATCATCTTCCCGATCACCTTCACGAGCAGCGCCTTCGTCATGGTGGACACGATGCCGGGGTGGTTGCAGGCGTGGAGCGACGTGAATCCGGTGACGCATCTTTCGGACGCGTTCCGGGGGCTGCTGCTGGGTGGTGCGGTGGCCGAGCCGGTGCTGTGGTCGCTGGTCTGGGCGGCGGGGATCGCGTTGGTCTTCTATCCGGTGGCTATGCGGGCTTATCGGGCGAAGACGTAAGGACTCGCCTCCCGGTACGGCGAAGGCCCGCGCCCCTGTCGCCAGGAACGCGGGCCTCCGACCGAGCGGGGCGCCGCTCGTGGGTCAGTGCTCCGGCACGAGACCCATCGCTTCCGGGAACTCCAGAGCCAGTTCCCTCCGCTCCGGGTCTTCCTCCGCCGCGGCGAAGTCCCGGAAGAGGCCGATCAGCTCCTGCCGGTCCTCCTCGGACGCCTGGTCGAGCCCGGCCCGGAGGTCTCCCGAGGCCCACTCCGTGATCTTGACGGCGTCGTCCGGATCGATGATGTCGTCATCGGCCAGCTCCATCAGGAGCAGGAGATCCATCGCGGCCTTCGCGAGCACCCGGATGAGCGCCACCGGGGTGCGACGATCCTCGCCGTGCTCCTCCACGGCGAGGTGCATCGCCTCGGCGAATTCCGAGGCGACCGCTCTGCGTCCCGGCACTCCCTCGTGTTCGGCGTTCTCCCGGAAGAGGCGGACCAACTCATGGCGCTCCTCGTCGGAGGCGTCGGCCAGCCCGGATCCGAGGGTGCGTTCGGCCCCCTCGGTGAGCTGCAAGGCGTCATCCGGGTCGATGCCGCCGGGATCGGCCGACCGAATGGTCACGATGAGGTCCATCACGACTTTCGCGAGGACGGGCTTCAGAAGGGTCACGGTGCGACGATCCTCACTCTGATGTTGGTGATGAGCTGTTTAGCGAGGATTTTTCTGGCCTCGGCGGCCACCGTGGCGTTCGGGACCTCCCAGACGCCGGTCATTCCGTTCTGCTCCAGTGCGAGCGACTGGTTCTGTGCCTGCTTGTAGGTCTTGGGATACCTGGTGACGTTGTACTTCCGGTCGATCATGATCTTGTTGGCGACGTCGATGCCGTCGAACTTGATCTCCGCGAGCCTGGTGGCACCGGCCTTGTAGTACTGCAGGGCAGGCGCGAGGCCTGTCCGGGACCCCATCGCTCCGGCATCGTACTTGGCGGCGTCCGAGCCCGCGCTCAGGTTCTCCGTGAGCCAGCGGACCTCCCCGTCGCAGTTGTGAGCGAGGACCGGAGTCTTTCCTGCCAGCACATAGAAGGTGTGCAGGTCGGAAACCGTCAGGTCGTACACCGACCGGGGCGTCAGGCCCGACCGGTTCTGCAGGGCCGTCACGGACCGGACCGTTCCGTCCGGCGTGACCAAGCGGTCGCCGGTCCGCAGGTCGGACACCAGGGTCCACCCGCGATCGGTGACGAAGAAGCGATGGCCCGTCGTGCTGGAGAGGCGCCCGCCACCCGCCACCGTGATGTCGACCAGGTGACTGGTGTCGTGCCGGAAGGTACGGGTGACCTGCTCCGGCCTCAGCAGCCCGGTTTCGGGGTCGGCGGCCAGCACCATGTCGTTCTGCCGCACGTCGCGGATCGCTCTGCGTGATCCGTCGCCCATCAGAACCTGTGTTCCGCCCGGGAAACTGTTGATCCGGCAGGCCGTCTTGAGAGCGTCGGACGTGTTGACGATCCGCTCGACGTCGGCGAGCGTCGCGGGGTTGATGCGCAGCGCCTTGAGCGCGTTGAACGCGTCCCGCACCCCGATACCGGTACGCATGGCCGCGTCCAGGGCACGAATGCCGTCGGCCACCGCCGTGACGGCCTTGCCCGGGACGAACCAGGTCGCAGCCCAGGCGCAGCCCGAGACCGAGCCGTGGTAGCACTCGGTGAAGTCGTGCGTGAGGGCTTCGATGATCGGCGCCCACAGCTGCTCCAGAACGTCCCAGCTGCTGACGAGGATCGCCGTGTTCTGGGTGATCTTCTTGACGTCCGTGTCCAGGAAGATCGAGCTCTCGTCCGGGCATCCGGACTGAGTGGCCGGCACGTCCGGGTCGGTGCACAGGTAGTAGTCGAGGGTGACGTTGGCCGTCACCTCGAACTCGTTGCACTTGGTGGTCGGATCCGCCCAGGCGATACCGCAGACGCTGAGAGGCTTCTGGCCCAGCCACTTCGGCTCGCCGATCGGATCGATCTTGTCGATGACGTAGAACACGCCTCCGAGGCCGGTACCGGCGCCCGTGGAGACCTGCTTGTTCGCGTCCGTCCGGGCCGCCTCCTCGGCCGCCGTCTGCGCCTCTTCGGCGTACTTGTCGGCGTCCTTGGCCGCTTCCTCCGCCTCCGTGGCCGCCGCGTCCGCGCGGTCGGCGGCGGCGCGGGCGTCCTTGGCGGCCTGCTCGGCCTCCGTCGCGGCCGCGCGGGCGGCCTCGGCGTCCAGGGCGGCCTCGTCGGCCGCGTCGCGTGCGGACTTGGCGTACCCCTCGGCCCGGCCGGCTGCCTTGTCGGCGGCTGCCGCGTCCTCGGTCGCCTGACGGTCGTACTCGAGCGTGCGGGCCAGTGACTGCGTGGCCTTGGCGGCGGCCTCCGCCGCGTCGGCCGCGTAGCCCAGGGCCTCCCGGGCATAGCCTCGGGCGTCCTTGGCATGGCCGGCGGCCTTCGCCGCGTGCTGCAGGGCGGCCTTGGCGTCCCCGGTCGCCTGGTCGGCGATCGCCTGGGCGCTCGCGGCTTCCTCGGACGCGTTCTGGGCGTGGGCGGCGGCGACGGCCTTCTGCTGCTCGGCGATCGTCTTCGACGCCTGCCCGCTCAGGACGACCAGGCTCGCGGCCGAGTCGGTGGTGAGGTAGGGCGAGCCCAACTGGATGGCGTCGTTGGCCGGTGCGGCGACCTGCTCGGCGGCCTTCGAGGCGTCCACGGCCGCCTGGGCGGTGACATGGGCGAGGCCCGCGGCCTTCGCCGCGGCGGCACGAGCCTTCGCGGCCTCCTTGAGCGCCTCGTTCGCGTGCTCCCGCGCGGCCTTGGCCTCCGCCTCGGCCTCCTCGGCCAGCTGAACCGCCGTCTTCGCCTCCTGAGCGGCGTGCGCGGCGGCCTTGATCGCGTCGGCGACCGCCGCGGTGGCGACGCGTACGGCGGCGTCGGCCTTCAGCTTGGCGGCCTGGGCGGCGTCCGCGTCGGCGCGGGCCCGCCTGGCGGCGGCCTCGGCGCGGGTGGCGGCGGCGTCCGCGTCGGCGGCGGCCTGGGTGGCCGCGTCCGCCGCGGAGCGGGCGTTGACCGCGGCCGTCTCGGCGGTGTCCGCGTGCTTGTCCGCCTCGGTGGCGGCGGCACGAGCGGCGTCCGCCGCTTCGCCCGAATCCAGGGAATCTGCGTAAGCACCCTTGGCGTCGGCCTTGGCGCGAGCCGCGTCGGCCTTCTGCTCGGCGTCCCAGGCGTCGTCCCGCTTGGCCTTGGCCTTGTCGCGGGCCGTGACCGCGTCGTCCCGCTTGCTCTGGGCGGTCTGCTCGGCGCTCTCGGCCCTGTCCTTGGCGTCCTTGGCCTTCGTGGCCTCCGCCTGGGCGGTCTTCTTGTGCTGGTTCGCCTCGGCCTGCTTGGCCTCGGCGGTCTCCTTCTCCTTCTTCGCGGTCGCTTCCTCGGCCTCGGCCGCGAGCCGCCTGGAATGCGCCTCGGCCGCGGCCGCCTTGGCGTCCTGCTCGGCTCCGAGGGCCTCGGCGAGCTTCGCCTCGGCGGTCTCCTTGTCCTTCTTCGCGTTGTCGCGGTGGACCTTCGCGGCGTCGGCGGCGGCCTTCGCCTGCAATTCGGCCGTCTCGGCGGCCTCGCGACGGAACTCGGCCTTCACTTGCGCGGCCTGCGCCAGCGCCCGCTGGGCGATGGTCGCGCTGTCCGCGGCGGCGGCGCGGGTGGCGGCCTCGGCGGTCTCGCCGGCCTTCACCATCGCCTCCAGCGCGGCGACCGCGCCCTTGGTGACCTGTGCCTTCTGCAGACCCACGAGCAACCCGCGGCCCCGCGGCGCGCCTTGGCCGTCCGCGATGGTGTACGCGGCCTGCTCGGCGGTGTCTGAGGCTGCGCCCGCCTTCTGTGCCGCGGCGAGCTGACTCTTGAGGGCGGTGAGCTTGTTCGCCGCGGCGGCCTTCGCCTTCGCGATATTGGCGCTCGCCTTGGTGAACTGGGTCGTCGGCGGGACCGTGCCGGTGTGGCCGGAGGGCTTGATGGTGAGCTTCTGCGGGGTGCCGCCGGAGCACGTCCACAGCCGGGAGTCCTGGCTGTTGTCGTACGTGGGCAGGTCCAGGCATTTGCCCGTGCCGACGTTCTTCAGCGGGGTGGCCGCGCGGACGTTGTACTCCCAGGTCTGGGACGGGGAGCTGTTGCACGTCCACAGCTGGATCTTCGTGCCGTTCGCCGGGTTGTTGTTGGAGACGTCGACGCACTTGAGAGCCTTGACGTTGCGCAGGTGCAGGCCCTTGTCGTCGCCCTCGACCGTCCACTGCTGCCCGGCGGAGCCGTTGCAGGTGTAGATCTGGACGACGGTGCCGTTGGCCGTGCCGCCACCCGCCGCGTCGAGGCACATCCCGGTCTTGCCGGTCACCTGGATCGTGGTCGGCGCGTCACCGATGTAGCCGACGCCGCCCGCCGACCAGTAGTCCTGCCAGCGGGTGAGGCGGTCCGCGGCCCACGACTGGCCGAGCAGGTCGCCCAGCGTCTTGGAACCGGCGGCGAGGGCCGCGACCGCGTCATTGTTGGCGGTCAGGATCTGATTGCGTTGCGTGGCCTGGGCAGCGATCTCCTGCTGCCACTCGGTGGCCGCGGTGGCGGTGACGTCGTCCAGCGCGCCGTTCGGATCGAGGGGGTCACGCCATGCGCAGGTCGCGAAGCGGGCTTTGAGGTTTTCGACGGCGATCCGGTACTCGGCGCTGTCGGGCTGCGGGGCGGTGCGGGGGAAGCCCCCGGCCTCCAGGAAGATCCGGGCGTCGTCGGCGCCCGCGTTCGCCCCCGGAACTCCGTGCATCCAGGAGAACGCGTCCCGCTCGGCGAGGGCGCGGTTCCACTCGTCGGTCGGCAGGCTCGGGTCCGGGTCCTTGCCGTAGAGCGGTGTCCCCAGGGTGTCGACGGCCCCGAGGGTCTTCGCGTCGGCCTCGGGCGTGGAGTCCCTGTAGAAGTCGCTCTCGTTCTGCCAGAACCGGTCGGACACCCACTTGGTCAGGCCGGTCTGGCCGTAGAAACTCTGCTGGCCGTCGTTGTTGGTTCCCGGCGGCCAGTGGAAACCGGTCTCGGTGAAGCCGGCGGGGGTCGTCAGTCCCTCGACGGGCGCGTGCCAGGTGTCCCGGAGGGCGTTGATGGCGTTGAGTTCCCGGGCCGAGAGGTCGCGGTCCTTCTGATACGCCGTCGCCAGCGGCGTCTGCTCCCAGTTGTCCCGGTCCGCCAGGGTGTGCAGCTTGTCCGGCGGCTGGTTGAGCGCGTCCTGCGCGGTCTTGGCCATGGACGTCCCGCCCAGGCGCAGGACGTCGGCCATCAGGCACTGGTCCTGCCGCAGTTGCTCGGTGGCGGTGTCCTCGTACCAGGGGTGGCTGTCACTCGCCGGCGCGGCGTCCCGTGCTGTGGCGGGGACCGGGCCGGAGCCGACGGCTATGCCGGCGACAAGCGCGGTGGCGAGGACGGGTGGGAGGAGCCGGGCGGTCGCGGCGGCCGGTCTGGATTTCCTTGGTGGGCCGAGTCTGAGGAGCCTCGGCGGTCTGAAGCGCACGTGTGTACCCCCTGTCGGAGGGGAAGGGCGTCGCGGGTCGGCTCGGACGGACTCGCGGTGCGCGGGCACTCCGGCATGACGATGTGTCCCCCGTGGCGCGGCGACACTGTTCCCCCGTCGCTGGCTTGAAGTTTGCGCCGACAGCCTGGTCATGGTCCGGTCAAGCGCGCATCACTTTAGGCAGATGCCGTAAGGCGTGGGCAAGGCCCTTCCCGGCAGCTGGAAGTGGTGGCGTGAATCCACCCCCGCCTACGGGGAGGTGTGCGGAGTGGCTGATTCCCCGGTGAACGTAGGGGTGATGTGGTCTTTATGTGACTGCCTGGTGGTCGTGTTGTGTACTGAGCGGACTGAATTTGGCCTGATTCAGATCATCGCCGCGATATCCGAAATCGGGCACGAGATGCCGGATTCCGGCGGTGGGTGAGCCGTAGGCTGCCGCGCATGTGCGGAATCGTGGGATACGTGGGGTCGCAGTCGGCGCTGGAGATTGTCACGGCCGGGCTGAAGCGGCTGGAGTACCGGGGGTACGACTCGGCGGGGGTCGCCGTGCTGGCGGACGGGGGGCTGGCGGCTGCGAAGAAGGCGGGGAAGCTGGTCAATCTGGAGAAGGAGCTGACGGAGCGGCCGTTGCCGACCGGGACCACCGGGATCGGGCACACCCGGTGGGCCACGCACGGAGGGCCCACCGATGCCAACGCGCATCCGCATCTCGACAACTCCGGGCGCGTCGCCGTCGTGCACAACGGGATCATCGAGAACTTCGCGGGTCTGCGGGCCGAGTTGGAGGAGCGCGGGCACGAGCTCGGCTCCGAGACCGACACCGAGGTCGTCGCGCATCTGATCGCCGAGGAGTTCTCCGGCTGCGCCGATCTCGCCGAGGCCATGCGGCTCGTGTGCCGGCGGCTGGAGGGCGCCTTCACGCTCGTCGCGGTGCACGCGGACGAGCCCGATGTGGTGGTCGGGGCCCGTCGGAACTCCCCCCTTGTGGTGGGCGTCGGCGAAGGGGAGGCCTTTCTCGCCTCCGACGTCGCAGCGTTCATCGACCACACCCGCTCCGCGGTCGAGCTGGGGCAGGACCAGGTGGTCGAGCTGCGGCGGGACGGGGTGACCGTCACCGGGTTCGACGGGCGGCCGGCGGAGGTGCGTTCGTACCGCATCGACTGGGACGCCGCCGCCGCGGAGAAGGGCGGCTACGACTACTTCATGCTCAAGGAGATCGCCGAGCAGCCCAAGGCGGTCGCCGATACGTTGCTGGGGCGCATCGACGCCGGCGGCTCGCTGACACTGGACGAGGTGCGGATCAGCGCCTCGGAGCTGCGGGAGGTCGACAAGGTCGTCGTCGTGGCCTGCGGTACGGCCTTTCACGCCGGGTTGATCGCCAAGTACGCCATCGAGCACTGGACCCGGGTGCCGTGCGAGGTGGAGCTGGCGAGCGAGTTCCGGTACCGGGATCCGATCCTCGATCAGCAGACCCTCGTCATCGCCATCTCCCAGTCCGGCGAGACCATGGACACGCTCATGGCGCTACGGCACGCCCGTGAGCAGGGGGCCAGGGTGCTGGCGATCTGCAACACCAACGGGTCGACGATTCCGCGGGAGTCGGATGCGGTGCTGTACACGCATGCCGGGCCCGAGGTTGCCGTCGCGTCCACCAAGGCCTTTCTGACGCAGTTGGTGGCCTGTTATCTCGTCGCCTTGTATCTGGGGCAGGTGCGGGGCACCAAGTGGGGCGATGAGATCGGGGCCGTCATCCGGGATCTGTCGCACATCTCCGGTGAGGTCGAGCGCGTGCTGGAGACCATGGAGCCGGTGCGGGAGCTGGCGCGGAGCCTCGCCCACAAGAACACGGTGCTCTTCCTGGGGCGGCATGTCGGGTATCCGGTGGCGCTGGAGGGGGCGCTGAAGCTGAAGGAGCTCGCCTATATGCATGCCGAGGGGTTTGCGGCGGGGGAGTTGAAGCATGGGCCCATCGCTCTGATCGAGGACGATCTGCCGGTGGTCGTGGTGGTGCCGTCGCCTCGGGGGCGGTCGGTTCTGCACGACAAGATCGTGTCCAACATCCAGGAGATTCGGGCTCGGGGGGCTCGGACCATCGTGATCGCGGAGGAGGGGGACGAGGCGGTGGTGCCGTATGCGGATCACCTGATCTGGATTCCGGCGACTCCGACCTTGCTTCAGCCCATGGTGGCTACGGTGCCGCTGCAGGTCTTCGCCTGTGAGTTGGCTACCGCCCGGGGGAACGAGGTGGATCAGCCTCGGAACCTGGCGAAATCGGTGACGGTGGAATGAGCCGGCTTCAGGGCGTCGAGGAAGGCGGTGAAGGCGTCGGTTGGGAAGGTGAGGGTTGCCCTGGCCGGAGCCGCCCGAACCGCCGTGTGAGCTCCACGAGTTGGGTGAGTCGGAGCAAGGGCGTGGGCTGGCGCTCGTCCGGGCCTGTTCCGATCTCTGGGGGTGGCAGCCGCTGACCAGGCACGGCAACTGTGGCAAGTACGTGTGGTGTGACCTCGTTGCGGCGTAGTTCGTTGATCACGTCCGATAGGAGGGAGAGCTGATGGTCAGCTCGTCGCACGTGGCGATGCACCGGATTTTCCAGAAGGACCCGGCGCTGTTGACGCGGGCGCTGCGGCAGGTGACGACGATGCAGTACTTCTGGCGGCACCCGCTGGCGGAGCAGGTGCGAGAAGAGGGGCGGGAAGAGGGCATCGAACAGGAACGCGCGGCGAAGATCCTCGAAGTCCTCGATCTGCGCGGCATTCCGGTCCCGGCCTCGGTGCGTGAGCGGGTCAGGGCCTGCTCCGACCTCGATCTGCTCAACACCTGGTTCAAGCGGGCGGTCCGGGCCGAGCACGCGGAGGACCTGTTCCGCGAGGACGATGATCCGGGTCACTCCCGTTGAGCGCAGCCGCCTGCGTCACCCTTCAGTCCGCCTGTCCAGGGCATCCGTCCCCCACGCCGTTGCCACCGGCATGAACCTGTGCTCCCTCGCGTGTGCCGCCATACGGGTGTTGCGGGCCTCGGCCTCCGGGCCGTCCGGTAGGTGGAAGTCCCTGCCTGCCTGTGCGGAGCGGGCCTGCATGCTGGTGGCGGCCGAGACGCGGCGGCATGCGTAATGGTCGAGTGCCTCGGGTACCTCCGCCGGCGTCGCGTTCCTCAGGGCGTCGCCCAGTACCGCCGCGTCCAGGATCGCCTGGGCCGCGCCCTGTGCCTGGAACGGGACCATCGCGTGGGCGCTGTCGCCCAGGAGGGTGACACGTCCGACGTTCCAGCGGGGGAGGGGCGGGCGGGTGAAGATGCCGTAGCGGAACACCTGACCCGCGCGTTCCAGGACCTTCAGGACCCGGGCGTCCCAGCCCGTGAACTCGCTCAGCTGTTCGCCGGGTTCCGCCCTTGCCGTCCATGACTCCTGCGCGACCGCTTCCGTACTGAAGACGGCTACCACGTTGAGCAGTTCGCCGCGTCGTACCCAGTAGTGGACGAAGTGGCGGTCCGGGCCGAGCCAGGCGGCGAGTGGGGGCAGGACCAGGTCGGCGACCTCCTCGGCCGGGAGCAGGGCCCGGTAGGCGGCCGTTCCCGAGAACACCGCCTCGTCCTTGCCGAAGAGCCACTGGCGGGCGGCGGAGCGGATGCCGTCCGCGGCCACCACCAGGTCCGCGCGCAGACGCTCGCCGGTCGCCGTCGTGACGTACGCGGAGTCGTCGTCCTGGGTGATGTCGACCACCGTCGTGTTCAGGTGCACCGCCTCAGGTGGCACCGCCGCCGTCAGGGCCTTGTGCAGATCGGCCCGGTGGAGGAGCAGGTACGGCGCTCCGAACTCCTCCTCGGCCTCGCGGCCCAGCGCGTATCGGCAGATCTCCGCCCCGTCCGACCAGGTGCGGAAGCTGACGTGGGAGGGGCGGGCGGCGTGTGCGGCGACCGCGTCCAGCACGTCCAGCCGGCGCAGCACACGCGTGGCGTTCGGCGCGAGCTGGATTCCGGCGCCGACCTCGGTGAAGTGGGGGGTCCGTTCGACCAGCGTGACGTCCCAACCCGTCCGGCGCAGGCTCAGCGTTGCGGCCAGCCCTCCGATGCCTGCCCCTACGACGATCGCCCTCATGCGACGGCCGCGTCAGGCCGGCGGCACGGTAACGCCGGTCGCCGTCGGCCCAAGGCGCTTCCCTCAACCCCGTACGTCACGCCACGCCTCCGGAATCCCCTCCGCCACGTCGTGCGCCCCCACCGGCGCCCCGTCCGCCGCGAACCTCGCCGACAGGCCGTGCAGATACGCCGCCACGCTCGCCGCGTCCCACGGCGTGAGTCCCGCCGCCAGCAGCGACCCCGCCAGGCCCGACAGGACGTCCCCGCTGCCGGCGGTGGCGAGCCAGCCCGTCCCCGTCGGGTTCACCCTTACGGCGCCCTCGCCGCCCGCGTCCGCCACCAGCGTCGTCGACCCCTTGAGCAGCACGGTCGCCGCGTACCGGCCCGCCAACTCCCGTACCGAGGCCAGCCGGGCGCCCTCGACTTCCTCCCGGGAGACACCGAGCAGCGCCGCCGCCTCTCCGGCGTGCGGGGTCATCAGGGTGGGTGCCGAACGGCCCCGTACCGCGTCCGCGTCCGCCAGCCGCAGCCCGTCCGCGTCCAGCAGCACCGGTACGTCCGTCGCCAGCACCTCCGCCACCGTCGCCGCGTCGTCCCCGGCGCCCGGGCCGGTCACCCAGGCCTGCACCCGCCCCGCCTTCTTCGGGCCGCCCTCCGACACCAGCGTCTCGGGGAACCGGGCGATCACCGCGTCCCCGGCCGGACCGACGTACCGTACGGCCCCCGCCCCGCCGCGCAGTGCGCCCGCCACGGCCAGCACCGCGGCGCCCGGGTAGCGGGCCGAGCCCGCCGCGATGCCCACGACACCGCGCCGGTACTTGTCCGTCTCCGCGGCCGGGAGCGGCAACATCCGTGCCACGTCCGCGTGTTGTAGCGCCTCCAGCTCCGTCGCGTCCACCGGCAGCGCCAGTCCGATGTCCACCAGCCGCACCACACCGGCGTACTCCCGTGCCGGATCGATCAGCAGGCCCGGCTTGTGCGTGCCGAAGGTGACGGTGAGGTCGGCGCGGATCGCCGTGCCGCGCACCTCGCCGGTGTCGGCGTCCACCCCGCTCGGCAGGTCGACCGCGACCACCGGGGCCCTGGACCGCGCCGCCGCGTCGGCGAGCGGTGCCGCCTCCGGGCGCAGGCCGCCCTTGCCGCCGATCCCGACGATTCCGTCCACCACCAGGTCCGCGCGGCCGATCAGCTCCTCGGCGGCGTCGAGCCCCGCCGGCCGGCCGCCCGCCCGCCGCAGCGCCGCGAGGCCCTCCTCGTGCGCCCGGTCCGGTGACAGCAGGACCGCTGTGACTCCGGCGCCGCGCCTCGCCAGGCGGGCGCCCGCGTACAGGGCGTCGCCGCCGTTGTCGCCGCTGCCGACCAGCAGGACGACCCGGCTGCCGTACACCCGTCCCAGTAGATCCGCGCAGGCCGCGGCGAGTCCGGCCGCCGCCCTCTGCATCAGCGTCCCGTCCGGAAGCCGCGCCATCAGCTCCCGTTCGGCCGCCCTTACCGTCTCAACGCCGTACGCAGTCCGCATACGACCGAGTCTCCCGCACGGTCCGGGATGTTTCTCGCCCCCGCCGCCCCTACCCGTCCCATCCTTCTGGGGCTCCGCCCCAGACCCCGCTCCTCAAACGCCGGAGGGGCTGACTTACTCAGCCCGTCCGGCGTTTGAGGACGAGGCCCGTTCAGGGCCGATAGCGGGGGACGGGACGGGTAAGGGCGGCGGGGGCGAAGAACCCCCCGGTCCTCACCCCTCCGCCACCACCACCGCCGAAGCCACCCCCGCGTCATGGCTCAGCGACACATGCCAGGACCGCACGCCGAGTTCGGCCGCTCGGGCCGCCACCGTCCCCGTCACCTTCAACCGGGGCTGACCGCTGTCCTCCACGCACACCTCGGCATCGGTCCAGAGCAGCCCCGCCGGCGCGCCCAGCGCCTTCGCGAGGGCCTCCTTCGCGGCGAAACGGGCGGCCAGCGAGGCGATGCCCCGGCGGTCGCCGCTGGGGAGCAGCAACTCGCGCTCCAGGAACAGTCGTTCGGCCAGCCCGGGGGTACGCGCCAGCGCCGCCTCGAACCTGTCGATCTCGGCCACGTCGATGCCGACCCCGATGATGCTCATGCCGAGCACCCTATGACTCCTTGAAAGATGGTCCTCAAACGAGTGACCCCGCCGCGCGGCGCCCCCCGAACGGCAGAGCCTCACGCTTCCCTGTGCGCATGATCAGCGGACGTATCGCATGCCGGAGCATCGCCGTGCTGCTCGCCGGGGCCACCCTGCTGCCCCTCGGCAGCGCCTCGGCGGACACCGCCGACCCGGTACCACCTCCGACTTCCGGGCCCGAGACCGAACTCGTGCCCGGAGTCCCCCTGAACCTGCTCCCGCTCTGGCAGATGGACACGCCTGACCAGGCCTTGCCGCCGACGGTGTACACGCCCACCGACGAGGAGGAGGCCGTCGAGCCGCCGGACGCGCCGGACGAGGCGGACGACCTCCAGGAGCAGGTCGATCCCATCGACTCGTTCGGGGACGTGACGTGCAGCGAGGAGACCGGCGCACATCAGCGGCAGGTCGAGGGGTGGCTGAAGCTGCGGGTGGACGGGGAGCAGTCGAACGCCGACTGCCGGGCCATCCGTACCTTCCAGAAGAGGTACAAGATCAAGCCCGCCATCGGCTACGCGGGGCCTGTGACATGGGCCACCATGCGCTTGGTCTCCGCCCGCAAGGACCCCAACGCCGCGAAGAAGTGCCCGGTGCGGGTGTACCGGGTCGCCTGTGTCGACCTCGGCCGGCAGCTCAGCTGGGTGCAGCAGGGGAAGAAGGTCGTCTACGGGCCTGTGCACATCCGCAGCGGACGGGCGGGATACGACACGCGGACCGGCTGGCACCGCGTCTACTGGCGGCACAAGAACCATGTGTCGTCGCTCTACAACAGCCCCATGCCCTACTCCCAGTTCTTCAGCGGCGGCCAGGCCTTCCACGGCATCTACGGCGACATCTTCAGCGGCGTCGGCTCCATGGGCTGCGTCAATCTGCGCGTCGACGACGCCCGCCGGCTGTGGGCGGTGCTGAAGAAGAACGACCAGGTGTACGTGTGGGGGCGCAAGCCGGCGGTGTAGACCCGGCCGACGGAGAGGGGTGCCGGCTCGGCGGCGTTGCCGGACCCCTCTGAGACACTGGGGGCGCGATGACAGAGACAACAGCCCTGCGGACCGCGCCCCTGCGAGCCCGCGCCGAGATCGATCTGGCCGCCCTGCGGGCCAATGTGCGCACCCTGCGCGCCCTCGCACCGGGCGCTGCCCTGATGGCCGTCGTGAAGTCGGACGCGTATGGCCACGGGGCGCTGCGCTGCGCCCGCGCGGTGGTCGAGGCGGGCGCCCGCTGGCTGGGCACGGCGACGCCCGAGGAAGCCCTCGTGCTGCGCGCCGCCGGGCTGCGCGACGTACGGATGATGTGCTGGCTGTGGACGCCGGGCGGGCCCTGGCGGGAGGCCATCGAGGCCGACATCGACGTCTCCGTCAGCGGGATGTGGGCCCTGCGCGAGGTCACCGAGGCCGCCCGGCAGGCCGGTGCCCCCGCGCGGGTGCAGCTCAAGGCCGACACCGGCCTCGGGCGCGGCGGCTGCCAGCCGGGCGAGGACTGGGCCGAGCTGGTCGGCGAGGCGCTGCGGGCCGAGGCCGACGGGCTGGTCCGGATCACCGGGCTCTGGTCGCACTTCGCCTGCGCCGACGAGCCCGGCCATCCGTCCATCGCCGCGCAGCTCGACCGCTTCCGCGAGATGGTGGCGTACGCCGAGGGCCAGGGCGCGCGGCCCGAGGTGCGGCACATCGCCAACTCGCCCGCCACGCTCACCCTCCCGGAGAGCCACTTCGACCTGGTCCGCACGGGCATCGCGACCTACGGCATCTCACCCAGCCCCGAGCTCGGCAGCCCCGCCGACTTCGGGCTGCGGCCCGTGATGACGCTCTCGGCGTCCCTCGCGCTGGTCAAGCACGTCCCCGGCGGCCACGGTGTGAGCTACGGCCACCGCTATGTCACCCCGGGCGAGACCACCCTCGGCCTCGTCCCCCTCGGCTACGCCGACGGCATCCCGCGGCACGCCTCCGGCGCCGGTCCCGTCCTGGTCGGCGGCAAGTGGCGGACCGTCGCGGGGCGGATCGCGATGGACCAGTTCGTCGTCGACCTGGGCGGGGACGAGCCCGAGCCGGGCGCTCAGGCCGTGCTGTTCGGGCCCGGCGACCGGGGCGAGCCGACCGCCGAGGACTGGGCGCAGGCGGCGGGGACCATCGCGTACGAGATCGTCACGCGGATCGGAACGCGCGTTCCACGCGTCTATACGAATGCGTCCGAGTGACGCACTCACATGACGCGTCCGTGTGACGCGCCCATGTGATGCGTGTTCGTGATGCGGCTGTGTGACGCGGGCAATGTGATGGGCCCGCCCGAATGCGGTTATGTGAATGAGGAACGAGACGGGTAACCCGTTTCGGGCATCAGACGGGGACGCGGGGCATCACGACAACGGGCCCGGCGGCACACGGCAGACCGACAGACCGGCACCACCCAGCGAAGAGGAGCGGTACGTGAGCGAGAGCAGCGCGGAGGTCGTCTCGGCCGTCGCCTCCGCCACGGGGGCGGCCGCGAACTGGCGCAGGGCCACCGGTATCGCCGGTGCGGCGATAGGCGTGATCGCGGCCGGCGCCGCCGCGGGCGTCGCCATAGAGCGGATGACGGTGGGCCGCGGCATGCGGCAGAAGGCCCGCCTCGCCCTCGACTCGGCGGGACCGTACGGCTCGCTGCGCGGCACGCCCGGCAAGGCGCAGGCCGACGACGGCACGGAGCTGTACTACGAGGTCGACGACATCGACCCCGAGGCCGCGCCCTCCCTGAGCCCGCGCCGGCGACGGCTCTTCGGGCGCAAGGCACCCGCCCCCGTCACCGTCGTCTTCAGCCACGGCTACTGCCTCAACCAGGACTCCTGGCACTTCCAGCGGGCCGCGCTGCGCGGTGTCGTGCGCACCGTCCACTGGGACCAGCGCAGCCACGGCCGCTCCGGGCGCGGTGTCGCCCAGACGCAGGAGGGCAAGCACGTCGACATCGAGCAGCTCGGGCGCGACCTGAAGGCCGTCATCGACGCGGCCGCGCCCGAGGGGCCGCTGGTGCTGGTCGGGCACTCCATGGGCGGGATGACGGTCATGGCACTGGCCGACCAGTACCCCGAGCTGATCCGGGACCGGGTCGTCGCCACCGCCTTCGTCGGTACGTCGTCCGGGAAGCTCGGCGAGGTCAACTTCGGGCTGCCCGTCGCCGGGGTGAACGCGGTGCGGCGGGTGCTGCCGGGCGTGCTGCGGGCGCTGGGGCAGCGGGCCGAACTGGTGGAGAAGGGGCGCCGGGCCACCGCCGACCTGTTCGCCGGGATCATCAAGCGGTACTCGTTCTCGTCCCGGGACGTCGACCCGGCCGTCGCCCGGTTCGCCGAGCGGATGATCGAGGGGACGCCGATCGACGTGGTCGCGGAGTTCTACCCGGCCTTCTCCGACCACGACAAGACCGAGGCGCTGGCCCTCTTCACGGACATGCCGGTGCTGGTCCTGGCCGGGGTGGGCGATCTCGTCACCCCCAGTGAGCACAGCGAGGCCATCGCCGATCTGCTGCCGGAGGCCGAGCTGGTCCTGGTGCCGGACGCGGGGCACCTGGTGATGCTGGAGCACCCGGAAGTGGTCACCGACCGTATGGCCGACCTGCTCACCCGGGCGGGTGCCGTGCCCGCAGGGGCTACGGTTAGTGGCTATGGAAGCACCAGCAGCACCGCACAACGCGGGTGACCTTCAGCTGACCGTCACGTCTCCCGAGCAGATGCGGGAACTGGGCCGCAGGCTCGCCAAGCTGCTGCGCGCCGGCGACCTTCTGATGCTGAGCGGGGAGCTCGGCGCGGGCAAGACGACGCTGACGCGCGGACTCGGCGAGGGGATGGGCGTCAGGGGTGCGGTCACGTCCCCGACCTTCGTGATCGCCCGTGTGCACCCGTCCCTCGGGGACGGTCCGCCGCTCGTCCACGTCGACGCCTACCGGCTGTCCGGCGGCCTGGACGAGATGGAGGACCTCGACCTGGACGTCTCCCTTCCCGACTCGGTGATCGTCGTGGAGTGGGGCGAGGGCAAGGTCGAGGAGCTGACCGAGGAGCGGCTCCAGCTCGTGATCCACCGGGCCGTCGGGGACACGACGGACGAGGTACGGCAGGTGACGGTGACCGGGCTCGGGGAGCGCTGGGCGGCGGTCGATCTGAGCGTCCTGGCCACCTGAGCGGGCGGGCGTCGGGCGGGGCTCGGGCGGGGCCGCCGACCTCGATGAACATTCCGACAAGACGTCGGCAAGATATTGCGTTCCTGGTGTTGTGCGTGGTCACATGGTACCCAGTCCGTAGTTAGGTGTACCTAACTACGTCCGCCCCCGGCTCCCAGGAGGCGTCCATGCCGGCATCGGAGAACAAGGTCCAGCAGCGGCCCCAGGTGGTCGCCGGGGTGTCCATGCGCGATCTGCTGGCGGCCGGCGCCGCGGCGAACGCGGTCTCCACTCCGCCGCGGGTGCCCGACGCGGAGACGGTTGGGGCGTCGGCGGCGCATGGGGAGCGCCGGGCCGCGTAGCGCTCCGCGGGGCGCCGGGAGGGGGTGCCGCCGCGGATGTCGTGCGGCTGCGGCGCCGCGGGGGTGCCGCCGCGGAGGTCGTTCGGCTGCGGCGGCGATGGGGCTGGTCGCGCGGTTCCCCGCGCCCCTTGGGGCGTTGTCTCGCGGGCTGCTCCGATGGATTCCTGCGGCTGTCCGGCCGTGTCGTTCGGCTGCTGCGCCGTCGTGGCTGGTCGCGCAGTTCCCCGCGCCTCTTTGGGGGCGTCGCCGCTCTAGTGGATCACTACGACCGGTCGGCCGATCGTTGCGAAGGCCCACATCGCGTCGCCGTCCCGTTGGCGTTCGCGGATGCCGCCCGTCTGCTGGGACGGGTGCGGGTTGGGGAGCGGTGTCGCGCCCTCGACGGCCGCGCTGAAGCCGATGGTGACGTCGTCCACCGTGGCGAAGCGGACGACGTGCTCGATCGGGATGCCGTCCGTGCCGGTGACCGCCTTGGAGCGGGAGGTGACCGCGTACACCCCCGGGAGGGGGTCGACCGATCCGGGGGTGACGCGGAACGTCCGCTTGACCTTGCCGGCCCTGTCGACCAGCCACACCCGGTCGTCGTCGATCGAGTACACGACCCGCTGCCCCGCACCGGACCCGGCCGGCAGCGCCGTCGGTGAACGCTTGTCGCGGGGCGCCTTGGAGATGCTCACCCCGCGTGCGCTGTCGACGCGCGGCCTGCTCAGATCGGCCGGAACGGTCGCCGAGGCCTGGAAGGCGAGGAAACCGACGGTCGCGAGGGCGGCCGCGGCGAGCCCCGCAACGAAACCGGCGCTGCTTGCTGCCACCGTCGCCCACCTCAGCGTTCGCGTCCCGTGTCGTGATCAAGCCCGACCGTAGCAGTCGGTGAGCGGCGCACCGGGGCGGCGCTTCCCGAGCCGTGAGCGCCGTAGGCTGTTTGCGTGCTCTTGCTCGCTCTGGATACCGCCACCCCCGCCGTCACCGTCGCGCTGCACGACGGTACGGACGTCATCGCCTCGTCGAGCCAGGTGGACGCGCGCCGGCACGGCGAGCTGCTGCTGCCGGCCGTCGACCGGGTCCTCGCCGAGGCCGGTGTGAAACTCGACGCCGTCACCGGCGTCGTCGTAGGCATCGGACCCGGCCCGTACACCGGACTGCGCGTCGGTCTGATGACCGCCGACACCTTCGGGCTCGTCCTCGGCGTCCCCGTGCACGGCGTGTGCACGCTGGACGGGCTCGCCTACGCCGCCGACATCGAGAAGGGCCCCTTCGTCGTGGCGACCGACGCCCGGCGCAAGGAGGTCTACTGGGCGAGGTACGCCGACTCCCGCACCCGCCTCACCGAGCCGGCCGTCGACCGGCCCGCCGACATCGCCGACGAGGTCGCCGGACTGCCGGCCGTCGGCGCGGGCGCGCTGCTGTACCCGGACACCTTCCCGGGCGCCCACGAGCCCGAGCACGTGTCGGCGGCGGCGCTCGCGGGTCTGGCCGCCGAGAAGCTGGCGGCGGGCGAGGAACTGGCCGAGCCGCGGCCGCTGTACCTGCGCCGGCCGGACGCCCAGGTGCCCAAGAACTACAAGGTGGTCACCCCCAAGTGACCGAGCCCGTGACCCCCTCCGCCACCGCCTCCGCCCCCGCGCTGCGCGAGATGCGCTGGTGGGACATCGACGCCGTGCTGGAGCTGGAGAAGGACCTGTTCCCCGAGGACGCCTGGTCCCGGGGCATGTTCTGGTCCGAACTGGCCCACTCGCGCGGGCCCGACGCCACCCGGCGCTATGTCGTGGCCGAGGGCCCCGAACGGCTCGTGGGGTACGCCGGCCTCGCCTCCGCCGGGGACCTCGCCGACATCCAGACCATCGCCGTCGCCCGCGACCACTGGGGGACGGGCCTAGGTGGCCGCCTCCTGACCGAACTGCTGCACGCCGCGACCGACTTCGAGTGCGCCGAGGTCATGCTGGAGTGCCGCGTGGACAACGTCCGCGCGCAGAAGCTGTACGAGCGCTTCGGCTTCGAGGCCATCGGCTTCAGACGCGGCTACTACCAGCCGGGGAACGTGGACGCCCTGGTCATGCGACTGAACACGAAATCCGACAGCGGCTCCGCCGCGGGCTCACCTTCCGTACAAGGATCCGAGATCAATGACTGACTCGCGCGACGTTCCCCTCGTCCTCGGCATCGAGACCTCCTGTGACGAGACCGGCGTCGGCATCGTCCGTGGCCACACCCTGCTCGCCGACGCCATCGCCTCCAGCGTCGACGAGCACGCCCGCTTCGGCGGCGTCGTGCCGGAGGTCGCCTCCCGGGCGCACCTGGAGGCGATGGTCCCGACGATCGACCGCGCGCTGAAGGAGGCCGGGGTGAGCGCCCGGGACCTGGACGGCATCGCGGTGACGGCCGGCCCCGGCCTGGCCGGCGCGCTGCTGGTCGGCGTCTCGGCGGCGAAGGCGTACGCCTACGCGCTGGGCAAGCCGCTCTACGGCGTCAACCACCTGGCCTCGCACATCTGCGTGGACCAGCTGGAGCACGGGGCGCTGCCGGAGCCGACGATGGCGCTGCTGGTGTCCGGCGGGCACAGCTCCCTGCTGCTGTCGACGGACATCACCTCCGACGTCCGCCCGATGGGCGCGACCATCGACGACGCGGCGGGCGAGGCCTTCGACAAGATCGCTCGAGTGCTGAACCTGGGCTTCCCGGGCGGTCCGGTCATCGACCGCTACGCACGCGAGGGCGACCCGGACGCGATCGCCTTCCCGCGCGGACTGACCGGCCCGCGCGACCCGGCGTACGACTTCTCCTTCTCCGGCCTGAAGACGGCGGTCGCCCGCTGGATCGAGGCCAAGCGGGCGGCGGGCGAGGAGGTGCCGGTACGCGATGTCGCGGCCTCCTTCCAGGAGGCGGTGGTGGACGTGCTGACCCGCAAGGCGGTTCGCGCGTGCAAGGACGAGGGCGTCGACCACCTGATGATCGGCGGCGGTGTGGCCGCCAACTCCCGCCTGCGGGCGCTGGCCCAGGAGCGCTGCGAGGCGGCCGGTATCCGGCTGCGGGTGCCCCGGCCGAAGCTGTGCACGGACAACGGGGCGATGGTGGCGGCACTGGGCGCGGAGATGGTGGCCCGCAACCGGGCGGCATCGAGCTGGGACCTGTCGGCCGACTCCTCCCTGCCGGTGACGGACCCTCACGTGCCGTCAACCGACCACTCCCACGACCATGTGCACGAGGTCAGCAAGGAGAACCTGTACTCGTGACGGTCGCCTTGATGTGGGAGGCGCGGGCCGTGCCCGGGCGGGGCGAGGAGCTGCTCGCCTGGGCCCGGGCCCAGGAGCCGGCGATACGGCCGCTGCGCCGGGAGGTGCTGCGGGCGCCGGAGGACCGAGTGCTCGTGATCACCTGGTGGGACGCGTCCTACGACGCCGAACTGCCCGAACTGCCTGAGCCGGACGGGGCGTTGGTTGCTCGGGCGGTTCATCGGTGGCGGTTCGAGTCGGTGGAAGAGCGTGCTTGACCTCCAGGTGCGGGGAGAAGCCGACGACATCGTCATGCGCGGCTCGTTCGGGCTGGATTGGACGGAGGTGCTGCAGCATGTGGACGCCGACCGGTTTCCCTTCCTGGGCAGCCTCCTGCCCTTCGCGGACACCATGTTCAATGCACGGCAGACGGTGAGGCTGCGCCAGGAGATCGCCGATCGGTCCGTGGCCGAACTCCTGGGCCGCGATGCTGTGGCTGAGATCGAAAGGCTCTGTCTGCGGGTGGAGAGCGGATCTCATCTCTACCTGTGGTTCCTGGGGGATTAGAGGGCTTTCCTCGTCACGCCAGAGCCGACACCTCCGCCTCGCACCGCAATCGCCGATCCGGCCCCAGTTCCCGTACGGGCCCCGTGAGTTCCAGCGACTCCGTATGCCGTACCTCCGTGCTGGACCCCGCCACCCGCAGCTCCAGCACCCCCGGCTCCACCACCCTCCGCCCCGACCGGTCGGTGAACGACGACAGGTCCGCGTGGAAGTGGAACGTCACCCGGCGGGCCTCGCCCGGCGCCAGGTCCACCCGCTGGTAGCCGATCAACCGCACATCCGGCCGAGTCACCGACGCCACCGGATCGTGCAGGTACAGCTGCACGACCTCAGCCCCCGCGAGCTCCCCCCTGTTGCGGACGGTGAGGGAGAGGTCGTGGGTGCCGTCGGTCGTGATCTCCGTCGCCGTTCCCTGGAAGTCCTCCCACTCGAACGTCGTGTACGACCGCCCATGCCCGAACGCGTACAACGGCGTCGGGTCCAGATTGCTGACCTCCCCCGCCAACCCCAGCGGCGGCTGAAGGTACGTCCACGGCTGACCGCCGGGCTCCCGGGGCACGCTCACCGGTAGCCGACCCGAAGGGTTCACCCGACCCGACAGCACCCCCGCCAGGGCCGGACCGCCCTCCTCGCCCGGGAAGAACGCCTGCACGGCCGCCGCCAGCCGCCCCTGCCAGCGCCCCAGCGCGTACGGTCGGCCGGTCAGCAGCACCAGCACGACCGGCACCCCCGTCGCCACCAGCCCGTCCAGCAGCGCTCCCTGCACCCCCGGCAGCCGCAGGTCCGTCACATCGCAGCCCTCGCCCGAGGTGCCCCGCCCGAACAGCCCGGCCCGGTCGCCCAGCACCGCCAGGCAGACGTCCGCCTCCGACGCCCGCGCCACCGCCTCCTCGAAGCCGGTCGTGTCCGGGTCCGAGACTCCGCAGCCCTGCGCGAACGTCACCTTGGCGTCCGGGAGTTCGGCGCGCAGGGACTCCAGGACCGTCGGGATCTCGATGCCCATCGGCACCTCGGGGTGGTGCGTGAGGACGTGGGAGGGGAAGGAGTAGCAGCCGAGCATCGCCAGCGCGTCCGCCGCGCGGGGGCCGACCACCGCGACACGGGTGTCGGGAGGCAGCGGCAGGACGCCGGCGGGGTTGTCCAGCAGGACCACCGACTCCTCGGCCACCCGCCGCGCCAGCGCCCGGTTCGCGGGGGAGTCCAGGTCGATCCGGGACGCCGTCGGCTCGGGGTCCCAGTCCTCGTCCAGGAGGCCGAGCTCGCACTTCTGGAGCAGGACGCGCCGCGCCGCCCGGTCCACCAGTTCCTCCGGGACCTCGCCCGCCCGCACCGCCTCCAGCAGCGGCTTCCCGTAGCACTTCACCGTCGGCAGCTCCACGTCGATCCCCGCCGCCAGCGCCGCGTGCGCCGCCTGGGCCGGATCGCCCGCCACCCGGTGCAGGGTCTCCAGGAAGCCGATGCCGAAGTAGTCGGCCACGACGGTGCCGGTGAACCCCCATCGTGTGCGCAGGAGTTCCGTCAGCAGCCCCGCGTCCGCCGACGCCGGCACACCGTCCGTCTCGTTGTACGCCGCCATCACCGACCGCGCCCCGCCCTCGCGCAGGGCCATCTCGAAGGGCGGCAGCGTCACGTCCGCGAGCTCGCGCACACCCGCCCGCACCGGCGCCAGGTTCCGCGCGCCCGCCGACGCCGCGTACCCGGCGAAGTGCTTGAGCGTCGCGACGACACCGGCCGACTCCAGGCCCCGGACGTACGCCGTGCCGATCGTGCCGGTCAGGTACGGGTCCTCGCCGACGGTCTCCTCGACCCGGCCCCAGCGCGGATCGCGTACGACGTCCAGGACGGGTGCCAGCCCCTGGTGGACGCCCGCCGCGCGCAGGTCCTGGCCGATGCGCCGGGCCATCTCCTCGATGAGCGGCGGGTCGAAGGTGGATCCCCACGCCAGCGGGACCGGGTACGCCGTGGCCTGCCAGGCCGTGAAGCCCGCCAGGCACTCCTCGTGGGCCACCGCCGGGATGCCGAAGCGGCCCGCCGCGACGATACGGCGCTGGGCGCGGGCCAGTGCCCGCGCGCCTTGCGTCGGGTCCACGGGGGCGGTGCCGAAGGAGCGGGTGAGCTGGCCGAGGCCGTGGGTGATCAGCTCGGCCCAGTCGTAGTCGGCGGTCATGTCGTGCTGGTGCGGGGCGACTCCGTCGGTGCGTGCCTCGCCGTCCGTGGCGGCGCCCACCCACACGCCGTACAGCTGGGCGGTCTTCTCCTCCAGGGTCATCCGGGCCAGGAGGTCGTCGATGCGGACGGCGGCGGGCAGGGCGGGGTCACGCCAGGGGGCGGTGGTCATGAAACTCCTCGGGGCGATGGCCCACTCACGAATGTTTCGTTGTTCACCTCGAATGTTCCGGAACCTAGGCGCGGCAAGAAGGGTTCGTCAAGAGGTCGCGCAGGGATACGATCGCCGCCATGAGAGCCCCGGAGCCCGCTGAATCCCGGACGCCAGCGCGTGAAACCCGTACGGCAACGCGTGAAACCCGGACGACACCCCCGCCGGGCGGTCGTTCGTCGCAGACCGCGACGCTCGCCGAGATCGCCCGCGAGGCAGGCGTGTCCGCGCCGACTGTTTCGAAGGTCCTCAACGGTCGCGCCGACGTCGCCCCGGCCACCCGCACCCGCGTCGAGGAGCTGCTGCGCGCCCACGGCTATCGCCGACGGCGGGCCGAGGCCAGCCGTTCGCCCCTGATCGACCTGGTCTTTCACGAGCTGGAGAGCGCGTGGGCGATGGAGGTCATCCGGGGGGTGGAGAACGTCGCCCGCGACGCGGGACTGAGCGTCGTGCTGAGCGAGAGCGCGGGGCGGCTGACCCCTGGCAGGACCTGGGCCGACCAGGTCGCAGCCCGCCGCCCGCACGGCGTGATCCTCGTGCTGTCCGGCCTCGACGAGTCCCAGCGCGCGCTGCTGACCAGCCGTTCGATCCCGTTCGTGGTCATGGACCCGGCGGGTGACCCGGGCGCCGACGTGCCGTCCATCGGCGCGACCAACTGGCAGGGCGGCCTCGCCGCCACCCGGCACCTGGTCGAGCTGGGACACCGCAGGATCGGCGCGATCACCGGGCCGTCCCGGATGATGTGCAGCCGCGCCCGCGTCGACGGCTATCGCGCCGCCCTGGAGACGGCCGGGCTGCCCGTCGACCAGGACCTGATCCGGGCGGGCGACTTCCACCACGAGACCGGCTACCGGCAGGGACTCGAGCTGCTGCGCCGCCCCGACCGGCCGACCGCCGTCTTCGCCGGCAACGACCTCCAGGCGCTCGGGCTGTACGAGGCGGCGCGCGAGCTGGGGCTGCGGATCCCGGAGGACCTGAGCGTGGTCGGCTTCGACGATCTGCCGATCGCCCGCTGGGTGGGGCCGCCGCTGACGACCGTACGGCAGCCGCTGACGGAGATGGCGGAGGCGGCGGCGAAGCTGGTGCTGGACCTGGCGCGGGAGGAGGGGACGCCGGTGGCGACACGGGTCGACCTCGCGACCAGCCTGGTGGTGCGCAGCAGTACGGCGGAGCCTCCGGCGGTCTAGGAGGGCCCACCGAAGGCGGTCGGCTGTGTGATCGAAACTTTCGAGTGGCCCCTGGTGTGGCACCTGGTATGGCACATGGCGTGACCCCTGGTGTGCCTGCCGTGCCCGGGCGCTAGGACGGGAAGTCTGAGAATTTCCGAAGAAAGGCGGTCTGCCGTCCCTGCCCGTAATAATTCGGACGTACGTTCCTGCCTGTGACGGGACTTGACGCGAACGGGCGGGAAACGAACGGGGACGACGGCAGACGACCGGGCCGGCGGTCGAGGGCGGTCAAGGCCGCCGGTCTTCTCCTGGCGGGCACCCTGGCTCTGGCCGTGGCGGCGGCGGGCTGGGTCTACTGGCACCTCAACGACAACATCAAGAGCGTCGACATCGACAACGCGCTCGGCGACGACCGCCCGCCGAGGGCGATGACGACCCCGTCCCCCTCGGCGTCGCCCCTGCCGACTGGGGCCCTCAACATCCTGGTCCTCGGTTCGGACTCACGCAGCGGCGAGGAGAACCAGGAGCTCGGCGGCGGCAGCAGCACCGGCGCCCGCTCCGACACGGCGATGGTGGTCCACCTCGACGCCGGCCGCACCGCGGCGACGGTCGTGAGCATCCCGCGCGACACCCTGGTCACCCGCCCGTCCTGCCCGCTGCCGTCAGGGGGTTCGACGGAGGTGGCGTACAACTCCATGTTCAACAGCGCGTACGCGGTCGGGGGCCCCGTCTGCGCGGTCAAGACCGTCGAGTCGATCACGGGCATCCGCATGGACCACTACATCGAGATCGACTTCTCCGGCTTCGCGAAGCTGGTGGACGCGCTGGGCGGCGTCACGGTCACCACCGACGAGGACATCGACGACGAGGACAGCCACCTGACCCTGGCGGCGGGCACCCATCACCTCGACGGGACACGGGCGTTGGCCCTCGCCCGCACCCGGCACGGCATCGGCGACGGCAGCGACCTCGGCCGGATCGGTCTCCAACAGCGGCTGGTGAAGGCCCTGCTGGACCAGATCTCCGCCACCTCCCTGCTCACCGACCCCGCCCGGCTCTACCGGGTCGCCGACGCGGTGACGGCCGGCCTGACCACGGACACCGGCCTGGACTCGCTGAGCGAACTGACCGGCCTGGGGCAGAGCCTGCGGGGCCTTTCCTCGGACGCGGTGCGCACGGTCATGATGCCGGTCGTGCCGGCGCCGTCGGACAGCGACCGGGTGGTCGCCCGGGAGCCGGAGGCGGGGGAGCTGTGGGAGTCGCTGCGGTGAGAAAAAGTTCCGCGAGGAATTCCAGGAAGCGTGTCGATCCCGCGGTCCGCCGTTCGACGCAGGGGTGAGAGGCCGGGAAGGACCCGGCCCGACGCGTTCGAGGAGCCACCATGCCCCGTTACCTGTCCCTCGTGAAGATCGACGAGGCCACCGCCCCCGCCGAGGGCCCCAGCCCCGAGCTGATGCAGCGCATGGGTGAGCTGCTGGAGGAGATCACCAAGGCCGGGGTCATGCTCGACACGGCCGGACTGACGCCGTCCGCGCAGGGCAGCCGTGTGCACTGGGAGGGCGGCAGGATCTCCGTCACCGACGGGCCCTTCACCGAGTCCAAGGAGGTCGTCGGCGGCTACGCGCTCATGCAGTGCAAGGACATGGCCGAGGCACTGGAGTGGACCAAGCGGTTCGTGAAGGTGCACGGCGAGGAGTGGACGGTGACCTGCGAGGTGCGCGAGATCGCCGAGAACTGAGCCGGCCGGGCCGGCTGAGCGGGCCGAGCCCGCCGAGCCGGTTCCTTGGCTCTGTCACCGCAGGGGTGTCTGATGGTGGGCTGTGGAACCGCAGCCCCAGCCCACCGCAGACACCGGCCGTGCCCCGGCCGACGCCACGGCGACCGTCGAGACCGTCTTCCGCCTCGAGTCGCCGCGGGTCATCGCCGCCGTCACCCGCATGGTCCGGGACGTCGGCATCGCCGAGGAACTCGCGCAGGACGCGCTGGTCGCCGCGCTGGAGCAGTGGCCGCGCGACGGCGTGCCCGACAACCCCGGCGCCTGGCTCATGACCGCCGCCAGGCACCGCGCCGTCGACCTGATCCGCCGCCGCGAGAACTACGCCCGCAAGCTCGCGGAGATCGGCCGCGACCTGGAGACGACGGCGCCGCCCGAGGTACCCGCCGCCCTGTACGACCCCGACGACATCGACGACGACCTGCTCCGCCTGGTCTTCACCACCTGCCACCCGGTGCTGTCGCCGGAGGCCCGCATCGCCCTCACCCTGCGCCTGCTCGGCGGTCTGACGACGCCGGAGATCGCGAGGGCCTTCCTGGTCCCGGAGCCGACGGTCGCCCAGCGCATCGTCCGCGCCAAGCGCACGCTCGCCACCAGGAACGTCGCCTTCGAGGTGCCGTACGGCCCCGACCGCGAGGCCCGGCTCGGCTCGGTGCTCGACGTGATCTACCTGATCTTCAACGAGGGGTACGCCGCCACCGCCGGCGACGACTGGCTGCGCCCGGCACTGTGCGAGGACGCGCTGCGCCTGGCCCGGGTGCTGTCCGGGCTGATGCCGAAGGAGCCGGAGGTGCACGCCCTGACCGCCCTCCTCGAGTTCCAGGCGTCCCGCGCGGCGGCCCGCACCGGCCCGTCCGGCGAACCGATCCTCCTCAAGGACCAGAACCGCGGCCGCTGGAACCGCATGCTCATCGCCCGCGGCATCACGGCCCTGTCCCGCGCGGACGCCACGGCCCCGGGTGCCCCCGGCCCGTACGCCCTCCAGGCGGCCATCGCCGCCTGCCACGCGCACGCGTACACGTACGAGGAGACCGACTGGACCACCATCGCCACCCTCTACGCCCTTCTCGCCGCCCGAACCCCTTCCCCGGTGGTCGAGTTGAACCGCGCGGTCGCCGTGTCGATGTCCGAGGGACCTGAGCCGGCCCTGGAGATCGTCGACGCCATCGCCGCCGAACCGGCCCTGCGGGACTACCACCTGCTCCCGAGCGTGCGCGGCGACCTGCTGCTGCGCCTCGGCCGTACGGCCGAGGCACGGGCGGAGTTCGCACGCGCGGCGGCGCTGACACGGAACGAGCCGGAGCGCGAGATGCTGCTGAAGCGTGCGGCGGAGGCCGGGGCGTGACTACGCGGGCCGCCCCACCAGCATCGTCGGCGCCCCCGCCACCCGGGTCAGGAACACGGTCGCCGAGTGGGGGCCCTGCGGCTTGACCTTCTTGCGCAGCTCCTCCGGTTCGACGGCCGAGCCGCGCTTCTTCACGGTCAGCACGCCGACCTCCCGCTCCCGCAGCAGGGCCCGCAACTTCTTGACGTTGAAGGGGAGTTGGTCGGTGATCTCGTACGCCGTCGCATACGGCGTCGGTCGCAGGCTGTCCGAGGTGACGTACGCGATGGTCGCGTCGATCAGCCCGCCGTCCAGCTCTTCGGCGACCTCGGCGACCAGATGGGCGCGGATGACGGCGCCGTCCGGCTCGTACAAGTACCGCCCGACGGGCCGGACTCCGGGGTCGGGGAGGCCGCGGGAGAGCAGCGTGCGCGGGCCCGGCAGCAGGGTGGCCCGCACCGCCCCGGGGTCGGTGCCGAACCACAGCACCGCCTCCTTCACGTCCCCGCCGTCCGAGATCCACTCGGCCTCGGCCTCGTCCGGGACCGTCTCGTGCGGAATCCCGGGCGCGATCTTCAGCGCGGCGCGCGGGGCCTTGCGGGCCGTCTCGACCGCCCAGGACAGCGGCGGCGAGTACGCCTCGGGGTCGAAGACCCGTCCCCGCCCGCCGCGCCGGGCGGGGTCGACGAACACGGCGTCGTACCCGGCCGTGTCCACCTCGGTGACGTCGGCCTCCCGCACCTCGATGAGTCCGGCGAGCCCGAGGCACTCCGCGTTGGCCCGCGCCACCGCCGCCGTCACCGGATCCCGGTCCACCGCCAGCACCCGGATCCCGGCCCGCGCCAGCGCGATCGCGTCGCCCCCGATCCCGCAGCACAGGTCGGCGACCGAGCCGATCCCCAGCTCCCGCATCCGCGCGGCCCGGTACGTGGCGACACTCGCCCGCGTCGACTGCTCGACCCCGTTGGGCGTGAAGAACATCCGCCCCGCGTCCGCCGCCCCGAACTTCGCCACCGCCCGCTGCCGCAGCCGCGCCTGCCCGAGGGCGGCCGACACCAGCTCGGCGGGGTGCTCGCGGCGCAGTCTGGTGGCGACGGCGAGTTCGTCGGCGGGGTCGGTGTCCCGGACGGCGTCGAGGAGGGCGCGGCCCTCGGCGGTTTGCAGGGAGGAGAAGGCGGCGAGGTGGTCGTTCACCGGGTCATTGTCGGTCAGCCGGTGCACCGCCCGCTCTGTGGGCCAGTCGGTGGATGGTCCGCCGCCGGCCGCGGTGTCGGCTCCGGTTCGGGGCGGGTGCCTGCCAAGATCCGGCTCCATGCGACTAGTAGTACAAAATGACAAAAGTCGTCGTGTGCGTGTCCGTGGCCTCATCGCCCTGCTCGCCGTGGCCGCCGTCGCCTCCGGCTGTACGCAGCCCGGCGGGACCGGGGCCGGCGTCGCCGGGTCGGCGGGCCCCACGCCGTCCCGCGGGCCGCTCAAGGCGCCGCCACCGGTCACCGCCGCGCCCCCGCACTCGCGCGCGCACCCCAAGAAGTTCCAGTCCCACGCCGCCCGCCTCGCCGCCGCCCGGCGCTGGCGGCTGGACCGGGTCCCGCTCACACCCCCGCCGCCCCCGGTCACCAAGCCGAGGATCACCACCCGTGACGGCTTCGAGGTCGCCGGACACGAGGAGCTCGGCCTGCCACCCGTCTTCACGACCGTTCCGACCAGCCGGCGGGTCGTCTTCCTCACCATCGACGACGGCGCCGAGAAGGACCCGGTGTTCCTGCGGATGATGAGCGATCTGCGGGTGCCGTACACCGCCTTCCTCAGCGACTACCTGATCGAGGACGACTACGGCTACTTCCGGCGGATGCAGCGCGAGGGCGTCACGCTGAACAACCACACCCTCCACCACCCCTACCTGCCCGCCCTCTCCTACCGCCGCCAGCGGCACGAGATCTGCGGCATGCAGGAGGTCCTCGAGGAGCGCTACGGCAAGCGCCCGGTGCTCTTCCGCCCGCCCTTCGGCAACTACGACCGCGGCACCCTGCGCGCCGCGAAGTCCTGCGGCATCGAGTACGTCCCGCTGTGGAACGAGGAGGTGTTCGTCGACCACTGGGAGTACCGCGAGTCGGACCGGAAGATCCGACCGGGTGACATCGTGCTCACTCACTTCCGGGGCCGGGCGGACTGGAAGGGCACAATGCCCGACATGATCCGCCGGTTCCTGAACAAGGTGACGGCCGAGGGGTACGCCGTGGCCCGGCTGGAGGACTACCTGTGAGGCCGGCGCCGGGGGCGCGGGGGTTCGCGGCCGTGGTC
Organism: Streptomyces sp. NPDC093568; assembly: GCF_044764945.1. NCBI lineage: Bacteria > Bacillati > Actinomycetota > Actinomycetes > Kitasatosporales > Streptomycetaceae > Streptomyces > Streptomyces sp. NPDC093568. The sequence goes on along the minus strand of NZ_JBIWJD010000007.1, from coordinate 228,495 downwards.
CTGGCGTCAGCCCTGCTCGCCGGCTGCGCGGCCGGTTCGGCCGACCCCCGCGACCGGACGGCACGGTCGGCGAAGAACCCGACGCACACGACAGAGCCGTACCGCCACTGGGGCCTGAGCGCCCCGCTGCCCGCGCCCCCGTCCCCGCCCGCCCGGCGACCGCCGCGGCCGGCCGAGGGCCCGCTGCCCGTGGTCCACCGGGTCGACACCCACCGCAAGGTCGTCTTCCTGACCTACGACGACGGCGCCGAGAAGGACCCCCGGTTCGTCGACATGGTCCGCGAGCTGCGGCTGCCGGTCAGCATGTTCCTCACCGACAGCGTGGTCGGCCCGGGATACGGCCACTTCGCGCGCCTGCGGTCGGTCGGCGCGTCGATCCAGAACCACACCCTCGACCACGCCGCCCTGCGCGGACTGCCGTACGCCGGCCAGCGCGCCGAGATCTGCGGCCAGCAGAACAAGCTCCGCGCCCGCTTCGGCATCCGCCCCCGCCTCTTCCGCCCGCCCTACGGCACGTACGACACCACCACGCTGCGCGCCGCCGCCCACTGCGGGGTGACGGCGGTCGTGCTGTGGCGGGCGGCGATGGAGGGGGACGGTGAGCTGACGTACGCGAAGGGGCCGGCGCGCCTGCGCCCCGGCGACATCGTGTCCGTCCCTTCGGGTGAGCCGGCCGGGCTGAGCCTGAGGGAGCGGACCACACGGCTGCTGCGGGAGATCCAGCGGCAGGGGCTGACGGTGGGGCGCCTGGAGGACTACCTGTAGCGCGGGCCGTCCGGTACGCCGCCCAGGTACGCCGCGCCGCCGTGAATTAGCAGTCCGCTTGACCGAGTGCTAATCGCGGTCATAGTCTCGGCTCTGGCACTCCCCACTGGAGAGTGCCAACAACGCGACGGGCAGGTCCGGCACCCGCGACGACGGATCCACCTGGTCGCCACCTCAGACAGTTAACCCCGTGAGATCTCCGAAGGGGGAGGTCGGATCGTGACGACCACCAGCTCCAAGGTTGCCATCAAGCCGCTTGAGGACCGCATCGTGGTCCAGCCGCTCGACGCGGAGCAGACCACCGCCTCTGGCCTGGTCATCCCGGACACCGCCAAGGAGAAGCCCCAGGAGGGCGTCATCCTGGCCGTGGGCCCGGGTCGCTTCGAGAACGGCGAGCGCCTTCCGCTCGACGTGAAGGTCGGCGACATCGTGCTGTACAGCAAGTACGGCGGCACCGAGGTGAAGTACAACGGCGAGGAGTACCTCGTCCTCTCGTCCCGCGACGTGCTCGCGGTCATCGAGAAGTAAGACACCTCGAGCATTTTGCTTCCAGCTGCGCCCCTGGCCCCCGCGACCACATAAGAAGCCGGGCGCCCGGGGCGCAGTGTCTTTTAACCCACAGATTCCGAGAGGGCTCCCGCTGTCATGGCGAAGATCCTGAAGTTCGACGAGGACGCCCGTCGCGCCCTCGAGCGCGGCGTCAACAAGCTGGCCGACACGGTCAAGGTGACGATCGGCCCCAAGGGCCGCAACGTCGTCATCGACAAGAAGTTCGGCGCGCCCACCATCACCAACGACGGTGTGACCATCGCCCGTGAGGTCGAGGTCGAGGACCCGTACGAGAACCTCGGTGCCCAACTGGTGAAGGAGGTGGCGACCAAGACCAACGACATCGCGGGTGACGGTACGACCACCGCCACCGTGCTGGCCCAGGCCCTGGTCCGCGAGGGCCTGAAGAACGTCGCCGCGGGTGCCTCCCCGGCCGCGCTCAAGAAGGGCATCGACGCGGCCGTGGCCGCCGTCTCCGAGGACCTCCTCGCGACCGCCCGCCCGATCGACGAGAAGTCCGACATCGCCGCCGTCGCCGCGCTGTCCGCCCAGGACCAGCAGGTCGGCGAGCTCATCGCCGAGGCGATGGACAAGGTCGGCAAGGACGGTGTCATCACCGTCGAGGAGTCCAACACCTTCGGTCTGGAGCTGGACTTCACCGAGGGCATGGCCTTCGACAAGGGCTACCTGTCGCCGTACTTCGTGACGGACCAGGAGCGCATGGAGGCCGTCCTGGAGGACCCCTACATCCTCATCAACCAGGGCAAGATCTCCTCCATCCAGGATCTGCTGCCGCTGCTGGAGAAGGTCATCCAGGCCGGTGCCTCCAAGCCGCTGCTGATCATCGCCGAGGACGTCGAGGGCGAGGCCCTGTCGACCCTGGTCGTCAACAAGATCCGCGGCACCTTCAACGCGGTCGCCGTCAAGGCCCCCGGCTTCGGTGACCGCCGCAAGGCGATGCTGCAGGACATGGCGACGCTGACCGGCGCCGAGGTCATCTCCGAGGAGGTCGGCCTCAAGCTCGACCAGGTCGGCCTCGAGGTGCTGGGCTCCGCCCGCCGCGTCACGGTCACCAAGGACGACACCACGATCGTCGACGGCGCCGGCAAGTCCGAGGCCGTCCAGGGCCGGGTCGCCCAGATCAAGTCCGAGATCGAGAACACCGACTCCGACTGGGACCGCGAGAAGCTCCAGGAGCGCCTCGCGAAGCTGGCCGGCGGCGTGTGCGTGATCAAGGTCGGCGCCGCCACCGAGGTGGAGCTGAAGGAGAAGAAGCACCGTCTGGAGGACGCCATCTCCGCGACCCGCGCCGCGGTCGAGGAGGGCATCGTCTCCGGTGGTGGCTCCGCTCTGGTCCACGCCGTCAAGGTCCTCGAGGGCAACCTCGACAAGACCGGCGACGAGGCCACCGGTGTCTCCGTGGTCCGCAAGGCCGCCGTCGAGCCGCTGCGCTGGATCGCCGAGAACGCCGGCCTGGAGGGCTACGTCATCGTCTCCAAGGTCGCCGAGCTCGAGAAGGGCAACGGCTACAACGCCGCGACCGGCGAGTACGGCGACCTGGTCAAGGCCGGCGTCATCGACCCGGTCAAGGTCACCCGCTCCGCCCTGGAGAACGCCGCCTCCATCGCCTCCCTCCTCCTGACGACCGAGACCCTGGTCGTCGAGAAGAAGGAAGAGGAGGAGCCGGCGGCCGCCGGTGGCCACGGGCACGGCCACGCCCACTGAGGCACGCACCACGAAGAAGCCCCCGCTGCGGTCGCAGCGGGGGCTTCTCCCTTCGCGGGCGTATCACTGACCGAGTACCCCCAGCTGTTCCAGCAACCCCGCCCGGTCGTACATCCACCACCCCTCACAGATCCTCCCCTCCCGCAACCGCTGCCAGGTCGTGCCCTGCATGGTCACGTCCTGCCCGGTCGCCGGGATCCCGAGGAACTCCCCCTTGTGCCGCGCGGTCCACGTCCACCGAGTACACACCCGGTCGTCCTGGGCCAGCTGGTCGTCGATCCGGAACGTGAAGTCGAAGGCGCCGTACCACCCCGCGACCTGCTCCCGCATGGCTTCGATCCCCTGGACGGGCTGCGGGTAGGACGGATCGTGATCGACGTAGTCCTCCGTGACGTGCTGGGTGAGCGCGTCCGGCCCGACCCGGCCCAGGTCCGTGAAGAAAGCCCGCGCGGCAAGGACGTTCAGCTGCTCGTCCCGCACGACGTCCAGATCCGTGAAGGTCGGCGTCTCGTCACAGAGGGCGACCATCTCCTGGAAGATCCGATCGGTCTCGGGAAGACCGGAGTTGCGCATCGCCTCCTCGTACGACGGAAACTCCACGATCTCGACGAAGTGCGAGGTGTCGGACCGGTCCCGCCCGATGACGTCGTGCGTCGCCGTCCGCTTTCCCTTGGTCTGTTCGACCCACCTGTCCATCAGCCGGTTCATCTCGTCGAAGCGGCTGGTCCTGCAATCGATGAGCTGTACGAAGGTCATGGCGCCGTCGCCTCCCCGGTGCCCTGGGTGGGGCTGGACAGCACCATTGTCCCCGTGGGCGCCGGGCCCTGCCTGTCGAAGCCCTCTACTGCGGCCCGTACTTCCGCCCCGTCCGCGAGCTGATCCCGCCGAGCACCCCGCGGGGCACCAGCTTCGCCGCGCCCAGCAGCACCTTGTACCGGGCGTCCGGGATCGACACCGACTTCCCCCGCGCCAGATCCCCGAGCGCCGCCGCCACCAGCTTGTCCGCGTCGAGCCACATCCACCCCGGGATGTTGTCGGTGCCCATCCCGGCCCGCTCGTGGAACTCGGTCCGCACGAACCCCGGGCACAGCGCCATCAACCGCACCCCACTGCCGGCCAGATCCCGCGCCGCCCCCTGCGTGAACTGCACGACCCACGCCTTGGACGCGCCGTACGTCCCGCGCGGTACGAACGCCGCCACGGACGCGACGTTCACGACGCCGCCCCGCCCGCGCTCGCGCATCGCCTCGGCCGCCGCCGACGTCAGGCGCAGCACGGCCTCGCAGTGCACCTTGAGCATCTTCAGCTCGTCGGCCATGGTGACGTCGAGGTAGCGGCCCTTGTTGCCGAATCCGGCGTTGTTGATCAGCAGGTCGACGGGGTTCCTGCGGTCGCCGAGGCGGGCGGCGACCGACTCGATGCCGGCGTCCTGCGCGAGGTCGGCGGTGAGCACCTCGGCCTCGACGCCGTGCCGGTCGTGCAGTTCGGTCGCCTGTTCCCGCAGCCGCTTGGTGTCCCGGGCCACCAGGACGAGGTCATGCCCGTCGGCGGCCAGCCGGCGCGCGAAGGCGGCGCCGATCCCCGCGGTCGATCCCGTAATCAATGCCGTTGTCATGGCCCAAGATTAGTGACCCGGACCAGGTGCATCCGCTTACCGCACAGCCCCGCCCGGGCGGTGCGGTCCGGACGCAGGCGCGCGCCGCGCGAGCCCGTGGCCCGTCGCCGGGGGCGAGTTCGCCGGGAGGGCGGCGTGATGCCCTGTCAGGAGCCGTGCTGGGCCACGTACTTGTGCGCCGCCTCCAGCGACTCCGGGTGCAGTGCCTCGCCCGCCGTCAGCAGCCGGGGCAGCAGCGACCGGTCCGTCGTGACCGCACGGAACTGAAGCGCGACCGTGACGTCGTGGCCCGGCCGGTGAATGACCTCCAGCGCGTCACCGGCCCGGATCTCGCCCGGCACGATCACCCGCAGATACGCGCCCGGCGCGCCCTTCGCCGTGAACCGCTTCACCCACTGCTTCTCGCCCACATGACCCTGGAAGGTGCGACAGGGGATCCGGCCGCTCGTGACCTCCAGCACCACCTCCGGCCCGATCCGCCAGCGCTCGCCGATCAGCGCGCCGGACACGTCGAGGCCGGAGGTCGTGAGGTTCTCGCCGAAGACGCCGTTCGTCAGCGGCCGTCCCAGCTCGCGCTCCCACTCGTCGAGGTCCTCGCGCGCGACCGCGTACACGGCCTGGTCGTTCCCGCCGTGGTGGCGGGTGCTGCACACCGCGTCCCCGGCCACGCCGCTCGCCCCGATCCCCTTGGGCCCGGGTGCCGCCACCCGCACCGGACCCTCGACCGGCCGCTTGTCGATCCCGGTCACGCCCTCGGGGTGGTCCGTGTACGGCGCGTGCGTGCGGTGGCCCAGGTTCACAGACAGAAGCTTCATGACGGCACGGTAGGCGACCGCCGGTCAAAGCGTCTACGCATTATCCGGCGGCATACCCAAGGCTCGCTTATGCTTGAGCCGTGATCGAGGCCCGTCATCTCCGTGTGCTGCGCGCCGTCGCCGCCTCCGGCTCCTTCTCCGCCGCGGGGCGCGAACTGGGCTGCACCCAGCCCGCCGTCAGCCAGCAGATGAAGGCCCTGGAGGCGTCCGTCGGCACGCCCCTGCTGGTCCGCACCGGACGCGAGATGCGGCTGACCCAGGCCGGGGAGGCGCTCGTGCGGCACGCCGCCGGGATCCTCGCGGGACTCACCGCCGCCGAGGAGGAGGTCGCCGCCATCGCCGGGCTGCGGGCCGGCCGCGTGCGGCTCGTCTCCTTCCCCAGCGGCAGCTCCACCCTCGTCCCGACCGCGCTGGCCGCGCTGCGCGCCGCCCACCCCGGCACCCGTGTCTCCCTGGAGGAGGCCGAGCCGCCGAAATCCGTCGAGCTGCTGCGCGAGGGCGACTGCGACGTGGCGCTCGCCTTCCGTTACGAGGGTGCGGCCCAGGAGGGGGAGTGGGAGGACCTCGTCGTACGTCCCCTGCTGACGGACCGTCTCGTCGGCCTCGTACCGGACCGGCACCGGCTCGCCCGCGCCGCCTCCGTCGCCATCGGCGAACTCGCGGCGGAGCCCTGGATCGCCGGCTGCCCGCGCTGCCGGGGACAGCTCGTCGAGGTCTGCGAGAGCGCCGGCTTCACACCGCGCATCGACTTCGCCACCGACGACTACCCGGCCGTCGTCGGCCTGGTGGGCGCCGGTCTGGGTGTCGCCGTCCTGCCCCAGCTCGCCGTCGAGTCGGTACGGCCGCGCGGGGTCCGCATGCTGACGCTGGAGCCGGCCGTCCGCCGGGAGATCGTCGCGCTCACCCTGCCCGACCTGGCGCAGGTGCCGGCCGTGGCGGCGACGCTGGAGCAACTGGCGCGGGCCGCCAGGCGCTAGGCCGGTCGAAGAAAAGGGCACGCAGGCCGCGTGCCCTGGGTTGAAGAAACGTTCCTTCAGGTGTGCGGACCGGCCTCCCCGCTGGTCGTCGACGCCGACACCAGCCGGTTGCGCGCCCGCCCCATGAGCTCTTCGCGCTCGTCCTCGGTCAAGCCGCCCCAGACGCCGTACGGCTCACGCACCGCCAGCGCGTGCGCCGCGCACTGCGCGCGCACGGGGCACCTCATGCAGACCTCCTTGGCCGAGTTCTCTCGAGCGCTCCGAGCCGCACCGCGCTCACCCTCCGGATGAAAGAAGAGGGAGCTGTCGACCCCGCGACAAGCAGCCAGCAGCTGCCAGTCCCACAGGTCCGCGTTCGGTCCGGGAAGGCGGGAGAAATCTGCCATTGCGTGACCCCTTGTAGCCGTTCTAGGCGGATACGGTGTCTACGACCGTACATCTACGATCTAAGGAGATGAAAATATGACTCATTGCGAATCTAGCCCCAATCGCCGTGAAACGGGAAGAAAAAGGGCTGAATGGGGCATGGGTTGTGATGAAACATTGTGGGTCCGTCGTGCATGTCTGCCCCGTGTCCGTCCCCTCACGTAGAGTGCCGAAGACGGCACATGCCCCCGTAACTCTTTCGAGTGACCGTCGTTGAGAGGGCGGAGGCGGTTGAAGGAACAAGGGCTCGGGCAGGCGTCCGAGACGGTCGACCGCACAGGTGACGATTTCGTACCAGCCTGGAGGCTCAAGGTGACGTGCATCAGCTGCGGAGGGCGGCCATGACATCCGTCCTCGTCTGCGACGACTCCCCGCTTGCCCGAGAGGCGCTGCGCCGCGCGGTCGCGACCGTGCCCGGCGTGGAGCGCGTGACGACCGCGGCCAACGGCGAGGAAGTCCTCCGCCGCTGGGGCGCCGACCGCTCGGACCTGATCCTGATGGACGTACGCATGCCCGGTCTGGGCGGCGTCGAGACCGTGCGGCGGCTGCTGTCCGCCGACCCCGGTGCGCGCATCATCATGCTCACCGTCGCCGAGGACCTGGACGGCGTGGCCCTCGCGGTCGCCGCGGGCGCGCGGGGCTACCTGCACAAGGACGCGTCGCGAGCGGAGTTGCGGGCCACCGTCACGCAGGCTCTCGCCGATCCGACCTGGCGGCTGGCCCCGCGCCGGCTGCGGTCCGCCGAGATGGGTGCGGCGCCGACGCTCACCGCGCGTGAGATCCAGGTGCTGGAGGGCATGAGCCACGGCCGTTCGAACGCCGAGATCGGCCGCGAGCTGTTCCTGTCCGAGGACACCGTGAAGACGCACGCCCGGCGACTGTTCAAGAAGCTCGGGGCGTCCGACCGGGCGCACGCGGTGGCGCTCGGCTTCCGGTGGGGCCTGGTTCGCTAAGGAGCCCGGCTCCCGGGCCGTCGCTTCGGCGCGGGCCGTTCGTGACTTGTCGCGCCCGCGCGGCGGTAGTCGCAATCGATGCAGTTCCGCGCCCCTGCCGGGGCGCGGCTGCGACGCCTGTCAACAGGTGCTGTCGGCGCCCGCTGCTCGTTTCGGCGCCGATGCCGCATCCTTGAGATGTGGAGTCTCTCGGGGACGAGTCGGTCGAGCGGAAGGGGAGGGCGCAGGGGATGAGTTCCGGCGCACCTGCTCATAACGCTTCGGTGCACAACAACGGGCGCGATGCCACGGACGCAACGGCCGCAAGGCACCATGGACCGATGCGCGACGACGAGGCGGCCAACGCCGCAGGGGCGATCGGTGCACTCGTCCATCGCGCCGTGGACGGGGACGAGCAGGCCACGCACGATCTGCTCGCGCATGTCCACCCCCTGGCGCTGCGCTACTGCCGCACCAGGCTGTCCCGCCTCCCGGGCGACGCCCGGCACTTCGTCGAGGACCTCGCCCAGGAGGTCTGCGTCGCCGTCCTGCTCGCGCTGCCGCGCTACAAGGACACCGGCCGTCCCTTCGAGGCGTTCGTCTTCGCGATCGCCGCGCACAAGGTCGCCGACCTGCAGCGGGCGGCGATGCGGCACCCCGGTTCGACCGCGGTCCCCTCGGACGAGATGCCCGAGCGCCCGGACGACTCCCTCGGCCCGGAGGAGCGCGCGCTGCTCAGCAGCGACGCCGAGTGGGCCAAGAAACTCCTGGCCAACCTGCCCGAGAACCAGCGGGAGCTGTTGCTGCTGAGGATCGCGGTGGGGTTGACGGCCGAGGAGACGGGACAGATGTTGGGAATGTCACCCGGAGCGGTCCGGGTGGCGCAGCACAGGGCGCTGAGCAGGCTGCGCGCGCTGGCCGAGCAGTAGTGGTCCCCGTAGTGCTCCCTTGAGTGCGCCCCCGGTGAACGCGCTCGTCCCCGGTTCCGTACGAACATACGAAGCCCAGGGACGACCGCAACCGTGGAATTTGCAGGCCATGCTTCCCGTTAGCATGGACATCCGCACCGATCAAGGCCATTTGGGGAAGGTGTCATGACTGCCAACGTCGACGGAGTGCCCGCCAAATTCGCGACTCTCGGGCTGACCTACGACGACGTGCTGCTGCTGCCGGGCGCATCCGAGGTGCTCCCCAACGCGGTCGACACCTCGTCCCGAATCTCCCGCAACGTCCGGGTGAACATCCCGCTGCTGTCCGCCGCCATGGACAAGGTCACCGAGTCGCGCATGGCGATCGCGATGGCCCGGCTGGGCGGCGTCGGCGTACTGCACCGCAACCTGTCCGTCGAGGACCAGGTCAACCAGGTCGACCTGGTGAAGCGGTCCGAGTCCGGGATGGTCACGGACCCGATCACGGTGCACCCGGAGGCCACGCTCGCCGAGGCGGACGCGCTGTGCGCCAAGTTCCGCATCAGCGGCGTCCCGGTCACCGACCCGGCCGGCAAGCTGCTCGGCATCGTCACCAACCGCGACATGGCCTTCGAGAGCGACCGCTCCCGTCAGGTGCGCGAGGTCATGACCCCGATGCCGCTGGTCACCGGCAAGGTCGGCATCTCCGGCGTCGACGCCATGGAGCTGCTGCGCCGCCACAAGATCGAGAAGCTTCCCCTGGTCGACGAGGCGGGTGTCCTCAAGGGCCTCATCACCGTCAAGGACTTCGTCAAGGCGGAGAAGTACCCGAACGCCGCCAAGGACGCCGAGGGCCGCCTGCTCGTCGGCGCCGCCGTGGGTGCCAGCCCCGAGGCCCTGGAGCGCGCCCAGGCGCTCGCCGAGGCCGGGGTGGACTTCCTGGTCGTCGACACCTCGCACGGCCACAACAGCAACGCCCTCAGCTGGATGGCGAAGATCAAGTCCACCGTCTCCGTCGACGTGATCGGCGGCAACGTCGCCACGCGTGACGGCGCCCAGGCGCTGATCGACGCGGGTGTCGACGGCATCAAGGTCGGTGTCGGCCCCGGCTCCATCTGCACCACCCGCGTGGTCGCCGGCATCGGCGTCCCGCAGGTCACCGCCATCTACGAGGCCTCTCTCGCGGCCCGTCCCGCCGGTGTCCCGCTGATCGGCGACGGCGGTCTGCAGTACTCCGGCGACATCGGCAAGGCGCTGGCCGCCGGCGCCGACACCGTGATGCTCGGCAGCCTCCTCGCGGGCTGCGAGGAGTCGCCCGGCGAGCTGCTCTTCATCAACGGCAAGCAGTTCAAGTCGTACCGCGGCATGGGCTCCCTCGGTGCCATGCAGTCCCGCGGCCAGGGCCGGTCGTACTCGAAGGACCGCTACTTCCAGGCCGAGGTCGCCTCCGACGACAAGCTCGTCCCCGAGGGCGTCGAGGGCCAGGTCCCGTACCGCGGCCCGCTCTCCAACGTCCTGCACCAGCTCGTCGGCGGTCTGCGCCAGACGATGGGCTATGTGGGCGCGGCCACCGTCGCCGAGATGGAGTCCAAGGGCCGGTTCGTCCGGATCACCTCCGCGGGCCTCAAGGAGAGCCACCCGCACGACATCCAGATGACGGTCGAGGCGCCGAACTACAGCCGTAAGTAGGCAGCACGCCTGATGGGGCGGCTCCGGGAGCATCCGGGGCCGCCCTCGTCGTGCCCGTCGGCGATACTGGAAGACGCTGAACGCATCAGGGAAAGGCCACAGACGTGACTGAGATCGAGATCGGGCGCGGCAAGCGCGGCCGCCGGGCGTACGCCTTCGACGACATCGCCGTCGTCCCCAGCCGCCGTACGCGGGACCCGAAGGAGGTCTCGATCGCGTGGCAGATCGACGCCTACCGCTTCGAGCTGCCCTTCCTGGCCGCCCCCATGGACTCGGTCGTCTCCCCGGCCACCGCGATCCGCATCGGCGAGCTCGGCGGCCTCGGCGTGCTGAACCTCGAAGGCCTGTGGACGCGGTACGAGGACCCGCAGCCGCTCCTCGACGAGATCGCCGCGCTGCCCACCGAGGCCGCGACGCGCCGCCTCCAGGAGATCTACGCCGCTCCCATCAAGGAGGAGCTGATCGGGCAGCGCATCAAGGAGGTGCGCGACTCGGGCGTGGTCACGGCCGCCGCGCTCTCCCCGCAGCGCACGGCCCAGTTCTCCAAGGCGGTCGTCGACGCCGGCGTCGACATCTTCGTCATCCGCGGCACGACGGTCTCGGCGGAGCACGTCTCCGGTTCGCACGAGCCGCTGAACCTGAAGCAGTTCATCTACGAGCTCGACGTCCCGGTGATCGTCGGCGGCTGTGCCACGTACACCGCGGCCCTGCACCTGATGCGCACCGGCGCGGCGGGTGTCCTGGTCGGCTTCGGCGGCGGCGCCGCGCACACCACGCGCAACGTCCTCGGCATCCGGGTCCCGATGGCCACGGCGGTCGCGGACGTGGCCGCTGCCCGCCGTGACTACATGGACGAGTCCGGCGGCCGGTACGTGCACGTGATCGCCGACGGCGGAGTCGGCTGGTCCGGCGACCTGCCCAAGGCCATCGCCTGCGGCGCCGACGCCGTGATGATGGGCTCCCCGCTGGCCCGCGCCACGGACGCCCCGGGCAAGGGGAACCACTGGGGCATGGAGGCGGTCAACGAGGATCTGCCGCGCGGCAAGAAGGTCGACCTGGGCACGGTCGGCACGATCGAGGAGGTGCTGACGGGTCCGTCGCACACCCCCGACGGTTCGATGAACTTCTTCGGCGCACTGCGGCGGGCCATGGCCACGACCGGGTACAGCGAGCTGAAGGAGTTCCAGCGCGTTGAGGTCACGGTGGCGGACTCGCAGCACATGCGGTAGCCGCTTCATCGGCGTTTGGGAAGGGCCGGTCGCCCCGAGTGGGGTGACCGGCCCTTTTGCGTGCCCAAGTGGGGCTGGGTGGGGGCGTGTTGTGGGGGAGGGGGCGCGTGGTTGCGTTTGGGGCGAATGCGGGCCGAACGGGCGAATGGGGTCGGTAGTGTCCGTGATCGGCGTCCCGTTCTCTGGGGCGCCCCCTTCCAAGGAGATGTTCCGGACCCCGGCCCTCGGGGCCCGGCCCGAGCTCCAGACGGACCGCCTACCGGGTCAATGGGCGGCATCGTGGAAGGGGGCGCGCCCATGGGCCGTCACCGCAAGCCCACCCGCTGGGATCGCACCTGGCTTCGGCTGGTGAAGTTCCGGAGGAGGTGCATCTTGTGGATTTACGGCTGGTGAGCGGCCGCCCCTACAAGAACTAGGGGCGGGCACCCGTCAATCAGCCAGGAGCCCGCTGCAGCGACCACTGCGGTGGGCTCCACCTGTTCCACACGGTACCGGCGCGGAATGCCCCACGCCACCAACCCCGGCAGCGCACGCACCCGACGCGCCCCTTTCACAACCGATGCGCCGCCCCCGTAGGCGCCGCCCCCCGCGTGTCCAGCAGCAGCTGGGCCTTCACCGACAGGCCCTGAAGGTCGTACGTCCGGTGCTGCTGGAGCAGGATCGTCAGGTCGGCGTCCGCGACGGCCTCGTACAGGGCGTCCGCGCGGGGGACCGGGCGGTCCAGGACGTTCCAGGAGGCGACGTAGGGGTCGTGGTAGCTGATGGAGGCGCCGAACTCCAGCAGCCGGATCGCGACCTCCTGGGCGGGGGTGGACTGCTGGTCGGCGAGGTCGGGCTTGTAGGTGACGCCGAGCAGGAGGACGCGGGCGCCGCGCGCGGACTTGCCGTGCTCGTTGAGGAGGGTGGCGGCGCGCTGGACGACGTAGCGCGGCATCTGGCTGTTGACCTGCTGGGCCAGTTCGACCATGCGCAGGGTGCGGCCGGCGGGGCCGGAGAGGTCCTGCGGGACGGCGTGGCCGCCGACGCCAGGGCCGGGGCGGAAGGCCTGGAAGCCGAACGGCTTGCTCTCCGCGCAGCGGATGACGTCCCACAGGTCGACGCCCAAGTCGTGGCAGAGGACGGCCATTTCGTTGACGAGGGCGATGTTGACGTGCCGGAAGTTGGTCTCCAGGACCTGCACGGTCTCGGCCTCGCGCGGGCCACGCGCGCGTACGACCTTGTCGGTGAGACGGCCGTAGAAGGCGGCCGCGGACTCGGTGCACGCGGGCGTGAGGCCGCCGATCACCTGGGGGGTGTTCGCGGGCGTGAAGTGGCGGTTGCCTGGGTCGACGCGGCTCGGGGAGTACGCGAGGTGGAAGTCGCGGCCGGCGCGCATTCCGGAGCCCTCTTCGAGGAGCGGGCGCAGGACGTCCTCGGTGGTGCCCGGGGGTACGGGCGACTCCAGGATGACCGTGGTGTGCTGGCGCAACTGCGCGGCCAGGGTGCCGGCGGCCGCCTTCAGCTGGCTCAGGTCGAGCCCGCCGTCGGCGTCGCGCGGGGTGGGCGGGCAGATGACGGCGGTGCGCACCCGGCCGAGGTCGGCGGGGTTCGTGGCATGCCGGAAACCCCCCGAGAGCATCCGGCGCAGTTCGGCGGGACTGAGGGAGTCGGCCTCGGGCCCGGTCCGGTAGCCGAGCGTGGGGATGCCGGCGGCGACGGCGGCCTTGGCCAGGGGCAGGCCGTACGGGCCTAGTCCGATGACGGCGAGATCTGCGGGCATGGCGTGGGCCGTCCTTCCCGATAACCGACGTGGGGCAGGTGCGCAACCCCTGTGGACAGGACGAGGGAGCGCAATGTCAGACTAGGAGTAAATATGACCGATTTGCTGCATTGAATGATCGCGTTTCCGGGAGTGTTGTCCACAGGCTGGGGGTACGTGGTGGCTGAAGTCGGGCAACCCGGTCAGAATTTTGGGCATGGGGGTACGAGGCGGGCTTCGCCCGACGGGTGCGGCCTACGCGACCGATGAGCGGGAGGCAGCGGTGAGGACAGCGACACTGGGGCCGGCGGAGCGCGCCGAGTCACTGGCGGCCATGGCCGAGCGCGAGCTGGACGTACTGGTCGTGGGCGGTGGCGTCGTGGGCGCGGGCACCGCACTCGACGCGGTGACCCGCGGCCTGTCCACCGGCCTGGTCGAGGCCCGCGACTGGGCGTCGGGCACCTCCAGCAGGTCCAGCAAGCTGATCCACGGCGGCCTGCGCTATCTGGAGATGCTCGACTTCGTGCTGGTCAGGGAGGCCCTCAAGGAGCGGGGGCTGCTGCTGGAGCGGATCGCACCGCATCTGGTGAAGCCGGTGCCGTTCCTGTACCCGCTGCGGCACAAGGGCTGGGAGCGGCCGTACGCCGGTGCGGGCGTCGCGCTCTACGACGCGATGTCGATGGCCCGTGGCCATGGACGGGGCCTGCCCCTGCACCGCCATCTCAGCCGCCGTCACGCCCTGCGCATCGCCCCGGCCCTCAAGAAGGACGCACTGGTCGGTGCGCTGCAGTACTACGACGCGCAGATGGACGACGCCCGCTATGTCGCCACCCTGGTGCGTACGGCGGCGGCCTACGGCGCGAAGGTCGCCAACCGCGCGCGGGTGACCGCGTTCCTGCGCGAGGGCGAGCGGGTCGTCGGGGCCCGGGTGCAGGACGTCGAGGGGGGCGGGGAGTACGAGGTCCGCGCCAAGCAGGTGGTGAACGCGACCGGGGTGTGGACCGACGACACCCAGTCGATGGTGGGGGAGCGCGGCCAGTTCCACGTACGCGCCTCCAAGGGCATCCACCTCGTCGTGCCCAAGGACCGCATCCACTCCTCCACGGGGCTGATCCTGCGCACCGAGAAGTCGGTGCTGTTCGTCATCCCCTGGGGCCGGCACTGGATCGTCGGCACCACCGACACCGACTGGGACCTCGACAAGGCCCACCCGGCCGCGTCCAGCGCGGACATCGACTACCTGCTGGAGCACGTGAACTCGGTGCTCGCGGTACCGCTCACCAGGGACGACGTGGAGGGTGTGTACGCGGGACTGCGACCCCTGCTCGCCGGTGAGTCGGACGCCACCAGCAAGCTCTCGCGCGAGCACACCGTGGCGCACCCGGTGCCCGGACTCGTCGTCGTGGCGGGCGGCAAGTACACGACGTACCGGGTGATGGCCAAGGACGCGGTGGACGCGGCGGTGCACGGGCTCGACATGCGGGTCGCCGAGTGCGTGACGGAGGACATCCCGCTGCTGGGCGCGGAGGGCTATCGCGCACTGTGGAACGCCCGTGCGCGGATCGCGGCGCGCACGGGCATTCATGTGGTGCGCGTGGAGCACCTGTTGAACCGGTTCGGGTCGCTCGCGGAGGAGATTCTCGAACTCATCGCCGCGGACTCCTCGCTGGGCAAGCCCCTGCAGTCGGCCGACGACTATCTGCGCGCCGAGATCGTGTACGCCGCCTCGCACGAGGGGGCGCGCCATCTGGACGACGTGCTGACCCGGCGCACGCGCATCTCCATCGAGACCTTCGACCGGGGCACGCGGTCCGCCCGCGAGGCGGCCGAGCTGATGGCGCGGGTGCTGGGCTGGGACAAGGACCAAATCGAGCGCGAGATCGAGCACTACCAGAAGCGCGTGGAGGCCGAGCGCGAGTCGCAGCGCCAGCCGGACGACCTCACGGCGGACGCGGCGCGGCTGGGGGCGCCGGACATCGTGCCGCTCTAGGCCCGCGTGGTGAGGGAACGTCACCCGAATGGGCGACCGGGACCGGGATCTCCGCTCGAATGCCGGCCGTTCTACTTGGTGCGAGGGCAGAACTCGGCCGCGAGCAGCCGGGGTTCGAGACCGGGATCTGCGATCGCCGTCGTGTTCACCCGGAAGGTCAGGACCCGACGACCGCCGACGGTGGCCGCGGAGCGCACGTAGCTGCCGGATATGCGCCCGTTGTGCCCCCACACGACGGTGCCGCAGCGCAGTTTCACGGGGAAGAGCCCCATGCCGTACGAGCCGTGTGCGGCACGGGTGTCGAGCATCTCGCGCAGCAGGCGCGGGGGCAGCAGCCGGCCACCGAGCAGCGCGGCGTAGAAGCGGTCGAGGTCGGCGAGCGTGGTCACCAGCTCGCCGGCTGCGCCCGCCACCCGTGGATCGAGTTCGGTGACATCGGTCCCGTCGGCGGCGTAGGCGCGGCCGTGCGGGGCGGGAAGAGAAGTGCGGGAGCCAGGGAAGGAGGTGCCGGTCAGACCCAGCGGAGCGACGATGCGCCGCTCGGCCTCGGCGGCGTAGGAGCGGCTGGTGACCCGCTCTATGACCAGGCCGAGCAGCACGTAGTTGGTGTTGGAGTACGAGAAGCCGCCGGGATCGGCAGGAGGGTGGGTGAGTGCCGTACGGACAGCCTGAAGCGCGGTGAAGGGGACGGTACCCCTGGTCGCGGCGGTGAAGTCGTACAGGCCGCTGGTGTGGGTCAGCAGGGAACGAAGGGTCAGCGCGCGCCCGTCGTTGCCCGCCCCGCGCACGAGGCCGGGCAGATGCCGCTCCACGGTGTCGGCCAGGGACAGCCGTCGCTCGGCGGCCAGTTGCAGGACGACCGTCGCGATGAACGTCTTCGTCATGCTGCCGGCGCGGAAGTGGTCGGTGCGGGCGATGCCCTGGCCGGCGCGGACATAGCGGAAGCCGCCGTTCTCGCGGGCCAGCAGGGCCGCGGCGGGGGCCTTGCCCCGGGTGACCAGCCGCGCGAGGAGAGCGTTCGTCGCCGGGGGCCCGGACGTGGAGGAGGCGGTGAGAACCGACGTGCCGGTGGGGGAGACGCCGAGGAGGACTGGGGCCGACAGGGCGAGAAGGGTCAGGAGCACGGGGACGACCGGGAGCCTCCGCAGCACGGATATCGCCTGTCGTGCCATGGGGGTTCCTCCCTTCTCCTCGCCTCTCCCGGCTCATCATGCCGGGTGGCGGAACGGGCCATTCCGCCGGGCCTCGGGTGAATCGGGACCGGCACGTTCGCGCCATGCGGCCGGATGGCGGTGCGAGAGGCACCCTGGGCGCTGGGCACTTGTCGGGTGAGAGACAATGGAGGCTCTGTCAGGGCGGGTTGTATGAGGGGACGCATGTCGGAGGCGGAGCGGGCGGGGTCATCTCGTCAGGACACTCGTCAGGACGACCGTGAGCGTCTCCTCGCGGGGCGGTACCGGCTGGGCGCGGTCCTCGGCCGGGGCGGCATGGGCACGGTGTGGCGTGCCGTCGACGAGACGCTGGGGAGAACCGTCGCCGTCAAGGAGCTGCGGTTCCCCTCGAACATCGACGAGGAGGAGAAGCGGCGGCTGATCACGCGCACCCTGCGGGAGGCCAAGGCGATCGCGCGGATCCGCAACAACAGCGCGGTGACGGTGTTCGACGTGGTCGACGAGGACGACCGGCCGTGGATCGTGATGGAGCTCGTCGAGGGCAAGTCGCTCGCCGAGGTCATCCGGGAGGACGGCCTGCTGGAGCCCAAGCGGGCTGCCGAGGTGGGCCTGGCCGTGCTCGACGTGCTGCGGTCCGCGCACCGCGAGGGCATCCTGCACCGCGACGTGAAGCCGTCGAACGTCCTGCTGGAGTCCGACACCGACCGGGTCGTGCTCACCGACTTCGGTATCGCCCAGGTCGAGGGCGACCCGTCCATCACCTCGACCGGCATGCTCGTCGGAGCGCCCTCCTACATCTCCCCGGAGCGGGCCCGCGGGCACAAGCCGGGACCGGCGGCCGACCTGTGGTCGCTGGGCGGGTTGTTGTACGCGTCGGTCGAGGGTGTGCCGCCGTACGACAAGGGCTCCGCCATCGCCACACTCACCGCGGTGATGACCGAGCCGATGGAGGAGCCGAAGAACGCGGGGCCCCTGAGGGACGTCATCTACGGCCTGCTCACCAAGGACCCCGAGAAGCGGCTCGACGACGCCGGCGCGCGGGCGATGCTCAACGCCGTCATCCACGCACCCGAGCGCAAGTCCGAGCCGGAGCCGCTGGACGCGACGAAGGTCGTGCCGTTGCCGCCGCAGCCCGGGGCGCGTGCCGAGAAGGGCCGTTCCGGTTCCGGGTCCGGGGCCAAGCGGGGCGAGGAGGCCGGGGAGCGGTTGCGCGGGGCGCTGCGTTCCGTGCGGAAGGCCGCTGTGGGTGCGGGGGCGGCCGGGGCGGCCGCCGGGAGTACCAAGTCCGGGAGTGAGAAGGACGGTTCCGAGTCCGGCGCCGGAGCGGCCGGGTCGGCCGCGGCGACGGGCGGGGCCGGGAGTGCGGCAGGCGCCGGTACCGGTAGCGGCACCGGTGCAGGTGAACGGGATGCGGCCGGGGCGAACGGGCAGAGCGGGGGGCGCAGTTCGGGATGGCCCGTGATGCCGCCGCCGGATCTGCCCGCGCGGCCGGTGCCGAGGGCGCCGCTGACCGATGTGGTGCCGAAGCGGACGCTGGTGATCATCGCGGTGGTCGTGGCGCTCGCCGTGCTCGGCGTGGTGCTGGCGATCGCGCTCAACGGCGGCGATGGCTCGACGGACGCGTCGGGCGGTGGCGGGGACAAGCCGTCGGCCAAGTCCAGCGCGAGCTCCGACACCAAGAAGGACGACGACGGCGGGACCCGTACGGGCGGTTCGAAGTCCGCGACCGGCGGCTCCGGGTCCGGGTCGGGGGCTGAGAAGACGCCGAGTGCCGAGGCGAGCGCGACCGGTGGGAGCGGCGCCGAGGCGGGCTCCGGCGGCGACAGCGGGGCCGCCTCCACCCACAAGGGCGGCCAGGGGTACTCCATCGGGCTGCCGAAGGGGTGGAAGTTCCAGTCCTCGGGTTCGGCGGGGGACCGGTTCACCGGGCCCGACGGGCAGAAGCTGCTCATCGCCTGGACTAGCACGCCCAAGGACGACCCGGTGGCGGACTGGAAGAGCCAGGAGCGGTACATGCAGCGCTCGCAGTACGAGCGCATCCGCATAGAGCAGGTGGACTACCGGGGCTGGAACACGGCCGACTGGGAATTCACCTACACCGAGGGCGGGACGAAGTACCGCACCATCGACCGCGGGTTCGTCGTGAACGACCGGAGCGGGTACGCGCTCATGTACACCGCGAAGGCCGATGGTTGGGACAGCGATCTCCGTAAGGACACCTGGAAGACACTGACCGGTTCGTTCAAGCCGAAGTCTTGAGGAGAGCGGTTTCGGTTCGGGCTCGTGAAGGCGGGGTTCGCGACGTGAGATCCGGCAACCCCTCTTTGTGAGTTGCCTCCGGCACGTATCGTGAAAGCTTGCGGACCGTGCGCATCCAGTCGTGTGTCCGGAACGGGACGCAAGGCGAGCGGAATTGACCATCCGGGCGGCCGGGGGAGGCAACGTGGACGACTATGCGGGTCGGGTGCTCGCCGACCGCTACCGCCTGCCGCTGCCGCCCTCCGACGAGTACGAACTCACCGAGACCCGCGCCTTCGACACCTACAGCGGGCAGGAAGTCCTGGTCCGGCAGGTGCCGTTGCCCGAGGTCGTCGAGGCGGAGGTGCTCGACGCGGAGGGGCTGCCCGACGGCTTCACCGCGCGGGACGCCGGCCGGCGCGGGGCGGCGGGGCGCGGACCCGCAGCGCGTTCGAGTACGCGCCGGCCCAGTGATCCCGCCGTACGGCGGGCGGTCGAGGCGGCGCAGGCCGCCGCGCGGATCCCCGATCACCCACGGCTGGACCAGGTCTTCGACGTGTTCGCCGAGGGCGGCTCGTTGTGGATAGTGAGTGAGTTGGTGGCGTCGCGCCCGCTGGCCGCGCTGCTCGCCGAGAAGCCGTTGACGCCGTACCGTGCGGCCGAGGTCGCCTCCGACGTCCTGATGGCGCTGCGGGTGCTGCACGCGCACGGCTGGGTCCACCGCAACATCACCGCCCGTACGGTCCTCGTCTGCGACGACGGCCGGGTCATGCTGACCGGGCTCGCGGTCGGGGCGGCCGAGGAGGCGCTGTGCGGGTACGACCCGGTGCCGGCCGAGGACGGTGACGGGGGTGGCGGTGCCGCCCCGACGTTCGCACCGGGTGGCGGCGGACCGGGCGGGCCGGGACCTGCCGGACAGCTCGCAGGCGGTACGGATCCCGAGGCCGCCAGGCGGGCCGCCATAGAGGCGCGGGCGGCGGTGCCCGCGGGCGACGCCGGCGGCGGCGCGCAGGACTCCGGGGCGGCGCCGGGCGGTGCGCCGGATGCCGGCGGGGACATCAGGGCGGCGCGGGCGGGAGCCATCGCCGCGTACCGGGCGGGTGCGCGTGCCGCGGCCCGGGTGCAGGAAGGCCGGCAGAACGGACGCGTCGCGCTGCCGGGGGCCCGTCCGGCGCCCGAGGGCGGCCCCGCGCCCCACGCAAACGGCGCGGCGCAGCGGCCGTACCCCTCCGGCGAGGGCGCCGCGACGCCCCCCGGGCAGATCGCCGACCCGTACGGCGTGCGGACCACGCCCTGGCCCGGCGGCGCCACGCCGCACAACGGTGGGACCTCCGTCGAAGCGGGCCGCGACCGCACGGCACTGCCCTCCGCAGGCTTCCAGGCAGGCCCCGGTATGCCGCCCGACAGCCTCGTGCCCTCCCCGGGCGTCGGCGGGTACCCCGCGCAAGGCCTCCCCTCCGCCGTCGGCGCTCCGGCGCCCGGCCCTTCCCCCGACTCCGGTCAGTCCCCGACCCGTTGGAACGACCTCGTCGCCGGCACTCCCGCCCGTCGCGGCCCCACTACCGCGCTCGCCGCCGAGCGGGCGCGGCAGGCGCGGATGGCCGTGGTCGGGCCCGTCACCGAGCGCTGGGCGCCGGAGCAGGCGGGGCCGGTGCACGAGAACTGGCAGCTGGCCGCGCCGATCGGCCCCGCCACCGACCTGTGGGCGCTGGGGGCGCTGCTCTTCCGGGCCGTGCAGGGACACGCGCCGTACCCGGAGGAGTCGACGGCCGAGCTGGTGCAGATGGTGTGCGCGGAGCCGCCCGCCTTCGCCGAGGAGTGCGGGCCGCTCAGGCCGGTCGTGGAGTCGTTGCTGCGTCAGGATCCGACCGAGCGCCTCGACTTCGAGGAGCTCAGGGGCTGGCTGCGCTCGCTCGTGCGGTCCGCGCCGGAGCCGGAGGCCGGCGCGCATGTCGTGGCCGCCCCGCCCGTCGACCCGAACCGGCTGCCGATCGTGCGCCGCCGGGGCGAGCTGGTGCGCAAGCGCCGGGCCGGGCTGCCCGCGCACCACGGACGGCACAAGCGGGCCAAGCAGGAGGCGCGTTCGCCGCGCAGACTCGGCCGTACGCTGCTGGTGCTCGTGCTGCTCGGCATGGCCGCGGCGGTCGCGTACGCCATGCTGTTCATGCCGAAGGCCGATCCGGGCAGCGGCTCCAGGGCCGACTCCGATCGCACCGGCGCGGCCGGCCAGACCGACCAGGTGGAGCCCGAGCGGTCCGCCGAGGCGAGCAGCGAGCCGCGGCCCGACCAGACCTCCCCTTCCGGCAACGACCCCTCGGAGACGGCCGGTTCCACCGAGACGCAGACCAACGGCCCCGACGTTCCCGACGGTTTCACCCTGCGCAAGGACGCCGCCGGCTTCCAGGTCGCCGTCGCCAATGGATGGAACCGCACTGCGGAGAACGGGCGCGGGCAGGTCGTGTACTCGCACGGCGACTTCGACCTCGTCGTCGTACCGGGCCGGGACACGGCCGACCAGTACGGCAGCGACCCGATGGTCTACCAGCGCGAGCACGAGCGGGAGTTGCAGCCCTACCGCGACTCCAGCTGGGCCTCCTCCGGCGGGCTGAAGACCATTCAGGTCGGTGAGCGGGTGATGGCCGAGGGGCAGTTCACCTGGACCGATGACCAGGGGCGCGACCTGTTCGTACGCAATCTCGCGATGCTGGTCGACGGGCGGTACCACGTGGTGCAACTGCGCGGCCCGGACGCCGAGCGGGACGAGGTGACAAGGCTGTTCGAGCAGGCGTCGGCGACGTATCAGGTCACCGGATGACTTCGCCCCTGGACACAGGGTGATGGTTGCTTCCCAACGCCGAAAGCGACAACCATCACAGTGCGGTCTCCTTGGCACCCCCGTGGTTCCAGTCGCGTCGGCCGGTCCTTAACCTGACCCTGTCAAGAGCATTGCGGGGCAACGTGAATCAGATGCAGGGCCAGCTCGTTTCGGGCCGCTACCGGCTCGCCGACGCGATCGGCAGCGGCGGTATGGGGCGCGTCTGGCGTGCGCATGATGAAGTGTTGCATCGAGCGGTCGCGATCAAGGAGCTGACCGCCGCGCTCTACGTCTCCGAGAGCGACCAGGAGCGACTGCTCGCCCGCACCCGCGCCGAGGCCCGTGCCGCCGCGCGCATCAACCACTCGGCCGTCGTCACGGTGCACGACGTCCTGGAGCACGACGGCCGGCCCTGGATCGTGATGGAGCTGGTCGAGGGCCACTCGCTGGCCGACGCGGTCAAAGAGCGCGGACGCGTCGATCCGGCGGAGGCCGCCCGGATCGGTCTGTGGGTGCTGCGGGCGCTGCGCGCGGCGCACTCCGCCGGGGTCCTGCACCGCGACGTCAAGCCCGGCAACGTCCTGCTGTCCGAGGACGGCCGCGTCCTGCTGACCGACTTCGGCATCGCCCAGATCGAGGGCGACAACACGATCACCCGCACCGGCGAGGTCGTCGGCTCCGTCGACTACCTCGCCCCCGAGCGGGTGCGCGGCCACGACCCGGGTCCCGCCTCCGACCTGTGGGCGCTCGGCGCGACGCTGTACACGGCCGTGGAGGGCCGCTCGCCCTTCCGCCGCACCTCGCCGCTGGGCACCATGCAGGCGGTCGTCGAGGAAGAGGCCACCGAGCCGCAGCACGCCGGCCCGCTCGCGCCCGTGATCACCGCTCTGCTGCGCAAGGATCCGGCCACCCGGCCCGGGGCCGCCGAAGCCGAGCAGATGCTGGCCGAGGCGGCGGAGGGGCGCAGGCCGAGCGCGGCACAGGTGTACGTGCCGACGCAGCACGCCCGGCGGTACGAGCCGGAGGCGCACACCGGGCCCTCGTACGGCGGGATGCCGCTGCCCACGGGGGCGCAGACGACGGCGACCGGCACGCCGTATCCCCCGATGCACGGTCCGACGACGATCGGCCGGCCGTACGACACCGCGGGGACGGGCACCGGCGGTACGCCCGTCCCGCCGCCCCGCAAGCGCCGCCGGCTGCGCACCCTCGCCCTCGTCGTCGCGCTCGCCGCGCTCATCGGCGGGGGCACCGCGGTGGTACTGCAGAAGTGGGGGCCGCGGGACAGCGGCAGCACCTCGTCCGCGTCGTCGCCCGACCCCACCCCGAGCGACTCGCCGGGCCCGGTGGGCGGCGTCCCGGCGTCCTGGGTCCGCTACGACGACCCGTTCGGCTTCAGCCTCTACCTGCCCAAGGGGTGGAAGCGGGAGGTGGTCGGCGAGGAGGTCGAGGGCCTTAAGCAGGTCGACTACAGTCCCGACGGCGGCGAGCACTTCGTCCGGATCGCCGTCGATCCCGCGCCCGACTTCGCGAAGGCCTACGACCACATGCGCGACCTGGAGGACCAGGTGAGCGAGAAGCTGGTCCGTTACCGGACCGTGTACCTGAAGGAGAACCTGTACCGCGACCGCGATGGCGTCCTGTGGGAGTACACGTGGACCGCGCTGGCCAAGGACACCCCCTTCCCTGGGCCGCGCCGCGCCATCGACCAGGCGTACATCGACCGGGACGGCACGGAGTACGCGATCTACATGTCCACGCCGGAGGTGGACTGGGCCACCACCCGCGAGCAGTACACGGCGGTGCTCAAGGGATGGCAGACGGGCGGTTCCTGACGCCCCGGGCGGGCCGACGGCTGCCGGAATTCGTGACCGCCAGGCGGCTTTTGAAGTCGTTTGCTCCTTTGCATAGTTGGCCGATCGGCACCCCGGAGTCGGTCCGTCCGGTGCGGCATGATGGGGCGCATGGGGACCGAGGGGGCCAACTTCCGTGTGATCGCGGGGCGTTACCGCCTCGAGACGAGGCTCGGTCGCGGCGGCATGGGTGTCGTATGGCAGGCGACCGATCAGTTGCTCGGGCGCAGGGTGGCCGTCAAGGAACTCCCCTTCGACGACACGCTCTCCGCGGCCGACGCCCGGCGCCGGCGCGAGCGCACGCTGCACGAGGCGCAGGCGCTGGCACAGCTGAGCCATCCGCACGTCATCGTCGTCCACGACGTCGTCGAGGACGACGAACGTCCCTACATCGTCATGGAGTTGATCGACGGATACTCCCTGGCCGACCGGATCGCGACGCACGGGCCGGTGGACGCCCGCGAGGCCGCCCGGATCGGTGCCGACCTGCTGAGCGCGCTGCGCACGGCACACGCGGCCGGGGTGCTGCACCGCGACATCAAACCGGCCAACGTCCTCATCGAGAGCGGCACCGAC
The DNA here is from genome assembly GCF_044764945.1 of Streptomyces sp. NPDC093568. Lineage (NCBI taxonomy): Bacteria > Bacillati > Actinomycetota > Actinomycetes > Kitasatosporales > Streptomycetaceae > Streptomyces > Streptomyces sp. NPDC093568. The sequence goes on along the minus strand of NZ_JBIWJD010000007.1, from coordinate 204,483 downwards.
CGTGTCGTCCTCAGCGACTTCGGAATCGCCCAGGTGCCCGGCACCCCCACGCTCACCGAGTCCGGGTCCTTCGTCGGCTCGCCCGAGTACACCGCGCCCGAGCGGATGGCCGGGGGCGGGACCGGACCGGCCTCCGACCTGTGGTCGGTGGGGGCGCTGCTGTGCGCGGCGCTGAGCGGTGAGTCGCCGTTCCGGCGGGACTCGTTGAGCGGCGTCGTGCTCGCCGTGGTGTCCGACGACATACGGCCGCCCGCGCAGGCGGCGCCGATCCTGCCCGTCGTCCAGGGGCTGCTGGAGCGGGATCCGGGGCGACGGCTGGACGCGGTGGCGGCGGAGGGGATGCTGCGGGAGTTCCTGGAGACGGGGGCCGCCCTTGTGCCGAAACGGTTCAGCAGAGCGGAGCGCACGTATTCGCCCCGCAGCGTGCTGGCCACCGTCGTACTGGTCGCGGCGATGGCGGTGGTGGGGGTGTCGGCGGCGGCGCTGCTGGTGAAGGGGGGTGGGGACGGGGGTGTGGCGCCGAGCAGTTCGGCGCCGGGGAGTTCCGGTCCCTCGGAGAGGCCCAGCGTGTCGGTGACCCCGTCCCCGTCTCCGTCGCCGTCCTCCTCCCCGGCCGCGTCCCGGTCTCCGTCCGCGTCGCCCAGCGCATCCCCCTCGCCGACTCCGACTCCGACTTCGACCTTCGCCACTTCGGCCTTCTCGCCCCCCAACCCCGGATAAAGCGGAGATAAGTGGCGATCCGAGTCACGGGTCTGTGACCGGAAAGGGTTCCTGCTGGCTGCCGAAGCGCTTGCCGCGATATGGATGGAGCCATGAGCAGCAACGGGGGAGCCCCTTATCGGTCCGACGAGCCGACGAGTTTCGAGCTGCAACCACCGCAGCCGATCTCGTCCACGCCCGTCCCGCACCCGGACAATCCGTATGCGGCGCCCGCCCAGGCCGTACCGCACCCGAGCACGCCCGCCGCGCCCACGCCGGCGGCTCCCGCGCCCACGCCCGCGGCTCCCGCGCCCGACCCCGGCACCGGACGTCTGATAGCCGGCCGCTACCGGCTGCTCGCCAAGCTGGGGCACGGCGGCATGGGGACGGTCTGGCGGGCCAAGGACGAGACCGTGGACCGTGAGGTCGCCGTCAAGGAGCCCCGCGTCCCTGATCACCTTCCCGAACGTGAACGTGCCAACGCCTACGAGCGGATGCGCCGCGAGGCGCGCGCCGCGGCCAGGCTCGATCACCCGGCGGTCGTGAACGTGCATGACGTCGCCGTCGTGGACGGCCGGCCGTGGATCGTCATGGAGCTGGTGCAGGGCCGTTCGCTGGGTGACGCGTTGCAGGAGGGCACGCTCGGCGCCCGGGACGCGGCGAGAATCGGCCTCGAAGTGCTCGGCGCGCTGGAGGCCGCCCACGCGGCGGGCATCCTGCACCGTGACGTGAAGCCGGACAACGTCCTGCTGGGCCGTCATGACCGTGTCGTCCTCACCGACTTCGGCATCGCCCAGATCGAGGGCGAGACCAATCTGACCGACACCGGCGGCTTCGTCGGCTCGCCGGAGTACATCGCTCCGGAGCGGGTGCTGGGCCAGCGCCCGGGGCCGGCGAGCGACCTGTGGTCCCTGGGCGTCGTCCTGTACGCGGCGACGGAGGGCGTCTCGCCGTTCCGCCGCAGCAACACCCCGGCGACGCTCCAGTCGGTCCTCAACGCCGTCCCGGCGGCACCCGCCTCGGCGCAGGGTCCGCTCGCGGAGGCCATCAACGGGCTCCTCCAGAAGGACCCGGCGCGCCGCCCCAACGCCGCGCAGACCCGTGCGCTGCTGGAACAGGCGGCCAATCCGCCGGTGCAGGCCGCCACCCAGGTCGTGCGGATCCCGGAGAGCGTGAAGAGCGGCATCCGGCTGGGGCCCAAGGCGCTGCTCGGCATCGGTGCGGCGGTGGTCGCGGGCGCGGTGGCGGCGTATCTGGTGGTCGCCGATCCGTTCGCGGGGCCGTTGCCGGACGGCTGGAAGGTCCGTGAGGAGAAGGCTCTCGGCGCATCCCTCGCGGTGCCCGACGGCTACAAGCGGGGCGTGCCCGAGGAGACGGACAAGGAGCACTGGGTCACGTACACCGACGAGAGCGGCGCCGTCTGGATCGGCCTGCGGCTCGACAAGAAGGCCGAGGACACCGGCAGCAGCATCGCCGACTCCGCGGACGCCGAGATGTACGACGACAACAGCGACTTCAAGGAGGGCAACAACTACGCGCTGAGCATGGCCGAGGGGGCGAGGACCAAGCCCGACGGCGAAAACACGTACAAGGGCAAGCCGGCCGCCGAGAACACCGTCGTCTACACCACCACCGACAGCCAGAACCCGCGCCCGCGCGAGATGAGGATCTTCTACTACAAGACCTCCAAGGGCGACATGTACAAGCTCACGATCAACTACCCGGGCAAGGGCGACTTCACCGACCGCGGACGTGAAGTGGCGCGGACGGCCATCGCGAACCTGGACATCGACAAACTCTGAACTGGCGAAGTGCCCACCCCGCAAGGTAGGCATGGGACATGAGCGAAGACGGTGGCCGCACCGGACCCAACGGGCGTGTGATCGGCGGGCGTTACCGGCTGGTCGAGCGCATCGGCTCGGGTGGCATGGGCACCGTCTGGCGGGCGCTCGACGAGCTCGTGGAGCGCGAAGTCGCCGTCAAGCAGCCGAGGTTGCCCGGCGACCCGGAGGACGCGGCCCATCAGCGGGCCGCCCACCGGCTCTACCGTGAGGCCCGCGCCGCCGCTCGCGTCGACCATCCGGCCGCCGTCTCCATCCACGACGTCGTCGTCGAGGACGGACTGCCCTGGATCGTCATGGAGCTGGTCCGCGGCGAGTCCCTGCACGAACTCCTCCAGCGCGGCCCGGTGGAGGCGCCCGAGGCCGCCCGCATCGGCGTCGCCGTCCTCGGCGCCCTGCGCGCCGCGCACGCCGTCGGCATCGTCCACCGCGACGTCAAGCCCGCCAACGTCCTGCTCGGACCCCATCGCCGCGTCGTCCTCACCGACTTCGGCATCGCCCACATCCAGGGCGAGGAATCCCTCACCGTCAGCGGCGAGTTCATCGGCTCCCTGGAGTTCATCGCGCCCGAGCGCATGTCCGGCCGGGGTGCCGGCCCCGCCTCCGATTTGTGGTCGCTGGGCGTACTCCTGTACGCCGCCGTGGAGGGCTGGTCGCCCTTCCGCCGTACGACCCTGGAGTCCACGCTCGCCGCGATCCTCGCCGCCGACCCGCCCGAACCGAAGCAGGCCGGACCGCTGGGGCCTCTGATCGTGCGGCTGCTGGTGAAGGATCCCGAACTGCGACCCGACGCCGACGAGGTCGGGGCGGCGCTGGAGGCGGTGGCGAAGGGGTGGCCGATGCCGCAGCTCTCCGGGGGAGCGGGGGCGACGGAATCGCAGGACACCTCGGGGCTAAGGGAGTTCGCGGAGGACGCGGGGACGGTCAGGCTGGCCCCGGCAGACTTGAAGCCCGACGTGGCGGGGGAGTCGAAGCCCGAGGAGGAGAGGGCACAGGAACCGGAGTTGAAGCCGGACCCGGAGCCGGACCCCAAGCCGAAGCCGAAGCCGGAGTCCGGCCCCGACCCGATCGCCGAATCCGAGACCGGTGCCTCCGGAGCATCCGGAACCTCCATCACGGCCTCGTCCCTCGGCACCCCGGCCACCCCGGCCCAGCCGAGCCGCCGCCCCCGCCTCCTGCGCCCCGCCCCGATGGCCGCCCTCGGTGTCCTTCTCGTCGCCGGCACCTGGTTCACCACCTCCCACTACCTCGCCGGCCAGAGCGGTGAGGCCAAGGAAATGAACCCCGTCCACACCTCCGCACCCTTGACCCCCGAGTCCACCCCGCCCCCCGAGTCCAGCGACCCGAAGTGGATCGCACACCGCGAGACGGACATGGACGCCGTCCTCTTCCTCCCACCCGAGTACAAGGAAGCCGCGCGGGAAGGCAGTGCGGGGGACCCGCCCCGGCTCGTCGTCTACGACATCGGCCTCGTCCAGGTCCGCCTCACCCAGTGGGACAAGGCACCCCGCCCCCTGCTGGACCAGGCGCAGGAGGCGCACGACACCTGGGACAGCTACAACCACGACGCGAGCACCCAGGCGACCCGCACCACCTTCAAGGGCTACGACGCGGTCCTCTCCGACACCACCTACGACATGGAGGAGTCCCCGAGCCGTGTCATGCAGCTGATCGTGGTGACCGGCGACGACCGCATGTACGAGCTGCGCGTCGACATGCCCAAGGGCACGCCCACCGAGAAGAAGGGCACCGCGGTCTTCAAGGGCGCCCGTGACCGACTTGAGATCGGGCCGGACTGACCTGCACCCGATCCTCTTCGGCAACGCCCTGATCAGCACGTTTGTTGCCAGTGGACACTGGCGTCATGTGAGCGGTCGGTGAATCCCCGTTACCGACGGGTACACAAAGCCCCCGCTCCGGCATACTCTGCGGCTCATGACGGACGCGCAGGCCCCGGCCAAGACCGGCACCAACCCCCTCGCCCCCGCCCCGCAGGGCGCCCGTACCGCAGCCGACGTGGTCACCCCCGAGCTGGTCGCCCAGCTGACCAAGGGCGTGGTCGGCTCCGGCCGTACCGCCAACCACACGCCGTTCACCGGCGAGAAGCTGGCCGACCTGCCGGAATCGACGCCCGAGGACGTGGCGAAGGCCTTCGAGGCGGCCCGCCGGGCGCAGGCCGTCTGGGCGCAGGTCCCGGTGCGGCAGCGCGCCGCGGTCCTGCTCCGCTTCCACGACCTGGTGCTCGAACGCCAGGCCGAGGTCCTCGACCTCATCCAGCTGGAGACCGGCAAGGCCCGGCTGCACGCCCACGAGGAGGTGCAGGCCGTAGCCGTCGCGGCCCGCCACTACGGCCGTAAGGCACCGGCCTACCTCAAGCCGAAGCGGCACACCGGCGCCATTCCCACGCTGACGAAGGTCACCGAACTGCGCCACCCGCGCGGTGTCGTCGGCCAGATCGCCCCCTGGAACTACCCCCTGGAGCTGTCCGTCGGCGACGCGCTCCCGGCGTTCGTCGCGGGCAACGCGGTCGTCATGAAGCCCGACACGGAGACCTGCCTGACCGCCCTGTGGGCCCGCGACCTGCTCATAGAGGCCGGGCTGCCCGCCGACGTCTTCCAGGTCGTCCTCGGCGACGGCCCGGTCGTCGGCCCCGAGGTCGTCAAGCACGCCGACTACGTCTCCTTCACCGGCTCCACCCGTACCGGCCGTGAGGTCGCCCAGGGTGCCGCCGCCCGTCTGGTCGGCGTCTCCCTCGAACTCGGCGGCAAGAACGCGATGCTGGTCCTCGAGGACGCCGACATCGAGAAGGCCGCCGCGGGCGCCGTCCGCGCCTGCTTCTCCTCCGCCGGCCAACTGTGCATCTCCATCGAGCGGCTGTACGTCCACGAGTCGATCGCGGACGCCTTCGTCGAGCGCTTCGCCGCCCGCACCAAGGCGATGCGGCTCGGCACGTCCCTCGCGTACGGCGCCGACATGGGCTCCCTGGTCGGCGAGCGCCAGCTGGAGACGGTCACCCGGCATGTGGAGGAGGCCGTCGCCAAGGGTGCGAAGCTCGTCGCCGGCGGCTCGGCCCGGCCCGACATCGGCCCGTACTTCTTCGAGCCGACCATCCTCGACGGCGTCGAGGCGCCGATGGCCGTCTGCGCCGAGGAGACCTTCGGCCCGGTCGTCTCGATCTACCGGTTCAAGACGGAGGACGAGGCGATCGAGCAGGCCAACTCCACGGCGTACGGCCTGAATTCCTCGGTCTGGACGAAGAACGGCAGCCGCGGCCGCGCGGTCGCCGCCCGCCTGCGCACCGGCACGGTGAACGTCAACGAGGGCTACGCCCCCGCCTACGGCAGCGTCCAGTCGCCCATGGGCGGCATGAAGGACTCCGGCCTGGGCCGCCGGCACGGCTCCGAGGGCATCCTCAAGTACACGGAGGCCCAGACGGTCGCGCAGCAGCGGTTGCTGCCGATGGCGCCGTCGCTGGGCATGGACGACGAGAAGTACGCGCAGTTCATGAGCCGGAGCCTGCGGGTGATGAAGGCCTTCCGGTTCAAGTAGGAACAGCCGTACAGGAACACCCGTTCTCAACGAGGAGAGCATGTGCCACAGGACACCTATGACTACGACGTGATAGTCGTCGGATCGGGCTTCGGCGGCTCCGTCACAGCCCTTCGTCTCACCGAGAAGGGCTACCGCGTAGGTGTCCTGGAAGCCGGCCGCCGGTGGACCCGCGAAACGCTCCCCAAGAACTCCTGGGACCTGAAGAACTACCTGTGGGCGCCCAAGCTCGGCATGTACGGCATCCAGCGCATCCATCTGCTGGGCAACGTCATGGTGCTGGCCGGCGCGGGCGTCGGCGGCGGCTCCCTCAACTACGCCAACACCCTCTACGTACCGCCGAAGGCCTTCTTCGACGACCCGCAGTGGCGTGACATCACCGACTGGCACGAGGAGCTGAAGCCGTACTACGACCAGGCCCAGCGCATGCTCGGCGTGCGGCTCAACCCGACGATGACCCCGTCCGACGTGCATCTGAAGGCGGCGGCCGAGCGCATGGGCGTCGGCGACAGCTTCCACATGGCGCCGGTCGGCGTGTTCTTCGGCGACGGCAAGGACGCCACGGGAGAGGCGAAGGCCGCACCGGGGCAGGAGATCGCCGACCCGTACTTCGGAGGGGCGGGCCCTGCCCGCAAGGCGTGCACGGAGTGCGGCGAGTGCATGACCGGCTGCCGGCACGGCGCGAAGAACACCCTGAACGAGAACTACCTCTACCTCGCCGAGAAGGCGGGCGCGGTCGTCCACCCCCTGACGACGGTCGTCTCGGTCACCGACGACTCGCAGGGCGGCTACGCGGTGGCGACCCTGCCGACGGACCGCGGGAAGAAGGGCGACGGCAGGCTGTTCACGGCCCGCCGGGTGGTGATCGCGGCCGGCACCTACGGCACCCAGACGCTGCTGCACCGGATGAAGGCCGGCGGCCAGCTGCCGCACCTCTCCCCGAAGCTGGGCGAGCTGACCCGTACCAACTCCGAGGCCCTGGTCGGCGCGCAGACCGACAACCGGCGCTACCGCAGGGCGACGGGCGAGCAGAAGGTCGACTTCACCCGCGGCGTCGCCATCACCTCCTCGATCCACCCGGACGAGAACACCCACATCGAGCCGGTCCGCTACGGCAAGGGATCCAACTCGATGGGCGGCCTGTCGATCCTCCAGGTCCCGTACGCCGAGGGCCGCTCACGCGTCGGCGCCTGGCTGGCGAACGCGGTCCGCCACCCGCTCCTCGTCGCCCGCTCCCTGTCCAACCGGCGCTGGTCGGAGCGGACCATCATCGGCCTGGTCATGCAGTCGCTGGACAACTCGCTGACGACGTACCTGAAGCCGAACGGCGTCGGCAAGGGCCTGCTGACGGCACGCCAGGGCCATGGCGCCCCCAACCCCAAGCAGATCAAGGCCGCTTCTCAGGCCGCGTCCGTCATCGCCGCCGACATCAACGGCTTCGCCGGCTCCAACGTCGGCGAGCTGATGGGCACCCCGCTCACCGCCCACTTCCTCGGCGGCTGCCCCATCGGCGACTCGCCGGAGACCGGTGTCATCGACCCGTACCACCGCCTGTACGGCCACCCCGGCATCTCGGTCGTCGACGGGGCCGCGGTCTCGGCCAACCTGGGCGTGAACCCGTCCCTGACGATCACCGCACAGGCCGAGCGGGCGATGTCCTACTGGCCCAACAAGGGCGAGTCCGACCCGCGTCCGGCGCCGGGAGCGGCGTACGAACGTCTGAAGCCGGTCGAACCGCAGTCCCCGGCGGTCCCGGCGGAGGCCTTCGGGGCGCTCAGGCTGCCGTTCCTGGGGATGCCGGCAGTGCCGCCGAAGAAGTAGGGAACCGAGAAGGGCTTCCGGAAGCAGGGAGACGAAGAAGGTCCCGGAAGCAGGAAAACGAAGAAGGTCCCGGAAGCAGGGAAACAGAGAAGGACCCGCACCCCCCTCCGAGTGCGGGTCCTTCTCTGTCTTGCGCAGGGTTTCGGTGAGGCTCAGGCCTCGGAGCCGACCCTGCGGCGCTTCATCGCGAACACGACGCCGGCGCCGGCGACGATGGCGATACCACCGACGGTGGCGAGCACCGGCAGGTTGGAGTCGGCACCGGTCTCGGCGAGGCTGCCCGTGACGTCGACCTCGCTGACGTCGGAGATGGGCTTCTGGCCGCCGGTCTGCGGCTTGGCGTCGTCCGGGTCACCCGGGTCGGAGCCCGCGGCGAGGATGTCGAAGAAGTACACCCAGCCGTTCGGGTCGTCGGCCATCCAGCAGCCGTCGGCGTCGGAGTACTGCGCGAAGCCACCGGTGATGCCGATGGCGTCCGGCACGTTGCCGCTGACGCTGAGGCGCAGCTTGAACGAGGTCGACTGACCGGCGTCGAGCGCGAACGCGGTGAAGGTCGCGCCCTCACCGGCGGCGTCCGCCAGGGTCTGCCAGGCGCCGGCCTCCTTGTCGAAGACCTGGACCTTGATGTCGCCCGAGTAGTCCTCGGCGTCCCAGCCCATGGCGGCGACGCCGATCAGGGGCTTGATGTTCTTGATGGCCTCGTCGCCGGAGTTGGAGACGTCGAACGAGAAGTTCGTCCAGCCGCTGCCCGCGACGATGGTCTCGGGCAGGCCCGACAGACCGCTGTGCAGGTCCGCGCTGAGGCCGACCTCCTCCTCGTCGGCGTCCTCGCAGAAGTCGACCTCCTCCGGGGCGCTCTCGCTCGCGCTCGGCGACGGGGAGGTGGAGGCGGCGGGGCTGCTGTCCTCGGCGGCCGGGGTCGACTCGTCGGCGGCCGGCGTGCTCTCGTCCGCGGCGGGGGTGCTCTCGTCCGCGGCCGGCGTGCTGTCCTCGGCGGCCGGGGTCGACTCGTCGGCGGCCGGCGTGCTCTCGTCCGCGGCCGGAGTGCTGTCCTCGGCGGCCGGCGTGCTCTCCGACACCGTCGGCGTCGCGGTCTCGTCGTCCGTGGCGAACGCGGCCGGCGCCGACAGCAGCGCGATCGGCGCGATGACAGCCGTCGTGGCCGCGGCGGCCAGTGCACGGCGAAGCTTCATGAAGACCTCGAAAGTCCGGAGTGCTGCGCGAACGCAGCACGCGCTGAAGGGAGGCCTCCGCGTGTGGGGCGCGGGTGTGGCCGTTGTTTCGCAGGGTTGGATCGGTGACGGCTGTGAATGGTTGTGCCGTCACTAACAGATTTCTTATGTGCGCTGCGTCACATGAAATGGTTGTCCGCTCGGCGAGTGCGAACTGACGTACGCTCAGCGGCCGACAGCCCTCTGAGAGGAAGCGCACACCGCCGTGACCGACAAGCCGTCCGAAGGGCCCAGACCGGAGCCCGAGGGCTCGTCCATACCGGACGAGGAGTGGGAGAAGTTCGTCCGGGACGCCGAGCGCGACCGGGATTCCGTACCGAAGGAACCGTCCGCGCGGGCCCGTATGGTCACCGAGCGGCTGCGACAGCAGGAAGCCCGGGGCGAGTTGCCGGCCGGGTGGCGGACCGGCCCCGCCTGGCAGGAGATGAACGGCCGCGGCACCCGCCGCCGGAGAGTGTGGGGCGTGCTCGGCGTGCTGCTGGCGGTCGCGGTGGCCTTGATCGCCCTCAAGCCGTCCGCCGCCCTGTCCCTGCTGCCGGGTGGTTCGGACGCCGGGTCGGCCGAGGCGTCGGCCTCGCCGCTGGCCCCGGAGACGCGCCGGCCCACCGGCGCGCCCGCCGACACGGCCGGTCTGCCCACCCGGAAGCGGCCGTTCACCGGCTCCCCGGCCGAGCGCTGGGCCGCGAACGCCGACGCCATCGAGGTGCCCGAGGCCAAGGCCGTCGGCGGGGTCTCCGCCGCACGGATCGAGAGTGCCCTGCGGCTGACGAAGCGGTTCCTCGTCGCCGCCAACCTCGACCGCGAGGTGCTGTACGGCGCCGAGCCGAAGACGGCGCTCGGACTCGTCGACCCGCTCCAGAAGGACTACCTCGCCGACTTGCGCGCGAGCCTGCGCGGCCCCAGCGTCAAGAACGACCCCAAGTGGACCTTCACCCGCTTCGATCCCGACGAGGTCGAACTGGTGGGCTCGCAGGTGAAGGCGCGCGGCCGGATGACGGTCGAACGCGGCGGCGGCGCGAACGGAGGTCCGGTGATCCGCGCCGACTACACCTTCGTCTATCCGCTGGCGAAGGCCGGGGGCGGCACGGAGATCTCGCGCACGATCGTCCGCCGCGCCATCGAGGTGGAGGTCATCGACCCCGCGAAGTTCCAGGTCACCGAGGGCCGTCTCTGGGTGGTCACCCACGACGCCGAGATCGGCAACGACTCCTGCCGCAAGGGTGACGGCTTCATCCACCCGATGTTCGAGACCGACCCGTACCGGAGCCGCGAGCCCTCAGGTGAGGTGGTCGATCCGTACGACCGCAGCAGAGGAATCGACGGGAACGACGACGACTGCGGAACGGTCTCCCGGACCTGAGGCTGCGGACGCGACACCCAGGATCACGGGCATGACGGGACCACGGCATGACGGGACCACGGACATGACGGGACCACGGACATGACGGGACCACGGACATGACGGGACCACGGACATGAGAAGGGCCCCGCGGGCGGAGCCGCGGGGCCCTTCTTTTCGTCAGCACCGACGTCAGGGCAGCGTCGGTGCCTGGGAGCGGCGCCGGGGGGTTGCGCCGCTGGTCCTGAGACTTATGGGTCTCGACCTCCGGCAGTGCGGCGAGGCACGGCCGGGCCGAAGCGATGTAGTTGTCCGCGACGGGACGCGGGGCGGCACGGTCTGCGGTGGTGCCGCCCGAGGCGGTGGGACTCGGGGCATTTATGTGCATCGTGCTGGACGGACGCGGTCACCGCAACCGCTCGCCCCAGCCCGGTACTCCTTCTTGCCCTTTTCCGCCGGCCGGCCCCGGGCGTCCCCGGAGCCGGCCGTTCTCTTGGGTGACCGGACTGCTGTCCCCTGCCGTCCGGTCACTTTCCTGGAGCGAGGTCCCACGGCGCACGGCGTGATCCGTCCGCCTCATCGCTCCAGCGAGCCACGCGTGGTTCTGTCGGGCCCGCCCCTGGCTGGCACGGACACCGGTACCAACGAAGCGGTGCGGGAGGCGTCACGCGCCGTACGGGTGAGAGGGCGGCCGAACTCAGATGCGACCGCGGCACAGTTCGAGCAGCGTCATCGCGAGGGCCGTGCCCGGCTTGCCCAGCGCGTCCCTGTAGTGGCCGAGGACCTCCATCTCGCGGGAGAGGTTCACGCGCCGGCCACCTGAGGCGATCCGTGCCTCCTGGATCACCGCCGACACGGCCACGCGTTCCTGGATCAGACCGATGATCCGGTCGTCGAGGGCGTCGATGCGCTCCCGGGCGCCGGTGATCACATCGGCGGCCTCGGGGGTGCGGGCGCCGGTCACGTCGATCGCGGTCATGGGGGGCTCCTCGTCTGTTTCGGGTGGGGCCACCCCGGAGCGACAGGGTCCGCAAACGCCAGGCGCCCCGGACCTTGTCGGCCCGGGGCGCCTGGGAAGTCGCTTGTCAGTTGCTCAAGCAGCACGACCATGGCAGCCGGCGGGCCGGGTGCCATAGGTAAAGAGGAAGGTCGGGTGCGTGAGCATGGGGCCAGTATGCCGGGCCCCGCGGGGGCGTCCAAGCCGGTTCGCATCCTGAGACGGGGCTTGGCCCGGAGACGGCCCCCCGGCTCCCGGTAGACTCGGCCCCACACACACCTCGCTCACCGCCGGAAGGCAACCCGTGTCATCAGCGAACCCCGCCGCCGCCCCCGACACCGTCCTGGTCGTCGACTTCGGCGCGCAGTACGCCCAGCTCATCGCCCGTCGCGTCCGCGAGGCCCGGGTCTACAGCGAGATCGTGCCGAGCACCATGCCGGTGGCGGAGATGCTCGCCAAGAACCCGGCGGCGATCATCCTCTCCGGCGGCCCCTCGTCCGTGTACGAGGAGGGCGCCCCCCAGCTGGACCGCGCCCTCTTCGAGGCCGGCGTCCCCGTCTTCGGCATGTGCTACGGCTTCCAGCTCATGGCCCAGAGCCTGGGCGGCACGGTCGACAACACCGGTGCGCGCGAGTACGGCCGTACGGACCTGCACGTCTCGAAGTCGTCCTCCACCCTCTTCGAGGGCACCCCGGCCGAGCAGCACGTGTGGATGTCGCACGGCGACGCCTGCTCCGCCGCCCCCGAGGGCTTCGCGGTGACGGCCTCCACGGACGTCGTCCCGGTCGCCGCCTTCGAGAACGACGAGCTGAAGCTCTACGGCGTCCAGTACCACCCCGAGGTCATGCACTCCACGCACGGCCAGCAGGTGCTGGAGCACTTCCTGTACCGCGGCGCCGGACTCACGCCCTCCTGGACCACCGGGAACGTCATCGACGAGCAGGTCGCGGCCATCCGCGAGCAGGTCGGCGACAAGCGCGCGATCTGCGGCCTGTCCGGCGGTGTGGACTCCGCCGTCGCCGCCGCCCTCGTCCAGAAGGCCATCGGCGCCCAGCTGACCTGCGTGTACGTCGACCACGGCCTGATGCGCAAGGGCGAGACCGAGCAGGTCGAGAAGGACTTCGTGGCCGCCACCGGCGTCCAGCTGAAGGTCGTCGACGCGGAGGAGCGCTTCCTGAAGGCGCTCGCCGGGGTGAGCGACCCCGAGGAGAAGCGGAAGATCATCGGCCGCGAGTTCATCCGGGTCTTCGAGCAGGCGCAGGCCGAGATCATCGCGGACGAGGGTCCCGCGGTGGAGTTCCTCGTCCAGGGCACCCTGTACCCGGACGTCGTCGAGTCCGGCGGCGGCACCGGCACCGCGAACATCAAGTCCCACCACAACGTGGGCGGCCTGCCGGAAGACCTCGAGTTCAAGCTGATCGAGCCGCTGCGCAAGCTGTTCAAGGACGAGGTCCGGATGGTCGGCCAGGAGCTCGGGCTCCCGGAGGAGATCGTCCAGCGCCAGCCGTTCCCGGGTCCGGGCCTCGGCATCCGGATCGTCGGCGAGGTGACGAAGGACCGTCTGGACCTCCTCCGCGAGGCCGACGCCATCGCCCGCGAGGAGCTCACCGCGGCCGGCCTCGACCGGGACATCTGGCAGTGCCCGGTGGTGCTGCTCGCCGACGTCCGCAGCGTGGGCGTGCAGGGCGACGGCCGGACCTACGGCCACCCGATCGTCCTGCGCCCGGTCTCGTCCGAGGACGCCATGACCGCCGACTGGTCGCGACTGCCGTACGACGTGCTGGCGAAGATCTCGACCCGGATCACCAACGAGGTGCGGGACGTCAACCGCGTGGTCCTCGACGTGACCTCGAAGCCGCCGGGCACCATCGAGTGGGAGTAGGCGAGTAGGCCCTAGGTGCGTTTGATCGTGCGCAGGGGCCGGCCGGGCTGCCAGGCCTGGACGACGAGGTACTTGTCGTCCTCGACGTAGGTCCTCACGACCTCGGTCAGCTCGGTACGGAAGAGGTGGAACGGCTCCGGCGGTTCCACCTCTTCCGTGTACGCGGCCTTCAGCTTCGGGTCCTCGACCTCGATCGCCCGCCCGGCGATCCGCACGTCGCCCCCGCCCATGGACTGGCCCTCCCCGGGGTTCGCCTGGAGCGCGAAGCGCGGGTCGCGGCGCAGGTCGAGGGCCTTGAGCGAGTCGGGCATCATGCCGAACCACAGCTCGCCGTTCAGGAAACGGACCTCCAGGCCGGTGGTGCGCGGGGAGCCGTCCTTGCGGAGGGTGGCGAGGACGTGGTGGGTGAAGGCGCCGAAGCGTTCCTCCGCGGTGCGGGCGAGGTCCGGTTCGGCTGCGGTGAAGGCGGCCCAGTTCATCACTGTCATACGGTGAGTGTCGCGCCGATACCCGACATCCGCTGTCCGGATTCCCTGGCCGTGAGAAGGCAGTGCGAGCGGGATCTTTACAGAACAGCTCTGTTCTCCTGCGCTGACCGACGGTAACTTCCGCCCCGTAAGCAACCCAGTGCTGGAGGACACATGCACGGGACGCCCCTCGGCCCCACCCCACCGTCGCCGCTGCCGACCGACCAGTTGCAGTTCGCGATGCCGCCGATGCACGACTCCGTCGAGGACGAACGCCGGCACCGCAAGGAACGGCTCGCGGGCGCGCTGCGGATCTTCGGGAGGCTCGGGTTCGAGGACGGGGTCTCCGGGCACATCACCGCGCGCGACCCCGAGTTCAGCGACTGCTTCTGGGTGAACCCGTTCGGGATGCCGTTCAAGCACGTCACCGTCAGCGACCTCGTCCTCGCCAACTCGGAGGGGCAGGTGATCGACGGCCGCTACCACGTGAACCAGGCCGCCTTCACCGTCCACTCCCAGGTCCACGCCGCCCGCCCCGACGTCGTCGCGGTCGCCCACTGCCACTCGGTGCACGGGCGCGCGCTCGCGGCGCTGGGGGAACTGCTGGACCCGATCACCCAGGAGAGCTGCGCCTTCTACGAGGACCACGCCCTCTACGACGACTACACCGGCGTCGCCGTCGACGCCCAGGAGGGCCGCCGGATCGCCTCCGCGCTCGGCTCCCGCAAGGCGCTCGTGCTGCGCAACCACGGGCTGCTGACCGTCGGGGACTCGGTGGACGCCGCGGCCTGGTGGTTCCTGTCCATGGAACGGTCCTCCCAGGTGCAGCTCACCGCCCGGGCGGCGGGCCGTCCGGTGCTGATCGAGCATCGGGCGGCGGTGGCCACGCGGGAGCAGCTGGGCGGGGATCTGGTGGCGTGGATCAACTACCAGCCGCTGTGGCAGGACGTGAGCCGCAGCGAGCCGGACCTCTTGAGCTGACGGCTCGCGGACGCCGTCGTCAAAAACCCCGCAGCACCACCGCCTTCGTCATCGCGAACTCCTCGTCCGTGAGCACGCCGTCCCGGTGCAGCTCCCCCAACTCCCGCAGCCTGCGCAGCAGTACGTCGTGGTGGTCGGCCGGGGGCGGCACGGACGCCGTGAGCTGGGGACGCTCGGCGTGGTCGACGCCGGTGCGGGCGGAGGGGTGCGGCAGACGGGCGGTGACGGCGGTGGCGACCAGGGCCGTGAGCAGGTCGCGGCGGGCGCTGCCCCACAGGTCCAGGGCGTACGGATCCTTCTCCGGCGGCAGTTTGGAGAACACCGCCTCGCGGGTCACGAAGCGCAGGAATCCGTCCTCGTAACCGGAGTTGGGCAGCCACTCGACCTGGACCAGGTCGCCCACGTTGATGATCCGCGGGCCGGTCGCGCGCTTGACCCGGTCCGAGGTGTCGGACCAGTCGATCCGCACCTGGGCGCCGTCGAAGGAGACCGTGCCGTCGGAGGAGCGCACGGAGACCGGGACCGGCGGGCCGGGCAGGAGATAGGTCTTGGTCGGCTCGGTGGGGATCTGGTCCAGGAGCAGTGCGTGGCGGATCTCCTCGGCGACGTACTCGGCGACCCCCGCACGGTCGACGTCCACCGCCAGCCGGTACGGATCCGCCGCCTCCGGCAGCCGTCCGCCGGTCGCCTGGAGCAGCGGGTCGGCGCCCTCGCGCAGCCGCAGGCGCAGCCGGCCGCGTTTGCGTTCGGGCTCGAAGACGACGCTCGCCACCGCCTCGAGGGGGACGGCGATCTCTCCGTACGTCTGCCGGAACAGCGGCACGGAACGGTGGAGTCCCGGCGTGATCCGGACCGTTGTGCCGTCGAAGGCCCAGGTCCCGTCACGCTGGATGATCTCGGCCATAGGGGAATTCTCGCAGCCGGGTCAACACGATGGCCCGCTCATCACCCACGGCACACCGCCCTGCCGGACGTGGCACGGGTGGCGTACGGCACAATTCGCTGTCGGCGCAGGGGAGTTGTGGGCGGCGCGGCCGGTGGGTGAAATCGGCGGCGGCCCGGTATGTGAGATACGGCTGCCGGTGGTGGGGCTGTGGGCTATAAGCGGGGTCTGAGGGGTGTGAGCCCCGAAGGCCGTGGGGTCGGGTCGTGAGGTTCTGAGGAAGGCGGGCGTCGGGCGTGGCGGTGCAGGAGGCTGGGCAGGGCGGCGCGGTCGTGGGCGCGCATGGGGGCGGCTGCACCTGTGGGGACTGCCCGCACGGGGCGCGTGCGGGGCATCGGCGCGCGGTCGCCGAATTCCTGCTGAAGCGGGACGAGTTCGCGGCGGGGCAGGGGCTCCCCGCAGCGGTGGCCCACTCGGTCTCGGCCTCCCGGCAGTGGGTCTCCGAGGAACTCACGCAGTCGGCGGAAGCCGTCGCCGAACGGGGGCGGGCCGAGGGCGACGCCTGGCTCGCGCGGCTGTGGTGGCGTACGGCGTGCGTGGTCTGGGGACTGGTCGTGGCGCTGCTGCTGGTGCAGGCGCTCACGGCGATCGGCGCGGGGTGGACGGCCGCGCGGACGGCCGGGCTGCTGGCGGCGGTCGTCACCGCCTCCGCCCTCACCGCGGCGTCGTGGTTCCATCGGGCCCGGGGCGGGGCGCTCGCGCCGCTCATCGGGGAGGACAACCGGCTGTCCACGTCGCGTGCGGTGGCCGGGGCGTGGGTGCTGTTCGTGGCGTACGCCGTGCTCGTGCTGGTGGGGCGGTTGGCGGGGGCGTCCGGTCACGCGGAGCGCGACGCGCTGATCGCCGGGCTCGATCTGGGGCGGGGCGCGGGTGTGGTGACCGTGCTCGCCGTGGTGTGCGCGATCGCTGTTCTGGTGCGGCGGGTGGTCGGGGTGCGGGTGCTCGGGCAGCGGCTGCAGAAGGTGCGGGCGCATCGGCCGCGGGCGGCGGATCTGCTGACGGACGACGCGGGGCGCGGGACGTTCGCCGACATTCAGTACGTCGTGATCGGCGGGGTCGCGCTGCTGTTCGCGGCGGTGCGGCTGGGGCGGCGGCCGGATCAGCTGCCCGATCTGCCATGGGGGCTGGCGGTGGTCGTGCTGGTCTCGGCGGCGACGTACCTCGCGGGGAAGTACGCGGAGGGCGGGCGGCCGGTGATTCTGTCCGTCGTGCGCTCGCGGGAGGCCGGGGATCTGGACGGGCCGATCCGCACGGGCGACGACATCGAGATTCGCGGGGCCGGGTTCGTGCCGCCCGGGGCGCAGGGGGCGGATCGGTTGTCGCGGATGGTGGTGCGGGTGGGGGCCGTGCATGTGCATGTGCCGTTGGTGCCGGTGGCCGGGGGATTCAGTAATCCGACGGATGCCGTGCTGACGGTGCCGGTGCCTGCGGATGTGGAGCCGGGGCGGGTGGAGGTGCAGGTGGTTACCGCTGCCGGGGTGGAGACGAATCGGTATGTCATTGACGTGACCGAGTGACGGTTGCCTCTGGCGGTTGGGCGGGATGCCTGCGGCGGCCTGTTCCTGTTCGGTGGGGGTGCCGGTAGCGCCGGCGGTTGCGTTGTGGGTCGGGGCCGTGCCGGGGGGGTCCGTCCTCGGACCGGCGGTTGGGGTTGGGTCGGTTGTGCCGTTTCTTGACGCCGGCCACTGCGGGCGGACACCCCCCGGCACGTCCCCTTCCCGCCGTGCGCGGGTGCGGCGGCGTGGGGCGGCAGATCCCCGGTGAGGCTGGTGTTGTCGAGGGGTGTTCAGCAGGTTGGCCGCGGCGGAGAATACGGGTTCGTACGGTTGAGCGGCGCAGCTGCTGCGTACGTATCGTCATTTGAGGGGTCACGGCACGGCGGGCGAGAGGCGGCTACTGGCGATGACTCACGGTAGGCATACGGAGACTCACAGCCCTTATCTTGACGGTGGCCGGGAGGGGTGGCGGGACACCGCCACCCGTTACGCGCTGCTCCCGCTGCGCGTCTTCCTCGGCGTCACCTTCATCTATGCCGGCCTGGACAAACTCACCGACAGCGCCTTCATGAAGGACGCCGGTGCGGGCTCGATCGGCGACATGATGCGTGCCGTTCGGGATTCCGCGGCCATTCCGGCCATGGTCGACATGGCCCTGGAGAATCCGGTCGCCTTCGGCTACGCCATCGCTTTCGGTGAGCTGGCCGTCGGCATCGGCACTCTGATCGGGCTGTTCGCCCGTCTGGCGGCGCTCGGTGGGGCGCTCATCTCGCTGAGTCTGTGGCTGACGGTGAGCTGGGCCTCCGATCCCTACTACTACGGCAATGACCTCGCCTATCTGATGGCCTGGCTGCCCCTTGTGCTGGCCGGCGCCCCGATGCTGTCGCTGGACGCCGCTCTGCGGTCGCGGCGACGGCAGCGGTCGGCTGGGTATCGCTAGCTCGGAGGGTTGGGGGACTGGTGGGGCGTGGTCTTCGGGGTGCGGCGTCTGCGGCGTAGTGCTCCGGATATGAGTGCCGCTACGCCTGCGAGGAGCAGGCCGAAGACGATCAGGGGGATCACCGCGAACCACGGTGTCTCCCAGGCGCCGCCCGCGTCTCCGGCGTAGACGATGCCCGCGACGGTCAGGAAGGTGCCGGCGATCAGTCGTCCGGGTTGGAACTCATGACGTAGCACGGCTCACCTCCGCCTGTCCGACTCCGACGCTCAGGTCGAGGTCCAGCGTGCCCGCGCTCTTGGTGCCCGAGGTCGGTTTCAGGGTCAGCTCCTTGTGCTTGCCCGGTGCCACGTCGACGTCCCGCTCGTCGTCGCCCGGAAGCTGGATGTCTCCCACGCCCACGTCGATGCTCAGCTTCACGGTCGCGTCCTTGGGGACGATCACCTTCAGCCGGCCGACTCCGACGTCGGCGCTTGTCGTCACCGCCTGTCCTGCGGGCAGATTCAGCCGGGTCAGGTCCAGGGTGCCCACCCCTGTACCGACGTCGTACTGCTCCTTGACGTCCGCCGCGGCCGCCGGTCGCCAGTTTCTTTCGATCCACTGGGTGCTGATGTCCTTGGGCAGGGCGGCCGAGGCGGCCAGGAGGCCCGCGGTGATGATCGCCAGGAACACGGAGCCCGCTCCGGTGCGGCCCAGGAAGGCGCTGACCGCTATGCCGAGGCCTATGACCAGCAGGGCGCAGGCCAGGCCGGTCTGGAGGCTGGTGCCCAGGGCGTGGTCCTCCCAGGTCGCGCCCGTGCCGAGGGCTCCCGCGACGAGGGCCAGCAGGAACACCCAGCCGCCGATCCAGCGGGGGCCGCGGGGCTTGGGCTGCTGAGGGGCCCGGGACCGGATGTCCTGGCGGCTGCTCCATCTGTGGCCGAGGCCGATGTTGACCGCCGCGGCGATGTCCCGGTCGCGGGAGCCGCGGGGGCCCCAGAGATAGCCCGTGCCGCCCTCGTGCGTGCCGTCCTTGACGATGGGGTCGCGCCACCAGGAGGGGTAGGCGGCGGGGACCGGTGGGGCCTGGGCCTCCGGTGGGGCGTCGGCGACGGCCTGGGCGGAGAGGGGGTCGGGGTCGGGGGTGCCACGGTGCCGCGACCAGTAGCCGGCGCCCGCCAGGAGGAGGGAGAGGACGACGGCGAAGGCGAGCACCCCGCCGTTCTTCAGGAGTGTCAGGAAAACGCCGCAGCCGACCAGCGCGAACAGCACGGCCGTCAGCGCCTGTCCGTCGACTCGGCCGGTCAGCAGCTTGCGCACCTCGTTCTCGTCCTCGTCGGAGTACGGGACGAAGAGCCAGGCGAAACCGTAGAAGATCAGGCCGATGCCGCCGGTCGCGGAGAGGACGGCGAGGGTGATCCGGAAGATCACCGGGTCCATGTCGCACTGCCGCCCGAGGCCGGCGCACACGCCGGCCAGCATCTTGTTCCCCCGGTCGCGGCGGAACCTGTGCGGTGGGTCGAGGACGTCCGCCGCCGCGGATGCCTCTGCTTCCGCGTGCGTGTGCGCGCGGGGTTCCTCACCCGCGGCGCTCGCGGGTGCCGGGCCGGACGGGGTGCCCGCGGGGGGCACGGCTTCCGGCTCGGACACGGAGTCCGCGGCGTGCTGGTGATCAGTCATGTGTCCATGGTGACGGGCGGGTCGGCGGGATGGGAGTCGGTATGACCCTGGTCGGACCCTGATATCGGCCCTGAGCCGGGTGCGGGGGATGTGTGCGAAGCGGGCGGCTCCGAAGATCAGGGGAGTCTAGGGGGTCGACCCTGATGCTCCGGTCGGCCGGGCGTGTGAACATCGATGGCATGCCGGAAGCCGCAGCAGCGCCAGTCGTCGAACCGCGGCCGCCGCGCAAGCTCTACCGCAGCAGTGACGGACGCTGGCTCGGGGGCGTGGCGCGGGGGCTCGCCGGGCATCTCGGCCTGCCCGTGATCTGGGTGCGGCTCGTCTTCGTCGGCCTGTTCATGGCGGACGGCCTCGGTGCGCTGCTGTATGCCGCGTTCTGGTTCTTCGTGCCGCTCGGCGTCGGCGGTGTCGACGCGCAGCGACCCTCCCCCTTCGCCACCGAGACCGCGGCCGACGGCCGCCGCAGACTCGTCGCCCGCAAGCCGGACAAGGGGCAGATCGTCGCGCTGCTGCTCATGGTGGCCGTGGCCATGGTCTTCGTCGGCAGCGTGGATCTGGGCAACGGCGCCAAGGCGTATCTGCTGCCCGCCGTTCTCGTCGGCGCGGGCGTCGCCCTGGTCTGGCGCCAGGCGGACAACGCGCGGCGGGCCCGCTGGATGGAGGTCGGCCGGCGTCGGCGCACCCTCAGCCTGCTGCGCGCCGCGGGCGGCGTCGTCCTGGTCACGGCCGGCGTCTCCGGCATCTTCGTCCTCCAGGGTTCGGCCGCCCACCTCGGCTCCGTCCTCCAGGCGGCGCTCGCGGTCCTCGTCGGCATAACGCTCCTCGCGGGGCCGTACCTGGTCCGGATGACCCAGGACCTCTCCGAGGAGCGCCTGATGCGCATCCGCGCCCAGGAGCGCGCCGAGGTCGCCGCGCACGTCCATGACTCGGTGCTGCACACCCTGACCCTGATCCAGCGCAACGCGGAGAACGCGAACGAGGTCCGCCGCCTCGCCCGCGCCCAGGAGCGCGACCTGCGCACCTGGCTCTACAAACCCGAGGGCACCGGCAAGGACGAGGCGGACGAGCCGGCCAACCTCGCCGACGCGGTGCGGCGCAACGCCGCCGAGGTGGAGGACAAGCACGGCGTCCCCATAGAGGTCGTGGTCGTCGGCGACTGCCCGCTCGACGAGAAGATCGCCGCGCAGATGCAGGCCGCGCGCGAGGCGATGGTGAACGCCGCCAAGTACGGTGGCGAGGGCGGCGCCGTGCAGGTCTACGCCGAGGTGGAGGGAAAGACCGTCTTCGTGTCCGTCCGGGACCGCGGTCCGGGCTTCGACCTCGACTCGATACCGGCCGACCGCATGGGCGTCAGAGAATCGATCATCGGCCGCATGGAGCGCAACGGCGGTACGGCCCGGCTGCGGGCGGTGCCCGACGGCGGCACGGAGGTCGAGCTGGAGATGGAGAGGGCGGAGAAGACGTCATGAGCGACCCGACCGAGGCGAACGAGCCCGTGGAGTCGACCGGCGGGAGCGCGGCCGAGCGGCGCGTGCGCGTGGTCCTCGTCGACGACCACCGCATGTTCCGTACCGGAGTCCAGGCCGAGATCGGCCGGACCGAGCAGACCGGCGTCGAGGTCGTCGGCGAGGCCGCGGACGTCGACCAGGCGGTCACGGTCATCACCGCGACCCGGCCCGAGGTCGTCCTCCTCGACGTGCACCTGCCGGGTGGCGGCGGAGTCGAAGTGCTGCGTCGCTGCGCCCCGTTGATGGCCGACGCGGAGCAGCCGGTGCGTTTCCTGGCGCTGTCGGTCTCGGACGCCGCCGAGGATGTGATCGGGGTGATCCGGGGCGGTGCGCGGGGGTACGTGACGAAGACGATCACCGGTACCGACCTGGTCGACTCCATCTTCCGGGTCCAGGACGGCGACGCGGTGTTCTCGCCGCGCCTCGCCGGGTTCGTCCTGGACGCGTTCGCGTCGACGGACGCGCCACCGGTCGACGAGGACCTCGACCGGCTCACCCAGCGGGAGCGGGAGGTGCTGCGGCTGATCGCGCGCGGGTACGCGTACAAGGAGATCGCCAAGCAGCTGTTCATCTCCGTCAAGACGGTCGAGTCCCATGTCTCGGCGGTGCTGAGGAAGCTCCAGCTGTCGAATCGGCACGAGCTGACGCGGTGGGCTACGGCACGGCGTCTGGTGTGAGGCCGGGTCCCGGTGCGCCGGGGCTCGGGCTCGGTCACGCCACCCGAGTGGCCCCCGCGAACGGCATCTCGTCGAGCGGGGCCACCCGGACCGGAGCCGACGGGTTCGGGGCGTGGATCATCTGGCCGTTGCCGATGTAGAGGCCCACGTGGCTGATGCTGGAGTAGAAGAACACCAGGTCGCCGGGGAGCAGTTCGGAGCGGGAGACGCGGCGGCCCGCGTCGATCTGGGCGTAGGTCGTGCGGGGCAGGGAGACGCCGGCCGAGCGGTAGGCGGCCTGGGTGAGGCCGGAGCAGTCGAAGGCGTTCGGGCCGGTCGCGCCCCAGACGTAGGGGCTGCCGAGCTTGGAGTAGGCGTAGGAAATGGCGGATGCCGCGCGGGAGTTGGGGGCCGCGGCGGTGGCGGAGCCGGGGGTGGCCGAGCCGGGGGTGGTGAGCGCCTCGCGGGCGCCTGGCCCTGAGCGGGTGGCGCGGTCCGTGGCCTGTTGGAGCTGGGCGCGTTCCTCGGCGGTCAGGCGGGCGAGCAGGTCCTTGGCCTCGTCCAGCTTGCCGGTGAGCGTCTCCTTGTGGCGTTTCAGCTCGGCCCGGCGTGATTGCAGCGAGGTCAGTTCGATGCGGGCGGCGCCGCGCAGCTGCTCGATCTCGCGCAACTGTCTGCGGACGTCCGCGACGGACGCCGCCTGGCGGTTCCCGGCACGCTCGGCGAACTCCGCGCCGGCGAGATAGCGGTCGGGATCCTCGGAGAGCGCGAGCTGGAGCGCCGGGTCGATGCCGCCGTCGCGGTACTGCGCCGCGGCCATCGAACCGAGCGCCTCGCGCGCCGAGTTGAGCTGGTCCGTCTTGCGGGCGACCTCGTCCTGAAGCGTCCTGATCCGCCGCTCGGCCGCGTCCGCCTTCTCCTTGGCCCCGTTGTACTTCTCGGTGGCGACCTCCGCCTCCTCGTACAGCCTGTCCACCTTCGCCTTCACCTGTGCCGGTGTCAGCTGCGGCTCGGCATGCCCGGTCCCGTCCAAACCCGTCGCCGTCGCCGCGCCCGCCAGTGCGATCGTCCATGCCGTGCGGGCCGTACTGCCGCCGGTCGAGCGCCGACGGGGCTTTCGGTGGGATGCCACGTGGACTGCACGTCCTTTCGTACGACCGCCTCGTCCCGTACGTCCGCGTGGGGCGGCGGACGGTGGCGCGCTCCCGCCCCGGAGGAGCGGTGGGCGTACGGGCGCCTGGGGGGAGCGGACGTACGACCGCCCGGGGCGGGTTACGCGTCCGGCGGCGGCCTGCACAGGGGGAGCGGGCCGCCGCCGGACCTTTCTCGGCGGTGGTGGCCGACTGCCGCCCCTGGCCCGGGCGGCGGTGGGGAGCCGGTCACCTGGTGGAGGACGCTAAACCTCGCTGTGTCGGGTCGGTGACGCGTTGTGCGGAAGTGCCGGGAGCGGACCGTCGGTGACCGTAAGTGAGCGTGATCCCGGGATGAGGGCGTCGGGTTCACGCTGGGTGCTGACCGATGTGGCGATTCGGGGTTGCGGTGGGGTGGCGGAGTGCTATGGCGCGCATATATGCGGGGCGGTGTGGGGTGGGTATTTCGTGGTTATTAGGCTCCGGCCCCATGGACGTACTCATCCATCTGTTCGTCGGACTGCACATCGTCGGTATCGCCGCGCTGCTCGGTGGGTTTCTCACGCAGATGAAGGCGATGGGGCAGGGCACCGCCCGGTTCGTTCCCGCGATGCTGCACGGCGCGCTGACCATGCTGGTCACCGGGGTGATCCTCGTCGGCCTCAATCAGGCGGACGACCAGTCCGTCAACAACATCAAGATCGGCGTGAAGCTGGCGCTGCTGATCGTGATCCTCGGGCTTGTGTATGTGAAGCGGGACGAGGAGAAGGTGGAGAAGGGGCTGTTCGGGGTGGTCGGGCTGCTGACCACGGCGAACATCTTCATCGCCGTGTTGTGGACGTGACGTCCGGCTCGGGGGGTTCGGGGGGCGTGGAGTTCTCGGGGGGCGCGAGGGTGCTCGGGGCGGCGTAGGCCCGTACCGCGCCCGCCGTGACGGCCAGCCATGCCGCCACCGCGATCCACAGGAGTACCTCGCCGAGGGTCTCCAGCCAGGGGACGTCCTCGACGGCGGCGACGGAGAGGGTCGCCGCCGCGGTCATTCCCATCGGGAAGACGGTGGCCCACCGGCATACGTCGTAGCGCGTGCGTGGCCAGGCGAACTCGGCTAGCAGCAGGACGGCGTACCAGACGAGGTCGAGTGCGAGCACGGCCAGGGTCACCGTGCGCAGGACGCCTTCGTCGTCGTCGTTCCAGAGGTACAGGCCGGGGCTGTCGGCGGCGAGGAGTTTCGAGCCGGCGAGCGCGGAGATGGCGAGGGCGCCGCCCGCCACCCAGTGGTCGCCGGCGCCGTGGGCGAGCTGGCGCAGGTCGAAGCGGGGCATGGCTAGGACGTAGAGGGCGAGGCCCATCCAGAACAGGGCCAGGGCGGTGTGGGCGAGCCATGCCGTTTTCTCGGCCGCGGCGAGGGTCGCGCCGAGGACTGCCAGGCCCTGGGTGGCGACGCAGCTCAGGAAGACCGCGCCGGGCATGTGGCGGCGCCAGTGGCGGGCGACCGTGATGAGGAGGCCTGGCCAGAGGAGGGCGGCCAGGGCCAGGAGGGCCTCGGCGAGGGTTTCCCAGCCGAGGGCGGTGAAGCCGGTGCCGAGGACTGTGGTCGCGGCGACGGCGGTCAGGGCGGCTGGGGTGGCCGCGTCCTTGAGCCACCTCGGGCGGTCCAGGACGAGCCGGGCGATGAAGTCGCCGGCCAGGGCCAGCCAGGCCGCGGAGGCGAGGGCCAGGGCGATGCGGGAGAGGGTTTCGTAGCCCGTCTGGTGCAGGGCCACCGAGATGATGCCGGTCGCCATGACGGCGGCGCCGGCTGCGGGGGGTCGCTGCGACCACCAGGTGTGGAGGGGGGAGGGAGGAGGGGTGGTGCTGGCGGGCATGGGGCGATGCTATGGAGCGGGGTGGGGGTTGGGAGTGGGGCGCGCGGGGCAGGGGGTGCGCCTTGATGCCTGCGGCGCATGGGCGGGCTCGGTGGGGGTGCCTCTAGCGCCTGCGGGGCGGGGGTGGGTCGGGGCCGTGGGGGGGGGGGGGGGGGGGGGGCCCGCCGGGGGGGGGGGGGGGGGGGGGGGGGGGGGCCGGGGCGGGGGGGTGTCCGTCCTCGGACCGGCGGTTGGGGTTGGGGCGGTTGTGCTGTTTCTTGACGCCGGCCACTGCGGGCGGACACCCCCCGGCACGTCCCCTTCCCGCCGTACGCGGGTGCGGCGCCGTTGGGGTGCCCTCTCGACGTCGTGTGTGTGCGTGGTCGGTCAGGCGGGGCGGACCACGCTGTGGATCGACGACTCGCCGTCGTAGTAGATCGACTCCTCGCGGACGTACGCGCCCGGCTTCGGGGCGTGGATCATCATGCCGTTGCCGATGTAGATGCCCACGTGGGTGATGTCGTCGTAGAAGAAGACCAGGTCGCCGGGCTGGGCATTGGCGAGGGAGACTGTGGTGCCGGCGTTGACCTGGTCGTAGGTGACGCGCGGGATGTCCACGCCGGCGGCCTTCCAGGCGGCCTGGGTGAGGCCGGAGCAGTCGTAGGAGTCCGGGCCGGTGGCGCCCCAGACGTACGGCTTGCCGATCTGGGAGCGGGCGAAGGCCAGGGCCTTCTCGGCCTTGGTGGCGTAGGAGCTGTCCGAGGAGGAGTCTGAGGTGCCCGAGTCGGACGGGGTCTCGGCGCTCTCCTGCTGCTGGGCGGCTGCGGCGGCTGCGGCGGCTTCCTCGCGCTGGCGCTCGGCCTCCGCCTGCTGCCGGGCCAGTTCGGCCGCCTTGCGCGCGGCCTCCTCCTGCTTGCGCCTCTCGATCTCGGCGAGGCGGGCCTTCTCCTCCGCCGTCAGCTTCGAGAGAAGTTCGCGTGCGGCGGAGAGCTTCTGCTGGACGGTGGTCTTGGCGCTCTGGAGGTCGTTCTGCGAGTCGGTGAGCGTCTGAAGGCTCTCGGTGGCCTCCTGGCGCTTCTTCATCGTCGCGGACTGCTCGGTGAAGTACTCGTCGACCGATTCCTTCTGACGGTCCGTCATGCGGCCCATCAGCTGGGACTGGTCGAAGTAGTCCTGCGGGGTGTCCGCGAGCAGGAAGGTCGCCGTGTCGGGGGCCGCCGCGCCGGTGCGGTACTGGGCGGCGGCGTTGCGGCCGAGTTCCTCGCGGGCCTCGTTGAGCTTCTGGGTGCGCTGGGCGACGTCGTCGAGGAGGGTGTCGACGCGCTTGCGCTGCTTCGCGGTCTTCTCCTTGGCCGCGTTGTACTTCTCGGTCGCCGTCTCCGCCTGGCGGTAGAGGTCGTCGACCTTCTTCTCGACCTCTTCGAGGCTGGGCTTGTCGTCCGTCGACGGGCTGGCGTTGGCCGTCTGGGACAGCAGGGCCACGGATGTGAGGGCGGCCGTGGCGAGGGCAGGGGTGCGTATGCCTGCTACGCGCGTACCGGCGGGACGCGACTTGCGGTGCGACGCCAAGGGAGGCGACTCCTTCCATGCTCCGCCTACCGAGTTAGCTGTCGGGTTCGGGCGGGTGGTTCGGAAGGGTTGCCCTACGGCCGTCCCGGGAAGGGAAGTCGGGCCGATTCACCCCAAGTTCGGTGGGTCCCCGGCTCCGGTCGTCGTGACGCCGGACTCGGCGGAGGCCGCGCGGCCCGGCGTCGTTCGCCGGTGGGGGTCGTACGGCCTGCCCGGCACGGTAGCCAACTCGTGTGGCGTCTGTGAAGGTTGATGTTCGATATGCCCGATACATTTTCGTGACCTTGGAGTCAGTTAGCGTCGGGGGTGGTTGTTTGGGGTGATTGTGGGACGGTCTGTGTGGATCTCCGGGGGGTTGCGGGTTCTGTCTTGTTTGTTGGGTGATGTGACAGGCCTGACCTGGTGGTCGCGGCGCGTAAAGGCCTGGTCGCGGGGGGTGAGGGCGGGTGGCGTGGAAGATCGTTGGGATTCGGAATGGGTGATGTTTCCGGGGCGGCGGCGGGCTGTCAGTGGGGCGGCCTAGACTCGGAGAGCGATGAGCAGCCTCTTTGACGACAGCTTCCTGGCGGACCTCCAGGCCCCTCGGGCCCATGAGGAAGAGCACCCGCCGCCGCCCGAGGACGATCACGCTCCGGAACCGGTTCCGGACGATCTGTTCGGGGGGAAGTTCGACGTGCCGCCGGACCGGGACGGCCACTACCGCGACGGTGCCCCGCGGCCGGTCATCGACGCCGCCGCGCTGCTGGAAGGGCTGAACGACAACCAGCGCGCCGCCGTCGTCCACTCCGGCACCCCGCTGCTCATCGTGGCCGGGGCGGGCTCCGGCAAGACGCGTGTGCTCACCCACCGCATCGCCCACCTGCTGGCCGAGCGGCAGGTGCATCCGGGGCAGATCCTCGCGATCACCTTCACCAACAAGGCCGCGGGCGAGATGAAGGAGCGCGTCGAGCAGCTCGTCGGCCCGCGTGCGAACGCGATGTGGGTGATGACCTTCCACAGCGCTTGCGTGCGCATTTTGAGGAGGGAGAGCAAGAAGCTCGGGTTCACGTCTTCCTTCTCGATCTACGACGCCGCTGACAGCAAGCGGTTGATGGCGCTCGTGTGCCGGGATCTGGATCTTGATCCCAAGCGGTACCCGCCCAAGTCCTTCAGCGCCAAGATCAGCAACCTGAAGAACGAGCTGATCGACGAGGAGGACTTCGCCGCACAGGCGACGGACGGCTTCGAGAAGACCCTGGCGCAGGCCTACGCCCTGTACCAGTCGCGGTTGCGGGAGGCCAACGCTCTCGACTTCGACGACCTGATCATGACGACGGTCAATCTGCTGCGCGCCTTCCCCGATGTCGCCGAGCACTACCGCCGTCGGTTCCGCCATGTCCTGGTGGACGAGTACCAGGACACCAACCACGCGCAGTACGCGCTTGTGCGCGAGCTCGTCGGGACCAGCGAGCACCCCGTCGACGTGCCGCCCAGTGAGTACGATCTTCTGCCCGCCGAGCTGTGTGTGGTGGGTGACGCCGACCAGTCCATCTATGCGTTCCGGGGCGCCACCATCCGAAACATCCTCCAGTTCGAGGAGGACTACCCGGACGCGACGACGATCCTGCTGGAGCAGAACTACCGCTCCACGCAGACGATCCTGACCGCCGCCAACGCCGTCATCGAGCGCAACGAGTCCCGCCGCCCCAAGAACCTGTGGACCAACGCGGGCGCGGGCGCGCGCATCACCGGCTATGTCGCGGACACCGAGCACGACGAGGCGCAGTTCGTCGCCGACGAGATAGACCGACTGACGGACGCGGGCGACGCGAAGGCCGGCGACGTCGCCGTCTTCTACCGGACCAATGCCCAGTCCCGTGTCTTCGAGGAAGTCTTCATCCGCGTCGGGCTGCCCTACAAGGTCGTCGGCGGGGTTCGGTTCTATGAGCGCAAGGAGGTCCGGGATGTTCTCGCCTATCTGCGGGTGCTGGCCAACCCCGAGGACTCCGTGCCGCTGCGGCGCATTCTGAATGTGCCCAAGCGGGGCATCGGTGACCGTGCCGAGGCGATGATCGACGCCCTGTCGCAGCGGGAGAAGATCAGCTTCCCGCAGGCGCTGCGTCGCGTGGACGAGGCGTACGGCATGGCCGCGCGGTCGACCAATGCCGTCAAGCGGTTCAACACGCTGATGGAGGAGCTCCGTACGATCGTCGAGTCGGGCGCGGGGCCGGCGACGGTGCTGGAGGCGGTCCTTGAACGGACCGGCTATCTCGCCGAGTTGCAGGCTTCCACGGATCCTCAGGACGAGACCCGTATCGAGAACCTTCAGGAACTCGCGGCCGTCGCCCTGGAGTTCGAGCAGGAGTCGGGCGAGGGCGAGGCCGCGGCCGGGCTCGCGGACTTCCTGGAGCGGGTCGCGCTGGTCGCCGACTCCGACCAGATCCCGGACGAGGAGGAGGACGGCTCCGGTGTCATCACCCTGATGACCCTGCACACCGCCAAGGGCCTGGAGTTCCCGGTCGTCTTCCTCACCGGCATGGAGGACGGCGTCTTCCCGCACATGCGCGCCCTCGGCCAGAACAAGGAGCTGGAGGAGGAGCGGCGGCTGGCGTACGTCGGCATCACGCGCGCGCGTGAGCGCCTGTATCTGACGCGGTCGTCGATGCGGAGTGCGTGGGGGCAGCCTTCGTACAACCCGCCGTCCCGCTTCCTGGAGGAGATCCCGGCGGCGCACGTCGACTGGAAGCGGACGGGGGCGACCGCGCCGGTCTCCTCCGGGCCCGTGTCCGGGGTCGCCGCCTCGCTGTCGTCGTCCCGCTCGCGTTCCTCGGCGTCGGGCGCGTCCGGCTTCGCCACGCGTCGCACCTCGGAGAAGCCGGTCGTCCAGCTGGCGGTCGGCGACCGTGTCACGCACGACCAGTTCGGGCTCGGCACGGTGACGGGTGTGAAGGGCACGGGCGCGAACGCCGAGGCGACGATCGACTTCGGGGACACCAAGCCGAAGCGGCTGCTGCTGCGGTACGCGCCCGTGGAGAAGCTGTAGCGCTCACGGGCGGGCGCCCCCGCTGAGGGTGGGGGCTTGGAGGAGGGGTGACTTGTCGCTCACCTGCGGTGGGCGGCTTCTCGGCTGCGTCGCTTACGACGGGTCGAGGCCGTGGCTGCGCAGCCAGGACAGCGGGTCTATCGCCGAGCCGCCGCCGGGGCGTACCTCGAAGTGCAGGTGCGGGCCCGTCGAGTTGCCGGAGTTGCCGGAGTACGCGATCGGGTCGCCGGCCTTGACCGTCGTACCGGAGGCGACGCGGTAGGTGGAGAGGTGGCAGTACCACGTCTCCGTGCCGTCCTTCGCGGTCACGATCATCATGTTGCCGTAGGCGCTGTTCCACTGCGTGCGGACGGTGCCGTCGGTCGCGGCCATCACCGTCGTGCCGTACGAGACGGGGAAGTCGATGCCGGTGTGGATGGACATCCAGTTGATGCCGGACTGGCCGAAATAGGCGCTGAGGCCGTGCTGCGCGACCGGGACCGCGAACTTCGGGCGCAGCCGCTCCTTGCGGGCGGCCTCCTCGGCGGCCTTCCGCTTCTCGGCCGCCTGTTGGGCCTTGAGGTCGATGCGCTCCTGCGTACGGCTGGCCCGGTCGGCGAAGTCGTCGGCGCCGGCCGAGAGACTCTCGAGCTGGGTGTCCAGCTTGTTGTTCGCGGTGGACGGCTTCACGGCCTCGCCCTCCGAGGCCAGCGTCGACGCTTCCTTGTCGTCGCTCAGGGTGCCGACGGACGCGGCAGCGATTCCCGCGACACCCATCACGCACGCCGAAGGCACGGCGATGGTCAGCAGTGCGGAGCGCTTGGGGGGCGTACGGCGACGGGAGCGCGCCCCGCTACGGGAGCCGGCGCGGGAGGAGGGAGCGGCCGGAACGGTCTCCTCCTGGTCGTCGAGGAGGGGGGCGACGCTGGGGAGCTCGCCCGTGGCCGTCAACTCGGCTTCGTGCTGGGCCGATTCGTCGTCGTACGGGGCGTGGTCGTAGGAGGCCGCCTCGTCGTACGTCGGGTGATCGCCGTACTGCGTCGAGTTGTCGTAAGCCGCGGGGTCGATCTGGTCGAAGTGCGCCGTGGCCTGCTGGTCGAAGGATTCTGCTGGCTGCTCGTAGTCGTCGCCCGGCTGCGCCGCACCGCCGTCGGAGTTCCACTGGGTGGCGTCGTATGCCCCGGTGTCGAAAGCGGTCGTGCCCCATTCCCAGTGCTGGGTCTGGTCGGCCGTGGCCGCGGCCCCTGACTGGTCGGGCTGGAGCCAGGCGTTCGCGTCCCACTGGCCGGAGACGTCATGGCCGTTGGCCTGCTGCGGGACGAACGCGAGCCGCTCGTGCTCGGCAGTCCAGGCCGTGGTGTCGTACCCGCCGGTGTCGTAACCGGCCTGGTGCTGGGCCGCGTAGGCGTCGTAGTGCGCGGTGTGGTGGCTGCCCGTGGACCACTGGGTGGCGTCGTACGCGCCCGTGGCCTCGCCGGGGAGGCTGCCGAACAGGGGGTCGGCGTCGAAGGTCGGGGCGGCGTGGCCGGCGGCAAATCCGGTGGCGTCGTACGTCCCGTACGTGGTGGAGTCACCGTAATGGGCTTCCTGGGCACCGTACGACGCGTAGTGCGCCGAGGCGGCATCGGAAGCCGAAGCCGGAGACGTCATGGTCCCCGACGGGTGACGATCGTTCACCAACTTCTCTCTCGCCTCGACAACAGGGGCTGCCAGAGCAGTGCGGCGACTGTACCCGGCAGTACGCGGGCACGACAATCTTCGGCAGGTTTCGCGCGCGCAGGAAACGGGCATTCGGCCGTGTTTTGGCGGACTGCGGGCGCGATGTTGGCCTTGTGTTCGACGTTTGTTCGATGTCGGACGACTGTCGTGGGCCTGTCGTGCGGCCGTCGGAGGCAGGGCGGCGAGGGTTCGGGGTCCGGGGGCTGGGTGGCTGAGGGCTCGGTGGTTCGGGGGCTTTGACTGGTTCGGGTGGTTACGCCACTGTCAGGCCGTTGGGCTCAGTGGTGACCTCGGCCGTGGGGTGTGCCATGTCGAGGGCCTGCCGTATTCCGGTCGCCACGGCGGGGTGCACCGGGAGGGCGAGGTGGCCGACGCCGCTCACGCGGACGTTCTGCGCCATCAGGTCCGGGTGATCGATGCAGGCCGTCTCCAGCGGGTCCATCAGGTGGTCGAGGTCGCTCCAGAAGCTCACGAAGTGCGTACGGCAGCCGGGGGCGGGGCGGCTCAGCTCGTCGAGGATCGATGAGCCGGGGCGCATCTGGCGCACGATGGGGTGCGCGTTGGCCAGCGGGACCACGCGGGTGCCGGAGTGCGGGGTCCCGAGCGTGACGAGCGTGCGGACCCGGAGATCGCCGCCGAGGCGCTGCGCGTAGTAACGCGCTATCAGCCCGCCGAGGCTGTGCCCGACGATGTCCACCTGCCTGCTCCCCGTCCGCTCGCAGATTCCCTCGATGTGCCGGCCGAGCAGCTCGGCGGCGGTGCGGATGTCGCAGGTCAGAGGGGAGTAGTTGAGCGACTCGACCTGGTGCCTGCCGTGCTGGGCGAGGCTGCGGCGCAGCAGGACGAAGACGGAGCGGTTGTCGATGAAGCCGTGGAGCAGGACGACGGGGGGTTTGGCCTCCGTCGGGAGCTGGGCGGTGGCCGGTCCGGGGAGCGTGGGGGTGCCGCGGCGCTCCTGTGTGATGCCGGAGGGGTAGAGCAGCAGATGCCCGGCGAGGATCGCGATTTCCAGGGCGGTCGCCTTCAGCAGGGCCAGGGAGAGGCCGGCGAGCCTGCTCGGCAGCAGGCGCCGGTAGAGCGGGAGAAAGGGGAGCGCTGTCCCGGTGACCTTCATGGCCGACCTCCTTGCGGCACGCTGGAGGACGGCTCCGGCCCCCGTGTGCCCTCGTGGAAGTCGCGGCCGAGGTGGTCGGCGGGGTATGCGGAGGGCGCGTGGGGTGAGCGAGGCGCGCCCGAGTCGGCCACGGTGGCCGTGGTGCCCCGATGACGCGGCGGGGCCGACTGCCGGCGCGGCGACGGGGTCCGGAGACTGCCCGACGTGCCGGAGGCTTCCCCGCTGTCGTGCCTTACCTGCCCTACGTGCCCTTCGTACCACCGTCGACGCGCCCCACCGCCACGTCGCGCGGCCTGCGGCGCGGTGGTGCGGCGACCTCGTTGCGGCTCCCGTTGCGCTTGGTCCCGCTGCGACGCGTGTACCGCAGACTGCTGCGGCCCGTGTGCCGCAGAGATATGGAACGGTGCGCGGCGAACGTGTCCCACCGTGTGATTTCCCCCTCGGTGTACACCGCGAAACTGCCGGTTGCGGGATGCTGGCGATAACGTCCGTTCACTTCTTCCGGCAGCGTGGCCCGGGGCGTCCGTGCCGTGGTGACGCGTCCGGTGCGGTGAGCGGCGGAGAAGTGCGATACGCGCACCATGTATGACATGTGCCGTCTGTGCGGCATAACTCATATATGTGCGGTGCTTGTCGGTACGGATGGATGTAGTCGCTTCATGGAGGCAGTGATGGGTGTGGCAGCCGGTCCGATCCGCGTGGTGGTGGCCAAGCCGGGACTCGACGGCCACGATCGTGGTGCCAAGGTGATCGCGCGGGCGCTGCGCGACGCCGGTATGGAGGTCATCTACACCGGGCTTCACCAGACCCCCGAGCAGATCGTCGACACGGCGATCCAGGAGGACGCCGACGCGATCGGCCTGTCCATCCTCTCCGGGGCCCACAACACTCTCTTCGCCGCCGTGATCGAGCTCCTGAAGGAGCGCGACGCGGAGGACATCCTCGTCTTCGGCGGCGGGATCATCCCCGAGGACGACATCGCGCCGCTGAAGGAGAAGGGCGTCGCGGAGATCTTCACGCCCGGCGCGACGACGCAGTCGATCGTGGACTGGGTCCGGGCGAACGTGCGTCAGCCGGCGGCCTCCGGCGGCTGAGCCGGCTGTCGGTGCGGGTGGACCGGCTGCCGGTCCGGGTGCGCGGGTTGACCGTCCGCGGTGGCGGGGCCGGATGACTTCAGCTCGGCCAGCATGGCGGCCCGCAGCCGCAAGGTCGTCACCAGCCGCTGGAACGCCTCCGCCCAGTACCCCCCGGCCCCCGGCGACGCGTCCTCCGGTTCGTCCGGTACCGCCAGCAGGCCGTCCAGACGGCTCGCCTCGGCCGGGTCGAGGCAGCGCTCGGCCAGGCCCATCACTCCGCTGAAGCTCCATGGATAACTCCCCGCGTCCCGCGCGATGTTGAGCGCGTCGACCACCGCCCGCCCGAGCGGCGCGCCCCACGGCACCGCGCAGACCCCCAGCAGCTGAAACGCCTCCGACAGACCGTGCGTCGCGATGAACCCGGCGACCCACTCGGCCCGCTCGGCGGGGCCCAGTGTGCCGAGCAGCTTCGCGCGCTCGGCCAGGGACACCGCCCCCGGGCCGCCGGCCTCCGGGGCCGAGGGCGACCCGAGCAGCGCCCTGGACCACTCCGCGTCCCGCTGCCGTACGGCCGCCCGGCACCAGGCCGCGTGCAGCTCGGCCTGCCAGTCGTCCGCGACCGGCAGCGCCACGATCTCCCGGGGTGTACGGCCGCCGAGCCGGCCCGGCCAGGTGCTGAGCGGCGCCGCCTCGACCAACTGCCCGAACCACCACGACCGTTCACCCCGGCCCGCCGGAGCCTTGGCCACAACGCCGTCGCGTTCCATGCCCGCGTCGCACTCGTGCGGCGCCTCCACGGCGATCACCGGGGTCTTCCGGGTCGAGTCCGGTGCCGTGCCTGTGTGGTTCAGCGCTTGGTGGGTGGTGGGGCGTGGTGACTGCCGGGTGGAGTCGGGTGCCTGTGCCGCGTCGTCGAAGAGCTCGCCTGTGTGATCCAGCGCCACGCAGGCTCCGGCTCGGACGGCCATCCGCCCGGCGAGTGCCGAGTCCGGCAGCGCCGACAGCAGCTCCGCGGCCGTTGCCCGGACGTTGCGGCTCCGGTCGGACAGCGCCTGCTCCAGGAACGGCTCGTCCTGCGGGCCGAGTCCCGCCCGGAGCGAGTCGAGGAACATCAGCCGGTCCTCGGCGCGCTCCGTCGCCCAGGTCGTGGTCAGCAGTTCGCGCGCGGCGGCGGGCTGGCGCGACCGGATCGCGGCGAGCAGGGCGACCCGCTCGGCGAACAGCCCCTCCTGCCAGAGCTGCCCGACCTCGGCCGCGTCGTCGAGACGCGGCAGCGCCGCGCCTCCGCCGGGGGTCGCGCGCAGGGCGAATCGCCAGTCCGGGTTGAGCCGGGCGAGCCACACCGCGCGCGGGCCCGCGAAGGACAGTGCCGCAGGGCGCAGGTCCGTCCGTCCCCGCGCGGAGTCCAGCAGGGCGGGCAGTACCTCGGGGGGTGGTGCGAAACCTCTCCTGTTCGCCGTCGCGAGCCACTCCGGCAGCAGTTCCACGAGGTCGGGGGCCGTGCCTCTGCGGCCGCCGCCGGACACGCCCGGCCGGTCGGACAGCAGCATCGCGAGCCTGCGGGTGGCCGCAGGGGGCAGCGCCGGTCGCGGATCGGCGGGGGCCGGCTGCGGGCGCTCGGCCGCTCGGGCGGGCCGCAGCCCGGCCCGCCGCCGTACGGTCTGCACGGCCGCGGCGTCCAGCAGCGTCACCGGTGCCTCGCGGCCCGGCGTGCCGCCCGGAGGCGTGCGCCGGTCCGTCCCGAGCAGCGCCGCTGTCACGAGCTCCTCCCAGGCGCTCGGCGCCGGCGAATCCACGGGAACGGAGGGACTGTTCATGGGGTCGTTCCTCTCTGCGTTCGTGCTGCCTGCAAGGGCGTGCCCGGTGGCTGAGCGCGTCGCTCAGCAGAGCTGTACGGCCTCTCCCGTCCCCTCCGGCCAGGCCGTCAGCGGGGTGAAGCCGCGATGGCCGCACTCGCCGAAGACCCTGACCGGCGCACCGCCCGACAGGGCGACCAGGCGCCACAGGCCGGGACGGGCACGGGCGGCCGGGGTGAGTGGGAGGGCCGTGTCCGCGTCGGCGTCCGCGAGCTGCCATGAGTCGTCGTCCGGCGTCGGTACGACCCTGTCCAGGGTCACCGGGACGGAGTCCAGCCATGGATCGTCACGGAGCGCCTTGCCGTACCGCGCGGTCGCCTCGGCCGTCGTCATGCCCGGTGGCCGTATGGCCGAGGGCGCGGGCGGCGCGAACTGCTCGCCCAGGGCCGCGCGCAGCTGACCGGAGCCCGGGTACGCCGCCACCTCCGCCTCCAGGGCCAGCCCGACCGGCAGCGTCAGCTCCGGCGCGCGGCCGGCGGCGCCATAAGAGAGGAGCAGTGCCGTGCGGCCCGATTCGGCGCCGTGCAGCCATATCCGGCGTGTCGTCAGCTTCACGTCGGCCGTGTCGTACTGGGCGAGGACCAGCCAGTGGTCCCGCACCGTCGGGCCGTCGGCCGAGGCGGGCAGGCCGATGCGGGAGCGGACCGTGTCCGCCAGGCCGTCGGGCAGGCCCTCGCGGCGCAGCCAGCCCTGGTCGAGGAGGTGGAGCAGGGCGCACTCCTCCAGCAGGCGCATCGGCCAGCCGGGGCCGGATGCCGGGATCGCCCCCAACTCCCGCACCCGCGCGGCCAGTCCCGGGGCCTGGGCGTCGACCATGCGGGCCGCTGTCTCCTCCCACAGCCCGTACCCCGCCTGCTCGGCGCCGGCCAGGCCGCCGCGCAGCAGGTCCGCCAGACGCTGCTCCAGCTCGGTCGCCCCCGCGGTGACCCGGACGGCCCGGCGCTCCGCCCTGCGGCGTGCCGCCTCCGGATCAGCGGACCCGGCCGGGGAGCCGGAGGGGCCCGTCGTCCGCTTCTCCTCGGCGCGCTGCCTTCTCCCCTTTATCCACTGCTCCGCCCAGTCCGGCGGGTGCCCCGCCGT
The DNA here is from genome assembly GCF_044764945.1 of Streptomyces sp. NPDC093568. Lineage (NCBI taxonomy): Bacteria > Bacillati > Actinomycetota > Actinomycetes > Kitasatosporales > Streptomycetaceae > Streptomyces > Streptomyces sp. NPDC093568. The sequence goes on along the minus strand of NZ_JBIWJD010000007.1, from coordinate 168,087 downwards.
CACCGCGCCGTCCTCGCCCGCCCAGAGCAGCAGCAGCCCCAGCGCGTGTTTGCACGGGAACTTCCGGCTGGGGCAGCTGCACTTGTACGCGGGCCCCGCCGCGTCCGCGAGGTCGATGACCGTCTGATACGGCTTGCTGCCACTGCCCTTGCACAGCCCCCACACCGTCCCTTCGTCGGCACTTCCCGCCTCGGACCACGGCCCCGCCGCGCCGAGTTTGCTTCCCGCTTTGCGTGACGCGGCGTCAGGCGCCAGCGCCAGCACCTGGTCCACGGTCCAGCGCACCCCCTGCTGAGTCATGACATCGAAGGTAGATCCCACCACTGACAATCGGCCCCGGCGGCGAACCCGTGCACGGTCTCGCGAGGGCGTTTGCGCAGGTCGGAACGCGTTGTCAGTGGCGTGGTGCAACGTGGATGCCAGATCCGAAACGGCTGAACCGGCCGAGCTGGAGGGGGACTTTGCCATGCCTGTGTCCGTAGAAGCGACGCCCGTTGAAGCGGGGGAGACCGAGCCGACCGAGGCGTTGCGACCGCATGCCGAGAATGCCTTCGCCCATGAACTCGCGGCGCTGGCGGCGCAGGACGACCGTCCGCGCCCGGCGCGCTGGAAGCTGTCGCCGTGGGCCGTCGCCACCTACCTGCTCGGCGGCACACTGCCGGACGGCACCGTGATCACACCGAAGTACGTGGGACCGCGCCGTCTGGTCGAGGTGGCCGTGACCACGCTCGCCACCGACCGCGCCCTGCTCCTGCTCGGTGTGCCCGGCACCGCGAAGACCTGGGTCTCCGAGCACCTGGCCGCGGCGGTCAGCGGCGACTCCACGCTGCTGGTGCAGGGCACGGCCGGCACACCGGAGGAGGCGATCCGGTACGGCTGGAACTACGCGCAGTTGCTCGCGCACGGCCCCAGCCGGGACGCCCTCGTGCCCAGCCCCGTGATGCGGGCCATGGCGGAGGGGATGACGGCACGCGTCGAGGAGCTGACCCGTATCCCGGCCGACGTGCAGGACACGCTGATCACGATCCTGTCGGAGAAGACCCTGCCGATACCGGAGTTGGGGCAGGAGGTGCAGGCGGTCCGCGGCTTCAACCTGATCGCCACGGCCAACGACCGCGACCGCGGCGTCAACGACCTTTCCAGCGCCCTGCGCCGCCGCTTCAACACCGTGGTGCTGCCGCTGCCGGAGAGCGTCGAGGCCGAGGTGGACATCGTCTCCCGCCGAGTCGACCAGATCGGCCGTTCCCTCGACCTGCCGGCCGTGCCCGAGGGCATCGACGAGATCCGCCGGGTCGTCACGGTCTTCCGTGAGCTGCGCGACGGCGTGACGTCCGACGGCCGTACGAAGCTGAAGTCGCCGAGCGGCACGCTGTCGACGGCCGAGGCGATCTCCGTCGTCACCAACGGACTCGCCCTGGCGGCCCACTTCGGCGACGGGCTGCTGCGTCCCGGTGATGTCGCCGCGGGCATCCTCGGCGCCGTCGTCCGCGACCCGGCGGCGGACCGCGTCATCTGGCAGGAGTACCTGGAGGCGGTCGTGCGCGAGCGGGACGGCTGGACCGACTTCTATCGCGCCTGCCGGGAGGTGAGCGCGTGAACGAGGACGACCTGGGGTGGGGCCGCCCGAACGGCGGATCGAAGTCCGGTAGCGGATCGGTGGCCGAGGGGCCATGACGTCGAGGGGGCGTCCTCCGGGTCGCCGCCGAGTCCCTTTCCAGCTGGGCGGGCCGTGAGGGACGGATGACGCCGGGACCGGGATGGTGAGGCTGGGACCGGGATGGTGAGGCCAGGGGCCCTCTCCTGGTCGCGGTGTGGTCGGGAGGGGGCGCGGAGGCGGCGTCCGGCGGGGGAGTCGGTGGATGCGTCCGGTGGATCCGGGAGAGAGGGGGCGTGCTGTGAGGGGTGGCCTGGTGCGTAGGGCGTGGGGCGAGCGCGACGGTGTGACTGGTGGCGGCAGCGGACAGTTGGGATCGAGGGGGAGGGTGTGACAGGCGTGGACGGGACACTGAACGGGGGCCTGGAGGCGGGCGTTCCCGGCAGCCCGGACGTCTCGGCGGCGGCCAAGCCGGCGGGACCGCTGCTGCTCGGCGTACGGCACCACGGGCCCGGGTCGGCGCGGGCCGTGCGGGCCGCCTTGAACGCCGCCCAGCCGCGGACCGTGCTGATCGAAGGGCCGCCCGAGGCCGATGCCCTGATCCCACTCGCCGGCGACGAGACCATGCGACCGCCGGTCGCCCTCCTCGCCCACGCCGTGGACGAGCCCGGCCGCTCGGCCTTCTGGCCGCTCGCCGAGTTCTCCCCGGAGTGGGTCGCGATCCGCTGGGCCGTGGAGCACCAGGTACCGGCGCGTTTCATCGACCTTCCGGCCACGCACACGCTGGCATGGGGGAAAGAGGACGAGGCCGCGCTCGATGCCGACACCGACGCCGCTGACGACGGCCCCGCCGAGGCGAGTGATCCGCGCGCTGCCGTGCGGCTCGATCCCCTCGCCGTGCTCGCCGATGTCGCAGGTTACGACGATCCCGAGCGGTGGTGGGAGGACGTCGTCGAGCACCGGGGGGTGGGGGACGGCGACGCGTTCACGCCGTTCCTCGGGCTCGAAGAGGCCATGGGGGCGTTGCGGGAGGCGTACGGGAGCGGGGGGCATGACCGGGATCTCGTGCGGGAGGCCCATATGCGGCTCCAGTTGCGGGCCGCGCAGCGGGAGTTCGGGGACGACGTGGCCGTGGTGTGCGGGGCGTGGCATGTGCCCGCGCTGCGGCAGAAGAGCACGGTGGGCGCCGACAAGGCGCTGCTGAAGGGGCTGGCGAAGGTCAAGGCCGACATGACCTGGGTGCCGTGGACGCACCGCCGGCTGGCCCGGGCCAGCGGGTACGGGGCGGGAATCGACTCGCCGGGGTGGTACGGCCACCTCTTCAGCGCACCGGACCGGCCCGTCGAGCGATGGCTGACCAAGGTGGCCGGGCTGCTGCGGGACGAGGACCGGATCGTCTCCTCGGCACACGTCATCGAGGCGGTGCGGCTCGCGGAGACGCTCGCCGCGATGCGCGGACGCCCGTTGCCCGGACTGAGCGAGACGACCGACGCGGTGCGGGCCGTGATGTGCGACGGCTCGGACGTGCCGTTGGCGCTGGTGCGGGACCGGCTGGTCGTGGGGGACGTGCTGGGGGAGGTGCCGCCCTCGGCGCCGGCGGTGCCGTTGCAGCGGGACCTCGACCGGATCCAGCGCCGGTTGCGGCTCAAGCCCGAAGCGCTGGAGCGTGAGTTGGAGCTCGACCTGCGCAAGGAGAACGACGCCGAGCGCAGCAGGCTGCTGCACCAGCTGCGGCTGCTTCGCGTGGAGTGGGGCGAGCCGGTGGCGTCGCGGGGGAGCACGGGGACGTTCCGGGAGACCTGGCGGCTGCGGTGGGAGCCCGAGCTGGCGGTGCGGATCGCCGAGGCCGGGGTGTGGGGAACCACCGTGTACGCGGCGACGACCGCCAAGGCGGAGGCCGACGCGGTGGGCGCGCAGGGTCTCGCCGACGTCACCGCACTCGCCGAACAGTGCCTCCTGGCCGAACTGCCGGACGCGCTGCCCACGGTGATGCGGATTCTCGCCGACCGGGCCGCTCTCGACGCCGACGTCGGCCATCTCGCCCAGGCCCTCCCCGCGCTGGTCCGCTCCCTGCGCTACGGCGATGTGCGCGGCACGGACACCGGTGCGCTCGCGGAGGTCGCCGCCGGCCTCGCCGAGCGCGTCTTCGTCGGCCTGCCCCCGGCCTGCGCCGCGCTGGACGCGGACGCTGCGGAGGAGATGCGGCGTCATGTGGACGCGGTCCATGGGGCGGTGGGGATGCTGAGGGACGTGGTGACTCCGGGGGAGCGGGGTGGACGGCCGGAGGTGAGCGATGAGGGCGCCGTTGCCGGGGGGCATGCCCCGGGCGAGGACTCCTCGGAGGAGGGCGGGGCTTCGGGTGGGGGCGCCGACTCGCCCGCGCTCGGGCACGGTGACCTGCGCAAGCGCTGGCATCTGGTGCTTCGGGTGCTGTCCGGGCGGGACACCGTGCCGGGCGTCATCAGAGGGCGGGCCGTGCGGCTGTTGCTGGATGACGGGGAGTTGGCGCAGGACGCGGCGGCGCGTTTGATGGGGCTCGCGTTGTCGCCGGGGACGCCACCGGCGGACGCGGCCGCGTGGATCGAGGGGTTCGTCGGAGGCGGTTCGGGCGGCGGGATGCTGCTCGTGCACGACGAGCGGCTGCTCGGGTTGGTCGACGCATGGCTGACGGGAGTGTCGGCGGAGGCGTTCACGGACGTGCTGCCGCTGCTGCGGCGGACGTTCTCGGCGTACGAGACGGGAGTGCGGCGGACCCTGGGCGAGCTGGTCCGGCGCGGGCCGGGGCAGCGGGTGAGCGCCGGGGGCGGCGGTGCGGGCATACCCGGTTTCGCGGCGGAGCTCGATGCCGAGCGGGCGGACGCCGTACTGCCGGTGGTGCGGCTGCTGTTGGGGCTGGACGACGGGCCGCCCAGGGTGGCGGCGGAAGTGGGCGGCGGGAGCGGCGGCCCTGCGGACAACGACCTTGTGGGGGTGGGCGTGGGCGTGGGCGTTGTGCGGCAGTCGGGTGGGGGTGCGGCGCAGGGCGGCCGGCCCGGGACGACGACCGTGCCGGTGATCCCGTTGTGGGAGCGGCCTCGAGAGGGAGCGTGCCGATGACCGGCGAAGTGACGGACCCGGCGCGGGAGCGGCTGCGGCGGTGGCGGATGGTGCTCGGCGGGGACGACGCCGACGGCACCGGGTGCGCGCTGTCCGGGAAGGACGCCGCGATGGACGGGGCGCTCACCGCGCTCTACGGGAAGAAGGACAAGGGACAGTCGGGGAAGGACCGTTCGGCGGGGCTCGGGGCGTCGGCACCGTCCGTGGCGCGATGGCTCGGGGACATCCGGACGTACTTCCCGTCCTCCGTCGTGCAGGTCATGCAGCGCGACGCCATCGACCGGCTCGGGCTGTCCGCGCTGCTGCTGGAGCCGGAGATGCTGGAGGCGGTGGAGGCGGACGTCCACCTCGTGGGCACGCTGCTCTCGCTCAACCGGGCGATGCCGGAGACCACGAAGGAGACGGCACGGGCCGTCGTGCGCAAGGTCGTCGAGGACTTGGAGAAGCGGCTCGCCACCCGCACCCGGGCCACGCTCACCGGCGCGCTGGACCGCAGCGCCCGTATCAACCGGCCACGTCACCACGACATCGACTGGAACCGCACCATCGCGGCCAACCTCAAGCATTACCTGCCGGAGTACGGGACGGTCGTGCCGGAGCGGCTGATCGGGTACGGCCGGGCCTCGCAGTCCGTGAAGAAGGAGGTCATCCTCTGCATCGACCAGTCGGGGTCGATGGCGGCGTCCGTGGTGTACGCGTCGGTGTTCGGGGCGGTGCTGGCCTCCATGCGGTCGATCAACACGCGGCTCGTGGTCTTCGACACGGCGGTCGTCGACCTCACCGACCAGCTCGACGATCCGGTCGATGTGCTGTTCGGCACGCAGCTCGGCGGTGGTACGGACATCAACCGGGCGCTCGCGTACTGCCAGTCGCAGATCACCCGGCCCGCCGAGACGGTGGTTGTGCTGATCAGCGACCTGTACGAGGGAGGCATACGGAACGAGATGCTGAAGCGGGTCGCGGCGATGAAGGCGTCGGGGGTGCAGTTCGTGGCGCTGCTGGCGCTGTCGGACGAGGGGGCGCCGGCCTACGACCGGGACCACGCCGCCGCGCTCGCCGCGTTGGGGGCACCGGCTTTCGCGTGCACGCCCGATCTGTTTCCGGAGGTGATGGCGGCGGCCATCGAGAAGCGGCCGATCCCGGTGCCGGACACGGTGTGAGGCGGGGCCGGGACGGGCGCCGCTGCCGAGGATCCGCTGGTGATTTGTCGACCTGGTGACGACCGGCTTCGGCCAGCAAAACGGACATGAGTACCCATCGGTAGCGGGGGGCTTGCGCGACCGCAGGAGGGGCGTGCAAGGATCGATGCCTCATCTGCGGTGCGCCCCTCGCGCCGCCCGTCGTACCGCGTCCAGCCGACTCGTCGCGTCACGTGTACTTCGTTCCGCCGCACGGGAGGACCACCCCGCCTTGACCCGGTCAGCCACCATGCCTGGTGCCGCCGTGCGCGTCCTGCGCATCGCGGCCGGGCGGCGTGCGCTGCGACTGGCGCTCGTGTTGGGTGGTTTGTTCGCGATCGGGCTCCTCTGCGGGGAGCGGGCGTATGCGGCGGACGGGGTGTCGGTGGAGGCGCCGTCCGGTTCGGCTGTCCCGGTTGCCTCGACCGTGTCGTCGCGGCTCCTGACCGTGCCGGACAGGCCGGCTCCGTCGGCCGATCCTGGGATTCCGGCCACCGATGACACAGCCGCTCAAGACCGGCCTCGGCAGGACGCCGCTCCGCAGGTCGAGGAGCCCCAGCACCAGGAGCCCCAGCACCAGGAGCCCCAGCACCGAGAGCCCCAGTACCAGGCACCCCAACCCGCCCCCCAATTCGTCCAGCCGGTCGATGAGGTCGTGCGGACCGTGTCCGAGGGGCTCGTCGAGGGGCTGGCCCAAGTGCAGGCGAAGGTGCCGCCGCTGACGGCGGCGCCCGCACTGCCGACAGCACCCGGCCTCCCCGCTTTCCCCAACCTCCCCGGCCTCCCCGACCTGCCAAGCGCAGACCTGCCAAGCGCAGACCTCCCCGCACTGCCCGGCCACACGCTGCCGGCCCCCGTCACCGGGACACCGCAGCCGGGCTCGGCATCAGCGCCGGACGGGACCTCGCCGACCGACGGACACGGCGACAAGGGGCGTACCGGCACGGTGGACGCCCGCTCCCACGGCCCCCGTTACATCACCGACGTCACCGCGGCGCACTCCCCAGCCGTCGGCCACAAGCACCGCACCTCGCCCACTCGTTATGCCCCCGGCGGCCAGGCGCCGACCGAGCACCCGGGCGGTGCGGTGGGCGGTCACGCGGCCGGTGACAGCGGTACCCCGAGGCACGGGGACGCGCACGCGGTCTCGTTGAACCGGCGGGTGTCGTGGGGGCTGGTGGCCGGTGCCGCCGTTCGTGCGGACGCGGACGAGATCAAGGACAGGCACCGGGACATCCCGGTTTCCCCCGCATAGGCGACCAGGCCGGCCTCCCCGCCGTAGACCTGCCGCGCGGGGGCGGAAACAGGTCTGCCCGCCCGTCCGGACCCCCCAGTTCCCGGATGTCCCCGGACATCCCCCGGACGGAAGCCGCCGGCGCCGTACCAGGTCCCGCTGGTCCTCGACTCCCCGGACCGCGACCGCAATCGGCGCCGGAATGTCCCCAACCGTCCGAAGTCCCGGAGCACTTCGCCTCTGCGAGCTCCGGGGGCCTTCGGAGCCCCAAGATCTAGGGATCCGACGCACGCATGAACAAGAACATCCGCCGTTCGATCGTCATAGCCGCCGGTGTCACCGGCGCCTGGGCGCTGGGTTCGACCGCCGCCAGTGCGGACGAGCTGCCCGCCTCCACCCTGTCCGCACCGGACACGGCCACCGACGCGACCGAGGCGGCCGAGAGCGCCGACGCCCCGGGTCTCCTCGGCGGCGTCACCGACACCGTCAACGGAGTCGTCTCCGGCGTGACGGACACCCTCTCCGGCGTCACCGACGGCGTCACGGACCAGACAACCGGCCAGGCGACCGCCACCGCAACCGACACGGTCGGCGCCACCACAGGAACGGCCAAGCACGTGTCCACGAACACCGCCGACCAGGCTCGCCGCTACGTCGACGCGAAGGTCACGACCAAGTCGAAGGGCGCGGCCCAGGCCATCCAGGGCGCCAAGGCCGCTCGCACCGGCAAGGCCGCCGCGCAGGCCGGGGCCGGTGTCAGCGCCACCGTCACGGCCACCACCACCGACGTGCACGACGCGGCGGCCACCCTGCCCACCCCGCACACGCCGCACCACCCCGGCACCATCGACTACCTCTTCGGCCCCCTCGCCGCCTTCGCCCCCGAGCTGGAGCAGGCGCTCGCAGCCGCGCAGACGAAGGTGCAGGGGACCCAGGCGGCGGCCCGTGCGCAGGCGCAGGGCGTCGAGGGTGTCGTACGGACGAAGGCGCAGTACGCCGTCGCCGGCGCGGGGCGTACCGCGGCCGGGGCGGGTGCCGTCGTCGGCCACGCCGGCGGCGAGGCCGGGGACACGGCGGCGGGCGCCAAGTCCGCCGCCACGGCCCGGGCCACCGCCGTGACCGCGGCCGCCGAGGCCTCTGTCGCCGCCGTCCCGAGCCACGTCACCGGCACGGTCGGCGGTGTGGAGCAGCGGGTCGTCGGCACGGTCGCCGCCGTCCCCGGCACCGTCACCCCGGTCGTCCAGCAGACCGCCGACGCGGTCGTCCCGCCGTTCGCCGCCGAGGCCGTGGCCGGGGTGCTGCCCGTGGCCGGGGGCGTTGTCGGGGGCGTCGGGCCGGTCGCCGGGCATGCCCTCGACGGTGCCGTCCCCGCCGCCGGTCATGCCGTGGCCGGGGCGAACCCGGTCGCCGCTCAGGCGGTGGACAGCGTCCAGTCGGTGGCCTTCGGCGCGGTGGGCGGTGTGCGTCCGGTCGTCGGAGAGGCGGTGGACGGCGTCCTTCCGGTCGCCGGGGGTGCCGTGGCCGGAGTCGAGCGGACCGCCGGGCACACGGCCGGCGCCGCGACCGCGCTGGCGTACGGCGTGGTCGCCGACGTCCAGCCCGTGGCCACCGGGGCAGTCGAGGGTGTGCGGCCCGTGGCCACCGGTGCGGTCGAGGGGGGCCAGCCGGTCGTCGGCTGGGCCGTGGGGGAGGTGCCGCCCGTGGCGCACGGCACGGTCGGCGACGTCCAGCACCTCGCCTCCGGCGCCGTCGCCGACGTCCGGCCCGTGGCCTCCGGCGCCGTCGCCGACGTGCACCCGGTCGTCCACGGGGTCGCCACCGACGTACCCGCGTACGCCACGGGTCTGGTCGGCCAGGTCACCGCGGACGCCACCGGCAGCGTCCTGCCGCCCGTCGCCGGCACCGCCGTGCACGGTGTCGTGCCGGTCGCCGGGCAGGCCGGCCACGACGCGGGCGCGCTGGCGTACGGCGTCACGGGCGAGGTCCGGCCCTTCGCGGACGGTGTCGTCGGTCACGTCGACCCCTTGGCGCACGGTGTGAGCGGGCAGGCCGTCGGCTTCGCCGGGGGCGTCGCCGAGGAGGTGCAGCCGTTCGCGTACGGCGTCGCACAGCCCGTCGTGGACACCGTGCGGCCGGTTGTGGACGGCGTCGGAGGCGGTGCGGCGACGCTGGCGTACGGCGTCACCGGTGATGTCGAGCCGTTCGCGGGCGGTGTCGTCGGCGAGGTCGGCCCCTTCGCGTACGGCGTCGCGGGCGAGGTCGCGCCCTTCGCCGACGAGCTGACCTGGACGGTCCGGGACTCGGCCGGCCCGCTGACCGGCAACGCCACCACTGGCGTGCGGCACGTCGCCCAGTCGGTCACGCCGGGTTACGCGCAGGACCTCCACGACGGCGGCGCCTACCGCGCCTGACGCACCCCTCGCCACGGCAGGCGTGGCGACCGACAGGCGCCGCGTGGCAGACGGCTCCGGACGGCCGAAATCCGTCGGCCGATCCGGCCGGAGCTTCGCGGACGGGCCGGGTGCCCCCCATTGGGGTGGGGATCATCCGGCCGGAGCCCACAGGGGCGGCCCATTCGTGCCCCTTTCGGGCTGTTCAAGGGACCTCACCGGGTCAACCCCAACCCGGTGAGGTCCCTCCCTCGTCCCGTGCCGGCACCTCACAGTCGGCACGCCGTGCCAGTGATCCCTGCCGGTCGCGGCATCATGTGACAGGTATCACCGCTCAGGTGTGACCCTCGATTTAGGGGCCCTCCGCAAGCAGCGATAACCTGCGAGACGGACATGCCGCGCGCTCGGACACCGTGTGCGCCTCCCCTGTGACAGACGGCGGACGTCACGTTGCCCTCGCGGCACGCCCACGCATCCAACGAACCGCGAGATCACTGATAGGGACGGAAGCGCGTGGACCTGTTCGAGTACCAGGCGAGGGACCTCTTCGCCAAGCACGATGTACCGGTGCTGGCCGGTGAAGTCATCGACACGCCTGAGGCGGCCCGCGCAGCCACTGAGCGCCTCGGTGGCAAGTCCGTCGTCAAGGCGCAGGTGAAGGTCGGCGGCCGTGGCAAGGCCGGCGGCGTCAAGCTGGCCGCGACCCCGGACGAGGCCGTAGCCCGCGCGACGGACATCCTCGGCATGGACATCAAGGGCCACACGGTCCACAAGGTGATGATCGCCGAGACCGCGCCCGAGATCGTCGAGGAGTACTACGTCTCCTTCCTCCTCGACCGTGCCAACCGCACCTTCCTCTCCATCGCCTCCGTCGAGGGCGGCATGGAGATCGAGGAGGTGGCGGCCACCCGCCCGGAGGCCGTCGCGAAGATCGCGATCGACGCCATCGACGGCGTGGACGAGGCCAAGGCCCGCGAGATCGTCGAGGCCGCGAAGTTCCCGGCCGAGGTCGCCGACAAGGTCGTGAACGTCCTCATCACGCTGTGGGACACCTTCATCAAGTCGGACGCCCTCCTCGTCGAGGTCAACCCGCTCGCGAAGGTCGCCTCCGGTGACGTCCTCGCCCTGGACGGCAAGGTGTCGCTCGACGACAACGCCGAGTTCCGCCACGACTGGGACGAGCTGCACGACAAGGCCGCGGCCAACCCGCTCGAGGCCGCCGCCAAGGAGAAGAACCTCAACTACGTCAAGCTCGACGGCGAGGTCGGCATCATCGGCAACGGCGCGGGTCTCGTCATGAGCACCCTGGACGTCGTCGCGTACGCCGGTGAGAAGCACGGCAACGTCAAGCCGGCCAACTTCCTGGACATCGGCGGTGGCGCCTCCGCCCAGGTCATGGCCAACGGTCTGGAGATCATCCTCGGCGACCCGGACGTCAAGTCCGTCTTCGTCAACGTCTTCGGTGGCATCACCGCCTGCGACGAGGTCGCCAACGGCATCGTCCAGGCCCTGAAGCTCCTCGAGGACCGCGGCGAGAACGTCACCAAGCCGCTCGTCGTCCGCCTCGACGGCAACAACGCCGAGCTCGGCCGGCAGATCCTCACCGACGCAGGCCACCCGCTGGTCCAGCGCGTCGACACCATGGACGGCGCGGCCGACAAGGCCGCCGAGCTGGCCCACGCCGCCAAGTAAGCACTCAGGACGAGGACACCAAACACCATGGCTATCTGGCTCAACAAGGACAGCAAGGTCATCGTCCAGGGCATGACCGGCGCCACGGGCATGAAGCACACCAAGCTCATGCTCGGTGACGGCACCGAGGTCGTGGGCGGCGTGAACCCGCGCAAGGCGGGTCAGACCGTGGACTTCGACGGCACCGAGGTACCCGTCTTCGGGACCGTCAAGGAGGCCATCGAGAAGACCGGCGCCAACGTCTCCGTCATCTTCGTGCCGGAGAAGTTCACCAAGGACGCGGTCATCGAGGCCATCGACGCCGAGATCCCGCTGGCCGTCGTGATCACCGAGGGCATCGCGGTGCACGACTCCGCGAACTTCTGGGCGTACGCGGGCAAGAAGGGCAACAAGACCCGGATCATCGGCCCGAACTGCCCCGGCATCATCACCCCGGGTCAGTCGAACGTCGGCATCATCCCGGGCGACATCACCAAGCCGGGCCGCATCGGTCTGGTCTCGAAGTCCGGCACGCTGACGTACCAGATGATGTACGAGCTGCGTGACATCGGCTTCTCGACCGCCGTCGGCATCGGTGGCGACCCGATCATCGGCACCACGCACATCGACGCGCTCGCCGCGTTCGAGGCCGACCCCGACACCGACCTGATCGTCATGATCGGTGAGATCGGTGGCGACGCCGAGGAGCGGGCCGCGGACTTCATCGCGAAGAACGTGACCAAGCCGGTCGTCGGTTACGTCGCGGGCTTCACCGCGCCCGAGGGCAAGACCATGGGCCACGCGGGTGCCATCGTCTCCGGTTCGTCCGGTACGGCGCAGGCGAAGAAGGAGGCCCTGGAGGCCGCGGGCGTCAAGGTCGGCAAGACGCCGACCGAGACGGCCAAGCTCGCGCGCGAGATCCTGGGCGGCTGACCGCACTCGCGGCATTCGGCTGATCGTTGGTGGGCCCGTTCCCGGCATGGGGGCGGGCCCACCGGCGTTCTCCCCGTCCGGTGCGCACGCTCACAGCGGCTGCGGCGCGAGCCGCTGCGGCCCGTGCCGCGAGTCCTCCCGCAGCTTCGCGCGCAGCTCCAGCTCCCGCTCGGACAGCGGCCCCGGCGCCATCCGGGGCGGCACGCCCCGCACCGTGGACCCCGACGGCACCGGGGGCTCGTACCGGGTGGGGGCGGTGCGCAGCGTCAGGGCCGTCGTGCCGATGAGGGCCACCGTGAAGGCGATCGCCGCCCGCGTCCAGAAGCGTGCCCGGCGTTCGCTGCCCTCGCGGACCGTCGTCGGCTTGGCCGCGCGCAGGCGCTCCGTGGCGGCCAGTTCGGCCAGCCGGTCGTGGAGTACGGCGGGGTCGGACAGATCGGGCAGTCGGGCGGCGACCGCGGTGCGGGCGTGCAGCAGGCGGTTGGCGGCGGCCGGAGTGCTCGCCTCCGTCTCGGCCGCCGTCTCGGGCAGGTCGAGGCCGACACCGTCGTAGAGGACGAGCGTACGGCGCTGCGGTGGCGGCAGTTGGAGGAGTGCGGCCAGCAGGGCACGGTCGGAGGCGTCGGAGGGCGGCGATTCGGGGTGCCGGTAGCGGGGGCGGAACCGATGCCAGGGGGAGAGGGCGAAGTCGTACGCCGTCGCCCGCACCCAGCCCGCGGGATCCCGGTCGCGGGCCACCTCCGGCCAGCGCTGCCAGGCGAGTTGGAAGGCCCGCTCGACCGACTCACGGGCGAGTTCGCGGCGCCCGCAGAGCAGATAGGTCTGCCGTACGAGGGAGGGGGCGCTGAAGGCGTAGAGCGCGTCGAAGGCCTGGGCGGGGGTGAGCCGGCCCTCGGGTACGCCGACGCCTTCCACCTGACCCTGTGTCACCGGACACTCCTTTGTCCGAAAAAGTACATAAACATATATTGAGCGACACTTCGGGGGTTCGCCCGTTACGCCGGAAAAGCGCGTGTCGTTGGGAGCATGGCGTGCGTGATCGAGATGACCGCTCGTCGAACGCCCCTGCTCATGCGCCTTCACCGTCGAACGCCCGGCCTGGGCGCCAGTCTCTTCAGCGGTGCGGTGGCGGCGGGGCTGGGGCTCGGTGTGTTCGCCGTGATGGTGATCGCGCTGTGGATCAGCTCGCCGTACGCGGACGGCGGACCCGGCGGCGCGCTGCGGATCGCCGCCGTGCTGTGGCTGCTGGCGCACGGCGCCGAACTGGTCCGTATGGACACCCTCTCCGGCGTCCCCGCGCCGGTCGGTGTCACCCCGTTGCTGCTGCTCGCGCTACCGGCGTGGCTGGTGCACCGGGCGGCCCGGGACGCCGCCGCCGACGGGGGCGAGGGGGTGCCGCTGGTGTCGATCCGTACGGCATGGGCGGGCGTCGTCCTCGGATACCTCGGGGTCGGCTTCTGCGCCGCGCTCTACGCGGCGGGCGGTGAACTGCGGCCCGCGTGGATGTGGACGGTGGTGCGGGTGCCCCTGGTCGCCATGGTCGCGGCGGGGGTGGGGGTGTGGGCGGCGTGCGAGCGGCGGCCCGAGGTGGTCGACGGCCTGCTGGTCGTGCTGCCGGCACGCGTACGGCGGCTGGTGCCCGGCGTGGAGGGCCGCGCCCGGGTCGCCACCGCGGCGCGGGCGGCGGGGGCCGGGGTCGGCGCGCTCGCCGGCGGCGGGGCGCTGCTGGTGGGCGTGGCGCTGGTGTGGCACGGCGTGGCGGTGCGGGGGTCGTTCCTGGAACTGACGGACGGGTGGTCGGGACGGCTCGCGGTCCTGCTGCTGTGCGCGTCCCTCGTCCCGAACGCGGCGATGTGGGCGGCGTCGTACGCCCTCGGGCCGGGGTTCCTGCTCGGCGCCGGGCATGCCGTGGGCCCGTTCTCCTCGTCCCCGGCGCCGATGCTGCCGCCGTTCCCGCTGCTGGAGGCGGTACCGGAGGCGGGGGCGGCGGGGCCGCCGTGGTGGGCGGTCGGTGCGGTGCCGCTTCTGGCGGGGGTGGTCGTGGGCTTGTTCGCGGCACGGTGGGGCGAGGGGGCTCAAGTGGAGGCGGAGGCGCCCGTGGTGACGTGGGCCCCCGCGCGGACGGCCGTGACCGCCGTGCTGGCCGCCGGGTTCTGCGCGGTCGCCGTCGCCGCGCTGGCGACGCTGTCGGGCGGGCCGCTGGGGGTGGGCGCGCTCGCGCGGTTCGGGCCGGTGTGGTGGCAGACCGCCGCGGCGGCGCTGGTGTGGGTCGCGGTGGTGGCCGTGCCCGTCGCGCTGCTGGCGCGGGGCTTCCGGTGCTGGGCGGGTCAGGGGGACCTGCCGGGCTCGGTGAGCGGGACGCGGGCGCGCCGGGTGGTGGCGGTGAGCGCGCCGCAGGGGACGCGGATCGGTAAGCCCCGGGTGGCCGAGAAGGAGGGCGCGGAGGAGCCGGGGGACGGCGAGAACCGTGTTCAGGAGCCGCTGCCCGGGGGGCACGGCGAGGTCGTTCCGTACGGGGCGTACGACCACGACACGACCTTCGAGCCGGAGGGCTTCTCGCCCGACGCCCCGCCGCCGGAGCCCCCGCCGGCCTCCTGGAGCGACGACGAAAAGGTGAAGGAGGGCGAGGCGGAGTCGTCGGAGGAGACGGATGTACGCCCCCCACGGGCGGACGAGCAGAAAACACCAGACCCGCAGACCGCGACCGACACCGGGTCACCGGACACCGAGCGCGAACCAGAGCCGAAGCCGCCGACCGCCACCCCCTGACCCAGGCGAACCGGAGACCGTCAGAGCCTCAGCTCTCCGCGCCCAGAACCCCACGCAGCTCCTTCGGCAGATGCTCCTTGCACGCCTGCTGCGCCTCGTTCGTGAGGGCGTCGCTGCGGCAGGTGTAGTAGTCGCTGTAGACCACCTGCGCCGCGAACCCGGCCGCTACGACCGCGATGGCGAGGGACGCCGTGACCAGACCACTCACCGCCGCCGTCGTCTGGGGGCGGCCGGAGTTCTGCGGGGCCGGGTTGTCCGGGTCGGGGGTGCGGGGCTTGGCGCGCAGGCTGCTGATGCCCCAGTAGAGGGCCAGCACGCCCAGCGGCAGCGCCACGTACGGCCAGCTGAACAGGGCGAAGAAGAAGGCCCACATCCCGGACAGCAGTGCGTAGCGAGCCCGGCGCTGGGCGGGGTCGGTGGGGTCCCAGCGCATGCCGCCGGTGCTCTGGCCGCCGCCCCCGGGGCCGTCCTGGCCGCGCCGGGGGTTGTCGCCGAAGCCGCCCTGGGAGCGGCCCGGCTGGCGGTCGCTCCACTGGTTGCCCCACGGCGAGCGCCCGCCGCCCTCGTCGGATCCCCGGGAGTCGTCCTCGCCCGACGGGCGGCGCGGCTGCCACGGCCGGTCAGGGGTGCCCTCCGGGGGCGGCGCGAAGGGGTTGTCGTCCTGCTTGTCGTCCTGCCTCCGGCCGTCGCCGCCCTGCTGGTCGCCGGGCTGCCCGCCGGAGGGGGCGTCGGGCGGCGAGGTGGGGCGCTCCCGCAGCAGCACGCCGCTGTGCCCTCCCGGCAGGGGCTGCGGGGGGAGCGTGAGGAGTCGCAAGCTGCGGTCCGGCATCAAGTGAGCGTCTTCCCCTTGGTGAACGACTGATCCGACATGAGCTGTCACCTCATGAACGCACCGCACCACAACCGCGTTCCCGGGCCAGCTCCCCCCAGACGCTACCTTCCGGCCACGCCCCCGTCCCGTGGGGGCCGTCGGGAGTGCCGGTATCGTTGCTGACGGTCGGCCGCTTCGTAGACTTCCCCGTATCGCGGGGCGCGATGCATTCGTACGAATATACAAAACGTACGGACAGGGTGAAATACAAAGCACCGGCCGCACGAAGAAACGCACCCCCGAGAAAGGGCCCCACCGTGGCCGCCATGCCCGTGGCCGAGCGTGCCAAGCGCCTCGTCGTGCTGGTCTCCGGATCCGGCACCAACCTTCAGGCGCTCCTCGACGAGATCGCCGCCGCCGGTCCCGAGGGATACGGCGCCGAGATCGTGGCCGTCGGCGCCGACCGGGAGAACATCGAGGGGCTGGCGCGGGCCGAGCGCGCCGGGCTGCCGACCTTCGTGCGGAAGGTCAAGGACTACGACACCCGCGACGAGTGGGACGCGGCCCTCGCCGAGGCGGTCTCCGCCCACGAGCCCGACCTCGTCGTCTCCGCCGGGTTCATGAAGATCGTGGGCAAGGAGTTCCTCGCGCGCTTCGGCGGCCGGTTCGTCAACACCCACCCGGCACTGCTCCCCAGTTTTCCCGGCGCCCACGGCGTCCGTGACGCCCTCGCGTACGGCGCCAAGGTCACCGGCTGCACCGTCCACTTCGTCGACGACGGCGTCGACACCGGGCCGATCATCGCGCAGGGCGTGGTCGAGGTCCGCAACGAGGACGACGAGAGCGCTCTGCACGAGCGCATCAAGGAAGTCGAGCGAAGGCTGCTCGTCGAGGTCGTGGGGCGGCTCGCCCGCAACGGCTATCACATTGAGGGACGAAAGGTAGTTATCCAGTGACCGCCGAGAGCAACAAGCGGGCCATTCGACGGGCGCTCGTCAGCGTCTACGACAAGACCGGTCTGGAAGACCTCGCGCGCGGCCTGCACGAGGCGGGCGTCGAGCTCGTCTCCACCGGTTCCACGGCCGCGAGGATCGCCGCCGCCGGTGTCCCGGTCACCAAGGTCGAGGAGCTCACCGGGTTCCCCGAGTGCCTGGACGGCCGCGTCAAGACGCTGCACCCGCGCGTGCACGCGGGTATCCTCGCCGACCTGCGCCTGGACAGCCACCGCGAGCAGCTCGCCGAGCTGGGTGTCGAGCCGTTCGACCTGGTCGTCGTCAACCTCTACCCGTTCCGCGAGACCGTCGCCTCCGGCGCCACGCCCGACGAGTGTGTCGAGCAGATCGACATCGGCGGTCCGTCGATGGTGCGGGCCGCCGCGAAGAACCACCCGTCCGTGGCGGTCGTGACCAGCCCGGACCGCTACGCCGACGTCCTCGCGGCCGTCCGCGACGGCGGCTTCGACCTCACCACCCGCAAGCGGCTCGCGGCCGAGGCCTTCCAGCACACGGCGGCCTACGACGTGGCGGTGGCGAGCTGGTTCGCGTCCTCCTACGCCCCGGTCGACGACTCTCGGTTCCCCGACTTCCTCGGCGCCACCTGGGAGCGCGAGAACACCCTCCGCTACGGCGAGAACCCGCACCAGCCGGCCGCCCTCTACGTGGACGGCAGCGGCAGCGGTCTCGCGCAGGCCGAGCAGCTGCACGGCAAGGAGATGTCGTACAACAACTACACGGACACGGACGCCGCGCGCCGTGCCGCGTACGACCACGCCGAGCCGGCCGTCGCGATCATCAAGCACGCCAACCCCTGCGGCATCGCGGTCGGCGCGGACGTCGCCGAGGCGCACCGCAAGGCGCACGCCTGTGACCCGCTGTCGGCGTTCGGCGGTGTGATCGCCGTCAACCGCCCGGTCAGCAAGGAGATGGCGGAGCAGGTCGCCGAGATCTTCACCGAGGTCATCGTCGCGCCCGACTACGAGGACGGCGCCCTCGAGGCCCTCGCCAAGAAGAAGAACATCCGCGTCCTCAAGGCTCCCGCCGCGCCCGCCAACCCCGTCGAGATCAAGCCCATCGACGGCGGCGCCCTCCTCCAGGTCACCGACCGCCTCCAGGCCGACGGCGACGACCCGGCCAACTGGACCCTCGCGACGGGCGAGGCCCTGTCCGCCGAGGAGCTGGCCGAGCTCGCCTTCGCCTGGAAGGCGTGCCGGGCCGTCAAGTCCAACGCGATCCTCCTCGCCAAGGACGGCGCCTCGGTCGGCGTCGGCATGGGCCAGGTCAACCGCGTCGACTCCGCGAAGCTGGCGGTGGAGCGGGCCGGTGCCGAGCGCGCGCGGGGTTCGTACGCCGCGTCCGACGCCTTCTTCCCCTTCCCCGACGGCCTGGAGATCCTGACCGAGGCCGGCGTCAAGGCCGTGGTCCAGCCGGGCGGTTCGGTCCGTGACGAGCTGGTCGTGGAGGCCGCGAAGAAGGCCGGCGTCACGATGTACTTCACCGGGACGCGCCACTTCTTCCACTGACGCGAACGGAAGAACCCGACCCGGGCGGCGCCGCGCGGATTCGACTCCTACGTCGAACTGCGCAGCGCCGCCCAGGTGTTGGGGCCCACTTCGCCGTCCACCTCAAGGCCCTTGGCGCTCTGGAACTGCTTCACGGCGGCCAGCGTCGCGTCGCCGAACTCCCCGTCGACGCCCGAGGCGCCGACGCTGTAGCCGCGCTGGGTGAGCATGCACTGCACCTGGACCACGCGCTGTCCCGTGTTGCCGCGCACGGTGAGCTCGGTGCCCGAGTAGTAGGTGCACTGGGTGATCCAGGGCGGGGTCGCGGGTGTGGTGGGCGCCGTCTTGGTGGGGGTGGCGGTCGGGGTGCTGCCCCCACCGCCCCCGTTACCGCCGGAGGTGGCGGTGACCTGGCCGGCCGGGGTGGTGGCCCGAGGGCCGCCCGCGTCGCCGCCGGATGCCGTGTCCGAGCTGGCCGACGGCGTGGGGGCCGACTCCCGAGGGCTCGGATCCTTCTTCTTCTCGCCGCTGGGAGAGGCCGACGAACTGGGCGGGGCGGAGGCCCCCTTCTCGGCGGGGGTCGTACTGCCGACCGCCGTCGGGGCGGCCGAGGCCGTCTCGTCGAGGGACGGGCGGGTGACGAAGTAGGCGCCCGCGGCCACGGCACACACGGCGAGCCCGGCCACGACGGCGAGCAACGCCTTCCTCTTCCTGCGGCCGCCGGCTTCGTCAGGGGCGGGGGCGGCCTGCTGCCAGGAGGGCGGTGCCGGCGGGGTGAACCCGGGGCCGGAGGGCGCGGGCCGCTGGATCGGCGTGCGCAACTGGACGGTCTCGTGCACGGCGACCTGCTCCAGTACGTCGCAGGCCTGCCGCCGGGCGAGCAGCCGGGCGCCCAGCGGCTCGTGCCAGACGACCTCCCCGCCGTGACGGTGTCCGGCGGCCGTCGCGGCCTCGATGAGCTGCCGAGGCGTGGGGCGGCCGGCCGGGTCCTTGGCGAGGCAGGCGGCCAGGAGCGAGCCCAACGCCGGGTCCACGGCCGCGAGTTCGGCCATGATCTCCTGCTTGGGCTCCTCGAAGGCGACCCGGTGCATCACGTCGACGCCCGTTCCGTCGCCGAACGGGGCGTGCCCGGTGGCGGCGTAGATCAGGCTCCCGGCGAGCGAGAAGACGTCCGAGGCGGTGTCGCAGCGGCCCTCGCGCAGGTACTCGGGCGCCATGAACGCGGGGGTGCCGACCCGGCTCCCGGTCGAGGTGATCGCGCTGCTGTCGGCGGCCTGGGCGATGCCGAAGTCGATGACGTGCACGCCCTGGAGGGAGAGGATCACGTTGGACGGCTTGAGATCGCGGTGTACGACATCGGCGGCGGCCAGCGCCGACAGCGCCTGCCCCATCTCCGCGACCAGCCGCCACACGCCTCCGCGCTCCAGCCTGCCGCACTCGCGGACCGCCTCGGCGAGGTTCAGTCCCGGCAGGTACTGGGTCGCCATCCACAGCAGCGAGTCGTCGAAGCCGGTGCCGAGGAGGTTTGGCGTGCGCGGGGTGTGCACCTGGCCGTGCACGGCCGCCTCCCGCTCGAAACGCCGCCGGAACCGGGAGTCCTCGGCGTACTCGGGCCGGATCACCTTCACGGCGGCGAGACCGGGGGAGCCGTCGGAGGGGCGGGCGAGGTAGACGTGGCCCATACCGCCGCTGCCGAGCAGGCCGAGGGGGATGTAGGGTCCGATCCGCCCCGGTTCCCTGGACCCCAGCGGACTCGCCCCAGCCTGCTGCAATGCGGCGCCCTCGGACGCCGGAGGGCGCGGCGGCGTCGGCCGTTCGTCTGACATGGGTTCCCCCGATGTGCTGCCTTCTCACAACGTGCGCTCGCGTCACACAAGTTGACGAAAGGCTACCGCTCACGACGTCCGCCCGTACGTGGTGCACTCACGTACGGGCGGTGGCACCCCGCCGTGATGACCGTCAACGGATGAGGGAGCGCAGGACGGGGATGCTCGCGCCGGTCGTGGTCAGCCCGGCGATGACTGCGGCCGCACCGGGCACGCCGGTGAACGCTGTCAGGACGCCGATGGCGAGACCGATCGCCAGCGCGGCGAGCAGGACGACGGCGGTGTGAAGGGACAGGAACGGCGGTTCGGATGCGGGTCCGTTGGCGGACTGCTGGTTCTGGGTGTTCGTCATGCATCGACTGTGGACCTGCCCGGTGCCATGGCTTGAGCTGGTCGAACGAAGTCATTCGAGATCAGCGTTCGGCCGAACCGCCTCCGTCCGAGGCCCGGTTCGGGTCTGTTCGCTGAAGTTCGGTGCCGTTCGGCCGCGGTCCCTCTACCCTGCCCAGCACAGTACGAGGGGGCCCGACACCATGGATGAGCGCCAGAGCGGACAGCATGACGAGAACGCGTACGACAAGGCATTGGAGGCGCAGGGGCGGGCGCTGCGAGAGCTGCGCGCGGACCGGGGAGAGAAGTCCTACCGCGTCATCGATGAGCGCGCCCTGGTCTTGTTCCGCAAATCGCTGCCCAAGGCGACGCTGAGCGACGCGTTCAGAGGCAGACACATCGGCATCGACCGGTTGATGCTGCTCGTGCGGACTCTGATGTCCTGGGACCAGTACGGGCAGGAGTGTCCCGCGCCGCATCACACTTCAAAGGCTCTGGAGCCATGGCGTTCGAACGGCAAGCGTCTGATCGCGCTACGGCCCAGACGCGCCCGACCCGAACCGGCCCGGCAGACCCGGGAACCGTTGCCGCCGGTCGAACCGCCGCAGCTGGATCACGAGAGTAGTCCGGCCCCCGAGACCGAGCCCGCGATCGAGCACGAGATCGAGTCCGAGCCCGAATCCGCTCCGCCGCCTGTGCACACCGAGCGGCTTTTCATCGTCCAGCCCCGCGAAACCGCCGAAGACCCGTACTATGACGCGCCCATCGGGGACGTTCGGTACGTGCCGATGGGCATGCCCTTCGCCACGCACCGCCGGGTCTGTTCCGTGGTGTTCTCCCCGGTCAGCGGCCTGATCGCGGTGGGCGGGAACAGTGGCCTTTCCGGGAGCGTACGGCTGTGGGATTCGTCCAGGGTCCTCCCCGTCGGTGAACCCCTCCCCGCACCCGGCTCCTACACCTCGGTCCTCTCGCTTGCCTTCTCGCCGGACGGAAGCCTGGTTGCCGTCGGTGACGACAAGCGTTCCGTGCACCAGTGGGACCCGTCCACTCGCACCCTGGTCGGTGAACCGCTCATGCATACGAGCACGGTCCGCTGCATGGCGTTCTCGCCCAACGGGCGCCATCTCCTCACCGGGGGAGCCGACGGCACCATGCGCCAGTGGGCCGCGGCTACCCGAGAATCCGTCGGTGAAGTCTTCGACGCGCATCACGACGCGGTGTCCTCTATCGAGTTCAACCCGGGCGGTCGCCTACTCGCCACCGGCGGTAACGACGGCATTGTGAGGCTGTGGGACGCATCGACCTTCGCCATGGTCGGAGAACCCCTGGTCGGACGCGAAGGCACGGTCTCCTCGGTCGCCTTCTCCCCGGACGGACGTCTCCTCGCCGTCGGCGGCAGTGACCACACCGTATGGCTGTGGGACGTGGCGACCGGTGAGACGGTCGGCGAGCCCCTGGAACACAAGAGTCCGGTCTTCTCCGTGGCGTTCTCTCCACACGGACACCTCGCGGTCGGTGTCGACGACGGCACCGTGCGGCTGTGGGACCCGGGAACCCACACTCCGATCGGCGACCCTCTCATCGCGGACTACTCCGCTGACGACTCCGCAGTCGTCTCGGTGACGTTCTCCGCGGACGGCCGTCGACTCGCCGCCGGCAGTAAGAACGGCAGGGTTCGGCTCTGGCGGCGGGCGACCGGCAGCCGACCGGCACGCCCCGCGGCGGCGCCCTCCTCGCTCGCCGCGCGGATGGTGGTGGGCGCGATGCACCGTGGATCCGCGGCTAGTATCGGGTTGCTCGACGACACGTACTTCTTGGTGCGAGCCGTGGCGTTCGCTCCGGACGGTGCCTTGTTCGCGACCGGCGGTGCCGAAGGCGTGCTGCTGTGGGACCTGGCCACCCGTCGCCCGATCGCAGACCCGATGACCGGACACAGCGGCACCGTCTCGTCGTTGGCGTTCTCTCCGGACGGTCGGCTCCTGGCAAGCGGCGCCAACGGCATGGTCCAGCTGTGGGACGCCTGCACCCGCACGCCGGTCGGCGACCCAATCCCCCACAACGGCACCGTCCACGCCCTGGCCTTCTCTCCGGACGGCGCCCTGCTGGCCAGCGGCGACAGACACGGTGTGCGGCTAGCGGACCAGGCCACGCACACCCCGGTCGGCGAACGTCTCAGTCACTACGACGCGGTCAATTCGGTGGCGTTCTCGCCGGACGGTCGCCTCCTCGCGATGGGCGGGCCCGGCGCGGTGCGGCTGTGGGACGCGGCAACCCGACCGGCGAGCGGTGAGCTCCTGACCCGCAATGGGGACGGCACCTACTGGGTGGCGTTCTCTCCCGACGGCGGTCTGCTCGCCACCGGAGGACCGGACGCCTTGCGGCTGTGGGATCCACACAGCGGCAAGCCGGTGGGCGATCCCCTCCCACGCACCGGCCCGGTCTTCGCCGTGGCGTTCTCCCCGGACGGTCGTCTCCTCGCTGTCGCCGGCGGCGACGACGGCTTCGTCCAGTTGTGGGACCGGGACACCCTGGCACCCGTCGGCGAGCCGCTCACCGAATGCAACGGCCCGGTCTTCGCCGTGGCGTTCTCTCCGGACTCCTCGGTCCTGGCGGTGAGCGGCGAGCGGGGAACCGTCTTCTGGACCTAGGGTCCCGGAACCGGAGGCTCGCACCAGACGGTCTTGCCGTGGGCGTTCTGCTCGACGCCCCAGCGGAGGGCGATGGCTTCGAGGAGCAGCAGACCGCGTCCGGACTCCTCGTCGAGGGCCGGGTTGCGCAGGACGAGCCACGAGTAGGGCAGGGGGTCGGTCACCTCCAGGCGGGTGCGGCCGTCCGGGGTGAGGAACAGGCGGACGGTGACCGGGGTGGCCTCGCCGATGTGGGTGATCACATTGCTCAGTAACTCGCTGACACAGAGCTGGACTTCGGGGCAGGGCGCGCCGAGGTGATCGCGGACGGCTCGGCGTACCTCCGGTACGGCCTTGGGGAGGGCGAGCAGTTCGAGAACGAGCGGTTCGATCATCGTTCGGCCGCCCTGCGGAGGGCGGCGGCCAGCGTTTCGGCCGTGGCGAGATTGCAGTTTCCGAGCGCGATGAGGGGGCGTGCGGGCAGCGCGGTGAAGGAGGGCAGGTCGATACCGAGGGAGGGGAGCGTGATGCCGTTCGCTTCCAGCGCGGTGCGGAGTTCTTCGAGGTGGGTATCGGGCATGAGGTACGCCTCCGTGTGCGGTCTGTGACGAATCGCTCACAGGCTGGCGTGAAGTTGCGTACCGTGAAAGGGGTTTCGTGTGTGCACGAGCAAGTGAGAAACGGCGGTGGTGGGTTGTGCCCGCGAAGAAGGATCCCGACGCGTCGACGAGTGTTGCCTGTTTCTACGGCGCCGAGTTGCGCTACAGGAGGGAGCAAGCCGGGCTGACGCTTCAACAGTTGGTGGAGGGGAGCTTCCGGGGGATCTCCTTCCTCAGCCAGATCGAGCGCGGTGAGCGGGGGATGCCGATCGATTTCGCCCGGCATGTGGATCAACGGCTGGGGACGGACGGGTTCTTCGAGCGACGATGTGAAGACGCGGCCAAGGCGCGGAGGGAGGGGCATCCGCTCTACTACGCCGACGTGCCGGATCTGGAGAAGGCGGCGGAGACCCTGGAGGAGTGGGCGCCCGTCCTCGTCCCGGGTCTTCTTCAGACCGAGGCGTACATGAGGGGTCTCATGCAGCACGGCGACTCGCAACCGTCGCCTGAGCGGATCGAGAAGCTTGTCCGTGCGCGGTTGAAGCGGGCGGAGCTGTGGGACCGGGCGGACCGGCCGACCTACTGGGGGATCCTCCGTGAGGAGATCGTCCGTAGGCGCGTGCTTTCCCCGGAGGGGATGGCCGAGCAGTTGGAGCACATCCTGGAAGTGGTCCAGTCCACAAGCAGCGTTCTGCAGATCGTCCCGGACACGACCGCCGTGCACCCACTCATGTTCGGTATGGCCAAGATCATGACCTTTCCCGACGCGCCCCCACTGGTGTGGACGGAGGCCAGTTTCCAGGGGCAGATCGCCGACTTTCCGGCCCTCGTGAAGGATTACCGCCGTAGGTACGATCTGCTCAGGCCGTCGCACTGTCGCCCGAGGCGTCCCTGGCCTTGATCGAGGAAGCAGCGAGGAACTACAGACATGAAGCGCAGCAGGGGAATTGACCTGAGCTCAACCACCTGGCGCAAGAGCAGCTACAGCGACGGAGACGGCGCCGACTGCGTGGAGGTCGCCGACAACCTCCCCGGCATAACCCCCGTCCGCGACTCCAAAAACCCAGAGGGCCCGGCGCTGATGTTCCCCACCCGCGCCTGGGCCCTCTTCGTCAAGTCGCTCTAGTCGACCTCGTACCGCCCGACCTCGATGAAGTACCGCAACTCCTCCGGCGTTCCGTCGATCACGGCCTCCGCCGCCGCCCGCAGCGCGTCGCTGATCGTCGGGTCGGCCAGGATGCGGGCGACGCGGACGCGGTCGTCCTCGGCCCGTGCGAGGCGGTAGCCGGTCTCCAGGAACGCGCGCAGGGCTTCCGGCGTGTTGGCGTCGAGCGCCTCGTTGGCCTCCCTGATGACCCCCCGGTCGGTCTTCGGGTCGGCGATGGCGAGGATGCGGGCGATCGCGACGCGGTCGTCCTCGGCTTGGGCCGTCCAGCGTCCCGTCTCCAGGAAGTACCGCTGGTCCTCGATCGTGCCGTCCATGGCCTTCTGCGCGGCGGCGTAGACGGCCCTGCCCGTGTTCGGGTCGGCGATGATGCGCATGATCGCGACGCGGACGTCGTCGTCGGACATCTCGTCGACGCCGGAGACCGTCACCGCGGTGGCGGCGGGCGACGGGGCCGAGCCGGCGGCGAACGCCGGGGTCGCCAGCAGCAGAGCCGGGGTCAGGGCGGTGGCCACGAGGGTCAGGGCGATACGGCTGCGTCTCACGTAGGAACGACCTTCCTTGTTCACGGGATGCGCGGATGTTCGTATCCTCCCAGCGATCTCTTCCGCGATCACCGCAATTAGCAAGCACCCAGCGGCTCTTGCCGGCGGGTTGTGGAGGGAGAACGGCCTCCGGCCCTCCCCCGAGCGAACCGGAGACCGGTGCTGCCACGATGGCGTCCGGTCCGCGGGGGCGGTACCTGAGAACTCTCAGGGTCACGTCTTGCCGGGCGGCGTGTACTCCTTGAGGTAGTGGGCGACGCGGGTGGCGTAGTCGCGGTACTTCGGGGGAACGCCGCCCGTGTTGTTCACGACCTTGGTCGAGGTGCGGTAGGCGGCCGCCAGCAGCACCTGGCGGTCGCCGGACAGCCCGTTCTGCCTCAGGAGCGGCTCCATGTAGCAGAGATAGCGGCCGACGGCCGGGATGGACTCGGCCGGGGTGAGGGGCGGCCGGGGAGTCTCCTCCGCGGGGACCCCGTCCGCGCGGATCCACCAGCGCAGCAGGCTCGGCGTCCAGCGGGCGATGCCGTACTCGCCCTCCTTGCCCACGGAAGGGTCGGACAGGTCCGGGTCGAAGTTGCTCTCCGCCTTCAGCAGGGCGGCGATCAGCGCGGGCGTGACCTCCGGCTGGACGCAGTCGTGGGCCGAGTCGACGATGAGACGGCGGTAGGCCACCGGGATGCCCTTGTCCGTGCGGAGTTCGGCGGCGCCGTAGTCGGCGGCGGCGACCTTCGTGCCCTGGCGGCCCGGGGTCGGGCCGTCGTCGCCGCCACCGCCGGCCCAGGTGCTGATGCCGTACCCGAGGGCCGACACCGCCACCACCGCGGACACGGCGGCCAGCACCGTCGTACGGCGCGAGCGGCGGCGGGGAAGGAGGGCAGGCAGCCGGGGCGAGCGGCCCGTGCCGGCCGCGGCCTCCACGCGGCGCAGCAGGTCCTGGGTGCCGGCCCGGTCCTCGTGCGTGCGGGTCAGACAGTCGCGGACGATCTCCCGCCAGACGTCCGGGAGTTCGGGGGACAGCCGCAGGTCGTCGGTACCGCGCGCGTAGGCGGCGGCCGCGTCGCGGCGGGCCGTCGGGGTGCCGCCGGGCAGCGGGAAGGAGCCGGTGAGGACGAGATGCGCCAGGACGCCGAACGCCCAGACGTCCGCCGACGGGCGGATCCGGCGGCCCCGCTCACCGATCTCCGACCACAGCAGCTCCGGCGGCGTGTAGTCGGGCGTCGAGAAGGCGGGCGTGTACGCGTGCGTGCCCTCCAGCTCGGCGGCCATGTTGAAGTCCGCGAGCCGGGCCGAACCGTCCGCCATCAGCAGCACGTTGGCCGGTTTGAGGTCGCCGTGCACCCAGCCCGCGTGGTGCAGCTGGGCCAGCCCCTCGCAGATCTGCGCGAGCAGAGCCGGGCCGGCCTCGGGGCGCGGCCGCGCCGCCAGCAGGGCGGACAGGGAGCCCTCCGCCTTCTCCAGTACGAGGACGGTGGCGCCGTCGAGGGCGGGGCGCTCCGCGTCGTCCACGGTCAGGGTGTCGTACATCCGGATCAGCCGCGGCTGCTTCAGCCGGCGGTGCAACTCGACCTCGCGCTCGACGAGTTCGCGCAGGTGGGTGAGTTGGCGTGGGGTTCCGGTGCCGGTGGGCAGGAACTTCAGGGCCGCCGTTCTCGGCAGGTCCCCGTCCTCGCCGACGCGTCTGGCCTCGTAGACGCTCCCGAACGCGCCCGTGGCGATCGGCTCGCGCACCTCCCACGCCCCCACCCGGTACCCCCTGGGCACCGGCACGGCGTAGGGCTCGGTCACCGCGTCACCCGGCCGGGAGCGGACTCGCTGAGGACGACGAGGTCGTCCTCCCGTACGAGGTCGAACCGGAGCGCCAGCGACACCAGTGACTCCTTCTTGCCGTTGAGCCGCGGGCCGGTGTCCGCGGTCTCCGGGCCGGGCTTGAGCCGCAGCTTCACGGCGAGGTAGTCGATGTTCCACTGCACCGAGGTGCGCGAGGCGGCCGGCCAGATGGGGCGCAGCCGGTCCACGACCTGGTCGACGGTCGGCAGCGCCGCGTGCGGTTCGCCGCGCAGACGGGGCTCGCACAGGGCGGCCAGGACGGCGAAGTAACGCTTCGTGGGGTCCACCGAGAAGGCGGGCGCGGTGGTCGCCCCGTCCGGTCCGCCCTCGGAGCTGAGGTAGTCGTGGCGCGGCGCCCACACCTCGATGGCGAGCAGATCGCCGGCCGCGGGCAGCACGATCCGCGAGAACTCGAACGGGATCGGCGCGTCGAGCCGCCCCGGCCCGACCTTGATGTGCTCGCCCGCGCCTTCCGGGTTCTCGACGACGTACGTCTGCTCCCGGCTGAGGTTGCTCAGTATCCAGAAGGCGCCCTGCGCGGTGATCTCACCGGCTCTGCGCGAGACTCCGTCGTGCGCGATCGCCAGATCGTTGTCGGAAACGGATCGCCCGAAGCCGAGTCGCTCGCCGGGCGCCAGCCGGAGCTGGGTACGTCGGTTCTCGTCCTCCGTGGTCGGCGGAGGTACCACGATGATGCTGTACAAGGTGCGTCTCCCCGTGCCTGACGGCTACCCACGTCAGAGTAGGGCGACGCGGCCGGGCCGTGTCCCCCTCAATCAGGTGAGACACGGCCCTCGGCGTTTATTGGCGTGAACTGTGCCTTGGCTACGGCGCTTTCCGCGCCGGCCGGTGCCCGTCAGTAGCGGGGGCGGTTGAACCAGGCGGACGCCGCGCCGTTGACCATCGAGGCGAGGATGATGCCGGCGATGGCGAGGGAGATGAGCCCGCCGAAGGTGGTGGAGCCGCCTCCGCCGTTCACGATGTTCACGATGCCGCCGAGGATCATCAGCGCCGCGTACACGATGGTGGTGATGCGGATACCGCTGCCACCGTTCTTGAACTTGACGCCCAGGAAGATGGAGAGGGCGCCCATGCCGACCAGCAGACCGGCGAACAGGAACCCGAGGCCGGCCAGGGTGTCGGTGTCGTCGCCGCTGCCGACGCCGTTGGACACGTCCTGGGCGGCGCCGATCGCGATTCCGGCGATGATGCCGATCAGAAGCTGGAAGCCGGCCATGATGAAGAGGAGCACCCGCGCCGTCTTCATCAGACCGGGCATCTCCATGGCCATCGCGTTCCCGCCGGGGTAACCCGGGTAACCGGGGTAGCCGGGCTGAGCCTGCGGGTAGCCGTAACCAGGGGCCTGCGGCTGCTGCGGGTAGCCGTAGCCGGGCTGGCCCTGCGGCTGCTGGGGCGGGTAACCGGGCTGGCCCTGGGGCGGCGGGCCGTAAGGGTTGTTCGGGTCGCCGAAACTCATGGCGGTCTTTCCTCCGTTGTCCGAGTGCGGGGACGCGCGGCACGGTGCGGAGGAAGGTCTACTGATGCGGTTTGTCCCCCCGGTACTGCCCGCGGCACTGCCGTCACATCGTTCTTTAGTCTGCTCTTACTTGTCCAGCCGCATTCCCTATGTGTTGTGCAAGTGCAACATCGTTGATCATGGGGGGATTCGGGCGGAGATGACGTGACGCAGGCCATGCCGGACCCGGATTGGATCGGGGAGGGCGTCATCTAGGAGGATGGGAGCCATGACCGCCCAGATTCTCGATGGCAAGGCCACCGCAGCCGCGATCAAGTCCGACCTGACCGCCCGCGTGGCGGCGCTGAAGGAGAGGGGCGTCACGCCCGGACTCGGCACGATCCTGGTCGGGGACGACCCCGGCAGCCAGAAGTACGTCGCCGGCAAGCACCGCGACTGCGCGCAGGTGGGCATCGCCTCCATCCAGCGCGAGCTCCCGGCCACGGCCACCCAGGAGGAGATCGAGGCGGTGGTGCGGGAGCTGAACGAGGACCCCGCCTGCACCGGCTACATCGTCCAGCTGCCCCTCCCCAAGGGCATCGACGAGAACCGCATCCTGGAGCTGATGGACCCGGACAAGGACGCCGACGGTCTGCACCCGATGAACCTCGGGCGTCTCGTGCTCAACGAGCCGGCCCCGCTGCCCTGCACCCCCAACGGCGTCCTCACCCTGCTCCGCCGGTACGGCGTGGAGATCAAGGGCGCCGAGGTCGTGGTCGTCGGCCGCGGCGTGACCATCGGGCGTCCGATGCCGCTGCTGCTGACCCGGCGCAGCGAGAACGCGACGGTCACGCAGTGCCACACCGGCACCCGCGATCTCGCCTCGCACCTGCGCCGCGCCGACATCATCGTCGCCGCCGCCGGCTCCGCCCACCTGATCCGCCCCGAGGACGTGAAGCCGGGCGCCGCCGTCCTCGACGTCGGTGTCTCGCGCAACGCCGAGGGCAAGATCGTGGGCGACGTCCACCCCGGCGTCGCCGAGGTGGCCGGCTTCATCTCCCCGAACCCCGGCGGCGTGGGTCCGATGACCCGGGCGCAGCTGCTGGTCAACGTGGTCGAGGCGGCGGAGCGCAGTGTCGGCTGAGGGCGGCGCCGGCAAGGCGCAGGAGATCGAGGACGTCGAGGAGATCGAGGTCCGGGACCCGGTGAGCGCGCCCGACGCGCAGGGCGTGCCCCGGCGGACGACCCGCCGCTTCCCCCTCTTCACCCGGGACACGGCCCGCCCCGAGGGCGGCGGCCGCGCGGCCTCCGGTGACCTGCCGGCGCCCGCCCGGCAGTGGCCGGTCCTTCTCGTCCTCGGGCTGGTCGGGGTCGGCCTGCTGATCACCGCGCTCGACGTGTTCCGCGTCGGCACCCTGTTCATCGGCGGCGCCCTGCTGGCCGGTGCGGTGATGCGCTGGCTGCTGCCGAGCGTCGGCATGCTCGCGGTCCGCTCCCGCTTCACCGACATCGTGACGTACGGCGTCCTGGGCCTCACGATCGTGCTGCTGGCCCTGATGGCTCAGCCGAAGCCGTGGCTGCAGGTGCCGTTCCTGAAGGACGCCCTGCACTTCACGGTGGAGAACTAGCTCCGGCGCATCACGGCGGCCCGTCCTCTCCCCCGAGGAAGGACGGACCGCCGTCTGCGTTCCACCCTCGGGCACGGCGAAGGGGCTGTTCAACGCCTGTCAGTGCGCTGTGGCACGGAAGTGACCGTTCCGCTACGTCCGGTCCGTCCGGGAACCAATGCGCCCTGCCGGATCGTCACCCGATCGGGTCCGGTTCGGAGGTGAGCGATGAGTGCGTGGCAGCCGCTGCCCGACGATCTGCCGCCGGAGGTGCGGCACTTCGTGGAGCAGTTGCGGCAGCTCAAGGACCGCACGGGCCTGAGCCTGGTCTCGCTGGGGGCGCGTACCGCGTACAGCAAGTCCTCCTGGCAGCGCTACCTCAACGCCACCCAGCCGCCGCCCCGGCAGGCGGTCGCCGCGCTGTGCCGGGTCGCGGGGATCGACCGGGACGAGGCGGAGCGCTTCGGGGTGCGCTGGGAGCTGGCGGTGCGGGTGTGGCCGAAGACCGTCACGGTGCCGGGGAAGCCGGAGGAGGCGGGCTCGGGGAGCCGTACGGGCGCCGAGGGCGCGGAGCGCGAGGCGTACGACGAGTACGAGGACGATCCGACGCTGCCCTGGTGGGACGCGCCGCCCAAGGAGACCGGGCCGACGTCGCGCAGGCTGCTGCTGGTCGCCGTGGTGCTCGTGGTGGCTCTGGTGCTGACGGCGGTGATCGGGGCCGTCGCGCTGGGCTGAGGCCGCTGGGGTCATCGCGTCGGAGTTGCCCGGATAGGGCACTTGTGGCGCGAGTGATCGTTTATGTGCGTTCTGTGTGGCGATGTGTTGACAAGTTCGCGGATTTGCAAGGAAGTCGTTCGGTAAGCGGGCTAGCGTGGTCGATCGGGACGTCCGGGGCGTCCTGCTGGTCTGCAAGGGCTTACTACCAGGGTTGCGTCGGCCGCAAGGGGAAGCCGGTGGAACACTGGACGCCATCCGACGGGCGTGCGACGGTGCATGCCCACGGTCCCAATGCTCCCGTGCGCCCCCACCCCGGGAACTGAGATCCTTACTGGGCGCATCCCTGTGGGTAGCCACATCGAGGACTCGGCAGAGGGCACCACGCGCGGGGGAAACGCGAGAACCACCAGCACGAACCGGGGGGAAGAGGGGGGAAGCAATGCCTCGTTGGAGGGCCTTGCCGGATGAACTCGATCCGCAGGTCAGGGAGTTCGCGAGCCAGCTGCGGCGGCTCGTGGACCGCAGCGGTCTGAGTATCGCGGCGCTGTCCGACCGCACGGGATACGCCAAGACGTCCTGGGAGCGGTATCTGAACGGACGGCTGCTCGCGCCCAAGGGCGCGATCGTGGCGCTGGCCGAGGTCACCGGTACCAATCCGGTTCATCTGACGACGATGTGGGAGCTCGCCGAACGTGCGTGGAGCCGTTCGGAGATGCGCCACGACATGACGATGGAGGCGATCCGGATCTCGCAGGCCCGCGCGGCGCTGAGCGAGTTCGGGGCGCCGCCGGCGAACGCCAAGGGAAGCGCGAAGGCGGGCAAGTCCTCGCGCCGCGGCGGGAGCGCGACGGCCGCGCCCACGCCCGGGGTGGCGGGACCGGCGGGAGTGTCGCCGACCGTGCCGCCGTCGGTGCCGGCGCAGCCGACGGCGCCGGAGGTGCGGGACTCCGTGGTCCGGGACGCTCCGGTGCGCGGTTCGTCCGGGGGCGACGTCCGGGAGGGCGGGGTCTCCGAGGCGAACTCGTGGGGGCTCGCGGGATATCGGGGGCCGTCGCCGACGGGGGGTCGTGCGACGGGGGCACCCGGTGCCTCGGGATCGTCCGCCGTGTCCGGGGCCTCCGGTGTGTCCGGGCCGTCCGGGGCGGAGTCGGGGGCCGCGTGGACGCCGAGTCCGTACGGCGAGCCTCCGCAGGGTCCCCGTCCCGGCGGCGGGGCTTCCGGCGGCGGTGGCGGCAAGCGGCGGCTGACGATGTTCCTCGCGGGCGTCGTCGGTGTGCTGGTCGTGATCGCGGCGGTGTTCTTCCTGACCGACCCCGGCGACGGCAAGAAGAACGATGACGCCGCCAAGTCGCCCTCGCCGACCGCGTCGACCGACCCGGATCTGCCGCCCGGGGTGAAGTGCAGCGGTGACGCCTGCACCGGCAAGGACGCGGAGGCCATGGGGTGCAGCGGTGACCTCGTGACGACCGCGAAGACGGCGACCGTGGGGACGGCCGTGGTCGAGGTGCGCTACAGCGAGACCTGCGGCGCGGCATGGGGCCGTATCACGCAGGCCGCGCAGGGCGACGAGGTGGCGGTGTCGGTCGGCAAGGAGAAGCAGACCGGGACCATCACCGCGACCGGCGACACGATCGCGTACACGCCGATGGTGGCGGTGAAGGACGCGGGCGAGGCGATCGCCTGCGCGACGCTGGCGGCCGGGCAGAAGGGGTGCACGCAGTAGGGGCGCCCACGGGGGTCGGTGCGGCGCCGGAAAAGAATTCCGCCGGACAGGAATGGCCGGCGGGAAACTGGGCACGCGCACCGTACCCCCACGGGAGTCCGGCATCGGTACCCCCACCCGGCGGCCGCCCGCGTCCCCCTCTCCCGGACCGGGCGGCCGCCCTTTTGCGCCCCGGTGGGCGGTCTGTGGGACGGGCCACACGGACCCGGCCGTGCGAGATCCCGGACTCGCGATAGCCTGACCGGTGGATCTCTCGACGCCAAGAGATCGATCATCTCTACGTCCCGCACCCCGGGGGCAGAGACGCCCCACCGCCAGCTGTCATACGGAGAACGCCATGACCCGCACTCCCGTGAACGTCACCGTCACCGGCGCGGCCGGCCAGATCGGTTACGCCCTGCTCTTCCGCATCGCCTCCGGCCAGCTGCTCGGCGCGGACGTGCCGGTCAAGCTGCGGCTTCTCGAGATCACGCCGGCGCTCAAGGCCGCCGAGGGCACGGCCATGGAGCTCGACGACTGCGCGTTCCCGCTCCTGCAGGGCATCGACATCAGCGACGACCCGAACGTCGCCTTCGACGGCGCCAACGTCGCCCTCCTGGTCGGCGCCCGCCCCCGCACCAAGGGCATGGAGCGCGGTGACCTCCTGGAGGCCAACGGCGGCATCTTCAAGCCGCAGGGCAAGGCCATCAACGACCACGCCGCGGACGACATCAAGGTCCTCGTCGTCGGCAACCCGGCCAACACCAACGCGCTCATCGCGCAGGCCGCCGCGCCGGACGTACCGGCCGAGCGCTTCACCGCGATGACCCGCCTCGACCACAACCGCGCGCTGACCCAGCTCGCGAAGAAGACGGGCTCGACGGTCGCCGACATCAAGCGCCTGACGATCTGGGGCAACCACTCCGCCACCCAGTACCCGGACATCTTCCACGCCACCATCGCCGGCAAGAACGCCGCCGAGGTCGTCAGCGACGAGAAGTGGCTCGCCGAGGACTTCATCCCGACCGTCGCCAAGCGCGGCGCGGCGATCATCGAGGCCCGCGGCGCCTCCTCCGCGGCCTCCGCCGCCAACGCCGCCATCGACCACGTCCACACCTGGGTCAACGGAACCGCCGACGGCGACTGGGTCTCCATGGGCATCCCGTCCGACGGTTCGTACGGCGTGCCGGAGGGGCTCATCTCCTCCTTCCCCGTCACCGCCAAGGACGGCCAGTACGAGATCGTCCAGGGCCTGGAGATCAACGAGTTCTCCCGCACCCGCATCGACGCCTCCGTCGCGGAGCTCGCGGAGGAGCGCGAGGCGGTCCGCGCCCTCGGCCTCATCTGAGCCCACCCGGGCACCGAACCCGCGCAGGCCCCGTACCGGTTTCCTCCGGTGCGGGGCCTGTGGCGTCGAGCCGCACCATCCCCTCACCTCGTGCCCATCAGGTCATCACCGCCCGCAAGGGCCGAATCAGAGTTTTCGCCAACTCTCCATCCGCTGACCGAATCCCGTTACTCATACGTCTTTCTGTTCGAGTGACTGGCCTGACCTCACGGTAGATCGTGCGGATGCGGATGTGGCCCAGACCACTTGGGGTGGCCGCCGAGGGCCCCGGTGAGGCGGGGGCCTGCGACGACGGGGCGACCGACCTGGCATTCCGCAACTACCGGACAGTACCCCCGGTTTGGCGCAATCCGCTCGGCCCCCACCTTCGCCCTGCCACCATCAACACCCATCGAAAATCCAGGCGTCCGGACTGCGGCGGGGGGCCGGCCATGGGGCTGCTCGGAAATGAGCTGGCGTTCGCACAGACGCTGACTCCCCAGGAGCACGAGAGCGTCATGGCTCTCGGTCACCACAAGAGCTATCCGGCCGACACCCATCTGCTCACAGAGGGTGACCGGACCAGTCATGTCGTGATCATAATTCGGGGGTGGGTGACGGTATCCGTGGCGACGGACCGTGGGGCGACCCGGCTGATACTCGGCCTGCGCGGACCGGGTGAACTGCTGGGCGAGATGGCCGCGTTGGACCAGCATCCGCGCAGCGCCACCGTGCGCGCGCTGGGGCCCATAGAGGCCCAGGTCATATCCGGCGACGCGTTCCGCCGCTTCCTTGCCCTGCACCCCCGGGTCAGCGGACTGGTGATACGCCAGCTCACCTTCCGGCTCCGCAGCGCCGACCAGGAGCGCTCCGCGCTCGCCTCGCTCACCGTGCTCCAGCGCCTGGCCGGCCGGCTCGTCGAACTGTCGGGAGCCCAACCCGTCGGCCCCTACGCCCCGTCCGGTACGGGGACCTCGAGGGCCCCCGCCGTTTCCGGCCCCGTGGTCCAGCTGGCCCAGGACGAACTCGCCGCCACCATTGGCGCCACCCGGGAAGCCGTCGCCAAGGCCCTGCGGCTGCTGCGCACCCAGAACATCGTCCGCACCGGCAACCGCATGGTGGAGCTCCTCGACCCCGCGCTGCTCGCCCTCCTCGCGGACGGCCATCAGGAGTAGACCCGCGCCCCGCCGTGTGTAAACGGCTACAGACGTCTCTCGTCCAGGGCCCGACCCTGAGAGAGCACGAACCCCTCCCGAACGCTGCCCCCGACACCTCGGGGCCACCTGCGCGGACCGGGTTTTCGGGCAGCACGACCACCTCTTCGGCACAGCGGACAGAACATGCAGGGGGCATGGGTGAACCACGACGACGCTCTTGAACTCACCGAAGCGCACTACGAGTTGGTGATCAGCGTCGACGCCAGACGTTCCGGCCGGTACGACGACGTCGACAAGCCCCGCATGCGTGCCCGGATCTACCGGGTGGTGGAGACGGCGCTCACCCACGCCAAGGTCGCGCGGGACGCCGTGCACCTGGAGGACCGCGGCGACGGCGTGCTGCTGTCGGTCGCGGGGCGGGTCGCGGTGAGCCGGCTGCTCGGCCTGTGGCTCGTCGAGGTGCACGAGAAGCTCCGGGACGAGAACCGCGATCTGGCCGTCCCCCTCGGGCTGCGCATCGGCATGCACGTGGGCCCGGTCCGGCACGACGACCGGGGCATCAGCGGACGCGCCGTCGACCTCGCCTGCCGGCTCGCCGACTCCTCCGTCGCCCGCGAACTCCTCGACGCCGAGAAGGCCGACCTGGTGCTGGTGACCTCCCAGTCCCTGTACGAGGAAGTGGTCAGCGGCGGCGGCAAGTTCATCGAGCCCGCGCACTACGCCCCGGCCCGGCTGGAGCTGAAGGAGGGCGAGGTGACCGCCTGGTTCCACCTGCCGGGGCGGACCGCTCCGGAGATCCCCGGGGCCGGACCCTGCGCACCGGCGGCCGCCGACGCCCCGCACGCGTTCGACGACGAGGACGAGGACGACTTCGAGGCGGTCGACATGGCCGGTCACAGGCCCGGCAACCTCGGCATTCAGCAGAACGTCAGGCGCGACGCCTTCCATAACGAGCACAACGTCTACCACGGGAACGTGCAGATGGGCGGGTCCACGAACCGGGTCACCGAGCAGGGGAAGGGCTGAGCCGGGTGAGCGACGACGAGCAGTCGGGCGGCGGGGCCGACGACGCCCCCGAGCGGCCCGCCGGAGGGCGGTCGTCCGACGACGGCAAGAACGGCGGCAAGAACGACGGCAAGGAGAGTAAGAGGGACGGCAAGGACGGTCGGGAGGACCGGAAGAGGGACCGGGAAGACCGCAAGCGGGACCGGGACGACGAGGGCGGGTCCGACGACGAGAAGTCCGCCGAGGACGACGAGGCGGACGAGGAGAAGGAGCGGGAGAGGGAGCGCGAGCGGGCCGCCGGGCGGTTCAAGGAGCGCACCCGCGACCCCCTCGCCGACGATCAGGGCGAGGACGGGCCCACCGATCTCGCCGCCGCCGCACGCACCCGCCGGGCCACCCGGCAGCTGTTCGACGTCCACCGGGACCTGATCAGCTTCGCCCACTCGCGGCTGCAGAGCGCCCACATCGGCGACAACATCAACCTCCTGGTGGGCGCGCGCCCCGGCGCCGGCATGCGCAGCGGCCCCGTCCCCGAGGAGGAACTGCGCAGGCTGCGGCGCGCGCACGTGCCGCCGGAGGGGTACGTGCGGTTGCGCAACGCGCTGCGCGCACGCCGGCTGCTGGTGCTCGGCGCCGCGCCCGGCACGGGACGTACGAGCACGGCGCTCTCCCTCCTCGACGAGGTCACCGCCGCCACGGCGGACGGCACGGAGGGCGAGCCGGCCGCGCGCATCCGGCGGGTCGACTCGGACGGCGGGGTCCGGCAGCTGGCCGAGTCGCTCGACGGCGAGGGCGGCCAGGCCTGGCACGGCACCGGCCATCTGCTGACGCTGTCCCTGAACCGGCCGGACGCGCTGCCCCCGGACGAGATGGACCTCGACGAACTCGCCGCGGCCCTGGACCGGCGCGAGGCCTTCGCGGTGATCGTCGTCGCCGTGGGGTCGGCCGCGAACCCGCTGCTCGCCGGCCGCTACGGCATGCTCTGCCCGCCCGCGCCCACTGAGGAACTGCTCGCCACCCGGCTGCGCGAGCGCCTGGAGGAACGTACCGCCGAGGCGCGCGAGGACGACCCGCCCCTGGACGAGCTGCTGGCCCGCGCCGAGGAACTCGCCGGCGGGGACGAGGTCACCGAAGCGGTCGGCCTTGACTATCTGCGGCCCGCCGAGGCCGAGTTGCTGGCGTCCCTGCTGGCCGGGCATGTGCTGGGGGACGTCTCCTACGACGATCTGCTCTCCGGCTGCCGCAGCATCGCCGCCGACCAGGCCCAGGAGTGGTTCGCCGGGGTGGACCGGGCGCTGGCCGCACTGCCGGCCGCGGCGGAACGCGGGGAGCGCGGCGCGGTGCGCTCGGGCACGGCGACGCTGTTCCACCCGGTGGCGTTCCGGATCGCGCTCGCCGTGCTCGGCGGCGCCTCGCACAGCGCGGTCGCCGCCGCCGCCCACCTGCTGACCTGGGAACTGTCGGTGCAGTCCGACCCGGACAACACCCCGGCCCGCCCGCTGTTCTGCGACGATCCGGAAGCCGACGTGGCGCTCTCGCGCGCCGAACTGACCGACGGCAAGGTCGAGGTGGACGGCCACGACGTGCCCGCGCGGCTGATCTTCTACCGGGGTTCCGCCCTGCCGTCCGCCGTGCTGACCGAACTGTGGGACCGGCACTTCCCGGTGCGGGCCCCGGTGGTGCGCTGGCTGCGGCTGCTGGCGGACGATCCGCGCTCCCAGGTGTGGATGCGCGCCGCGGTCTCCGCCGGGGAGCTGTGCGTACGGGACTTCGACCACGGTTACACCGAGTTGGTCCGGCCGCTCGCCGAGGCCACCACCAGCCGCCGGCTGATCTTCGCGGCGACCACACTGGACCAGGCGGCCGGCCACGCCTCGCACCGCAGGACCGTGCACAAGCTGGTCGGCGACTGGAGCCGCAAGGGCACCGACTCGCAGCGCTGGACGGCCGCGTGGGCGCTCGGCTACGGCAACGCCGCGGCCACCATGGACGAAACCCTGGACGCGCTGGCCCGGATCGGGGTCCGCGACGAGGGGGAACTGGTCTCGGTCGCCTCCCACAACGTCGTACGGCTGCTGGTGCTGCCGGACGCGGCTCAGGTGCTGGCGCGGATGACCGAGTGGACCCACCACAGGCGCGAGCCGTACCAGGACCTGGGCCTCGCGGCGACCGTCCGGCTCGCCCTGACGACGGTGGACGAACTGCTGATGGATCCCGACGCGATGCTGGACGACAGCGGCTCGCCGTGGGGGGACCGCGGGGACTGGCCGGTGTCGCTCGCGCTGGCCGCCATCCGGCCCGAACTCATCGGCCCCATGGCCGACTTGATGTGGACCGCGCTCAACACCGCGCGGTCGAAGGACGTCGCGACGGACGCCCTGGAGGAGTTGCTGCGCTCGGCCGAACGCAAGGACGGCACCGAGTGGACCCGGCCGGGACTGGCGGCGCTGCTGCCCGCGCTGGCCATCGAGGAGCACGACCGGCGGCGGCTGGACTGGCTGCTGCGCCGAATGATGAACGACCCGGAGAAGCCGTTCCCCGAGCCGAAGGCGCGCGACCTGTGGTGGCTCGCTGTGGAGCCGCAGGAGAGGCCGCGCCGGCACGCGCCGGGCCCGGACAGGCCGCGTCGGGACAGGACGCGCGAGGAGGAGAGCTATGGCTGAGAACGACGAGGCGGGCGCGGACGAGGCGGCGGGCGGCGAATCGGCGGCGCCCACGGGTCCGTTCCTGCGGGACTTCAACACACTGGCGGACGGGTTCCCGCGGGTCAGTCCCCGCTCGGCGCTGGTGCTGTTCTACCGGAACGGCGGCTACACGGTGAAGCGGGCCTCCGGTGTCCAGCACGTCGACAAGCCGGTGCTGGCGCGGGCGCACAGCATCTGCGAGATCGCGCTCGGCACCTATGTGACACCGCTGCAGATGGAGCTGCCGGCCGCCGGCGCCACCACCTTCTTCAAGGCCGAGGTGGACATCGAGTGGGCCGTCACCGATCCGCATCTGGCCGCCCTGGAGGTCGTCACCGACGTCGCCAACCGGCTCACCTCCCCGATCCTGGAACGGCTGCGCGAGGTCACCACCACCTACCGGGTGACCGAGGCCGAGCAGGCGAACCGCGCCATCACGCGCGAGTGCGCGGGCGGCCGCTGGGCCGACCTGGGCTCCGAACTCGGGCTGCGGGTAAGGCTGTACGTCCGCCTGCGGGTGGACGACCGCACGATCGAGCACGCCGACGAGGAACGAGACGCGCACGCCCAGGCCAAGGTGATCCGGCTGCGGCAGGAGTCGTACCGGCGCATGCTGATGGGCGGGGAGCTGGAGCAGCTCAGCTTCATGCTGGCCGCCGACCCCGAGGGCGCCAAGGACTTCCTGGAGCAGATCCGCCAGGAGGGCAGACAGGACGAGAAGGAGCGGGTCGCCCGGCTCTTCGCCATGGCCACGCGCGGCGAGCTCGCCACGGTGGATGTGGAGACGCAGGTCCTGAACCTCCTCAACCAGGGCACCGGGCGGCCCATGGTCGGCCCCATCGGCACGGTGCCGGCCCGGCGGCCACCGGAACTGGAGGCGTCCGGCGACCGCCCGTTCAACCCCGAGTGGGCCTCGGACGAGCCGCCCCGCAGGCAGCCGCCCCGGGCACAGCCGCAACGGGACGGGCGTCGGGCCGACGGCTGGGGGAGCGACGGGCGGGGGAGCGACCGGTGGGAGTCCGGCCGGCGGACCTCCGACCGGCGGACCCCGGACCGGGCGACCCCCGACGGGCGGACCCCCGACCGGGACCGGCCGTACCCGGGAGACGACGCCCCTTATGACGAGCCGGGCACCCGCGGCCGTCGCCGGAGTCACCGTCAGGAGCCCTACCCGGGAGACGACCTCGACCACGACGACCTGCGCGCCCCCGACCGACTCCCGGCGTACGACCCGCGGGACCACGCCGAGTTCGACGAGCCTCGCGCGGCCGGCCGCCCCCGGAACAGCCGTCCGGAGCCGTACGCCCTGGGGCCGGGATCGGGGTCGGCCGATGACGACGACCCGCGGTTCCGTGACCGGCGTCCGGCCTACCGGCCCGAGCCGTACCACCCGGGCACCGGGGCGGATCCCGATCGGGACGACGAGGTGCGCTCCGGCGGGCGGCCCCGCACCTACCGGCCGGAGCCGTACTACCCGGACGACGACTTCGACCGGGACCCGCCGCGCCGGCGCAGGCGGGGCGAGGACGACGGATGGTCCTGGGCACAGGAGGACCGATGAGCGCCGAGGGCGGGGCACGGACTTCCCCCGACCCGGTCGCGCCGGTGCCGGACGGGGGTCGGCACTGTGACGACCGGGCGGGGGAGCGCATCGTCGCCGAGCGGCTGCTGGCGACGGTGCGGGAGGACCTCGGCCGCGCCGACTCCAAGGCGGCCGTGCTGCTCTCGGGGACGCTGGCGCTGCCCGCGTTCCTCGCCGGGTGGCGCGGCGCCCCGGGCTGGGACGGGCTCGGCGACCTGACGCTGGTCCTGTCCGGGGTGCTCTGGGCCGTCGCGGTGGCCGCGCTGGTCGCGGCGCTGATGCCGCGCACCGGCACGGTCCGCGGCGGGGGCGGGGTGACGTACTTCGGTGACCTGGTGGGTTCCCAGGACCTCACGGGGCTGGCGGCCCGGGTCGGCGAGGCCGGGCGCGACCCGGCCAAGTGGCTCCTCGTCCAGGCCGTGGACGTCAGCTCGATCCTGTCCGCCAAGTACCGGGCCATCCGCTGGGGGGTGGGTGCGCTCGCCCCCTCGGCGGCGCTGGCGGTGGTCTGGGGACTGACCTCCGGCTGAGCGCAGAGGGCGCACGCGCGAGGGGTGTACCACCGCCCACGCGCCAACGCCTCACCGCACACGACTCCGGCACGCACCAGGCGCGACTCCTGACGCGTCACCACATGCACGTCACAAGCACAGCGACAGCCTCAAGCCCGACCTCAGCGGGCACCTCAGCACGCATCGCAGCACGCATCTCAAGCACCGACTTCACGAAGACCAAGGGGACGGCCGTGGGAAGAGTCACGGGAAGACGACAGACAGGAAGGACCCGGGTCCGCAGCGCCGCCGCCTCGGTGCTGGGCGCCACCGCGGTGTTCGTGTCCTTGGTGGCACCGGCCGGTCAGGATCCGGTGCCCGCGGCGGACTCGGCACCGGCGTTC
Source organism: Streptomyces sp. NPDC093568 (assembly GCF_044764945.1). Lineage (NCBI taxonomy): Bacteria > Bacillati > Actinomycetota > Actinomycetes > Kitasatosporales > Streptomycetaceae > Streptomyces > Streptomyces sp. NPDC093568. The sequence goes on along the minus strand of NZ_JBIWJD010000007.1, from coordinate 126,863 downwards.
CCGGCGGTCAACTACGCGGTGGCCGTGGACGAGTCGGCCAGCCTCGCGGCGGAGGACATCAAGGCGGAGAAGGCCGCCGCCAAGCGGATCGCGCTCGGCGACGTGTCCTCCTCCTCGCAGGTCACGGTGTTCGGCTTCGCCGCAGCCGAGACCGCCGGCCAGCGCGTGGTGGACCCGGTGTGTCCGCGCACGACACTGGACGCGGCCGGCCGCGAGGAGGTCGGCGGGTGCGTCGACGAGCTGCGCAGCCGCAAGAAGGGCGAGGGCACCGGAACCGACCTCCCCACCGCCATCCGGCAGGGCGTGGACGACCTGACCGACGGCTCCGACGCCTCGGTGCCCCGGGTGCTGTTCCTGCTGACCGACGGGAAGATGGACGTCAAGGACAGCTTCAAGTACGGCGACCCCGCGCACCGCGAGGCCGAGGGCGAGCGCCAGTTGAAGGAGGCGCTGAAGGAAGCCGCCGCGCAGAACGTCCAGATCTGGCCGCTGGGCTTCGGACCCGACCCGGACAAGAAGCAGCTCGACCAGATCGCCGCCGGCGGCTACCGCAAGGGCTGTGTCGAGCTGCCCTCCGCGACTCCCCGGGCCCACAAGGTCGACGGGGCGAAGGACGTCGGCACCACGCTGGAGAAGATCTTCGCCGCCGCCCACTGCCTGCGCCACGAGGAGGGCCCGAGCAAGCGGCCGCCGGCCACCCTGGAGATCGGCATCTCGCCGCTCGCGACCGTCGGCAGCATCGTCGTCGACAAGGGCGACCCCGAGGTGAAGATCACCTACATCGACCCGGCGGGCGACAAGATCCCCGCCAACTCGCGGACGTACAAGGGCTCCCGCTTCGAGCTGGCGGGCGGCACCGGCACCGTCGAGGCGCTGAAGATCGTCGACCCGCTGCCGGGCACCTGGAAGATCAAGGCCGAGGCCCCGGAGGGCCACCGCTCGCTGCCCGTCGCCGTCAGTGTGCTGTGGCAGGGCGAGCTGCGCGGTGCCATCACCATGGACCCGCCCTCGCCGCAGGCCGGTGAGAAGGTCACGGTGACCATGCGGCTCCAGACGCGCGAGGGCTACGAGATCAAGGACCCGCGCGACTACGAGGGGCTGCGCGTGCGCAGCGAGCTGACCGGGGACGGCTTCTCGCCGCTGGCGCTCGACCTCGCCGACAACGGCAAGGGAGTCGACCCCGACGCGAGCGACGGCTCCTTCACCGGCACCGTGACCATCCCCGAGGACGCCGCCGGGGCGCTGACCGTGAGCGCCACGCTGACCGCCTCGGGCCTGAGCGCCGACACCCGCAGCGAGACCGGCGACGTCGCCCCCGGCGAACTGCCCGTCAAGGCGCCCCTCGAACTGCCCGCCGGCGACACCCACCCCGGCGGCACCGTCACCGGCACCCTGGACGTCAGCAACACCACCGACACCGCGCACACCCTGCGGCTGTCCGTCGCCGACGTGAAGGACGGGCTGCTCTCCGTCGAGCCGAACGAGATCACTCTCAAGCCCGGTGAGCGCGGCACCCGGGAGGTCACGGTCCGGGTCTCCCCGGCGAGCGCCTTCGGCGACCGGCTCGGCGACGACGGGCTCGACCTCTCGGGCACCTTCACCGTCGTCGACACCACCGACGACGACCGCACGCTCGAACGCGCCCCGGTCTCGGTACGGGTCACGCCCGAGCCCGGGATCTGGGACAAGTACTGGTGGGCGTTCGTCGCGGGCGCCGTCGTGCTCGCGCTGGCCGTCGCGGCCGTCGTCGCCTGGCTACGGCTGCGCAGGCGCCGGCGCGACCCGTTCGGCCTCGTGCTCCAGCTGGTCTCCGCGGACGGCACCGTCGTCAACGAGCACCGGGCCGGGCACGGCAACAACAAGCAGTGGTACGAGTTCGCCGTCGCCGAGGCCCATCGCAGCCCGCGCATCGAGAAGCGCGCGCACGGCCCGTACGCCGTCCGCCGCAGCCGGGAGGGAGGCGCCGTGGTGCGCAAGGGCGGCAGCCGTGTCCCGCTGCCCACCCACGGCCAGGTCCAGCTGACCGACACGCTGAGCCTCGCGCTCGGCGGGACCCCCGGCCAGGGGCCCCGGCCGACGCAGGGCGCCTTCGCCGGCGGCCCCGACCCGAGGCCGTCGGCCCCGGGCGGCGGCGCCTACGACGACTTCCTGTGACCCGAGGGGCGGGCCGGACCCGGCACCCCCGGCCCGCCCTCACCGCATCACCGCATCACCGCCGCGCCGCCGGCCCGCCGCGCGGCACCACAGACGTACCCAGCACAGTCCTGCGGCCGCCCGCCGGCCGTACAGCGGGGAGGAAACCATGAAGATCTTCCAGCCGATGCTCTTCGTCGGCCTGGGCGGCACCGGCGGCCTGGTCGGTTCCGAGCTGGAACGCAGACTGCGCGCCGAGCTGTGCGGTCCCGACGGCATGGCGCTGAGCAGGCAGAGCGGCCATGCCCCGTTCCAGCTGCCGGACTGCCTGCAGTTCGTGTACGCCGACTACAGCGAGAGCGACCTCCAGCGGCTGCCGCAGTTCAACGTGGACCCGTCCCTGCGGGCGGCGTACGCCCGGACCTCCCGGGCCACCCACAACCTGCTGCCGAACTTCGACGCCTCCCCGGAAGTGACCAAGATGCTCCGGGCGGTGCTGCGCGACGAGGTCGCCGACTGGCTGCCGCCGCGCGTCGACGAGCCCAAGGTCACCCCGCTGCACGCGGGGGCGGGCCAGCTGCCGACCGTCGGCCGCGCGGCCCTGTTCGCCACGCTCCGGCACGGCCTCGGCCCGGTCCTCGAACCGCTGCTCCAGGCCATCGACGCGATCGCCAAGGCGGGCGGCGAGCTCAGCGAGCTCGGCGGCGGCAAGGTCAACGGCTGCGACGTCTTCGTCGCCTTCTCGGTGGCCGGCGGCACCGGCGCCGGGATCTTCCTGGACTACCTGCACCTGATCAACTACGCCTTCCAGCAGCGCAAGTTCGACGGCGTCAAGATCTATCCATTGGTCGTCATGCCGTCCTCCTTCGGCTCCGCGACCGGCGGCGGGCGGGAGGCGGAGCTCAACGCGGCCCGCGCGCTGGTCGACCTGTTCCGGCTCGTGGACACGCAGAACGCGCCCTCCGAGGGCCACGAGATCGGCGATCTCGACCAGGAGCTCGGGCTCGGCGTCCGCTACCCGGGTATGACCCCGATCCGGCTGCGCACCGGCATCCTGCCCACCGCGTTCCTGTTCAGCCCGACCGCCGGCATCCGCGCGGACGACCTGCGCCGCTCCATCGTCTCCCTGGTGATGTCGCTGATCGGCACCGAACTGGGCGACGGCCGCTCCCGGGGCCGCAAGACGGCCGCCGACGACGACTTCACCACTTTCGCGGCCAGCTTCATCAACCGGGGTGTGCAGCGCAGCGCCGTCTCCCCGACCGGGATCGGCCGGCAGGGCGTCTCCACCAGCCTGGTCGCCTCCATGACCGCGCCGATGGACCAGCTCGCCGACCTGGTGGCGGGGCGGCTGCTGCGGCTCGCGGTCACGGACCTCGTGGAGCAGCCGCGGGCGGCGCTGCGGGACGAGGCGGTGCCGATGATCCGGCAGCTGTTCGCCGACGCCAACCTCGAAGAGCTGTGGGAACGCAGGCAGTTGGCGGTGCCCGAGCCCGACCCGCTGCCGCGCGGCGGCAAGAACATCGAGCAGGCGCTCGGCGAACGCATCGCGGACATGCAGCGGCTGCTGTCCGACCTGCGGTCCGAGGCGGAGCGCGCGGCCATCGCGATGGCCGACCGGTTCGCCCCGCGCCCCGCGATCGACAAGCTGCTCCAGACCGTGGACCCCTTCCTCGCCGAACGCGTCGTCAGGGGCGTCCCGGACAGCGAGGAACCCATCGCCCGGCTCGGCTTCCTCGGCATGCTGGACCACCGCGCCCGCACTCCGCAGCGCCCGGCCGGAGTGACCGAACAGCCGCCCAAGATCCCCCGGATCAAGGGCCAGTTGGGCGGACTCGCACCGGCCCGCTGGGGCGACGACGACGTACAGGCCGCCATCCAGGAGCAGGACGCCTGGTACCAGTGGCGCTGCCGGCTGGTGTGGCACGAGGCCTGGCGTGAGCAGCAGATGCACTGGCAGCCCCAGGCCGACGCGGCCGGCACCGACCTCGGGCGGCTGGTCGGCGCCTTCCGCAGGCACAGCGACCAGGAGCGCAAGTCCGCCCAGCAGAAGGGCCTCGAACTGTACGAGGACCGCACCGGCATCTCGTACCTGCTGCCGCCGCAGCGCACCCTCAACCACTTCTACGAGGACGTCGTGGGCCGTCTGGTACGCCGCGAGGGGCTTCGCGAGAACGAGGACGAGGCGGCGCTGCTGCTCAAGCTCGTCGACGGCGACACCTGGCGCCAGGTGCACGCGCAGAGCCGGCGCGACCCGGAGGGCTCGGTGGCCCGGGTCAAGGGGCAGCTGGAGGCCCGGATCACCCGGCTGTTCGCGGAGAGCGGCGCGCACCTGGAGGAGCGGCCGCTGCTGCCGTCCATGGGCACGCTGCTGGCCGCCGCGGCCGGCGACGCGGACGCCAAGGACCAGGTCAGCAAGGAGGCCCTCGACCTGTTCGGGCGCAAGCTGACCGGGCTGCTGCCGGTCGGGTTCACCCCCGAGGGCACCGGCCTGCTCCGCGTCCTGGTCACCTACCCCCGGGTGCAGGCCGTCGAGGAGGTGCAGGAGTTCCTCGGCAAGACGCTTCGGCTGCCCTCGGACGCGAAGAACTCCGTGGAGTACCGGGGCGTGGAGAGCGACTCGATCACCGTGGTCCTCTTCCGCAGCGAGATGAGCCTCACCCAGGTGCCCGAGGCCCGCAAGGTGCTGCGCCAGTGGGCCCGCGCGAAGGACAACGAGCAGGCCCAGGACGTCCTGCGCTGGCGGCAGCGGCTCGGCTTCCGGGACAGCTGGATGGTCAGCAGCGAGGAGGACCGGCGGGTCATCCTGCACCGCCTGCTGTGCTGCATGTGGAACGGCCAGGTGGACGTCGTCGACGGCGACCCGTCCTCGCCGGACCGCATCCGGCTGCGCCTGCACCCGGAGAAGGGCGCGCAGGTGCCCGGCGTGCGGCTGCGGCTCGGGGACTTCCCCGGCGGCGTGTCCAGCTGGGCCGAGCTGCTGCGGTCGTACGAGCGCTGGACGGTCCTGGACGACGAGCGGATCGTCGAGGACTACTGCCGTGAGCTGATGGGCGCTCAGCCGACCGGCCTCGCCCGCGCGGGCAGCGAGCCCCACCCGCTCTTCGTCGACCTGGTCGAGAAGGTCGCCCCGCGTCAGCTGGAGCTGCTGACGGAGCGCCGGGAGCGGGGCGGCGAGCGGGTCGAGGGCTGGGTGCGCCCGCTGTGGGAGTTCTGGGCGGAGACCCTCCCGGCCGCGCTGGACACCGAGTTCGGCGACCAGCGCGCGGTCCAGCCGACCCTGCGCACCCTGCTGGAACACGTCCGCGGCGGCACCCCGACCGACCCCCGCGGCCGCGAGGGCTTCTCGGCCCCCCGGCGTCCGGCACCCGACGAGGACGACTGGGGCACGGCACCGGTCGGCCCGCGCGGCGGCGTCGACGACTACGGCAGGCGGAACGACGACCCGGAGGGGGACTACGGCAGGCGGGCCGGCGAACGGCGGAACGACGACCGGGACGACGGCTTCGGCCGGCGTGGCGGTGAGCGGCGGCATGACGAACCCGACGACGGCTATGGCGGCTTCGGTGGTGAGCGGCGGCGCGACGAACCCGACGACGGCTATGGCGGCTTCGGTGGTGAGCGGCGGCGCGACGAACCCGACGACGGCTACGGCAGTTTCGGCGGTGAGCGCCGGCGCGACGCCTACGACGACCCCGACCTCGACGACCGCCGGCACGCGGACGGCCGTGACGGCCGTGACGATCAGGACGGTCGGCGGCGGGCGCCGTGGGACGACGACGCGTCCGGCGAATCGGGCCGTCGCAACCCCTGGGACGGTGACGCGCAGTGAGCACGCCCGAGTCCTTCGGCACCGTCATCCACCTGGACCTGAGGGCCGGGGCGGCGGCGCTGCACGACCCGCCCGCCCTGCGCGCCCGGGTCGCCCAGGAGCTGGGCCGGGCCGGGCTGCCGGAACCCGACGACCCGCTGTTCCTGGTGGTCGACACCCCGGCCGGGCTCAACGACCACCAGATTCAGTACGAACTGCTCACCGGCTACCGGGCGGTGGGCGAGGTCAGGCTGCTCGTGCTGCTGGTGGGCAGCGCGCCGGGCGCGTTCGCCGGCGAGGAAGGGGACTTCCAGCCCGACCGCAGGCTGCTGCGCCCCGCCGTGCTGCGGGCCACCGGCACCGGGCTGCTGTGGGCCGGTGATCTGCGCTCAGCCCGCACCGCGCTGGAGCGGCCCGCGCCCGACGACCCGGACGCGCTGGCCGTTCTCGTCGACGTGCTGTCCGTACCGGACGTCTATCTCAGCGTGCTGGACAGCGTCCAGGCGCTGCCCGAGGCTGTCGCCGCGCCCGGCGTACGGCTGCTGGAGCAGGACCTGCCGCCGGAGGTGCGCGACCGGGCCTGGCGTGACGCGCTCACCCGGTTCGCCGGGACGGACGACGAGCCCGCACCGGACGTGATGCTCACCGTTTCATCCGGCGCCGACCTGCCGGAGCCGCTGCGCGGGTTGGTGGCCGGCCGAGGGGGCCGGGACCTGGGGCACCGGGAGCCCGGCGGGATCGCCGACGAGGCCCACCGCGCCTGTGCGGACGCCCTGGACTACGCCGACGAGGCGCTGGCCGGGCTGCGGACCCTGCCCGGTCTGCTGCGGGCCTCCCGCCGCGAGACGTTCGAGGCGGAGGCGGAGCAGGCGCGCAAGTCGCTCGACGACTACCGGGACCTCGTCACCACGGCCCTGCGCAGCGGCGGCGGCACGGCACCGTCCGCCGCCGAGTCGACGGCCCGGCTGGCGGCCCTCGGGCTGCGGGTGCCGTCGGCCGAGGGCATGGGCGAGCGGATCGGCGAGGGCCTGCGGGAGTTCGCCCTGAAGCTGCTCGGCCAAGGGCTCGCCCTGCGCTCGGTGGCGCAGCGCTTCACCGGTCTGGCCGGCCGGGTGGAGCCGCTGCCGGGCTCGGCACTCCTGCCGAAGCTCGGCGCCCACTCCGCCGACACCGTGGCCCGGCGACTGGCGGGCGGGGCGGGTACGGCCGGGCCCGGACTCCCGGTCGCCGGACCGCTCGCGGCGGGCGGTGCGGGACTGCTGGGCGCGCTGTGGTCGGGGCCGTTCCTCGCCCTCGCGGTCCTCGTGCCGCTGCTGTTCGCCGGCATGGCCGCCCTCGGGTCGGCCCGGCTGAAGGGCGCGGGGCGTCCCGGGCGCTGGGCGGTGGCCCCGCGGGTCGCGGCGTTCTGCGGCGCCGCGCTCGGGGCGGGAGTGGGGTACGCGACCGAGTCCCCGGTCTGGGTTGGCACGATCGGCCTGCTCGTCGGCCTCGGCGTCGCGGTGGAGACCGTACGCCGGCTCTGGCGGGCGGCGGCCGCGGCCTGGGCCCCGGGCCACACAACCGCCGTACTGCGCGAGGCACTTGACGGTCTCGACGCCCTGCTGGCCGAGGCGGTGCGTGAGCACTGGGCCGTCGAGGAGCGTCTGTACTGCGCCGACGCGGCCCGCTCCGTCGCCGGGATGCTGCGGGCGACGGCGGCCGCGGCGGAGGCGGAGGCGGTGCCCGAGCCGGCGCGGCTCGCCGCGGCCGGGGCGCCCGGAGCCTTCGGTGACCCTTTTGGCGGCGGGGACGACTGGCTCGCCGGTGACCCCGACGTGGAGGAGGACGACGGCTACGCCGGAGCCGACGACGCGGACAGCGACTGGGCGAGCGTGTACGCCTGGGAGGACGAGGGGGACGAGGAGAAGAGCGGGGAGCAGGGACGGGGGAGGAGCGCCGAGGGCGCCCCGGGGAGCCGTCCCAAGGGTGCTCCGCGCTGGCTGGAGCGGGAGAACGGGGAGGGCGGGCCGGAGCTGGTCGCCACCCTGTCCGCCGATCTGACGGACGCCGCGCTCGAAGCCATGAAGCACTACTGGGGTGCCGTCGAGCGCGGCCAGGCCGGCGCCCGCGCCGTGCGGCGCACCGAGGAGCGGGTCCACCAGTTGCTGTCCATGGCCCGCCATCACCTCCAGCACAGCGGAGTGCTGGCCCCGCCCCCGTTCGCCGCCCCGCGCCGCGTGCGCGCCACGTCGGCGAACCTGCTCGGCACCGACCCCTACGGGCTGGCCGAACTGGTCGGCGCCGACGCCGGCCGGCAGGCCGTGGTGCAGCTGTCCACGCCCGAGCAGGGCACGCTGCTCAGCCGCGACCCGGCGGCCGCGCTGTGGCTCCGGTTCGCTCCCGGGGCCGTACGCGACGAGGTCGAGAAGTCCTGGCGGGCGAGCGGTTCGGGACACCCGGAAGACGTCCTGTGGACGTCGTCGGGCCGCTACGCCGGACTGATCCGGCTGACCCCGCTGCGGATCGGCGTGGTGCACACCGTCCGGTCACGGCACGGCGCCGGACCCGACGGGACGGGCCCGGCCGAGGAGGGGACGGGGACGTACGGCGCGTCGCATCAGTACGAGCGGGCGAATCCGTACGAGGGGGCTGACGCTTACGAGCGAACGGACGCGTACGAGCGGGCGGACGCCTATGAGCGGGCGGACGCGTACGAGCGGGCGGACGCCTACGACGATCCGTACGACCGGTCGGACTCCTACACGCGGTCCGCTGCTTCCGCCCACGGGGCCGACTCCAACCACGGGTCGGACTGCGACGACTGGTTGGCCTCGGACGACTGGTCGGGTACCGACGAGCGAGGGGACGGCGACCGCCGGTGACCAGCACCACGCATTCCCGTCCGCCGGGGCCGGGCGGCCCGCCCCCGGACAAGCTCGCGTTCACCGTGCCCTCCGGGCGGCGGCGCGTCACCCCGGTCCGGGTCGGCCGTGAGGTCCGCCGCGACCGGCTGCTGCCCCAACTGCTGCGCAAGGCCGTGCTCGACGACGTGGGACAGCAGTGCGTCCAGGTCCGGCTCAGTCCCCGGGACGCGGCCAACCCGGCGGCGCGCGCCCTGCTGGACACCGAGGCGGGCACCGCCGTACAGCTGAACCAGGCGCTCGGCGACACCGAGTACGCCGCGCTGTTCCCGCGGCTGATCGGCCATGAGCTGGACACGGCCGAGCCGTTCCTGCTGTACGACCCGCCGCGCGGCACACCCGTCTCGCGGATCCATGTGATGGGCGCCGCCGACCAGGAGGTCTTCACCCGCGAACTGATGCTGGCCCTGTGCCTGCTGGAGGGCCAGGGCCTGGTGGTGCGCGGCATCTCGCCCGGCACCGTGCTGTGGGACGGCGCCCGCGTCCAGCTGTGGGGGCTGGAGTCGGTGACCCGGATCGGGCGGCCGAGGCGCCCCTGGGGCCGGTCGCCCTACTGCTCGCCCGAGCAGCGCGGCGGCGCGGGGCTCGCCGAGCCGCGGGACGCGGTGTGGAGCGCGGCGCAGGTGCTGTACCGGCTGGCGACCGGCCGGTCCGGCCCCGCCGACCGACCGCCCGCCGACCTCGGTGAACACCGCAAGCTCGACCAGACGCTGCGGGACGCCTTCGCACCGACCGCCGCCGGCCGGCCGACGCCCGCCCAGGTGCTCGACCTCGTCGCGCCGGGTGCCGCCCGCCGCGTCCGGCTGGCCGTGCCGGCCGACGAAACGCGCCCGCACCACGAGGCCTTCGAGGAGGCCCTGCGCCTCAAACGGCAGGCACCCGCCGCGGCCGAGCCCCGCTCCGGGCAGCCGGTCGGCGAGGTGCTCTGCCCGTACTGCCTGGAGACCATCCGGCTCGACCTCACGAAGCTGTTCGTCACCGACAGCCGGATGCAGTACAAGCCGCTGGACCTCAAGGGCATCAACAACCCCGCGCGGCGCACGGACGTCATGCGCGGAGCCGTCCAGAAGTGCACGGCGGACCCGGAGTTCGCGGCGCACTACATCCCGGTGCCCTATCTGACGTACGGCCGTCCGCTGACCGTCGCGATGGTCGGTCAGTCCTCCACCGGCAAGAGCCATCTGCTGACCCAGATGATCGCGGCCATCACCGACGGCGGACTGGAGCCGTTCGGCCTGAAGTGGCAGTCCGTCAACCCGGAGCAGCACGCCCGGTTCGTCCGGGACCGGGTGCAGCCGCTGCGCAACGGCGAGGTCCTCGACCACACGCCCGGCCTCGGCATGGACGACTTCGCCCGCTTCGTGGAGTCCCTGCTGATCACCGACCCACGGGGGCAGGTGCGCCCGGTCGCCTTCTTCGACCTCGGCGGCGAGGACCTCGTGCGCACCGACGCGGCGCTGCGGTTCCTGCTCGGCGTCGACGCCCTGGTGTTCGTCGTCGACCCGGCGCTCGCCCTGCCGTTGCCGCAGCTCGACCACGCCCGGGAACGCTGGGGCGTGGAGGTGAACCGGGACGGCGACCTCGCCTTCGGCACGGTCCTGGACCGGCTGCCGAAGAACGGCGGGTACGTGGACGTGCCGTCCGCGATGGTGCTCGGCAAGGCCGACCTGCTCCGCTTCCAGCCGCCCGTCGACCGGTGGCTGACCCGGCCGCCGGCCACCTCGGTGGACCCGGCGCTGGTGCGCGAGGAGAGCCGGGACCTGTACGGGCTGCTGCGCCGGCACGCGGGCCAGGCGTGGCTGCGCCCCTTCGACGCCCTGCGCCGCTGCACCCTGCACATCGCGTCCGCGACCGGCGGTCAGGAGGACCAGGGCCGTTATCCGGCCGGGGCCGGGCCCCGGCGGGTGCTGGAGCCGCTGCTGTCGCTGTTCGCCATGCACGGGCTGATCCAGCTCCCGGGCGGCGCCGAGGCGCTGGCGGTGGGTGAGGCACCCGCGCTGGAGGCGGTGCCCCGGGGCGGGGACGAGAAATTCGACAGGTCGGATGGGCCCGAGGAGCCCGAGGGATCCGAGGGAGGGGAACTCCGGTGAACGATTACCAGGACCGGGGCTCGGTGCACCAGGTCGTCTACCGCTGGGACGGCAACCACGGCCGCCAGGGCACCGGCATGAACGCCGTCGCCCACTCCTGCGACGCCGGGCGCGCCGAGGAACTCGGCCGGGAACTGGGCCCGTTGCTGTGGGTGTCGGGCGGGCAGGCCGCCCGGTCGAGCGTCGTGCGCACGCTCTCCCGCGACGGCGACGTGCTGCTCGTGCAGCGCTGGCCCACCACGGACCGGGGCGGCAGGCCCAGCACCGTCAGCCATGTACTGGTCGGCGGACCCGGCACCCTGAAGGTGCGCCAGTGCCTCGGGCTGGCGCGCGGCGGCTGGGGCAGCCGGGAGAAGGCCGAGTCGGCAACCGGCAAGCAGGACGTGATCGAGTGCGCGCAGCTCGACGAGCTGGCGCTCAGGCGGCTGCCGGGCATGCTGGAGGAACTGCCGTCGGTCAACCACGCGCTGACCCTGACGGCGGCGGAGTGGCTGCGCGATCCGACGCAGCGGATCTCGCTGCTGATGGAGGAGCGGGGGCACCCCGGCTGGCCGGACCGGAGCGCGGTGCCGCTCGTGTACCTCGGGCTGTTCCTGCTCTTCGGGCCCTGGCTCGACCGCCACTGGACCTTCGCCACGTACGACACCGCCGACAGCCACCCGCTGCGGCTGACGTCCGTCCCGCGCTGGGAGGAGGACACCGGCGGCTCCGGCCCGCTGGCCCGGGTCAGAGGGGGCAAGCCGGCCGGTCGCCGGTTCGAGCTCTGGGCGGCGGCCGAACTCGTACGGCATCTCCTCGCGCACCCCGAGGCGGACGCGGGAGTGCCGCAGCTGATCGACGAACTCCCCGGCGGCGCTTCGCTGGACTGGGAGCACCGCCGGGCCCGCCTCAAGGAGATCCTGGGCGCCGACCGCACGCCTCCGGCGGGCATCCGGATCCCGATGCCGGTGCCGACGCCGGCGCCGGTGCCGATTCCCGCACCAGCGCCCGCACCGGTGCCGACGTGGGACCGCGAGCCGGAAGCGGCGTATCCGGAGGTGTACGAGGACCCGCCGAGGCAGGCGTTCCCCGACCCGCGTCTCCATCAGGACCTGCGCGGCCACCGGCGCACCGACGTCCGGGGACGCAGCATGCTGCTGGCGGAGCTGCGCGGCCTGCCCGACGAGCTGCTGCTGCACGAGCTGCGCTCGGGTGAACTCCCGGCGGATTCGACGGAGTTGCTGCTGGACGTGCTGGGCGAACCCCAGCGCGTCCAGGTGCGCCCTCCGGAGCTGCGGCACGAGCTGTGCGCGGAGGTGCTGCACAAGGACCTGTACTTCGCGCCGCACGAGCCGCCCGGGGAAGGCAGGTCGGGAGCGGACCGGGCGTCCCGGGCGGCCCACCTCTTCTCCTGGGCCGTGGCACCGCTGGCCCGCGACAAGCGGCATCTGCGCCCGCTTCAGGAGCTGCTGTACCGCCTGAGCCGCGATGCGCACCCCACCACGGGGAACTGGCTCCGGCAGAGCATCGTCGAACCGCCGCACGGCCGGATCCCCGACCTGCCGCCGGAGGTGTGGGCCCAGCTCCTGGCCAACACGCTGGTCCGGGTCAACCGTCCGCCGCAGCCCGCCCCGCCGGCGCCCCAGCTCCCGCCGGTGCCCCGCACCACGGTCCCGACGCCACTCGAGCCGCCCCCGCAGCCGCCGGCCCACCCGCCGGGCTCGTTCATGGACGGGGTCTACAGCCGGATGGGCAGCGCGGGATGTCTGCTCGGAGGAGGTGTCACCTTCTGCGTCATCAGCACGATCATCGTGGTCGTGTGGTTCTTCAGCTGAGTGGCCGCGCCAGCCGCTTCTCGAACCAGTGGCTGGCGTAGACGTTGTCGTCGTACGCCGGGATCTCCGTGTAGCCGCACGCCCGGTACATCGCCTGCGCCTCCGTGAGCGCGGCGTGCGTGTCCAGGCGTACGACGGCCAAGCGCCGTGCGGCGGCCTCCTGTTCGAGCGCGGCCAGCAGGCGGCGGGCGAGGCCGAGGCGGCGGGCGGCGGGGGCCACCCAGACATGGCGGATCTCGCCGACGCCGGGCTCCAGGCGCCGTAGCGCGCCGCAGCCCACCGGCCGGCCCTCCTCGTACGCGACGAAGAACGCGCCGGCGTCGCCGGACACCTCCTCGGGCCGTACGAGGTCGTCCTTGTCGAACCCCTCGGGGAACCGCTCGTCGATGTCGGCCGCGTAGGCGTCGAGGGCGGCCAGGGCGTCCGGTGCGGCGCCGTCGACGAGGGCGACGGTGATGCCCGCGAGGCGCAGCAGGCGCTGGGCGCGGGCCATCGCCTCGGTCAGTTCGGCGCGCTGGGGTTCGCTGAGGCCGTCGAGCAGGCCCGCCGCGGCGGCCTGCGCCCGCCGGTCCTGCTCGCGCACCTCCGCCCGCCCGGCCGGGGTCAGTTCGATCATGCGCAGCCGGCTGTCCTGCGGATGGGCGGTGAGCCGGACCATGCCCTGGGTCTGGAGCGCCTTCGCCATCCGGCTCAGATACCCGGCGTCCAGCCCGAGCCGGCTCCTGAGCTCCCGCAGGGACGCGCCGTCCCCCACCTCGAACAGCAGCCGGGCCTCGCCCAGCGGACGGTCCTGGCCGAGGTAGTGGTCGTCCAGTACGCCGATGCGGCGCGTGAAGTACCGGTTGAAGCGGCGGAAGGCCGTCACATGGTCCGTCGACACTGGCTCCATATTTCTTTGACTTTAGTCAAATGTCTGGTCGCGGTCCAGGTCTTCGGCTGCTTCGGCGAGGCGGCGGCCGAGGGCGCGCACCGCCTCCCGCAGCTCCGGGGGCCCGACGATCCGGAACGGCGCCCGGATCGCGGTGAGCTGCTCGGCGTACCAGTCCGGTTCGTCGGTGGTGGCGAGGAGACGCGTGGTGTGCTCGTCGATCGGCTCGGGGCGGCCGAGGCTGCGGGGGAGCCACTCGGTCACGAGCGCGACGGGCGCCTCGATCACGATCTCCACCTCGTGGGTCCAGCCCTGGGAGAGATGCTCCTCCAGGGTCTCGGCGGGCCGCAGGTCCGCGGGCGGCTCGAAGGTGTGGGGCAGCACCGCGACGCTCGTGACCCGGTCCACCCGCAGCACGCGGCGCGCGTCGCGCGTGTGTGACCAGCACAGCAGGTACCAGCGGCCGTGGTGGACGACGACCGCCCACGGGTCGACCTCCATCTCGCGCTCGCCGCGTGCGCCGAGCCGGTAGCCGAGGCGCAGGCGGCGGTGGGCGGCGGCGGCCTGCACGAGGGCCGCGGTGGTGTCCGGGTCCGGGCGCGCGGCGGTTCCGGGGCCGCCCCGGGCGCTGACCCTGCGGAGCGCCTCGGCCGGGTCCGCGACCGGCTCGGGCAGAGCCCGCAGCAGCTTGCCGAGCGCGGCGCCCACCGGGCCGGCCGGGTCGGCCGCGTCGTGATGGCCCTCCAGCACGGCCATGACCAGGCCGAGCGCCTCGGTCGGCGAGAACATCAGCGGCGGCAGCCGCAGGCCCCGGCCGATGCGGTAGCCGCCGTAGGGGCCCCGGGTGGACTCGACGGGGATGCCGGCCTCGCGCAGGATGCCGACATAGCGGCGGGCGGCGCGCTCGGAGACGCCGAGGCGGTCGGCCAGGCGCGCCGCGGTGATGCCGGGACTGCCCTGGAGCAGCTCCAGGAGCAGCAGGGCGCGGGCGGTGGGGCTCTCGTCGTGGCTCATCTTCCGCCGGGGGAGGATTCCGGAAGCCGATCGACCGGAATGGTCCCTAGTCTGCCGCTCATGACTCAAGACACCCAAGAGCCGGTCCTCCTCGAACCGCCCGTCGCCGGCAGCGAGGTGGACACCCTCGTCGGCTCCCTGGAGCGGCAGCGCCGGATCTTCGCCTGGAAGTGCGAGGGACTGGACGCGGCGGGGCTGACCGCCCGGCTCGCGCCGTCCGCGCTCACGCTGGGCGGGCTGCTCAAGCACCTGGCCCTGGTGGAGGACGAGTACCTCACCCGGCGCCTGCTGGGCGCGGAGCTCGGCGCGCCCTGGGACGGCGTGGACTGGGACAGCGAGCCCGACTGGGAGTGGACCTCGGCCGTGCGGGACAGCCCCGGGGAGCTGTACGCGCTCTGGAAGGCGGCCGTGGCGCGCTCGCGCGGCCATGTGCGCTCGGCCCTCGCCGAGGGCGACGCCGGCCGGCTCGTCGCGTACACCTCTTCGCGTGGGGAGTCACCCAGCCTGCGGCGCCTGCTGATCGACCTCATCGAGGAGTACGCCCGTCATCTCGGCCAGGCCGACATGATCCGCGAGTCCGTCGACGGCCGGGTGGGGGAGGACCCGCCGGCCGACTTCCCGTCCCCCTGACCCCTGAGGGCCTTACCGGTCACCCGTTCCGCCCGGTTCGTCCCCATGTTCAGTGATGCAGCGCACTTTCGGCCATGGAACGCGCATGCATCCGCAGGCGGGGGGCAGGCGCACTCGGTCCCGTGCGTGACATACGTGTGACACAGGGGCTCTGAACAGGAACGGAAGGCAACACCGATCATGGCGGAAAGTACGGAACTCCAGGCACGCGGCACCATCCACGTGGGAGGGGAA
Source organism: Streptomyces sp. NPDC093568 (assembly GCF_044764945.1). Classification (NCBI taxonomy): domain Bacteria; kingdom Bacillati; phylum Actinomycetota; class Actinomycetes; order Kitasatosporales; family Streptomycetaceae; genus Streptomyces; species Streptomyces sp. NPDC093568. The sequence goes on along the minus strand of NZ_JBIWJD010000007.1, from coordinate 111,369 downwards.
TGGCGGGCGGCCGTCTCCGGCGCGACGCGCGAGATCCTCGACCCCGCGGACGGGGCGCCGTTCGCCGTGGTCGCGGAGGGTGACGAGAAGGACACCGATCTGGCGGTGGACGCCGCTCGCCGCGCCTTCGACGGCGCTCAGGGCGAGTGGCCCCGCACCCCCGTCGCCGAGCGCGCCGCCCTGCTGCGCCGCGTCGCCGACCTGCTCGTGCGCGACCGCGAGCAGCTCGGTCTGCTGGAGAGCCGCGACGCCGGCAAGACGGTCGAGGAGGGCCGGGTCGACATCGACTGCGTCGCCGACGCCTTCCGCTACTTCGCCGACCTCGTCGCCGCCGAGGCACCAGGCCGGGTCGTCGACGCCGGCTCGCCCGACATCCACAGCGTCGTCGTCCACGAGCCGGTCGGTGTGTGCGCGCTGATCACCCCCTGGAACTACCCGCTGCTCCAGGCCAGCTGGAAGATCGCGCCCGCGCTCGCCGCCGGCAACACCTTCGTCGTCAAGCCCAGCGAGATCACCCCGCTGACGACGATCGCCCTGATCGAACTGCTCGTCGAGGCCGGTCTGCCGGCCGGGGTCGCCAATATCGTCACCGGGCCCGGCCACTCCGTCGGCGCCCGGCTCGCCGAGCACCCCGACGTCGACCTGGTCTCCTTCACCGGCGGCCTGGTCAGCGGCACCAAGGTGGCCCAGGCCGCGGCGCCCAGCGTCAAGAAGGTCGCCCTCGAACTCGGCGGCAAGAACCCCAATGTCGTCTTCGCCGACGCCTGCGCCACCGACGAGGCCTTCGACACCGCCGTCGACCAGGCCCTCAACGCCGCCTTCATCCACAGCGGCCAGGTCTGCTCGGCCGGCGCCCGCCTGATCATCGAGGAGTCGGTCCGGGACCGCTTCGTCGCCGAGCTGGCGCGCAGGGCCGAGCGCATCCGCCTCGGCCGCGGCACCGCCGACGGCGTCGAGTGCGGCCCCCTCGTCTCCGAGCAGCAGCGCGCCAAGGTCGAGGCGTACGTCGACTCCGCGCTCAAGGAGGGCGCGGTGCTGCGCTCCGGCGGCAAGCGCCCCGAGCCGTCCCCGGAGCGCCCGGAGAGCGGCTACTTCTACGAGCCCACGCTGCTCGACCACTGCCACCGCGAGATGAAGGTCGTGCGCGAGGAGGTCTTCGGCCCGGTCCTCACCGTCGAGACCTTCCGCACCGAGGACGAGGCGATCGCCCTCGCCAACGACACCGAGTACGGCCTCGCGGGCGCCGTCTGGACCGCCGACGCCGGCCGCGCCCGCCGCGTCGCGGGTCGCCTGCGGCACGGCACCGTCTGGATCAACGACTTCCACCCCTACCTCCCCCAGGCGGAGTGGGGCGGCTTCGGCAAGAGCGGGGTGGGCCGCGAACTCGGCCCGGCCGGACTCGCCGAGTACCGCGAGGCCAAGCACGTCTACCAGAACCTCGCGCCGAAGCCCGTGCGCTGGTTCTCCGGCTGACTCGGCTACCCCCTCGCGCCGCACAAGACTTCGCAAGCCCCTCTGGAGTACCCCCCCTCATGTCCCAGAACACCCATGTCTACGACTACGTCGTCATCGGCGGCGGCACCGCAGGCTCCGTGATCGCCTCCCGCCTCACCGAGAACCCCGACACCACCGTCGCCGTCATCGAGGGCGGCCCGAGTGACGTCGGCCGCGACGACGTCCTGACCCTGCGCCGCTGGATGGGCCTGCTCGGCGGCGAGCTGGACTACGACTACCCCACCACCGAGCAGCCCCGCGGCAACTCGCACATCCGGCACAGCCGCGCCCGCGTCCTGGGCGGCTGCTCCTCGCACAACACCCTCATTGCCTTCAAGCCGCTGCCGTCCGACTGGGACGAGTGGGAGGAGGCCGGCGCCAAGGGCTGGGGCGCGGTGCCGATGGAGGCGTACTACGCCCGGCTCAAGAACAACATCGTCCCCGTCGACGAGAACGACCGGAACGCCATCGCCCGTGACTTCGTCGACGCCGCCCAGGGCGCGCTCGGCGTCCCGCGTGTCGAGGGCTTCAACAAGCAGCCCTTCACCGAGGGCGCCGGCTTCTTCGACCTCGCCTACCACCCCGAGAACAACAAGCGTTCCTCGGCGTCGGTGGCGTATCTGCACCCGGTGATGGACGAGCGCGAGAACCTCACGATCCTGCTGGAGACGTGGGCGTACAAGCTGGAGCTGGACGGCACCCGCGCCGAGGGCGTGCACGTGCGCACCAAGGACGGCGAGGAGATCCTGGTCCGTGCCCGGCGCGAGGTCGTCCTGTGCGCGGGTGCCGTCGACTCGCCGCGGCTGCTGATGCACTCCGGCATCGGCCCGCGCGAGGACCTCACCGAGCTGGGCATCCCGGTCGTCCACGACCTGCCGGGCGTCGGTGAGAACCTGCTCGACCACCCCGAGTCGGTGATCGTCTGGGAGACCCACGGCCCGATCCCGGAGAACTCCGCGATGGACTCCGACGCGGGTCTGTTCGTGCGCCGCGACCCCGAACACCAGGGCCCGGACCTGATGTTCCACTTCTACCAGGTGCCCTTCACGGACAACCCCGAGCGACTGGGCTACCAGCGGCCGCAGTTCGGCGTCTCGATGACCCCGAACATCCCCAAGCCCAAGAGCCGCGGCCGGCTCTACCTCACCAGCGCCGACCCGGCCGTCAAGCCCGCGCTGGACTTCCGCTACTTCACCGACGAGGACGACTACGACGGCCGCACCCTCGTCGACGGCATCCGCATCGCCCGCGAGATCGCGGCCACCGAGCCGCTGGCCACCTGGCTCAAGCGCGAGGTGTGCCCCGGGCCCGAGATCACCGCAGACGAGGAGTTGAGCGAGTACGCGCGCAAGGTCGCGCACACCGTGTACCACCCGGCCGGCACCTGCCGCATGGGCGCCGCCGACGACGAACTGGCCGTGGTCGACCCGCAGTTGCGGATCCGCGGCATGGAGAACATCCGAATCGCCGACGCCTCCGTCTTCCCGACGATGACCGCCGTGAACCCGATGATCGGGGTGCTCATGGTCGGTGAGAAGGCCGTCGACCTGATTGGAGGTGAGGCGTGATGAGTACGACCACCAGCACCGCGACGCCCGAGACGCCCGAGACCCGTAAGCCGCCGACCGCCCCGGTCTTCTCTGTGGAAGGCCTGTGGAAGGTCTTCGGCCCCAAGGCGCACCGGGTCCCCGCCGACCCCGAGCTGGCCGCGCTCGCGCCCGCCGAACTGCGTGAGCGCACCGGCTGCACGGCGGCCGTCCAGGACGTGTCCTTCGACGTCCGCAAGGGCGAGGTCTTCGTCGTCATGGGCCTGTCCGGCTCCGGCAAGTCCACGCTCGTGCGCTGTCTGACCCGGCTCATCGAGCCGACGGCCGGCACCATCGCCATCGACGGCGAGGACGTACGCGCCATGGACAAGACCCGCCTGCGCGAACTGCGCCGCCACCGCGCCGCGATGGTCTTCCAGCACTTCGGCCTGCTCCCGCACCGCACGGTCCTGGACAACGTGGCGTACGGCCTGGAGATCCAGGGCGTCGGCAAGGCGGAGCGCCGGGAGCGGGCCGCCGAGGTCGTGGCCAAGGTCGGCCTGGAGGGCATGGAGCACCGCAGGCCCGGCCAGCTCTCCGGCGGTCAGCGCCAGCGCGTCGGCCTGGCGCGGGCGCTCGCGGTGGACCCCGAGGTGCTGCTCTTCGACGAGCCGTTCAGCGCGCTCGACCCGCTGATCCGGCGGGACATGCAGGAGGAGGTCGTCCGCCTGCACCGCGAGGAGGGCCGCACGATGGTCTTCATCACGCACGACCTCAGCGAGGCCCTCAAGCTCGGCGACCGGATCGCCCTGATGCGCGACGGCCGCGTGGTCCAGCTGGGCACCCCGGAGGAGATCGTGGGCTCCCCGGCCGACGACTACGTCCGCGAGTTCGTCCGGGACGTCCCGCGCGAACAGGTCCTGACCGTCCGTACGGCCATGCGCACCGCGTCGGCCGACGAGGCCGGCAGCGGCCCTGCCCTCGCGCCGGACGCGACCGTGTCCGAGGCGATCGAGGCAGTCGCGCGCAGCGGCAACGCGGCCCGAGTCATGGAGGACGGCCGCTGCCTGGGCGTCGTCGACCACGAGCGCCTCCTGGGCGTCGTGGCGGGGACGGAGCAGCCCAAGGAGGTGGTGTGAATGGCCACGGTCACCGCCACCGCCCCGCGCACCGCCCTGCCCGGCTTCCTCCAACGCCCCGGCACCCGCAAGCTCCTGCTGCTCGCGCTCGTCGCCGCGGTCCTCGTCCCGCTGGCCGACGCCCGCTGGGCGAGCGGCGCCTGGCCGGGCGCGCTGACCGTCGACGTCTCCGAGCCGCTGACCAAGGCCAGCGACTGGATCATCGACAACCGCGACAGCCACCCGCTGTTCCTGTACTTCTTCGGGCACATCAGCAACGCGGTCGTGATCTGCGTACGCGCCGTGTACCTGGTGCTGCTCGCCGCCGGCTGGGCCGGCGTCACCGCCGCCGCGGCCCTGACCGCCTGGCGCGTCGCCGGCCCGCGGCTCGCCGCCGGTACCGCGGCCGCGTTCCTGGCCTGCGGGTTCCTCGGCATGTGGGTGCCGACCATGCAGACCCTCGCGCTGATGATCGTCGCCGTGCTCGCCTCGGTCCTCGTGGGCGTCGTGCTGGGCCTCGCCGCCGGGCTGTCCGACCGTATGGACCGGATCCTGCGCCCCATCCTCGACACCATGCAGGTGCTCCCGGCGTTCGCCTATCTGCTCCCCGTCGTCCTGGTCTTCGGCATCGGCGTCCCCGCCGCCGTCCTGGCCACCGTCGTCTACGCCGCCCCGCCGATGGCCCGGCTCACCGCCCTCGGCCTGCGCGGCGCCGACAAGGAGGTGCTGGAGGCCGTCGAGTCGCTCGGCACCACCGCGCGCCAGCGCCTGCTGACCGCCCGGATCCCGCTGGCCCGCAAGGAACTCCTCCTCGGCCTCAACCAGACGATCATGATGGCGCTGTCCATGGCCGTCATCGCGTCGGTCATCGGCGCCGGCGGCCTCGGTGACCGCGTCTACCAGGCGCTGGCCTCGGTCGACGTCGGCGCCGCGCTCGCGGCCGGCATCCCGATCGTGCTGCTCGCCGTGGTCCTCGACCGGGTGACCGGCGCGGCGGGCGAGAGCCTGGGCGCGGAACCCCGCCCGAACGGCCGCTCCCTGTGGCTGTACGCCCTCGCCGGCACCGTCGTCGCGGCCGTCGCCGGACGCCTCGCGGGCCTCCTCGACTGGCCCGACGCCTGGGCCCTGAACATCGCCGAGCCGGTCAACCGCGCCGTCGACTGGATGACCGACCACCTCTACTCCGGTGTCCCCGTCATCGGCGGCACCGCCGACTGGGCGGCCCACTTCACCACCTGGGTCCTCGACCCCGTGCGCGACGGCCTGCAGTGGCTGCCCTGGTGGTCGGTCCTGCTGATCGTCGCCGCGCTGGCCTGGCTGATCGGCACCTGGCGCACCGCGCTGACCGCCGTGCTCGCCATGGCCGCGATCGGTGTCCTCGGCGTGTGGAAGCCGTCCCTCGACACCCTCTCCCAGGTCCTGGCGGCCGTCGCCGTCACCCTGGTCCTGGGCTTCGCGACCGGCATCGCGGCCGCCCGCAGCGACCGCCTCGAACGCCTGCTGCGCCCCGTCCTGGACGTCTTCCAGACGATGCCGCAGTTCGTGTACCTGATCCCGGTGGTGGCCCTGTTCGGCGTGGGCCGTGCCCCGGCCGTCGCCGCGGCCGTCGTCTACGCGCTGCCCGCCGTCGTCCGCATCACCACCCAGGGCCTGCGCCAGGTCGACCCGGCGGCCATGGAGTCGGCGCGCTCGCTCGGCGCGACCCCGGCCCAGCAGCTGCGCCAGGTCCAGCTGCCGCTCGCCCGGCCCGCCCTGCTGCTCGCCGTCAACCAGGGCGTCGTCCTGGTCCTCGCCGTCGTCATCATCGGCGGCCTGGTCGGCGGCGGCGCGCTCGGCTACGACGTCGTCTTCGGCCTCGCCCAGGGCGACCTGCCCACCGGTCTGGTGGCCGGCGCGGCGATCGTCTGCCTGGGCCTGATGCTCGACCGGGTGACCCAGCCGACGGAACGCCGCACGAAGAAGGGAGCGTGACATGCGAGTTCGTACGACCGCCGTGGTGGCCGGGGCGGCCTCGCTGCTGCTGCTCACCGGCTGCGGCGCCGCCGACATGACCAAACAGGCCTCGCCGTTCGCCAACGCGCAGGGCGCCAAGACCGTGACCCTGTCCGTGCAGTCCTGGGTGGGCGCGCAGTCCAACGTGGCCGTCGTCCAGTACCTGCTGGAGCACGAGCTCGGCTACCGCGTCGACACCGTCCAGATCGACGAGGTGCCCGCCTGGGACGCGCTCAGCCAGGGCCGCGTCGACGCGCTCCTTGAGGACTGGGGCCACCCCGAGGAGGAGCAGCGGTACGTCAAGGACAAGAAGACGATCGTGCCGGGCGGTGACCTCGGGGTCACCGGGCACATCGGCTGGTACGTCCCGACGTACTTCGCCAAGGAGCACCCGGACGTCACCGACTGGAAGAACCTCGACAAGTACGCCGGGCAGATGCGCACCGCCGAGAGCGGCGGCAAGGGCCAGCTGATGGACGGCTCGCCGTCCTACGTCACCAACGACAAGGCGCTGGTGAGCAATCTGGACCTGGACTACCAGGTGGTGTTCGCCGGTTCAGAGGCCGCGCAGATCACGCAGATCGAGCAGTTCGCCAAGGAGAAGAAGCCCTTCCTGACGTACTGGTACGAACCGCAGTGGCTGTTCAAGAAGGTCCCGATGACCGAGGTGAAGCTGCCGGCGTACAAGGAGGGCTGTGACGCCGACCCGGAGAAGGTCGCCTGCGCCTATCCGCACACCCCGCTGCAGAAGTACCTCAACGCCGACTTCTCCAAGGAGGGCGGCGAGGCGGCGGCCCTGCTGAAGAAGTTCAAGTGGACGACCGAGGACCAGAACCAGGTCTCCCTGATGATCGCCGAGCAGAAGCTGTCGCCCGAGGAGGCGGCGAAGAAGTGGGTGGACAGCCACGAGTCCACGTGGAAGGCGTGGCTGTCCTGAGCCTCACCTCGTCAGACCGGCCGTGATCTCCCGCAGCGCCTCGACGGCCCCGCGCTGGAGCCCCGGCCCGAACGTGACGCGGGTGGCCCCGAGTTCGCCGAGTTCGGCGGGCGAGGGGCCGCCGGTCACCGTGCCGTGCACATTGACCGGCCCCTTGATCCCGGAGCGCAGCAACGGCAGTACGTCGACGGGGGCGCCGATCGGATACACGCAGTCGGCGCCCGCGGCGACGTACAACGCGGCCCGCTCGATGGCCTGTTCGGCGGCGTCCTTGGGGTCGGCGCCCTCACGCGCCCGGATGAAGGTGTCGATCCGGGCGTTGACGAAGAGCCGGTCACCGGCGGCGTCCCGCACCTCGGCGAGCCAGTCGGCGTGCGCGCGAGGGTCCTTGAGCACCCCGTCCTCGGAGTCCTCCAGGTTGCACCCCACGGCACCGGTCTCCAGCAGCCGCTCCACCAGCTGCTTCGGCGCGATCCCGTACCCGCCCTCGATGTCCGCCGACACCGGGACGTCGACGGCCCGGACGATCCGCGCGACCGCCGCGAACATCTCCTCGGCCGGGGTCTGCCCGTCCTCGTGGCCGAGGGAACCGGCGACGCCCGCGCTCGGCGTGGCGAGCGCCGGGAAACCGGCCTCGACGAAGACGCGGGCGGACGCGGCGTCCCACGGGCCCGGCAGGACGAGCGGGTCGCCCGGCGAGCGGCGCCGGTGGAGCGCGCGGAAGGTCTCGACCTTGGTCACGTTCTGTGTCCCCCTGGTGGAATGCGGCGGCTGACCATCACCCGGTTCCAGTTGTTGATGGCGGCGATCAGCGCGATGAGATGGGCGAGTCGGTCATCGTCGAAGTGGGCGGCGGCACGGTCGTACACATCATCGGGCACAAAGCCGTCCGTGAGAACGGTGATCGCCTCGGTCAGCGCGAGCGCGGCGCGTTCCCGCTCGTCGAAGAGGTCCTCGGCCTCCTCCCAGACGGCCAGCATGTCCAACTGCCCTTCGCTCACCCCGTACTCGCGGGCGAGGGCCAGATGCATGTCCAGGCAGAACGCGCACCGGTTGAGCTGCGAGGCCCGGAGCACGACGAGTTCGGCGAGCGCCGGGTCGCCGAGCCCCTTCCTCGCGGCCGCGCTGACGGCCGACAGGGCCTGCGCGACGGCCGGGTCGAGAAGCCGGGTGCGTCGGGTCACGAATGCTGTCCCGGGCGGTAGTGGCCCGGCGTCATCCGGCAGGTCACCCCGAACCGGTTCCAGGCGTTGATCACCGCGATCGCCGAGATCAGCTGGGCCAGCTCGGCCTCCTCGAAGTGCGCGGCGGCACGGTCGTACACCTCGTCGGGCACGAACCCGTCCGTCAGGACCGTCACGGCCTCCGTCAGCTCGATCGCCGCGAGCTCCTTCTCCGTGTAGAAGTGCGCCGACTCCTCCCAGGCGCTGAGCTGGACGATCCGCTCGACGCTCTCACCGGCCGCCAGGGCGTCCTTGGTGTGCATGTCGATGCAGAACGCGCAGTGGTTGAGCTGCGAGGCGCGGATCTTCACCAGCTCGTACAGCCGCGGTTCGAGGCCCTTACGGGCGGCCGCGTCGGCGCGGACCATCGCCTTGTAGACCTCGGGGGCGTGCTCGGCCCAGTTCAGCCGGGCCGGACGCTCGGCCGCGTACTCGACCGCCGTGGCGTCGGGGGTGCTGTCGATCGTTGTCATGGTGTCGACCCTAGGAGCGAAGCAGCCCAGGAGTATGGTCCACTTCCATGCCGAAACCTTGGGCCACTTTGGGCGTCGACCTCCATCTGGAACCGTCCGGACCCAGGCTGCGCCGCAGCCTGACCGACGCCCTGCGCGAGGCGGTCCGCAGTGCCCGCCTGGCTCCCGGCACCCGGCTGCCCTCCTCCCGCTCGCTCGCCGCCGACCTCGGCATCGCCCGCAACACGGTCGCCGAGGCCTACGCCGAACTCGTCGCCGAGGGCTGGCTCACCGCCCGCCAGGGCTCCGGCACCCGGGTGGCCGACCGCACGGTGATCCCCCCGACGGGCACCACCACACCGCGCCCCGAGAGCCCGCGCCCCACCCACGACCTGATCCCCGGCACCCCCGACCTCGCCGCCTTCCCCCGCGCGGAGTGGCTCAGGGCGGCCCGCCGCGCCTTCCTCGCCGCCCCGAACCAGGCCCTCGGCTACGGCGACCCCCGCGGCCACGCCGAACTGCGCACCGCCCTCGCCGGCTACCTCTCCCGCGCACGCGGCGTGCGCGCCGACCCCGAGCGTGTCGTGGTGTGCGCGGGTTTCGTGCACGGCCTGCAACTGCTCGCCCGGGTACTGCGGGCACGCGGCGTGGAGACGATCGCGGTGGAGTCGTACGGCCTGCCACCGCACTGGAGGCAGCTGACGGAGGCGGGCCTGACCACGGTGCCGCTCCCCTTCGACGAACTGGGCACGAATCCCGGCCTGTTGAGGGACCAGGGAGCCGTCCTGCTCACCCCCGCCCACCAGTTCCCGATGGGCGTACCGCTGCACCGCGACCGCCGGGCGGCGGTGGTCGACTGGGCGCGCCGCACCGGCGGACTGGTCCTGGAGGACGACTACGACGGCGAGTTCCGCTACGACCGCCAGCCGGTCGGCGCGCTCCAGGGACTGGACCCCGACAACGTCGTCTACCTGGGCACGGCCAGCAAGTCCCTCGCCCCCGCCCTGCGCCTGGCCTGGATGGTGCTGCCGGCGGCGCTGGTGAAGGAGGTGACGGCGGCGAAGGGCGGCTCCGACACCTGCGGGGTGACGGACCAGCTGACCCTGGCCGAGTTCCTGACCTCCGGCGCCTACGACCGCCACGTGCGCGCCGCCCGCCTGCGCTACCGCCGTCGCCGTGACGCCCTCGTCGACGCCCTGTCCGAGCAGGCCCCCCACCTCCGCGTCACCGGCATCGCCGCCGGCCTGCACGCCGTCCTGCGCCTCCCGCCCGGCACGGAACGCTCCGTGACCCAGGCGGCCACCTGGCAGGGCCTCGCCCTGCACGGCCTGGCCTCCTACCGCCACCCCGCCGCCACGACAGAGCCGTTGGACGCCCTGGTCGTGGGCTACGGCACACCGCCGGACCACGCGTGGGCGGGGGCGCTGGAGGCTTTGTGCAGGGTGCTGCCGTGACCGGCGTCCGGCGGATGACGGGAGCGCGGCGTCCTACGGCGACTCCACCCGCTGGGGCGCTTCCGCGGGCGCCTCACCGAACCGCGCCAGCACCAGGGCCCCCGCAACCGACACCACGAACCCCAGGACCGCGAGCCAGGCCAGCCCCTCCCGCGTCCGGTCCCCGAGCCACACCACCCCGACCACCGCCGGCCCGACCGTCTCCCCGATCACCATCGCCGCCGTCGCCACCGTCACCGAGCCCCGCCGCAGCGCCGACGTCAGCGCCAGGAACGCGGCCCCGCCGCCGAGCAGCAGGGCGTACGTCGCCGGATTCGTCAGCAGTTCCGCCGGCTCGACCGTGTCGATCAGCCGGACGGCCACCTCCACCACCCCGAAGCCGAACCCGGCCGCCAGACCGAGCACCAGGCCGCGCCCACGCTCCGGCAGCCGCCCCCCGGCCAGGCCCACGCCCAGCACGGCCAGCGCCACGCCGAGCATCGCGAACTTCAGCGCGTCGGAGCCCTCCCGGTCGCCCTCCGTCCCCGACGCGAGCCCCAGCATCGCCAGCCCGGCGCACACGACCGCCACCGCGCCCCACTCACCGCGGCTCAGCCGGACCCGGAGCAGCCGGGACGCGACCACCGCCGTCACCGCGAGACTGGACGCCAGCGCGGCGCTCACGGCGTAGATGGGAATGGACCGCAGGGCCAGCACCTGGAACACGAACCCCAGCCCGTCCAGGCCCAACCCGGCCAGATAGCGCCACTGCCGAAGCGCCCGCAGCAGCACGCCCGCCTCGCCGCCCCCGCCCTCCTGAGCGCCCGCCGTGCGTGCGGCCATCGCCTGCAGCACGGTCGCCGCACCGAAACAGACCGCCGCACCCAGCGCACACAACATCCCAAACAACACAAAGCGACTGTAGGTGAGCAGAGGAAGGGCACACCCCCCGACAGCCGCACTCTCAACGATCTCTAGGCTGTCTGCCTGACGAACCACGGACAACCGGACTTCTCGGGGGAGACACACATGGCGGAAGCGCGACGCCGACTGCGGTCGAGCACGGTCGTACTCGGTGGCATGGGAGTCATCGCCGCGGCCCTGACCTCCTGCAGCTCCGACCCGGACCGCCGCTGCGTCGACCGCGACAGCTACACCTACGAGGGCTACAAGGTCATCGCGGACAAGAACTGCAAGTCCGGCGCAGGCTCCGGCAGCTCGTACGGCAAGGGCGGCAAGAAGACGACGGGCCGCGGCTCCGACGCCGCCTGGTACTACGACGCAGACACCGAGGACGGCCGCGCCGACTACGGCACCTTCAGCCGCAGCGAGGCCGTCGACCGGGGCGGCTTCGGCTGCTCGGGCAGCGGCGGCGGCTGAGCGGGACCCGTACGAACATGGAGCGCCGCACGATCGAGCCCCGCCCCGGCTGGCAGCAGACCGTCGAGGAACAGGGGCTCGTCTACCCACTCACCCGCCACCCCGACAACTCCCTGCGCCCCTACTGGGACGAGAGCGCGTACTACGTGTTCTCCCTCCCGGAGGTCGAGGCGCTGGAGGAGGTCGTCGAGGAACTGCACCGCATGTGCCTGACGGCGGCCGAGCACATCGTCACCGAGAACCGCTTCGCCGACCTCGGCATCACCGACCCGCGCGTGGTGAACGCGGTCGCCGAGGCCTGGCGCCGCCGCGCCGAACTCCCCTCCCTCTACGGCCGCTTCGACCTGCGCTACGACGGCACCGGCCCGGCCAAGCTCCTGGAGTACAACGCCGACACCCCGACCTCACTGGTCGAGGCCGCCTCACCGCAGTGGTTCTGGATGGAGGACCGCTTCCCCGGCGCGGACCAGTGGAACTCCCTCCACGAACGGCTGATCGCCGCCTGGAAGAAGCAGTCCGCCCTGCTCCCGCCCGGCGCTCCCCTCTACTTCGCGTACTCCTCCGCCGACGAGCTCGGCGAGGACATGATGACCGTCGCCTATCTGCAGGAGACCGCGGAACAGGCGGGTCTGGACACCGGCTGGATCTCCATGGAGGAGATCGGCTGGGACCGCCTCTCCGGCCGCTTCGTCGACAACCGGCTCCGCTTCATCCGCAGTTGCTTCAAGCTCTACCCGTGGGAGTGGCTCACCACCGACCGCTTCGCCGACCACGTCCTCGACACCCTCGACAACGGCGGCGGCACCGGCAGCACCCTGTGGATCGAGCCCGCCTGGAAGATGCTCCTCAGCAACAAGGCGCTCCTCGCCATCCTCTGGGAACTCCACCCCGGCCACCCGAACCTCCTGCCCGCCTACCTCGACGGCCCGCGGGAACTCGCGAACACCACGGGCTACGTCGCCAAACCGCTGCTCGGCCGCGAGGGCGCGGGCGTGACCGTCCACGAACCCGGGGCCGAACCGGCCGTCCGCGAAGAGCCCTGCTGCTACCAGCAGTTGTCCCCGCTCCCCGCCTTCGACGGCAACCACGTCGTCCTCGGCGCGTGGGTCGTCGAGGACGAGTCGGCGGGTCTCGGCATCCGCGAGTCGTCCGGCCTGATCACCGACGAGTACGCGCGCTTCCTCCCGCACGTGATCCTGTAACCGCCGTACGCAGAAGGCGGGCCGGCTGCCCTCCGGCACGCTCACACCCCGAGCACGGCCCGCAACTGGGCCAGCCCCCAGTCCAGGTCCTCCTTCCCGATCACCAGCGGCGGCGCGATACGGATCGTGGCGCCGTGGGTGTCCTTCACCAGCACGCCCCGCTCCATCAGTTGCTCGCACACCTCCCGTCCCGTGCCGTGCTGCCGGGCGATGTCGACGCCCGCCCACAGACCGCGCCCGCGCACCTCCGTGACCCGGCCCGTCCCGGTCAACAGGCCCAACTCCCGGTGCAGATGCGCGCCGAGCTCTGCCGCCCGTGCCTGGAACTCGCCGGTCCGCAGCATCGCGATCACCTCCAGCGCCACCGCACAGGCCAACGGATTGCCGCCGAAGGTCGAACCGTGCTCCCCGGGCCGGAACACCCCGAGCACATCCGCCGACGAGACCACCGCCGACACCGGCACCACCCCGCCCCCGAGCGCCTTCCCCAGCACATACACATCCGGCACCACCCCCTCGTGCTCGCACGCGAAGGTCCGTCCCGTGCGCCCCAGCCCCGACTGGATCTCGTCCGCCACGAACAGCACGTCGCGCTCCCGCGTCAGCTCCCGCACCGCCGGCAGATAGCCGGCCGGCGGAACGACGACCCCCGCCTCGCCCTGGATCGGCTCCAGCAACACGGCCACCGTGTTCTCCGTCAGCGCCTCCCGCATCGCCGTCAGATCCCCGTACGGCACGATCTGGAAGCCCGGCGTGTACGGCCCGAAGTCCGCCCGCGCCTCCGAGTCGGTGGAGAAACTGATGATCGTCGTCGTACGGCCGTGGAAGTTGTCGGTGGCCACGACGATCTTCGCCATCTCCGCCGGGACGCCCTTGACCCGGTAACCCCACTTCCGGGCCGTCTTCACGGCCGTCTCCACCGCCTCCGACCCCGTGTTCATCGGCAGCACGCTCTCCATCCCGCACAGCTCGGCGAGCTGCTCGCAGAACGCCGCGAACCGGTCGTGGTGAAACGCCCGCGACGTCAGCGTCACCCGCTCCAGCTGCGCCCTCGCCGCCGCCACGATCCGCCGGTTGCCGTGCCCGAAGTTGAGCGCCGAGTATCCGGCCAGCAGATCCAGATACCGCCGCCCCTCCACATCCGTCATCCAGGCCCCGTCCGCCGTCGCCACCACGACCGGCAGCGGGTGGTAGGTGTGCGCGCTGTGCGCGTCGATCGCGGCGATCAGGGATTCGGTGGTGCTCGACGTGCTCACGGGGCTCTCCGTTTCCGCCACCGCGAGAGGCTCGTGCCCCGGCTCACGAGGCTCGCGGCCACTGTCCAGTTCCTGCCTCGCACGTGCTGTGCGTCCCCTTCCTATCGTGGCCCGCATGGTGGACGTGCGGCCATCGCGCGCCGAGGCCCCGGTAGGCTGATCGACGGGCCGTGACTGGCGCGCTGGGATGGACCAACCATCGGGGAGCGGCCCCTGGACCGACGTCCAGACCGAGTGCCGTGCGCCTGGGCCGTACCGTGATCGCTGCACACGACGTCCGGAGGTCCCCATGTCCGCCGAGCCCCTCTCCACCGAGTCCACCGCCTTCCGTTCCGCCCTCGACGTGATCCGCGCCGTCGAGCCGCGCGTGGCCGACGCCATCGGCCAGGAGGTCGCCGACCAGCGCGAGATGCTCAAACTGATCGCCTCCGAGAACTACGCCTCCCCGGCCACCCTGCTGGCGATGGGCAACTGGTTCAGCGACAAGTACGCCGAGGGCACCGTCGGCCGCCGCTTCTACGCCGGCTGCCGCAACGTCGACACCGTCGAGTCCCTCGCCGCCGAGCACGCCAAGGAGCTCTTCGGCGCCCGCCACGCCTACGTCCAGCCGCACTCCGGGATCGACGCCAACCTCGTCGCCTTCTGGGCCGTCCTCGCCGCCCGCGTCGAGGCCCCCGCCCTGGAGAAGGCCGGCGTCCGCCAGGTCAACGACCTCTCCGAGGCCGACTGGGCCGAACTGCGCCGCGCCTTCGGCAACCAGCGCATGCTCGGCATGTCCCTGGACGCCGGCGGCCACCTCACCCACGGCTTCCGCCCGAACATCTCCGGCAAGATGTTCGACCAGCGCTCCTACGGCACCGACCCCGCCACCGGCCTGATCGACTACGAGGCGCTGCGTGCCTCCGCCCGCGAGTTCAAGCCGCTGATCATCGTCGCCGGCTACTCCGCCTACCCCCGTCTCGTGAACTTCCGGATCATGCGCGAGATCGCCGACGAGGTCGGCGCCACGCTCATGGTCGACATGGCCCACTTCGCGGGTCTCGTCGCCGGCAAGGTCCTCACCGGCGACTTCGACCCGGTCCCGCACGCCCAGATCGTCACCACCACCACCCACAAGTCGCTGCGCGGCCCGCGCGGCGGCATGGTCCTGTGCGACGACTCCCTGAAGGACCAGGTCGACCGCGGCTGCCCGATGGTCCTCGGCGGCCCGCTCCCGCACGTCATGGCCGCCAAGGCCGTCGCCCTGGCCGAGGCCCGGCAGCCCTCCTTCCAGGACTACGCCCAGCGCATCGTCGACAACTCCCGCGCGCTGGCCGAGGGCCTGATGCGCCGCGGCGCCACCCTGGTGACCGGCGGCACCGACAACCACCTCAACCTGATCGACGTCGCCTCCTCCTACGGCCTCACCGGCCGCCAGGCCGAGGCCGCGCTTCTCGACTCCGGCATCGTCACCAACCGCAATTCGATCCCGGCCGACCCCAACGGCGCCTGGTACACCTCCGGCATCCGCATCGGCACCCCCGCCCTGACCACCCGTGGCCTGGGCACCGCCGAGATGGACGAGGTCGCCGCCCTCATCGACCGGGTCCTCACCACCACCGAGCCCGGCACCACCAGCAAGGGCGCCCCGTCCAAGGCCCAGCATGTCCTCGACGCGAAGGTCGCCGACGAGATCTCCCGCCGTGCCACCGACCTCGTCGCCGGCTTCCCGCTGTACCCGGAGGTCGACCTGGGCTGACGCCCGCCACGACGGGCCCGCGACCTCACCGATCCAGGTCGATCAACTCATGGCGCGGCCCCTGACGCGGGCGGTCCGGCTTCCTGCCGGGCCGCCGCGCGGCGTATCAGCAGCGTGCCGCCGACCCCCGCCGCGAACCCCACGGCCAGCCCCGCCACCGCCCACCCGGCATCACCGAGCACCGGGCCGGGTCGCTCACCGTCACCGGCAGCCGTGCCCCCGGCACCCTCGGCGAGCTCGTCCCGCCGCTCGCCCGTCAGCTCCGCCAGGTCCAGCCGCTCGAACACCGTGCGCGGGGCCCGATGCCAGCGGATGTCGTCGTCCTCCACATCCGGTGAGACATCCGTGCGCACCCAGGGTGTGCCGTCCCCGGCCACGAACAGCTGATCCTGCCTCTGCACGGCCACATCCCCTCCCGGCGCCCGATTCGTCTGCGGCCAGCCACCCACTCCCGTCAGTCCCCACACCACCGTGATCCGTATCGGCGGATGACGTCCCTGCGACCACTCCTGCGACACCCGCTCCGTCCCCACATAGGTCGGCTGGAGCAGCTGCCAGAGGCGGGCGAATGCCGTGTCGCCGGAGTGCAGCGTCGCGGTGCGTCCCGTGCCGCCCGCGATGATCATCGCCATGTCGGGGACGTCCTGCCCCTGGGCCGGGGCGGCCGCCCCGGCTGCCGCCGCCGCCCACAGGGCCAGTGCGGCCGACACCGCCACGAGCAGCATGCGCACCGCCCTGCCCAGGCCGGCCCTCATACGTCCCGAAGCTCCTGCCTCGGCCCCGGCTCACCCCGCAGGCGGTCCAGCGGCAGCCGCGTGGCGAAGGGGCGCAGGACCAGTGCGAGCACCGCTCCGGCTGCCGCGCCCGGCAGGGCCCACCACCAGTCGGTGCCCTCGCGCGACCCCGAGGCGGCCGGGGAGGCTCCGGTCACCCTGTCCCCGGCGTCCGAGGCGTCCGGCGGGGAAATCGCCGCGCCTCCGTCGGACGATGCCTTGCCCATCAGGCCCAGCTCCGCGAACAGGGCACGCAGCTGAGACGGATGATCGGCCCGGTGCCAGGCGCCGTTCGTCGTGGCGTCCAGGTTCATCGCGGTGTGTATCCAGACGGCCTGCCTCTTGTGAGCGGCGTAGACCTGGTCGAGCCGCCAAGGCGACACGTCGTGGACCATCCAGGTGACGTTGATCTGGCGGGCGGCCATCAGCTCAGCCTCCGGCGGCTTGTCGCGAGTGCCCTCGCCCTGTCCGCCGAGCAGCCGCGCCAGCGCTTCGTACTCCTCGTCGGAGTAGTACAGCGACGCCGTCTCCGTGCTCTCAGGTGCCACCAGGAGCACGCTCGTCGGGCCGCCGGCTGACGCGGGGGCCGCGGCACCCCACAGCACAAGGGCGAGCGCCGCGGCCAACGCCCCTGTCAGCGCCGTCAGTTCACGACACCGGCCCCTCCAGCCCCCGCGCAACCGGCCTTCCCGGCGGCAGACCCCGTGTCCCCACATCCGAACCCCCAACCCGAGCGATCCCCGTGCGGCCCGTCCCCGAGCCGCGTGTCACTTCTGGTACACCGCCCGCCCCGCCTGGGTTCCCACCCCGAACCCGCTATTTTCCGGACCCGCTGTCTCCGGATCCGCTAGCGCCCTACCTCCGATCCACCGCCTGGGAGGCCCTCTCGACCGACCGCGCGACCGCCAGCGCACGCACCTTCGACGCCACCCCTTCCAGCCGCAGCGCCACGGCCTCGCCCTCGGCCTCGCGGGTCCACAGCAAGGTCGGACCGGCCGTCCGCTCCTCGCGGGTGTAGTGCTCCCCGTCGGCGTCCACCAACCAGAACGTGAGCAGATGCGGTCGGGCGAACCACAGGGCCGGGTCGGGCATGCTGCCCGGCGAGGCGACGGGACCCGGCGAGATCCACTGCGGTTGCTCGCGCACCGTCTTGGCGAAGCCGATGTCCAGGCTCGCCCGCCGCTCGTCCAGCCGGATCGTGCGCCCGTCCTCCCGCCAGCACAGGCTCACCACGAACCGGCCCCGAGGCTCACTCGCCACGGCGACCGTGTCCGGCGCGCCGAGCTCCTTCGGGACCAGGGGCTCGAAGCCGGCCCGCTGCTCGGCCTGCGCGAGCGACACCGAGTGGCCGCAGCCGGGGACCTCGGCGCCCGGTGTGGGGACCGCCGACGGGTCGTAGCGCACCTCGACCCCGGCGAAGTCGAACCAGTCCAGCACCGCTGCCCGCACCGGGGGCGTGAGCACGAGCACCGTCAGCAGGCCGCACAGCCCCGCGGTCAGCGAACGCCACCGCGCCCGAGTCCAGCGCCGCAGCACCCGCAGCCGCTCCGCCGCACCGGGCGGCTCGGCCACCGGCACGGGCACCTGCTCGGCGAGTATCTGCCCCAGCACCCGCTCGACCATCGTCTCGGCGCCGTCCTGCGCACCCGGGGGGCCCAGCGAGCGCCCGAGCGCCCGCAGCTCCTCGGGCAGCCGGGCCGGGCCGACACGCCGACCGCGATCACGAGTTCCCGGACCACTGGCGCCTTCGTCCCCCCCGGCCGCGCCATGGCCGTACGCGCGCTCCCCGGCACTCTCGTCCGCCCCTCGCGCCTCACCGTCGTAGGACTCCCGTCCGTCACCCATGCTCATCACCCCCTTCCCGAGGCTGAAAATCCGGCAGCAGCCGCCCGAGCTTCCGCAGGGCGCGGTTCAGCCGGGATTTCACCGTGCCCCGGGGCCAGCCCAGGGCCTGGGCCGTCTCGGACTCGTCCATTTCCAGGAGATAGCGGTAGGTGACGACCAGGCGGTGCTCCTCGCTCAGCTGCTCCAGGGCGGCCTGGAGGGCGGCACGCCGCTCTATCTCCAGGGCCGCGACCGCCGGGTCCGCCGACTCCGGTATCAGCGGCTGCGCCTCCACCAGGGCCGCCTCGCGCCCGGCGAGCGTGCGCTGGCGGGCTGCCGTACGCACTGTGTTCCTCGTCTCATTGGCCACGATCGCCAGCAGCCACGGCTTGAACGCCGAGCCGTCCTTGAAGCGGCCCAGCGAGCAGTACGCCTTCACGAAGGCCTGCTGCACCACGTCCTCCGCGTCCGCACCCGCCCCGAGCGCCGCGGCCGCCCTGAGCGCGATGCCCGTATGGGCCCGCACCAGCTGCGCGTACGCCTCCGGCTCTCCGGCGCGTACGCGTGCGATCACCGCGGCCTCATCGACGATGCGGCCCCCCTCCCGCGTTCTCACACTCTTGTTACACCGCGGAAGACGGATCGGTTCCCATCTGTTTCCCACCAGTTCCGGAGTGGCCCCCGACACCTGAGAGAATGGTGAACATGGCCTCTGATCGACCCCGCGTGCTCTCCGGAATCCAGCCCACCGCAGGCTCGTTCCACCTCGGCAACTACCTGGGCGCCGTCCGCCAGTGGGTGGCCCTGCAGGAGACCCACGACGCGTTCTACATGGTCGTCGACCTGCACGCGATCACGCTTCCGCAGGACCCCGCCGACCTGCGCGCCAATACCCGCCTGGCCGCGGCCCAGCTGCTGGCCGCCGGGCTCGACCCCGAGCGGTGCACGCTCTTCGTCCAGAGCCACGTCCCCGAGCACGCGCAGCTCGCCTGGGTCATGAACTGCCTCACCGGCTTCGGCGAGGCGTCCCGCATGACCCAGTTCAAGGACAAGTCCGCCAAGCAGGGTGCGGAGCGGGCGTCGGTCGGCCTGTTCACGTACCCGATCCTCCAGGTCGCGGACATCCTGCTGTACCAGGCCAACGAGGTCCCGGTCGGCGAGGACCAGCGCCAGCACATCGAGCTGACCCGCGACCTCGCCGAGCGCTTCAACGGCCGCTTCGGCCCGACCTTCACCGTCCCGAAGCCTTACATCCTCAAGGAGACGGCGAAGATCTACGACCTTCAGGACCCGTCGATCAAGATGAGCAAGTCGGCGTCCACGCCGAAGGGCCTGATCAACCTCCTCGACGAGCCCAAGGCCACCGCCAAGAAGGTCAAGAGCGCGGTCACCGACACCGACACCGTCATCCGCTACGACGCCGAGAACAAGCCGGGCGTCAGCAACCTGCTCACCATCTACTCGACCCTCACGGGCGCGGGAATCGCGGAACTGGAGCAGAAGTACGACGGCAAGGGCTACGGTGCGCTCAAGACGGACCTCGCCGAGGTCATGGTCGAGTTCGTGACGCCCTTCCGGGAGCGCACCCAGCAGTATCTGGACGACCCGGAGACGCTGGACTCGGTCCTGGCCAAGGGCGCGGAGAAGGCGCGCGCCGTCGCCGCGGAGACGCTCTCCCAGGCGTACGACAAGGTGGGCTTCCTGCCCGCCAAGCACTGACCCCGCACCACGGCTCACGGCCGGAACACGGCCGTACCACCGCACAGCGCTGCACATCACTACGGTTGCGCCTGCCCGCAGCACAGTCGTGGCCGTACAGTCGATAGCCGGGCGGCCGCGTCAGCGGCCTCTCGCGCTCACCAACAGGGCACGGGTTCACCACCGGACGAGACGTCGTTCTCGCGGCGGACGAGCCCACGACAGACGACAGGAGACGACGTGGGGACCGTAACGATCGGCGTGTCGATCGCGGTCCCGGAGCCT
Organism: Streptomyces sp. NPDC093568; assembly: GCF_044764945.1. Taxonomy (NCBI): domain Bacteria; kingdom Bacillati; phylum Actinomycetota; class Actinomycetes; order Kitasatosporales; family Streptomycetaceae; genus Streptomyces; species Streptomyces sp. NPDC093568. Next base: position 91,038 of record NZ_JBIWJD010000007.1, on the reverse strand, counting down.
CACGGCAGCCTGCTCCAGGAGCGGCGCGCGGGCTTCGGCGACGCCGCGGCTCACGGTATCCCCACCCACGTCACGCTGCTGCCGCCGACCGAGGTCGACTCCTCGCTGCTGCCCGCGATCGAGGCGCACCTCCTCGAGATCGCGGCCGCCGGGCGCCCCTTCCCGATGCGGCTGTCCGGCACCGGCACGTTCCGGCCCCTGTCGCCGGTCGTCTTCGTCCAGGTCGTCGAGGGCGCGGAGTCCTGCACCTGGCTGCAGAAGCAGGTCCGTGACGCCTCCGGCCCGGTCGCACGCGAACTGCAGTTCCCGTACCACCCGCATGTCACGGTCGCGCACGGCATCGAGGACGAGGCCATGGACCGCGCCTTCGAGGCACTCGCCGACTACGAGGCGAGCTGGTCCTGCACCGGTTTCGCCCTCTACGAACAGGGCGCGGACGGCGTGTGGCGCAAGCTGCGGGACTTCGACTTCGGCGGGTCCGTGGTGCCGCCGCAGGCGGGCCACGTCGAGCGAGGGTCCATTCCGGCGAATTAGCTCCGCCGACTGTGCCGTTCGGTCGACTGTGCCGTTCGGTCGTCACGACGTCCTCGTGGCCGCCTACACCGGCAAGTGCCGGAACACCGCACGCGGCACATGCCGCAGCGCCGACATCACCACCCTGAGCGCGCCCGGCACCCACACCGTCTCCGAGCGGCGGCGCAGACCGATCTCGATCGCCCGCGCCACCTCTTCCGGGGTGGTCGCCAGCGGTGTCTCCTCCAGGTCCGCGGTCATCTTCGAGCGGACGAATCCGGGGCGTACGACCATGACGTGGACGCCCGTGCCGTGCAGGGCGTCGCCCAGGCCCTGGGTGAAGGTGTCGAGGCCGGCCTTGCTGGAGCCGTAGATGAAGTTGGCGCGGCGGGCCCGCTCCCCGGCGACGGAGGAGAGGACGACGAGCGAGCCGTGGCCCTGGGACTGCAGCGCGCCGGCGCTGACCAGGGCCGCCGACACCGCGCCCGTGTAGTTGGTCTGCGCGACCCGTACCGCCTTCAGCGGCTCGCGTTCGTCACGCGCCTGGTCGCCGAGGATCCCGAAGGCGAGCAGCACCATGTCGATGTCGCCCTCGGTGAAGACCTTGCCGAGCACCGTCTCGTGCGACTCGGGGTCGAGCGCGTCGAACGCCACCGTGCGTACCTCGGCCCCCAGGGCGCGCAGACCGGCCGCAGCCTGTTCCAGCGCGGGCGACGGACGGCCCGCCAGCCAGACCGTGCGGGTGCGGCGTGCGATCAGGCGGCGTGCGGTGGCCAGCGCGATCTCGGACGTACCGCCGAGGACGAGCAGGGACTGGGGGAGACCGAAGGCGTCCTTCACGACAGCTCCTAGTTATCCGGTACCGGAGAGGGGGGTGATCTTCTCGCGGGTGCTACAGGCCCAGGCGGCGGGCCAGGTCCGACATGAACACCCCGCGCGGGTCGGCCTGCGCGCGCAGCGCACGGAACTCGGCCAGGCGCGGGTACATCGCGGCGAGCAGATCGGGCCGCAGCCGGGAGTCCTTGGCGAGGTAGACGCGTCCGCCCGCCGCGGCGACCTCCTCGTCCAGCGCGTCCAGGAAGACGCCCAGACCGGGCAGGCCGGCCGGGATGTCCAGGGCCAGCGTCCAGCCGCGCAGGGGGAAGGAGAGCCAGCCGGGGTCGGCGTCCCCGAAGCGCTTGAGGACGGCCAGGAAGGACGGGCAGCGGTGCTCGGAAAGGCGCCGGACGATCCGGCGCAGGGTCTCCTCCTGGCCGTGCCCGACGACGAACTGGTACTGCACGAAGCCGCCGCGGCCGTAGACCCGGTTCCAGTGGGGCACGCCGTCCAGGGGATGGAAGAAGGCGGACAGCTTCTGGAGCTCGCCGGTACGCGCGCGTGGCGCCCTGCGGTACCAGAGCTCGTTGAACCAGCCCACGGTACGGCGGCTCAGCAGCCCTTCCGGGAGGACGGCGGGCGGGGCCGGCAGTCGGGCGGGCCGGAAGGCCAGCGGGTCCCTACGCGCGCGCGTGTTGTCGCGCAGCGCCTCGAGGGGCGTGTGGTCGCCGCGGGTGAGGACCGCGCGGCCGGTCGCCGCGCCGCGGGCCAGCAGGTCGATCCACGCGACCGAGTAGCGGTAGTGGTCGTCGGCGGCGACCAGGCGGGCCATCAGGTCGTCGAGGTCCCGCCCGCGCTCGGTGGCGACGGTCATCAGCGAGGTCTCGACCGGCTGGAGTTGGATCGTCGCCGTCAGGATGACGCCGGTCAGACCCATGCCGCCGGTGGTCGCGTCGAACAGGGGCGTGCCGCGGCCGACCGTCTGGATCTCGCCGTCGGCGGTGAGGAGCTCCAGCGACAGGACGTGGCGGGAGAAGGTGCCCGAGACGTGGTGGTTCTTGCCGTGGATGTCGGCACCGATCGCGCCGCCGACCGTGACGTACCGGGTGCCCGGTGTCACCGGCACGAACCAGCCGAGCGGGAGCAGCACCTCGATCAGCCGGTGCAGGGAGACGCCCGCGTCGCACAGCACGATGCCGTTGTCCGCGTCGATCGCGTGGACGCGGTCCAGGCCGGTCATGTCGAGCACCGTGCCGCCGGCGTTCTGCGCCGCGTCCCCGTACGCCCGCCCCAGGCCCCTCGGGATGCCCCCGCGGGCTCCGCAGTCCCGTACGGCCGTCGCCGCCTCCTCGTACGTCCTGGGGCGGATCAGACGGGCGGTGGTGGGGGCGGTGCGGCCCCATCCCGAGACGGAGACGGAGACGGTGTCGGCAGCCATGTCGGCGACCGTAGCGTCCCTCTGCGGGCGATCAGTTCTGAAACATTCCTGCTCTCCCCGAAATGGGTGATTAATGGGATGTCGCCCAATATTGTCGTAGTTCTGGTGGGGCGGGGGGTGAACAGTGAGTCCACATGGACCACCTTGACCACCGCGGCGACCCGGGCCGGCGAAGCGGCGCGGGCGTGGACCGCCGCATCCTCTCGGCCGTCCATGCCCACGGCCGTGACCCACGCGTCGCCGGCGTCGCGCGTGCCCTGTCCCGGGCGGGTGAGCACGGTGCGCTCTGGCTGGCGGCGGGACTCGCCGGGGCCGCCCTGGACGGTGGGCGACGCGGCGCCTGGTTGCGCGGCACGGCGCTCACAGCAGGCGCGCACGTCGTCAGCATGGGAGTGAAAAGGGTGGTGCGCCGCCCGCGTCCGGCGCATGTCGAACCCCGGGTGCGCACGCTCGGTCGGCACTCCTTCCCCAGCTCCCACGCCGCCTCCGCCGCGGCGGCCGCCGTCGCCTACGGGATGCTCGGGGCGCAGGCGATCGCGCCCCTCGCCGCCGCGATGTGCCTCTCCCGCCTGGTCGTCGGCGTGCACTACCCCTCGGACGTGGCGGCGGGCGCCGCACTGGGAGCACTCACCGCGCGCGTGGGAGCGAACTGGATGCGGGCAGGGGGCGCCCATGCCTGAGGCCGCGCCCCTGACGAGTGCCGCACGCACCGGGGATGCGGCGCTCCACGAGCAGCGCACGCCCCTGCGCAACCCCGCACCACCACCCCGCGAGCCCGGCCCGCGCGCGCTCGCGATCGGCCTCGTCAGGACCGCCCGCCCCAAGCAGTGGGTCAAGAACATCCTGGTCGTCGCGGCCCCGGCGGCCGCCGGCCGGCTCTTCTCGATCCACGCGCTCACCCAACTCGCCCTCGTCTTCTCACTGTTCACCGCGTGCGCCGCCGCCGTCTATCTGATCAACGACGCACGCGACGCCGACGCGGACCGCGCCCACCCGACCAAGCGGGACCGCCCGGTCGCCGCCGGACAGGTCCCCGTGCCGGTCGCGTACGCCGTCGGAGGCACCCTCGCCGCACTCGCGCCCGTCGCCGCGGCCTGGCTGACCGCACCCGCCGTCGCGGCCCTGCTCGCGGCGTACCTCAGCATGCAACTGGCCTACTGCGTCAGCCTCAAGCACGTCCTCGTCGTCGACCTCGCCGTCGTCACGACGGGGTTCCTGATGCGGGCGATGGCCGGCGGGCTCGCGCTCGGCATCCCGCTGTCCCGGTGGTTCCTGATCACAACCGGGTTCGGGGCGCTGTTCATGGTGTCGGCCAAGCGCTACTCCGAGGCCGTGCAGATGGCGGGGACGGCGGGCGCCACGCGCGCGTTGCTCACCGAGTACACGACCGGCTACCTGCGCTTCGTATGGCAGTTGGCCGCCGGGGTCGCCGTCCTCGCCTACTGCCTGTGGGCCCTGGAGGAGGGCGGCGACCCGCACACCGGCCTGCTGCCCTGGCGCCAGCTGTCCATGGTCGCCTTCATCCTCGCGATCCTGCGCTACGCCGTCTTCGCCGACCGCGGCACCGCGGGCGAACCCGAGGACGTCGTCCTGCGCGACCGCGCGCTGGCCCTCATCGGGGTGGTGTGGCTGGCGATGTACGGGCTGGCGGTGGCCAATTGGTAGGTGGCGGGGCAACAGGCCGCCGTGATGGGGCAACAGGCCGCCGTGATGGGGCAACAGGCCACCGTGATGGGGCAACAAACCACCGCGAACCGGCCCCCGCGCTCACACCGCCCCGCTCCCGCCCGAAACCCACCCGCCGCGAACTCCTCGCCTTCGCCACCGTCGGTCTCCTCGCCTACGCCGTCGACCTCGCCCTGTTCACGTGGCTCCGCGGCCCCGCCGCCCTCGACCCGCTGACCGCCAAGGCCCTCTCCTTCGTGGCCGGCTGCACGGTCGCCTACGCCGGCAACGCGCTCGGCACCTACCGGCACGCCCACCGGGGAGGCCTGCGCCCCTACGCCGTCTTCGTCGCGGTGAACGTCGCCGGGGCGGCCGTGCAGCTGCTGTGTCTCGCGGTGAGTCACTACGGCCTCGGCCTCACCTCCCAGCGCGCCGACACGGTGTCGGGAGCCGGGATCGGTATGGCGCTGGCTACGGTCCTGCGGTTTTGGGGCACTCGAACATGGGTCTTTCCCACGGAGGGCAGAGTCGGCTCATGGACTGGCTGAAGAGACTTCCCGTCGTCGGGTCCGCGGTGACCCGGCTGATGACCACGCACGCGTGGCGGTCGTACGAGCGCATGGACCGGGTGAAGTGGACTCGGCTGGCCGCCGCGATGACGTTCACCAGTTTCGTCGCGCTGTTCCCGCTGCTCACCCTGGCCGCCGCGATCGCCGCCGCGACCCTCAGCACCGAGCAGCAGAACAAGCTGGAGGACAAGCTCGCCGACCAGGTCCCCGGCATCGCCGACCAGCTCGACATCGACGCCCTGGTCCAGAACGCCGGCACCGTCGGCCTCATCGCCGGTGCCCTCCTGCTGTTCACCGGCATCGGCTGGGTCGGCTCCATGCGCGAGTGCCTGCGCGCGGTGTGGGAGCTGCCCGACCACGAGGAGAACCCGGTCCTGCGCAAGGCCAAGGACGCGGGCGTCCTGGTCGGCTTCGGCGGCGCCGTGCTCGTGACGATCGCCGCCTCCACGGTGGCCTCCGCCGCGGTCGGCTGGACCACCCGGCAGGTGGGCATCGACGAGGGCGGCTGGGGCGGGGTCCTGCTCCAGATCGCGGCCTTCCTGGTCGCCGTACTGACGGCCTTCCTGCTTCTGCTCTACGTCCTGACCCTGCTGCCCGGCGTCGAACCGCAGCGCCGCCGGCTGATCGTGGCCGCGCTGACCGGCGCGATCGGGTTCGAACTGCTGAAGCTGCTGCTCAGCGGCTATATGCAGGGCGTGGCCACGAAGAGCATGTACGGCGCGTTCGGAGTGCCGGTCGCCCTGCTGCTGTGGATCAACTTCACGGCGAAGCTGGTCGTGTTCTGCGCCGCCTGGACGGCGACGCAGAGCAAGGACGACACCGAGGCCGACGGCAGCGCCGACGCGGTCGAGGAGGCCGGAGAACCCGGCGAACCCGGCGCGCCGGGTGTCAGGAGCGACCCCGACGGCGCACCAGGTCGGGCAGCGGCCAGCGGCGGTTGATCAGGAACGCGCCCGCCGCGAGCAGCACCAGCGCGCCGCCCGTGATCCCGAGCGCGACCCCGATACCGGTCGAACCGCCACTCGCCGAGGCGCCCACCGCGGCCTTCGCGGACTTCTCGCCGTCCCCGCTGCCACCGGCCTCACCGGAGTCGTTCGCACCCGGCTGGGCACTGGCCTGGGCGCTCCTCGGCGGCACCAGCTCACCCACCGGCTGCACCTTGCCGGCCGCCTGGAAGCCCCAGTCGAACAGCCGCGCGGTCTCCTTGTAGACCTCGTTGTGCTCGCTCTTCTCGGGGTTCATGACCGTCACGAGCAGCACCTTGCCGCCCCGCTCGGCCACGCCCGTGAAGGTGGCGCCCGCGTTGGTGGTGTTGCCGTTCTTGACGCCCGCGATGCCCTGGTAGACGGGGACGTCGCTGTCGCCGGACAGCAGCCGGTTGGTGTTCTGGATCTCGAAGGCGTCGCGGACCGACTTGCCCTTCTTGTTCTTCGTCGTCGCGCCCGGGAACTTGGCGCTGACCGTCGAGCAGTACTCGCGGAAGTCCTTCTTCTGCAGCCCGGACCGTGCGATCAGGGTCAGGTCGTACGCCGAGGAGACCTGCTCCGGAGCGTCGTAGCCGTCGGGGGACACCGCGTTCGTGTCGAGGGCCTGCAGCTCCTCGGCGTGCGCGTTCATCTCCTCGACGGTCTTGGCGATGCCGCCGTTCATCTTCGACAGCACGTGCACCGCGTCGTTGCCGGAGCGCAGGAAGACCCCGAGCCACAGGTCGTGCACGGAGTACGTCTCACCCTCCTTTATCCCGACCATGCTGGAGCCCGCCCCGATGTCGGCGAGGTCGGACGGGTCGACCTTGTGATTCATGGTCTTCGGGAACTTCGGCAGCACCGTGTCGGCGAACAGCATCTTCATGGTGCTCGCGGGCGCGAGCCGCCAGTGCGCGTTGTGCGCGGCGAGCACCTGCCCCGACTCGGCGTCGGCGACGACCCAGGAGCGGGCGGTCAGGTCCTTGGGCAGCACGGGGACGCCGCTCGCGAGGTTCACCTGGGTGCCGGGCTGCCCGAGCCGCTCGCCGCCCACGGTCGACATGTTCGCCGGGGGAGTGGCCGACGGGCTCGTACTCGGTGACGGCTTGGGGGCCGCGTGGGAGACGGGCGCGGTCAGCGCGAGGGACGACAGGACGGCGGAAGTGACCAGCAGGGCGCGCCTGGCGGTCTTCTTGGGTGCGGGCACGAGCGAGAACGTACATGCCGTCGCCTGCGAAGTCCCGTTTCTGCCCCCACCCCGCTCGAGGGACCGGACGGCCGGCGGCGATACTGAACGCATGAAGCTCAGCCGCCCCGTCTCCTGGTTCCTGCTCGCCTTCGGGGTGTGGAGCTGGGTCATCTGGGTCACTTTCGTCAAAAACCTGATCAAGGACAGCAGCGGGCTCGCCTTCGACGACGGTCATCCCACGGCGTACTTCTGGGTGCACCTGCTGCTGGCCGTCGTCTCCTTCGTATTGGGGACGGTCGTCGGGGTCATCGGGTTGCGCGGCGTGCGCGCACTGCGCCGCACGTCATAGGAACTCGGCCAACGCCCCGGGCGTTCACTCAGCACTCGGAGGAAAGGGAACGTCCGCGTGGTCATCGTCTTCGCGCTCGTCGCACTGCTCGTGCTGTCCGTCCTGGTGGCGGGCAACTGGTGGGTGTGGCGCCGCCTGTTCCGCGACACGACGCGGGCCCCCGGTCTCGTGCGCCGCGCGGGCGCGGCCGGGATCGCGGGCGGCTGGGCACTGACGATCGGCGCCCTCGTCGCCGAGCGCTCGGGCGCGCCCTTCTGGCTCCAGCAGACCCTGGCCTGGCCGGGCTTCCTGTGGCTGGCCCTCGCGATGTACCTGCTGCTGGGGGTGCTGGCGGGCGAGGTCGTACGGCCCCTGCTGCGGCGGTGGCTCGAGCGGCGGGCGCGCGCCGGGGAGAGCGTGCCGGAGCCCGAGGCGCTGTCCGTGCCCGAGTCGGTGCCGGTGCCCGCGGGAGTGACGGCGGCCCCGCCTCTCGACCAGGAGTCGGCCGAAAGCCAGTCACCGCCCCCGCCCCCGGCCGACCTGCCGCCCCTCCCCGACCCCACGGGCCCCAGCCGCCGCCTCTTCGTCTCCAGAGTTCTCGCGGGCGCCGCCGCGGCCGCCGCGGTCGGCACGGTCGGGTACGGCACCTACGGCGTGCTGAACGGCCCGAAGGTCAAGCGGGTCACCGTCCCGCTCGCCAAGCTGCCGCGCGCGGCGCACGGCTACCGGATCGCGGTCGTCAGCGACATCCACCTGGGCCCGGTGCTGGGCCGCGGCTTCGCGCAGAAGGTCGTCGACACGATCAACGGCACCCAGCCCGACCTCATCGCGGTGGTCGGCGACCTGGTCGACGGCAGCGTGAAGGACCTCGGCCCGGCGGCGGCCCCGCTCGCCGGACTGAAGGCACGGCACGGCGCGTATTTCGTCACCGGCAACCACGAGTACTTCTCGGGCGCCGAGCAGTGGGTCGAGGAGGTCCGCCGGCTGGGCCTGCGCCCCCTGGAGAACGCCCGCACGGAGCTGCCCCACTTCGACCTGGCCGGCGTCAACGACATCGCGGGCGAGAGCGAGGGCCAGGGCCCGGACTTCGCCAAGGCACTCGGCGACCGGGACAGAGCACGCGCGTGCGTGCTCCTCGCCCACCAGCCCGTCCAGATCCACGACGCCGTCGACCACGGCGTCGACCTCCAGCTCTCCGGCCACACCCACGGCGGCCAGCTCTGGCCCGGCAACCTCGTGGCGAACCTGGCGAACCCCACCCTGGCCGGCCTGGAGCGCTACGGCGACACCCAGCTCTACGTCAGCCGGGGCGCGGGCGCCTGGGGCCCGCCCACGCGCGTGGGCGCCGAATCGGACATCACCGTGATCGAGCTGGCGTCCCGTCAGGCCTGACGGGGAACCACCACGAACCGCCACAGCATTTCTGTGAACTGCCTGTGAAACATGGCCGAAACGCCCGTAGGTAAGTTCTTTCCCATGTCGCCAGAATCCTCTTCCCCCTGATGAAACCCGTGTGATTAGGTGTCGGCGCCACTTAGGGGAGTGGCGCGTTTCCATTGCTCATGCGGGGCCCCTCGGGGCCGGGGAGAGGGCACACCCATGCGTTCTGTTCGCATGCGGATTCTCGCGACATTGCTCGTGCTGGCGGCCGTGGGCGTGGGCGGCTGGCAGCTGTTGCCGTCCGGGCAGGACGACGGCAGGACCATCACGGTCGGTACGACGGACGCCGTCACCTCGCTCGATCCGGCGGGCGCCTATGACGCCGGTTCCTGGGCGCTGTTCAGCAACGTCTTCCAGTCGCTGCTGACCTTCGAGCCGGGCGGCGTGACCCCCGTGCCCGACGCGGCCCAAAGCTGCGGCTTCGCCGGATCCGACCTCAGCACCTACCACTGCGAGCTGCGCGAGGGGCTCACCTTCCCGAGCGGGCGGACGATGACCGCCGAGGACGTGAAGTACTCCTTCGACCGGGTCAAGCGGATCAAGTCGGACGTCGGTCCGGCCCCCCTGCTGGACACCCTGGCCTCGGTGAGCACAAGCGGCCGTACCGTCACCTTCCATCTGTCCTCGCCCGACGCCACGTTCCCGCTGAAGGTGGCCACGGGAGCGGGCGCCATCGTCGACCGCGAGAAGTATCCGGCCGACGCGTTGCGCACCGACAACGCTGTCGACGGCACCGGTCCCTACACCCTGACCTCGTACACGAAGGACGACCGGGCCGACCTCGCGCCCAACAGGCACTACAAGGGTGCCGCGGGTGCCACCGGCCGCCAGGTCGAACTGCACTACTACGGCGACGGGGCCGCCCTCGACAAGGCGTGGAAGGCGAAGCAGGTCGACGTCGCCACCCGCACCCTGCCGCCCGAGGTCCTGGCCGGCCTCAACGCCGCCGACCCCGACCGGCGTGTCTCCGAGGCCGACAGCTCCGAGATCCGCAACCTCTACTTCGACACCCGCAAGGGCTCGCCCCTGCACGACGTCCGGGTCCGGCAGGCCATCGCCTGGCTGATCGACCGCGAGAAGCTGGCCGCGACCGTGTACAAGGGAACCGTCGACCCGCTCTACTCGCTGATCCCGACCGGCATCACCGGCCACACCACGTCGTTCTTCGACACCTACCCCCAGCTGAGCACCGCCAAGGCCCGCGCCCTGCTCACCAGGGCCGGCGTGAGCCTGCCGGTCCGCTTCACCTACGGCTACGGCGCCGGCCGCGGCTCAGGAGCCGAGGAGGCCGCGGAGATCAAGCGGCAACTGGAGGCGACGGGACTGTTCAAGGTGGCCGTCAAGGGCTACGAATGGACCGACTTCCAAAAGCGCTGGGCGAGCGGAAAGCTCGACGCGTACGCCGTCGGCTGGGTCGCCGACTTCCCCGACCCGGACACCTACGGCGGCCCGCTCGTCGGCACCGGCGCCACCATGAACACCGGCTACAGCGACAAGGCCGTGGACCAGCTGATCAAGGACAGCCAGCAGTACGCCGACCGCAGCGAGGCCGTCAAGGACTTCCGCTCCCTCCAGGAGGCCGTCGCCCGCGACGTCCCGGTGATCCCGCTGTGGCAGGCCAAGGAGTACGTCGTCTCCAGCGAGGAGGTCGGCGGTGGTCAGTACCTGTCGGACGGCACCGGTGTCTTCCGGCTCTGGAACCTCACCTGGATCTGACGCGATCTCGCCGCCTTGACAATCCACCCGGTGATGCCGTGGGACCGCCCGGCCCTGCACCATGTGACGGAGGTGTGCGTGGGGTGAGGAGCAGACGTGTTGAGACGCAACGCCTTCCAACTGCCCCGGCATCCGGCGTCCGTCGGTCTCGCCCGGCGCCGGGTCCGTGACCACCTGGCCGACTGGGGGCACGGGCCGCGGGATACGGCGCTGGAGGACGCGGTCCTGCTCGTGTCCGAGCTGGCCACCAACGTCGTACGCCACGGCCCTTCGCTGGAGCGCGAGTTCGAGGTCGCGGTGACCGCGCTCGCCGACGGCTCCTGTCTGATCGAGGTGTCCGACGAGGGCCGACTGGAGCCACGGCTGCGGGTGGTGGGGGAGGGGGCGGAGGCCGGCCGGGGCCTGCACCTGGTGGAGAGCCTGGCCGCCGCATGGGGGGTGTGGAGCCGGGGACGTCACGGGAAGACGGTGTGGGCGCTGGTCGCTCCACCGGGCGGGCCGTGACGCGCCGGGGCAACGGGCCCCTCAAGTGCGCAGGGCCACCGTCACCTTCAAGCCCTCACCCGGCGCCGTCTCCACGGCGACCTCTCCGCCGTGCGCCTCCACCACCCCCTGCACGATGGCCATCCCCAGCCCGCTGCCCGCACCCCCGCCGGCCCGGAAGAACCGGTCGAAGACCCGGGCCGCGTCCTCCTCGCACAGCCCCGGCCCCTTGTCCTCGACACACAGCCGAACGACCCCGTCGGCCCGCTCCAGGCACAGCCGCACCGGCACGTCGGCGGGCGTGTGTGTGCGGACGTTGCTCAGCAGGTTGCCCAGCACTTGGCGCAGCCCCGACTCGTCGGCGCGCACGAGCAGGGCGCCCTCGGCGTCCACCGCGATGGGCCGCTCGGGCTGCTGCACCCGCAGATCGTCGGCGGCGTCGCGCACCAGACGGCTCAGGTCGACGTTGCGGAACCGCAGTTCGGGCCGCTGGTCGAGCCGGGCCAGGGTGAGGAGCTCATCGACGAGCCGGCCCATGCGGTCCACCTCGCCGTTCATCCGGTCCCAGACCCGCTTGCGCTCGGCCGGTTCCGGCAGCATCCCCTTGTCGTACAGCTGGAGGTAGCCGCGTATCGCGGACAGCGGGGTGCGCAGCTCGTGCGAGGCGTCGCCGACGAACCGACGCAGCTGGGCCGCGCTGCGCTCGCGCGTACGGTACGCCGACTCCACCTGGTGGAGCATGGAGTTGAGGGCCACCCGCAGCTGCTCCACCTCCAGCGTCGGATCGCTGTTGGAGGGGATGCGGCGGGTCAGATCGCCCTCGGCTATCGCCGACGACGTCTCCACCATGTCCTCCAGCGGCCGCAGCCGGCGGCGCACGCTGAACATGGTCAGGCAGGCCAGCAGAGCCAGCAGCAGGGTGCCGACGGCGAGGTCCATTCTGAGCGCCTTGCCCATGCCCTCGTGCAGGCCCTCGGTCGGGACGGCGATCAGCACGACGGTGCCGTCCGTGAGCCGCGCGCCGGCCATCCGGTAGCGGTCGCCGTCGACCCGGACGTCCCGCGGCTCCTTGTCGGCGGCGAGGGCGACCGGGTCCTTCGCGGCCGCGGCCAGCGCGTGCTGGCGCTCGGTCGGCTCCAGCGGGCCGAGGGCGACCGGACGGCCGCCGGAGTCCACCGCGACGTACACCATGGTCGGACTCGGCAGTGGATCGGTGTCCGTGGTGCCGTCGTGGGTGAACTTGTCCAGCGCGACGCCCAGTTCGCTCAGCGACTCGATCTGGCGCAGGGTGAAGCCGGCGTTCGCCAGTGTGGTGCGCGCGTTCTTCAGTTCGGTGTCGACCTTGTCGAGCAGGTAGAAGCGCGCGGTCATCAGGCTGACCGCGGTCGCGACGACGATGCCGATCGCCAGCAGGGCCACATTGGCCAGGGTCAGCTTGCCGCGCAGCGAGTGGATGCCCCGCCGGCGGCCGACGCGGGAGAACCAGGGGAGCCTCATGCCAGCCCGTATCCGACACCCCGCCGGGTGGTGATCACCGGCGGCCCCAGGGCGTCCAGCTTGCGCCGCAGATAGCTGATGTAGGTCTCCACGACGGTCGACTCGGGCGGGGTGTGCTCGTACTGCCAGACATGGCGCAGGAGTTGGTCCTTGGGGACGATCCGGCCGCCGTTGCGCACCAGGAAGCGCAGCAGGGCGTACTCGGTCGGGGTGAGCTCGACGGTGCGGCCCGCCCTGCGCACGGAGTACGTCGTCTCGTCCAGCTCCAGATCGCCGTATCTCAGCGGCGGTCGCTGCGGGAGGACGTCGGCGGGCCGGGTGCGGCGCAGGACGGCCGTGATCCGGGCGATGACCACGTCGACGTCGAACGGCTTGGTGATGTAGTCGTCGCCGAAGCCCAGGGCGCCGACGATCTCGGCGGGCGCGTCGCGTGCGGTGAGGAACACCAGCGCCAGGTCCGGCCGGCGCTCGCGCAGCTCCCGGCCCAGCGCGCGGCCGTCGCCGTCCGGGAGCATGACGTCGAGCAGCGCCACGTCCGGGCGGGTGCGCTCGGCGAGGGAGAGCGCGCCGCGCACCGTGCCCGCCGTCATGACCTCGAACCGGTGGTAGCGCAGGGCGATGGCGAGCACGTCGGCGATGCTCTCCTCGTCCTCCACGACCAGCACGGTGCCAGAACCCGTCGTCATGCCCCCAGTATCGGCGGGGGCACTGACAACCGGGTGGGTAACCCGCTTTGGAGTTCCTTGAGAGTCATGGCCGACGCATGCCACGCGCGCCTCCCGCCGCCAATCCTGTTGCCCAGGACCTGGGGGACCGACCGAACCGAATAAGGAGCGTTGAGCGTGGCGGCATTGGCACGGTGGTGCTATCGGCACCGGCTGGTGGTCCTGTTGCTGTGGGTGGGGGCACTGTTCGGCCTGGGAGCGGCGAGTTCGGCCGCGGGCACGAACTACGCGAACGTCTTCTCCCTCCCGAACACGGACTCCACCACGGCGTACGACCTGATGGAGAAGGCCTTCCCGCAGCGCGCGGGCGACACCGACACGGTGGTGTGGAAGGTGGACGAGGGCTCGGTGCGGGACGAGTCCGTACGGTCCCGGATCGCGCCCGCGCTCGAGGAGATCGGGCGGATGAAGGGGGTCGGTGAGGTCACCGACCCGTACGCGGCGCAAGGAGCCGCGCAGATCAGCCGGGACGGACGGATCGCGTACGCGCAGATCACCTTCACCGAGCAGGCGAACGCCGTCCCGATGGACCTGATCGAGGAGGTCGTCGACACGGCACAGGCCGCCGAACGGGGCGGACTCCAGGTCGAGCTGGGCGGCCAGGCGATCGCCCGCACCCAGGAGCCGCCGCAGGGCATCGCGGAGGCCGTCGGCATCCTCGCGGCGGCGGTCGTGCTGTTCCTCGCGTTCGGCTCGCTCTTCGCGATGCTGCTGCCGATCGTCGTGGCGATCGCGGGCGTCGGCACCGGCCTGATCGGCACGATGCTGCTCAGCCATGTCACGGACGTGCCCGAGGTCGCCCCGCTGCTCGGTTCGCTGATCGGCCTCGGCGTCGGCATCGACTACGCCCTGTTCATCGTCACCCGGCACCGGCGCGGAATCCTGCGCGGGATGAAGCCCGAGGACGCGGCCGTGACCGCGCTCAACACCTCCGGGCGCGCGGTGCTCTTCGCCGGCGGCACGGTGTGCATCGCCCTCGCCGGCATGCTGGTGATGAACATGCGCTTCCTGGACGGCGTGGTCGTGGCGACCTCGCTCACCGTCGTCCTGAGCGTGCTGGCCGCGATCACCCTGCTCCCGGCCCTCCTCGGCCTGCTCGGCACGCGAGTGCTCAGCCGCCGGCAGCGGCGCCGGCTCGCCGCCACGGGACCGGAGCCGGCGGAGGCGAGCGGGCTCGCCGCGCGCTGGTCGTCGGCCGTCCAAAGGCGCCCGCGGCCGGTCGCGGCGCTCGCCGTCGTCGTCATGGCGGTCCTCGCGATCCCGGTGCTGTCGCTGCGGCTCGGAGCCACCGACCAGGGCAACCACCAGGAGTCGACCACCACCCGGCAGGCCTACGACCTGCTCGCCGAGGGCTTCGGCCCCGGCTTCAACGGCCCGCTCCAGGTGGTCGTCGAGGGCGACGCGCCCGACGCCCTGGTGAACGGCATCCGGTCGGCCGAGGGCGTCGCCCAGGTGGCCGCCGTACCGCCCGCGAACGGCGTGACGGTCATCCAGGTCGTGCCGAGCACGTCACCCCAGTCCGAGCAGACGGACCAGCTGATCGACCGGCTGCGCGACGACGTGATCCCGCGGTCGGGCGCCGAGGCGCACGTGGGCGGGGTGACGGCGGTCTTCAAGGACTTCGCCTCCGTCACCGGCGACCGGCTGCCGTACTTCGTCGCGACGATCATCGCGCTCGGCTTCCTGCTTCTGCTGGTGGCCTTCCGCTCGCTGGTCGTGCCCCTGACGGCCGCGCTGATGAACCTCATCGCGGCGGCCGCGTCCTTCGGCGTCCTGGTGGCGATCTTCCAGTGGGGCTGGGGCACCGAGCTGATCGGCGTCGGCAAGGAGGGCCCGATCACGTCGTTCCTGCCGGTGATCATGCTGTCCCTGCTGTTCGGCCTGTCCATGGACTACCAGGTGTTCCTGGTGAGCCGGATGCACGAGGAGTGGGTGCACACGAAGGACAACGCGCGCGCGGTACGCGTCGGCCTCGCGGAGACCAGCCGGGTCATCAACTCCGCCGCCCTGATCATGATCTGCGTGTTCAGCGCGTTCGTGCTGAGCGGCGACATGGAGGGCGCGATGGCGGGCATCGGCCTCGCGGCGGCCGTCGCCCTGGACGCCTTCATCCTGCGTACGGCGCTGGTGCCGGCCGCGATGCACATGCTCGGGAACGCCAACTGGTGGCTGCCGGACTGGCTGGAGAAGCGGCTGCCGCATCTCGCGGTCGAGCCGAAGGAGGACGAGACGCCGGCGGCCGAGGAGGAGCCGGTCGCGGCGGGCCGGCCCTCGGTCGTGCACGGGTTCGTGCGGGGCACCGACGGCGAGCCGGTCGAGGGCGCCGTGGTGACGCTGCTGACGACGGGCGGACGCCGGCTGGACGGGGTGACGTCCCTGGCCGACGGCTCGTACATCGTCGCCGTGCCCGCGCCGGGGACGTACCTGCTGGCGACGAGCGCCGAGTCGTACGGCTCCCGGGCGGGGCAGGTGGTCGTGACGGAGGGGCCACTGGTGTACGACGTGGAGCTGGCCGAGGGTGAGGTGGACGCCGTCAACTGACGTCTGCCGGAGGCGGTATCAGGGGCGCTCGTCCTAGGCGTGGCGCCCCTTCGCCGGGGCGTGCCGGTCCGCCTTGCTCGCCTACGACTTGTCGGTATTCGTCGGCTTCGACTTGTCCGCATTCCTCTTCGCGGGATCCGGAATGGCGTTGGTCATGCCCGGCAGGAAGTCCGTGAACAGCTCGTGCACCTCGCGCACGAGCGGCCGCAGCACCCGGAACCGCGCCAGCGTCACGCCCCGCGCGGTCAGCCGGGCGCCCCGCTCGGCGAGCCGGTAGCTGCGCTCGCGGCCCTCGGTGCGGTCGAAGATCCAGTACAGGACGAGCCCCATCTGGGCGAGCCACATCAACTCCGGCAGGACGTCCCGGAGCTCCTCGGGCACCTTGGTCTTCGCGCCCGCCAGCACCTGCCGCTGGATGTTGATGGCCTCCACGCGCGCGTGCTCCGACTCCGCGGAGAAGGGGCTGAGCGGACTGTCGGGGTCGGCGGCGTTCTTGAAGAACTGCACCGCGAACTCGTGGTAGGGCGTGGCGATGTCCAGCCACACCTTCAGCACGCCCGCGAGCCGTGCCTCCAGGTCGGTCTCGCGGGCCAGGACGTCCCGGATCGCCGCCTGGTGCTCGGCGGCGATCCGGTCGTAGAAGCCCTGGATCAGGTGTTCCTTGCCCTCGAAGTAGTAGTACGCGTTGCCGACGGAGACCCCGGCCTCCTGGGCGATGGCCCGCATGGTCGTCTTGTCGTAGCCGCGCTCCTGGAACAGCCGCATGGCGGTCTCCAGGATCAGGGCACGGGTCTGCTCGGACTTGCTGGGTGCGTCGCCCTGTTCAGGGCTGTCGTTCTTCGAGGACACGGAACGAGAGCCTAACGAGTGCCGTTTGCGCCGACCGTCAGGAGGTCTGCGCCGTCTGGTACAGGTTCTGGGCGTCGGCGCCGAAGTACGGGCCGTACATCCGGTTCGGCAGGAAGTTGTACTTGAAGCTGTTGACCGAGGACAGCAGGCCGGTGCCGGTGGCCTCGTTGAACTGGGTGAACCAGGGGCCGCCGCTGGAGCCGCCGGTCATGTTGCAGTTCATGCCGTGGTCGTTGGAGAGCAGGAAGTCCCGGTTGGTGTTGCCGCTGCAGTAGATGAACTTCTCGCCGTCGTACGGGGCGGCGGCCGGGAAGCCGAAGGAGTACATGCGCAGGTTGTAGCCGGTGTTGAAGGCCAGGCCCTGCCCGCCGACGACGTCCGTCAGCAGCTTGCCGTCCAGCGGCGCGACGACGGCCGCGCCGACGTCGTAGTTGATGTCCTCGCTCGCCGTCCACTGCCGGGTGGACAGGGTCTTCGACGCGCTCCAGCGGCCGTACGGGGCCTGTCCGTCGTGGTAGCCGGGCACGAAGACCCAGTTGGTGTGCCAGGCGCCCTCCAGCTTCACGCAGTGGCCCGCCGTGATCACGGTGCTCTTGTTGGCGCTGGTGACGGCGTTGCCGGAGCAGGACGCCGTACGGCCCTGGTAGGAGAAGAACACGCGGCCCGCCGTGGAGACGACCGCGCCGCCGCCGGTCCACTGACCGCCGCCGTTCGGGAAGGCCATCAGGCCGATGTCGGCGGCGGTCCTGCCGACCGCCGAGGCCGGGGCGGCGGTGGGGGCGACGGTGGTGGCCGCGCCCTTGAGAGGCGCTGAGCCCCCGTCGAAATGGCCGTTGACGCTCACGAGGTCGAGCGGGGTCGCCTCGCGCATCCGCTCGGAGGTCCAGAAGTCACGGGCCTGCTGCTGCGCTCCGGCCGTGACGGAGCTGACGCCGGTCGAGGTGTCGGGCCTCGGCGCGGCGCCCGCGGGGGTGGCGAGGGCGCTCGCGGTGAGCAGCGCGGTGACGCCGACCAGGGCGCCGAGGAGGGGGCGGGGTATGCGGGTGACGCGGGGTATGCCTCTCACGCGTACTCCTTCTGCGATGGGGGGACCGGGCGGCCGGGCGGCCGCCCGGCGACCGACAGCCGGTGCGTGTGCGGAGTGGATGAACCGGGGGCAGCGTGCCAACACGGACGCGGTTTTGGAAGGGTGCATGCCAGAACCGGAGGCCGTAGGCGTGCTGTTCGCGCCGGGATGGTTCCTTTTGTCGCCCCTAGGGGGCGGCGCAGGTGCCGTCCGCGCACCCCGGCGGGTTGTACGCCCAGCCCCAACTCGGGTCGTACGACCATCCGTCCCCGCGCCGGTAGGCCCGCCCGCCCCACTGTCCGCCACGCCACTTCGCGGCGGCGAGTACGGCCCCCCTGGCGAGGCGCGCCCCGGACGGGGTGCTGAGGCGATGCGCGAGTCCCCTGTGCTCGCGCAGCGCCCACAGCGTGACGGTCCAGGCGGCGCCGCCCCGGTAGACCTGCCCGGCGTCACCGACGACGGTGATCTCGTCGAGCGTGGCGCCGTGATCGAGGCCGGGGAAGCGCCGCCGGGCCTCCTCGGACCCGGCCGGCACCATCTCCAGCGGCACCAACTGCGGCTGCTTCACGAGCCAGTCGCGCAGGAAGGTGCACAGCGAGCACTGGGCGTCGTAGAGGACGGTGAGTCCGCGGACCGCGGCGCCCGTCCGCGCGGCGGGAGGTGTGTCGGCAGCCATGGCGCGCCCCCGCTCAGGCCCCGGCCGGCGGGGTGACCCAGTCCTGGGGCACGACCGGGGGCACCTGCTCGCGCTCCATCACCCCGCGACGCCGGATCTTGTTGAGTACGTAGACATTGCCGAGGTGCATCACGCCGAGCACCAGCAGCACCACGCCGAGCTTGGTCGACAGGGCCTCGAAGATGCCCCGGGTGTCGAGGACGGTGTCGTCGTCACTCAGATACAGCGCGACGAAGCCGAGGTTGACGAGGTAGAAGCCGACCACCAGGAGGTGGTTCACGGCGTCGGCGAGCTTCTCGTTCCCGCGCAGCACGTCGGCGAGGAAGATCCGCCCGTTGCGGCTGAGTGTGCGGGCCACCCAGATGGTGAGGGCGATGCTGACGACGAGGTAGATGACGTAGGCGATGACCGTGCGGTCCATGGCCTCCCCCTTCTTGAACGCGTTCAAAACGCTGACAGGGATGACTGTAGGCCCTGCCTTTGAACATGTTCAACTCAATTGAGTGAGGCCTGCGTCACGCCCTATGCGGGGGTGCTCTCAGGGTCGGCGTCCGAGCTCCGGCCGTTTGGAGTAGTCCGTGAGCCCGATGACGTTCCCCCAGGGGTCGGCGATCTCGACGGTCCAGCCGGTCGCCCCGGAGAACGGGGCGTCGAGCGGCTCGACTCCCGCGTTGCCCAACGTCCGCGCAGCCGCCCGCGCGTCCGGCACCTCCAGCCACACGCGAGCCGAGTGCCACGGCGGCGGCCGGTGGCTCACCGCCTCCTCCTGGCGCAGCAGCAGACCCGGCGTCTCGCCCCCGACCTTCAGCAGCGCGATCCCGGCCTCGTCGAGCCGGAACCCGACCGCGAACCCGGCCCGCTCGTAGAAACCGACGGCCTCGGCGAGGTCGCCGACCGGCAGCAGTACGTTGTCGAACCCGAGCAGTTCGTACGACTCGTCATCTGACATACCGTCAGGGTAAGGCGATGATCGGCCGGAATCGGTGATTGTCAGTGCCGCCTCGTACTGTCGGCGGCATGGGAATGGTGACGTTCGTCGACGAGACGACAAGCGGGAGCCGTAGCGACGGCTGGGGGCTGGAGATCGCCGAGGAGCGGCTCACGGTGGGCGAGCTGATCCGGCGCCGGGTCTTCCAGGAGGTCGCCGAGTACAACGCGCGCACTCCGGAGGTCTTCCAGGGCCTCGTGCAGCCGCAGGACGCCGAGCGCGTCCTCAACGGCTACGCGATGCGCACGGCCCGCCGGATAGACCCCGAGGCGCAGACCGCGCTCGCCCTCAAGGCCTTCGCGGGCAACGGCTTCCTCGTGCTCGTGGGAGACCGTCAGGTCACCGACCTCGACGCCGAGATCGAGCTCCAGCCCGGCACCGAGATCACCTTCCTCAAGCTCGTCGCGCTGGTGGGTGGCTGATGATCGACAAGACCCCGGAATACGCCGAGCTGGTCCACCGCGCGCTCGGCCTCGCCGCCGCCCGGGAGGCCGAGCCGCTCGTCGCCGCACTGCTCGAACTCGCCGAGATGACCGGCGGCCGGTGGGGCTGGGAGGGCCGCAAGGTCATCGACGCGATCCTGGGCGCCGACGCCGGATTCCAGGCGCGGATCGTGCACGGACTCGCCGCCCGCTACCACGAACTGGGCTACGACACCGCTCCACGCAGGCGCATCGTGACGCTGCTCGCCGGCCTGCGGACGACGGGTCCGGCCGACGAGGCACAGCCGCTCGACACCCGGTCAGCGCTGATCCGCCTGGCCGGGGAGCAGGACGTGCACTACGACACGGGTCAGCTGACCCGGCTCGCCGAACTGGAGCTCGCCGACGGGCGGGAGCTGCCCGCCGAGTTCGTCGCCGTGGTGCGCCGCTCGTGTCTGACACTGTGGAACGGCAAGAAGGAACTGGGGACACTGGTCGCCCGGCTCGACGGCCCCCCGGTCAACCCCGGCGAGGCATGGTCCGACCTGGCCCTCGCCGACGTGGCGGAACTCGGTGCGCACTGGCGGCGGCTGCTGGCCCACGCGGCCACCGCGACGGCCACCCGCCCGGCCGCGAAGTGGGACAAGGCCGCCCGGGCACTGATCGAGCCACTCGGCGCCGACGAGGTGCGCGAGCGGCTGCTGAGCTGGCTGCGGCTGGTGGGCAGGCCACGGACCACGCCGTTGCTCGGCGGGAGTTACGGTCCGGATCCCAACGCCGCCTTCGACCCGTACAACGCCGACGCCGTACGCGGCCTGACCTGGCTGCTCGCCCTCCTCCCCGCACACCCCGAGACCGCGCGCACCCTGGGCGCCCTCGCCGAGACCGCCCTGCGCAAGGTCGCGGGCCTCGGCCCGGTGAACCCCAAGGTCGCCAACGCCGCGGTCAACGCACTGGCCCGCATCGACGGTGAGCCGGCCCTCGCCGAACTCGCCCGGCTGGCCACCCGCGTCACCTTCAAGGGCACGCTCAAGCTCGTGAACACCGCGCTGGACGCCCGCGCGCAGGCGCTGGGCCTGAGCCGCGAGGAGGTCGAGGAACTGGCCGTACCGGCGTACGGCCTGACGGAGGTGGGCCGGGCGGAGCAGCGGCTCGGCGAGGTCACGGCGGTGCTCGAGGTCCAGGGCCCCAAGGCGGTGTTGAGCTGGCGCAACGCGAGCGGCAAGGCGGTCAGGAGCGTGCCCGCCGCCGTGCGCCGCGACCACGCCGACGAGCTCAAGGAGCTCAAGGGCGCGGTCAAGGACATCGACAAGATGCTCTCGGCGCAGAGCGAGCGCCTGGACCGCCAGTTCCTGGCGCGCCGCACCTGGCCGTACGCCGCCTGGCGCGAGCGCTACCTCGACCATCCGCTGGTCGGCACGCTCGCCCGCCGCCTGCTGTGGACGGTCGACGGTACGACCGTCGGGTACGCGGACGGTGAGCTGCGCACGCTCGCCGACGTGCCGGTGACCGAGGGCACCCGGGTCGGCCTGTGGCATCCGGTCGGCCATGAGCCCGCCGAGACCGTCGCCTGGCGCGACTGGCTGGAGCGGCACGGCATCACGCAGCCGTTCAAGCAGGCCCACCGCGAGGTGTACCTGCTCACGGACGCCGAGCGCGCGACGGGGACGTACTCCAACCGCTTCGCGGCGCACTTCCTGCGCCAGCACCAGTTCCACTCCCTGGCGGCGCTCCGGGGCTGGCAGAACAAGCTGCGCCTGGCCGTCGACGACGAGGCACCGCCCGCCGTGCGGGAGTTGCCGCAGTGGGGGCTGCGCGCCGAGTACTGGGTCGCGGGCGACCCCGGCGAGAACTACGAGGACATCACCGACTCCGGCAGCTTCCTGCGGCTGCGCACCGACCAGGTCCGCTTCTACCCGATCGACGCCCCGCGGAACTCGGCGCACTGCTGCGGCGGCGAGTACCGCATGTGGCTGCGCGACGGTGTGGACCCGGTCGAGGCGCTGCCCTTGGCGGACATCCCGCCGCTGGTCCTGTCCGAAGTCCTGCGCGACGTCGACCTGTTCGTGGGCGTGGCGAGTGTCGGCAACGACCCGACGTGGCAGGACGGCGGCCCCGGCGGGCGCTTCCGGGAGTACTGGACGTCGTACGGCTTCGGTGAGCTGGGCGCGAGCGCGGAGACCCGCCGTGCCCTCCTCGAACGCCTCGTCCCGCGACTGGCCATCGCCGACCGCTGCACGATCGAGGGCCGCTTCCTGCACGTGAAGGGCGAACGCCACACGTACAAGATCCACCTCGGCTCGGGCAACATCCTCAGAACCCCGAACGACCGGTACCTGTGCATCGTCCCGAAGTCCGGCGGGCCGACACCGCAGGCGGGCTATTTGCCGTACGAGGGGGACCGGATGCTGGCTGTGATCCTGAGCAAGGCGATGATGCTGGCCGACGACACGAAGATCACGGACCCCACGATCCTGAGCCAGCTGTAGCGCCACCTCCCTCCGTCCCACGAACCCCCGCCCCTCATACTGAACAGCGCTCAAGGGGCGTATGGGGAGGGCGGGCTTCGTGCGACGGGTGCTGTCGGTGCACTTCGCGCCGTGCGCGCTGTTCGTCGCCGGGGTGCTTGCGCTGGTGCGGGCGGGGAGTTTTTCGGGGCGGAGTGACTGGGGGGCCGTGTGGCCGCAGCAGCCGACGGAAGCGCTGAGGGCGATCATGACTGTCACCGTCGGCGCCTGTTTCCTGGGGCTGCTGCTGCGCCCGTTTCAAGTGCGAGCCGTGCGAGTTCTGGAGGGGTACTGGGATCGTTGGGCCCTCACCGCCTGGCTGGCCGGAATGCTGGCGCGGTGGCAGCGCAGACGCTGGTACGCGTTGCGCAGACGCACAGACAAGGAAGTGAGCGGGGACAGGGATCGGCGCCTGCAGGCCGACGCGCGCCGCCGTTTCGCCGCCAAGCCGGCCGCTGAGGTCCTGCTGCCTACAGCGCTCGGCAACGCGCTGCGAGCCGGGGAACTGAGTGCAGGGGAGCGGTATGGCCTGACCACGCTGACTTCCTGGTCACGCCTCTATCTCCAGGTTTCCGACCGTATGGCCGAAGTCCTGGGCTCCACCCGCGACTCACTCGACACAGCAGTGAACCTGTGCTGGGCGTTGCTCGCCCTCACCGGCCTGGCGGCCGCCGCCTTGTACGACGAGCCCTCTGCCTGGTGGCTCTGTGCTGTCGGACTGATGCTCGCGGCGATCGCGTACAAGGGTGCGGTGACGGCGGCGCAGGCATACTCGGGGCTCATGCATGTGGCCTACGACCTGCATCGCTTCGACCTGCTGGAGGCTCTCCACCACCACTTGCCGTCAGATCGGGATGCCGAGGAGGACATGTTCCTTCGACTTTCGCAACTGTTCGCAGGAGCAGCGCACAGTGATCTGCCGTATCACCACGGACATTCGGCCCAGAGCTCGGGTTTGGATGACGCCGATGAAGGTGCTGGGGCCCGGTGAGCCTCAAGGAGCGTTCGGCGGTGTGGGCGTCCACCAGCGCTTCAGCTTCTTCTCCCAGTCGAATACCTCGTCCACAGTGCGGCAGTGGGCGAGGAGCCACGCCGGAAAGTGACTGACTGGACAGGGTCGTTGCTGTGTCTCCTCGGCGTCTGTGACGGTGCTGCCGTGCTGCATCGGCGGATACCGCGTCGGGTCCAAGTACTTGAGGAGCGGGCGAGGGTTTCCTGCGAGCGCCTTCTTGTGCAGCTCCTCGACCGTGGGTTTCCTGAGAAGGGCAGGCGCGTCCGGGTACCCACCGGCCTGCGGCGGAAGGCTCCTTTTGCAGCCGGGGCAAGGTTTGCCTATGGGCGCCGCGCCGGGAAGTTCGGCATCTATGACTTGGTGCAGCATGCTTCCTCCGATTCGGCTGAGCTACCGGTACCAGTACTGCTTCACGATCCAGGCCGCGTCCGCGACCGTGCCCACGAACACAAGGCCGGCGGCGACCCAACGGGCGACGAACTGCTCACCTCCGTCAGGCGGAAACAGGGACACCGTGACGCCCAGGCCGAGCAGCAAGGTCCCCGCGTTGTACGTAAGCACGGCCACGTAGTTGCCATTCACCCATTTCTCCTGGGCATCCCCGTACTCCTGGCGCACCTGTTCAGTGGGTACGTCGGGTCCGGGTAGTCCTTCGTAGTGCTCCTTGAGCTCCTTGTACGTGAACAAGTAGGAGCGTGCCCGGTACGCGAGCTGCATGCTGAAGATCAGGGTCATGGCTGTGATCACCAGGAGAATGAGTGTCGCTCCCGGCCAGCGGAATGCCGTGTCCGCACCGCCGACCACGCCGGCCAGGGACAACGCGGCAGCCGTGAGGAGAGGCGCCGCTACGAAATGTGCTTCCTTCACCGCCGTGCCGTATCCGTGCTGCGGCGCATGGCCACCGGCAGACGACGCTCCTGCGATCCCCTCAGCCACAAGGTCCCCCCGCCACCCCGTGCTTGAACGCCTTGGGTCGCAGTGTGACGGCGGAATATTTCCTTCAGCAGTACCCGAACCGCATGGAAGCGGTCGGATCCGTCGCATAGACGGAGGGCCCGGCTCCCTCAAGGAGCCGGGCCCTCACAGCCGGACGGACAGGCTTGTCCAAGGCGATCTCAGAACCGCCGAGTGATCAGCGCCTTCTTCACCTCGGCGATCGCCTTCGTGACCTCAATGCCGCGCGGGCACGCGTCCGTGCAGTTGAACGTCGTGCGGCAGCGCCACACGCCGTCCTTGTCGTTGAGGATCTCCAGGCGCTGCTCGCCGGCCTCGTCGCGCGAGTCGAAGATGAAGCGGTGCGCGTTGACGATGGCGGCCGGGCCGAAGTACTGGCCGTCGTTCCAGAAGACCGGGCACGAGGAGGTGCAGGCGGCGCAGAGGATGCACTTCGTCGTGTCGTCGAAGCGCTCGCGGTCCTCGGCCGTCTGGAGACGCTCGCGCGTCGGCTCGTTCGTGTCCTTCGTGATCAGGAAGGGCATCACGTCGCGGTACGCCTGGAAGAACGGCTCCATGTCGACGACGAGGTCCTTCAGGACCGTCAGACCCTTGATGGGCTCGACCGTGATCGGCTTCTCAGGGTTGATGTCCTTGATCAACGTCTTGCACGCGAGGCGGTTCTTGCCGTTGATCCGCATCGCGTCCGACCCGCAGATGCCGTGGGCGCACGAGCGGCGGAAGGTCAGCGTGCCGTCGACGTCCCACTTGATCTTGTGGAGGCCGTCGAGGACGCGCTCCTTCGGGTCGATCTCCAGCTCGAAGTCTTCCCACACGGCCTCTGCGGAGACTTCCGGGTTGAAGCGGCGGACCCGGAACGTGACCGTGATGTACGGGGAGGCCGCGGACTCCGCCTCGGCCTTGTCCATAACGGGGGTAGCCATCAGTACTTACGCTCCATCGGCTGGTAGCGGGTCTGGACGACCGGCTTGTAGTCGAGACGAATGGACTCCGTGCCGTCGTCGCCCACCTCGCGGTACGCCATGGTGTGGCGCATGAAGTTGACGTCGTCGCGGTTCGGGTAGTCCTCGCGGTAGTGACCGCCGCGGGACTCCTTGCGGGCCAGCGCCGAAACCGCCATGACCTCGGCGAGGTCCAGCAGGTTGCCGAGCTCGATGGCCTCCAGCAGGTCCGTGTTGAACCGCTTGCCCTTGTCCTGGATCGAGACGTTCTTGTAGCGCTCGCGCAGCTCCGCGATCTTCTCGACCGCCGTCTTGATCGTCTGCTCCGTGCGGAACACCATGACGTTGGCGTCCATGGTCTCCTGGAGCTCCTTGCGCAGCACGGCCACCCGCTCGGTGCCCGTCGAGGAGCGCAGGCGCTCGACCTGGCTGAGCACCAGCTCCGCCGGGTTCTCCGGCAGCTCGACGAAGTCGGCCTTCTGGCTGTACTCCGCCGCCGCGATGCCCGCTCGCCGGCCGAAGACGTTGATGTCCAGCAGCGAGTTGGTGCCGAGGCGGTTCGCGCCGTGGACCGAGACGCACGCGACCTCGCCGGCCGCGTACAGGCCCGGGACCACGGTCGTGTTGTCCGACAGGACCTCACCCTCGACGTTCGTCGGGATGCCGCCCATCGCGTAGTGAGCGGTCGGCTGGATCGGGATCGGGTCCGTGTACGGCTCGATACCGAGGTACGTACGCGCGAACTCCGTGATGTCCGGGAGCTTGGCGTCCAGCTGCTCCGGCGGGAGGTGTGTGAGGTCGAGGTAGACGTGGTCGCCCTCGGGACCGCAGCCGCGGCCCTCACGGATCTCGGTGTAGATGGAGCGGGACACGACGTCACGGGACGCGAGGTCCTTCATGACCGGCGCGTACTTCTCCATGAAGCGCTCGCCGTCCTTGTTGCGGAGGATGCCGCCCTCACCGCGGGCGCCCTCCGTCAGCAGGATGCCCATGCGCCAGATGCCGGTCGGGTGGAACTGGAAGAACTCCATGTCCTCCAGCGGCAGGCCGCGACGGTAGACCGCCGCCTGGCCGTCACCGGTCAGCGTGTGCGCGTTCGACGTCACCTTGAAGAACTTGCCGGTGCCGCCGGAGGCGTAGATGACCGCCTTCGCCTGGAAGACGTGGATCTCGCCGGTGGCGAGTTCGTACGCCACGACGCCCGCCGACTTCTTGACGCCGTCGACCTCGGTGATCAGCTGGTCCAGGACGTAGAACTCGTTGAAGAACTCCACGCCCTCCTTGACGCAGTTCTGGTACAGCGTCTGGAGGATCATGTGGCCGGTGCGGTCCGCGGCGTAGCAGGACCGGCGCACCGGGGCCTCGCCGTGGTTGCGGCTGTGACCGCCGAAGCGGCGCTGGTCGATGGTGCCGTCCGGCGTGCGGTTGAACGGCAGGCCCATCTTCTCCAGGTCGAGGACCGAGTCGATGGCCTCCTTCGCCAGGATCTCGGCGGCGTCCTGGTCGACCAGGTAGTCACCGCCCTTGACCGTGTCGAAGGTGTGCCACTCCCAGTTGTCCTCCTCCACGTTGGCGAGCGCGGCGGCCATGCCGCCCTGCGCGGCGCCCGTGTGGGAGCGGGTGGGGTAGAGCTTGGTCAGCACGGCGGTGCGGCTGCGCTTCGTCGACTCGATGGCCGCGCGCATGCCCGCGCCACCGGCGCCGACGATGACGGTGTCGTACTTGTGGATCTTCATCAGTAGTACCTCAGCCCCGTGCCTAGCGGATGTTCGGGTCGAAGGTGAAGATCACCAGCGTGCCCAGCAGGATGGTGAACACCGTGGCGGTGTAGAGCAGGCCCTTGAGCCACAGCCGGGTGTTCGCGCGCTCCGCGTAGTCGTTGATGACCGTGCGCAGGCCGTTCGCGCCGTGCAGCATCGCGAGCCACAGCATGAGGAGGTCCCAGACCTGCCAGAACGGGCTCGCCCAGCGGCCGGCCACGAAGGCGAAGCCGATCTTCGACACGCCGCCGTCCAGCACGAGCTGGATCAGCAGGTGGCCGATGACCAGGACGACCAGCACGATGCCGGACAGGCGCATGAACAGCCAGGCGGCCATCTCGAAATTGCCCCGGGTGGACTTCGGGGTCTTCTTGGTGCGCTTGCGCGGGGCCTCGATGTACGGGGCCGGGTTGTCGACGTTGTAGAGGGACTCGCCCTCGACGGGGCCGATACCGGCGGCGGTCTTCTCAGTGGCGACTGTGTTGTTTGACATCGTGCGCGTCAGCTCCCGAACAGTTCACGAGCGGCGTGGCCGAGAACGGGGTAGATCGCCCCGAGCATCAGCACCAGCCAGAGGCCGACGACGGACCAGAGCATCTGCTTCTGGTAGCGCGGGCCCTTCGACCAGAAGTCGACGGCGATGACACGCAGGCCGTTGAGCGCGTGGAAGAGGATGGCGGCGACGAGGCCGTACTCCAGCAGCGCGACGATCGGCGTCTTGTACGTGGCTACGACCTTGTCGTAGTCCTCGGGGGAGACACGCACGAGAGCGGTGTCCAGCACGTGAACGAACAGGAAGAAGAAAATGAGGACGCCGGTGACTCGGTGAGCCACCCAGGACCACATTCCTTCCCGGCCGCGGTACAGCGTTCCAGCCGGCACGGAAGTTCCTCCGGGAGCGGGGATTGGGGCCGCGCCGGCTTGTGCTGTCGGTGGGGCCCGGCCGGGTACGGTCCACCGGCCCCCAGCATCGTAGCGATGCGCTGCCGCTGGGCTGAGCGGGGGGCAGGCGGTGTGATCAAACTGGCACGCGGATGGGTCATTGGCGGCTATTGGGGTGGGATGTGCCGTTCGTTGCCGGGTGCGGCCCTGCTGGGGTCGGTCGCGCGGTTCCCCGCGCCCCTACGGCGGCCACGAGCCGCCCTCTTGCCAGGCGCCGAAGTTCCTCTGCCGCCAGCACCCGTTCTTCCTCCGGATCGTTTGTCAATCGTGACCGGATGCCTGCCAGTACATGGTCGAGCGTCTCCGTGTGGGAAAGGCCGTCCAAGCAGATAATGAACGCATGCCCGAATTTGGCCTCATATGCGGCGTAAGCGGCGCTCAGTGCCGTGTGGGCCACCGCGTACGCGCCTTCCGGCAGCGCAGGCAACGTTTCTTCCGCCAGCGCCTCCGCCAGCTCCCCCGGTGCCAGGTCGTACGCCGCCTCGTCGGAGGCGGCCAGCAGGGACTCGACGTCGGGATAGGGGCGGTGTGCCGCGATGCGGTCGGCCCAGCGGGGGCTGTTCAGGCAGGTCAGAAGGGTATGCCGGAGTTCGCCCGCGGGGGCGGTGTTGAAGGGCTCCAGCGCGTGCGGGGACGGTGGAGTGCGCGTCTGCTCGGGCAGCGACGGTATGGCCACTCGGCCGGGAAGGTGTGTGGGCGTCACGTGGGTTTCGGCAGGGGAATTTGGGGGAGAAGTGGCGCCACGTTACCGAGTGTGGGCATGAGATGTCCGACGGATGCCCGAATTTCAGCCGAACGGGAGAGTTTCGGAACGTGTGGTGGACGCCCGAAAACGGGCCCAGGCCCTAGGTTGGCGCCGTGAGTCAGCACAAGCACAGGCGCCGCGCACCGGCGAAGAGGGCTCTGAAGCAGACGTGGGTCCTGATCGTCGCGGTGGTCGTGGTCACGGTCGCGGCCGGGGTGAGCCTCGGGCTCCTGGCAGGCGGCGACGACGAAGGAAGCGCCCGGCCGCAGCAGCAGGGGTCCGCCCGTGCCTCCCAGGCCGGCTCCCCCTCCAAGAAGCCGGACGCTCCGACTCCGTCACCCACTCGGTCGTACCCCCTCTCGAAGGCCCCGCAGACGATCCCGGCCGTGGACTCGCACACCGCCGCCCGCGGGCCCGGCTGGCGTACCGCGACCGGTGAGCGCGTGGTCGTGAGCGACTCGAAGCTGGCCGACGAGGGGCGGCTCATCGCCGGTGAGCTGGGGCTGTCGTACGCCGGGGAGAAGGAAGACGTGCGCGCCGGGGACGTACGGCTCGTCCTGGGCGGCAGCAAGGGCGCGAACCCCGAGTCGTACACCATGACGGTGCGCGGCGGGCGGGTGGAGATCAGCGGGGCGGGTGAGGCGGGGGTCTTCTACGGGACCCGGACGCTCAAGCAGGAGGTGCACGACGGCGGTACGGCGCCGGAGGGCGTCGTGCGCGACGCGCCCGCCAAGCCGGTGCGCGGGTTCATGCTGGACATCGCCCGCAAGTACTTCACCGCGGACTGGATCGAGGACCGGGTGCGGGAGCTGGGCGATCTGAAGTTCAACCAGCTGGGACTGCATTTCTCCGACGACCAGGGCTTCCGGATCGCGTCCGCCTCGCATCCCGAGATCGTCTCCCAGCAGCATCTGACCAAGGCGCAGGTCAGGAAGATCGTCCGGCTGGCCGAAAGCCGGCACATCACGGTCGTACCCGAGATCGACTCGCCCGGGCATCTCGGCGCCGTCATCGCCGCGCACCCGGATCTGCAGCTGCGCAACGTGAACGGTGTCGCGACGCGGGGCGCCATCGACATCTCCAAGCCCGAGTCCGCCGAGATCGTCGACGACCTGCTGAACGAGTACGCCGGTCTCTTCCCCGGCACCCCCTGGCACCTCGGCGGCGACGAGTACCAGGCGCTGGTCGTCTCCGACCCCCAGGCGTCCTACCCGCAGCTCGCCACCGCGGCCCGGCAGGCCTACGGCTCCGGCGGCACCGTCGCCGACCTCGCCACCGGATGGCTCAACGACCGCGCCGCCACCGTGCGCGCCCACGACCGCACCCCGCGGGCGTGGAACGACGGCTTCTTCCGGAACACCTCCGTCCAGCCCGACAAGGACATCCAGGTGGCGTACTGGACGGGCAAGGAGATCGGGGCCCGGCTGCCGGTGGAGTACCTGAGCACCGGGCGGAAGGTCATCAACTACAACGACGAGTTCCTCTACTACGTGCTGGGGGAGCCGCAGACGTTCGTCTACCCGACCGGTGAGCGGATCTACGAGCAGTGGACGCCCCGGGTGCTGCGGGGGACGACGGCCGTGCCGGCGAAGTACGACCCCCAGATCCTGGGCGGATCCTTCGCCGTGTGGTGCGACCTCGCGAACTCGCAGACGCAGGCGCAGGTCGCGGCGGGAATCCGGATGCCGCTGGCGGCGACCGTGCAGAAGCTGTGGGACGCGGGTAAGCCGCAATTGACCTGGGCCGAGTTCCGGGCGCTCGCGGACCGGCTCGACTGAGCCGTGGATTGACCCAACCGGCTGCGAACCCCCGTACGAATGTGGTGTATTCGGCCCGAGCCGAACCGAGCAGCCAGGGGGAACCGGGATGGGCTACTGGGGGTACTTAGTCGTGGGCCGCGCTGAGCGGCCGCTGGCGGAGCTGGACGCGCTGGCGGGCGCCGAGGGGATGACCCTGCGCGACGAGGCGCCGGGCGGCTGGCAGGTGTGGGAGTACCCGAGCGGGGACGGCGAGCTCGGCAGCATGAACGCCCTCGCCGGCGAGACCGGGGCGCCCGCGCTCTTCGGGTACGTCATGGACAGCGCGTCCGTGGTGGTGGAGGCGGCGGCGCCGGAGAGCGGGGCGTGGACGACCTGTCTGGCGCGGGCCGCCATGGCCGGGTACCTCGGCGCCTCGGACGAGGGGCTCACGCTGGAGGACTACTTCCTCGAACCCTCCGACGCCGCCGAGCGGGCCGTCGCCTGGGCTGCAGAGGCCGGGCACGAGGTGAACGCCGAGTCGGTGGTCGACGTACTCACCGCTGATGCGGACCCTTTGGCCGAAAACCTCTTCTTCCGGCTGCTCGACCGGCTCGGTGTCGTGCCGCTGTGACAATCCGGGGTCGTCGCACGCAGTAAGGGGAGGTGCGGGCTCCGTTAAGGGTGGTGCCTGCCAGGGGCCTGTGCGGGGACCCCGACCCTCACAACTCACCCGCTTAGGGAGGCGTGGATGAGCCTGGTGGAACTGATCGCTCAGGCCGACGAGCGCGGACTGGCCGCCAGCGGGTTGGCTTGTTTGGATCGATGCGTGCCACTGCTCGGCGGCGACGACGAGGCGCTGCGCCCGCTGTGGGCCAACCTCGCGTCCGGCGGCGACCCCGCCGCCTGGGGCGAACTGCTGGAGCAGGTGCGCGGCAAGCTGGGCATCGCGGAGATCGTGGACGACGAGGCCGTCGAGGACGAGGCCGCGCTGCTCGCCCGGCGGATGCTGGCCGCGGCCCCCGCCGTGCGGTCCGCCGCCGAGGCGCGGATCTGGGCCGACGCCTGCTCCGTCGCCTCGCTCCAGATACACCGGCTGCTCGACCCCGCGGAGGACGACAGCGCCACCGCCGGCGCGCCCGCCGGGGCGCTCGACTCCGTCCGGGCGGGCGCTGCGCCCGTCACGGGCCGTTCCGAGGGCATGTCGCCGCTGGTCGCCGCCGAACTGCGCCGCCAGGTCAGCGTCCTGGAGCTGCTGGCCGGGCACGGCGCGGGCGGGCTGCGCCGGGCGCTGGAGGTCTCGACCGAGGGGCGGCGGGTGCTGCGCGCGGTGGTGTCACGGCGCGCTCGGGGCAGGAGCTGACGCCGGGAACGCCCCGGGGGCGGTCAGACCAGCAGCCACTTCACCACCGCGTCGCCGTACTCGGCCGTGCGCGTGTAGAAGGCGGTCAGGTCGCGGTGCGTCGCCGCGAAGAGACCGCGCACCTCGCGCTCCGCGTCCGTGGTGTCGTACGGCCGCAGCAGTCGCGTGCGCGCGTGCCGCCACAGGCCGTCGAAGTCGGCGTTCCTGAGGTACTCGGCGACCCCGTCCACCTGGGACGCGGTGAGCAGCAGGAACGGTGGCAGGGCCGGGTCGGAGTGGAAGACCGGGCCGCCACCGAGGACGACTTGGGTGCGGGGGCCTTCCGGGGCGTGGTTCGGGGGGATGCCGCAGTAGAGGAGTTCGACGTCGCCGTACAGCTTGTCGAGCACCTCCTCACGGTGCCGGCCGATCCGATCCCGCACGGTGTCCCAGTCGTCCTCGAACAGGCGTTGGAACCAGGTCGCGCTGTTGCGCAGGGCCGGGGGCGGCACCGCGCGCAGATGGAAGTACATGCTCATCAGTGACTGGAGCGCACGGGGGCGGCGAAGCGTCACTCCCGCGTAAACCTGGTTCCTGCGGGAGTCCTGTGAGTGTCGTGGGAGCGAGGTGGGGCGGTCCTGCACCGGTCCCGGGAAACCGCCGGATCCGGGTGACGCCTCGCAGGTCGGCCGCGCTGTTCTTGGATGTGACGACTCAAGCGGAGACCAGGCCCGCAGCCGCGACCAAGCCGGTGCGGTGGGCGGCGGACGCGGTGGCGACGATGCGCGAGGGAGCCAGGCTGCGGCTCGACTACTCGGAGCAGAGCCTGTGGCGGGTCGATCGGATGATCGAGAGCCTGCGCCGCGAACGGACGCCGTACGCCGCCGTGGAGCACACCCTGCGCGGATTCGGCGCGTACGCCGGTGAGGTGATCGCCCGTCAGACCGGCGCCGAGTGGTGGGCGACGGGCGGCGACCACTGGGTCCGCACGCCCGACGGACGGCTGTGGGACCCGATCGACGAGGCCAGGCGCTGCTTCGCGGGCGAAGGCTCACTGCGGCTGCTGTGCCGGGACGCGACGCGGTCGTAGACGCGGGGGGCGGGCATGGCCCGGCCGGGACCCCGTGAATGGGCGGGGTCCGGGCCGGGCCAGGTGCTCAAGGGGGTGTCAGCTCGCCCAGACCTCGGCGTCGTCGGCCGGGACGGTGGTGGCCAGGCCGAGTTCCTTGCGGGCCGGGATCGTCTTGTCCGGGTCGATGCCGGAGAACGCCGAGTCGTAGGCGATGTAGAAGGCGTTGGCGTCGGCGGCGGACGCGGCCTTCTCCCAGTGCTCGGCCGTCTTCGTCAGCTGCGTGCGGAGCTTGGCGACCTCGGCGCCCTTGACGCCCTTCAGGCCCTCGAGGTGCGTGTCGAGGGCGGTCGCGACGGCCTTCGCCTGCGCCTTGTAGCCCTTCAGGTCCTCCTCGACGGAGTCCTTCTCGGGCTGGTTCGTCCAGAACGCGTCGTAGACGCCGTTCGAACCCGTCAGAAACGTGGTCTGCTCGGGCTTCAGGGACTTCGCGGTGTCCAACGAGCCGGTGTACGTGCCCGATTCCTTGGTGTAAGTGCAGCTCACGGCGCGGTCGCCGGTCGCCCAGCTCTCCTTGGTCGGGATGTAGTAGAGAATCGCGACCCCCTTGGGGAGCGCCCAGGTGTCCGGGGTGAACTTCCCCGCCTCGACCGGGCATCGCTTGTCCGCGATGGCCGAGACCGCGGCGTCGCCGGGGTACGCGGACTCGTCCTCGATCTTGAAATCGGCGACGACCTGACCCTCGTGCGCCTCCGCGCAGGGCACGATCTCGACGAGATATGCCTCACCCTCGCCCTTGGTGTTCGGGTTGTAGCAGTCCCCGACGGCCAGTGAGAACACCGATCTCTGGCGGGCCACCTTCTTCGCCCCGTCCTTGGCGCTGTCGACGGCGTCCGAGACCTCCGAGCATCCGACCGCACCGATCGCGAGCAGAGCGACGATGGAGGATATGCCACGAACAGAGCGATTTGTACGACGAATTGACATGGCGTTAAGTCCCCTTATGCGAGCTTTATGTGGGCAGCGCGCATCGTATGCCATCCGCGTCGGCGGGGCTGTTCGAAGGTCGCGGCGTCTGTGACTCGCGGTGGGCCGCAATGGTTGTAGGCATCCGGCCGCAGGTGTACAGGCCGCGGTCGCGCGAGTGAGCCGGAGTCGGGCTCACGCGGAGGCCCTGTGACACTTCTGTGGCCGCGGGCGCTGTTGCCCGTGGAGGGACGTGGGCAAGGGTGGTCGCACTGTGAGGTGTGAATCCGCCACGAACCGGTACGAACGAGGACAGTTCTTGGGCCAGGGAGGGGAACCCCGCGGCGTGCGCGCGCACGACGGGGAGTTGGGCGCGGCCGTCGCACGGGCCCAGGAAGGCGACGAGGCCGCGTTCGCGGTGGCGTACCGGCTGGTGCAGCCGCGGCTGCTCGGGTACTTGCGCGGGCTGGTCGGGGACGACGCCGAGGATGTCGCGTCCGACGCCTGGCTGGAGATCGCCCGCGATCTCGGCCGGTTCAAGGGCGACGGCGCCGGGTTCAGGGGCTGGAGCGCGACCATCGCCCGGCACCGGGCGCTGGACCATCTGCGCCGGCAGCGGGTACGGCCCCGGTCGACGGCGCTGGAGCAGGACGTGCTGGACCTGCCCGGCCCGCACAGCACGCACGACCAGGCGCTGGAGTCGATCTCCACGGAGCGCGCCCTGGAGCTGGTCCGCGGGCTGCCGCGGGACCAGGCCGAGGCCGTGCTGCTGCGGGTGGTGGTGGGCCTCGACGCCCCCGGCGCCGGGCGCGTCCTCGGCAAGCGTCCGGGCGCGGTGCGCACGGCCGCGTACCGGGGGCTGAAGCGCCTGGCCGACCAGCTGGGCGTCGCAAGTGTGACGGATGACGGCCCTCGGACGCTGGGGGAATCGAAATGAACAGTGAGGGCGACGGCGGCGGCCGGAGCGGTACATCGGCGCTTCGTTGAGACTTGGCCGGGTCTGCGGTGAGTCGTACGAGGCACGCGGGACGTACTGGCTCTGTGAGCTCGTGAGTCACAGCTGTCGCACAGGTCACGCAGGTTGCGCACGTTGCGCAGTCGCGGAAGCAACACGTGCAGTCACAAGAGCAACAAAAGGCCTACCAAGCAGGTCGGACAGGAACGGGAAACGGACATGGGTGAGCGGCAGAGCGGCGGTGGGTCCCCCGGCCGTCGGCGTGTGCACCCTGACGGCATGGTGTCCCGGCCCGCCTCCGGCCAGGCCGTGGCGCTCGACGGCGCCGAGCTGGAGGCGCTGCTCTCCGCCGCCGTCCTGCGCGGTCACCGACCGGACGTCGAGGGCGAGCAGCGGGCCGTCGCCGCGTTCCGTGCCGCCCGGGAGGCGGGCGCGCTGCGGGCGGCCACCCGGCGCCGGGACGACTGGCGGCCCCGTGAGCGCCGCCGCCTCGCGCTGTCGCTGAAGACCACGCTCTCCCTGTTCTTCGCGAGTCTCACGCTGGGCGGCGCGGCGTTCGCCGCGATCGGCTCGTCGGACTCCTCGGACGACCCCGCCGCCGACAAGGGCAGGCCCACCCCGTCCGCCGGCGCCCCCGACCGTCCGGGCGAGTCGCGGTCGACGCTCGGCGCCGGCTCCGCGAGGCCCGGCCATCCGACCACCGCGCAGGACACCGAGGCCAGGTGCCGCGCCTACGACCAGGTCAAGGACGGCGGCAAGGCCCTGGACGCCACGGCCTGGCAGCGGCTGATCGAGGCGGCGGGCGGCGAGGACAAGGTGGCCGCCTACTGCGCCGCGCAGTTGGCGGCGGCGAAGCCCGATCCGACCCGCGAGCCCGACAAGGACGCCAAGGGCGGCGCGGACGGCGAGGGTGGCGCCGACGGCAACAGCGGCGTCGACGGCGAGGGTGGCGCCGACGGCACCAGTGGCGCCGACGGCAACGGTCAGGGGCAGAGCGAGAACGGCAACACCGGCAACACCGGCGACGCCGGCAGCGGTTCCGGCAAGAAGAACTGAGGCGGCGGCCGTTCGCGGCCGGGAGCGAAGTCATCGGGTCCGTGCCGGGAGCGAAGCCATCGGCTCCGCGCCGGGACTGAAATCATCGGCTCCGCGCCGGGGCTGAACCATCGGCTCGCGCCGAGCCCGAAGCCGTCCGCTCCGCGCCGAGGCAACGGCCGGGGCCGCCACCCCCCACAGGAGAGGCCCCGGCCGTCGCGCGGCACGGGCCGCGCGGCGGCCCGTACTTTCTACAGCGTCATGACTGCGTTTTCTGTCACACCCGGGCAGACACATTCCGGGATTCCGGGGTAGTTGCATGTTGTACGGACATGGACGAGCAGCGGTTTCAGGCCGTAACGTGCCTTTCGCGCCGACGGCGGAGGAGAGCAGACCACCGCAAGACCATCGGTCTTGACACCGCAACCATCCATTGAGAAACCACAACGGCGAGAACCCGGTCCGCGCGAGCGGAACCGGTCCAGGCGCAGAAGGGCGCGCACCAGTGCTGGGGGACGACGCGGAGCTGACCGCCGCGGTGCTTGCGGCACAGGACGGGGACGAGACCGCGTTCCGGACTGTGTACCGCTCCGTGCACCCGCGGTTGCTCGGGTACGTACGGACGCTGGTCGGCGACCCCGACGCCGAGGACGTCGCGTCGGAGGCATGGCTGCAGATAGCGCGTGACCTGGAGCGGTTCAGCGGGGACGCGGACCGCTTCCGCGGCTGGGCCGCCCGGATAGCCCGTAACCGCGCGCTGGACCACATACGCATGCGCGGCCGCCGCCCCGCCATCGGCGGCGACGAGACGGAGCTGACCGGGAAGGCCGCCGAGTCCGACACCGCCGGCGAGGCCATGGAGGCGCTCGCCACCGACGGCACCCTCTCCCTCATCTCCCGCCTCCCGCAGGACCAGGCCGAGGCCGTCGTCCTGCGCGTGGTGGTGGGGCTCGACGCCAAGACGGCCGCGGAGACGCTGGGCAAGCGCCCGGGTGCCGTACGGACCGCCGCGCACCGGGGTCTGAAGCGGCTCGCCGAACTGCTCGGCGACGATCCGGAATCCGCCGGGGTGCTCGACGCCCTGCCTCCCCAGCGAGGAACCCGGGACCGTGCGGTGACGTCTGCGAGTGTGACGCATATGCGTTCGCGGACGCAGAAGGATGTGTGATGGCCGACGAGCTGTACAGATGGCTGGACCGCGAAACGGCGGAGCGTTTGCTGAGCGGAGAGCCACTAGAGGCTGTCGACGGCGCCGACCGCGATCAGGCCGAACGGCTCGCCAAGACCCTTGAGTCGCTGACCGTGGAACCCCCGCTGACCAGCGAGGAACTCCCCGGAGAGGCCGCCGCGCTGGCGGCGTTCCGGGCGGTGCGCGCCCAGCGGGAGGATTGGTCCGCCGCCGTCGCCGGGAGCACCGGCCCGCACGCCCCCGACGCCTCCGACGTCGGGCTCGTCCGCATCGGCGGCCCGGCCCGCGCCGCCCGCCGCCCCCGCTGGGCCCGTCCGGTACGGCTCTCGCTCGCCGCCGCGCTGGCCGTCGGCATGGTCGGCGGGATGGCGGTCGCGGCCGGAACCGGAGTCCTGCCCACGCCGTTCGACGAGAACGAACCGGCCCGCCCGGCCGCCACGGTCTCCGCACCGGCACCGCAGCGGCCGCTCATCACGCCCTCCCCCGGGACCGGAGCGCAGGACAAGCCCACCCCCGACGGCGGCCCGAAGGCCCCGACCGGCTCCGGTGCCCCCGAGCACGTGACGCCCGGTGGCTCGGCCGGTGACCGCGACCCGGACTCGGCTTCCGGCGAACGGGACGCAACGGGCGGCCACTGGAAGGCCGTCACCCGTTACTGCCGCGACCTGCGCGACGGCAAGGCGCTGCCGCCGGACCGCCGACGCACCCTCGAGGGCGCCGCGGGCAGTTCGGCACGCGTACGGACCTACTGCAAGGCGGTCCTGGCCGGCGCGGGCGAGAACGCCCGGCCGCAGCGCGGCGACGACGAGGGCGACAGGGCCAGGGACAAGGGCAAGGGCGACGACGGCCAGGACGAGGAGAAGCACAGAGGCACGGTGAACGGGAAGGGAAAGGACCGGGGGAAGGGCACGGGCGACGGGAAGGGCAGGGACCGGGACGGGCGCCGGGGCGGCGACGAGGACCGCTCCCGTGACCACGACGGCCGCCGTACCGAAGGCATCGCACAGCCCTCGTCCACGGTGACCGGCCGCCCGGCGGACCGGACCCCGCCTTCCCCGACCACGCCCATCTGACCTGCGGTTTTCTGACTCAAGGAAAATTCTTCGGCCGCGGAGTGACGTTTTCGGCCGCCACGGCGCTGATGTGAGTGAGCCGACTGGTCATCGGCCGTCGCACAGAGCCGGGGTTCCCCCCGTACCTGCGGCTCGTGCATCGGCGCGGGCGGGACACGTTCCCCCGGTCCCGCCCGCGCCCCACATCTTCTCCGCGCCTCACCAGTGCACGACGACCTTGTCGCCGTTGCGCACCTGCGCGAACATCTCCTTGATCGCCGGCTCGTCCGCGACGTTGACACAGCCGTGCGAGGCGCCCGCGTAACCCCTCGCCGCGAAGTCGGACGAGTAGTGCACCGCCTGGCCGCCGCTGAAGAACATCGCGTACGGCATGGGGGAGTCGTAGAGCGTCGACACATGGTGCCGTGACTTCCAGTAGACGGTGAACACACCCTCCCGGGTCGGGGTGTACTGCGATCCGAACCGCACCGGCACCGTCACGACCGTCCGCCCGTCGACCATCCAGCGCAGGGTCCGGCTCGACTTGCTGACGCACAGCACCCGGCCGGTCAGGCACCGCGCGTCCGGCGCGTCGGCGGGCTGCCCGCCCATCAGGTACAGGTCCCACTTGCCGGGTTCACGGGTCATCCGCAGCAGCCGCTCCCAGGTGACCTCGTCCGTCCTGCCCGTCCTCGGCAGGCCGCGCTTGCCCTGGAAGCCCTCGACCGCCCGCTCGGTGAGATCGTCGTACGTCCCGGTCGGCCCGTCGAAGAGCCAGGCGATCTGCCGGAGCCGGGCCTGGAGCTCGCGTATGTCACGGCCCGTGTCGCCCCGCCGCCACAGCACGGCGGGCGCGGTGGGGGCGGTGGGGGCCGGGTCGGCGCTCGGCTTGTCGTCGGGCGGAGCCGACTTCGGGGACGGTGTGTCGTCCGGGAGTTCTATGCGGATCGGTGAGCGCCGCTCCTCGCCGGAGGCCTGCACCGTGCACCCGCACAGCAGCACGGTGAGCGCGGCTCCCGCGGCCAGTACGGCATTCGTTCTCCCCATCCCCATGCCCTTGGTACGCATCCCCACCCCCGGCGTCTCACACCGGCCGTCCCGATGTCACCTGAGATGTTCCCCGCGCGTGACCGGTCGCGAACTACGCGGCATCGTGGGACACAGGAGGGAACGGTCCACGGGAGGCACAGCATGGCGCGTGAGTCGGAGTCCGGACTGCCCATCGAGCCGGTCTACGGACCGGACGCGCTGTCCGGCTGGGACCCGGCCGAGAAGCTGGGCGAGCCGGGCGCGTACCCCTTCACCCGCGGTGTGTACCCCACGATGTACACCGGCCGCCCCTGGACGATGCGCCAGTACGCCGGCTTCGGCACGGCGGCCGAGTCCAACGCCCGCTACCGTCAGCTCATCGCCCACGGCACGACCGGCCTGTCGGTCGCCTTCGACCTGCCCACCCAGATGGGCCACGACTCCGACGCCCCGCTCGCGCACGGCGAGGTCGGCAGGGTCGGCGTGGCCATCGACTCGGTCGACGACATGCGGGTGCTGTTCGACGGGATCCCGCTGGGCGAGGTGTCGACGTCGATGACGATCAACGCGCCGGCGGCCCTGCTGCTGCTCCTCTACCAACTGGTGGCGGAGGAACAGGGCGTCGACCCGGCCCGGCTCACCGGCACGATCCAGAACGACGTGCTCAAGGAGTACATCGCGCGCGGGACGTACATCTTCCCGCCGAAGCCGTCCCTGCGGCTGACCGCCGACATCTTCCGGTACTGCCGGGCCGAGATCCCGAAGTGGAACACCATCTCGATCTCCGGCTACCACATGGCCGAGGCCGGGGCGAGCCCGGCGCAGGAGATCGCCTTCACCCTCGCCGACGGCATCGAGTACGTCCGTACGGCGGTCGCGGCCGGCATGGACGTGGACGACTTCGCACCCCGGCTGTCGTTCTTCTTCGTGGCGCGTACGACGCTCCTGGAGGAGGTCGCCAAGTTCCGCGCCGCCCGCCGGATCTGGGCCCGGGTGATGCGGGAGGAGTTCGGCGCCCGGAACCCGAAGTCCCTGATGCTGCGCTTCCACACCCAGACGGCCGGCGTGCAGCTGACGGCCCAGCAGCCGGAGGTGAACCTGGTCCGGGTCGCGGTCCAGGGCCTCGCCGCGGTGCTCGGCGGCACCCAGTCCCTGCACACGAACTCCTTCGACGAGGCCATCGCGCTGCCCACGGACAGGTCGGCCCGGCTGGCCCTGCGCACCCAGCAGGTCCTCGCCCACGAGACGGACGTGACCGCGACCGTGGACCCCTTCGCCGGTTCCTACGTCGTCGAGCGGATGACGGACGACGTGGAGGCGGCGGCCCTCGGTCTGATGCGGCGGGTCGAGGACCTGGGCGGCGCGGTCGCCGCCATCGAGCAGGGCTTCCAGAAGAGCGAGATCGAGCGCAGCGCGTACCGCATCGCCCAGGAGACCGACTCCGGTGAGCGGGTGGTCGTGGGCGTCAACCGCTTCCGGCTCGACGAGGAGGAGCCGTACGAACCCCTCCGGGTCGACCCGGCGATCGAGGCCCGGCAGGCGCAGCGCCTCGCGCGGCTGCGCGCCGAGCGCGACGGGCAGGCGGTGGACGCGGCCCTGGCCGCCCTGAAGAAGGCGGCCGAGGGCGAGGACAACGTGCTGTACCCGATGAAGGAGGCGCTGCGGGCGCGGGCGACCGTGGGCGAGGTGTGCGGCGCGCTGCGCGAGGTGTGGGGGACGTACGTCCCCTCGGACGCCTTCTGACGTGAGACGCCGGGGCCGGATGTCGGAGCCCCGTGCGACACTCCCTCTCATGTTCGGTGTCATCGACCTCCCCACCTATCTGGCCGGTCTTGTCCTGATCGTCCTGCTGCCCGGCCCCAACTCGCTGTACGTGCTGTCGGTGTCCGCCCGCAGGGGCGTACGGGCCGGGTACACCGCGGCGGCCGGGGTGTGGTGCGGGGACACCGTGCTGATGACCCTCTCGGCGGCCGGCGTCGCCTCGCTGCTGCAGGCCAATGCCGTGCTGTTCGGGATCGTGAAGTACGCGGGCGCCGGGTATCTGACCTGGCTGGCCATCGGCATGCTGCGCGCGGCCTGGGCGATGTGGCGGACCCGGCGGGAGAAGGCCGCCGAGGAGGGGCCCGAGCCGGTCACCGGCGAGCGGCCCTTCCGCCGTGCCTTCGTCGTCAGCCTGCTCAACCCCAAGGCGATCCTGTTCTTCGTCGCCTTCTTCGTGCAGTTCGTCGACCCCGGATACGCCTACCCGGCCCTGTCGTTCGTCGTCCTCGGGGCCTTCGCCCAGCTCGCGAGCTTCCTGTACCTCACCGCGCTGATATTCAGCGGCACGAAGCTGGCGAGTGCCTTCCGACGCCGCAAGCGCCTGTCGGCGGGCGCGACGTCGGCGGCGGGCGCGCTGTTCCTCGGGTTCGCGGTGAAGCTGTCGCTCGCCAGTTCCTGAACTACAGGCCGACGCGCGCCAGGTACCGCGGCAGCCCGGCGGCCGTGTCGCCGGCCCAGCCGACATAGCCGTCCGGCCGCACCAGGAACAGGCCCGTGCCGTACGACGCCTGGGCCGCGCCGCGGACCACGGCGACCGAGGCGGGCAGCTCCGGCGCCTGCACGCCGACCGCCAGCAGCGTCCAGTGCGGCCCCCGGAAGGCGTCGAAGAGGCGCACGCCGCCCAGCGTGCCGTCCGGTGCGCGGTCGCCGGCCCGCACCGCTCCCGGCGCCCGCCGCGTCTCGGCGGTCAGGCTCGACTCCCGGTAGCCGAGCCCCAGCTGCCGGGTCGCCTTCCCGCGTCGCACCTCACCCCGGTGCACGCTCGTCGACAGTCCGAGCATGTCCGCGGCGACCGGCCGCCGTTCCTCCTCGTACGTCTCCAGAAGGGCCTCGTCCACCCCGTCCCGCAGGACCGCGCCCAGCTTCCAGCCCAGGTTGTAGGCGTCCTGCACGCTGGTGTTGAGCCCCTGCCCGCCGGCCGGCGAGTGGACGTGCGCGGCGTCGCCGGCGAGGAAGACCCGCCCGGCGCGGAACCGGTCCGCGAGCGCCGCCCGCGGCCGGAAGTCCGAGGCCCACCGCACCTCGGTGACGTCCTCCGGCGCCAGGTGCGAGCGCGCGGCGACCACCTTGCGCACGCCCTCCAGGGAGAGGTCCACCGCCGAGCCGTCCGTGAGCTGAGCGGCGACCTGGAAGTCCTCCGTGCCCGCGAGGGGGCAGATCGCGAGGAAGCCGTCGCCCTCACCGCGGGGCGGGAAGATGTGCCAGTTGTCCCGGTCCAGGCCGGTGATCCGGACGTCCGCCACCAGCGTCGGGTTCGGGTCGACCGTCTCGCCGGTCATGCCGATGCCCAGGGCCCGGCGCACGGCCGAGCGGCCGCCGTCGGCGGCGACGACGTACCGGGCGCGGACCTCCGCCGGCGGCGTGGCCGAGCCGGCGTTCAGGCGGACCGTCACCCCGTCCTCGTCCTGTTCGATCCCGACCGCCTCCAGGCCGCAGGCGACCTTCCCTCCCAGTTCCTCCAGCCGCGCGAAGAGGATCCGCTGGGTCCGCCACTGCGGGACCATCCACGGCGCCTCGTAGGGGGAGTCCTCCGTCGACTCGGCGGGGTCGAACATCTGGTGCTCGCCCACCCGCCGCCCGTCCTGCCAGATCATCCCGACCGGGTAGCTGCCGCCCGCCGCGTGGATCGCGTCGAGCACGCCGAGATCGTCGAAGACCTCCATCGTGCGCGGCTGGATCCCCTTGCCGCGCGAGCCCGGGAACAGCTCCTCGGCCCGCTCCACGACCAGCGCGTCCACGCCCCGCCGGGCGAGGTCGATGCCCAGCGCGAGCCCGGTCGGGCCCGCCCCCACGATCAGTACCTCCGTGGACATAACGCCTGCATTCATGACCATCCCCCTTAACACCGTTAAGTGCCGTCGACGACGAGAGTGCCCTTAACGCCGTTAAGCTGTCAAGCGTGACTACGGAACGACGAGCGCCCCTCGACCGTCGGCGCGTCGCGGCCACCGCCCTGGAGCTCCTGAACGAGGCCGGCCTGGACGGGCTGACCCTGCGTGCCATCGCCAAGGAGCTGGACGTCAAGGCGCCGGCCCTGTACTGGCACTTCAAGGACAAACAGGCGCTGCTCGACGAGATGGCGACCGAGATGTACCGCCGGATGATCGCCGGGACCCCCCTCGACCCCGACGACACCTGGCGGGAGCGGCTGCTCAAGGCCAACCGCGGACTGCGCTCCGCGCTGCTCGGCTACCGCGACGGCGCCAAGGTGTTCAGCGGCTCACGCTTCACGGCCACGGTGCACGCCGAGCAGATGGAGGACACCCTGCGCCTCTTCACGGCCGCGGGCTTCTCCCTCGCCCAGGCGGTCCGCGCGACCTCGACGACGTACCTCTACACCCTCGGCTTCGTCACCGAGGAACAGGGCGTCGAGCCGCTCCCGGGGGAGCGCCGCGAGGGGTACGACGTCGACGAGCGTGCCGCCCTGATGGCCGACTTCCCGCTGTCGGCCCAGGTGGGCGCGGAGATCTTCGCCGACTACGAACAGCACTTCGAGGAGGGCCTCGCCCTGGTGATCGCGGGGATCGAGGCGCGATACGGGATCAGCTGACCGTTACTCTTCGTTCACCTGGAAGTCGGACGGGAGTTGGTATCCGGCGTCGAACATCTCCTACGGTCGTCGGGATCCCCCCGGAGAGAGCCCAGGTGTACGCGTGACCAACCGCCCCCCGACACTGTCCGTGATCGTCCCCTGCTACAACATCGAGTCGTATGTTCCCGAGACGGTGACCAGCCTGGTCAACAACGAACGGGACGACTTCGAGTTCATCTTCGTCGAGGACCGGTCCACGAAGGACAAGACGTACGAAGCGCTGCTGACGCTGACGAAGAGACTGAAGAACAGCCGGGTGATACGGCACGAGCAGAACGGCGGACTGGCCACCGCGCGCAACACCGGCATCGACGCCTCGGAAGCCCGCTACCTCACCTTCCTGGACGGCGACGACTGGCTCGCCCCGGGCTATCTCGCGGATCTCGTGGACGCCATCGAACGGTTCGACGTCGACTTCGTGCGCACCGACCACGTCCAGGTCACCGGCATCGAGCGACAGGTGCACCGGGCCCCCGAGGGCCGCCGGCACACCCCCCTCGACCCGCGCACCTCGATCCTCCCGGTCGACGACACGACCATGGTCGACTACCCCTACGCCTGGGCCGGCATCTACCACCGCCGCCTCCTCGAGAAGGGCATGCTGCGCTTCCACGACGGACTGAAGACCGCCGAGGACCGCCCCTGGATCTGGGACCTGCACCGCAGGGCCGAGTCCTACGCCGTCGCCAGCCTGCGCGGCGTCTTCTACCGCCGGGGCGTGGCCAGTTCGCTCACTCAGATCGGTGATGTGCGTCAACTGGACTTCTTCCGCTCCTTCGACCTGGTCCTCGCCGAGCTCGCCGACGACCCCGAGGTGGGAAGGCTGCGCAAGAAGGCGCTGCGCAACTACTGCGTCGTCATCGCCCACCAGCTGCTCAGCCGCGGCCGGTTCGAGCGCAGCATCGCCGCCAAGCTGAAGCAGATGGCCGCCGAGGCGCTGGGCAGGATGTCGGAGGACGAACTGGAAGAGGCCCTCGTCGGGATGGGCGAGGAGCGCGTGTACATGCTGCGCCGGATACGGGGTGGCATGAAGGGAGTGGCGGCATGATCCAGATCTTCTTCTCGGCCACGCAGTACGCGGCCGCGACCGTCACCGCCGCCATACGGTCCGGCCAGTTCGGCCCGCGCGAGGGCGTCCGCCGCATCCTCGTGGTCAGCAACACCGCCGCCATCCCCGAGGTCGGCACCCCGCTGAACAAG
The DNA here is from genome assembly GCF_044764945.1 of Streptomyces sp. NPDC093568. Lineage (NCBI taxonomy): Bacteria > Bacillati > Actinomycetota > Actinomycetes > Kitasatosporales > Streptomycetaceae > Streptomyces > Streptomyces sp. NPDC093568. The sequence continues at coordinate 46,085 of NZ_JBIWJD010000007.1, read as the reverse complement.
ATGGCCGGCTTCGAGAAGCTGGCCCCCGAGTTCGACGAGGTGCGCTCCTGGAACGAGTTCATCTCCCCGCACCATCCGGCCGGCTGGTCGCCGCGCGGCCAGGACACCCTGCTGTGGGAGAAGGCCGTACGCCTCGCCTGGAACCTGGGCGACGAGCCCGTAGAGATCGCCTGTGAGTCGATCCAGGCCAACCCCTCGCGCGCGGTCGCGGACATCTTCGCGGACAGCCCGATCCATGTGTACGCGGACGGCCTGATGAGCTACGGCCCCACCCGCAACCGCATCCCGCACGGCATGAGCAGCCGCATCAAGCGCGTCCTGCACCTCGACCTGGTACCGGGCCTCGCGCCCATGCTCCTGTCCGAGTACGGCGTCACGCCCGAGGCCGTCCCGAACGACGCGATCGTCGACGTCCTCGCGCAGATCGGCGAGTCCGGCGCCGGCATCCTCGCCGAGCGCCTCCCGGCCGACAACCCGCCCACCGCCGTGCTCCTCGGCCAGTACCTCTCGGCCATCGACCTGATCACCCAGGACGAGGAGGAGCAGCTGCACATCCGCTTCCTGCGTGCCGCCGCCCGTGCCGGTCACCAGGACGTGCTGTTCAAGCCGCACCCGAGCGCGCCGGCCGTCTTCAACGAGTCACTGGAAGCGGTGGCCAAGGAACTCGGCGTCAACCTCACCGTGCTGAACGAGCCGGTCCTCGCCGAGACCGTCTTCGCCTTCCTGAAGCCGAAGCTCGTCATCGGCTGCTTCTCGACGGCACTGATGACGGCGGCCGCCTTCTACGGCATCCCGGTCGCCCGCGTCGGCACGGACCTGCTCCTCGAACGCATCACGCCGTACGAGAACAGCAACCGCATCCCGCTGACCATCATCGACGCGGCCCTCCCCGACGCGGAGAACGCCGAGATCGGCTCGCCGCTCGAACTCATCGGCATGGCCGAGGCGCTGGCCCCGCTGGTGCGCAGCGTCGGTTTCTGCATGCAGTCCCGCAAGCACCACGCCCTGCGCGACGAGGTGACGACCTGGCTCGGCGCCAACCTGGCCTCCTACCAGCGCTACTTCAAGCGCCGCCGCCTCACCAGCCTGCGCCTCCCCGGCGGCAGCCCGGTCCGCGCGGAGGCCCTGCGCAGGCACCCGGCGGTCCGCAAGGCGGTACGGCAGCTGCGGCAGACGACGAAGAAGTAACGGACGGTCCCGAAAAACGCGTTCGGCGCGTCCCCCAGCTCGGGGGATGCGCCGAACGCGTTTGGGGCGCGGGGCTGTGTCAAGGTGCGGCTCCGCCGCGTGGGCGCGCTCAGCCCCCACCGGCCCGCAGCCGAATCACGGCCCCGCCGGCGGAGCGCCTAGCGCAGCCGTACCGCGGGCAAGGCCCGCTTCAGCCGCGGCCCGAACGGCTTCTCCACGAACCGGTGCATCAGATACGCCAGCACCAGCAGACTCAGCACGGAGAGGGCCAGCGTCTCGTAGGAGCCGAGCCCCAGACCCCGGTGCAGCACCCGGATGAAGAACCAGCCCAGGTGCTCGTGGATCAGATAGAAGGGGTACGTCAGCGCCCCGGCCACCGTCAGCCAGCGCCAGTTGGCCCAGCTCGTCCAGCCCAGCGCCACCACGGCGACGGCGGCGAAGGCGCAGAAGACGATGGCCTGGATGACCAGCGGGTTGCGGTGGAAGTCGCCCTGCGCGCCCGGGTGCCACAGCGCCGTCACCGAGTAGCGCTGGCCCAGCAGGAAGGACATGCCGACGATTCCCCACAGCAGCATGTCGCTGCCGAAGCGGTGGATCAGGTACAGCGCGAGGCCGCCGATGAAGAACGGGGCGTGGTCGCGCATGACCAGCTCGTCGGTCAGCGGGTTGTCGGCGACCCGGGCGAAGGCGCCGGCCAGCGTCCACAGGATGCAGAAGGTGACCACGCGCTTGTAGGTGACGCCCTTCCAGATCACGAACAGGGCGAAGAGCACGTAGAACTTCAGCTCCACCCAGAGCGTCCAGCACACGCCCAGGACGCGCGGCACGCCCAGCGGCTGCTGCATCATCGTGAGGTTGACCAGCAACTCATCGGGCCGGACCGGGTGGACGACCACCGGCAGGAGCACCGCGGCGCCAGTGACCATCACGATGGCCACCCAGTACGCCGGGTAGAGGCGGGAGATCCGGGAGCGGAAGAAGTCGCCGAGGGTGCGGCCCCAGCTGCTCATGCAGATCACGAAGCCGCTGATGACGAAGAAGAACTGCACGCCCAGGCTGCCGTAGGTGGACAGCTGCGACAGCGTCGGGAACATCTGTCCGGGGGACTGGTGCCAGGAGTTGGCGACCTCACCGTTCTTGCCGGTGAAGTGGTACATGCACACCATCAGGGCGGCCATCAGCCGCAGCCCGTCCAGGGCGCGCAGTCGGCTCTCCTTGCGGGGCCGGACCGGAGGCCGCGCGGCTATGACCTGGTTGAGCCGGGGTTTCGCCGGCACCGCCGACGCCGGCGGTGCCGTGGCTTGTTCGGCCGTGGCCTGGTCAGCCGCGCTCATCCTGGGGCCTTTCTCCTGGGAGCCTCGGGGCGGGTTCAGTCGTACGTGATGGACGATGCCATTTCATACGATGACCGAACGCTATGTCCCTCGGACGGGTGAAAGGTGAGTGACGGTTGACGCTCAGGGAGCGCGAAGATGTCACACGGATGAACGACCACCCCTTCTTGGTTACTTTCGGCCGGCCACCTGCTTCAGCGCCCGCGCCCGGCGCGCCAGGCGGCGCACGGTCGCGTTGCGCGGAATGAAGGAGAGCTGGGCCGGCACGGCCCCGGGCAGGGCCAGCGAGGTCAGGCGCTTGCGCTTGAAGTAGCGCCAGGTGTGCGGGTTCAGGTGCTTGGAGAGGTAGGCCTCGGCCGCGCCGCGCAGCCCCGGGTAGATCTTCGGCTGCATCGCGAAGCCGACCGCCTTCAGGAGCGCGGCCAGTTCCTCGACCCGCTCGCGCGCGGGCATCGTCCAGCCGCTCACCGCGGCCGCGTCGGCGATGTCCGGCAGCAGCGCGTCGACGATGGTCAGCGGCACGCGGTTGCTGTTCTGGTACGGCGTGAGCCGCGCCAGCACGGTGTCGGTGCCGACCCGCGCGACCGGCAGGCCGTACAGCCCGGCGGCGGTGAACAGCCCGGTCGAGAAGCAGCCGACGACCAGCGCGGGGCGCAGCCGCTGGAAGGCCACCTCGGCGAGCATGGGCCGGTCCAGCAGGGTGAGCGCGGCGCCCAGCCGGGTCGCCTCGTCCTCCAGGAGCTTCGACCAGCGGGCCGGTGCGACGGGGTGCGGCTTGAAGACGAGCTTGCGATGGCCGAGCGCGACGGCGCCGCGCACCATCTCCAGGTGCAGGTCCTCCTCCTCGGCGTCGGTGAGGATGCCGAGCGCGGAGAGGTACTGGCCGAGCAGCAGCGCCGGCTGGGCGTCGCCGGAGAGCGCGGCGAGCGAGGTCTCGGCCTCGGTGAGTTCACCGAGCACCTTCAGGAACACCTCGGACGGCACGAGTTCGGACGGCACGTCGAACTCGGTGAGCAGCAGCGGGGTGAGGCCCGGGACGAGATCGAGGTGCAGCAGGCGGCCGACACGGGTGCCGACCAGCGGGTCGATCTTGTCGCGCGTGGGGCCATAGCTTATGAGGCCGTCCGCGTAGACGTCGACGGGAGCGCCGGTGAACAACTGGCACAGCGCGAGGGCCGGGTTGACCTGGACGGACTCGACGGCCAGCTGGATCTCGTCGTCGCCGAGGTTCCACAGCAGCCGGACGTACCGCTCCCACATGGGGATGTCGTTCTCGCGCGGGGACCAGCCGCTGGGGTGGAACGGCGAGATGGTCTCGTTCCAGGACAGCACCTCGTCGAAGCGCCCGCGCAGTTGGGCGAAGCCCGGCATCGCGTCGACGGACGGGGTGATCTCGGGGTTGACCGCGTTGTTGGTGATCAGCAGCAGTCGGCGGTCGGCCGGTTCGAACATCCCGGCGTCCAGCGCGGCGGCCAGGGTCGCGGCGCCGTACAGCGTCGAGGCGCAGAAGATCTGGGTGGTGCGAGGCATCAGGCGGCCACCGTCCGGGCCCCGACCGCCCTGCGGCGCACCCGCCGCAGCCGGGCCGCGCGCTGCGCGTCCATCGAGTCCATGACGTCCGCGAGCACGTCCTGCGGCATTCTTTTCAGAGCGGCGGCGCTCATCGAGCGCAGTTTTCGAGCCACGGCGGGTTCGAACCTCTCGATTTGTCCGAGATGATGAGCCATGATCGCGCAATAGGTGCGCACGGCTTTCGGAAGCAGTTTATCTGCCTGCGGGTCACGCGCCGTTTCCTCGATTACCTGGTCGAACGCGCGAATGAAATCGAGCTGTCGAACATCACCGATCTGGGTGAGTGAGGACGCCACGCCGCGCCGATAGTAGACACCGAGCAGTCCCACCGCGGCGAATGATTCCGCCTCCCGGTGCAGTTTCCAGATCCACGGCCGGTCCTCGGCGGTGCGCAGCCCGTGGGTGAACTGCAGGATTCCGCGGTCGACCAGGCGGCGGTGGTAGATCCCGGCCCAGGCGTAGGCGTAGTCCACGGACGTGGAGCGGTCGGCGGGCAGGATCGCGTCGCGCGGGTTCATCACCGTCCAGCGCCGGCCGTGCGGCACGCGGTGGATGCTGCGCGCCCGCCCGGTGGACTGCACATGGTCCGTGCGGACGAAGTCGCAGCCCAAGTCCTCGATGGCGGACAGGAGCTGCGGGAGGTAGTCGGGGGCGAGCCAGTCGTCGCCGTCCAGGAACGTCAGGTACTCGCCGCGCGCCTTCTCGATTCCGGTGTTCCGCGCGGTGGCCAGTCCTCCGTTCTGCTCGTGTCTGACGAGCACGGCGCCCGGCAGCTCGCGCTCCGCGCGCGCGAGGATGTCCGGTGTCCCGTCCGTCGAGCAGTCGTCGACGAGGATGAACTCGAAGTCCCCACGTGTGTTCGCACGCAGGCTCTTCAGGGTGTCTGGCGCGTATTGCTGCACGTTGTAGAACGGCACGATGACGGAGAGCTTGACCACCTGAGGGACGTTAGGGGTCGGTCCGGCATCCGTCTTTACTCGCAGCTTGATGTCAGGTGAACGAGACGTGGCGATGCGGTGAACCAGGCTTCTTTTCAACGACTTCTGCCCTCGATTCGTCGTTAGTCGATGTGCTGTTAACCGTTTGTTGCATTCTGGTTGGGCGGAACCTTGAAATCGCTTCCTAGCGTCGTCGACGTGCCAGCAAGTGTGACGAAGACCCGGCGAGTGGCCGTACTCGCGGATTCCGACACCCGGTGGAAATGGGGCGCGCTCACCGCGAACCGTATCGCTCCGGAGGATTCGGACATCCGTCTGGACGGTTACCTCCTGCGTGGCCGGGCCACCCCGACAGCCCGTCAGCTCCAGGAAGTCGGCGTGCACGCCGACTCCCTGCGTGAGGTGTCCGCCGTCGAGTTCCTGCGCACCATGGCGCAGGAGTCGTACGACGTGCTCGTCCTCGCGCTCGTCGGCGGCGGGGTGCAGGCCATCCTGCACGGCCTGAAGCGGGTGTGGGAGGGGGAGACCGAGCGGCCCGTCGTCGTCACCGGCTATGTCGGCGTCGTCTACGAGAAGCTCGCCGACGGCCTGCTGCTGCGGCACGGCGCGGACCTCGTCCTCGCCAACTCCCGCCAGGACGCCGAGCGTTTCCGCGCGGTGTACGAAGGGGTCGGCGCCGACGCCTCCTCGGTGACCGAGGTCGCGCTGCCCTTCCTCGGCGGGGAGCCCTACACCGGTGAACACGACCCGTACACGGTCGTCTTCGCGGCCCAGCCCTCGGTGCCGGACAACCGCCGGGACCGTGTCTACCTGCTGAACCGTCTGATCCAGCACGCCCGCAAGCACCCCGAGCGCGAGGTGCTGCTCAAGCTGCGCTCCAAGCCGGGCGAGCACACCACGCACATCGAGGAGCTGCCGTACCAGAAGCTGGTCCAGCGGCTCGAACCGCCGGCCAACTTCAAGCTGGTGTACGGCAACATGGGCGAGGTCCTCAACCGCACGGACCTGATGGTCACCATCAGCTCCACGGCGGCGCTGGAGTCACTGCACCGCCGTATCCCCACCGTCGTCCTCAGCGACCTCGGTGTGCGCGAGGTGCTCGGCAACCACCACTTCGTGGGCTCCGGCTGCCTCGCCTCCTGGGACCAGCTCGACGAGGGACACCGGCCGGTGCCCGACGAGGAGTGGGTGTCCCGGCAGGGCGTCTGCGCCGACGGCTCGTACGCCACCGCCTTCGACCCGGCCCGCGAGCGCATCGCCAAGCTGCTCGCGCGGCCCGGCGGGATGCCCGCCCTCACGCCGTACTACACGCCGGCCACCGCGCCCGGCTATCTGCCCGGCATCCTCGCCCGCCACCACCTCGGCCCGGACGGCAGCCCGCTGCCCGGCGCCCCCGCCCATGACAAGGAGCCCGGCCCGGTCCGCCAGATAGTGCGCCGTGCCGCACGCGGCGCCTACCGCCACGGCGTGCAGCGCGTGGCTCCCGTCATCCGGCGGATGGGGGAGCTGTGAGCGACCCGACGACCGATCCGGCGACCGGGGCGCCGGGACGCGCCCCGAAGCCTCTGCCAGGAGCCCAAGGAGTAATGCCCATGTCCAACTCGGAAGCAGGCCAAGGCGCTTCAGCACGCCGCGTGCTCGCCGTGATCCCCGCGCGCGGCGGCTCCAAGGGCGTGCCCGCGAAGAACCTGATGCCCGTCGGCGGCGTACCGCTCGTGGCCCGCGCGGTGCGCGAGTGCCGGGCCAGCCGGCTGGTGACCGACGTCGTCGTCTCCACCGACGACCAGGGCATCGCGGCCGCCGCCCGGCAGGCCGGCGCCGAGGTCGTGCTGCGCCCCGCCGCCATCGCCGGTGACACCGCCACTTCCGAGGCGGCCGTGCTGCACGCCATGGACGCCCACGAGGCGCAGCACGGCGCGCCGGTGGACGTGGTCCTGCTCGTGCAGTGCACCAGCCCGTTCATCATCCGCGAGGACCTCGACGGGGTCGTCAAGGCGATCGTGGCGAACGGCGCCGACACGGCCCTGACCGTCGCGCCCTTCCACGGCTTCGTGTGGCGCCACGGCGACGACGAGCCCGCCGGGACCGAGCGCGCGGCCGCCGGCGGCGGCTACGGCGTCAACCACGACAAGTCCTTCCGCCCGCGCCGCCAGGACCGCCCCCAGGACTTCCTGGAGACCGGCGCCGCCTACGCGATGGACGCGAGCGGCTTCCGCGAGCACAAGCACCGCTTCTTCGGCCGCACCGAACTCGTGCGCACCGACCCCGCCCGGGTGCTGGAGATCGACGATCCGCACGACCTGGCCCGCGCCCGCGCGCTGGCGCCGCTGTTCGACGCGGACCGTCCCGGCGCCCTCCCGACCACGGACGACATCGACGCGGTCGTACTGGACTTCGACGGCACCCAGACCGACGACCGGGTGCTGATCGATGCCGATGGAAAGGAGTTCGTCTCCGTGCACCGCGGAGACGGCCTCGGCATCGCGGCCCTCCGCCGGAGCGGCCTGAAGATGCTGATCCTCTCCACGGAGCAGAACCCGGTCGTCGCCGCCCGCGCACGGAAGCTGCAGATTCCCGTGCTGCACGGCATCGACCGCAAGGACCTCGCCCTCAAGCAGTGGTGCGAGGAGCAGGGCATCGCGCCTGAGCGCGTGCTCTACGTCGGCAACGACGTCAACGACCTCCCGTGCTTCGCCCTCGTGGGCTGGCCCGTGGCGGTCGCGAGCGCCCACGACGTCGTGCGCGGCGCCGCACGCGCGGTCACCTCCGTACCCGGCGGTGACGGCGCGATCCGAGAGATCGCCAGCTGGATCCTCGGCCCCTCTCTCGACTCCCTCACCAAGTAAGGACATCTCAGCCATGAGCACCTACTCCCGCCTCCGCAACTTCGGCGCCCGCGAGGTCGGCCCCGGCAAGCCCGTCTACATCTGCGGCGAGATCGGCATCAACCACAACGGTGAGCTGGAGAACGCCTTCAAGCTCATCGACGTCGCCGCCGAGGCCGGCTGTGACGCCGTCAAGTTCCAGAAGCGCACCCCCGAGATCTGCACCCCGCGCGACCAGTGGGACATCGAGCGCGACACCCCCTGGGGCCGGATGACCTACATCGACTACCGCCACCGCGTGGAGTTCGGTGAGGACGAGTACCGCCAGATCGACGAGTACTGCAAGGAGAAGGGGATCGACTGGTTCGCCTCCCCGTGGGACACCGAGGCCGTCGCCTTCCTGGAGAAGTTCGACGTCCCGGCCCACAAGGTCGCGTCCGCGTCCCTCACCGACGACGAGCTGCTGAAGGCGCTGCGCGGCACCGGCCGCGCCGTGATCCTCTCCACCGGCATGTCGACGCCGCGCCAGATCCGCCACGCGGTCGAGGTCCTCGGCTCGGACAACATCCTGATGTGCCACGCCACGTCGACGTACCCCGCGAAGGCCGAGGAGCTCAACCTCCGCGTGATCAACACGCTGGAGAAGGAGTTCCCGAACGTCCCGATCGGCTACTCCGGCCACGAGACGGGCCTGCAGACCACCCTCGCCGCGGTCGCGCTCGGGGCGACCTTCGTCGAGCGTCACATCACCCTGGACCGCGCCATGTGGGGTTCGGACCAGGCCGCGTCGGTCGAGCCGCAGGGCCTCGTCCGCCTCGTCCGCGACATCCGCACCATCGAGTCCTCCCTCGGTGACGGTGTCAAGAAGGTCTACGACTCCGAGCTCGGCCCGATGAAGAAGCTGCGCCGCGTCACGGGCGTCGTCGCCGAGGCGGAGATCGCCGCCGCGGCCGGCGAGCCGGTTCAGGTCTGACCCGAACGCACCGAGTTCCAGTAGTGCACCGAGTCCGAGTGCCCCGTCCGCGGGCGCTCGGACTCGGCGCCCCTTCGAGCTCCCTCCACCACGAGCTGAATACGAGCGCCCCATGAGCGCCTTACGACGGGTAGGTCGTACGTCGATGAGCCCCAGCGCCGGGAACACCGGCTCCCCCACTCTCGCCTTCGTCGAGAGCCCGGTACAGCTCTTGAACGTGCTGGAGTGGGCGCACGTCCGCGAGCACGCCGTCGGCGCGGGACTCACGCTCGTCGTGCTGGCGCCGAACGACCCGATGACCCGGGGCCAGCTGCGCCGGATGGCCGAGCTGGCGCGCGAGGACGGGCACGAGATCCGCTGGGAGGAGGCGCGCGGCGGCGCCGCGGCGCCCTTCCAGACCATCGGGGGCCTGGCCGGCCTGCTGCGCCGGGCGGACCGCGTGGTCCTCGGCGACCCCTTCTCCCGCTACGTCCAGCTGCTGCTGACCATTACCAAGGCCCGCGAACTCGTCGTCGTCGACGACGGCACGGCGACCATGGAGTTCGTCGCCCAGCTGGCCCGCGGCGAGCGCCTGGTCCGCTGGCACCGCAAGGGCGGCCGCCCCGGCCCGCGGGACCTGGTCTTCGCGCCCGTGTCGTCCGCGGCCCGCAAGCGTCTGACGCCGAGCGAGCGCCGGAGGGTCGAGATCTTCTCGTCCATGCCCATGGAGGAGACCCCGGACGGCGTCACGGTCACCGCCAACACCTTCGCCTGGACCCGCGACCGGTTCGGGCCGCCCCGCATCACCAAGGGCGCGGACATGGTCGGCACGTCCCTCGTCGAGACCGGCGTGGTCGACGGCGAACGCTATCTGGAGGCCGTCCGCTCCCTGGCCAAGGCGCACGGCACGACCCGCTACTTCGCGCACCGCCGCGAGAGCGCGGAGAAGCTGCACCGGCTGGCGGCGGAGACGGGCCTGGAGATCGTCCGCCCCGACCTCCCCCTGGAGCTGATCGCCCGCCGCGGCCCGATCGGCCGGACGATCCTGAGCTTCCCCTCGACCGTCGTCCACACCCTGCCGCTCGCCCTGACCGGCACGGAGGTCCGCGTCGCGGTCTGCGACATCGACCCCGCCTGGCTGACGCAGAACGCCTCGCCGCGGGCCCAGGGCTTCCTGTCGGGCGTCACCGGAACGGCCCGGGACGTGCACCGGCTCTCCGCGGTCAGCGCTGTGTGACCCGGGGCTTCTCGGCGAGGAGGAACGCGCGCGGGCGCTTCTCCTCGCCGTCCGGCTCCCGCACGATCCGGGCGCACAGCCGCAACCCCGCATCGCCCAGATGTCCGATGACGGTGTCCGGCGTCCGCCAGTGGTAGTCCAGCGCGATCTCCTGCCCGAAGCGCTCGGACAGGTGCAGCCGGTCCTCCTTGTCGCCGGACTGGAACGCCAGCAGGACCGGGGCGCCGGGCCGCAGGACGCGCCGGAACTCGGCGAACGTCGCGGGCAGGTGGTCGTCCGGGACATGGATGATCGAGTACAGCGCGAGAATCCCGCCCAGCGTCTCGTCCGGCAGGTCCAGTGAGGTCATCGAGCCCACGTGGAACCGGAGTCCGGGGTGCGCGCGGCGGGCCAGGTTCACCATGCGCGGCGAGAGGTCGACACCGAAGACCGGGGTGCCGAGGGCGTCGAGGTGTGCGGTGACGGAGCCGGGGCCGCTGCCGAGGTCGGCCACGGGGGCCGGGGCGTGCTCGCGGGCCAGCTCGGCGAAGGCATCGACGAGGGAGCGGTCCAGGGGAGCGCTGTCGGCCCGCCAGTCGGAGAAGCGGTCGGTGTAGGCGGGGGCGATGGCGTCGTACGAGGCCCGGGTGGACTCCAGGAAACCGGCGCACTCGGCGATCGTGGGGGGCTGGAAGTTCTGGGCGGTCACGGGGCGCACCCTAGTGCGGCCGGCGGACGGGCGTCCGGGAGTTCACCGGGGGTGTGCGATCCCGACAGGTGAACACAACCGACGGTTCTGTTCCAGGCGTGGTATCCGTGGAGTGTGGATGGCTGGCATCGTCACTCTCCGTCGAACCGCGATCGAGCTCGATTCCATGATCGACTCGACGGAAAGCCGGGCGAGTTTACCCACCCAAACCGATACCTACGCGTCGGGCGGCCAGATTTTCTTCCCCAAACGGGTTGAACTTTTGTTGATCGAGGGTCAGTTGGCCACCTCGGCGTCCTACCCTTCAGAGGGTGAACCGACTGATGTCCGCAGAGTCCGAAGCCGATCAACCCGGGGAAGGCGTCCTTCCCGGCGCCCTGCCGGAAGCGCTCCGTGCCGAACTCGTCGAGTTCCGGCGCGACTTGCACATGCACCCCGAGCTCGGCAACCAGGAGTTCCGTACCACCGCCGCGATCAAGGCCCGGCTGGAGAAGGCCGGCCTGAAGCCCCGCGTGCTCGCCATCGGAACCGGGCTCGTCTGTGACATCGGGAAGCCGGACGGCGGACGGCCCATCCTCGCCCTGCGCGCCGACATCGACGCCCTGCCCATCCCGGACACGAAGAGTGACTGCCCGTATCGCTCGACGGTGCCCGACCGGGCCCACGCGTGCGGACACGACGTGCACACGACCGTGGTGCTGGGCGCCGGGCTGGTGCTCGCCGAGCTGCACCGGCAGGGCCGGCTGCCCCGCCCCGTGCGCCTGGTCTTCCAGCCCGCCGAGGAGGTCCTCCCCGGCGGTGGCGCCGACGTCGTCGAGTGCGGGGTGCTCGAGGGAGTGGGGCGGATCCTCGCCCTGCACTGCGACCCGAAGGTGGACGCCGGGCGGATCGGCCTGCGGCAGGGGGCCATCACCTCCGCCTGCGACCGGCTGGAAATCGCCCTGGACGGGCCCGGCGGACACACCGCCCGCCCGCATCTGACGACCGACCTCGTCACCGCCGCCGCCCGGGTCGTCACCGACGTGCCCGCGGTCGTCGCCCGGCGCACCGACGCCCGCAGCGGCCTGTCCGTGACGTGGGGCCGGATCGAGTCCGGCCACGCCCCCAACGTCATCCCGCAGCACGCCGAGCTCTCCGGGACCGTGCGCTGCCTGGACCTCGACACCTGGCGGCAGGCGCCGGACCTCGTCGTCGCCGCGATCGACGAGGTGGCCAACCTCCATCGCGCCAAGTCGGAGATCAACTACATCCGCGGGGTCCCGCCCGTGGTCAACGACCCGGTCTCGACCGAGCTGCTGCGCGAGGCGATGACCGCGCGCCGGGGTCCCGACTCCGTCGAGGGCACCGAGCAGAGCCTCGGCGGCGAGGACTTCTCCTGGTACCTGGAGCACGTCCCCGGCGCGATGGCCCGGCTCGGGGTGCGCACGCCGGGGGACCGGGTGGGGCGCGACCTGCATCAGGGTGACTTCGACGTGGACGAGTCCGCGATCACGGTGGGCGTGGAACTGTTCACGGCGGCCGCGCTGCTCGACGCCACGGCCTAGGTGTGCTGTCCGGGGAGTCCCGCCTGCACGCACCAGACGCCGCGGAGCCGCCCTGCGGGCGGACGACGGGACTTTGCGGACGCGACCTGGGCGGAGCGCCGCACCGGGTGCCCCCGCGCGGCGGCCCCGGTCTCGTCGCGACCGGTCACGCCCGCGGGTGTTCCGGTTGCGGTCGGCACACGGCGGGGGGAGTCTGGCCCCATGGCGGGCGGTCCCGAGCACCATCGCGGCGAAGGCACCTCCGGTGCCGGTGCCTGTGCCCCATGCGTGCCTTTCGATCCGATGGTTCACAAGGGCGTAACCGGCCATCGGCACGAATGGATAACGGCCGGGCGAAACCCCGTTCCCAGGAGTGTCTACGCGCGTTAATGTGCGCCGAACTCAGCACCCACTGCGGGGCTTGGAGAATGGGGACTTCACGATGCGTCGGACATCCAAACTGACCCGTGTCGCGGTGGGGGTCGCGTCGATCGCGCTCGCCGCCACGGCGTGCGGTGGTACCAGCAGCGACAGCGACAGCGGCAGCGACGGCGGCGGTGACACCAAGGGTCTCGCCATCGCGTACGACATCGGCGGCAAGGGCGACCAGTCCTTCAACGACGCCGCGTACGCCGGTCTGCAGAAGGCCGCGAAGGAGTTCAACTACAAGACCGCCGACATCGAGCCCACCGAGGGCGAGACGGACGCCGACAAGGAACAGCGGCTGTCCTCCCTCGCCAAGCAGGGCTACAACCCGGTGATCGGCGTCGGCTTCGCCTACGGCCCCGCGATGGAGGCCGTGGCCAAGAAGTACCCGAAGACCACCTTCGGCATCGTCGACTCCGTGGTCGAGGGCGAGAACGTCGCCTCCCTCGTCTTCGCCGAGCAGGAGGCCTCCTACCTGGCCGGCGTCGCCGCGGCCAAGGCCACCAAGACCAACATCGTCGGCTTCGTCGGTGGCGTGGACGTGCCGCTGATCCACAAGTTCGAGGCCGGTTACAAGCAGGGCGTCCAGGACACCAACCCCAAGGTCAAGGTCCTGTCGCAGTACCTGACGCAGACCGCGGAGGAGGGCGGCTTCTCCAGCCCCGACAAGGGCAAGGCCGCCGCCGAGGGCCAGATCGAGAAGGGCTCCGACGTCGAGTACGCGGCCGCCGGTCTGTCCGGCCAGGGCGTGATCGAGGCCGCCTCGAAGGCCAAGGTCTGGGCGATCGGTGTCGACTCCGACCAGTACAAGCAGGCGGCGCTCGCCAACTACAAGAACTCCATCCTGACCTCCGCCCTCAAGGACGTCGGCGGCGCGGTCTACACGCTGGCCAAGTCCGTCGAGGACGGCAAGCCGCTGACCGGCGTCCAGACCTTCGACCTCAAGGTCAACGGTGTGGGCCTGTCCGAGTCGAACCCGGAGTTCGCCAAGATCGCGGGTCTGTCCGACGCGGTGGCGAAGGCCAAGGAAGGCATCATCGACGGCTCCATCAAGGTCAAGACCGAGTAGCAGCGGTCGTACTCACGCAGAGCGGGCGGGCATCCGGCGGGATGCCCGCCCGCTCGGCTTTTCCCAGGTCGGCGTGGATCACCCGGCACTGTTCTCAGTTTGCTGTCGGCAAGGCCTTGGTCAAGGCCGCGAGTGGAGTTGGCCACGGGGGGATAACAAGGTGTACAGAAGGGGTTTCCTGGGAGGTCTACGCGCGTTACTCTGCGGCGAAAGCCAGCGCCGTTGCTGTGAAGCTGTACCGAGCTGTACCGTCCGGCGCTTGTACCGACAGGAGTCACCACACATGCGCCGGATTTCCCGGATCACGGTCGCAGGCGCAGCGACCGCCTCTCTGGCCCTCGCGCTCTCCGCCTGCGGCGGCACCTCGACCTCGGCCTCGTCGGAGTCGAAGGACGGAGACAAGGGCCTCGCCATCGCGTACGACGTCGGCGGCAAGGGCGACCAGTCCTTCAACGACGCGGCGTACGCGGGCCTGGAGCAGGCGAAGAAGGAGTTCGGGTACGACACGCAGGACGTCGAGCCGACCGAGGGCGAGACGGACGCCGACAAGGAGCAGCGACTGGTGTCGCTGGCCAAGCAGGGCTACAACCCGGTCATCGGTGTCGGCTACGCGTACGCGACCGCCGTCAAGGGTGCCGCGGAGAAGTTCCCGGACACCACCTTCGGCATCGTCGACGACTCCACCGTCGAGGCGAAGAACGTCACCGACCTGGTCTTCTCCGAGGAGGAGGCCTCGTACCTGGCCGGCGTCGCCGCGGCCAAGACCACCAAGACGAACACGGTCGGCTTCGTGGGCGGCGTGGACATCCCGCTGATCCACAAGTTCCAGGCCGGCTTCGAGCAGGGCGTCAAGGACACCAACCCGCAGGCCAAGGTCCTCACCCAGTACCTCACGCAGACCGCGGAGGAGGGTGGCTTCGCCAGCCCGGACAAGGGCAAGTCGGCCGCCGAGGGTCAGATCGAGAAGAAGGCCGACGTCGTCTACGCCGCCGCCGGTCTGTCCGGTCAGGGCGTCATCGAGGCCGCCGCCGCCAACAAGGTGTGGGCCATTGGTGTCGACTCCGACCAGTACAACCAGGAAGCCCTTGCCAAGTACAAGGACTCCATCCTGACCTCGGCGATGAAGGACGTCGCCAAGGCGGTCTACAACCTGGCGAAGTCGGTCGAGGACGGCAAGCCCGAGACCGGTATCGTTCGTGGCGATCTGAAGACCGGCGAGGTGGGCCTGTCGAACTCCAACCCGAAGTTCGCGGACAACGCCGAGGTCCAGGAAGCCATCAAGACGGCCAAGGAGAAGATCATCAGCGGCGAGATCAAGGTCAAGACCAGCTGAGTTCAGCAACACCCTGAGCAGCGGTAACCCCGGGGTTACGTCCGCGCGACGGGGTACGGGGAGGATTCCTCTTCCGTACCCCGTTGTCGCGGTGCGTCGGCCCCCTTTCAGGCCATAGGGGCGCTACGCGCGTAGACGACCCCCGTCCCCAGGAGAGTGCGCCATCAACGCGTCCAGCAGCCCTCCGGCCGGCGCGGCGGTCAACGGTCAGGTGACCGCCGTCGAGCTCGCCGGGATCACCAAGCGTTTTCCGGGCGTCGTGGCCAACCACGACATCCACCTCACCGTCCGCAAGGGCACCGTCCACGCCCTGGTCGGCGAGAACGGCGCCGGCAAGTCCACCCTGATGAAGATCCTCTACGGCATGCAGAAGCCGGACGAGGGCACCATCGCCGTCGACGGCCAGCAGGTCACCTTCTCCTCGCCGGCCGACGCGATCGTGCGCGGCATCGGCATGGTGCACCAGCACTTCATGCTCGCGGACAACCTCACCGTCCTCGAGAACGTCGTGCTCGGCAGCGAGAAGCTCTACGGCATCGGCGCCAAGGCCCGCCGCAAGATCAAGGAGATCTCCGAGCGCTACGGCCTCGGCGTGGAGCCCGACCGCCTCGTCGAGGAGCTCGGTGTCGCCGCCCGCCAGCGCGTGGAGATCCTCAAGGTCCTCTACCGCGGTGCCACCACGCTGATCCTCGACGAGCCGACGGCCGTCCTGGTGCCGCAGGAGGTGGAGGCGCTCTTCGACAACCTGCGCGAGCTGAAGGCCGAGGGCCTGTCGGTCATCTTCATCTCCCACAAGCTCGGCGAGGTGCTCTCCGTCGCAGACGAGATCACCGTCATCCGCCGCGGTACGACCGTCGGCACGGCCGTGCCCGCCGAGACCACCTCGCGCCAGCTCGCCGAGATGATGGTGGGCAGCCAGCTGCCGACGCCGGAGACGGCCGAGTCCACGGTCACCGACCGCCCGGTCATCACCGTCGACAAGCTGCGCCTGGAGGCGGTGGGCGGCAAGGCCCTGCTGGACGACATCACCTTCACCATCCACGCGGGCGAGATCCTGGGCATCGCCGGCGTCGAGGGCAACGGCCAGACCGAGCTGGTCGACGCGCTCATCGGCCTCAAGCCCGCCGACTCCGGCACGATCAGCCTGATCGACGAGGAGATCACCGGCTGGACCACCCGCAGGCGCCGCGAGCAGGGCATCGGCTACATCCCCGAGGACCGCCACCGGCACGGCCTGCTCCTGGAGGCCCCCCTCTGGGAGAACCGCATCCTCGGCCATGTCACCGAGAAGCCCAACGCCAAGGGCGTCTGGCTGGACCCCAAGGCCGCCCAGGACGACACCCGCCGCATCGTCGAGGCGTACGACGTCCGCACGCCCGGCATCGACGTCACCGCCGCCTCCCTGTCCGGCGGCAACCAGCAGAAGCTGATCGTCGGCCGCGAGATGAGCCACAAGCCGCGCTTCCTGATCGCCGCCCACCCCACCCGCGGTGTGGACGTCGGCGCGCAGGCCGCGATCTGGGACCACATCCGCGAGGCCCGCCGCGAGGGCCTGGCCGTGCTGCTGATCTCCGCCGACCTGGACGAGCTGATCGGCCTGTCCGACACCCTCCGCGTGATCTACAACGGCAAGCTGGTCGCGGACGCCGACCCGGCCACCGTCACCCCGGAGGAACTGGGCTCGGCGATGACCGGTGCCGCGACCGGGCACCTGGAGCACGACGAGACGACCCCCGAGACTCCCGACCTGAGCAAGTCCCCCGAGTCCGGCGAAGACGAGGCCCGCTGATGAAGAAGTTCGACAAGGAGCGTGTGCTCCTCGCGGTGGCCGGACCGGTCATCGCGCTCGCCGTGGCCTTCGTGCTCAGCGCGATCGTGCTGCTCGCCTCGGGCAAGAGCCCGGTCGAGCCGTACGCCCTGATGTTCGAGCAGCTCGGCTTCTCCGACATCCAGGTGCTGATCATCAACCAGGCCTCGCTGTACTACATCGCGGCTCTGGCGGTGGCCATCGGCTTCCGGATGAACCTGTTCAACATCGGAGTCGACGGCCAGTACCAGCTCGCCGCCATGATGGCCGCCGTCGTCGGCGCCCACGCGAACCTGCCGGCCGCCCTCCAGGTCCCGCTGCTGATCCTCACCGCCGTCTGCACCGGCGCCTTCTGGTCCGGCATCGCCGGTGTCCTCAAGGTCACCCGCGGCGTCAGCGAGGTCGTCGCGACGATCATGCTGAACGCCATCGCGACCTCCGTCATCGCCTACCTGTGGCTGCCGGACGTCTTCGGCGTCAAGGTCGGCAACAACAACACCACCGGCGAGATGCACGAGTCCGGCTGGGTCCCCGGCATCAACATGGGCGACGCCGGCGAGATCTACGGCCTGGTCTTCCTCGCCGTACTGCTCGGCATCGCCTACTGGGTCGTCCTCAACCGCACCCGCTTCGGCTTCGACCTGCGCGCCTCCGGCGCCTCGGAGACCGCCGCCGCGGCCAGCGGTGTCGACCCCAAGCGCATGGTGCTCACCGCCATGCTGATCTCCGGCGGCATCGCGGGCATGGCCGGTCTGCCGATCCTGCTCGGCGACACCCACACCTACAGCCTGAACTTCCCCACCGGCATCGGCTTCCTCGGCATCGGCATCGCCCTGCTCGGCCGCAACAGCCCCGTCGGCATCGCGTTCGCCGCCCTGCTGTGGGCCTGGCTCGACAAGGCATCGCCCGAGCTGGACTTCCACGGCTACGACAAGGAGATCGCGGTCATCATGCAGGGCCTGATCGTGCTCTCGGTCGTCGTCTCCTACGAGGCCGTCCGCGAGTGGGGCCTGCGCCGCCAGCAGCGCCGGGTCGGCGCCGAACTGGCCGCCGGTCACGTCCTCGGCGCCGACAACAACAAGAAGGAGGTGGCCGGCCGATGACCACCCCGCAGACCTCAGCGGTCGACGTCAACCAGCCCACGCTGCAGCCCGCGGCGCCGACCGGCCGCCGCCTGTCGTGGCAGGTCCTGCTGCTGGTCATCGCCGGAGCCCTGGCGCTGACCTCGATCGTCCGCATCATCACCGGCGCCGACGGCATCACCAACGTCAGCCAGATGTCCACCGCGCTCCAGCTCGCCGTGCCGATCGGCCTCGCCGGCCTCGGCGGTCTGTGGGCCGAGCGGGCGGGCGTCGTCAACATCGGCCTCGAGGGCATGATGATCCTCGGCACCTGGTTCGGCGCCTGGGCCGGCTTCCAGTGGGGCCCGTGGACCGGTGTCGTCGTCGGCATCCTCGGCGGCTGCATCGGCGGCATCCTGCACGCCATCGCCACCGTCACCTTCCGGGTCAACCACATCGTCTCCGGTGTGGCGATCAACATCCTCGCCCTCGGCATCACCCGCTACCTCGCGCCCCTCGCCTTCGAGGGCCACGCGGGCGGCTCCGCCAAGCAGTCCCCGGCGGTCGACTCCCTCGGCCACTTCACGGTGCCCGGCCTGTCCGACGGGCTCAGGGACCTGAACAACAACGGCTGGTTCTTCATCTCCGACATCGCCGGCCTGCTCGGCGGACTGGTCACCAACGTCTCCTGGCTGACCGTGATCGCCATCGCGCTGATCCCCGGCACCTGGTACATCCTGTGGCGCACCGCCTTCGGTCTGCGGCTGCGCTCCTGCGGTGAGAACCCGGTCGCCGCCGAGTCGCTCGGCGTCAACGTCTACAAGTACAAGTACATCGCCGTGATCATCTCCGGCGGTCTGGCCGGTCTCGGCGGTGTCTTCCTGTCCATCGTGGCCAACCCCTTCTACCTGGAGGGCCAGGTCAGCGGCCGCGGTTACATCGGTCTCGCCGCGATGATCTTCGGTAACTGGATGCCGGGCGGACTCGCCCTCGGCGCCGGGCTGTTCGGCTACACCGACAGCCTCAACCTGCGCGGCGGCTCCACCAACGTCCACGCCCTGCTGCTGCTCGGCGCCCTCCTGCTGATCATCGGCGCCATCTGGCTCGTGGTCCGCAAGAAGTACGCCCCGTCGATGATCACCGCCGTGGTCGGCGCCCTGGTCTACACCTGGTACGCCACCACCAACGAGGTGCCCAACCAGGTCGTCTCCGCCACGCCGTACGTCGTCACGCTCGTCGTCCTCACGCTGTCCGCGCAACGCCTGCGGATGCCGAAGGCGGACGGCCTGCCGTACAAGAAGGGACAGGGCAAGTGAGCCCGGCCGTCTCCCCCGACGTCGACTGGGACAAGCTGCGCGCCGCGGCCCTGGACGCCATGTCCCGTGCCTACGCCCCGTACTCCGGCTTCCCGGTCGGTGTCGCGGCCCTCGTCGACGACGGCCGCACGGTCACCGGCTGCAACGTCGAGAACGCCTCCTACGGACTCGCCCTGTGCGCCGAGTGCGGGCTGGTCTCGGAGCTGCAGAACACGGGCGGTGGCCGGCTGACGCACTTCACGTGCGTGGACGGCAAGGGCGAGGTCCTCGTGCCGTGCGGCCGCTGCCGTCAGCTGCTCTTCGAGTTCGGCGGCCCGGAGCTGCTGCTGGAGACCCCGGCGGGCATCCTGCCGCTGTCGGAGATGCTGCCGCAGGCCTTCGGGCCCGGGCACCTGCGCAAGTAATTCCCGTACGGCCCCTCCGAGTCGCTCACGCGACCGGTTCGGAGGGGCCGTACCACTTCTGGAACCCTCGGAAGGAAGCCAAGCCATGGCCATGGACGCCATCTCCGTCATCCGCACCAAGCGGGACCGCGGTGAGCTCAGCGACGAGCAGATCGACTGGGTCATCGACGCGTACACCCGCGGGGAGGTCGCCGACGAGCAGATGTCCGCGCTCGCCATGGCCATCCTGCTCAACGGCATGAACCGCGGGGAGATCGCCCGCTGGACCGCCGCGATGATCGCCTCCGGCGAGCGCATGGACTTCTCGTCCCTGTCCCGCCCGACGGCCGACAAGCACTCCACGGGCGGCGTCGGCGACAAGATCACCCTGCCGCTGGCCCCGCTCGTCGCCGCCTGCGGCGCGGCCGTGCCCCAGCTGTCGGGCCGGGGCCTCGGTCACACGGGCGGCACGCTGGACAAGCTGGAGTCGATTCCCGGCTGGCGCGCGCTGCTGTCGAACGAGGAGATGCTGCACGTCCTCGACACCACGGGCGCGGTGATCTGCGCGGCCGGCGACGGGCTGGCCCCCGCGGACAAGAAGCTGTACGCGCTGCGGGACGTGACCGGCACCGTCGAGGCGATCCCGCTCATCGCCTCCTCGATCATGTCGAAGAAGATCGCGGAGGGCACCGGCTCGCTGGTGCTCGACGTGAAGGTCGGCACGGGCGCCTTCATGAAGACGATCGAGGACGCGCGGGAGCTGGCGTCCACGATGGTGGGCCTCGGCACGGACCACGGCGTGAAGACGGTGGCGCTGCTGACGGACATGTCGACCCCGCTGGGCCTGACGGCGGGCAACGCGCTGGAGGTCCGCGAGTCGGTGGAGGTCCTGGCCGGCGGCGGCCCGGCCGATGTGGTCGAGCTGACGATCGCCCTGGCCCGCGAGATGCTGGACGCGGCCGGAGTGAAGGACGCCGACCCGGCCAAGGCCCTCGCGGACGGCTCGGCGATGGACGTCTGGCGGCGCATGATCGCGGCGCAGGGCGGCGACCCGGACGCGGAGCTGCCGGTGGCGCGCGAGCAGCACGTGATCAAGGCCGCCTCGTCCGGTGTCCTGACCCGCCTCGACGCCTACGACATCGGCGTGGCCGCCTGGCGCCTCGGTGCGGGGCGCGCCCGCAAGGAGGACCCGGTGCAGGCGGGCGCGGGCGTGGAACTGCACGCCAAGCCCGGCGACACGGTGACCGAGGGCCAGCCCCTGCTGACCCTGCACACGGACACCCCGGAGCGCTTCGAGTACGCGCTCCAGTCGGTGGAGGGTTCCTACGACATCGCGGCAGCGGGGACCGACTTCACGGCGTCGCCGGTGGTGCTGGAACGTATCGCCTGAGCCGGGTGAGCGTGCGGCGGGCCGGGGCCTTCGGGTCCCGGCCCGCCGTGTTTTGCCGGGGTCAGCCGAGCAGCGCGGCGACGACCACCAGCACCGGCACCGACAACACCGTCGACAGCAGGATCGAGTCCCGCGCCAACCGCTCACCCACCCGGTAACTCGACGCGTACGTGTACAGGTTCTGCGCGGCCGGCAGCGCCGACGTCACCACCACGTCCAGCAGCGGAGCGCCCCGTAGGCCGAAGACGCCTGCCGCCAGTGCCCACGCCACCGCCGGCTGTCCCACCGACTTCAGCGCGACCGAGAGGAACACCGGATGTCGGTCCGGCCCCCGGCCCGGCATGGTGCTGCCGCACAGGGAGATGCCGAAGGCCAGCAGCACCGCCGGTACCGACATGCCGCCGATCAGGGACAGCGGGTCCAGGACGGGGGCAGGGATCCGCAACCCCGTCGCCGACACGGCCACACCCGCCAATGAGCCGACCGCGATCGGATTGCGCAACGGCGTCAGCAGGCGGCGCCACATCGACCCCTTCTCGCCCTCCCCGGACAGGTCGAGGATCGTCAGGGCGACGGGGGTGACCCCGACGAGCTGGAACAGCAGGACCGGCGCCACGAGCGAGGCGTCGCCCAGGACGTACACGGCGATCGGGATGCCGAGGTTGCCGGAGTTGACGTAGCTGGAGCACAGGGCGCCGATCGTGGTCCGGCCCACGCCCCAGCGCCGTACGGCACCCACCGCGACGAAGACCCCGGCCGCCGCGGCCGTGCTCAGTGCCGTCACCAGGAGGCGGCTGGAGAAGATCACCGAGAGGTCGGTCTGCGCGAGCGTCGTGAACAGCAGGGCCGGAGAAGCCACATGGAAGGCCAGCTTGGTGAGGACCTCGCGGCCCTGGTCGCCGAGGTAACCGCGCCGGCCGATCACATACCCCACGGCGATGACGACCGCGATCACCGCGAATCCCGTCAACACCCCTTGCACGGAACCTCCTTGGCGGGGCGCGGGCCGCAGGGTATTCGGGGGCGAGACGATAGGTGGGGCATACAGCAAACCCTCATGGGCGGGAGGGGACCGGGTCAATGTGATCTCGGTCGGCGGACACGCCTCGAGGCGCCAGTAGCGGGAGAACTCCGGCCGCGATGAGTTATCGCTTCCCGCCCGGTCTACCGATCGTGGACGCCATGACACCCGCTGTACTCGTGCTGGCCGGCCCCGTCACCCGGGACGAGGTGACGGGGCTGTGCGACGACGTACGGGCCCGGCTGGAGGCCGGCGGGGCGAGAGTCGTGGTGTGCGACGTGGGTGGGCTGGGACCGCCGGGACTGGGTGTCGTGGACCTGCTGGCGCGGCTCCAGCTCGCCGCACGGAGGGCCGGGGGCCGGATCCGGCTGCGCGACCCCGACCCCGCGCTACACGCCCTCCTCGACCTGGTCGGTCTCCGCTTCGAGGTGGAGGGGGAGCCCGAACAGCGGGAACCAGCGCTTGGTGTCGAGGAAGAAGTGGAACCCGGTGAGCCGGCCGTCTGAGATCTCCAGGACCTGCACCGCCCACGGGGTGTATCCGCCCGCCTCGGGGTCCGGCTTGTACTGGGCGAAGCCCGGCAGGCCGTTCACCTGGACCGGCACCAGCCGGGAGCCCTCGCAGGCGGAGCCCAGCGTCGTCATGAAGCCGGCGATGTCGTCGTGGCCCGTCAGCCACAGGTCGAACGGCGGCATCGTCATGATGGCGTCCTCGTGCAGCAGGGCCGTCAGCGCCGTCATGTCATAGCCTTCGAAGGCCGCGACATAGCGGTCCAGGAGCTTTTGCTGCTCGTCGTCCAGCGGGTCGGAGACGGCGGCCTCGGCTCCCGGCTGCTGCTGCTGCTCGGCGAGGGTCGCGCGGGCCCGCTGGAGGGCGCTGTTGACCGACGCGACCGTGGTGCCGAGCAGCTCGGCGACCTCGTTCGCCTTCCAGGCCAGCACCTCGCGCAGGATCAGTACCGCCCGCTGTTTGGGCGGCAGTTGCTGGAGGGCCGCCATGAAGGCGAGCCGCACCGACTCCTTGGCGACCGCCGCCTCCGCCGGGTCCTCGGTGGTGGGCAGCACCCGGCTGTCCGGCATCGGCTCCAGCCAGGTGTTGTCGGGACGGGGCGAGAGCGCCGCCTGGGCCAGCGGCGTCGACTCCGTCAGGTCCATGGGCCTGGCCCGCTTGTTGCCCGCCGTCAGCATGTCCAGGCACACGTTGGTCGCGATGCGGTACAGCCACGACCGGAGACTGGAGCGTCCCTCGAACTTGTCGTAACTCCGCCAGGCGCGCACCATCGTGTCCTGCACCGCGTCCTCGGCCTCGAAGGACGAGCCGAGCATGCGGTAGCAGTACCCGGTCAGTTCGACGCGATGTTTCTCCAGCCTGACGTCGAGGTCCGTTGTCGTAGTCGCCGTGCCGTCGCTCATCGTCCACCCACCCCTGTGGCCGTATCCCGTCGGCGCCTCGTCGCGCCAACACTTCGGAAGCTACCGCAGCCCACTGACAACGGCCCCCGGAGCAGACGAACACGCAGGTGAGAGGCGTGCAAAAAGCCGATCCCCCCGACCGGCCGACCCCGGTCGGGGGGAAATCCGGGGAGGGGAAACGGGACGTGCGGCTCAGGCCGTCGCGAGCCGCTGCTGAGCAGCCCGAGCCGCACGCGTTCCGAGGACGGTGATCGTCACCACGCCGAGCACCGCCAGCAGGCCGACCCCGACCGTGCCGGCCCAGCCGCCGGCGTGGAAGGCGATCGCGCCGAGGGTGCTGCCCGCGCTGGAGCCGACGTAGTAGGCCGACTGGTACAGCGCCGCGGCCTGGGCGCGGCCGTGGGTGGCCGTCTTGCTGACCGCCGAGGACGCCGCCGCGTGGCCCGCGAAGAAGCCGCCGGTGATCAGGACCAGGCCGAGCAGGACCATGGGGAGCGAGTCCGCCAGCGACAGCAGCAGGCCGGTCGCCGTGGTCGCGCCCGCCGCGTACAGGGCGCCGCGCCGGCCCAGGCGGCCCACCAGGCGCCCCGCCGTCGACGCCGAGACGGTGCCGACCAGGTAGACCAGGAAGATCGACCCGATGATGCCCTGGGGGAGGCCGAACGGGGCCTCCGTCAGGCGGTAGCCGATCACCGTGTACACGCCGCCGAACACCGTCATGAACAGCGCGCCGATCGCGTACAGCCGGCACAGCAGCGGGTTGGAGAGGTGGTCGCGGACCGTGCGGGCCAGGACGCGCGGGCGCAGCGAGCCGGGCTTGAAGTGGCGCGGTGCCGGGAGCAGGAGGCGGAACGCCACCGCGCAGGCCATCGCGATCGCGCCGATCACGCCGACCGCGACCCGCCAGCCCCACTCCTGCGCGACCCAGCCGGTGATGACCCGGCCGCTCATCCCGCCGACGCTGTTGCCCGCGACGAACAGGCCGATCGCCGTGACCAGCGCCTTCGGGCGGACCTCCTCGGCCAGATACGCCGTCGCCGACGCCGGGAGACCGGCCAGCGCGGCGCCCTGGACCGCCCGGAGCACGACCAGGGCGGTCAGGTTCGGCGCGAAGGGGACCAGGAGTCCGACGCCCACCGCGACCGCGAGCGACGCCGTCATGACCGCACGGCGTCCGAACCGCTCCGACAGCGCGCTCATGGGCAGGACGAACAGCGCCAGACCGCCCGTCGCCGCCGCCACCGTCCAGCTCGCGTCGCTCGCCGTCACGCCGAAGTCGCCCGAGATCAGCGGCAGCAGGGCCTGCGTGGAGTACAGGAGCGCGAAGGTCGCGACACCGGCGAGGAAGAGGGCGAAGCTCATCCGGCGGTAGCCGGGGCCGCCCGGGGCCATACGGGAGTCGACGACGGGGACTGCGGGTGTGGCGGCCACCGTGGTGGACGCCCCGGTACTGGCGGGAGACATGCCTCGAAGTTACGTACGGCCTCGCTGATCCGTCCAATGCATGGAATCGCGATAATCGTTCCCATGGTGCATCAACAGAGGTCACAGGATCGACTGTCACCGTCCAGTGACACAGAAGACATGGTGATGTTGCTGGCGCCGCGCCTCGCCTACTTCGCCGGCGTCGCCCGGACCGAGCACGTCACCCGTGCCGCCCAGGAGATGCGGGTGCCGCAGTCCACGCTCTCGCGTGCCATGGCCCGCCTCGAACAGGACCTGGGCGTCGACCTGTTCGCCCGCCACGGCCGCACGGTCTCCCTGACCCCGGCAGGGCGCACCTTCCTAGGCTCCGTCGAACGCGCCCTCGCCGAGATCGAGCGGGCCGCCGAGGAGGTCCGCGCCGACGCCGACCCGGCCACCGGCAAGGTCGCCTTCGGCTTTCTGCACACCATGGGCGCCGAGACGGTACCCGGCCTGCTGCACGCCTTCCGCGAGGACCACCCGCGCATCCGCTTCAGCCTCGTCCAGAACTACGGCGAGGCGATGATCGAGCGGCTGCGGGCCGGCGAGCTCGACCTGTGCCTGACGTCCCCCGTGCCGGACGCCCCCGACCTGGTGGCCCGCCGCCTGGACGAGCAGAAGCTCCGCCTCGTCGTCCCCGCCGACCATCGGCTGGCCTCGCGCAGGCGCATCCGGCTGGCGGAGGCGGCCGACGAGATCTTCGTGACCCTGGAGCCCGGGTACGGCATGCGCCGGATCACCGACGACCTGTGCAAGGAGGCGGGCTTCAAGCCGCGCATCGCCTTCGAGGGCGAGGAGGCGGAGACGCTGCGGGGCTTGGTGGCGGCGGGCCTGGGCGTCGCCCTCCTGCCGCCGCCGGCCGTGCCCCGCCCGGGAGTGGTGGAACTGACGGTGACGGCCCCCAGAGCCGCCCGTGAGATCGGCGTGGCCTGGCTGGCGGACCGCCCGGACACGCCTCCGGTGGCGGCGTTCAAGAGGTTCCTGTTGTCGCGGAGGGGCAACCTGCTGCCGAACTGACGACCGGCGGACGGCCCGGCCCGCTACCGCCGCAGCGACTTCCCGAACCCCGCCGCCAGCGGCATCCGCAGCCCCAGCGGCGGCGGAGCCGCGAACGCGTCGGCCACCGGCCGGGAGAAGGCCTTGCCGAACAGCGCGCCCATGACGAAGTCCTCCGCCAGCGCGAGGACTTCACCGCGGTGCTGGTGCAACCCGTGCCGGTCGGAGTGCACTTCGAACCGGCACACCTCCCGGTTCGCCTTCTTCGCCCGCTCGGCCAGCCGGAACGACAGCTCGGGGTCGGTCCGCTCGTCGTTCGTGCCGTGCACGAACAGCACGCGCCGCCCCGCGAGTTGTTTCACCGGTTCGGGTGTGGCCGCCGCGTCCTCCTCCGGCAGCCAAGGGGCGATCGCCAGCACGGAGTTGACGGCCTCGTGACCGCCGGCGTGCAGGGCCGCGCGGGCACCCATGTCGAAGCCGACCAGGCACACGGGGACGTCACCGTAGCGCCGTACGATCTCGTCGGCCGCCCACTGCGCGTCGCTCGCGAGGTCCGCCGCGTGGCCGTTCCAGCCGCGGAAGCGGTAGCGGACGACATGCGTGGCCAGGCCGTCCTCGCGTCCCGCCCGGCTCAGACGGCGGCCCAGTGTCCGCACGTAGGAGGTCGCCAGCACCGGCGCCGGCTTGCGATGTGAGACCTCGTCACCGCCGGGGAGCAGGAGTACCACTCCGCTCACCGCCGTCGGCTCGGGCCCGATCGCCCTGCCCAGCCGGACCCTGCGAACCGGCGTCGCTTGGTGTGCCATGACAGAACAGTGTCAGAAGCATGGGTGTACGCCACCCGTCCCTGGGATCACCGTTACGTATCGACGGATCGGTACAACCAGGGAAATCGGGTGTTCAGGGGGTGATCTACGCGCGTAGGCTGTAGAGTGCGGAAATGACGAGCGAGACTGCCCAGAAGGCGAACACCCCGAGCTCGGACCAGATCCGCCGGGCGCCGAAGGTTCTGCTGCACGATCACCTCGACGGCGGGCTCCGCCCCGGCACCGTCGTCGACCTCGCCCGCGAGTCGGGCTACGCCCAGCTCCCGGAGACCGACCCCGGCAAACTCGGCCTGTGGTTCCGTGAGGCCGCCGACTCCGGCTCCCTGGAGCGCTACCTGGAGACCTTCTCCCACACCGTCGCGGTGATGCAGACCCGCGAGGCCCTCGTCCGGGTCGCGCGCGAGTGCGCCGAGGACCTCGCCGAGGACGGCGTCGTCTACGCCGAGGTGCGCTACGCGCCCGAACAGCACCTGGAGGGCGGGCTCAGCCTCGAAGAGGTCGTCGAGGCCGTGAACGAGGGCTTCCGCGAGGGCGAGCGGCTCGCGCGGCAGAACGGTCACCGCATCCGCGTGGGCGCCCTGCTCACCGCCATGCGGCACGCCGCCCGCGCGCTGGAGATCGCCGAGTTGGCCAACCGCTACCGCGACCTCGGCGTCGTCGGCTTCGACATCGCGGGCGCCGAGGCGGGCCACCCGCCCACCCGCCACCTCGACGCCTTCGAGTACCTCAAGCGGGAGAACAACCACTTCACCATCCACGCCGGCGAGGCCTTCGGGCTGCCGTCCATCTGGCAGGCCCTGCAGTGGTGCGGCGCCGACCGGCTGGGGCACGGGGTGCGCATCATCGACGACATCCAGGTGCACGCCGACGGCACCGTGAAGCTCGGGCGGCTCGCGTCGTACGTACGCGACAAGCGCATCCCGCTGGAGCTGTGCCCGAGCTCCAACCTCCAGACGGGCGCCGCCGACTCGTACGCCGACCACCCCATCGGGCTGCTGCGCCGGCTGCACTTCCGGGCGACCGTGAACACCGACAATCGGCTGATGTCCCACACCAGTATGAGCCGGGAATTCGAGCACCTTGTCGACGCGTTCGGTTATACGCTCGATGACATGCAATGGTTCTCCGTCAATGCGATGAAATCATCGTTCATTCCTTTCGATGAACGGCTCGCGATGATCAATGACGTCATCAAGCCCGGATATGCCGAACTCAAGTCCGAGTGGTTGTTCCGGCAGACCGCGTCTACCAGCGGTTCTCCGGAGGAGCAGGGCTGACCTGGGGCCTTGTGGTCACAAGGCATGCGGGCTCCATTCACAATCCGTCCTCATTTCGATGTTTGCGGCGGGGTGCGGGGCGTGTTTACGGTCGTGGACCGCTTACATCCCCGTAACCAATTTTCGAGGACGCATTTCATGAAGCAGTCTGCTGCCAAGACCCTCGGTGTCGCCGCTCTCGGTGCCGCTTTCGCCGCCGCGGGCGCGGGCGCCGCGAACGCCGCGCCGGTCACCCCGGACGCCGCCGGCACGGCGCTCGACACCGTCACCCGGACGCTCCCCGCCGAGAACCTCTCCCAGGCGCCGGGTGCCACCGAGGGGCTGGCCCAGGGGCAGGAGGCGCTCGCCACCGGACTGTCCGCCGCGCAGCCGGCCGCCGCGCAGGCCGTCGCCGGCGGGCCGACCACCGTCGTCGCCGAGCTGCTCGGCGGGCTGCCGGTGCAGGGGCTCCCGACCGAGACGCTCCCGGTGCAGGGCCTGCCCGCCGCCCCGGCGCTGCCCACCCAGGGGCTGCCGGTGAACGGCCTGCCGCTCGCCTGAGCCCGCCTGATCCGGAACGCACCGCTGGGGCGTACCCCTTGGACAGGGGGTACGCCCCAGCGGCGTTCGCGCGGACGTCGGTGGGTGGTGGCTACCAGGCCGTACGGGCCTTCGCCTTGTCCTCCGAGGGAAGCAGGATCCACAGGGCTATGTAGAGCAGGAACTGCGGGCCCGGGAGCAGGCATGAAACCAGGAAGATGACGCGCATCGTCGTCGCGGAGGTGCCGAAGCGACGCGCCAGCGCGGCGCACACTCCGCCGATCATGCGGCCGTTGGTGGGTCGGGCGAGCGCGGTCATGGTGCGGCTCCTTCGCGAGCGTCGGTCGAAGGTCTCCCTCTTTCGGGGCCTTTCGAGTGGGTGCCTCATCTGACATCCACGCTACGAAGACGAACCGGGCAAAGCGTCACTCTACGGAGCTATCCCGACCCTGGGAATCGTCGGGGTCCGACCCTGAGTCGGCTCCTCCTGAAGGGCGGTGGTCCGGCCCACGCGCTCGGACCTGCGGCGGAGGTGGAACCGGGCCGCCGGGACGACCGCCGCGTGCGCGAGGGCCACGCCGAGCGGGTTCAGGAACAGCGAGTCGACGTCGACGATCTGGCCGGGGACACCGGTCTGCAGCAGCTCTATGCCCAGGGAGATCAGGGCGCCCGCGGCGACCGTGCGGACCAGGGAGCCGAGCGGGGAGGCGGTGAGCCTGCCGTGTGCCATCGGGATCAGGACGCCGAGGGGCGCGAGCAGGGCGAGGCCCTCCGCGATACGGCGGGCGGCCTCCTGCCAGCCGAGGGCGAGATCGGCTCTGATGCCGGCGAGCGGCTGCAGGTTCGCCGGGGTCACCCAGGGGACGTCCAGGGGGCGCAGCGTGAGCCAGGCGACGAACGCGAGGTGTGCGAGCAGGAGGATTCCTCCCGTCGCACGGATGCGGATCGCGGCGCTGCCGCCGATGGAGCCTTGACGCTGCACGCCCCCCTAGACGCGCCCCCCGGCGGGATCGGTTCCGGGCGGCGCGCCAACCGGGTGAGGTGTCCGCCACACGGGTGGCTCCGGGAGGGCCGCCCAGCACGGGACCGGGGCCCTCGCCGAGCCGCTCAGCCGTCCGTCACCTCGGTCGACGGGGGCTCGTTGCTGCCCGGCCGGGTGCGGACCTCGTCCGTGCACTCGTAGCGGCGCGGGGGCGCGGTGGTGGGGCCGCCCAGGATGACCGAGCCGTCGCCCTCCGCCGCCGAGGAGTCCGAGAAGGTGCAGACGATCTGGGCCAGGGCGAACGACGTGAGGTCCTCGGGCGACACGCTCAGCCGGAGGGTCTCCTCCGGGTC
Source organism: Streptomyces sp. NPDC093568 (assembly GCF_044764945.1). Lineage (NCBI taxonomy): Bacteria > Bacillati > Actinomycetota > Actinomycetes > Kitasatosporales > Streptomycetaceae > Streptomyces > Streptomyces sp. NPDC093568. Next base: position 16,192 of record NZ_JBIWJD010000007.1, on the reverse strand, counting down.
GTCGCGGCGCGGGCCGGTGACGCCCATGGCGCCCCGCACGTCCGTGGTGTAGCCCGCCTCCTTCTCGGCCGGTGACGGTGTCGCCTCCAGCTCGTCCAGCAGGCCCTGGGCCACCAGGACGCGGCGGGCCGAGTCCGCCGTGCCCTCCGGTACGCGTACGGTCCGGTCCACCGCGACCAGTTGGGAGCCGCACAGCAGGAAGACCTGCACGGGCAGCCCCCGGGCGGCCTGCGTCGACACGTTCGGTTCCGAAAGGGAGCAGTGCACGCGGGAGGGGGCCGGCCCGAAGTCGGTGGGCACCTCCGTGGAACGTATGCCGCAGCCGGCGAGCAGGGCGCCCGACAGCGCGCAGAGGGCCAGCAGACGATGGCCGAGCTTTTGCATCAGGCGTCTCCCTTCTTCTCGTCGTCGGCGTTCTTGCCGTTGCCGTTGTTCAGCCGCTCCGCCAGATCCGAGGCGTCCCTGGGCAGGGTGAGGGTGAACACCGCACCGCCCTCGGGGGAGTTGGCGGCGGTGATCTCGCCGCCGTGGATGTGGGCGTTCTCCAGGGCGATGGACAGGCCCAGGCCGCTGCCCTCGGAGCGGGGGCGGGAGGCGCTGGCCTTGTAGAACCGGTCGAAGACGTGCGGCAGGACGTCCTCGGGGATGCCGGGGCCGTGGTCCCGGACCTCGATGACGACCGAGTCGTCCGCCTCGCGGACCGCGACGCGCACCGGGGAGCCGCCGTGCTTGAGGGCGTTGCCGATGAGGTTGGCCAGGATGACGTCCAGGCGGCGCGGGTCGAGGCGGGCCACGATGCCGCGCGCGGCGTCCAGGTCGACCGCGTCCAGCCAGGCGCGGGCGTCGATGCAGGCCGTGATCTGGTCGGCGACGTCGACGTCGTCGAGGACGAGACGGGCCGTGCCCGCGTCGAAGCGGGTGACCTCCATCAGGTTCTCCACCAGGTCGTTCAGCCGGCGGGTCTCGCTGACGACGAGGCGTACGGCAGGCTCGATCATGGGGTCCATCGAGCCGGACTCCGCCTCCAGCTCCTCCTCCAGCACCTCGGTCACGGCCGTGATCGCGGTCAGCGGGGTGCGCAGTTCGTGGGACATGTCGGCCACGAAGCGGCGGGAGGACTCGTCGCGCGAGGCCATGTCGGCGACCCGCTTCTCCAGCGCCGCGGCCGCGTTGTTGAACGTCCGGGACAGGTCGGCCAGTTCGTCCGTGCCGGAGACGCGCAGACGGGTGTCCAGCTTGCCCTCGCCGAGGCGGCGGGCGGCGACCCCGAGGCGCTGCACCGGCTTCAGTACGGTCGTGGCGGCGGCCTGCGCGAGCAGCGCGGAGCCGATCAGGGCGAGGCCCGTGGCGATGCCGAGCGACCAGGCCAGCGAGTTGAGGTCCTTGGCCTCCTGCTCCAGCGACTTGAGCATGTACCCCGTCGGACCGCCGCCGTTGACCTTCGTGCCGGCGATCAGATACGGGGTGTCGTTCTCCACGATCCGCTGCCAGTACAGGTGGTACTCGGCCTTGTTGGTGGAGTTGACCTGCTGCTTCTCGTTCACCGCGGTGCGCAGCGACTCGGGCACGTCAGCGAGGGTGAAGCCGTCCAGGCCGCCGGAGCTGCCGTACGCGGGCTGGCCGGCGGCGTCCTGGGCGACGAGGAGGACGCTGAAGCGCTGGCTGCTGTTGGCCATCTGACCGGCGGTGTGCTGGAGTTCGTCCTGCGTGGGCTCCTGCGGCAGCAGGCCCGCGCGGTTCTGCATCTCCTGCTCGAAGTCGCGCAGCACCGCGTCCTGCGTCCGGGTCAGGACCGCCTCACGGTTGAGCCAGTACGCGATGCCGGACGCCGACACGGCGGCCGTGAGCGCGACCAGACCGAAGACGACCACCAGCCGCAGCCGCAGGCTGGTGAAACGCAGCCTCGACCACACTCCCTTGCGAGCCGCGACCCAGCCGCGGAATCCCCCCTGCGCGTCCGTCACTGAGGCGCGTCCAGGCGGTAGCCGACACCGCGGACGGTACGGATGAGCGTGGGGGACGACGGGACGTCCTCGACCTTGGCGCGCAGCCGCTGGACACACGCGTCCACGAGGCGGGAGTCGCCGAGGTAGTCGTGCTCCCAGACCAGGCGCAGCAGCTGCTGGCGGGACAGGGCCTGGCCCGGCCGGCGGCTCAGTTCGAGCAGCAGACGCAGCTCGGTCGGGGTGAGCTGGAGGTCCTCGCCGTTCTTGGTCACGGTCATCGCGGCGCGGTCGATGACGAGGCTGCCGAAGGTCGCCGCGTCGTTGGACTCCCGCTCGCCGCGCCGCAGCACGGCCCGGATGCGGGCGTCCAGGACCCGCCCCTGCACGGGTTTGACGATGTAGTCGTCCGCGCCGGACTCCAGTCCGACCACGATGTCGATGTCGTCATTGCGCGCGGTCAGCAGGATGATCGGCAGCTGGTCGGTGCGCCGGATGCGACGGCAGACCTCGAAGCCGTCGATGCCGGGCAGCATCACGTCCAGCACGATCAGGTCCGGCCGCTGCTCACGCAGCAGTTTCAGACCGTCCTCGCCGGTGGCAGCGGTGGCCACCCGGTGTCCCTGGCGCGTCAGTGAGAGCTCCAGGGCCGTGCGGATGGCGTCGTCGTCCTCGATCAGCAACAGGGAAGGCACGGGGCACATTCTGGCCCATGCGGGGGTGGTCTTTCGACACCTGTACGAGCAGTACGGATACGTGCGCGTAGCGCTGCTCACTGTGCTCGCGCTGTGCCGGTGCCGGGGGCGGGCTGTGGCACAGGCCCCTGTGACAGGTCTGTGACAGTCGGCGGACACAGCGATGAAGGTGCCCGGGCAAGCTTTTCGGCACAGGCAAGACAGCAGGACGCAACACAGCGAGCCGCACCAAGCAGAACACCGGAAGTCCACGACGGGGGGCGCGAGATGAACACGCTGCACGGCACCAGCAACAGCGCAGTGATCACGCGTCTGCACGACGTGAACGGGGGCCGGGGTTCCGAGAAGTCCGGTGCCGTGAGCGGGCGGGGGTGCGCTCGCGGCACCGGGCGTCAGCACACCGTGTACATGACGGTGGTTGACAGTTCCACGGGGGAAACGCACGGGGGAGCCGCGTACAGGGAGGACTCGGGGGAGCGTCGTCGCCCGACGACGGAGGCCGTGGACGCCGAAGCGGCGTTCACCGCCTACGTCCAGGAGCGCCGCGCCTCCCTGTACGCGACCGCCTACCACCTCACCGGTGACCGCTTCGAGGCCGAGGACCTGCTGCAGAGCGCGCTGTTCTCGACGTACAAGGCGTGGGACCGGATCAGTGACAAGGCCGCGGTCGGCGGATACCTCCGCCGCACCATGACGAATCTGCACATCAGCGCGTGGCGCCGCCGCAAGCTGAACGAGTACCCGACCGAGGAGCTGCCGGAGACGCCCGGCGACACGGACGCGATGCGCGGCACCGAGCTGCGCGCGGTCCTGTGGCAGGCGCTGGCCCGGCTGCCCGAACTCCAGCGGACGATGCTGGTCCTTCGCTACTACGAGGGCCGCACCGACCCGGAGATCGCGGAGATCCTCGGCATCAGTGTCGGCACGGTGAAGTCGAGCATCTGGCGGTCGCTCCGCCGGCTGCGCGAGGACGAGGTCCTCAGCTTCGGCCGTGACGAGGAGGACGCCTTCGGGGAGCTTGTCGCCTGAAGGTCCGGGGGGACCGCGGGGGAGCGGTAACAAGGGGGGGACCACGGGGGCTGGGGGGCCAACGGGGGACCCACCGAGGAGGGGAAGCACGGGGGAACGGGGGATGCTCCGCCACGGGGGACGTGGGCGGAGCACAACGTGAGCGGGGCTGGAGGGCCGGGGGGTCCGTCCAGTCCCGCTTCGCTGTGCGGTCAGCGGGCGGCCATGGGAGCCGCCTCGGCGGGACTGTCCCCCACGGCGACGCCTTCGGCGGGATCGATCCCCTCGATCGCGTAGACGCCGGTCGTGCTCTCGGGGATGCCGGCCTCCCCGTCGTTCGGGGTGTCGTCGCACTCCGGGACCGTGGCGGTTCCCAGCCGCTCGCCGACGGTGAAGACCGACTTCTCGGTGGGCAGGTAGTCGCGGCCGTCGTAGGTCACCAGGCCCGAACAGGAGGCCCCGGCCGAGGTCCCGCCGCTCGCGCCGCCCGTACAACCGGCCACCGCCAGTACCGCCACCGTCACGAGCAGAGCCGCACGCTTCATCGTCGTCCTTTTCCGTCGCAAGATCTCAGGCCTACGACGGAGGAGGCGCCGTCTTCGTTCAGGCGGCCGGAGTCGCCGCCGGGCGGCGTCCTGCCGCTGCCGCGGTCAGCCGGCCCAGGGCCTCGTCGCGGTCGCAGGCGTGTGCGCCCAGGGACGTCTGGTGGGCGACGATCGAGCGCTCCAGGCGCATCAGGCGCCAGCCGCGGCGCAGCAGGAAGGGCACCGACTTGCGGCCCTCCTTGAGATCGCGCAGGAAGCGGCGGCGGAAGGTCTTCATCGGTCCGCGGCTCAGGCACAGCGCGTCGGCCAGCACGCCGAGTTCCCGGCAGCGCGTGACGATCTCGGCCGCGAAGATGCCCTCGGCGATGAAGAGCGGGGTTCGCCCGATGTCGACCGTCTCCGCGCCGGTGCGGGCGCTCAGCGAGATGTCGTACACCGGCACGTCCGTACGGCCCGTGCGGCAGAGTTCCGCGATCGCGGCCACGGCCGTGTCCGCGTCCCAGGAGTCGGGGTGGTCCCAGTCGATGTCGGAACTCGCCGGGACCAGGGGCAGAGTCGGGTCGTCGCCTTCTTTGTAGAAGTCGTCGAGCCGCAGCACCGGAAGACCGGAGCGGGCCGCGAGAAGGGACTTGCCGGAGCCGGAGGGGCCGCAGAGCAGCACGACTCGCGTCGGTATGGGCGATGGGGAACTCACGGGACACCAGTGTGAGGCATCGAGGGGCCCGGGAACGACCCGGCGGACCACGTTTGATGCGCGGATCACACCGCGACTGCACGCGGCGTTAACCCGGCCGCCCCGCCTCCGCGCGCGGCAGAGAGCCGCGCCTCCCCGGGACGGCGGGGAAGCGCGGCTCTCCGGTCTCGGTGCCGGCCGGGCCTCAGTAGGACGAGCCGGACGCGCCCAGCGAGCCCGTCGGGTGCCAGACCGTCTTGGTCTCCAGGAACGCCGTCATACGGTCGATGCCGGGCGTGGCGGCGTGATCCACAGGCTGTGGACGCAGCACGCGCTTGAGGTTGTCCGCCGCCGCGATCTCCAGCTCCTTGGCCAGGTCCTCGTCGGCGCCCGCCAGGTCGATCGCGTTGACGTCCTGGTGGGCGGCGAGCGGCGTGGCGATCTCCGCCGTACGGCCGGACAGGACGTTGACGACACCGCCGGGCAGGTCGGAGGTGGCCAGCACCTCGCCCAGGGACAGGGCGGGCAGCGGGGCCTTCTCCGACGCCACCACGATCGCCGTGTTGCCCGTCGCGATCACCGGGGCGAGCACGTTCACCAGACCCAGGAACGACGACTCCTGCGGGGCCACGATCGCGACCACGCCGGTCGGCTCGGGCGAGGACAGGTTGAAGAACGGGCCCGCGACCGGGTTCCCGCCGCCCACGACCTGGGCGATCTTGTCCGTCCAGCCCGCGTACCAGACCCAGCGGTCGATCGCCGCGTCGACCTGAGCGGCCGCCTTCGACTTCGACAGGCCCTCGGCGTCGGCGACTTCGCGGACGTACTGATCGCGGCGGCCCTCCAGCATCTCGGCGATGCGGTAGAGGATCTGGCCGCGGTTGTACGCCGTCGCGCCGGACCAGCCGCCGAACGCCTTGCGCGCGGCGACCACGGCGTCACGGGCGTCCTTGCGGGAGGAGAGGGGCACGTTGGCCAGCCAGTTGCCCTTCGAGTCGGTCACTTCGTACACCCGGCCGCTTTCGGAGCGGGGGAACTTGCCCCCGACGTACAGCTTGTAGGTCTTGAAGACGGAGAGTCGGGTCGCGTCAACTGTGTTTTTCATCGCTCGCCCTCCGGGCTCGACGGGGCGAGGTACGCCTCCAGGCCGTGGCGGCCGCCCTCGCGGCCGAAGCCCGACTCCTTGTAACCGCCGAACGGCGAGGTCGGGTCGAACTTGTTGAACGTGTTGGACCAGATCACGCCTGCGCGCAGCTTGTTCGCGACCGCGAGGATCCGCGAGCCCTTCTCGGTCCAGATACCGGCCGACAGGCCGTACGGCGTGTTGTTGGCCTTGGCGACGGCCTCGTCCGGCGTACGGAACGTCAGCACCGACAGCACCGGGCCGAAGATCTCGTCGCGGGCGATCCGGTGCGCCTGGGTGACGTTCGTGAACAGCGTCGGCGCGAACCAGTAGCCGCTCTCCGGGATGTCACAGGCCGGCGACCAGCGCTCGGCGCCCTCCGCCTCGCCCTGCTCGACGAGCGAGGTGATCCGGGTGAGCTGCTCCTCGGAGTTGATCGCGCCGATGTCGGTGTTCTTGTCCAGCGGGTCGCCGAGGCGGAGCGTGGAGAGCCGGCGCTTGAGGGAGTCCAGCAGCTCGTCCTGGATCGACTCCTGGACCAGCAGCCGGCTGCCGGCGCAGCAGACCTGGCCCTGGTTGAAGAAGATGCCGTTGACGATGCCCTCGACGGCCTGGTCGATCGGGGCGTCGTCGAAGACGATGTTGGCGCCCTTGCCGCCCAGTTCCAGGGTGACCTTCTTGCGGGTGCCGGCGATCGTGCGGGCGATCTCCTTGCCGACGGCCGTGGAGCCGGTGAAGGCGACCTTGTTCACGTCCGGGTGCGCGACGACGGCGGCGCCCGCGTCGCCGTATCCGGGAAGGATGTTGACGACGCCCTTGGGCAGGCCCGCCTGGCGGCAGATGTCCGCGAAGAAGAGCGCGGAGAGGGGGGTCGTCTCGGCGGGCTTCAGGACGACCGTGTTGCCGGTCGCGAGCGCCGGGGCGATCTTCCACGCCAGCATGAGGAGCGGGAAGTTCCAGGGGATGACCTGGCCCGCGACGCCCAGCGGGCGGGGGTTCGCGCCGAAGCCCGCGTGGTCGAGCTTGTCGGCCCAGCCCGCGTAGTAGAAGAAGTGCGCTGCGACCAGCGGGAGGTCCGCGTCGCGGGTCTCCTTGATCGGCTTGCCGTTGTCCAGGGTTTCGAGCACGGCGAGCTCACGGGCTCGTTCCTGGATGATCCGGGCGATGCGGAAGAGGTACTTCGCGCGCTCCGAGCCCGGCAGCGCCGACCACTTCTCGAACGCCTTGCGGGCCGCCTTCACGGCACGGTCCACGTCCGCCTCGCCCGCCTGGGCGATCTCGGCGAGGACCTCCTCGGTGGACGGCGAGACGGTCTTGAAGACCTTGCCGTCGGCCGCCTCCACGAACTCGCCGTCGATGAACAGGCCGTACGACGGCGCGATGTCGACGATCGAGCGGGACTCGGGGGCCGGTGCGTATTCGAATACCGATGCCATGGTGATCAGTCCACCGTCACGTAGTCGGGGCCGGAGTAGCGGCCGGTGGCCAGCTTCTGCCGCTGCATCAGCAGGTCGTTCAGAAGCGAGGAGGCGCCGAAGCGGAACCAGTGGTTGTCGAGCCAGTCCTCGCCGGCGGTCTCGTTGACCAGCACGAGGAACTTGATGGCGTCCTTGGTCGTCCTGATCCCGCCGGCCGGCTTCACACCGACCTGGATGCCGGTCTGGGCGCGGAAGTCCCGCACCGCTTCCAGCATAAGGAGGGTGTTCGGGGGAGTGGCGTTCACCGCGACCTTGCCGGTCGACGTCTTGATGAAGTCGGCGCCGCCCAGCATGCCGAGCCAGCTCGCCCGCCGGATGTTGTCGTAGGTCGACAGCTCGCCCGTCTCGAAGATGACCTTGAGGCGGGCCGCCCCGCAGGCCTCCTTCACGGCGACGATCTCGTCGTAGACCTTCATGTAGTTCCCGGCGAGGAACGCGCCCCGGTCGATGACCATGTCGATCTCGTCGGCGCCGGCGGCGACGGCCTCGCGGACGTCCGCCAGCTTCACCCCGAGGGGCGCGCGGCCCGCGGGGAAGGCGGTCGCGACCGAGGCGACCTTCACGGTCGACCCGGCGACGGCCTCCTTGGCGGTGGCCACCATGTCGGGATAGACGCAGACGGCGGCCGTCGGCGGCACCGTGCGGTCGGTCGGGTCGGGACGGACCGCCTTGGCGCCGAGCGCCCGGACCTTGCCCGGGGTGTCCGCGCCTTCCAGCGTCGTCAGGTCGACCATCGAGATGGCGAGGTCGATGGCGTACGCCTTGGCGGTCGTCTTGATGGAACGGGTACCGAGGGACGCGGCCCGCCCCTCCAGGCCGACCGCGTCGACACCCGGCAGCCCGTGGAGGAAGCGGCGCAGCGTGCTGTCGGACGCGGTGACGTCCGTGAGTGCGTGAGCTGCGGCAGATGCATTGGTGGGCATGGTCACCAGACGAGCATATCTACGCGCGTAGCGGCTGTACACCCCGAGGAGGTGGCTTGCTGTGATCGCGGGTGGCATCACGCCCTGAGGGGCGCGGGGAACTGCGCGACCAGCCACACGCGGCCCGCGTCCGCCATACCGGACCAGAGCCTCTGCGGTGAACGGGCACTCGTTCGAGCGTCGCAGGCATGGGGCACAATCGGGCCCATGACCACCCCGGAGCATCAGCCCCCCACCCCGGACCCCGCCACGAAGGACCGGGTCTACCGCTCGCCCATGGGCATCGTCGGCGGCGTCCTGCTGCTGCTCATCGTGCTCTGGCTCGGTCTCGACGCCCTGCTGCGCGGCGAGAGCCGCACGCAGTGGCTCGCGCTCGCGGCGCTGATCCTCCTCGTGCCGATGGTGACCGCGTTCACCCTGCGCCCCGCCGTCTACGCCAACGAGGAGCGGCTGAGGATCCGCAACCCGCTCCGTGTGATCGTGCTGCCCTGGGGGCAGATCGCCGCGCTGCGCTCCGGCTACTCGAACGAGGTCGTCGCCAAGTCCGGCACCAAGTTCCAGCTGTGGGCGGTGCCGGTGTCGCTGCGGGCCCGCAAGAAGGCCGCGCGGCGCACGGCCCGGGCTGCCGCGGACCGCAGCGCCGCCGCGCGCGGTGAGCGGCGTGGGGGCGGTGGCATGGGGTTCGGCGGGCTCGGTGTGCCGCGGGCGGACGTCGACGCGGACGGGCCCATGCGGGCCGAGACCGACAAGGTCATGGACGATCTGCGTCAGCTGCTGGAGCATCGCGAGAACGCGGAGTCCGCGCAGGGTGAGGTGACCGTGCGGTGGGCGTACGAGGTGGTGGGGCCGGCCGTGGCGGGGGCCGTGCTGCTGGTGATTCTGCTGGCGATCGGCTGAGCGGGGCGCGACCCGAAAGGGTGCCTCCGCGTGGGGGCACCCTTTCGAGAGGGATCACGGGGTGGCGGTGCGGATCAGATGCCTGCCGCCGTGGACAGGTCCCGCTTGATCGTCGCCAGGAGGTCGGTCGCCTTGGCTCGGGCGGCCGGGAGGTCGGCGTGGGACGCGACCGAGACGACTACCTCCAGGTAGCACTTCAGCTTGGGCTCGGTGCCGCTGGGTCGCACGATGACGCGGGCGCCCTCGAGCGTGTAGCGCAGGCCGTCCGTGGGCGGGAGGGTCTCGGTGCCCTTGGTGAGGTCCTCGGCGCGGGTGATGGCCAGGCCGGCGAGCTCGGTCGGGGGCTGCTCGCGCAGGCGCCGCATGGCGTTCGCGATGACCGACAGGTCCTGGACGCGCACCGAGAGCTGGTCCGTGGCGTGCAGGCCGTGCTCCACGGCGAGGTCGTCCAGCAGGTCGAGGAGCGTGCGGCCCTCGGCCTTGAGGACCGAGGCCAGCTCCGTGATCAGCAGGGCGGCGGTGATGCCGTCCTTGTCGCGTACGCCCTCGGGGTCGACGCAGTAACCGAGGGCCTCCTCGTAGCCGTAGCGCAGGCCTTCGACGCGGGCGATCCACTTGAAGCCGGTGAGGGTCTCCTCGTAGCGGAGGTTCGCCTTCTCGGCGATCCGGCCGAGGAGGGAGGAGGAGACGATCGACTCGGCGAAGGTGCCCTGTGCTCCGCGGTTCACCAGGTGGGCGGCGAGCAGGGAGCCCACCTCGTCGCCGCGGAGCATCCGCCAGTCCGCGCCGTCCTTGACGGCCACGGCGCAGCGGTCGGCGTCCGGGTCGTTGGCGATGACCAGGTCGGGGTCCGTCTCGCGGGCCTTGGCGAAGGCCAGGTCCATCGCGCCGGGCTCTTCCGGGTTGGGGAAGGCGACGGTGGGGAAGTCCGGGTCGGGGTCGGCCTGCTCGGTGACCAGGGCGGGGGTGGGGAAGCCGGCGCGTTCGAAGGCGGCGAGGAGGACGTCCTTGCCGACGCCGTGCATCGCCGTGTAGACGGTGCGGGCGGTGCGCGGAGAGTCGGGGGCGAGGACCGCGTCCGTGCGGGCGAGGTAGGCCTCGAGGACGCTGTCGTCGAGGGTCTCCCAGCCTTCGGTGGGGCGGGGGACGACGGTGAGGGACGGGACCGCGGCGATCTCCTGCGCGATGTCGATGTCCGCGGGCGGGACGATCTGGGAGCCGTCGCCGAGGTAGACCTTGTAGCCGTTGTCTCGGGGCGGGTTGTGGCTGGCGGTGACCTCCACGCCGGCGGCGGCGCCGAGGTGCCTTATCGCGTACGCGAGGACCGGGGTGGGCAGCGGGCGGGGGAGTACGGCGGCGCGCAGGCCGGCGCCGGTCATGACGGCGGCCGTGTCGCGGGCGAAGTCCTCCGACTTGTGGCGGGCGTCGTAGCCGATGACGACGAGGCCGTCCGTGTGGCCCTGCTTCTTGAGGTACGCGGCGAGGCCGGCGGCGGCGCGGATGACGACCGTGCGGTTCATGCGCATCGGGCCGGCGCCGATTTCGCCGCGCAGGCCCGCGGTGCCGAACTGGAGGGTGCCGGCGAAGCGGTCCGCGAGCTCGGTGAGGTCGCCGGATTCGATGAGCTTGGCGAGCTCGTCGCGGGTCTCCGGGTCGGGGTCCTCGGCGAGCCATGCCTGGGCCCGGGCGATGAGGTCGTCTTGCACGTCGGGTCAGCCTCTCGTGGTCGGTGGGTGCGGGTGTGATGCCTGCGGCGGCCTGCGCGGGTGCGGTGGGGTGCGCGCAGCGCCGACGGTTGTGTCGTGGGGCGGGGCCGGGGTGGGGGGGTGTCCGTCCTCGGTCGGGCGGTTGCCGTACGTCAGGAGAGTCTCCCGCGTTGACGCACGCCGCACCCCCACCCCGTCGCCTCACCGCCGTGGGCGACCGCGACTCCCAGGGGCGCGGACTCGTCAGAGACGGCCCAGCACCTGGCCGAGGAGGGAACCCATCCGCGTCGCGCTGTCGCGGCCCGCCTGGAGGACCTCCTCGTGGTTGAGGGGCTCGCCCGTCATGCCCGCCGCCAGGTTGGTGACGAGGGAGATGCCCAGCACCTCCGCCCCGGCCTCGCGTGCGGCGATCGCCTCCAGGACCGTCGACATGCCCACCAGGTCCGCGCCGATCACGCGGGCCATGCGGATCTCGGCCGGCGTCTCGTAGTGCGGGCCGGGGAACTGGGCGTAGACGCCCTCCTCCAGCGTGGGGTCGATCTCCTTGCACAGGGCGCGCAGGCGGGGGGAGTAGAGGTCGGTGAGGTCGACGAAGTTGGCGCCGATGATGGGGGAGGTGGCCGTGAGGTTGATGTGGTCGCTGATCAGGACCGGCTGGCCGGGGCGCATGCCCTCGCGCAGGCCGCCGCAGCCGTTGGTGAGGACGATCGTCTTGCAGCCGGCCGCCACGGCGGTGCGGACGCCGTGGGATACGGCGGCCACGCCGCGGCCCTCGTAGTAGTGGGTGCGGCCCAGGAAGACCAGGGCGCGCTTGTTGCCGATCCGGTAGGAGCGGACCTTGCCGCCGTGCCCTTCCACCGCCGGCGGGGGGAACCCGGGCAGCTCGGTGACCAGGAACTCGGCCTCGGGGGCGCCGAGGGCGTCCACGGCCGGAGCCCAGCCGGAGCCCATCACGAGGGCGACGTCGTGGGTCTCGGCGCCCGTCAGTTCGCGCAGGCGCGAGGCGGCGGCGTCGGCGGCGGCGTGCGGGTCGCCCTGGATGTCGTCCGGAAGAAGAGATGCGTTCACGCGACTGAGGGTAGCCGGTTTGGGCCTACGCGCGTAGATGACAGAGCTCACGGGATGGCGATCGTTGTCTTGTCGTTTCCAACGAAAACGTGGGGCCGGTGGGGTTGGAGGGGCCTGTGGGTCAGCAGGGGCGCTTGCGCAGCTCCATCACGTAGTCGTGGGGTGCGCCGGCCGACTCCGCCGCGTCCGCGATCTCGCCCAGGTAGCGGGCCGACGGCAGGCCGCCCTCGTAGGCGTTCAGGACGTACGTCCAGGCCTGCTCCTCGCCCTCCAGGGTGTGCACCCGGACCCGGAGGCGGCGGTATATGCCCAGCCCCACGCCCTCCCAGCGATCGAGGGAGTCCTCGTCCATCGGGGCGACGTCGTACAGGGAGACGAAGACCTGTTCCAACGGGTCCTCGACGAGCGTTGCGAGCGCGCCCTCCCAGCCCAGCTGCTCGCCCCCGAACGTCAGCCGCCAGCCGTTCAGCCAGCCGGTGGCGCGCAGCGGCGAGTGCGGGGCGCGGCGGGTCATCAGCCGCGCGTCGAGATTGCCGGCGTACGCGGCGTAGAGCGACATGGGGAGAGGGTACGGCAGGTGGATCGTGTGCCCCTCCCGTAACGGTGGTGTCTCGGGCGGGGCCCCGGGCAGTGGCTTGGTGAGGTGTGCGGGACAATGGAGTACGTGACTCGGATCGTGATCATCGGTGGCGGACCCGGCGGATACGAAGCGGCGCTGGTCGCCGCTCAGCTCGGCGCGGAGGTGACCGTCGTCGACTGCGACGGTCTGGGCGGGGCGTCGGTGCTCACCGACTGCGTGCCGTCGAAGACCCTGATCGCCACGGCCGAGGTGATGACGACCTTCGACTCCTCCTACGAGGAGCTGGGGATCATCGTCGCCGACGACACCCCGCACATCGACACGCCCGCCCGCGTCGTGGGCGTCGACCTGGGCAAGGTCAACCGGCGTGTCAAGCGGCTCGCGCTCGCGCAGTCCCACGACATCACCGCTTCGGTGACGCGGGCCGGCGCGCGGGTGATGCGCGGCCGGGGGCGGCTGGAGGGCATGCAGGGGCTCGACGGGTCGCGCAAGGTCGTGGTGAGCGCCGCGGACGGGAGTGAGGAGACGCTCGTCGCGGACGCGGTTCTGATCGCCACCGGGGGTCATCCGCGTGAGCTGCCCGACGCCCAGCCCGACGGTGAGCGGATTCTCAACTGGACCCAGGTCTACGACCTCAACGAGCTGCCCGAGGAGCTCATCGTGGTCGGGTCGGGTGTCACCGGCGCCGAGTTCGCCGGTGCCTACCAGGCGCTCGGGTCGCGGGTCACCCTCGTGTCGTCCCGTGACCGTGTGCTGCCGGGTGAGGACCCGGACGCGGCGGCCGTGCTGGAGGACGTCTTCCGGCGGCGTGGCATGAACGTCATGGCGCGCTCGCGCGCCGCCGCCGCCAAGCGGGTCGGCGACCGGGTCGAGGTCACGCTCGCCGACGGGCGCGTCATCAGCGGCACCCACTGCCTCATGGCCGTCGGCGCCATCCCGAACTCCGAGGGCATGGGCCTGGAGGAGGCCGGCGTCAAGCTGCGCGAGTCCGGGCACATCTGGACCGACAAGGTGTCCAGGACGACCGCGCCCGGTGTGTACGCCGCCGGTGACGTCACCGGTGTCTTCGCGCTCGCCTCGGTGGCCGCCATGCAGGGTCGTATCGCCATGTACCACTTCCTGGGCGATGCCGTGGCTCCGCTGAACCTGAAGACCGTGTCGTCGAACGTGTTCACCGACCCCGAGATCGCCACCGTCGGCTACACGCAGGCCGACGTGGACGCGGGCAAGATCGACGCCCGGGTCGTCAAGCTGCCGCTGCTGCGCAACCCGCGCGCGAAGATGCAGGGCATCCGGGACGGTTTCGTCAAGATCTTCTGCCGGCCGGGCACGGGCATCGTGGTCGGCGGTGTGGTCGTCTCCCCGCGCGCCTCGGAACTGATCCACCCGATCTCGATCGCGGTCGACAACAATCTGACGGTCGAACAGATCGCGAACGCCTTCACCGTGTACCCCTCCCTTTCGGGCTCGATCGCCGAGGTGGCACGGCAGCTGCACACTCGGAAGTCCGGCGGCGAACTCTGACGGCTGAAACCGATTCGTCGCTGGTCACGGGGAGTTGTCGAGCATGCGTACGGCATAGGCGGGGAGACTAGGCTCTATACCACTCCTTGCCCTTGCGTGCGAACAACTTCTGTTATTCGGCGCAAACTGCTGAAACCAGACGGTCGTTGGGGTTACTGTCAGTTTCGTGTTCGCTGCAGAACGTCGCCAATTGATCCTCGAAATGGTGCGAGCGAACGGGGCCGTGTCGCTCCGTGAGCTCGCCCGCGTCGTCCAGACCTCCGAAGTGACCGTACGGCGGGACGTGCGCGCACTGGAGGCAGAAGGACTCCTCGACCGCCGGCACGGCGGTGCGGTATTGCCGGGCGGGTTCACGCGGGAGTCCGGCTTTCCGCAGAAGTCACATCTCGCGACCGCCGAGAAGACCGCCATCGCCGACCTCGCCGCGAACTTCGTGGAGGAGGGCGAGGCGATCGTCGTCGGGGCGGGGACCACCACCCAGGAACTGGCCCGCCGGCTCGCCCGGGTGCCCGGACTGACCGTCGTCACCAACTCCCTCCTGGTCGCACAGGCGTTGGCCCATGCCAACCGGGTCGAGGTCGTGATGACGGGCGGTACGCTCCGCGGCTCCAACTACGCCCTCGTCGGCAGCGGAGCCGAGCAGTCCCTGCAAGGACTGCGGGTGTCGCGCGCCTTCCTCTCCGGGAGCGGGCTCACCGCCGAGCGCGGGCTGTCCACGTCCAACATGCTCTCCGCGTCCGTCGACCGGGCGCTGGTCCAGGCGGCCGCCGAGGTCGTCGTCCTCGCCGATCACACGAAGCTCGGCACGGACACGATGTTCCAGACGGTGCCGACGGACGTCATCACGCGGTTGGTGACCGATGAGCCGCCGGCTCATGACGACCGTGCCCACACCGAGCTGCAGGCCCTTGCCGATCAGGGGGTGCAGATCGCCGTGGCCGGGGCGAGCGGGGCACCGGGGGGTGACGAGGTCCCGGCGCGGCGACAGACGCGTGCGCTGCCGGGGCCGAGGCGAGGGCAGGTCCCTCCGGGGGGCGGGCCGGGGTTGCGCAGTGCCGCCACGGTGCTCGGTGAGCCCGGGGGCGAGCGGGAGCGCGCGCGGGTCGCGGACATGCGGCGGCGGTAGTTCGGCTGCTCGCCGCAGGGCGTGTGCGGATACGCGAGTGTGGGGTGTGTCCCCGCCTGTCGTGGAGCCGCACATCGTGCCCCTAGGCGGGCTTCAGGCCCCGGAGTGTCAGGTGCAGCAATCTGTCCGCCAACTCCGGGTCCCCCGGTGTCTCCTCCGCCGCCAGCGCGATCGCGTGGGTGAGCTGGAGCAGGTCGCCGATCGCCACGTCGGGACGGACTGTTCCCGCCTCCTGGGCCCGTGACAGCAGTGCGCCGCCCGCCTCTCTGATGGGGTCGCTGCACCGGGCCAGGGCGGAGGATTTGTCGTCGGACACCGACATCAGGGCGTGGGCCAGGCCGCGGTACTCGCCCGCGTGCGTGACCATCTCGCGCAGCCACGTCACCAGAGCCGCGCACGGCTCCGGCGAGCGCAGGAGCTCCCGGGAGCGGGCCAGCAGGTCGCCGGCCGCCTCCTCGAAGACCGCGCTCAACAAGGCGTCGCGGTTGGGGAAGTGGCGGTACAGGGTGCCGATGCCGACGCCCGCCCGGCGGGCCACGTCCTCCAGGGACGCGTCCGTGCCGTGCTCGGCGAACGCGGAGCGGGCCTCGGTGAGCAGACGCTCGTGATTGCGGCGGGCGTCGGCGCGCATGGCACGTGATGGTGCCGCCACGCCGGGGCTCTCCGTGGCATCGCTCGAAGTCGCGCCCGCCATGCCCGCACCCGCCTTTCGCCCGCCCGGTGTGCCTCCAGAATGCCACCGGGCACAGAACGAGGCGCCCGGCGGACTGTCAGCTCCAGTCCGCCGGGCGCCTCGTCGCCGTATCCGTCAGTCCTTGATCTCGCAGATGGGGGCGCCGGAGGTGAGGGAGGCGCCGACCTCGGCGGCCAGGCCCTTGATGGTGCCGGCCTTGTGCGCGTTCA